>PLLP01000002.1 GCA_003141315.1 Phycisphaerales bacterium
AAAACCCGCCCCCGCCGAACCCGCACCGGACACTGAAACCGCAGGCCTTGGCGAACCCCCCGCCGTATTCAGCCCGAGCTTCACAGGACCGTCTATTTTTATGTTATCCGCTTTTATGACCCTTTGTGTTTTTTCTTCCATAAATATCCCCGTTAAAAAAATTTCTAAGCACGATAATCAATCAAATGGTCTTCGCCGCCCGGATTCGCCGCCATCTCTTTCTCTTCGGGATTGTTTTGTCCGGCACGCTTTTGCCACCGCTGCTTTTGTTTCTGCTGCTTTTTCCCGTTCGGCGCCGTCATCGGCACAATATTCTGTGAAACTTCCACAGGTTTGACCATATTAAAATCATTATCCACTGTCATTTTGTTGTCTCCAGTTTTACCGCAAGATTAAATAGGGCAGCCGAATGAATCTGGCTTACGCGAGGCTCCGATATTTCGAGAGTCTCGGCTATCTGCTTCATCGTAAGCTGCTGCTGATAATATAAAATGATTACCTGCCTTTGCTTCTCCGCAAGAGAAGCAATCGCACCGGAAAGTTCCCCGACAAGTTCCGCCCGCTCCATCTGCTCATCCGGCTTAAGCGTCCCCGCAGACGCCAGTACCTCTCCGAGAACAGGGTCGCTTTCCTCGAATCCGTCTATCGACAAAAAATGTTTGGCACGGGCCGCCTGGAAGGTATCGTAAAGTTTCTCAATCGGCACACCCAGTTTTTCCGCAAGCTCCTCATCGCTCGGCAGACTGCCGCTCTCCGCAAAATGCTGCTGGCTCGCGTTCATCGCCCGCTGAAGCTGATGATGAGTCTCCGCCGGCAGCGGGCTGGAATTTCGCAACTCATCGAGAATCGCCCCCTTTATCCGCGTATAAGCATAAGTCTTGAACTCAGCCTGAAACGAAGGGTCGTAATCGCGTGCCGCCTTCACCAGCCCCACCATCCCCGCCGACACAAGGTCGTCCATAGTAAGTGGCGGCTTCAAATATGTAATCACCTTCTGCGCTATCTTGTGAACCATCGGCAAAAGCTGGACGATTTGGCTGTCGTCTATCGGCGGCTGCTTCTGGTCCATATACGTCCGTCGGGCCGCCGCCTTTAAATGGCTGCTCTCATCCTCTACCGCAACCCCGGCGGGCTGCTGCTCATCGGATTCGGATTTCTTTTCAGTATTCCGGCTCATTCTTTTGTCTCTTCTGGTTATCGAGGAACTTCGAGATTAACACGTCGAGCAGAACAACGTTTATAATTTTTACAGTCACCGCCGTCGCTGCATAAACGGCAAGAGCGCCGATTATCGCCCGGCTGCATATCGTAGAAGGAGCAAGACCGCAGCAAATCCCGATTACGCACAGCAGAAAAAATGCTAAAACAGCTACTCTTATCGCATTTGCTCTTACATCCAGCGGCATACAAACGAACCTTTCTTATTATTGCTAACTCTTTTTATTTTTCTCATCTCGCGGCGCCAACCAATTCCTTTTCGCCCTTCGCTGAAGCCCCGCGGAGAACTGCCGGCGACGCTGCCTTCAGCTCAGCCTGCGCCGCTATCGTCTCGACAGGCTCAATGTCAGCGGCCTGAAGAATCTCATCGTATGCAATTACAGGAAGCATCGGCACCGTCCGCGCAAGCATTGCCGCCAGCGCTGAACGCAGCCGCGAATCACAAAGCAAAATAATTTTATCAAGACCCTTGTCCATGGCCCTCTTCCACGCCATCGCCACTTTTCTGCCCATATCAATCGCAAGTTCAGCCGGTATCGCAAGGTTCACTTCTTCGGCTCCGCCCGCCGTCGGCCTGATTGTCGATACGAGCTGCTCTTCGAGATGCGGCTCAAAAACTATCGCGGATACCCGCCCCTTGTCGTCCCTGTACATCTGCGTTATCGTGCGGGCCAGTGATTTTCTTACAAGCTCCGTTAGTACGCCCGCATTTTTCGTCCTCGATGCGTGCTCGGCAAGTGATTCGAGAATTACCGGAAGCTCCCGAACCGGTATCTGGTTCTTCAAAAGATTTTTCAGCACACGGTGCAGAACCGGAGTCGGCACAAGCTCGCCGACAACGTCGCCGACCAGCGATGGCTGTGTCGCCCGCAGCCGGTCAAGAAGCGTCTGAAGGTCTTCACGCGTAAGCAGTTCGCCGGCATGCTTTTTCAGCGTCTCCGACAGGTGCGTAATGAATACCGATTCAGGGTCGATTACCGTATAACCGCCGAGCTCGGCAGCGCCTTTTTTGTCGGGCGTAATCCACAACGCAGGCAATCCATAAACAGGCTCCGTCGTCGGCACGCCAGAAACCTTCCGCTGCACGTTCCCGGCATCCATCGCAAGATACATATCAGGCTCAAGCCTCCCCGATGCAACCGGCAAATCCGACAGCCTTATCTCGTAAGCCGCCGGCTCAAGCGTGATATTGTCGCGGACGCGAACAAGCGGAATAATTATCCCGAAATGCTGCGCAAACCTCCGCCTAAGTGCCCCGATTCGCTCGAAAATTGTCGTCTTCTTGCGCGGGTCCACCAGCGAAATTAAACGGACGCCAACGTTAACCGAAATCCTGTCCACGTCGAGCAGATTCTCGACTGGCTCCTGTTCAGGCTTGGCGGCTTCCGCCGGCTTGGCAACCTTCTGCTGCTCCGCGTTTTCAATCTTCAAAATTGCTCGCGATACAAAGAACACCGTCCCGCCGAGAAGCAAAAACGGTATCGGCGGCATACCTGGCACAAAGGCCAGCGTCGTTATTATTATCGAAGACAGCAGCATCGGCCTCGAAACCCGCATGAATTGCCCTGCGAGGTCCTGACCAATGTCATACTTCGATGATATCTTGGTCACCAAAAATCCCGAGCTTACTGAAATAATAACAGCCGGTATCTGCGTCACAAGACCATCGCCTATCGAAAGTAACGAATAAGTCTTTATCGCAGCAGGTATCGACATCCCGCGAGAATAACCCATTGCGATTCCACCGATGAGATTGACCGCTGTAATCACAAGGCCGGCCTTGGCGTCGCCGCGTATGAACTTGCTCGCACCATCCATCGCACCGTAAAATTCGCTTTCCTTGACAATCTTCGCACGCCTCTCGTTGGCCTGCTGCTCGGTAATCGCACCGGCGTTGAGGTCCGCATCGATAGCCATCTGTTTACCGGGCATAGCATCGAGTGTGAACCTCGCGGAAACCTCGCTGATTCTCTCGGCGCCTTTCGTCACAACGATGAACTGAATCACAACGAGGATGAGAAATATAACCATACCCACAATGAAGCTGTTTCCTGCCACAAGGTCGCCGAACGTCTGTATGATTTTGCCGGCATTAGCCTGAAGCAAAATCAGCCTCGTGGATGCCACGTTGATGGTAAGTCGGAACAGCGTCACAAAAAGCAGCAGCGATGGGAACGACGACAGCTCAAGAGCCTCTTTAGCCGAAAGCGTCACCACCAGAACAGCAATAGCCAGCGATAAACTGCCCGCAAGCAGCATATCCATAACAGCCGTCGGCAGCGGTACCAGCAGCGTCGTGAACATAATAAACAGACCGCCCACCATTATTATTCCGCTGTAAGCGGATAGAAAAGGCGGCCTGATTTCAGTCTTAACATTCTGCATATTTATTTCTTATTTTCCTGACCAGCCGGCTGTGCAGCGGGCTTGCCCGTTACGGCTGAGGGGGTAGTGCTGATACTCAGAATCTCTTTTATGCGAACGGCAAATTTATCCTCCACCACCACGATATCGGCTGTCGCGAACCGCGAACCTTTAAGATAAAGCTCGACAGGGTCGTCAACGGATTTGTCGAGCGTCAAAACCGAGCCGGGCCCAAGCTGCAAAAGCCGCCGAACCTCCACCTCAGAGCTGCCGATAACCACCGATATCGGAACGTGAACGTCCAGCAAAACATCGAGGCTGCCTTTCGGTCCCGAATCCCTGACGGCAGGAGCCTGCGGATATTCCACACTGCTTACGGACGTCTTTACCTGTTCAGTCCCCGCACCCTGAACGTCCTGTTTTTCCTCTACTGCTGCTTCCATTTTTATTTCCCTATAATAAAATTCCGGATTATTATTGCTTGTCCCGTTCGATTTTGCTCTCCGCTTATGCCACCGGCCCGTTTATAACAAGGGCCTTATTCTGTTCCGACCTTGCCAGGCGACCATCGAAAATCTTCCTGCCCATCAGGAAAACCGCCGCATGGTCGGTTATTTTCCTGTCCAGCACTATCACATCGTTCGGCTGCACGTTCATTACCTCCTCGAACGTAAGCATTGTAGAATCGAACTTAATCGTAAGCGGAACCACAACATCCGCGATGTGATGAGTGATAACGCCGGTCAGGAAATCTGGCGCCGGTTTGCTCACCACCTGTGCTGCCTTTTCCGCCGCCGCGTCGAGCCTGCCGGCAACAACCGCAATATCGATATGGAAGCTGTCTTCTGTTCCCGTCTTTTTAACGTCATAACCGATTGTGCAAAGCGCTTCCGTCGGCGGTACATCGAGACCGGCAAAACCCTTTACGACGCTGCCGCAAGGCTTGAAACCCAATGGCTTGCACGACTCGTTTAGCGCATTGACAAAAATCAAAACTATATCGAATAAAAATGACTGTTCTAACTGCGAAAGCTCTCCCTGCTGCTGCGAATCGGAATCGCCCAGCACGCCTTTGAGCCAGTGTATCGCCGCCTGTTCCGGCACATCCACAAGCCCCGCGGGATGCTGCACGTCAGACCCGAAAACAAGCGAAAAACCGTTGCCCGCCGCGCCGACCCTCGCCTTGAAATAGTCCGCCGTGTACTGCTGTTCAATTCCGGATAACGAAACATCAAAATTATTGCTGTAGAAAGAGGCAAACCTGGCGGCGATAGACTTGCCCGCCCTCACCGCAAAATCGCGAAGCTTGTCAAGCTGCGCTAAATTAAAATAGTGTGCCTTGCGAAAATCATATTCCGTATATTTTACCTGCTCGCCACCGGGCGCAGGCTGAGAACCGACCGCTGCCAGCAGCTGCTTGAACTTTTCAATCGGAAGATTATTTTCAGTCTCGCTCATTGAACGGCAAATTCCTTAAAGAGAATCTGTTTAATGCCGGGCTGACCACCCGGGAACAGCTTTTCGTTAAATGCGTTAAGAATCTGCGACTGAATACGCCGCAGGTTTTTATCACCGCGAATATCCTCCACGGCCTGGCTCGCCAGATAAATATTCAGCCAATTCGTAAGTTCCGGCTTCCTCCCATCCACAAATGCCTTGCCCTTGTCCGTCGCAATCTTCTCGCTCATCTCAAAGGTAATCGTCACGCGAACATACCTCGTGGCCGATGGCTCATTAAGATTCGCTATCACGGGGTCAAGGTCATAATACCAGCTCTTTTGATTAGCGCCCGCCGCAATATCACCGGCCTTGACCTCTGCCGTCTTTTTCTCTGCGCCCGCCGCCTCATGCGAAACTTTTTTGGTCCCTCCGAATAATTTCGCAAGACCGATTCCCGCACCGGCGGAAACCACGACTATTACCCCCATTATTATCCACGGTAAAATGCCGCCGCCCGCCGATTTCTTTTCATCGCCTGCCGGTTTCGCATCAGCGGCTGCTTTCACTTCCGGGGCCGACGCCTGCTCTGCTTTTTTTTCTTCCTCTGCCATTTTTATACCTTTTCAATCCTGAATTTACCTTTAATTTCGAATCCGTCTAATCCACACACACAGGTTCAGCACACTCGACCTGCCTGTACCTGCGAACCTTGTCGCGTAAAGTCCTCCCGCTTATCCCCAGTATCCTCGCTGCCTTCGTCTGGTTGCCGGACGTCTGGCGCAGCGTATCCAGAATCGCCTGCTTTTCCACCTCTTCGAGCGGTAGTCCCGCCAGCGATGATTCCGGCTGGTCAATCGCCTGCCTGTTTCCCGCCTGCCCGCCGAACGGGTCTTTGGGAAGGCGGGCCCGCACTATTGCTTCCGTTTCCTCCTGACCGGGCAAAATAGTATATTCATCGAAAAGCCACGACACATCCGCAATCGACAACTGTTCCCCCATGCCGAGAGTAAGCGAAGTAATAACAACGTTGCGGAGCTGCCTTATATTTCCAGGCCACCCGTATCCCGCCAGCATATTCATCATCACGGGGTCCAGGCTCTTGATATTCCTTCCGGTCTGCGGCGCATACAAATTTACGAAGTGCCACACAAGGTCGGGCAAATCATCGATGCGCTCCCGCAAAGGCGGCACTATCAGCCGCAGCGCACTCAACCGGTAATAAAGGTCTCTGCGAAGCCTGCCCGCCGAAAGCTCCTTTGATAAATCCTTGTTCGACGTGCTGATTACCCGCACGTCAACGCTTACATTTTCACTGCCCCCCACGCGCTCAAACGATTGCTGTTCAAGAACTCGCAGAAGTTTCGACTGAAAATGAATCGGCGTCTCCGTTATCTCATCGAGAAGCAGCGTCCCGCCGCTGGCCATCTCGAACCGCCCTTTGCGCTGGTTATACGCGCCGGTAAATGCGCCTTTCTCATGGCCGAACAGCTCGCTTTCGAGAAGCGATTCGTTGAGCGCCGCACAATTCACCCGTATATACGGCCCCTTCGCCCGCGGGCTTTCGCGGTGAACCAAATATGAAATCAGTTCTTTGCCGGTTCCGCTCTCGCCGCTTATCAAAACAGGCGCCGCCGTCGGCGCTACACGCCTGGCGAGACCTATCGTCTGCGAAAGCCTTTCGCTTTTACCTACAATTACAAATTCTTCCTTGCCCTGGGCACTAAGCGTCGCACAGGCCTGCACGGGATTATCTGGAAGGTACATATCCAGAATCGCCTCTATCCTTTCGCGGCTAAGGGGCGTCGTAAGAACATCGCAAAAGCCCGCACGAATCGCCCGGACCGCGGTATCCGCCAAACCCTGACGCCCGCCCGAATCGTCCGCCGAGATTAAAATAACCAAAGGCTGACCCTGAATTGCCCTCGCCGTTTCCAGCAGTTCGAAACAGGCTTGCGGCTTTACCGGCAAATCCGCTCGCGGACGCAGGCTGTCGCTTGTAAAAATAATATTATACCTGTTCTTGTCGATAAACTCCGCTGCCCGGCTGAAACTGTCCGCAAGGTCGGCGTGAATCCCCTTCCTCGCAAAAACCTCCAGAAGCACCCTCGCGTTAACACCGCTGTCTTCGGCTATCAGGATATTCGTGTTCTGTCTTTTACGATAAATCATATTTTTTAATCCAATACTCAAATATCAGAATTCGAAACTATTTCAAAAGTTCACGCGGCTTTTCCTTTTGCAGCCAGTCGAGCGCTTTTTCCTGCGCCTTTGCTGGTGCCGTCCACGGGCTATCCGGAAAATCCGTAATCAGCTGCCTGTAGGCCGCCATCGCAGCCGCCGGGTCGCTCCGACGCAGACAATTTCCAACCTGGTACAAAACCCAGGGCTTCTGACCCGGCGTAAATTTCTGCCGGTTAAGCGTCTCCTTGTAAAAAACCGCTGCCTCGCCGAGATACCCCTTTACGTAAAGCAGCTCAGCCATATCAAGGCTGTCTTCCACCGTCGATGGATTCTTGCAAACCTGGCCGAGAAGCATAAGCATCAAATCAGCAGTCTTCGTATCGGATATTTTCGATGCCGCCCCGCCGGTCTTACCATCACCGGAAACCGCGGCAGCCGTCTTTTCGGTCTTCGCAGTCGTTAACGTGACAGGTTCGGCTGAATTCTCTCCTGCCTTCGGTCTCGAAATCTCAACCGTACGAAGCTGCGTCAGCAATTTCTCAAGCTGGTCTTTGCTGGAAGAAACACTCTGCTCGGAAATGCTCGTTATCCTGTCCTGCCAAAGCTGCTTCGCCAAACTATCTGTCCGGCTGTCGACAGGCTCAGTCGCTCCCGCACCGGCTGACGGCGCTGCCGCAACCGCCGACACCCCCGCCTCCGCAAGAACAAGCCTCGTCTTCTCATCTGCATTATTAGATTTTGTTGGGGCCACCGTCTCGACTGCTGTACCTTTTGCCGGCATATTCTTTGCCGCCGGCGCGCTGAGCAGTTCCGTCGGGTCAGGCCCCGATAAAGCGGGACTCTTCCCGGAAGCCATCCCGCAGAATAACATTAAGATAACAAATATATTTCTATATCTCATTTTTAGTTTCCCACCCGCCGGCGCCCGGCGGAGGATTTACCGGCTTTCCGTCTTCCACTTTCCCATAAGAGCCAGAAGGGCATTGTCATAATCCTTTTGGCTGCGGTAGGCATCCGCAAGAATCGCCAACACCTTCTTTTTAACTTCCTCTTTCGGCTCCGTATTCAATATCTGCGTGCATACCGACACTGCCTCCGAATCGCGTCCCTGTTTTTTGCAGACGTCCGCCAGTTCGATTGAGGCATTGTCAAAAAGCTCGCCCTTCTCGGCGATAACCAGCACGTCGCTCAGGTTTCGCCTCGCAAGTTCGAGCCTGCCGTCGGCTTTATAGCATTCGGACAACTCGAAAAGAATCTGCGCCTTCAGCTGCGCATCCTGCACGTAATCCGCCCTGTCGCCGATTAACAAAACTGCCCTGTCAACCAGCCCCATCTGACGCAGAACCTTCGCCTTGAGAAGCAGCACCTGAACGTTTTCCTTCTGCGAGAGCCGCCAGATTTCCGCACCGTCGAGAACGTTGAGCGCGTCGATGAGCTTATCGCGGGCAACGTAAGAATCCACAAGCGCAGAAATAATCTGAATATACTCTTCGGGCGAATGTTTCCCCGCAAGCGCATATTGAAAAGCCGTGCAGGCCTGTTCAGCCTTGCCCAAAGAAAGATATGCCTTGCCAATCAGCAGATATGCCCTGTAAATATTTTCATCGCCCGCCGTTCCCTTTGTAAGATTCAAATATCGCATAAACCAGTTTATTGATTCTTCGTATTCCTTCTCCTCGAAGAGGCACACCCCAAGGCTGAACGCCGCCGAAACACGCGACTGCGGCGATAAATTCAGGTCGTAAAGCTTCGTATAAAGCGGCCTTGCCTCGCTGAAAAGCGACGCCTTCATCGTTGCGTCCGCCAGGTAAAAAACCGCCTCATCCGCCACCTCGGCATCCGGATATTGCTCGACAAGCTGAAGCAAATCCTCGCGAGCGCCTTTGTAATCCCTTATGTTGGTCCTGAGCCTGCTCGAATTGAACAACGCAAAAGGAACAAGACCGGAATGTGCAAATCGATTAGCCACAAGCTTAAATTCCGCAATCGCCTTGGGCGTATCCCCCGTCCGGGCGTAAATAAGCGCAAGGGCAAAATGAACGTTCACAACTAATTCATCCTGGTCGAACCTTATCAGATACTGATGCCACAAATTTTTCGCCTCATCGCCGCATAACGACACCTGCTCCGAAAGAGCCGCCGAATCACCTGGGCTCGATACCGTTATCTGTCCGTTATCACCGATTGAAGCGAGCAGTCCCGCACAACCCGCCGCCGTCGCTGCCGCCTGACGAGCGGTCGCGAAAGGCAGATACATCGTCACTACTCTTTTGCGAATATTCGCCTGCTCCGAAGAACCCGCCAAATTCCATTTCAACTCAAGGCCCGCTGCCGTCGCAAACCTCGAAAGCAGCTCCTCAACCGATGCCCTGCCGCAGATAACCTGCCAGCGGTCGCCGCCGCCGGCTGCCTGCTCGCCTTTGGCGACCTGAATCTGCGGCGAAAGCGCAGCCTTATTCAGAATCTCGCTGCCGCTGTCTAATTGTGAAAGAATCTGCGCCTCGTCCGAAGACGAAAACGGGTCAATCTGTGTCTTGTATATCCACAATTTCTCAGGCAGTCTTCCCTCTCCCTCGGAAAGCGACTGCACGTTCTGCGTAAGGCACTGAGCAACCAGAAATTGACAGTTGCGGGTCATCAAGGCAAGCCGCGACTGCTCAAGATTCAGAAGTTCGAGCATTCCCAAACACCTGTATGCCCCTGCCAGGGCCGCAAGATATTGTTTGTTTGTTATCTGGTGGCCGATGCTGTTATAAGCCGAAAAACAGCGAATCGCCGGCGAAGTACTGTTCGCAAGCGATTTGAAAATCAGGCCGGCGTCTTCATCCTTCGTCATCTTTTGAAGGCATACCGCCATCTTGAACTGCAGAAAATCCGCAAGCCTGCCGGAGGCCAAATCTCCCGCCCCAGCCCCGCCAAGTTTCGCTAACAACTGCTGGTAAGTATCGAAGGCCTGCTGGTAATTGTTCTGACCTTCGAAATTAAAAGCTGTCTCAAGAGAAAGAGGCTGTTCATTTTTCTCTACCGGCTCGATTTCAGGTATGATTTTTGCCGGCGGCTGCGCCTTTGCCTGCTCGACGTGCTGCGTCGCGGGAACAGCGCTTTCCGCAAAAGATGACGCGGGCACCGAACCCTTCGTATATTTGAACAAAACATAAACGAGCAGGCCGCCAATAACTATTATCAGCGATATGATAATCTTCTGGCAAACGGAAAAAAATGAAACCGCAGCCCGTGCAGAACGATACTCATCGGCTGGGTTCATTTCCGATTCATCTTTGGAGTTGCCATTTATCATTTGACCTGCAACCCTGTTTAACCAATTAACATTAAAGCCCCCGAATACCTTTTTCGTATTCAGGCGACCCTGAAAACACTAACTGCCTGTATATAAGACAGCAACAATTGTGCCAGAACCCCCGCAGGCCAAAAAAACCGCCCCGACCCCCGTTTTACAGTATTGATATTGGCGTTTTTCCTCCGCAATAAAAAGTGTGGACGCAAACAAGCCCGTAAGGTTTCTATACGAACGATTGGTTTTGCTACAGAAATTTCAGTGCGTCTGGGGTCTGCCTGCCCGCTGCAAACGGACTGACTTGTGACTTACGACTTGTGACTTTTTTTGGTCGGGGATATTGCGTCTGATTACTACGACTAACCTCCCAGTGTTTTTAACTGCTGCTGAAGAAGGGTGAGTGTTGATTCAAGTCTTGCATATTTGGCAGTAAGGGCTGCCTGTTTCTGGTCAAGCCTTGTCTGTTCCTGGTCTATTTTGTCCTGAAGCTGATTTATCATATCCGTTGATTCCTGCTCATCAAGCTTGATTGAGCCGGTTGTCGTGGCAAGCATATTAGTAAGCGAATCCTCGAGTGCGCCGGCGAAGCCCTGCTTGACGCGGACCGTTGCGTTAATCGGACCGGACTGGCTCAAGTCAACCGACAACTGCAGGCCGTTTTCGGAATACACGGGTTTGTTGTTACTGTCGAAGGTGCTGTTGCCGGTGATGATATTTCCATTTACTGTCATAGCGCGATATGTCGATTCACCCGCCATTTTTATCTGTGCGCTCTCGATAGCGCCGTTTGTGATGACTACCTGGACATCGTAGCTTCCTGCCGTGGTGTAATTACTGGATGCGCCATAGAACTTGACGGTGTTGCTGTTGGAGCTGCCTGTCTTATCCGCACCTATGAGAGCCAAAGTCCCCATATAGTCCTTGGCCACAGCATCATCGAATGTAGTCGAATCAAAGCTCAACTGCCCCTTCGCGTCAAGCTGCAGGCCGATATGCCCCGGCGTAAGGAAAGTGTCAAGATCCTGAATAAACCCCTTGGCCTGCATAATCAGAGGATTATTAAGCTCCGAGTTTATGTTTGTCACCACACTATCGCCCATCAGGTCGCCGGCTTTTTTGGTGGTTGTATCATATGATGTATTGTCGCTGATGTACTTGACAACATCATTATACGCACTGACCATTGTGCTGATTTTGGTCTTTATGGATTCAATATCCCGTGTAAGGGTCACATCGACCGTCCCCGTGTTGTGAAGATGCAGCGTCACGCCGCCTATAACATCGTCAACCGTATTCGAGCTTCGTCTTATCCACCCGTAATTGTCGCCTTTCGTCTGCTCGGCCATTACATAGTTCGATTGCCCCGACGGCGTAAGACCGCTCGGGTCTATTGAAATCATATTTACGTCGCCCGCTGTATCCTTGAACGTAAAGTTCATCGTGCCGCTCGCATTAAGCGCACTGCCGCTCACGGTAATATCGCCCGGCTCAACGTTCGAAAGCGCCTCAAGAGCAGTTTGGATTGTGGCCGTATTCGCATCATAAGCAATCGGGTCAGTTGTCTGGCCGCCATAAGTAAGTCTGAATGTCCCCGCCGTCGCAGCCGCAGTTTTAGTAAGCGTCTGAACCTCGGCAACGCCGCTTTGCGGAGTCGGATACCCGTCCACGCGAATCTCGCTATCCTGTGCGGACTGCGTCTCCGAAAAATCCGCCTGCGTAAATCCGCTAAGGTTCGCCGGGGTCAAACCGCCTTTTGTCAGTTCGCTGATTGCCGGCAGAGAGAGCGACGAGCCGGGGGTCGGCGTATCCGGGTCATCATACGCAAGCGAAAGCGTCATCTGGCTCGTGCCGCTGGTATTATCCGCCAAAACAATTTTGCCGTTCTCAAATGTAGCAGTCGCACCGCCGCCAAAGGCATCGTTAATCTCGCTGATAATATGAGATACCTTCGTATTGCTGTTCACATCCATATAGGTATCGACCGCGGTGCCGTCATGCTTTTTGCCGGTAATGTGAATCCGCTCATTGCCCGACAGTGTTCCGCTGAACTGGTCGAGTTCCGTTATTTTTGTACTCAGGGTTGCATTTGCCCCGCCCTGCGTTAATTCCGTACCGGTCTGCCACACCTCGGTATTGCTCGGGTTCACCGAAATCGCGTAATCGCTGCCCGCATCGTTGCCGCTGAGAACCAAATGATACTTCTGGTTAAAGTAAAGAAGGCTCGCCGTCACACCGGGATTGTTCGCATCGTTATTTATCCGGTTCGCAAGGTCCTGGAGGGTGTCACCGGCCGTTGTCGTCACCGCCGTCTCCTTGTGATTGTAAGAATAAATAAACGTCCCCGCCCCCACGCTGTCCTCCGCATATTCGAAACCGGCTGCGTGTACCCACCTGTCCGCTGTTGCCAAACGATTTACGATGACAGAATGATTCCCCTCATAAGCGTTATATGACGCATCTGCGGTCACTAAGTCCTCGTCGCTCGTCTTGGCAGAATAACCGCGAAGCTGGTCCGAATCGGAAAGGTCGGCAACAGAGGTTTTCAGGGTGCTGAGTTTGGTCTCTAAAGCATTAAGGTCGCTCTGTTTCGTCTGCCAGGTGGCTTGCCTCGTCTGATACATCGTCATCGTGCGCTTCTCGACAGCCATCAGCTGCGCTATCAAAGTACTTGTATCAATCCCCGTTGAAAGACCTGACAAACTTATCGTTGACATAATAAATTACCTCTTACCACCTTTATAAATTTTCAAATAAATAATGCCCCCTGCCTCACATATTATTTATCGTTCAAAATCAGCCGCCCGTTAACTTATTTATACCCTTATAATCAGCCCGTCAGCTCGTCTGGCAAACCGCTTTATTCTGCGCCGCGGGCGTTTTTTTCAGGACCTTCTCGCATCTTTGGAGCATTTGCTGCAGCCGCTCGCTGCCGGGGTCATCGGCAATGCACCGTTTCAGCTCATAGCAGGCCATTTGTCTGGCCGTCTGTGCAAACAGCGAATGATTGGCGTCCGCATAAACCTGCCCGATTGTCAAATACGTCAAAGCCGTTAAAGCCCTGCCGTGAAGCCCTCTTTTGGCCTCCTCAATCTTCCCCCACTTCACGTCCGGGAACAATTCATCATACCCGAATGTATCCGTGAACCGTTTAAGAACCTTGAACTGACACTTCGCCTTTTCGATATTGAGCGTCCTCGACAAACTGTCTTTCGTTATTCGCCGCAGATACAGCGGAGAACTCAACCCCCGCATCACAATATCGCCTTTCACCGCCCGCCTCATCATATCGAAGTCTTCCGCAACCACCAGGCCTTCTTCGTAAAGACCGATTTTCTCGAATACCGCCCGCCTGATACATCCCCTGAACGGCACCACAGGAAAATTGCAGCGGAATAAATCCCGCACAAGAAATTTCCTTTCAGTGTATACCGGCCTCTTTATCACGCGGATTGGTTTTTCCTGCTCGTCAATAAGTAAATCATCGCAATAAATCAGATCGGCTTCAGGATTCTTTTCGAATGCTTCGAGATGACTGCTTATATAATTCGGCGCCATCATATCGTCGGCATCAAGTAAAACCACCATCGACCCGCTCGAATTTTTTAGCCCGAAATTCCGCGCCGATGCGAGCCCCCCGTTATCCTTATGCACATACTTAATCTTCTCGTCCTTAAATCCCTCTGTGATTTTACGGGTCTGGTCCGTCGAGCCGTCATCCGCGACAATCAACTCGAAGTTCCTGTAATTCTGAATCAGAACGCTCTCAATCGCCGCCTTTAGGTACTTTGCCGCATTGTAGGCCGGCATAATAACCGAAACCAAAGGATTGTCCCTGTTCTGATAAACCGGTATTACGGATATGTAAGGATTGCCGTACCTCTTGCCGACAAGATACCGCTCGTAGAAGCTGTGAATCTTTCTGCCGTGTTCGATTCCGCTTTCATTATGGTAATACAAACCCAGAAATTCCGGAATATGACCGAACTGGAATTTTTCCGATACTCGCAGCCAGAAGTCCCAGTCGCCGGCGCAATCGAGCGTCTCATCGAAATAACCAAGTTCGTCGTGCAGCCGTCTTCGCCACATCGGCTGCGAGCCTACGCAGCAGCCGAAAAGCAATCTGCCCCTGCTGTATTCAGGCCTGCGCGCAAAATCCTTCCCCTGATGCTCATCGAAGCTGTCGTTCTCCGTCTTTGTCACTATCTGGTCGCCATAAACCAGCGCAGCATCATTATTCGCCAAAAGTGTCTTTGCCATTACCTCAAGGGCGTCCCTGCGATGACGGTCATCGGTATTGGCATTGGTCACAAACTCGCCCTCCGCCGCCTTTACCGCCCTGTTCCAGGCTGCGTAAATCCCCTCACGCTCTTTTGTCTTGATATATTTTATGTTATTGTATTTTTCCTGATATTTTTCGACAATTTTTTCTTCGTTCTGCCGCGAGCCGCTGTTGACAACTATAATTTCGAGCCGGTCTGCTATTGTCTGACTTTCCAAATCATCGAGACAGCCCTTGATATATTTTTCCGCATTGTAGGTCGAGACGATTGCGCTAACAAGATACCGCCTGTTGGCCGGCAGCACGGCGGCTCTATTTACCAGTTTCTTTTCCAAAATTTTATCGCCGTCCGCCGCTGCGGCCAGGCCGGCTGGCTCGATAGGAACTGTCTTGCCTTTTTCTTTCGGGCTCGACTTTTTGCCGTCTGTCTCCGCCGAATTGCGTAAGCCTTCCCCTACGACAACGGAACTGGAGATGGGAGGCGAACCGCTCACAGCAGCAAGGGTCGGCAACCTGGAAGGTGAACCGTTCGCCGGGGCAGAACCCGCCGCTTGCCGGGATGGAATCTGGCGCTCGACGGGGCGAGGCTCTGCTTTCGCCGGAACAGAACCCGCTGTCTTGTTCGCAGGCAATTTTCCCGTGAAATAGTTCTGGATTATTTTTTTCGCATCGCCCTGGAAATGAAGAATGTTGAAGCCTACAAGCTCGCCGGTGGAAACAAGCTTGCCGTGCGGCTTGCCGTCTACCCAATAAATTTTCTTTACGCCGTTCTCCATCTCAAAACCTTCGGCTCCATTTATGTTGTGGTCGAAATTTGAGCCGTTAAAAATCCCAGATATATCTGCTATCCTTCCAGGGTGTCTTTGCCGGAAATTACCGAAGAGGGTCATATCGCTTATGCCCTCCAGACCTTTACCTCGCAGCGGCGCAAAAAAATCCTCCATCTGCTGCAAAGTCGTCGGGGCTGTATAGCTCTGTACCAGGAAGCTGCAGAACTCGTCCAGTAAATCGACGTCGCTTATAAAATTGCAGTGCGGGCTTGAGCCGCATGAGACAGTCATACCGGAATTTGCAAACCGTTGCCAATGCTCTGACACATCAGTATAAATCATTATATCCGAATCAGGACACACACATCCCCTTATGTTCTTCGCCCTCAGAAAATCCCTGATAACAAACCATCTCTCGAAACACTTCAGCTCGAATTGATATGTGTTGGGGCTGAGGTGTTTATAGACGCGTTCAAATCCCTGTGCGGACCGGCAGTACTGTGTATAATCAATGTGCTCCACAAAATCGTACTTGTCATTGGCCTCGTCCCCGATGAGATATATTTTCGATTTCGGATTGGATGCGTGAGCCTGCGCAATCGCGTATTTCAAATGCTCGCCGTCGCCCAGGTGAACGAACACTATCGGAATACTTTCAGCACCCTCCGGAATCTTTGCTGAAGGTTCGACGCTATCAACACTATCGACACTATCAACACTGCTGAGATTTTTCAACGCTTCGATTATCTCTGTATCGCCTGAATTTTCCCACAAATACCCTTTATAAACCTCCGCTGCCTTGGCGGGTTTGCCACCCTCCAAAAACTTCTTCGCAGAATTACACACAAGGCTTCTCGCTGTATCGGGCTTCCCCCCGCGAATAAGAACGCCCGCAGCATTTATAATCCCGGGAATGTAAGCGGAATCGATTTTGAGCGTCTTGAGAAAATACCTCAAGGCGTCTTCCGTCTGGTCTTTCCGCAAATGCAGAAGCCCCATATTATTATACACAGCCGTGAAGTTCGGAAGTATCCGCACCGCCTCCGTAAAGCTATTCATCGCACCGGCGTTATCCCCCTTATTCAGCTGGTGCTCACCGTATCGATTCAGCTCGACTGCCTTCTGGTAATCCTCGTAAGAAATGTCGATGGTAATATCCGCGCCGGCATAATCAGCAACATTGACCGATTTAATCTTCTGACCGTCGGCATTGCCTGTCCGCTGCGATTCTATCTCCAAAAATTCCAGAATGCAGGGGCCGCTGCTCTCATACAGAATTTTCGTGTATTCGTCCTTATTCCGCACCTGTTCCGCCTTTTTAATGAAAAAGTGCGCATAGGTCGAAAGCATCCTCGCCAGTAAATCCCACCTGCCTGAAAGCGACCCCGATGCCGCCTGCTCGCATATCCTCTCACGCAGATACCCGTAAAGCTTGCCGCCCAGCAGGAACCATTGCTTTTCATCCCACTTCCACGGATGCTTTATATGGTATGCGAATGGCGAAACGAGTTTCTTAACCGGGTATCCCGCCAAAATCGCGGTCAGCGGCACCCAGTAATCCCACCAGGTCGCACCGATACAGAATTCGGATTTGGGAAATTGCGACACAAGCGCCCTGTCGAAAAAGAAAAAGTCAAAGCCGTTCTTATATACCTCGCCCTTCAGATTTTCCAGCGACTCGACTTCTATTCTGGAACCATAAACAAGAGAATTCTTCGCCTCGCTGCGTATAAATGAAACGATGTTGTCATCGCCCGACAAATAGATATCCGAATTTACAATCCCGCATATCTCACTATTCGCCTGGCCTATATATTCCAGAATATCGTCCAAATACACGAAAGGCTTGCCGAGAACGCTTTTTGCGTCCCGTTTTGCCTGAACGAAATTTACATCGGGAAAATACTCCTGCAGTATTTCAGTTTCTTCGCGGCTGTTTATGGAAACGACACAAAAGCCGAGTTTGTGCCAGCTTCTCACCGCCCTGACTTGCTTGGCGATTTCTTTTGGGGCGATGCTTGTGACAATTGTCAGGCCGCTATCTTTTTGTTTCGCATCCCCGGCTTCGGGTGAAAATCTCGTCTCTGCGGTGGTGCTCCGGCCGAGATGGATAATCTCGACAGTGTTCGTATCCACAAATTTATCGAACATCTCCCATTTTGGTTCACCGGTTTCGGCTTTCCAAAGAGAGGTATCCTGAACGAAAACCCGCGGCTTGTCCTTCTGCTCTGCGAGCGTCTGGCCAACGGCCTCTGCGACAACCCGCGGTTTTACATCCTCGATGCAGTGAACCCTCTGGTACGGGCATTTCCAGCTGCACCCGTAGCATTCCAAAGGCAAACTTACCAGCGAAGTTAGCGGCGAATACGGAGCGAATCTGCCGAAATGCCCGCCGCCAATAATTATAACATTCGGACAGCCCGCCGCCGCCGCTATATGACCCGCCGCAGATTCAGCCCCGATGCAAACACAGCTTTTCTCCAGAACCGCCGCCAGTTGCCGCAGCGTTGTTTTGCCGCATAGATTGTAAATCCTCTTGTGCCTCGTCAGCTCGATAATCTGCTCGCCCGTCTCGTAATCCTGCGTCGAGCCGCAAATCAAAACCGGCCTGTCTTCATAATTATTTATCAGTGCCGCCCACTTATACTCCGGCCAGTTTCGTATATCGAATTGCCCGAACGGGCTTATCACTATAGGCTTCTCAACCTTCAACTCCGACAAAAGCCGCTCCGCCTCCGCCCTGTCCTCATCCGTAATCCAGACCTGCGGCTTCACAGCCTCATCCGGTTTGATTCCCATCCTCCTGATGAACTCCTCGTTGCGGCTGGTTTCCATCATCGAAATCGTGCTTGCGGGAACAAGTTTGGTATATAAGCCGTCATTCTTCGACTTCTCTCCGATGGAAATATTCGAATTATCCCCGAGCGACGCTATCGTTATCTTCGCCCCGCAGCTCAAAGTTAAAAAGTCGCCTGTATCGTCCCGCGAATACACTGGGTTGATTGCCACATCGAAATTTTCCAGTTCGAGCTGCCGCAAAAGACCTTCCGTGTAAATCTCATCCGTGAACAGGCTACTCCTCGAAAAGGAAATAACCTTATCGGTATACGGACATTTTTCCAGCAGTTCCGCAATGTGCTTCTGCACGAGAATCGAAATCGAAGCCTTCGGAAAAATCACCCTGAAATATTTCAGTATCCCGGAAAAAATCACCACGTCGCCGATAGAATCGGGGCGTACGATTAAAAGCTTTTTTACCTCCGCGGCCTCAATAACTTTCTTTTGCGATAAATTCACATTCCGGATTTGCGACGTCCGTTTTATCCCGGCAATCTCCCCGCCGTCCGAATCCGCCTCTTTTTTCCTGCATACCGTTTTTCGCCCGCCCGTCACAAACATATCATCAGGGAAATAGCCAGGCAAAATCTCTTTTATTTTGAGACCCGATGCCTCGAAAAGTTTTTTTATGCTGTCCTGGTTATAAAGGTACAAATGTTCAGCTGGACGGAACTGCGCCCATTTGCTGTCTTCACCGTAATAACAAGGCGTCTGGAATACGAATGTCCCATCGTCCTTGAGCAGGTTTGCGACCTCTTTAAACGCCCTTACGGGGTCGGAAAAATGTTCAGCCACGTCGAAGCCGGTTATCACGTCGAACTTTTTCAGCGGCAATTCGACTTCCGGAAACAGTCCGCTCACAACGTTAGGCAGATTGAAGCCTTCCCTCGCAAATTTGCACGTTCGTTCATCCGGCTCTACCCCGACAACCGTTTTAATCCCGTTTCGCCGGCAATGAAAAAGAAAACCCCCGTGAGCGCAGCCGATTTCAAGCAGGCTTTCGGCTCCGGGTTTATTTCTTTTTACAAGGTCGTACCACACAGGGATGCGATTCTCGAAATCATCTTTAGCCCTGTCCTCTATCGGCGGATATTTCGACACGCCGGTCATATAAGTATGCCAGTAATTATCGAAACCGTAAAACTTCTTAAGCTCTTCTGACGACGGGCGGTTTTTCAAAACCAAAGTCCCGCACTCCGCGCACCGACCATACATCGGGTGTACCGAGTCCTGCAGCCCTCCGCCGCACCAGCACCTTTTATCGCTTTCTCTCATTTATAAACCCCGCTTTTCAGCCCTCAAAGGTTCTGCTTATACGCACTTATTGTCTTTCTGCCTTTGCGGACTTTTCCGAGACTCTCGGCAATCTCCCTCTGCTCAGCCTTTATCGCCAGGCACAGCTCGTCATAAGTTCTTGCCAGCTTCTCTTTATTCCCGCCAAACCTGTCCTGCCGAAGTATCTTCGACTGGGCAATCCATTTGACAAGCACGTCTGCCTGTTTGTTGAGATGCTCGAACCTCGCGGAATCGCTCCCGCCCCGCCGCGTAAGCTCTATCTGCTTTTCCAGCAGATTCTGAAGGCCCTGCAAAATATTCGCCTGTCTTTCTTCTGTCACCATATTTTTTCTATCCGTTATTTCTATACCTGACACGCCGCCGCAAGCTGATGCTCAACCTCCTCTAAAAGTTTGACGGCATCGGCATTCGAACCATCCAGCGCTAAGATATTCTGCAGCGTTTGTTTCGCATCCCGCAGCCGGTTATCCTTCATATACAGCGCCGCCAGCGTGAACATTACTGACGTATCCGCAGGGTGCATATTCAAATATGTTTCGAGATAAAAGATAACCTTCGAAAACGAACCCATATAACACGACGTCTGAAACAGCCCGAGAAGACTCGCAAGGTTGTCGCTGTCCAATTCGAGGCTCTTCAAATACATATCGAAGGACTGGCTGTGAGACCCTTTTCTCTGCAAAGCCATCGCAAGACCCGCATAAGCCTTCGAGCTGTTCTTGTCAAGGCGAACCGCAATCTTGAACGCAGACTCCGCGTCGTCAAGAAGGTCCTTCTGCAGCGCTATCACCCCAAGCCCTATATACGGCCCCGCCTCATCAGGCCCAAGCGACGCCGCCTGCTCGTAGCAATCCTGCGCCGAAACAAAATTTCCCACACACGCAAAACAATCCCCCAAATCCTGCAATACCTCGTAATGCTGCATCGGATACCCTTTTTCGTCATTTATATTCTTAACTATTTCCATACAGATAATCTCCTTTGAGGACGCTCCTTGCGCTTTCGAGAAGCTCGATGGCACGCGAAAAATCCCGGCTCTTTTTGTGTATCCTCGCTTCGAGCAGAAGCGTATCCACCGTCGGCCTGCTGGCATTTACCTTTTTCACAAGTTCAGCGGCCCTGTCGTCATCTCCCGCCTTATGCAAAGCGCCTGCCACCAGGCTCTTCATCCATAACTCGTTCTGGTAATGTTCCGCGATGTATTCAAAAATCTCCGCTGCCTCATACCAGTTGCCGTTCCGGCCGGCCTGCTTACCCTGCTTTAAGAGACTATCGAACTGAAACGGTATCTCTTCGGGCGCAACCCTCTGGATTGTTATCCCCGACTTCAGCACAGACTGCCGGACAGGCTCATTCGGAAAGAGCTTCCTCGCCTCCAGCAGTTCCTCTTTCCTGAACACCGCCGACCAAAGCTGGTCGCTCGATGACTCCATCTGGTATGCCTGATTCTTCTCTTTATTATTTATAAGTGCGTATAACGGCTCTTCCACCCACATATCATTTACAGGCAGATCCGCGGGCGCTATCGCCACAAACTCGCCCTCGCAATCCCTCAACGCCGCATCTATCTGCTGGTCCTGAGTCGCCAAAGCATCCACCGGCACACAAACAAGATTCGGCATATCCGTCCCGACATTACCCGCCGCCGCCGACACCGGAATATACAGCTTATACGGATAGAATGTCTGCTGCCAGATACTGCTCACCGTTTTTCCTGCCAGCCGGTCAAGCCGGTCAGCCATAAATATAATTGATAAATCCTTTAATTTGCTCCACGGCTTGGCGGGCCTCGTTGTCCTTATCGAAAGAAAATTCGTCGCAAATCCCGCTGAATCCTTCCGCTTCAGAAACGATATCCGGTCGTTATCGCTTACCGGTGCGTAAAATTCGCCCGTCACGTCCGCCACGTGGTAAAAATCCGTAAAGAAGACAAGCCTTCTTGTCATATCCCAGTCTATCAGGGCGGTCACCTTCTCATTATAAAGGCCGGTCTTTTCCAGAATATCTCTCGTGTGCATCAGGCTTACGTGCAGAACGTGGTTGAAATACAAAATAAAAAAGCGGTCGAAGTCCCTGCTGATTTCCACGAACTTGCCAAGAACCTGCCTGCTCCCATCGGGAAGAATCCGGCAGTACGTTTTATACAGGTCGCTGTATGCCGCCTGGCAGTCCGTTTTGTTCTCCAGCGCATCGACCAGCGTGCTTACATGGTGCGGATAATACAGGTCGTCGTCGCCGAGATAACAAATATATTTGCCCGTCGCCCTGCCAATCGCCTCGTTAAGCGAATGCGGCAGGCCCCGATTATCTTTGCGGTCTATAAATACGATTCGCGAATCATTAAACGAACCAACAATATCGCCCACCTCTTCCCCGCCGTCCCGGATTACAAAAATTTCCAGGTTCCTGTAATCCTGACGCACAATGCTCGACAACGAAATAGGCAGATACCGCCGCCTGTTGTATGTCGACAACAGAACGCTCACCTTCGGCTCATTTGTTGTTCCGTTTTTCTGTGCCATCTTAAATCTGTCTATGGCGGGCTTAATTGCTCGCCAAAACCGCCTTGTCGCTCACCGCGCCTTCGCCGATGCCTGCGAAGCTAAACACCCCCGCAGCAACACCGGACGTATTCAAATCATTCCGCTGTGTGCCGATTTCAGCTTCGAGACCCGTAAAAATTTTATCTATCTGGCAAAGCTGACCCTTCAGCGGATACCTTTCCTCAACAAACGAACGGTATCTGCCCGGCTCATACTTGTCCGATAGAATTTGTACGCAAAAATCCTCCGAAATACTGAATAAATATTCCGAACCGAAAATCTCTTCTGCGCCGGGGAAGTTGTGAATCACCGGCTTCAGTCCGCTCGCCATCGCCTCCAGAATCCCCATCCCCTGGCTCTCGAATATGCTGCCTGAAACGATAAAATGTTTGTCCGCCAGCCAGCCCTTTATGTCGTCCTGCCAACCGTCGAAAAATACCACTCCCTCCAAGCCCATCGACTTCACCGTATGCCTCAAATATTGTTCGAGGCAGTAATCCTGGAAATTCCCGGCAAAATAAAGCTTATACCCGGGGTCGATGTAATGCAGCTTCTGCATACATTGCATCAGCAGCATCGGGTTCTTATGCGCATTCAAAAAGCCCACGCAGGCTATATTTTTTCCTCTCGGCCGGCCCGTGAATTTGAATTCATCGAGGTTGACGCCGTTCGGTATCACAACAACTTTCGTCCGCCTCTCTATGCCGGGAACCTGCTTAACCAGCGCCTGCTTCACAAAAGAATTGCCCACCAGAACTAAGTAGTCGATATTTTCCCACCTTACCTGTCCCGGCCAGTCACCATAAGCCTCGAAGCGATGCAGCCTCACAATATTTTTACACACTTTCGGCTGCCTCGACGCCTCCACCGCAAGGTCCGTGCACCATTCATACCAGCAGATGTCGCTGCTGCTCATAACCTCGCGAAGCTCATTCACCGCCGACACCTCGCAAAACCGCGCAGGGTATCGGGCAGTCGTGTATCCCAGAATATCCGTCAGGAATGTCGTTCCATCCTTCAGGCCGCTCATAAAACTTATCTTTGGCCTCGTGTTGCGGGTTGCCGCTATCATCGGCTCAAGAATTCTCTGCTGTTCCGGCCAGTAATTCAGCGATAACTGCATCATATCCAGCGATGCCGACCGGTTGCCCTTGTTGAGATACACATTGGCCGTGCGGTTCACGACGTCGGCACTGAGAATGCCGGCCTTCCGCATATCATCGAAATACCGCGACGCATCATTAGGCCTGCCCGCCGCAAGATATGCCTCGACAAGATTCCAGATTACATTGGGATTCTTGTTCTGCATTGTCCCGGCTCTTAAAAAATAAACTATCGCCTCATCGTCCCTGCCAAGGCAGTGAAGAACCGCACCGATATCGTTGAGGATTTCCGCATCAGGCTCTTTATACCGAAGATGCTCCTGCAGGTAAAAAAACGCCTCGTTATACTTGCCGGCCTCCGCAAGCGACAATCCCTTCTGATAATTATTTCCCGTCTGTTCCATAACTGCCGCCTCAAAAAAACAGGTTGCTGTTTTTCGCATTCCGTATTCCCCCCGCCGACACAAAAAAGACCTTTTTCCTGCTGTTAAAAGTGCAAATCCCGTGCCACCGCCCGCCAGACCGCTTTTTCACCCCGCCAAACCCAAAAGCGTTCAATTATCGAACATCGATGTTGCAAAACTCGTTAGAGAATCCGCCGCAAGGCAGACCTCATCGCTTCTTTACTGCGTTGTTGAAGTTGAAATATAATCGAGCAGTGATATTGACATCATTTTCGCCGCTACCGACAGCGACATCTGATACAAAACCTGCTGCCTCGACAAATCTATGGAAATCTGCGCAATATCGGCATCCTCAACAGCCGATGTCTGGTCCTCCGCCTGATTCTTCAAATCGGTCAGATTGGTTTTGAGGTCATCGAGAAAATTTATCTTCGTGCCGTTCGTCACACTCGTCTGCAAAACACGATTGATTACCTCGTCCAATGAATTATAAGCGCTGTTGCAGGCCTGCTTCAGCTGGTCTGTCGATAATCCCTTGTCGTTCTTGAGCGTATCGCGAACCGCTATCAGCGTATTGAATACGTCATAAGTACCCGGTACACGCACAAGCTCAACACCCGTCTGGTTAATTCCGGTTGTATCAACGTAAAGAACTTTGCCCGTCCTGCTGTCGGTCACCGCCTGGTTTGCTTCGCCGCCCGCAGGAACGGTCGTATAAGTAAGCCCGTCATCTATGGATACTTTATAATTGCTGCCGTCGTTAATCACCGTCAGCCACACGTCGCCATTCACGTTCGACGTGCCTGTCCCTGCCTTTGCGCCCGTCACATTCGAGAACACCGGCGCGCTGCGGTCATTGGAACCGAAAATATCTTCACCCACAGAAAAAATGTTCATTGTCACAGCGGGGGCAACCTCGACGCTCCGCTCGCCGCTGGCACCGTTATAAACCACCCCCGTAATCTTGCCGTCTGTCCTCTCAACTGTATAAGGAGCTGTGCCGGTGCTTGTGCCTCCGAAAAGATACTGGCCGTTACTTTTGGAATTGGCATACTGAACAACCTGCTCCAGTATCTGGTCCACCTGTTCGGCTGTCCTCGCCCTGGCATCGTCGCTATACGTACCGCTCGTCACCTGGCTTAATACGTTTCTCACCTGCGCGAGCGACTGCTTTATATTCTGGACTATCGTATCCGACGATTGGAGAGTGTCCGAGGCCGACGAAATATTATCAATATAATTTCCAAGAAGCTCCTGCTGCGATTTAAGACCGAGAATCTGATAAGAACCGGTCGGGTCATCCGATGCCCGGTTCACCCTCGAACCGCTCGATGCCTGCTCCTGCAGCTTCGCCATCGCCATCATATGCTGGTTAAGGGCATAATTTATATTATTATAAATGCTGTTTAACGACCCGCTCATAACGCCTCGCCAATAATTCACTACAATATTTGCATAATGGAATTCACCGACGTATAAACCGCATTCAAATATTTCGACATCGCCGTGAACATCTGCTGGTACATCAGCATTGCCGCCGCCTCATCATTCACGTTCACGCCGCTCAAATTGTCCTGCTGCGTGGTAAGCTCCTTCAGAACCGCTTCAGAACCGTTATAAACCGTCTGCTTTATCGATATATCCTCGCCAACGTCGCTCACGAGCCTGTGGTAATAATCCGAAACCGTCAACCCGTCGAGATTATCCAGCTTCTTATCCTTGAGTGCCGACAGCTTCAGGGCATTAGCGTTATCGGTTCCATCCGCACCCGCAGCAGCCGCTATCCGCGAAGGGTCGTTTGCGATTTCTGTGCAGACGGCAATATCCGAGGCGTCCTTACCTGAAAATAACGTGTTCATACCCGTCGCAACTAAAAGCCCCGACGTGTCCGTGTTCGCGAATGCATCTACCGTAAAGCTGTCGCCGGCATTCAAATCGCCGGTGCCAAACGTTGCCTTCACCCCATCCGCCAATTCTATCACGTCGCCGGCGGCATAACCCTGCCCGACATTTATCGTATTAACGACGTCGCCGCTGCCGTCCCTCACTTCAATTTTAATATCACCGTTTCCGACCTGCCCGCCGTTCGCCACCGTGCAGCTATATGTCTGGTTGACCGTCCCCGTGTAATCCCCCGAAATCGTCACCGCGGGAGGCGTCGTCCCCGTCAAATTGCTCGTCGAAGGCTCCGGTGAAACCGCCGGCAAAAAATCGAACGTATATCCGGTATCCGCTGTAATGCGCAGCTTCGATGCATCCGCCGTCGCGCTCAAACCCGTAATCGTCGATATCTTCGCCGCTATCGTTGCGAGCGTATCGCTCGATGCATCGACGTCGACAGCGCTGCGGGTTGTCTTGCCCGTGGCTGTGTCGGTCACCCTTATATAAATCTTTCCGTCGGTTACCGGCACGCCCGCAGAGGAATAATCCGCTACCGAATCGCTGGTCATCGTCCTGCCCGCAAGCTCCGTAAATGAACCGGCTGAGCCGACCCCCTGAAAATGAACCTGGTTGACCTCGTTGATAATTGCCGCCGCCAGGTTATTAAGATTATCCTGAACACCGCTCACAAGCTCGTTCGAAAGCGATAAAAGACCGCCGAGACTGCCCCCGCTGTAATCCGTGCTGTAATTGAACGAACCCTTCGCTGCGATTCCGATTTGTCCGTTTTGGTCGAGACCAGATTCGATTTGCGATGCTGACGAACCAACCACAAGCGGAATACTCCCGATGTTCACGTCAACTACCCCGTAATCCCTCTCGGTTGTATCGACTCCAACCAGCTTCGACAGTTCGGTTATGCACTGGTCACGCTGGTCACGCAGATTATTCGCCTTTGTGCCGACAATTTCCAGCCTCTCAATATGGTCGTTGAGCTGGGCAATCGTGCTCGCGAGGTTGTTAACCTTCTCAACCACGTTGCCGGTCTCTAATTTCAGCTGATTCTGCAACGTCGATACCGTTGACGACAACGTCCTGAATTGCGCTGCCATTGCGTTCGCGCTGCTCACCGCCTGGTTCTGATATATCGATTCCGCAGGATGCGAAACAAGGTCCTGCATCGAATTGAAAAAACTGTCTATCGCCGCATTCAGTCCGCCGCTGCTCGAAAACTCACTGAACGAGCTTTCGACCGTTTGCATTGTCTGCACTTCCTGCGAAAGCTGCTCTGAAACCGAATTCTGACGCAAAATCTGCTGTTCGAGAAGACTGTCAATTACCCTGGTCACGCCTTTAAAATCAACGCCGCCCCCTATCAGATTATCCCCTGTTTGCGAAGAATACGACGGGCTCAGATTAATCTGCTGGCGGTGATACCCATCGGTCGCAGCATTGGCGATATTGTTGCCGATTATATCCAACGCCTTCTGCGCCGCATCAATTCCGCTTAAACCTATTGAAAATCCCGACATATTCTTTTACCCAAACCAATAAAAATTAAAATTGCCTTCTCTTTATAGTTTCATATTCACAAACGCTGGCTTTCTTTCCTCGTTCGCAACGCCGGCCGCGTTATACGTAATCACATCTGGCTTTTGCTTGTTAAAAATCCCGTTCAGCATAAGCCTGTTAAATCGCGAGCACTCCGCCAGCAAAAAAACCGTAGCCGAATATTCCTTTTTCAGCCGCCCCGCCAGAATTTTCAGCCGCTCCTTCTTTTCCGCCAATTCTCTGCCCTGCCCCTCAGGCAGCCATCTCTGCAAATTCGTCAAGGTCATCTCCTCGCAGCTGCAGCCGAGCATTCCCGCCAGTTCTTCTCTAATTCCGCTTCTTTGCGACTGCTGCGTCTCATACGCCTGCATCTCGCAGCGAATCTCATCGAGAAGCTTTACCAGCTCCGCATCGTTCCTCTTTATCACAGCCGAACGCATCTCGTCCAATCGCAGCAGCGTCTTCTGCATATTGTCAATATCACGGTCGAGACACAACGATAACTGCTCGACCTTGCTTTTTATTTCCGCATCATTTCTCATATATCTACTTCAACCTTGCCCGTGCTGCTGTTTTTGTTAGCCGTCTCATCGAGCGACTTCTTTATATCTTTCCACAACCCGACGCCCCCGTTATCCGATATATACTGGCTCATATACATCGAAAACAAACTCTGAACCTGCTCGCTCGTCTGCTCTTTTTCCAGCCCCCACTCGCCAATCGTCTTGTTCATCTCCGTCAAAAGCTGATAAACAAAAACCGATTCGAAATCTTTGGCAAGCTTTTCTGTTTTTTCACCGCTCACCTTGCCCGCTGCTGCCGCAGTTCCCGCCGTCTTTGCCGTAAGGTCCGGCATAGAAACTATCGGATTTATTATACCGGCATTATCCAACCCTAAAGAATCCACTGCCCTCTCCTTACATTATTTCGAGTCTCGCCTGAAGAGCGCCAGCCTTCTTCAATGCGTTAAATATCGCTATCAAATCTCGCGGCGTCGCTCCTATCGCATTCAGCGTCCGCGCAAGCTCCGCAACCGTCACCGTTTTCGCAACCGGAATCAGGAATCCTTCCTTTTCCTCGATGCTCACCGCCGTCTCCTGAACCACCTTCGTTTCCCCCGCATCCGAAAACGGCGCCGTCGGCTGCGAGACTATCGGCGTCTCTTTTATCTTCACCACTAAGCTTCCCTGCGAAATCGCCACCGCTGATATCCCGACGTTTTGACCAACCACAATCGTGCCTGTCTTTTCGTTTATCACCACCACCGCCGGCATATCGACCGCCACCTCCACGTTTGTAATCCTGTCGATAAATCCCGCGATATCCGCATCGGTCACCTGGGTCGGCACTACGACCTTTATCGTTCCCGCATCCGCCACCACACAACTGGCGGCATAGACCTCATTGATGCCTTTGCTTATCCGCTGCGCCGTCGTAAAATCGTTATTACGAAGGTTCAATGTTAGTATCCGGCGGCCCGCAATCACATCGATGAAATTCGCAATCTCTTCTTTTTCCACAATCGCCCCGTTGGGTATCCTGCCGACAGTCTGGTGATTTTTCGTAATTGTCGCCTTCTCGCCCGACGCCGTCCACCCGCCAAGCGACAGGCCCGCCGCCATCGTCACCGCGTATATCTGCCCATCGAGGCCTTCCATCGCGGTCGCCATAAGGATGCCGCCCTGCAAACTTTTCGCATCGCCAATCGACGATACATCAACATCTATCCTGCTGCCCTCGCGCGAAAACGCCCCGAGCTCCGCCGTCACCATCACAATCGCGATGTTGCCGCCCTTGAGCTGGTCCGGCGTAAGAACAAGACCCGAACGCCTCAGTATATTCGTGAGCATCTGCTGCGACGGCATCGTCGAATCGCCCGTCCCCGATAGTCCCACAACCAGACCGACACCGCTTAACGGGTTCGAGCGGATTCCCTGAATTTCCACGATATCCTTTACCCGCTCCGCCGCCGCAAAAGGAACAAAACCCGCCAGCAAACTCACCGCAATTATAATACGCATCTTTTTAATCATACTTTTGCCCGCCGATTAAAATGGCCATATAATATCCAGAAAACCACCCAAAAATCCCGGCTTCGTGTAAGGTGCCGCCACTCCCGCGTTCCTGCTGACGATACTGAAATCCGCCACCTGTTCGCTCTTGACGGTATTATCGAACTTGATGTCGCTCGGCCTGACCACGCCGCTTATCTCTATCGACTGCACGTCGCTGCCTATATCACGCTGACGTTTGCCCATCACCACCAAATTCCCGTTCGGCATAATGTCAACCACCACTACCGTCATCTTATCAACGAACTTCCGCTCGTCCTTATAATCCGCTTTGCTCTTCAGCGAGTTGGCGCTCGTTCCATCCGTCCCGAATTCGCCGAGGTCTGCGAAATTGCCGAGCTTGCCGTTGAACTTGATATTCTTATCCGTATCCTTGCTCAAATCCCTCTTCGCCTTATTGTCGATTGTGCTGTTTTCCGTCACCAGAATCGTCAGAACGTCGCCAATCTTTCGGGCCACGTCATCGGCATACAGGGCTGGCTTATTCCTGTCCCTCTTTGCCCAGATGGAATCTGCCCGGCAAAGATTCGCCCCGATAATCACCGATACCGCCGTCAATATCAAAATTCCTTTTCTATTCATAATCTTACCTTCCTGTTCACTTTGTGCCTTTGTGCCTTCATTCTCTTTTCTGTGTTCCGCTTGCCACGCCGTAGTCCGCCGCAGGCGGAGCGGGTGCCTAATTTTTTCCTTATCTTAAAATACCGGCTCGACGCTTCCGTCTTCGTTTATCTTCGCAACAATAATCCTGTTCGAATCGATATTCTGCACCTTTATCTTTTCGCCGGCACAGCCCCTTTGCAGCGCCTTGCCCGACGCCGACACCTGAAGACCGCCGCTATTTATCTTAATCGAAACTGCCTGGTTGCGATTTATAACCACCTGCTGTGTGCCCGTAGAAGAGCCGCCGTTCTTTTGGCGGGCCTGCGCCGGCAAATCCTTTTTGCCCTGCTCCTCTGCAATATCAACTACCTGAAATTTCACTCCGCCCGCTTGCGGTGAGCTTGTCGAACCCGCCTGCCGCATTTCCTCTTTATCTCCCTGCACCTGTTCTGCGGCAGTAAATTGTTTTTCATTATCTTTTTTCCTGTCGGCTGCTATGCGAATCAGCCGCAGGCAGACCTCGCGCCTGCCTATCTCCCTGCCATCCGCAAGCACAACAAATTCCACCCTCGCAAGCGCCGTCGTATTATTCTCCGACAGGTGCGGCACAAGTTTGATTTCCTTCGCCCCCGAATAAATCACAAGGTCCGCTGGCGTCCGCACCGTGTAATACTGCTTCGCCGATGAGTACGCCGGCATCTTCTTCAAAATCGCTATCGCCTGCTTTACAAATTCGCAGCCGCTGATTATCTGGTCCCGGCTCACCGTCACCTGCGACGCCCCCTTCAAAGAAACCATCGACGTCGAAGATCCGCCGTCCTTTTGGCGGGTCGAATATCCGCCATCCTTTTGGCGGGTCGAAGATCCGCCATCTTTTTGGCGGACCGCAATCCCCATAGTATCAGGATTCGCCGCAAGCCGGCCAAGAATCGTCTGCCTGTCAATCGTTATCCTTTGTCCGGGCGTCGAGAAAAACCCAAGCTGAATTTTTTCCGCCGCCGCTCTGCTGTCCGCAGACCCCCCTTTTATAATACCAACCTGCCCGAGACTGATTGTGTTCGTATCAATCGTCACTTCCTGCGATAGCTGTATCTCCAAAACAGATTCTGCCCCCGCACTATCCTGCGCCGCAGGCGGGGACTCGGCCGATTCGACCGCCATTGCAGCCTGTCCCGTTAAAACCAGTATCACAAATATTGAAATTATCCTGTTATTTTTCATTACTTTATCAGCCCATTCGTAGTGCTTAACATATCATCGCCCGCCCGTATCGCACGGGAGTTCACCTCGTAAGCCCGCTGCGCCGTAATCAAATTGACAAGCTCGGTCACCATTTGAACATTCGATTTTTCCAGAAATCCCGACATTATTGATCCAAAACCATTATCGCCCGGCGTCCCGAGCGTCGCTGTGCCGCTGCCCTCCGTCGCCGCAAGCAGGTTGTCGCCCTCATTCGACAGGCCCGATGGATTCGGAAACCTCGCTAACTGCAGCGAACCAACTACCGACGAATTGCCCGACGCATCGGTTATATTGACCGTCCCGTCCTTGCCGATATCAACGCTCGTTGCGTCAATCGGTATCGTAATCGCAGGCTCAAGCGTATAGCCGTTCGGCGTCACCAATTGTCCGTTGGCATTGGTCTGAAGCAATCCGTCGCGAGTGTATCTCGTCTGACCGTTCGGCAGCGTCACCTGCAAAAACCCGTCGCCCATAACTGCCAAATCAAGATTTCTGCCCGTGTTTTCCAGCTCACCGGGCGTATATACCTTTATCGTCGCCGCCGTTCGCACGCCGCTGCCAACCTCAAGACCGCCCGGCGTCTTTATACCAGCCGCCACCTCTGACCCGCTCTGCCTTACCTTGTCATAGAGAAGGTCCTGAAAATCAATCTGCGTCCGCTTGAATCCATTCGTATTGATGTTGGCAAGATTATTCGCAATCGTATCTACCATCGTTTGCTGTGCCGTCATCCCTGTCGCCGCCGTTGAGAATGCCCTTAACATCTTACTTTGCTCCTTAAACCGTTTATTCAATCTTCCACAATTTTAACTTTTCAGCTTTAAGTTCCCGCCCCTATCCCGCCGCCACGCTCAGAATATTTTTCGCTGCCTCCGTCTGTGCACCAACAAGCTTCATATTCGCCTCATAGAGCCTGGTCACCATAATCATATCCACCAGCTCATCCACTATCCGCACGTTCGACGACTCCTGGTAACCCTGCCTTACGCTTGCATTTGCTGCCGCTGCCGGCTTGATGTTTTCATCCGGCATCGTAAAACAGTTAAAACCCGAAGGAACTAACTTGCCTTCGTTATCTCCGAAATCCGCAATCTGAAATTTCCCCACCGCTGACCCGCCGGCGCTTATTGTCCCGTCGCCCGACACACTCAATTCTGACAGCGACGAACTCGCCGGTATCGTTATTGGCCCCGCCTGTCCCGCAACTATCCGCTCGGAACTATCCACTATCTGCCCGGAGCTGTTCAAATGAAAAACTCCGTCCCGAGTATAGCGCTGGCCTTCAGGCGTCTCAATTGTAAAAAATCCCTTCCCGAAAATCGAAAAATCCAGGCTCTGCCCAGTCTGCGTCATTGCTCCCTGCGAAAAATCTATCGCAGATTTCAGATCTACCGTCCCCGTCTGCTCCTGACCCGTCTGGTTCTGAAGCTCCATCAGCGATTTGACAAAGTCGGTGCATCTCCTTTTAAAACCGGCTGTGCTTACATTGGCCATATTGTTGGTGACGATGCTGAATTCCTGCGTCAACGCACTTATGCTCGAACCAACTTGTGCCGTAATCTCTGCCATAGATTATTGCCTCGCTCCTGCACCCGCCGCTTTGTAATTTTCTTTTGTTTCTTCAGCAGCCTCGCCCGCCCCCTCTTTTCCCGCCGCCTGCGATGCTGATTTAACCGCTACCCTTTTGGCAACACTCACCAGGTGGTCAATATCGGAATCGCTTAAACCTGTCAGCTCAATAGAAACAATAAAATTGTCTCCCTTTTGTTCGATATTCTTAATTTCACCCGTATCCTCTATTACCTGCGTTTCAAAACCGTTCTGTCCCGGCTTTGCGACCGCGTTCTCTATCTTCATTATCACAAGAACCCTCTGGTTCGACACTATCCGGTGTGCCGTCTCAAGCCTAAGCCAAGGCCCCGCGATAGCCGTCACCGTCATCGGAACAAAAAATGGCGACCCGACTCCTTCTGGCCGCGCAGGTCCCGAAAACGGAAAATTCGCCACCAGCGACTGCTCCTTCACCACAACCGAATCGAACCGCCTCCTCGAAATAAACCGCACGTTATCGCTGTGACTGAGCCTCAGTATATTCCCGTCATATCCTGTCACCGTGCTATCGAATTCCCAGACCGATGCGCCGTAATCATATCGCACCCGCCACGAATCCCCGAAATTTATCTTTATATTGCCGACAAGCTTTACCCGGATTTCATTTTTGTTATTTTCGATAATCGATGTCTCGATGCCCCCGTCAACAGGGTTCGCCCTGCGCGTAAGACGAACCACCCTGCCAGCAGAAATCTGCCTGGTGGTTGGCTGATTAGATAACGCCGGCCTCCCCGCAGGCTCGGAATTCACTTTATCCCTGAAACCGATTTTCTCCCTCAGCCCCGAAAGCTCCGCCTTCAGCCGGACTATTTCCTCGCGAACCAGTCCCTTAGACAGGTTCTGCTCGATAATCTTTTGTACGCCGCGGTCGAACGCATCCTCAATCGAATAAATGCCGTCTCTGTCCGGCAGGCCCGCCCTGTCCGCGATTTCGCCGGCCATCCGAAGCTGTCTCTCTGAAAGGCCCATCTGTCTCCCCTTGCTCGCTACCGACAGTTTCGCTGCCTTTTTTTCCTTCATCGCCCGGATAACGCTCACCGCTACAAACATCGCCCCAAGAATCACCAGCAGGGCTACGATGCCTCCCAATAACCAGACTCCCATCCCCCATTCATTGCCGCCGGCTTCGTCAAACCGCGTGAGCGCATTGAACCTCCCGCCGCTCGACAGCTTCGACGAAACCTCACCTAAAATATCCGCAGACAACAGGGAAATGGTCATTGCTTGCCTCTTCTACGCTATAAGATTACTCAGTTCCTTCAATATGTCTGTTGCCACCTTGATTGTCCTGGCGTTGGCCTGGTAGCCGTTCTGCGCCTGAATCAAATTCACAAACTCCGTCGCCACGTCAGCGTTCGATTTCTCCAGCGCGCCGCCGTGAACTCCACCTGCTCCGCCACTCATCGCCTGGGTTGCTACTGCATCGCCCGAGTTGCCTGACGGCGTGAAATATCCGTTGCCTGTGCTTTCAAGACCTGCTGCATTCTGGAACAACGCTATCTGCAATGTTGCGATATTCTTCTTTATGCCGTTCGAAAACGCGCCTACTACGATACCATCATTATTAATCGATACCGAGGAAAGCCTGCCTGATCCATAACCATCCTGGTCCCGTGCAACCGCCGTCGAAGTCCCCGCAAACTGCGTAAGACCATCGAGCTTGCCCGTCGTTCCGAAATTCAAGGCTATCGCCTGCTCATTCGACGGGTCATAAGCAAATGCTACCTTGAACTGCGGTATTCCTGTGCCGCTGGTGCCAAGATAAGAACCACCGTCGCTCGGGTTAAAGGTAATCCCTTTCACCCATCTGTTAGTCATGCTAAGACTTGACACATCACCGGTTACCGATGAAAGAACCATATCCCAGGTATTTGCTGTATCGGTCTTCACAAATGCCCCGGCAAGCGTATGCGAGCCGCCCAGCGAATCAAAAGCGGCAATATTAACAGGCTTAACCTCGCTGCCGCCCACCGTCAACATCTCGAAGTAACCCGGCATCTTTAGTTTGCCGTCGCCCGAATAAGACATCGATAAATCGGTCTTGCTGTACCCGCTCGTATTGTCGGTCACGACAATCTTCCCGTTCACCAGCGACGCTGTCGAATCCGTTAGCACGTTAGTATTCAGATGGTCCACCAAATCGCCGAGCGTCGTGCTGCCGTCCACGGCTAAAGTAAGCCCGCTGGATAGCGCAGTCCCGGCCTTGTTGTAACCGGCTATCGTTATCGTCCCGCTTGTGAGCGTCCCGGTGAACTGGTCAAGCTGGTCGAGCTGCGTAGTCGAAGCGGCTGTTACCCCGTTGTTGTATGTGTATCCGATATTCGATGACAACTTCTGCGTCTGAGGGGTATCTAAGGCTGCATCTGAGCTTAAATTTCCCGAAATGGTTATTGTCGATGTCGCTTTTGCGGGAAGCGTCACATCATAAGGCAGGTGAACCGTGTTATCTGTCGGCTGCTGAAAACCGTCGCTCTCGCCTACCGAACCTATCCTCTGAACTCGATAACCCGTCGTAGGATCAACAAGTGTCGAATCCTTATCGACCGCAAACGCTCCTGCACGCGTGTAGTAACTTTGCGAACCGTCGCTTAAAACAAAATATCCTTCGCCCTCTAACGCGAGGTCGAGCGGGTTGCCCGTGTTCACGATGTTGCCCTGCGACATATCAGGCGTAATACCCGCCACGCCGACGCCGCTGCCTATCTGCTGCGGGTTCGTGCCGCCAAGACCGCTTGTCGGCTGAGATGCCTTCTTCAGCGTCTGGCTCAAAAGCTCCGCAAAATTTATCCTGCTGGCCTTAAACGCCGTCGAATCTACGTTCGCAAGGTTGTTGCCCGCTACGTCCAGCATCTTCTGATGCGCTTGAAGGCCCGATACTCCTGATGATAACGCAAAACTCATTTTCGTATCTCCTAACTATTTAAATCGTTATTTACTGTATTGATACAACATCATCCAAGCCAACCGCGTAACCGCCAACTGAAAGTATGATGTTGCCGTCACTGTTTTTGCCGACCCCCTGAACCATACCGGCATTTGTTGTTGTGGTCCCATCTTCTGCCGTAGACTGATAGGTCACTTGCTTACCAACCAGAGAGCTTGCATACATCAACTGATTGGTCTTGAGAACCTCCGAAAAAGAAGTGTTCATCGTCTCTAACTGCTGAAGCTCCGAAAACTGTGCCAGCTGAGACGCCATTTGGTTGTTGTCCAAAGGATTTGTCGGGTCCTGATTTTTCAACTGCTCTACCAACAGCTTTATATAATCAGTCTGAATCGTTGACGACGATGTTGCTGATGATACGGTTGCCATAAATTTGTTTCCTTCAAAAAGTTTCTTAAAAAATTTGTTCCGCTTAAACCAAAGCAACAACCGTGCCAGACAAAACGAAAAGTTTTTGCGAATCTGTATAACGCCCTGCAAAACAAGAAGTTGTGAGAATAAAAAATCAGAAAAGATTAAAAAAGAACGCCTCGTTTTTCCCCCGTAAGTTTCCCGGCGGAGAAATCTTCCTAAAGAAAAGAGAAAATTTTTCCGCATCGAAAATTTTAGTTTTTGACTAACATATTCCACATATAAAAATTACAGTCCCATAAAAAGAATTTCGACAATATCAATACGCCCTGCGACAAGTCCGATAAAAAATATCGATTATTCTCTCACTCATAATTAAACGCCCATATTATTGGCCCGTCCCATAAAAAATTAAAGTTCTCTGCGCAACACTGACGATTACCTCGATTAGCTTTGAAAATGTGGGAATCCGAAATAACTGGGGGATAACTGCATTAACTAACAAAAATAAATGAAGCCGCAATTGGTCGTTGCCGTCAGCAAGCAAGAGCAAATTGTAAAATTAGCCGGACAGATTGGCTGCCAGGTCTTCGCCGCCGATGACCTCGCAGAAGCAGCCCACACCCTCCAGTCAGTCAGGCCTGAAATTATTCTGCTCGATTACCGGTTCGGCCGGGAAGAAATAAACCACTTCCTCTCCGATTCCGATAATAACATCGCTAACGCTGTTGTTATTATCGTCGGCGACGGCTCCCCCGAAATCGACACACCCAAAAACAAATTATCAAATATCAAATCCTGTTATTACCTCTCCAGCCCGGACGACTCAGACCAACTCCAAAATATCATCCGTAAAACTTTCGCCTGCAAATCGGCCGGCGATAATCATCAAAAAACATCTCCCAATCTTTTCCTCGATGAGATGGCTGCCTCCGCCGGTATTGTCGGCCAAAGCAAAGCCATCGCGGAAACGCTCAAAATGATTCGGCTCGTCGCTCTCAGCAACTGTAACCCTGTCCTCATCGCCGGCGAAACCGGCACAGGCAAAGAACTCGTCGCAAGGGCCGTCCACAACATACGAAGTCCGAATGAAAATTTCATCGCATTAAACTGCGCCGCACTCACCGCCGCCCTGCTCGAAAGCGAGCTTTTCGGCCACGTGAAAGGCTCATTCACCAGCGCTGACCGCGATAAAACAGGCCTCCTCGAACTCGCAGGACGCGGTACCATCTTCCTCGATGAAATCAGCGAAATGCCCACAGACCTCCAGGCGAAACTACTCAGGGTAATCCAGGAAAAGGATTTCAGAAAGGTCGGCGGCACAGAAACCATCCGCTGCAAAGCCACAATCATCGCATCGAGCAACCGGAACCTCCATCACGAAGTCAAGGCCGGCCGTTTCAGAAGCGACCTCTTCTATCGCCTCAGCATCTGCCCAATCCTGATTGAACCCCTCTGCTCGCCAAATAGAAAAGCTGACATCCCGACCCTCGCTCAATACTTCCTCCAGGTCTCCACCCTCTGCCCCGAAAAGCACAACAAGATTACCAGCATTACCGCCCTGGCTATCGAGGCTCTCCAGGCTCATCACTGGCCCGGAAACGCCAGAGAGCTGCGAAACGTTATCGAGCGGGCCATACTTCTCGAAACCACCGACAAAATTGGGATGTCTAACATCATAATTGATTCTAACTTCTGGTCTAACCATCAAAATAGCGCTGAACTAAAAGATTCAGCGCCGCCGGCTTACCGGAATGTGACGGATTTGGCCGCCGCCCGCGTAGCAGACCTCTCTTTGGAAAAGGCCGAACGCGAGCTTATCGCCCGCGCACTTCAGCAGACCGGCTGGCAGAAAACTCAAGCTGCTTCGCTCCTCGGAATCAGCAGGGCTACCCTCTACGCCAAACTTGAACAATACAATATTGAAAAAGACCTCGCCGCTAAACCCCTTATCTCAACATCACCAGACAAGTCCGAATTCGCCGCTGTCAAATAATCCCCCTTTCTCCCGTATCAACTTACCACAGCAGGTCATTGCGAGCGCAGCGAAGCAATCTGTCATTGCGAATCCGCCGTAGTCCGCCGCAGGCGAAGCGGGTATTCTATCCTTTTCTGTGCTTCAGCCGGTAAATCATCGCCAGCACCTCCGCCACCGCCACATAAAGGGCCTCCGGTATCGATTTGCCGAGTTCGACGGTCTTGAATATTGTCCTCGCCAGTTCAGGCCTGCGCACTATCGGCACGCCGTAAGCCCGCGCAATCTTCATAATCTTTTCCGCAACCTCGCCGGCGCCCTTGGCCACCACTAACGGCGATGCGTCCGTCTTCGAATCATAACGAATCGCTATCGCTATATGCGTCGGGTTCACTATCACCACGTTCGCCTTCTTGACGTCCTGAAGCATACGCTTGCGGGACATCTGGAATTGAACCTGCCTTATCTTGCTCTTTATCTCCGGCGAACCTTCGGTTTCTCTGTGGTCCTCCTTCACTTCCTGCCTGGTCATCTTCAGTTCGTCCATATACTTCCACTTCTGGTACGCAAAATCCGCAAGCCCGATAACAAGCAGCCCGACGCAGACCCTTACGAGCAGCCCGAAAATCAGTCCGCCAATCTGCGAAAGCATATCGCCTGTCTCGCACCATCGCAGCACAGCGAAATCCCCCAGCTTCCCCCGCACATACACCCAGACTATCACGCTTATAAAAACTAATTTCGCTATCGAAATGATGAGATGAACAAGCGACTTGACGTTGAAAAGTTTGCCGAAACCCGCTACAGGATTTATGTTGTCGAACTTGGGCTCCAGCGCCGCCGGCGCAAAATTCCACCCGCTAACTACCACGCTCGCAAAAACCGATATCCCTACAATGGTCAAAAAAAACGGGGCCGTTATAATCAGAAAATCATAAAATTTCACCCACGCAAACCCCATAAACGCCCCGCTGCTTGCGAAGCAATCCACCCTGGTCGTCAGCGATGACTTAATCTGCCCCGCCATCCACTCCACAATGTATGGCCCCATCAGCGCGCACAATCCCACCAGCGCGAAAAGAACCGCCGCCATTACGAATTCTTCGCTGTACGCAATCTGGCCCTTTTCCCTCGCCTTGGAAATCTTCCTCGGCGTCGGCTGCTCCGTCCTCTCCGCTGATGGCTTCTCCACCATTACTTACTCCATTAGACCCCAGACTAAAGCTTTGAGTCTTTTTCTCATATAGGCAGCAATTTTCCCATCCAGCCGGCAAACTCACTTACGAAGCTGCCGATAAGAGGCAAAAACGCCGCCGTTATAAATATCCCGAACCCGATACGAACCGGAAAACTGAGAAAAAGTATATCCATTTCAGGAACTATCTTCGCAAGAACCGCTATAATAATTATTATCAGCAAAAATGCCGCCAGCATCGGCGCCGCCAGCCTAAGCGAAGCTGTGAACATCACCGAACCGGATTTCGCCACCGCCTCCAGCAGTACCGGAAGCGCCGGCATCGTCCCCGGCGCAAACGACTGAAAACTCCGGCTGATTACCGTAAGCAGCAGGTGATGGCCGTTGGCGGCAAGAAATAAAAGGATAAATATCATCTCTAATAAAATGCTCAGCGGGTCCCCGGGTTCACCCGTCACAGGGTCCATAATCTGAGCCATATCCATACCCATCTGCTGCTCGATTATTCTGCCGGCCAGCCTGACCGATGAAAAAACGCAATTGACTATCACCCCCAGCGCAAGCCCGTAAATCGCCTCGCCCGCCACCAAGAGGCCGCCCTGAAGAAACGTCCCGCCGTAGGCAGGCCCTGCATTTGCTACGCCGACGCCGGGCGCCATCACAAACGAAAAAAATATCGATAATATTACCACCATACCAACCTTGATTCTTACCGGTATTATTTCAGAACCGAATATAGGAAGGACAACGAAAAATGCCGATATCCTCGTCAGGATTAGGACAAAGCCCAGCAGTATCCCCGCAAATGGCTGCATTATCTAATATACCTCTTTAGCCTTCTGTATTTCGCAGATCCGCCTTTCGTGTGGCGGACTGTGTTCTGTGTCCTGTATTCTGTGTTAATGCCCGATGTTTTGTATGTATGTAAAAATCTGGTTGGTGAACTTTAGCATAATATCCAGCATCCACCCGCCGAAAAGCAGACTCACAAACCCGACCGCCAAAAGTTTCGGCACTATCGCCAGCGTCATATCGCGTATCGACGTCACCGCCTGAAACAGCGTCACTACCACACCCACTACAAGGCAGGTAATCAAAATCGGCGCCGATAAAAGCAGCGTCGTCTCAAGCGTATATCTTCCTAAATAAAGTACAAAACCGCTATCCATAATTATAAGTCGCAAGTCATAAGTTAAAATTTCATCTGAACCCCATGCTCAGGCTCTTCGCCAGCAGGCCCCATCCATCAACCAAAATGAACAATATCAGTTTGAACGGCAGCGAAATCATCATCGGCGGAAGCATCATCATTCCCGTCGACAGAAGCACGCTCGATATCACAAGGTCTATCAGCAAAAACGGTATAAACAGCAAACACCCTATCTCGAAGGATGTCCGAAATTCGCTTATCACAAACGCGGGCATCAGCACATACATCCCCACGTCCATCGGCTGCTTCGGCGGCTCAATCTTGGCCATCTGAATAAACAGCGCCAAATCCGCCTGCCGGCACTGTCGAAGCATAAATCCCTTCAGGCAATCGGTCGCCTTCACCGTCGCCGTTTTGAAATCCATCTGGTTGGTTATGTATGGCTGGATGGCCTGCACGTTCATTTGTGAAAACGTCGGCGCCATCGTATAAAGCGTCAAAAACATCGCCAGACCCATTATCGCTACTGTCGGCGGTATCGTCTGCGTCGTCAGCGCCCGACGCACAAACGACAAAACTATCACTATCCGCGTAAAGCTCGTCATCATCATCAACAGGCTCGGCAGAATCGCAAGCCCGCCGAAAATTATCACTAATTTCACCGGCGTCGACCATTCCTTATTCGCCTCGCCCGCATCCGTCGTCGCCTTATCAACAAGACTCACCAAATCCGAAATGCTCGGCATATTATTCGCTGTTCCGCCTGCTGGCAGCGCAGCTGAACCCGCTTGCGGTGAGCTTGTCGAATCCGCCGCCGGTGCAACCGTATCTGCGCCATAAGAACCCGCCGCCAAACAAACGCTAACGAACAATACCGTAATCAATCTTATCTTCATCAATTACTCTTCGTCCTTAACCCTTCACCCTTCGCTTATTTCCACCGGTTCGCTCAAATCCGCCAGCCTCGTTATCGTTTCGTTCGTGCCGCCTATCAGAAGCCGCCTGCCCGAAACCTCAATAAGATAAATACTTTTATGCTGCCCCAGGGCAACCGTTTCGACAATCTTTATCTGTTTAGCCGGAAACTTCGCTATCTTTGGCAGCAGCCTCTTCAAAAAATACATCACACCTACCGCAAGCGCAATAACCACCAGCAACGCGAATATCATCTTGTAAAACAGTTCGCTGGTCTTTAATTGCTCACCGCCCCCATAAGTAAAATTCGCATCCTTGGCCTGCCCTTTGGAGTCCGCCGTGGCGGACGTAGAAGGGGCCTGTGCCAGCCCGCCGGTGCCGGACCTGTCCGCCGTTTGTGTGGCAGATTTATCCGTTCCGCTTAAGGCCGATTTTGCCGAATCATTTTGTCTCGACATTTCCGCTGCCGAGAATCCCCCCACCGCCAGCAGCAGCCCGAGAACAATAATTACCTTTTTATTTCCAGCCATTCGTATTCTGTCGTTCCTAACCACGAATCCCGACTTACAGTCCGCCGAGGCGGAAACCCGAATCCCGGTTTTGAAATGTATGTGCAAAACTTGTGCCTAAATTGTGATATGCCGCTTTTTCGCCCTTTTATCCGCTTTTTCGTTTGAAATTTGAGATTTTTGGATTTGAACAGTTGATATTTTTAACACTATCGTCTGGTATCTTAACGACCAATTCGATGACTTGTGACCTGTGCCTTTGCCCCTTTGTGCCTTTGTGCCTCTATTCTGTCTACTGTATTTCGGAGATCCGCCATTCGTGTGGCGGACTGTGTTCTATTTCCTGCTCTTCGCCCGGAACTGCAGGTAGCCCTCGATAAACTCGTCGATTTCGCCATCGAGAACAGCCTGCACGTTGCCCGTCTGAAAATCCGTCCTGTGATCTTTAACCAATTGATATGGCTGAAGCACATAGCTTCTAATCTGGTAGCCCCACGCAATCTCGCCCTTATCGCCGTAAAGTTTCGCAACCTCCGCGTCGCGTTTTTTCTGTTCGAGCATATACAGCCGGCTCTTCAGCATCTTCATCGCTTCCGCCTTGTTCTTGTGCTGGCTTCGCTGGTTCTGGCACTTAACAACAAGACCTGTCGGCAGGTGCGTCATACGGACGGCGGAGCTTACTTTGTTGACGTTCTGGCCGCCGGGACCGCCTGCACGGCAGAAATCGATTCTCAAATCCTCATCTTTGATTTCGATATCGATATCCTCGTCGAATTCCGGTATGCAATCGACCGCTGCGAAACTCGTATGCCTGCGTTTGTTCGCGTCGAACGGGCTGATGCGCACCAATCGATGCACGCCCGTCTCGCACGATAATCTTCCGAATGCGAAAGGCCCCGCCACCTCCAATTGAATCGAGCGTATCCCCGCCTCCTCGCCCGCTGTCAAATCCAGCTCCTGGTATTTATATCCGTTCCTGTCGAAATACCGCGTGTACATCCGCAGCAGCATACTCACCCAGTCGCAGCTTTCCGTCCCGCCCGCCCCCGCGTGAATACTGAAAAAGCAATTCTTCGTATCGGTCGGCCCCGAAAGCAAACCCGTTATCTCGACCTGCCGGCATCGCTTTTCGAGACCTGCCAAATCCTTATCAACCTGCGCAAGGGTCGGCTCATCCGATTCCGCTTCCGCCAGCGCAAAAAGTTCCGCGAGGTCTTGTGCGTCTTTGTCCAGTTTTTCTGCCGGCTCGACTATGGCCTTCAGCGCCGTCATCTGCGAAATAACTTTGCGGGCCTGCTCAGGACTGTCCCAGAAGTTAGGCCTGGCCGTCTGCTCCTCGATGCCGTTTAGTTCCGCCCTCTTCGATGGTAAATCAAAGCCAGTCCCGGATTGCTTTAACCCGGGCCAACAGCTCGTCTATACCCCTTTTTAATTGCACCGTTTCCATACTATGCTTTCTATTTGCCTTCTCCGCCGAAGGTTCGCCGCAGGCGAATCTGCCTAGGCGGACTGTATCCTGTTTTTGTGCCTCTGTGCCTTTGCCCCTTTGTGCCTATGTGCCTCTATTCTTTCCCTGATTCACTCTCTTTTTTGTCCGTCATCGGGCATTTGGCCTTGTTGGGTTCTGCTGAACTGGCGGCCTTTTTGGAACACATTGGACATTTGCAGCCTGGCTGGCATTTCCCTGACATAGCTTTGCATTCCGAACTGCCTTCGCATTCCCTTTCGCCTCTTTCCTGGCAGGCCTTCATACCATAGCCGTCGCCGCATCCCATCATACCGCAGCGCTGATGATGCATAGTCATTATGTGGCCGATTGCCGCACCTATCGCCAAAAGTGCAATCGCGATAAAAATCGTCTTCCAGCATTGGCAGCAGCAGCATTTGTGGCCTTCGTTTTTCTTTTCGTCTTCACTCATTTTTTATTCTCCTTGATATTTCTCATATTTATTATTCGCCCGGCTATACCGCCGGGATTTTCAACGCCATAATAATACCAGAATCCCCCTCGAATCACAATCTTTAAGAATTTAGTGTTTAGGTTAGCCCGCACCCCTGCGGTGCGGGGTATTTGTCGTTGTACTTGTCCGCCATTCGTGTGGAGGATTTAGCCCCCTTATTTATAAGGGGGTTGCCGTTTCTTTTTTTTATATTTAGCCCCACGTTTTACGTGGGGTTGCTTTTTGTCGTTTGTTTAACCCCACCGCCGTCCGCCCCCTGCGTACCTTAGGCGGATTCCGGTTTCTTCAATTCCTCGACCTTCGGCAAATCCTTCAACGAATTTAGGCCGAAAACCTCCAGAAATTTCTTCGTCGTGCCGTATTGCATGGGTCTTCCCAGAATCTCCGCCCTGCCGACAATCTTCACAAGCCCCTTATACATCAGCGACCGGATTACCTCGCCGCACTGCACGCCGCGAATCGCCTCGATATCCGCCCTGATTATCGGCTGCTTATACGAAATTATCGCAAGCGTCTCCAGCGCAGCCGGGCTCAGCCTGCTGTCGCCGCGAACCGTTATCAGCTTTTTCAGCCAGTGGTCGAATACCGGCAGCGTAAGCATCTGGTAGCCGCCCGCAATCTGCTCAATCCGGAACGCGCTGCCGCCGGCTTGATACCGCTCATTCAAAGTATCCACGCACCGCCGAACCTGCGATGCGCTCGTCTCCGCAATCTTCGCAAGCCGCGACGCATTCAGCGATTCATCGCTTGCAAACAAAACCGCTTCCACCACCGCCTCCAGTGTCGGCGGAACTTCCTCAGGTGAATTGCCGGGACTATCTTCTTGTTTAGCCGTCGCCGGCACGGCGACGGTGTCTTCAATCTCCTCAGCCGCAGGCGAACCTAAAACGCCTTCCGGCTGGTCGTCCTCGAACTCCGAATCGTCGCCGCTTTCCGGCCTCTCTTTATCCTCACCGGCAGATTCCACCAAATCGTCATCTGACAATCCATCGAAATCCTTACCGCTTTCCTTTGCATCGAATTCTTCAAAATTTTCTTCTTGTCTCATATTTGTTTCCATCTAAAGGGGTCCGTATCTTTTTTACTGATTTGAATCTTTATTTTCGGCATTTGCCTCTGCAACTGTTTAGCCAATCTTTTAAGCACAAACCTTTCCGAAACCGTATGGCTCACGCACAGGCACGTCAATCCCGCTTCCTGCGCCGCAATCGCCTCGTGATGTTTCAATTCGCCCGTAAGGTATAAATCCGCCTTCGCCGCAATCACATCGAAAATAAGTTTGCCGCACGCGCCCGCACAAACCGCCGCCTTCGACACCAGCCGATTCTCTTCGCCGACCACGCCGACAGCCTTCGCACCGGTCGCCCTTTTTACCTTCTCGATTATTTTAGCAACTTTTACCGGCGAAGGATACCCGCCTATCCTGCCAAGCCCTAATTTATCCGCCGGGTTGGAAAGCCTTATGCAGTCAAACGCCGGCACCTCATAAGGATGCGCCTTCTTCATCGCCGCTAAAACCGCTTCCAGTTTGTCGCTCGGCACAATCGTCTCGAACCTAATCTCATTTACCTTTTCCAATTTTCCCTTCCGTCCAATCGCCGGCCTCGACCCCTTCATTGGCAAAAAGCTCCCTACGCCTTCGGCGCCGAATCCGCAGCGGCTGTAATTGCCGATATTGCCCGCGCCCGCCGCAAATGCCGCATCCGCCACCTTCTTCGCCGAATCCGCCGGCACAAAAACCACAAGCTTATACAAAACTGCCGCCGCATCATCAACAAAATCGCCTATCGCCTTTCCGTTTTTTATCCCCACCATCTCCGCAAGTGCATCATTCACCCCGCCCCGCATTACATCCAGCGCAGTGTGAATCGAAAAGACCGCGATGTCCCTGCGAATCAACTGATAGATAATATCGCCCTCTCCGCCGGCAACAACTTTTTTCAGGCCGTCCCATATCACCGGGTGATAACTGATAATCAAATCTGTTTTCCCCCTGCCCGCCTCCGCCAGCACTTCCGCCGTTATATCTATCGTAAGCAAAATCCGCTTCACTTCTTTGTTCGGGTTCCCCACTAAGAGGCCGACATTATCCCACGAAAGCGCCAATCTCCGCGGCGCAATCCCATCTATCATTCCCGCAATCTCTTTTACCTTCATTTTTAACCTTTCTTGCCTTTCACACCCTTCCCACTTCGCTCTTAGCCCTTCACACCTTTTTTGCCCCGCATTCCTTTTTCACATAATCGTCGAACAACCCCAGCATCTTTTTCGCCACCAGCCCAACCCTGCCTGTGCCTACAACGTGCTTTTCGATTCCAACTACCGGCATCACCTTCATAATCACATTCGTCAAAAAAATCTCGTCAGCAGCCAATAAATCATCGATGCCCAAATCCTTTTCCTCTAATTTTATCTGATTTCTTTCCGCAATTTCGCAAACCGTCTTCCTCGCTATCCCCGATAGTACAGGCGTCGATAATCGCGGCGTATAAAGAGCAGAATCCTTAACCAAAAACACATTGCTTATGCACCCTTCCGCCAAAACATTCCCCGTCGTGAACCAAAGCGATTCCGCCCCGCCCTTGTTGTGCGCATCCTGCAATGCGAGCATCCTCGAAAAATAGCTCGTCGTCTTGTGCCCGCAGGTCGGCTCGCTTGTATTCTGTCTGAACGGGCAAAGCACAACCAAAATTCCCTTCTGATAAAACTCTCCAGGATAGCCCTGCAATCCCGTCGCAGCTACCAGCAGCGTCGATTTGCGATTATCCGAAGCCATCGCCCCGCCTGTCAGTGTCAAACGCAATCGCGCATCGACAAACCCGTTCGCCTGCAAAACCGCATAAACCGCATCCGTCATATATTTTTTGTCGAAGCTGTTATAAATGGAAAGAGCCTTTGCGCTCGCAAATAATCTGTCCAAATGGTCATCTAAGCGGAACACCACGCCGTTCTCGCACCGCATCGTCTCGAACAGCCCGCTGCCGTACAAAAACCCGCTGTCATTCGCCGCCACAACAGCCTTGCCCGCATCAACCAAACCGTCATTCAAAAATACTTTGTCCAATTTCGCACCTCTGCTGTTTGTAAAATCAAAGATTAAAAAGCAAAAATAAAAAATACATATAAAAAATCAAAATTTATCAGCAGCACAGGAATTCAATTTTTGATTTTTTATTTTCTTCTCCACGCTATACGCTAAACTAACTGCTTTTATTCCCGTCAATAATGCTTTTGCCTTAACAAGCGTTTCTTCCCATTCGTCTTCCGGCTTGGAGTCCGCGACTATCCCGCCGCCGGTCTGCACAAAAGCTTTTCCGCCCTTAATGATAACCGTCCGTATCGCTATATTCAAGCTCGCCGAAGGCGGATTTCCATCAATGCCTATAAAACCGATACTACCCGTATAAACGCCCCGCTGCATCGGTTCGAGCTCATCTATAATTTTCATCGCCGCCACCTTCGGCGCACCCGTAATCGAACCGCCAGGAAACATCGCACGCAAACAATCGCAAAAATCCACGCCGCTCCGCAGCCGCCCCTCAACTGTCGCAACCGCATGAAAAACCGTCGGATACGTCTCAATCGTTCGCGGCTGAACCACTCCCCTGCTGCCCGGCACACAAATTCGCGATAAGTCGTTGCGTTCGAGGTCGATTATCATATTCAGCTCCGCCTGCTCCTTTTCGCTTCTGACAAGCTCGTCGTAATTTTTCTCATTAACCTTTTTGCCTTCTCCTTCTTCGCTAACTCTCGGCCTTGTCCCTTTTATAGGCTTGGTGCTGATGACCCCGTTGTTAATCGTCAAAAACATTTCCGGCGATGCGCTCACAATCGCAAAATCCCCCCCGCCAATATACGCCGAATACCCGCACGGATTAAACCGGTTCTGCCATTGAAAAAATTCTATCGGCTGCGACAAAAATTCGCTCTCGAACCGCTGCGAAAAATTCACCTGATAAACATCCCCGTCAATTATATATTTCTTTATTTTTTCCGCCGCCCGCAGATAATAATCCTTATCCATATTGCAGCCGACATTTGCCTGTGGTGAGCCTGCCGAATCCAAAAATTTCTGTTCACCAAATACCGCCTCTTTGGATTCCTTAATCGCTAATTCCTGCGACCGGCTCAAAATTCTCTCTAACCCCGCAATCTTTTCTTCCGCCTTCGCCAAGACTACGGCGGACAAATCCGCATTCTGCTCGTCAACCGGCAGCTCCAGCGCAATCAGCCAACACTCTTTACGCCTGTGGTCATACACAATAACCCTGTCATAAAAACAAAGCCGAATCAATGGCAATTGCAACTCATCGTCATTTTGTCGATGCCTGCAGCTCGCCGGCTCAATAAATTTACCCAATTCATATCCGAAATAGCCAATCCACCCGCCTGCAAAAATACCGTCGAGGATACTCCCGGAATTTCCCCCCGTAAGTTTATACTTATTCAAAACCCGCCTTAGTTTCTCGAATGGATTTTTGTCCCCCGCTTCGAATTTGAAAATCTCAACAGGCTTCGCCGCCCAATAGCTAAAGCCGTCCCCATTTTCTTTCGCAGCGTTTCCGCCGAGTATCGATGGGCTTTCAAGTTGTGCAAAGAATAAATTAAGCGAATCGAGGCCGATTGCCCCCGTGATTTTTTTACACACCCGCCTGCAAAAAATTGTGTTTTTTGTGTCCACATTCCTTTGGTGAATCTGTTGAACAATTGCTGACGTATCCATCAGAACCGCCCCGCCGCAAATTCCTTTATAATCTGAATGCCCGCCGATGTGCCAATCCGGTCCGCCCCCGCCTCTATAAATTCGAGAACCTGTTTTGCCGTCCTTATTCCGCCCGCCGCCTTGACCTTGCAGTGCGGCGCAGCCTCTTTCATCAGCCGAACGTCCGCTGTCGTCGCTCCGCCAGCTGCGTGCATCCCCGTGCTTGTCTTCACAAAATCCACCCTGCACCGGTCAGCCGCCTCACAGGCAAATCGCTTCTGCTCATCCGTCAGCGCCGCCGCCTCTATAATCACCTTCAGCAAAACTGCCGGCCTCATCGAACGGCAAACCTGCAAAACCTCGTTCATCTGCTTAACCAAAAATCGCTCATCGCCCTCGATTATAGCCGCCAAATCCGCCACCATATCAATCTCACCCGCCCCTGCGAAAATCGCATCCTTCGCCGCCGCTGCCTTCGCCTTTGTCGAATCCGCTCCCAAAGGCAGACTCACTACCGCATCAACCTTGACGCCGGTTCTGTGAAGTATATCCGCCGCCAAACCCACCCATCGCCCGTTCACCGACACCGAATAAAATTGATACTCTTTCGCCTCTTCGCAAAGCTTTTTTATATCGCCGCTCGTCGCCGTCGCCGACAATAACGTATGGTCAATAATTTTCGCTAACTGCTTTTCATCCATAATTTTTATTTCCGCTCATAACCCTTCTTCGCGAAAAACCCCATCGCTTCATCGACCCCGCCGAAAACCTTCGTCGCCGTCTGCGTCACAAAAACCGAGGGCCTCTGCTTCGCGGGCCATATAACAAAAACTTCCTTCGCCGACTCGTGCGCGTGCTGCAGTTCCCGCTCCACCCCGCTCGAAATCGCCGCCCTGCCGTCCGCAATCGTCGGTATAAAACTCACTATCATATCAGCCTGGTCTATCAGCATAAAATCCCTCGCATACGTCTGGCTGTTAATATCCCGCTCAATCTCCAAAACCTGCCCCGTCTCCAAGCGAATTGTTTTGCCGAGGCTTTTGGCCCCGTTAGAGAAAGCCGCTGATTTTAATTGGTGGTCATTACTGCTTAAAGACGACGGTTGGTTAATGCCGCCGACGGTGGATTCTCTAACGGGGTTGGCTTCGAGGAATCCCTGCCCCTGCTCTTTCGCCCTGTGTGCGTATATCGGCAGATATGATTCTTCGAGGTCGCCGGGGTCAAAACAAATAAAATGCTCCTTCATCGCCCGCCTGAAATTACCGATTTCGCCCCGCACCATTTCCATATCCGCCACCGCCGTCATCGGAAAACTCAGATACGCTTTTTTCCGTTCCGGCTCGAAAAGAAGCCTGTAAAACATCTCCGTCGTCTCGTTCTCCTCGCCCCGCGCAACACAGTAAAACGGAACCGCCTCATCGATGCCCCTGCCCAGCATCTCCGTGCATATAATCTCCTCTTCCCGCCATACGATTAAATCCTTCAGCGTATGCTCGACTGAATGTTCCTTCGCCAGCCGCGTATGCAGCGCCGCCACCCCGTCAATAAGACAAACATATAAATCCGCGCCGAGCTGCCGCATCTGGTCAAAATCCACCGCTGGAAAAAGCCCGTGCCGCCACCGGAACGTGGCGTGCGTATTGACGATAATATTTTTCGCTCCGCCAACACGCCGGCTGCTCTTCGACTTTTTCGCCTTCGCGATAATATCCTTAAAAACGCTCCTGCGGAGCGAATGCAGCCTCTTTAGCGGTATATCGAGAATCCTGCCCGCACCAATATCCGGCGCCTCCGCGTACATCCTGTCGCCGACATTGAATAGCTGAACGTCTTTACCCCGCTGGCCCGCCAGCTCGCAGACCTTTTGCAGGTAGCTTTTCTTATCCAGCCCGACCATTCCCGTCACAACTACAATCATTTATTTAGACCCCAGACTCAAGACTCAAGACCCAGGACAACAAACTCGCCGTAGAGGCCTCTGATTTTTCTATCCGCTCCACGTCGAAGATCCGCCATTCGTATGGCGGACTCTACGCTATTTTCGATATTAAACCAGAAACTCCCCCTTTAGAAAAGATTTATCTCTCCCCTTCTTTGCTCCCGAATTAGTCGTTAGTCCGCCACATTTTCGCCGAAGGCGAATCCGCCGCAGGCGGACTGACTTCTGTCTTTGGCCTTACGTCTTTCTATTTGATTTCGAACTCAACAGGGTCGGCCAAAACAGAGAGAGTCGAATATTTGTCAATGTTGAGTTTATCTATCCGAACTATAACCTTATATTTCCCTGGAAGCCATTCGTCTCTGAGCTTCCATTTCCGCGCATCTGTTCGGATAATAAGCTTCCCACCGGATTTGACTTCACAACTTCTCATTCCTGAAATCGTCTTGGGGACTTCCATTTTGGGCCTCGAAAGGTAAAGACTGCCCGGCTTGTTATCTCGATAAATATCTACAAGGGAAACGTTACAGGTCTCGCCATTCCAATCATTTGGTATCAGTGAAAATGTGGAAAGGTAAATCGAGGAAGGCAGGCCGTTCGACACTGTTATGTCCAAAGGTATTGCTTCTCCTCTTTTTACGGTCTTAAGACTTACATCAGCACTAACTACAACCGGTATTTGTCGTTCTTCCTTTCCCCGTGTTTCGCTCGCAATTGCTATCAAGCAAACTCCGAGAATCAGAAATACGAGAATGTACTTTTTGAACATTGGCTGTTCTCCTTTCTTAAAGCCAAAGTTAAACGTCAGCTTCTTCCAAACGCGTAGCAATTTACCATCAGTTGAAATAAATTGTCAAGCAGTTAAACTACGTATGCGCTCCAACCGCCTCTCATTTGAGTATTATCAAAAATTGCTGTTCTGCCTTCATTCTGGCTTCTGGCTTCTGAATTCTGTCTTTGGTCTTGCGTCTTGAGTCTTGTGTCTTTACAGGTTTTTGAGGCGTTGCTGCCTGTCGTAATCGCGAAGGGCTGTTATAAGATCATCCATACCGCCTGCAATAATCTTGTCGAGCGTATAAAGCGACAAATTTATCCTGTGGTCCGTCACGCGGTTCTGCGGAAAATTATACGTGCGAATCTTCTCGCTGCGGTCGCCAGAGCCAATCATTTTTTTCCGCTGCGATTCGCGCTCCGCGGTTTTTTGGCCCTGGAAATGCTCATACACCCTGCTTCGCAAAATTCGCCAAGCCTTGGCGCGGTTTTTGTGCTGGCTCTTGTCCTCGCGCATATTCACGGTAATGCCGGTCGGCGTATGTTCGAGCCTGATTGCGGAACTTACCTTATTAACGTTCTGCCCGCCCGGCCCGCCCGCACGGCTCACGTGCTCGATAACGTCGCTCGGGTTTATTTGTATATCGACTTCTTCCGGCTCGGGCAGCACCGCCACCGTTGCCGCCGACGTATGAACGCGGCCCTGCGATTCCGTTTCCGGCACACGCTGGACGCGATGCCCGCCGCTTTCATAGCCGAGAGTCGCCCACACGCCCTGCCCTTTTATTCCGAGTATCGCCTCGCGAAATCCGCCGCGGTCGGTCGTGCTGAAATCCAAAACCTCCACCGACCACCGCTTGCCCTCCGCGTATTTGACATACATATTATACAAGTCGCGCGCGAAAAGCGCAGCCTCCTCGCCGCCGGTGCCTGCCCGTATCTCCATTATAACCGAGCCAATCCCCGCATCGTCCGCCATAACTAATATATCGCGCAATTCAACCAGCAGGTTGTCGCACTTCGCACCAAGCTCCGCAATCTCCGCGCCGGCCATCTCCTTCAGTTCCGCCTCCGCCGACCCGTCCGCCAGAATCTTTCCCGACTCTGCTATATCGCCCGCGATTTTTTTATACTCGCGGTATTTCGTCACTAAAGATCGCAGCTTCCCCTGCTCTTTCGAAAGCGCGATAATCTTTCCCGAATCCGCGGAAATCGCAGGGTCCGAAATCTCCTTTTCGAGCTGGCTGTGGCGGGCATCGAACTCATCGAGTTTCCCGATTAGCAACTGCTTTTCATTTTCCAAAACTTGTGCCATAAGAATTAGTATTTAGTATTCAGTATATAGTTATTAGTCCGCCACACAAAAGGCGGATCCTTGATATTTAGTCCGCCACATTTTCGCCGCAGGCGGATGGCTTATTTTTATTTTATTTTTCCTTTGTGACTTAGTGGCTATTTTTTCTTTCCGTCAGGATAGACAAAAGGCTCAGGCCGCCGTATAGGCAGTCCGAGCCTTTTTGAATTTCGAAAACGAAGCTATTTTTTCGTCTGCTCTTTGCCTTCCTTTTTGAAGTATTCCTTGCCGTATTTCTTCTGGAAGCGTTCTATTCTGCCGGCGGTATCGACGTATTTCTGTTTGCCGGTATAGAACGGGTGGCAGCCGGAGCATATTTCTGCGTGTATTTCCTTTGCGGTGCTGGAGGTTTCGAACGTATTTCCGCACCCGCAGCGCACTGTCACCTTCTGGTAAGCCGGATGAATATCTTTTTTCATATTAAACTCCAATAAACCTGTCCGCCGGATTTTACCCGCTCCGCCTTCGGCGGATTTGGCGGGTTGTGGCGGAACCAAAAACGGGTATTATACCACCTCCAAAATCTTTTTCAAGTTAAAAAAAGAAGATTGATAATTGACTAAAAACGATTAACGAATAACTTCCTTAAAAAGATTAAGACAAGTATTGATAATTGATTATCAACGATTGATGATTTCAGGAAAAAAAGACTGGAAAATTTCAAAAAATGGCCATTTTTTGGAAAATTTTTGAGTGGTTTTTAGGGATAAACCTTGTTTTTAGCTTAAAAATGATGGTGAGAGGTTTATCTATTTTGTGTATTTAAGCTATTTAGCCCTGTTTAACGCAAAAATAGGGTCGTTTCGAGGCACTTTTGGGTCACTTTTGGGTAGTTTTGAGCGAATTTTACCTGAAAATGATTGAAAATGAGTGGTTTTTGACACGTTTTTGATACTAAAATTGTATGTTAAGATTGAAGATTTTGAGTTGTGAAAATAGGATAAGCAGGTGAAATAGGAAGGCGATTAGACGGGATTGTTTGACCGCAAAGGACGGATGACAGAGGACAGAAAACAGACACAAAACAAAAACACTTCAGAGGCCACAGAGAAAATTAGACAGGAAGGCACGGAGAGTTTTTTTATTTTCTCGAAAAATATCTTGACAAACATAGTCCAATTCTATATTATGTCTCCTTTATTAGTTTAAGGCGTGGATGCGCCGAAAACAGAAAACCTTGACAGGGCCGGATGGCCAGAAAGGAGATGAAAAAATGGGCTGACTTAATTTATGCAGAAACTACACAGTGGCGTGTAGTTTTTTTCTGCGCTTTCAAATTTGGGCTCGGACGAGCGAAAAACATTTCAAAAAAGTGCCGGATGGCAAAATAAATTAAAGGAGAAATATATGAAACGTGTGGTAATCAATCCCGAGTACTCTCGGAAATATCCAGACCCATTGAACAAACCCGAAACTGAAAACCCGCGAAATATTGAACATTATGTGCTTCTTTGTAAGGCCTCTACTCTGCCTGTGGATATACCGATGGACCCTGATCCTCGACGTCCAAAGGTCGACCGGCTCATCTACAAGAACGTCAAAGATAGCCTACTGAACGAAGAGGACCCAACATTCCATCTCAAAAACAAGGGCATGACTATTATTGCCCATGGCGTTAATTCAGATGATAAAACAGCAGTCGAAGTTCTCTTTGACACGGGAGACGGGATTGTCGATGGTGCGCACACTTATGAGATTATCAGACAAAACAAGGAGGACTGTCCGGATAACCAATATGTAAGGATGGAAATTTTGACAGGCATTCCGCAAGACATGGTCCCATCCATAGCCGAAGGTCTGAACACGGCTGTTCAGGTGCAAGAGATGAGCTTGATGAACCTCAAAGAGGAATTTAAATGGATTCAAGATACTTTAGCGGGAGAACAATATGCAGACCAGATTGCATATGAAGAGAATCAAGACAAGCCATTTGATGTAAGAGACATCGTAGCTTTCCTGACGATCTTTAATATTGATGAGTTCCCCGATAGCAGTAGGCATCCCAAAGTCGCATACACCAGCAAAGCAGAATGCTTAGCTCTCTACAAGAAGAGTCAAGAATCCTACAAGAAGCTGAAGCCGCTCATTAAAGATATCCTGATTCTGCATGACTACATTCAGGCAAAAAGCAATGAATTATACAACAAGAAATATGCTGGCAAGGGTGGGAACCTCAAGTTTTACCAACACTATAAAAAACCCAAAACAAAACCTCGGCGTAAATTCCAATTGCTTTTTACAGGCAAAGAGACTGAGTTCAAACTGTATGACGGTGCTTTGTATCCTGTTCTCGGAGCATTCAGATACCTTGTGGAGCAAAAAAATGGATCCCAATGCTTTTCTTGGAAAATGGGATCTCTTAACGAGGTAAAACGAATATTTGATGAAATCGGTGGCGATTTGATAAACGCCACAAGAAACACAAGCGACAGCCATGCAAAAAATCCCAATGCTATAGGCAAGGATGAAAGTCACTGGGACAATCTTTATAATAAAGTGGCTATAACTTATTTACAAAAGACGAACGTGTCATAGGAACACAAAGAATGATCTCTAAGGGCGGCCTCAAAACATTTTGCGACCGCCCTTTCTTTGTAAACAGGAGTTTTTCTAGATATGTGTCCGATTTCCCGAAAGGCAGGAGTAAGCAGACATTTAGAAAAACATTGTAAGGTTTAGCAAATTGTGAGGATAAGGATTTCATATCTAAAGGTACGAAAGACTCCCAATATTACCAAAAATTATTTGGTTCGGAGTTTTCTGAGGATGTCCCAGCAGTCGCCTCGGGCAAACCGAAGGTGGAGGGTTAACCAACCCCCGGTAAAACCGGGGGCTAAATACAAAAAAAGCAACCCCGCAAATATAACGGCAGAAACCGCCCCCCGGCACAGGTCCGGGGGCTAACCAAAGACAAAAGCAACCCCCGCTGCTGTCTTGCGACAGCAAGACGCGGGGGTTAAATACCGTCGCCGTGCCGGCGACGGCTAAACAAAAAGATAAACCCCCAGTGAAACTGGGGGCTAAATGCAACGACAGAAACCGCCCCGACCACAGGTGTCCTGCTGAAAAGTTTTTAATAAAAACCCTTGAGAAAAACGGGATAACTGTTTAGACTATTGCCATATATTTGGGAGATTAGCTATGAAAGTGAATTTTAACAGGGCGGCCCTCGCCGATGCACTGGCACTTCTGGCGTCAGTCGTGCCGGCCAGGACGCCGAAACCGATTTTACGATGCGTTAGGCTCACCGCAGGCGAAAAGGAAGTGACCATCCGCGCCACAGACCTCGAAGTCGGCGTCAACTACCACTTATACGAGGTGCAGGTCGAGAGCAGCGGCGACGTCGTTGTGCCGGCTGACAAGCTCACCGCCATCGTCCGCGAGAGCGCCGATGAGGTACTCCAGTTCGAGATGACCGACAGCAATTGCACTATCGCCGGCGCCGACAGTAAATATACCATTTATGGCCAGGATGCCTCCTCGTTCCCGCAGGTGCCGGGCTTCGACGGCGAGGGCGACCTCGAAGTCGGCCTGCAGACCCTCCAGTCCGCCATCCGGCAGACTATTTTCGCCACCGCCAGGGAAAGCACGCGCTACGCCCTCAACGGCATCCTCTGGGAGATAAAAGGGAAAAAACTGGCGCTCGTTGCCACCGATGGCCGAAGGCTCGCCCGAAACAGGATTAGCCTGTCAGCCGCTCCCGCAAAAAATCTCGAGGCCTCCAAGATAATCGTGCCGGCCAAGACCCTCGCACTGCTCGAAAAAATTACCGGCGACCAGAAAGAAACCGTAGCCGTTAAATTCGTCGATAACCAGGTAATCATCGCCGCAGGAAACGTCGTTATCAGCTCGAACCTCGTCGAGGGAACTTTCCCCAAATACGAGGATATTATCCCGTCCGATTACGACAAAAAGCTTACCCTGCAAACCGAGACCGTCCTAAGCGCCGTCAGGCGGGCGGCACTGCTCACCAGCGAGGAATCGCGGGGCATCAGGCTCGCCGTCAGCAAAAATAAGCTGGTCTTTTCCTGCAGGACACCGGAAACCGGCGACGCCACAATCGATATGCAAATCGACTACAGCGGCTCACCGGTCGAAATAGGCTTTAATCCTCAGTATATAATCGATTGCCTCCGGATTCTTACGGAGAGCACTTTTGAGCTGGAGCTGGGAAGCCCCGACAGGCCCGGCCTGATTAAATGCGGAAAGGATTTCCTCTACGTCCTTATGCCCATCAATCTCAGCTGACGTATTACGCCGGGATTCGGAACCGCTATCTCCGCCTAAGGCGGAAGGTCGGATAGCTTCCTCAATTTTGATTTTTTATTTTTAATATTTAATTTACCTTTTAAGCAGAACCAATGCAGAAAACAAATACGAAAAAACCGTCGGGTCCCGTGCAAATCGGCGAGTGCGTCCAAGATTTCCTGCAGAAGGTTGTCGAGCCGAAAGCGGGCGAATACCAGGCTGTAAGCCGGCTCTGGGGAAAAATCGTACCGGCAAATTTCAGCGGGCGCTGCAGAGTCGCCGGCATTGAAGACGGCATCGTTAAACTGCAGGCTGACTCGCCTTCAGTTGCTTTCGAACTGCGTCTCGACAGCCAAAAATATCTTTCGCAGATTCAAAAGGCCTGTCCCGCATTGAGAATAAAAAGACTGAAATTTACCGTCGGCAGACAAACCCCGGACGACCTGCGGTGAGCCCCGGCCAAGCCTGGAAACCGCTGCTGATAAGTAAGTCATTTGGACGATATATGTATTATATTACGCCTGAAAAAGTTAATCGTTATCTCGCTTATCGGGAAAGCAATCTTATTTCATTGAGAGTATAAAAAAGGAGTTGATGAAAGTGTCTAAACAGGCTGTTAAAGAACATTCTTACGATGCAAGCAATATAAAAATTCTCGGCGGCGTAGATGCTGTCCGCAAAAGGCCGGATATGTATATCGGCGACCGCCAGACCGGCGGCCTGCACCATTTAGTCTACGAGGTGCTCGACAATTCCGTTGATGAGGCCCTCGCGGGACACTGCGACGCCATCACCGTAATTATTCACCCCGATGGAAGCTGCACCGTCGAGGATAACGGCCGCGGAATACCAGTCGAGATGCACAAAGAGGCCGGCAAATCCGCTCTCGAAGTCGTACTTACCACGCTCCACGCGGGCGGAAAATTCGACCAGGACAGCTACAAAGTCGCCGGCGGTCTGCACGGCGTCGGCGTCAGCGTCGTCAACGCTCTCAGCGAATGGCTCGAAGCGGACGTCTTTCGCGACGGCGAACATTACCACTTCGAATGCGGCAGGGGCGTCGCAAAAGGCAAAGTAAAAAAAGTCGGCGATTCAGATAAACGCGGCACCAAAATTACCTTTATGGCCGACGATGAAATTTTCGGCGATATCGAATTCGATTACGAAACCCTCCTCAAGCGAATCCGCGAAGTCGCCTACCTCAACGCAGGCCTCCAGATTACTTTCAAAGACGAACGGAACAATAAAAAAACAGTATTCAAATTCGATGACGGCATCAAGGCCTTCGTCAAACACCTAAACGAAGGCAAAGAAACCATTCATAAAGACGTCATCTATTTCTCGAAGGACGACACCGAGTCGTCTATGACCTGCGAAGTGGCGATGCAGTATAACGTAAGCTACGCCGAGAACGTCCTCGTCTTCGCAAACAACATCCGCAACATCGACGGCGGCACGCATTTGTCCGGCTATCGCAGCGCGCTTACCCGCACGATGAATTACTACGCCAAAAACAACAACCTGATTAAAGACGGCCAGGCCACCACGGGCGAAGACCTCCGCGAGGGCCTTACCGCCGTCGTCTCGGTCAAGCTCGGCAACCCCCAGTTCGAAGCACAAACAAAAGTCCGCCTAACCAATCCGGAGGTAGGCACCTTCGTCGAAACAGTCGTCAACGAATATCTCGGCCACTTCCTCGAAGAGCATCCCGCGGACGCAAAGCGAATCCTCACCAAGGCCATTCAGGCCGCCGCTGCCCGCGAAGCCGCCAGAAAAGCAAGAGAGCTTACCCGCAGAAAAGGCGTCCTCAGCAGCGGAAACCTGCCGGGAAAACTCTGGGATTGCGCCAGCAGGGAAAAGGAAACCACCGAGGTATTCATCGTCGAGGGCGATTCCGCAGGCGGCTCCGCCAAATCGGGCAGGGACAGGAACATACAAGCCATCCTGCCGCTCAAAGGCAAAATCCTCAACGTCGAAAAGGCCCGGCTCGAAAAAATGCTCGCTCACGAGGAAATCAGGACCATCATAAGCGCAATCGGCGCTGGTATCGGCGTCGATGATTTCGATATCTCGAAATGCCGCTACGGAAAAATAATCCTGATGACCGATGCCGACGTGGACGGCGCACACATCAGAACCCTGCTGCTCACGTTCTTCTTCAGACAAATGCCGCAGCTTCTGGAAAACAACCTCATCTACATCGCCCAGCCGCCCCTCTACGAAATAAGAGCGAAGGGCCAGAAAAAATCCGAATACGTCCTCACGGAACAGCAAATGCACAAGCTTATGATAAATCGCGGCCTCGAAGGCTCGCAGCTTGTCATCAGGGATATCCCCAAAAAATCGAAGACCCCCGCAAAGGCAAAAAAGACAACCGCCTCTGCGAAAATCGAAACTGTCGCCGACAAACAGCTCGCGGAATTAGTCAAAATCCTCTCAGAGGCCGAACGGCTCATCACCGTCCTCAAAAGGCGCGGCATAATATTCGAAAATTTTGTCCAGCAGTATTATAAAGAAGAAATGCTCCCGATGTTCCGCACACGCGCCAAAGGCGGAACCGAAGAATTCTCCTACGACCGGCAGGAATACGAGGACAAGCTCGGCAAACTCGAAAAAGCCTCCGAAAAATCCAATGGCGAAGAGGCCTACTCCGCTGAAGATCTGCACGAGGTTGACCGCTTAAACCAGATTAACAAAAAACTTTCGGAACAGTTCGATTTCGACCTCACCGATTACCTCCTGAAAGTCGAACGCTCCGATTCCGGCGAAGCCCTGCCCACCAAATTCCAGCTTATAAGCGGCGAGGATAAATTTGAAATCCCCTCGCTCGGCGAAGTATGCGCCGCTATTCGGCAGCTCGGCGGAAAAGATATCGAGATTAAACGCTTCAAAGGTCTCGGCGAAATGAACGCTGAGCAGCTCTGGGAAACTACTATGAACCCGGCCTCAAGGACGCTCCTGCAGGTCGCTGTTGAGGATGCCGGCGAGGCCGACAGGCTCTTTTCAATCCTGATGGGCGACGACGTCGAGCAGCGAAGAGATTTTATTCGCGACCACGCGCTCGAAGTCCAGAATCTCGACATCTGATTATTTTTCTCCTTGTATTTAGCCTCACGGTCTTGTCCGCCGTAGTTTTAACGAAGGAGGACGGCGAAGTTATGGTTTGGCACAAAACTTGCTGTCTGCTCAGACTCATCGAAATTCTTTGCACAAAAAATTTTCTCTGAAAAATAAATTTTTTTACTTGCAAACGATATCAATCGTTGTCAAAATTGCTCTTGTAAATCAGGAAGTGGTTGTAGAAAGATTAGGTTTGTTCGTTGACCCCGCCAGAGAAAGGGGTTGACTGGAACGAAGATTTTTTTGGAGGCAGAAAAGTGTTCACGAAAAATTATTTTGTCGGCCTCGCTCTTTTGTTCTGCACAATCCTGATTGTTGGCTGCCCGCCTTCAAACAATACCGGGCAGGCCACCTCATCTGACCTGGTCAAGCAAAGACTTCAAAGGCAGATTGACGGCGATTACAAAAATCCCGACCTGCATTATCAGATGGGAAAGATGCATCAGGCTACCGGCCTCTGGTCGCAATCCGAACACGAATTCACCGTTGCGCTCAGCTTCGACCCCGTCCACAGGCCATCGCAGGCGGCTATGGTTAAAATCCTCCTCGACAGCGGCCAGGCCGCAAAAGCAAAGTTATCCGCAGATTTTTATATGAACCAGGCCTCAACTTCCGAAATCGGCTCGCTCGAACTCGGCATCGCCTTCCAGAACGAAGTCCTCGATGATTACGCCCTTACCTGCTACATGAAAGCCCTCTCCATCGCACCGACCTCGGCAAAAGCAAATAAGCAGCTCGGCTTTTTCTACCTGAGAAAAGGTGATAATGAAAAGGCAAAAGGCTATCTGATTCGCAGCTTCCAGTCCGACCCCTATCAATCTGACGTCGCCGGCGAACTCGGCAGGCTCGGCGTAGCTATTCAGCCCAGCCAGACACCGAAGCCCAAAGCCATTGTTGCACCTGATGCCGGAACGCAGAAAAAATAAATTGTTTTAATACAATTTTTCTATGGCCCTGTGGCGAATGGAAGCGCCGCGGGGTTTTTTTATTTTCTTTTGTTTAGCCATCGCCGGCACGGCGACGGGGTATGATGAGAAGTAGTTGTTGAACTTTTAGCGGCCGTATTCGGTATAGCTCTGGATTTTCCAAATCACTTTACCCTTCAGCGGGTCATTATCCAGCACAAACGCACCGTTCTTTTTGGTAAGGGATATGCGGCACAGTTTGCTATCTGACGGCAGACAAACTAATCCTTGCACAGCTTTTTGCGAATCAGTTGCATAAACGACAAGCTCAAGTTTTGACCAGTCCATTTGCATTGTGGATTGCGCAAGTTTGATATGCGGCAGAACAGCGCCATCGCGCACAAGGATAATCGCGTAAATTTTTCCGGCCTCGATATGCTGCCATCCGCCCGCATAGATTTTTCCAGTCTGGTAATCAATCCATTGACCGGCGGGCAGATACACATCGCGACCGGCAGCATCGGTATGCAGCAGCGGCGCAACTAAAATGTCCGAACCAAACAAATACTCATCCTCTACCAGCCAGCTGCCGGGGTCATTAGGATACTCGATGAACAGCGCCCTCAGCATCGGCAGGCCATGCTCGCTGCAATCTTTCGCCTGAGCATAAACGTATGGCATCAATTTATACTTCATTTCCGCTGCCAGCCGGAAGTCATTCATAAATTCTTCACCATATTCCCACGGCTCCTTCGGCGGCGCACCGTGGCAGCGGCTGTGAGAGGTGAGCATGCCGAATGGCAGCCAGCGGCGATAAAGTTCTGCCGGCGGCCTTATCACGAAACCGCCTATATCATGACTCCAGAATGAAAATCCGCTCAGCCCGAAAGATAACCCGCCGCGAAGCTCCGCCTCCATTCCGGAATCTGTATTTTCAACGTCGCCGCCCCAGTGAACAGGATAACGCTGGCTGCCTGCCCAGGCGCTGCGTGCCCAGATAATCGTATCGCCTGTAATCTGCTTGGTAATTTCAGCTGCTGCCTTGTTATAGCGCAATGGATACAAGTTGTGCTCGTAAAACCCGCTCAGGCCCGATGCGTACTGGCCGTTGAGCGGCGCCGCCTCGCCAAAATCAACCTTAATTGTCCCCACGCCCATCTTCAGCAGCCCGCCGATTTTTTCCTGATACCATTTGACCGCCTCGGGGTTCGAAAAATCAAGAACGGCATCCTCGTATGGCAGATTACCTTTGCCGTCCCTTACGACAAACCCTTTTTCCACCAGCTCCTTAAATAAACGATTCTTCGGAACAAAGTATGGCAATTGCCACAGCGAAATGTGAAACCCCTGCGTCTTCAGGTCCGCTATCATTTTGTTCGGGTCGCTGAAACGTGACTTGGCAAATTCATAATCGCATCGCCAGTCGGTCTCGAACCAGCCGGTATCGAAATGAATCACATCGCACGGAATACGGTTCTCCCGCAGTTTGGCGGCGACATCGCGCCCTTCCTGCTCGGAATAATAGGTAATCCGGCTCATCCACAAACCGAACGACCACAATGGCGGCATCGCGGCTTTGCCCGTCAGATTCGTATATTCGTCGAGAATCTCCTTGGGGCTGCCCAGAAAAACGAACAAATCAGCCGCATCATCGCCAATCATCAAAGAATAAATTTCGTTGAAATATTTTCCAAAATCACAGGTAATCGGCGACGACGTGTGCATAAATACCCCGTAGCCGCGGCTGCTCATAAAAAACGGCACCGGCTTATACATCTTCTCGGTCTGGGCACCCCTCGCATCGTCGGCCCACAGGACAACTTTCTGGCCGCGTTTATCCAGCCGCGTGAACGACTCACCGCAACCGAAAATCTTTTCACCGGGCTCAAGCGAAAATACCGCGTTGAAGCTGCGGGAATAATCCGACGCCCTGCGGACAAACGAAAACGGTAATATCGGCGTAATGCTCGTGCCGTTATCTTTGTTGTGATTGCTCCGCGTCAGCAGTTTCCCATCGGCGTCCCGCAATTCGATGTGCCACGGATTTTTCAGAATAGTGATTGACCCGCAAGAGCTCGAATAACGGTGACCGCCCGCAACCGCGCTGTATTTCCACGCCCCTTTATCGCTCGTGGCTTTGCCGCCGGCCAGCATAAGAGATTGCCCGTCAGACTTAGATTCCAAACCGCTTTTCATACGGATTCGGATTGTCCGCGGCGAAATAAATTCCACCGAAAACGGCAGGGCCGGCGATTCGGCGTATTCGGAACCGGGAAATTCATTGGCCCGCACGGATTTAGGGGCGGCAAAAATATTATTAAACGCCACATTGGTAGCGTACACGTTCCGGCGATAGACAATTTTGCCCGTCGCGGTATTGGGGTCGAATTCGGTCAGACTGTCAGCCAGATAATAGGTGTTGGTAAAATCCCGAAAATCGCCGCTGATGTCAACCGGCTCATTGAGCAGTGTAAAGGAATTGGCTGTCGCCGGCGTTGAAAAAAAAGAAACCGTCGCAGCAAACAATAAAGAAGAAATAATTTGTCTGGGATTCATCAGATTTTCCTTCCTTAATAATATAAAATTGCCCTGTAGAAAGTTTGTCATTGCGAATCCACCGCAGGCAAAAAAGCAATCTATCGGCTCTAAACCTGAGGCAGAGGAACAACCGACTTCGGAATAAACACGTCGAATTCCGGGCCGAACTGACGCAGGTAGTATAACGAATATGACCTGCTGAATGCGAGAACCGGCAGCAAAACAACCGCCCATACATAAGGCAGTGCAAGCAAAACCATTACGCAGCAGCCCCCAAAGCAGCACAGGCAGCAGGGCGCAATATAACGAATAGCGAAGATGATAATGCTGAGAACGATTTGAAACAGGATATACAGGAAAAATTCGCCTTTATTCGATGATAATAATACCAGGAAAATTCGCCAGCCCTCCGCGGGCCCGCATCGCCGCAAATACATTATCGGCACGACAAAATCGGTTGTGAACTTAAAGAAAATCGCCATCACAATTGCCGCGCATATAAACAAAAGCACCGCTGGTATCAGGCAGGTTACCCCAGCAACGGCCGATATGCCGCGTTCTACGATGAGCAGCGCAAATATAATTATCGCAACCACAAAAAATGCTATAACGAAAAATGATATAATCCCCGCAATGAGTTTGAAAACAAACAGCCTGTTGCCTTCTTTGCTGTATTGATTCCAGGGCAGCTCTACTCCGGCCTCGTTGTTCGCGATACAATGCAGAAACATAAACTGGCCCCTGCTGCGAAGCCAGGAAAAGACAATACTCACGGCAATAATTAAAATTAAAACAACCGCTCCTATCGCAATTACGAGAGGCCAGTTCTCGTTCACAAAATTCGCCACCTCGGAAGGAATCTGCGAAAAATTTCGGTTGTTGTTCGCCCTGTAGTTAAAATTCGATATTCCTCCCTCACCGAGGTACGCAAGCCAGGCGCAGAAACCAATCGCCAGCCACCTCGGGAAATCGAAAGGCCGCAGCAGAACCTCCTTTACCCTCTCCAGCGCAACACTCACCGGCTCGATTACACTAATGTGCCTGCTTTCCTCTGTCATTACGAGACCTCATCCTGTTCGCTGTTTCAGATCCCCGACCGTTTTAAAAGGATTAAACGACTGTCGGATTCGAACAGCCGCCTTGTCCACCCGTGGCAGGCGACTTTAAATTTTGAATCTCTTTGTGGATTGGCCAATCGCCGAACGCAAGCATAAGAATCACTACGATATTTCCTATCGGCACCAACCACAATAGCCCCCACGCCCAGTTGTACCCGGCCTTCTTGAATATCCTGCAGAAAGACCACGTGAACAGAATTGCCATCAGCAGCACGATAATGGCTATAAAAACAACCATCATTACCGCCAGTATAACGGCGGCCGCTTCCGCATCGTTAGGATGTGCAAAAACATCATGCATATTTACTCTCCTTAAAAAAACAACCGTGAATATATCTCTTTTCGTGGAATTACACAAGCCTTTTCTTTCGTTTAGCCCCCGCAGGCCGACTTAATTCCCACCCTTCCCTATGTGCCTTTGTGCCTCTGTTCCTTAATTAGTCGTTAGTATTTAGTATTCAGTATTTAGTTATAAAAATCCGTGCAATCCACAGTTTCATTTTTTTATCCTTTCTCACCATTACGCCTGCCCGTATTTCTTTAGAAAAATTTCACCGCTGGCCGATATAAACCTTGTTGGTAATGTTAAAAATCGGGTCTAAACAGACTTTGAATCGCCCGTTCCCGCACCTTTTTATCGGACTGTAAAGGAAACGCTTGTGAAAAAGAAACGCACGCAGAGCCACCTCATCGCCGCAGGAAGTATCGGCATAGTTTTACTTCTCATCCTTTTTTTCAGCTGCCTTTCCTTCAACATAGGCGACTGGCCAAGCCCTTACAGTTCGCCGCATAACAATCCAGCGAAAAACTGGTGCGGCTCCGCCGGCGCATTCTGTGCCTATCATCTGCTTTATCTGCTCGGCCCGGGCGTCTTTATCCTTATCATTTTCAGCGGCTGGCTGCTCGTCCTAAAAGTCGTCGGCCAAATCGACCCAAAATTCGCAGATAAAAAAGTCGCCCAGCCTGCGATGCGTTCCACCGGTGCGGCGATACTCACTTTGGCAATCTCCGCCACCTTTTTTTGCCTCTGGCCGCACAGCGCATTCCAGTTCCCTATTGGTTCAGGAGGCCTGCTCGGCGTAGGCGCAGCCGTATTCCTTAAATCCCATTTCGCCGCATTCGGGGCATTCCTCCTTCTGCTCGCACTCTGGGCGGTCGGCGGCCTTCTGCTTGCTGATGACCTCGTTGTGATGGCGCTGCAGCACACAGGACACGGCTTCGTTAAAGGATTGGGTCTCGTTGTGCCAGCCTGGACAACCGCCATCGAGCATTCGGAAAACGTAAAAGACATCTGGCGCCGCCTCAGCCTGAAACAAAAGAACCTCACCCCGCAGGAACAACTGCTCTTATCGCTCAACAGAAACAAACAACACGGAGATGGCGCTGGGACTTTAACGCCCGCCTCCGCACAAGCAGGCGTTTCTGACATAAAAGAGATAAAAAATACCGAAAATATCGGCCGCCCGCAATCATCTAAACTGGAAAAACTTACGCCGGAATCATCTTTCTCCGGGCAAATCAGCGTCCAGTCCCGGCAGGGTCGGCAACTTGACAATCAGCAAAATCCCGATGCATTCGATGATTACGTCCTGCCCAACATCGACCTGCTTTCCGAGCCGGAATACACCTTCTCCGAACTGCAGGGCAAGGTCGTACAATCCAAGGCCGCCGCACTCGAAAAATTGCTCGCGGAATTCGACGTCAATGCCAAGGTCGTCGCCGCCGAGACAGGCCCGGTCGTGACGATGTTCGAGCTCGAACTGGCACCGGGCGTAAAGGTAAGCCACATAAGCTCGCTCTCCAATGATATTGCCCGCGCACTTTCCGCCGGCGCCGTCCGCGTCGTCGCACCTATGCCCGGCAAACACACCATCGGTATCGAAGTGCCTAACCTCGAAAAAGAAAGAGTCCGTATGAAGGATATCATCAGGCTCGCCGCAAATAAACCCGGCAATATGCAGGTGCCCCTCTTCCTCGGCAAAGATTCCGCAGGCGAAGCGCTCATCAGCGACCTCACCGATATGCCGCACCTGCTCATCGCAGGCACCACAGGCTCCGGCAAAAGCGTCTGCATCAACAGTATAATCGCGAGTATCCTCCTGACGAAAAGACCCGACGAGGTGAAGCTCATCCTCATCGACCCGAAAATGGTCGAGATGACCGCCTTCAGCACCATCCCGCACCTGATGTGCCCCATCGTCACCGAGACCAACCGCGCCGTCCAAATCCTCGAATGGGCCACCGTCAAAATGGACGAACGATACGCACTGCTCGCAGAGGCCCGCGTCAAAAATATCAAGGAATTCAATAGTCTCGGCTCGGAAGAAATCATCAAACGCTTCGACCCCACCAGCCCCGAGGAAGAAGCCAAAATCCCAAAGAGACTGCCCTATATTATAATCGTCATCGACGAGCTGGCTGACCTTATGATGACCGCCCCGAAAGAAATCGAGGCCTACATCGTCCGCCTCGCGCAGAAAAGCCGAGCCGTCGGAATCCACATCGTCCTCGCAACGCAGCGTCCGCAGGCAACCGTCGTGACAGGCCTTATAAAATCCAATATGCCAAGCCGTATCGGCTTCCGCGTCGCAGCGAAAATGGACAGCCGAATCATTCTCGACCAGAACGGCGCCGAAGCGCTGCTCGGCCAGGGCGATATGCTCTTCCTCAAGCCCGGCACCAGCGACCTCATCCGCGCACAAGGCACGTTTGTCGATGAGCAGGAAGTCAAAAAAATCGTCAGGCACCTCAAGGAAATCGCCGAGCCGCAATTCCACCCCGAGCTCACCCAGCTGAACCGCATCGACATATCGGATATGGAAACCGACGAACTCTTCGACGAGGCCGTCCGAATCGTCCTCGAAAGCGAACGCGGCTCCGTCTCACTCTTGCAGCGAAGACTCGCCGTCGGCTACGCACGCGCATCGCGAATGATTGAGGCGATGGCCTCTATGGGCATCCTCGGCGAATACAAAGGCAGCCAGGCCCGCGAAGTCCTCATCACCGTCGAGGATTACGAACGATTGAGACAGCAACGCGAATCCGCCGCAGCCGCCGGACACGCTGAACAAGCCGAACCTCATCAGGCTGCTGACGATGAAAAAATCGCTGATGAAGATGAATCCGAGCCTGTCGCCAAATCCACCAAACCGAAACACCAAAACGCCTCCATTGCAGAAGAAGATTAATCAACTCTTCCTTCTTGCATTTAGTATTCCTAAAGCCCCCAACTCTATGTTGGGGGTTTTTGTTTAGTTCGCCGAAGGCGAATCCACCTCCGGCGGACCGACTAAGGATTATCCCGCCTTTTTTTGTGTTTTTAAAATCTGTGTAATCTGTGGCTAAATATTATTTGCTCTCGACGTTATATTCCTGCGGTTTGCCAGGCAAAAGCGCATCTCGGCAAAAAAAACTGTAAAAGTTTCAGGATTTGGCTATAATCTCGGCGTATGATGAATTTCATAAAAAGATTGCTGGCTATTCCCGTAAGGCTTCTTGCCCGGCTGCTCGGCACCGGCAACTATTTCAACACGACCGCATTATGGTCGGCCGTCTTCAACCTAACCGCATCAGGCGAGGACGGCACAAGCCTGCTCTATGCAATCTATATTAGAAACGGCCTCGATAAAACCCGCTTGGCCGCCCGGAATATTATCACCATCTCGCAATCCGCCCGCCCTGCCGTCATCATCGCCAGCCTCGAATTTCGCGAAGGCAATATCAGCGAGGCCAACCAGTGGGTGAAACTCGCCACTGACAGCAACGCAAAAGACATCGAGCAGCTTTTGGTTATAAAATTATACCTTACCGAATTCTTTTCCGAGTATGACAAAAAAATCATTATCGAGGAAATCCTTTCCAAAAATTATCTGCCGATGGAGGTGACAAGGCTTGCCCTCATCGAAAAGGCTTTTCTTGCGCTCGAGGAAAAGGACTGGCCTGGCGCGGGGAAAATCGCCGACCGAATCCTTTCCGTTGAGGAGCATTTTGCTGCCCGAATCGTCAAGGCCGCCGTTGCGATGGTGAATAAAAACCTCACCGCCGCCGAGCAGCTCTTGAAAAAGGCGCAGCACAAAACCGCCGCTGCCCAGTTCTACCCGCTCGCTTCACACGCCCTTCTCTGCGTCGGGAATACCGAAATGGCTATGGAATATCTCTGTAGGGCCGGCAAACTCGACAGCCGCCTTATTCAATCAAACACAACCCTCGGCAAATTCGCCCGCTCGCAGGAATTTGCCGACTACTGCCGCAGGAGGCAACAGCAATGAATCTCCAATTAGCTATTGTTTTACTGCCGGGCCTGATTATCGGACTGACAATCCACGAGGCTTCGCACGCCCTTTCCGCAAAACTCCTCGGCGACAGAACGGCCTATAAAATGGGCCGTGTAAGCCTGAATCCCTTCAGACACCTCTCGCTGCTCGGCACCGCCGTCCTTTTTTTGGTCGGATTTGGCTGGGGAAAACCCGTCCTCGTCAACCTCTACAACTTCAAAAAACCCAAACTCCACTATCTGCTCACGTCCCTGGCGGGGCCCTTCTCGAACCTGCTCCTCGCTGCCGCCGCTCTCGGAACTCTTTACCTTAAGCCCTACTGGGTTATCTCTTTTCTCGCTTACAGCGTATTTTTTGTCAATATTATCCTTTTTGTTGTCAATCTTGTCCCGATTCCGCCTTTAGACGGCAGCAAAATCTGGCCCTGCCTTATCCCAGGACTGCGACCGGTCGTTTCTGCGAAATGGTCGATGTTTTGGGTAGTCTTTCTTATTATTATCTTTTACACCAACGCTATTGGTTGGCTGATTGGGCATGTTTTTGCACTTCTTACACCCCTTTTGCCGGCCTGAACCTTAAAATTATAAATGTCAATATGGGTAAAATCTATAAATTTTTGCCCTGCCCCCATACTTCCCAAGTTGAGCAGCTTATATCAGTATGCCAAACGCATTTATTACAGGTCTAATTTTCTTATTCAAATTTTCACGCCGCAAAACCTTAATCTTTCCTTATTTCCCACGATAAAGTCTTGTTAGAAGGATGCTCTTTAAATGGAACGGAACTGTTTCCTTAACCGAAGGAGGCCTCAAAAGGGCCAAAAGCATTTTAAAATGTTTTTTTTAAGGGGTCAAACGTATGTTAGCAATCAAGAACAACATTATGGCTACAAACGCCGCGAGGCATTTGAGCCAAAGCTATGACAGCTTGGCAAAATCAGTCGAAAGGCTGTCATCTGGTCAGCGTATCAATAGCGCTAAGGACGACGCTGCTGGCTTGGCCGTGAGAGAGCTGATGAGAGCGGATATCGCTGTCATACAGCAGGGAACTCGTAACGCACAGGATGGCGTAAGTATGCTGCAGACCATGGAAGGTGCAATGGGCACTATAGATAGCGCCCTGGTCCGTATGAAACAGCTCGCAGAACAAGCCGCCACAGGTTCATATTCAGCCGCACAGCGGTCAATTATGAACAGCGAGTTCGGCGAAATGGCCAACGAAATCGAGCGTATTGCCACTTCAACGTCATTTAACGGAATCAAGATGCTCGATAACTCCGCCACAGTGACAGTTCATTTCGGCGGCACAAACGACTACATTGATATTACCGGCAGCAAGATGACCAAGGCCGGCCTCGGCGTCTCTTCTGTAAGCATTGCCTCCGCAACAAGCGCAACAGCAGCCCTGGCCACTTTGGACAGCGCCATCAGCACAAAGGATACCGCCCGTGCAAAATTCGGTTATAAGATGAACCGTCTCGAAAGCACGGTCGAGGTGCTCAACATTCAGTCTGAGAACCTCTCGACATCCGAGTCGCGTGTATCAGACGTTGATGTTGCGACCGAAATGGCAGCTATGACAAGAAATCAGGTGTTGGCACAGGCCGGCGTTGCCATGTTGGCACAGGCCAATACTACACCTCAGATGGCTCTTACTCTCCTTAGATAATTAGACAACATAGAATGAATAACAGGGGAGATGCCCGAAAGCAATTTCGGGCATCTCCTCATAATTAAAAAAGTCATTTTAGATATTCTTTAATTCCAAATTTAAATGTGTACGGGGTAAAACTATGAACGGAATCGATGCTTACAAAGAAACTTCCGTCACCACTCAAAATAAAGGCCGCCTCATCGTTCTACTTTACGAAGGCGCTATCAAGTTTATGTATCTGGCCATCGATGAACTCGAAGCAGGCAACTACGAGGCGAAGAGCAGATACCTAATCAAGGCGCAAAATGTAATCAGCGAGCTAAACGCCGTCCTCGATATGGAAAAAGGAGGCCAGATTGCCGCCAATCTCCGCAGCCTCTACAATTTTATGAGCAACAGCCTCGCGCGGGCCAACACCAAACAAGACCCCGAAATGATTCGTCAGATTATAAAACTCGCCGAGGAGCTTAACGAAAGCTTCAAGGCTATCAGCCCATAAAAATTATCGCAAAAATTATGAAAAAAAGCAGGCCACTTCTATTACTTCTAATCGCGGCAGCCTGCACCTTTGCTGCCCTTGCATCTCCCGCAATCCGCGGCTCAGGCAGCAAAGTCTACGAAGTCCGCCCGCAAATCAACATCCCCGAATACCAGCTATATCCATCTAATACGACCGCCTCCGATGAAAAATTATCCGCCGTCTTCACTGAGCTGGAAACCATCTCCGAAAAACTGGATTCGATAGATTCAAAATTGGCAAAGCTATCCGACAGACTTGAGAAAATTGAAAACGTGGTTCTTCCAAACAAGGCTCAGAAGGCTGTATCCGGCAATACTGCTGCAATTGACCAGAACCAGATTAAACCCGTCCTGCCTGCTAAAAAATAATCCCCCCACCCTTCTCTATGTGCCTTTGTCCCTTTGTGCCTCTATGCCTATTTTTCTCTGCGTTCCCATCCGCCACAACCCTTGCGATACCTGCTAATCAAGATATAATATATATTAATGATATAGTTTTTAGAAACCGGAGAATTTATGCTGAAATTATTGCGATTGTGGATTGTTTTAGCGTTGTTGCTACCGGCTTCGGCACAGGCGGCTGAACCTCTTGTAATCCTTGACGCCAACAAACTGCCCGAAGGGCCTCTTGCGACCTGGGAAAACCAGGGCAGCCTGAAGGGCGTTTTCCGAAATGGCAACACCAATCCCCAGGTAAAGATAATCGACGGCGTTAAAGCCGTAGTTTTCGACAGCAACACTCATCTGACGGCTGACTTCAACGCACCATCCGAAATTACCGGCGACAAACCCTGGACGTGCATCGTGAGAGCATACAGCACAAAAATCCCGGACGAGCAGACTTTGATTTCATGGGCCAATCGCCCCGAAAATTGCCTCGAAATCGAATACGGCGATTCGCCTGAGTGGGGCGCAATCGGCACATGGAACGACCCGTATACGCTCGGCTGGACAAAAGAAGTTCCGAACGCCGGCCAATGGCACTATTTAGTCTATACCTATAGCGGCGGACAAAATGGCCAGATTCAGGCCTGGTGCGACGGCGAAATGCGGGCATCCAAAAAGGCTGCCCTCGCTACCAAGCCGGGCAAACCTTTTGTCCTCGGCGCCTGTATTTTGGAAACTGCCGCCGGCAAATACCAGTACGTCCACCAATTTTCCGGCGCTTTGGCAGCGGTAAAAATCTACGGCCGCGCATTTACGCCCGTGGAAATCTGGAACGTAAGCGGAATAAAAATTGTCTATCCGGTATCGCCTGCGCCATCTTCCACGGTTGATACGCTCACAACAACGCTAAATTGGCTGCCCGGCGACACCTGCGCCGCCTCCTATGATATTTATCTTGCGACAAACCGGGCGGATGTAGAAAAAGCGGAGAACACCCTGCCTATTGGCAACGCCGAAAATTGGGAAAAAGCCTACAAGGGCAGTCAGCCTGCAACTAAATCTGAATTTGGTCCCGTCGCCTTAACTTTGGGCCAGACCTGTTTTTGGCGCATCGACCAGCGGAACGCCGCAGGCAAGATAATTGAGCGCGGCCAGATTTGGACTTTTTCAGCTGATAATGGCCAGGCCATCGACCCCGCTCCTGCCGATGGCTATATTTTTGTTGAAGGCGGCAAAATGACGCTCCGCTGGAAGCCGGGGAAATACGCCGTCTCACAAAACCTCTACATCAGCCAAAGCGAACAGGAAGTCCTCGCCAAACAAAAGCCCGACGTCGCTTCTCTGCCCGCAACCGTTTCTTCCGCAACGCTGCCGTTAAAAAATCCGAAATTGGGGAAGACCTATTTTTGGCGAATCGAATCAATCAATCGCGACAAATTACCAGTAAGCAAAGGCGCCGCCTGGTCATTTCGAATCGTGCATAAACAACTCAAGGTCTATCTGCTCGGCGGCCAATCCAACGCCGTCGGCTGCACCTCTGTCGATGGGATTCCGGAAAAACTCAAAGGTTATAATAAAAGCGTAATCATCTTCATCCGCGGCGAATGCAGAGTCGACGACTATGGATGGAATTTTCTTAAAAGCGGTCTCGGAAGCTCCTATAACGACCGCGGCGGCCGAGGAACTTTTGGCCCGGAACTCACCTTCGGTGCAAATATGGCGTCGTCAACGCCCGACAGCGTCATCGCTATCTTGAAGTGCGCATGGGGCGGAACAAATCTCGATATCCAGTGGCGACCGCCCGGCGCAGGCGGCAGGGTTGGCCCGCTTTATACCAACTTCGTCAAGGCCGTACATGAAGGAATCACCGCCCTCGACCCCGCCTTCGAACCGCAGTTCGCTGGTATGATTTGGATGCAGGGAGAGAACGATTCCTACGACAAGAAAATGGCCGATGATTATGCCAGGAATCTCACCTGCTTTATCAGCGACATACGCAATGAATTGAAGGCGCCGGATATGCCGTTCGTGTTGGCGCAGATATCGAAATCGCCGGCGTGGGACGCTTATGGCTCCCAGATACGTGCGGCAGAGTCGGAAGTCGCAAAGTCGGTTCCGCACACCGCCACCTTCGCAACCGATGACTACAAATTATGCGACCCCTGGCATTACGATACCGCTGGAATGCTGTCCCTCGGCGAACGTTTCGCCAAAGCGATGAAGGAACTGGAAAAAACCAACCCCGCTCCCTAAAATCGCCGCAATTTTATGCATTTATAAATCTTGTAGTATTCGTACCAGCTCCTGCCGCTGCGGCCTTGAATTGTGAAGCTGAAGTTGTGCTGCCGCAAAAGCTCTTGCCACAAGCATTCGGGGATGATGCAGTTCTTTCCGGCAAAGTAGTACCTGCGTATAAAGGATAATTCTTCGGGCGAAATTGTGCCGGCTCGCAGGAAATCATCGCATTCTCTAAACAGCTTTCCGTTATCGAGGATAAACGTCCTCTGGTCATAACAACATTTGTAATGGCCGAGCATTCGCGTGTCGAATCCGAATTCTGTTTCGTTAATCCGGCCTTTACGAAATCTGTCTATTATCTTAAGTGCGGTATATTCGTCAGGATTGAAATCATCAGGAATGACAGCCATTCTTGTGATAAAATAACCATCCGGCAGAAGCGAGCCTGCGATATTGGCCAGGAGAATTCGATGCTGCTCGACATCCAAAAGATTACCGAAAATTCCGTCGCCCATAATAACACGGACTTGGCCTGGCAGGTAATTTGGAAAGTCAAGCCAGTTGCCGTTAATGACAATTTCTTTTTGACGATATGGTGCGGCAAGCCAGTCGGTATATGTCTCTATTGCCTGCCGGCTGTAATCAATTGTCAGGACTTTTGCAAATGATTTTGCCGCCAATAAACGCAGCTCAGGTGTCATTCCGAGGATAACTGCTGTATCGCCGGAGCAATCTCGCGGCAAAGCGGCTGCGTAGGCTTCTATTTCGACTTCGTTCGGACAACCTGCCTCGAAACGCTGACGGCAGGCACTATCCTTAATTCTCGCCGTGAGCGATTTTTTATCCCATTGATTCGGCAGACAACTTGACCTTAATTCATTTTTCGTATTCATTCGAACTTGTTTGGGAATAGATTATTTTCAGCTTCTTTTTGAACGGGCGTTTTATCCTCTTCGAAATCTCGTGAAACTGGTTTTTGAGAAACTTTTTAGGTACTATGCGCACCCTTCGGCTTCTCTTTAGCAGCCCTTCCACGGCTTCTGCCAATGGTTTATCGAGAACACCTCTTTCCAGCAATTTTTGATATGGCTTCATTAAATACTGTCCGATTCGGGAAAGTTTGTTTACGCTTTCGGCAAGTGATTCGCGATTTTCAAAACCAGGAAAATAATCGAGCTGCCGGCTTTGCGCAAGAACGAGCATCGTTCGGATACATTTTTCACAGCAGCCGCAATTCGGCGATGAACCCGTATTCTGAAAACATACCCTCAGGTGTTTTCTGACTAACGGCTCATTCATAATTTCCCGCAGCTTGTCCGACCGCCAAATCTCATTTCCGGCGTGAATAACCTGGAGAGATTCTGAAGACCACAGATGGTCTATTTTCCAGTGAGAACCCCACGGCACATCACAGTCAAGAGCATAAGAGGCAGAGACAATCAGCCGGTCAAAATGATGATTCAGCAGATGGCCGAGAGCGGCAAGCGCGCCGCCATGGGAATTTGGCCATGAGGCATAAGCCGATACCGGATGTTCACGCAGATTAGTGGTCACAGCTATTGAAGTTGTATTGGTAGCTTCGGAAATATCCCGCAGCGACCTGTGGAAAGAAGCAATCCTGTCCGCATTGCCCACCGGAATATCGAATCCATAAGCGCTTACAAGGTAATCAATTTTGTGCGAACCGCGAAGCAGGTTATAAAACGAATCAACCCCGCCGCTAAAGCACAAAGCTGTTTTCCGATTGCCCGCTTCGATGTGAGTCTTTTTCCTGACGCCGTGAAATTCGACACCCCTGTATGCCCACCATTTTGCAAAAACCTTCGACATCTCCTCAATGTTCGACATCCACACGGGACTAAGAGGGGCATCAATGGTAATGTCGCAACTGCTCTCGAACGCAGGGACAAGAATAGCGCTTAAAAACGCTTCCGCAGAAGGCCGAATCGAAATATCCGCCGTCTCAAACCATAATGGTTTATCCTGGACATGCGAAATAACACGATGAACACCCTCTTCGAATGTATAATTTGGTTTTGTGACTTCTATCGTTGCCATCAATTTTTGTTTTGTATTCGAACTGCCTTCTTTCGTTTAGCCCCCACCCCTGCGGTGGGGGTTCTTTTGGTTAGTCCGCCGCAGGCGGACTACAATCCTGCGAGCGAAGACTAAAGGCTTTTGTATAAACTGATATTTTAACGTATTTGAGTGTGCTTTAAAGGTCTTTAGATATTATTTTGTCTTACGCTTACTCAATCTCTTAAGGGCGTCGATATTGCCTGCGATCAAAGCTTCTTTTTCTGCTCTTGACCACCTTTTAATTTGGTTTTCACGTTGTATTGCCTTTTTCTGCGTCTCAAACTTTTCGCAGTGCACTAATTCGACGGGAAGTCTCAAAGCAGTCCATTTTGGTCCTCGGCCAGCATTGTGTATTGATAATCGCTGCTCTGGATTATCTGTGGAGCCTACATAGTAACTGCCGCCCTCACATTTGAGAATATAAGCGTAGTAACTTTTATTGTGGTTCATGGAGCTTCCTTCAGAATATCCACCAAATGTTACATGAGATGCCCTTCGACAAGCTCAGGGCATTCGACTCGTAATAAAGCTCATGTTTTTCAACTGTTCTTGTGTTTTAGTCTCGAAAAATGGCCTGCCATGAGCGAGCGAAGCGAGTCGAATGGAGGCGGGGGGATTCGAACCCCCGTCCCGTGATATCTCTGATTAAGCTACTACATGTTTAGTCGTTCCTTTGCTGTTCGCTTACCTCAACGCCAAACGACATGCTTTAAGTTCAGCTATCCCGGGATTTGGTCTTTTTCCTCAGGCCCGGGCGACCATTGGAAGCAGCCTGCTATATTGACGCCCTTACCAGCCCCGCAGGCAGGACCGGCAAGGACGGGTTGCCTAATTTAGGCAGCCATTGCGTACTGGTAGTTGCCAGTTACAGTTTTACCGGATGATTAACCAGGCCAACCGGCGTCCTGGACATGCAGCTCAACCTTCAACTATCCGGTCGAAGCCTTTCGCCCCCGTATTCACTTTTCAATTCGCAGATTTATGTAAAATGCCGTGCAATACTCTGTTATCCGTCCGCTATCCGCTCTGCGCTGTCTCCTTTACGCTGAATCCATTATATCGGTTCTTCAGGCCTATTGCAATACCCGCCCCTTACAAAACAAAAGCCCCGCCTTTAAATCAGCAGGGCCTTTTCAAAATCGGATTTACAATCAAAATTTCCTTTAACCGCTCCTAACTTTTCTGGCCGTAATAGGCATTCTTGCCGTGCTTACGCAAAAAGTGCTTATCGAGAAGAACCCGGCTTATCTCTTTCTGCGTATTGTTAATCGTAAGCGTTCCCATCGCCATCGCCGCCACCTGTTCGAGAACCGCCGCATTTTCGACCGCCTTCGCAGGGGTCTTGCCCCACGTGAAAGGCCCATGATTGGCGACCAGAACAGCCGGCACGCTCATCGGGTCGATTTTACCGAACCGCTGAACTATTACCTTGCCCGTGTTCAGCTCGTAATCGCCCTCGATTTGCCCTTTCGTCATCACCTTCGTCACCGGCACCGGCCCGTAAAAATGGTCCGCATGCGTCGTGCCGAAACTCGGTATCTGCCGGCACGCCTGCGCCCACATCGTAGCGTAGGTCGAATGCGTATGGCATATCCCGCCGACCTCTTTAAAATTACGGTAAAGCTCCAGATGCGTCGGCGTATCGGATGACGGATTCAGCTTGCCTTCCAAAATCTTGCCGCTCAAATCGAGCAGCACAATCTTGTCAGCCGTCAGCTCATCGTAAGACACGCCCGATGGTTTTATCGCCACCATGCCTGTCTTGCGGTCTATCCCGCTGACGTTGCCCCACGTGAATATCACCAGCTTCTGCCTTTGCAGCTCGATATTCGCCCGGCAGACAATTTCCTTCAATTCTTCATACATCGGATTCAATCACCAATAACCTGGTTATTGTCTCTTGGTTTATTGGTTATTCCTTTACGCGTTCGCCTTGTCTTTTATCTTCAGCATTTCCTTCATAACATTAATCATATTTCCGTTCCAGTTCGGCACGGCGAAACCGTCGTGAATCTGTTTATACAATCCGTAAATCTGCTTATAGACCTCGTGATTTTCCGGTATCGGTTTAAAGACCTTGGCCTTGACGCCGCACATCGCCTTCTGTGCATCGGCGAAATTGTTATATCCGCCCGCCCTGCTGCCCGCAACGACGGCGCCTGCTATCGCTGAACCCAGCGCACAGGTCTGCGCCGAACGCGAAATCTTCATCTCGCGACCAGTCACATCGGCGTAAATCTGCATAACAAGCGGGCTCTTTTCCGCTATGCCGCCGCAATTGACGACCTGGTTGATTTTCACGCCGTATTCCTCGAACCGGTTGATAATCGTTAGCGCGCCAAACGCTGTCGCTTCAATCAATGCACGGTAAATCTCGCCGGGCGTCGTATGAAGCGTCTGGCCGAGAAGCAATCCTGTCAATCTCTGGTCAACCAGAATCGTCCTGTTGCCGTTATTCCAATCGAGCGCCAAAAGGCCCGATTGCCCCGGCTTCGATTTCAACGCCTGTTTTGTAAGCTCCTCATGCGTTCCTTTTTTGGCGCCGCCAGGCTGAATATAATTGACGAACCAGTTGAATATATCGCCGACCGCCGACTGCCCCGCTTCCAGACCGAAATATCCCGGCAGAATCGAGCCGTCAACTATTCCGCAAATCCCCGGCACATCCGGCAGATTTGTCGTGTTCGGCGCAACCACCATATCGCATGTGCTTGTGCCGATAATTTTTACCAATGTCCCGGGCGCAATCCCTGAACCCACACCGCCCAAATGCGCATCGAACGCGCCAATCGCAACCGGAATGCCGGCACGCAGCCCGAGCTTCTTTGCCCATTCTTCGGTGAGGTCGCCAGCTTTCATATCCACCGCGTAGGTCTTGTGCGGCAGATTGTCGCGCAATTTTCCTAATTTCGGGTCTAATTTCATCAGGAAATCCTTCGCTGGGTAACCCCCCCACTTATCGTTGAACATCGCCTTGTGGCCCGCAGCACAACGGCAACGTTTCAGCTTCGACGGATGCTCTGTCCCAGTCAAAACCGCTGGTATCCAATCGGCATGCTCGACCCACGTGTACGCGGCATCATAAACCTTCGAGTCAACCCGCAGGCAGTGCAGAACCTTGCTGAAGAACCACTCCGACGAATACGTCCCGCCGCACTTGGCTAAATATTCAGGATGCTCCTTCTTCGCAAGCGCCGTTATCTGGGCTGCCTCCGCAAAACCTGTGTGGTCCTTCCACAGCCAGGCGTGTGCATGCGGATTCTTCTTAAATTCTTTCGACAATGCAAGAGGTTTTCCGTTCGCATCTACCGGCAGAGGCGTCGAACCTGTCGTGTCAACGCCGATACCGATTACCTCTGCGGGGTTGAACTTCTTGTTTGCCTTTTTCGCCTGGGCAAGGGCTTTTTTCACCGTCTGCTCGATACCCTTGAGGTAATCTTCAGGGTTTTGCCTTGCCAGATTGTGGTCTTTCTTGTCGATAATAATCCCCATCTCACCCGTCGGGTAATTATAAACCGCAGTCCCAAGCTCATCGCCGGTCTTGACGTCGACAATTAAGCACCGGACAGAATTCGTCCCGTAATCCAAGCCTATTGCATAAGCCATAATTTGACACCCTTCCAAAAATTAAATTTTTATAAAAGAGTTTTTTTGTCCATAATGCATTTATGTCCGCCTTTGGCGGATTACCAGAAGTAAATATAGAACGCCGCAACTGCCGCCAAGATGATTATCGTATTAATAACATCCCATTTGTTCCAGCTCGCCCTCGTAGCAAGTTTTTCCTCTGGTGTAGAACCGTAGAATGTATAGCGAACCGTCTTCGGGTCAGGCGCCTTCGTCAGCAAGCTAATGGTTACTAACAACACTATCGTAATAATCAGGAGCGCTTCGCAATAGTATAACCAGTGTACGTGCTGCAGGTTATACAAAATTCCGTATTTAGCCTGAAGCGCATTTATGTTAGCTTCTTGTTGGGCTGCAGTCATAGTGCCGCTATCGACAGCTTCTTTCCATCCCTTCTTCGGAAGGTCGATAAGCAAATCGAGAGCCAGCCGTCCAAAGCCTCCAATCATACCGACTAAAAATGCCCAGAAGGCGCCTATATGATTTGTCCGCTTCCAGAAAATACCCGCCACAAACAGCACTGCTATCGCAGGCGACATATACCCCTGAACTTGCTGCAAATATAAGTAGAGGTTCTTGCCAAGGCCTATAATCACAGTCGCCCACACCATACCTAATACTACAATCACAGCCGTTGCGATACGACCGACAAACACCTGCGTTGCCCCAGAGGCCTTCGGATACCACTTTTGATAGAAGTCCATAGTAAAGAGTGTTGCTGATGCATTGAATTTCGAAGCGAGCGAAGCCATCAGGGCTACCAGCATACCGCACGCCACAAGTCCGCGAATTCCTGACGGAAGGATTTGTGCAACAAGCGATGTATATGCCTCGTCAGCAATCTTAACGTTAAGCATTCCGCTCTGAGACAGTGCCAGAGCTGCCATACCAGGAATCAGAAAGATAAATACCGGCGTAAGTTTCAGATACGCTGCTAAAATGCTTCCGCGGCGCGATTCTTTCTCATTTCGTCCTGCCAGAACACGCTGGACGATATACTGGTCTGTACACCAGTACCAGAAACCTATAATCGCAGAGCCCGGTAAAACCGCCAGCCATGGAAATTCCGGGTCCGAAAGCGGCCGGACCAGCTTCACATTGCTGCCAACCGCCGCCATCATATGCCTCCAACCTTCTGCAAGGCTGCCTGCGCCAAGTTTAGTCAAACCAATATAGAGAATGCATATTGATCCGAATAAAAGCACAGGCGTCTGAAGGACTGCCGTGTACATAATTACTCGCAGTCCCCCGAGCACCGTATAAATCCCTGTAACGAGAGCAAGGCCTATAGCTATAGGCCAGAACGCATCAATAGTATGGTTAAATATCGTTACGTTGTGTATTCCAAGAAGTACCTTGAAGACTACGCTGCCCGCATAAAGTGTCACCGCAATTTTGGTAAGCACCAAACTCGCGATAGTCAAAATGCTTAGAATCGAACGCGAGCCGCGAGAGAATCTCAGCTCCAGAAATTCCGGCATCGTAAATACTTTGATGCGGTCGTAAATCGGCACAAATACCCAGCCGAGCACAAGGATGAGCCACGCCTGTATCTCCCAGTGGGCCATCGCTAAACCTGAAGCAAAACCTGCGCCGGCAAGACCAACCAAATGTTCCGAACCGATATTCGATGTGTAAATTGACGTTCCGATTGGAAGCCAGCCCGCATCCCGGCTCGACAAAAAATAATCCTGCCCTGACCGCGCTTTCTTCAACATTGAATACCATATTATTGCCACCATCCCCAGCAAAAACAGGCCGATGAAAAGCCAATCCCATTTGTCGAACACTGAACCGGTGTTGACGGGTACCGCCTCAGCGATGGCCAACATTGAATTAAGTATGTCCATATACAGTCCTTTCGTTAAACCATTGATTACATAGTTTTAAATATATGTACCGTCTTTGTTTTATAAACCTGGCCCGGCTTCAGCTCCGTTGATGGGAAATTCGCATGATTCGGCGAATCAGGATAATGCTGCGTCTCCAAGCAGAAACCCGTCCGGTGCTTATATACCGCGCCGCCCTTGCCGACTATAGTGCCGTCGAGGAAGTTGCCGCAATAAAATTGTATCGCGGGCTGGTCTGTCCATACTTCCATTACCCTGCCGCTGTTCGGCTCAAGAACCTTCGCCGCCAACGACATCTCGCCCGCCTTCTTATTCAGTATCCAGTTGTGGTCATAACCCTTGCCGAATGTCAATGGCTGATAATCCGCGGCAACACGCATACCAATCGCTACCGGCTTTCTGAAATCCATCGGCGTCCCCTGAACTGGAACTATATCGCCTGTCGGTATCAAACCATCGTCTGTCGGCGTAAATTTATCCGCGTTGAGCGTAAGCTGATGGTCCAAAATTGTCCCCGACCCCGCGCCCGCCAAATTGTAATAATTGTGCTGAGTAAGATTGCACACCGTGGGCTTATCCGTCGTAGCCTCATACTCAACCGTAAGCTCATTTTTGTTCGTAAGCATATAGACAACCTTAATATTAAGATTGCCGGAATAGCCTTCCTCGCCGTCCTTGCTTAAATACGTAAGCTCGAGGCCCACGCCGTCCTTCGTCTGAACTTCCTTGGCATTCCACACGACCTTGTCGTATCCCTTGGTGCCGCCGTGAAGATGATTCTTGCCGTTGTCATTTGTTGCCAGCGTGTACTCCCTGCCTTCAAGAGTAAACTTCCCCTTGCCGATGCGGTTGCCATATCTGCCTATTAATGCTCCGAAATATGGGCTGCTCTTGATATAACCATCGAGCTTGTCATAACCGAGGACGCAGTCGGCCATCTTGCCGTTTTTATCCGGCAGCCAAAGCTCTGTCATAATGCCGCCATAATTTGTAATCTTCGCGACAAGGCCGTTTTTGTTAGTGAGCGTCCAAAGGTTTACTTCCTTGCCATCTGCTTTTCCATAAGACTGTTTCGTGATACCCATTTTTTTCTCCTCAACTCTTGCCTGTCCGCAGCCAATAGCAGACATAACCAGCAGGAGCAGAAACAATAATACCAGACTCTTTTTCATCGTTTTATTCTCCTTATTGAACTGCAAAATCCATTTTTCTGTTTTCCCGCCACATAAACAATCCTCCCCGATTGAAAAAATCCCTTTCAATCAGGAAAAGTCGCTAAAACTTTCTTGCGAATCTATCCGCCATTTCTGCCGCGGATTTATCCGCACCATTTTACTGTTTGCCCGCCCGCCCGCAAGTATATTTTCCCCCTCCCGCCACGCAAATTATCCAGCCTTTCGCACCCTTCTCACCTTTTCACGCCCTTCTTCTGTATTCTGTGTTCTGTGTCCTCTTTCCACCCTTCTCACCTCTTTCTATGTAGTTATATAACTAACAACATCTGAAAATAGATGTTGCTTACTTCCCGTCCTTCCCACCCTTCTTCCCCTTCGCACCATTTTTATTATCTTGTTCATCCAGTAATCCTGTCTAACTTTCTTTGTGCCGGAGCTTGTCCGCCGAAGGTTCGCCGCAGGCGAATCCGCTACGGCGGACAACCGTCCAACGATTCTATATTCTGTCTGCTGTCTTCTATGTTCCGCCTCGGTCCGCCGGAGGCGGATAAGCCTGTGTCCTGGGGTCTTACCAATTGTTCCACGTGGAACATTTCCGCTTGGCAGCAGCTATCCTGTGCAGCACGCAGAATCAGACAGATTGCCAAGTCATATTGCGTATCAAAATCCCGTTCATCCTGTCAATCCTGTCAAAAAGATAGAATACAGAAAACAGAATACAGTAGTCAGAACAAAAACTCTCTGTGATCCGAAGGTTCGCCGCAGGCGAAGCAAGCTGGATTCTACTTTCCGACTTTTGACTTATAACTTATGCCTTTGGCCTTGTGTCCTGTATCTTGGGTCTTAAGTCTTGCGTCTGTCCGCCGCAGGCGGATTGGGCCTGGCGTCTTGCCAATTGTTCCACGTGGAACAATTAAAATTTCTTGTATTTGTAAAGTTTTTTCACTGGATTAACCGAAAATTTATTTGTAGCATACCAAAAAATATAAAATATGGAAATATAGGCATAATGGGCAAATTAAGGAGGCCAAAATGGAAGTTAAGGAAATCAAAAAAGAAAAACCAAGACATCTCGGCAGGGGGCTGCAGTCGCTTTTAGGTCCTATAACATCGTTTCCTGCCGGAGAGGAGCAGTTTGTTCCAATATCTATTTCAGACCCTAACCTATTGTCGGATAAGCACTTATACAACCTTCACGAGATAAATATCGACCAGGTTGCACCGAACCGCTACCAGCCGCGTCAAACATGGAACGAAGACGACCTCAAAGACCTGGCTGAATCAATCAAGGCTAAAGGGGTTATCCAGCCAATCGTTGTAAGAAAAGCCGCTTCCGGCTTTGAGCTGATTGCCGGCGAACGCAGATTAAGGGCTGCCAAACTCGCAGGTTTGGCTGTTTTGCCCGCAATCGTCCGGCCGGCCACCGACCAGGAGATGCTCGAAATCGCCCTCATCGAGAATATCAGCCGTACCGATTTGAACCCCATCGAAAAGGCAAGGGCCTATAAAAACTACGTTATCACATTTAATATCAGCCATGATGAGGCCGCCGCCAGGCTTGGCCAGTCCCGCCCGGTCATCACTAATTACCTCCGCCTGCTCGACTTGCCCGATGAAATTCAGCAGATGCTCGTCGATGGCCAGATCTCGATGGGACACGCCCGCGCAATCCTCTCTCTGCCGACCGATGACCTTCGCAGGAAACTCGCCAACCGCGCAATGGCAGGCAGACTTAGCGTCCGCGAGGTCGAAAGGCTTGTGCGAAAATATATTACCGGCTCGGAAACCTCGAATAGGCCGCTGCCCGTAAAACCGCCGCATATAATCGACCTCGAAAACCGCCTTACCAGCCAGCTCGGCACAAAGGTCTCTATCGAAACCCGCAAAAACGGCAACCGCGGAAAAATCATCATCGAATTCTACTCTATCGACGACTTCGACAGAATTACGGAACAAATTGGCCTAAATTCTCAGCAGCAGCTTTAGTAAATAATTGCCTCCAGTGAAAGTGGAGATTTATGCGCCAGATTTTGAAGTTAGATACCTGCTGCCACAGGTGTGATAAAACAAATTGGCCGGTTTGGATTGAACTATGAGAGCGATAATACAAAGAGTCTCGCGGGCGAAAGTTGATATTTTGGACAAAACGATAGCAATTATCCAAAATGGTCTGCTCGCTTATCTCGGCGTCGCCGCAGGTGATACCGAGGCCGACGCGAAGTTCTTCGCCGAAAAAATTCCCGCCCTGCGAATTTTCCCCGACGAAAATGACAAAATGAATCTCAGCGTTATCGACGCCGGCGGCTCGATTTTGCTCGTGAGCAATTTCACGCTTTATGGCGATTGCCGGAAGGGCAGACGACCCGGTTTCGATTTGGCCGCAAAACCCGAGCAGGCAAAACAGCTTTACGAACTCGTTGTCGAGCTTATAAGGAAGCAGGGCATAAACGTCCAGACGGGCGTATTCGCCGCTGATATGCAGGTCGAAAGCGTAAACGACGGCCCGATAAATTTTATTCTCGATAGTAGATAAAATATTCCTAAAAATCCGAAATCCGAATGCCGAAATCCGAAACAATGACGAATGACAAAAATTCAAATGTTCAAAACGTTTCGGATTTTGTTCGTTAGATCATTTGAATTTGTTTCGAATTTCAGATTTCGTGTTTCGAAATTTATTTTTTGCTGGTATAATGCCGAACTCTTTTAATTGAACAGGCGTTTGCTGAATAAGGAATAATTATGGATATAAAATTAACATTTTATGGCGCGGCACAAAACGTCACAGGCTCCAAGTTTCTGCTCCAGGCGGACGGCACAAATATTCTCGTTGACTGCGGTATGTATCAGGAACGCCAGTTCAAAGAGCGAAACTGGAAACCGTTTCCTTTTCCGCCCAAAAGTGTTAACGCCGTTTTTCTCACCCACGCGCATCTCGACCATTGCGGCCTTTTGCCGAAATTAGCCAAGGAGGGTTTCAGCGGCCCGATTTACTGCACGCAGGCCACCGCCGACCTCGCCAAAATTATCCTGCTCGACTCGGCAAAGCTATTGGAAGAGGATGCCGAGCATAAACGAAAGCGTCACGAAAAAGAAGGCAGAAAAAGTCCATATCCGGAAGTTCCGCCTTACACAATCGCCGACGTCCAGGCGTGCCTGCCGCTATTCAAACCCCTCGAATACGACCAGCCTTTGAATCTCACAACCGGCGTCCAGGCAATTCTTTACAACGCAGGGCACGTCCTCGGCTCATCAATCGTCGCGGTGCGCGTCGGCCCTAATCCGCCCACCCCAGATACAAGGTCCATACTTTTTACCGGCGATATGGGCAGACCGAACAGGCCTATCATCGGCGACCCCGAAATCTTCGACAAAGCAGACTACGTTGTCGTCGAATCGACTTACGGCGACAGGGTACACGACGACTCCGCCGACACCGGCCAGCAGCTCGCCGACATCATAAACTCCACCCGCAAAGCCGGCGGAAATATTGTTATCCCGAGCTTCGCCCTCGAACGCTCGCAGGAAGTCCTCTATTTTCTCGGCGGACTGATGCGCAGCAAAAAAATAAAACCCATAAAAATTTATCTCGATAGCCCGATGGCCTCGAAAATCACGGACGTCTTCAGAAAACATACCGACCTCTACGACCCGGAAATGGTGGAACTCCTGAAAAATCACCATTCGCCCTTCGAATTGCCCGGGCTCAAATGCACCTCGACAGCCGAACAATCCAAAGCCATTAACAAACTGAAAAGACCCGTCATAATTATCGCAGGCTCCGGAATGTGCACCGGCGGCAGAATCAAACATCACCTCGTCAACAACATTTCCAGGCCCGAATCGACAATCCTCTTCGTCGGCTACCAGGCCACCGGCACGCTCGGCAGGCAAATTCTCGACGGCCAAAAACAAGTTCGAATCTTCGGAAACTTCCACCCCGTCAGGGCAAACGTGCAGGCGATTCACAGCTTCTCCGCTCACGCAGACAAAAATGAGCTGCTCACCTGGCTGAAAAAAATCCAGTCGCCGCCGAAAGAAATTTTTGTCGTCCACGGCGAACCCGAAAGCAGTGCGTCGCTCGTCGATTACCTCCACTCGAATACCGGCTGGAACGTCGTCGCTCCGAAATACCTCCAGCAGATAAAACTAAATTAGATGTAAAACAATCGCATCTATTTTTGCCGCCGGCATTACCCCCAGAACCGCATAAATATATATTCGTAAGTATAATAGAGACCGCCCAATGTGAGGTGCGACGTTGGTGTGGTAAGTTTGTATGCAATTTGATGGAGGGTTTTTGTGCCCCCATTTTTAAGGAATAGATATAGAGGAGCGGACAATTTACCCGCCTTCGCAGAAAGCCATTCGCCGTGGCGGATAAAACCGTGGAGCTTCACAATTACGGCGAACCCTTTATCGCCGGTTTTAGCCTGCTGTTATCGGACAATCGGCAAAATAAAAAATGCCGGCGGCGATAAAACATCGCACATACCACTGAAAAAAGTGTTTTTTATAGTCCAATAAAAAAATAATTCCGCGCCCTTAAGCGCAGCGGCAATTGTTTCGATATTTATCATACTAAATAGATACAGCAGAGGGCAGGTTGTGACTTTTGGAAATCGGGGCAGAAGTATGAAAATTAAATACGTAGTTTCGTCGATGGTTTTCTGGGGGTGTGAAAACAACCTCACGTTCGAGCAGGACTGCGAATTCCTGAGGTCGCTCGGGTTCGGAATCGAGCTTTGGCCAAACGAGGGCGGCCTAAACGCCTGCAAATACGACAGGCGAAACTGGAAAAGACTTTCGCACGCCACGAAAGAGATGCTCGTCTCGATGCGTTCCCGAAACGACAACCCCACCCTCGAACAATGGCAGGAGCAGATTCAGTGCGCAGAAATGCTCGACTCGCGAATCGTCACCGACCTGCGAAGCTTCGGAATCCCCGAAGGCGAAGACCTCAACGGCAGAGACCTCCCAAGGCAAATTGTCGAAATGGCGCAGCAAAGCAACGTCCGCCTCTGCATCGAGACCGGCTCCTTGAAACAGGTTAAACAGCTCGGCAAAAAATTCGACTCTATCGGCTACTGCCTCGATACCGGGTTCGCAAATTTGGATAAAAACGTCGGCTTCAAAAAATACGTCGATGAATTGGCAGAAAGAATTACACATCTGCACATCAACGATAATTACGGCCGCACCAACGATCACGCCCCGCCTGGACTCGCCGGCGGAATCTCACGACAGAACTGGGATTACCTGCTCGAAGCCCTCAACCGTTATGATAACGAAATTATCGCCTGCCTCGAAATGAGGCCGCCGAGCCCGACCTGTATAATCAGGCAGGCCAGCGATTTCCTCTTCGACCATTTGAACTGGCCCGACAAACCCCGGTCCAGCGAGGATAGGCCGGCCAGAAACCGTATCCCCGCCAAAAACAGATAAATTAACACCACTATTTATCGTTCCTAAAGCCCCCGACTTTATGTCGGGGGTTATCATCGTTGTGTTTTCCACTGTATTCCAAATAACGAGTTTTGCACTTGTAAGTAAAAGGCGTTCTGATTATATTTTATTCGTTATCTGTCCGCTGAATTTATCAGTCGCGGAATTGCCGTTATAAGGAGAAAAAATGAAACCGAAACTTATCGTAGTTGGTTCCGCCGGCCGAATGGGCAGACGCATAATATCCGCCGCCCTCGATTCCGCCCGCTTCGATATTATCGCCGCTCTCGAAAAAACAGGCTGCCCCGACATCGGCAAAGACGCAGGCGAGCTTGCCTGCGGAAAAAGCATCAGCCTGAAAATCTCAGACTCCTGGCCCGCCGCCGCGGATGTCGCAATCGATTTTTCCCAGCCTGCCGCCGCTGATGATACAATCAGCCGCTGCCTCGATAAAAAAATCGCCCTTGTTTTGGGTACAACGGGATTAACGCCGCAGCAGCACGAGAAAATCAAAGCCGCCTCCGCAAAAATACCCGTCCTCTACAGCACAAATACCAGCCTTGGCATGAACGTCCTCTTCGCGCTCGTCGGCAAACTCGCGTCGATGCTCGGCGAAGATTACGACATCGAAATCGTCGAGCAGCATCACCGCTTCAAAAAAGATTCACCCAGCGGCTCTGCAATTACTCTGGCGGAAAATATCTGCAAAGCGACAGGCGCTAATTTTTCGGATGCAGTTATTTTCGGAAGGCACGGCAAAGACGCGCTCCGCAAAAAAGGCCAACTCGCAATCCACTCCGTCCGCGCAGGCGATATTACCGGCGTCCATTCCGTAATCTTCGGCACGACCGGCGAGACAATCTCGCTCAATCACACGGCGAGCACCACCGAATGTTTCGCGAAAGGCGCCTGCCTCGCCGCCGCCTGGCTCGTCGGGAAAAAACCCGCCCTCTATTCAATGGCCGACGTCCTTAATATTAAATAGGGGTTAGGGTGTAGGGGATAGAAAAAAGCATTTACTTTTTCCGGTTAGCCCGCCTCTGGCGAACAGGGGGATTTTTGTCAAAATTCTTCAGTGACAAAATCGAATACGTAATAAATCGCAATTCCTGCGATAATTATAAAAGCGTGCCAAAGCTGAATTTTGGGTACATAATCCGAAATAGTCTGCCGCGATATGGTGAACAGATTTTGCGTCCAGCTGGAAACCGCATGCGGAATTTCAGGGAAAAACAGAAAGACAGCAACAGCAGCAAGGGGTAATATTATACAACCCGCCAAGGCCAGTCGTTCCTCGAAAACAATCTCAGCCAAAATCTTTTGCTGCCTTCTGGTCTCTATTTGCCTTAAAAGCCTTTCTTTGAAATCAGGCCTGTCAGGCTCTGTGTGTTTTTTTAAGCCGCACCTGAGCATTTTGTCAAACGCATCTTCATAATTGGGTTTATTTGTAAGCATCGGTATTTTCTCCGAAAGAGCCTTCCAAAAGTTTTTTCAATCTTTCCCGGCCTCTGAATAGATACGTCTTAACGGTATTTTTGTTTGTCTTCATAATCTTCGCGATTTCTTCGACGCTTTTGTCCTCGCGATAAAACAACACGATTGATAATGCCCATAATTTTGGCAGCCGTTCGACCGTTTGCCAGACTAAATCGCTCTGTTCCCTGCATTCAAGACCGTCAGCAATATCATTTTTCCCAGCCTCGGACTGCACATCAAAATCACCGAGCAATTCTCCGCTGCGGCCTTTGCTGCGAAGGTAATCTATCGCCTTATGGTATGCTATGCGCCACAGCCACGTATCTAACTTGCTTATCCCGGCGAAACTGCCGATTTTTTTATACACCGCAAGAAAGGTTTCATTTGCCACATCTTCACTCTCGTTTGCGTTAAGCCCAAGTGTATGGCAGCATAAAAACACCATTTTTTGATATTTATCAACGAATTCGGCAAACGCACAATGGTCGCCGCTTACAAGCAGTCTCTGCCAATCTTCTTTTTGCTGTTCGTCCTCTGTGTTAGACAATGGGCAACCTTTCCTTTTATTTGTTAGTCGAATAAAGGGATTAAAAAGTTTCAACTTTTTTGAAACCTCTTTTATAAAACCTGCGACTAATTATATAAAGACAGGCGCTAATATCCAAAGTGAAAACAGATGCTAAATTTACTCGAAAGGAGAATAAATGTTTCCGATACTTGCAGATGCTGAGGCAGAACCATCAATAATAATTGGTCTTACGGCAATTACAATGTTAGTTGCGATGTTTTCATTGTTGTTTTTTGTGAGGCGTCTGCAACACAAAGAAATAATGGCGGCCATTGAAAAAGGCATCCCGCTGCCGACAAAGCCGACAACCACCAAAGGTCCTCGTTGGATAACAAATATTTCGATAGGCGTTGGATTTCTTATAATTTCTTTGGCCTTTCTTGTTGATTTTTTTATCGGGTTAATTCACAACCGAATCACGGGAGACTTCCCGGTCTTTGTATTTCTCTTTGGAATAGGCGCAGCCTTTCTCGTGCGCGGCCTGTTGCAGCGGAAATTCCAGCAATAAGGGAACCTCTAAAAATATGTTTATTGTCCGCCGACTTGTCCGGCGTAGTTTGCTTGTCCTCCATAGCATTGGCGAAGGAGGAAACGCAGGCGGGTTAAGTTTTAAGTTTTCTGAGGATGTCCCAGTATGCGCCGCGGGCGCCGCTGCGAATCGCGTCAGCTAATTCCGTGTTATCGTTGTAATTGTGGTCGGTAGCGTGAGCGGCAAAATCCTCTTCGAGTGCGGGGGCGAAAAATCTCTTGTCGGCGGCAATTAAATCTCGCACAAGCCGGGCAGGATTCGGGCCAAGCAAAGACGAGATGTAAAAGGTCGGCTGGAAAAAATCGACCGGGCCGGCGTATTTGCGTTTTATATTTGGATTGGTTTCGAGTCCACCTTTGGCGGATTCATTGCAGACAAGTTTTTCCATAGCGGTATGCGGATAGATTCTTACGCCTACACCAGAACCGACGCAATCGGGATTGACGGCTTTTAGAAAATTGATTGAGTCGGCTGCGGTTTCGGGCGTTTCGCCTGGGCCGCCGATAAGCAAATCGAGCATAACGGTAATACCGTTTTTGCGGCAAAGCTGCACGGCTTTTTCTATGTCGCTCCTCGTATATGGCTGGCGGTATATTTTGAGCATAGTTTCATTTGCGGAATCGGTTGTGAAGTCGATGCCGGCGCAGCCCGCCTTTTTCATAATAGAGGCCAGGGCGTCATCGAAAGGCACAATCGAGAGGTATGTGTACCAGCGGATTTTTTTGCCGATACCGCGGCGGACGATTTCCTCGCAAACGGCGAAGGCGTGGCTGTAAGGGATGTTGAATTCGGGGTCGCAGATATGCAGGCAATTGATACCCTGTGAGAGGAGATTTTCGATTTCATCGGCGACCTCCGCAGGCGGCCTGAGCCTGGAGGCAGAGCCTTTTGCGACAGGGTCTGCGCAGTAGATGCAATCGCGCGGGCAGCCTCTTTTTGTTTCGATGCCGATTTGGCCGCCATTTGCGAAATACCATTTGTTGTCGATAGCGGCTCTGCTTGTCGGCAGGGATAATTTTTTTGGCCAGGCGGGTTTATTGGCGATTGTTTTGCCATCGCGGCGCCATACGAGGCCGGCCACTTCGGCGAAATTTTTATTGTTTCGGAGCTGATTGTATAAATCGATGATAGCTTGTTCGCCGTCGCCGTGAATACCGAAATCGGATGCGGTAAATTCGACAATCTGTTTTGGGAAGATTGAGAAGCCGACACCGCCGACAACGACAGGAGCGAGGGTGAGTTTTTTTATTTTTGTGACGATTTCTTTTAGTTTCGGGACGAACCACTGTGCGCTCGGCCAGAAGCAATCGTCAATATTCCTAAACGAAAGGCCTACGAGCAGCGGATTGTGTGTGCTGAAATAATCTTCAATCGCCTTATCGGGGTTATCGCAGCGGCACAGGTCGAGAACCTCGGTTTTTATGCCGGCGTTTTGCGCTGCGGACGCGATATAATCGAGGCCCACCGGTGCGATGGGCGGTTTCATCAAATTCGTGTTTATAAGTGTAAGCATAGGTTAAACCGTAAAAAATCCGAATAACAAAAACAAAAATAACCCCCGACATAATCCTCCTGCGGCGGACAAGAGTCGGGGCTTTAGGAGCAAATAAATATAAAATTAAACGGCATTTTTTGCTTTTTTGCGTTCAGAGAGCCAGCCGAGAAGGACGCCCAGTTCGAAGAGAAGATACATCGGGATACACATCGCAAAAAGAGAAAATGGGTCGGAACCCGGTATCACGCACGATGCCGTGATAACGATGCCGAGGATAACATACTTTCTGGTCTTGTTCAGTGTTTTAACTGAAATAAGTCCGGTTTTAATAAGAAAGAAAATCGCTATCGGGGTTTGAAAGGCAATGCCGAAAATAAGCGCCATCATCCCAATAAACGATATATAATTAGGAAATGTGAAGTTCGAATCTACGCCGAGAAAATCTTTGTTAAAGAACACGAAAAACTTCAGGGTAAGAGGCGCTATCAAAAGGAAAAAGAGCAATGCGCCGGCAACGAAGAGGATGGCAGAAAAAGGGACGGCGATATAGACGTATCTTTTTTCGCGAGGGTAAAGGCCTGCGGAAATGAACATCCAGAGCTGATAAAAAATCCAGGGCGAGGCGAGAAGAAGACCTCCCACACCTGCAATCTGCATGAAACTCGTAAAGCCCTCCGTGGGCGAAAGAATCTGCAGGCGAGCATCCTTGCCCATCGATTCGATGTATGGTTTTTCGATGAAGGAGATTATCGCCTTGCCAAAAAAAAGGCAGAGAAGAATTCCAACTACCAATCCTGCGATTGAAAGAATCAGCCTTCGGCGCAATTCATCGAGGTGTTCCTCCAAACTCATGGCGGAATTAAGCGGTTCATCTCTCGTGGGAGTATCGGCCATTTGGTTTCAGAAAAAATTTGAAAAATTTCCTAAAGGGAAAATCTCAATTATGCGTGCCTGAATCACCGGTTTTTGACGTATCTTTATTAATATCATCTTTTAATTTTTTTACGCCGCTTTCAGCATCATTTCCAGTATCTTCTGCTTCCTTAAGGCCTTTTTTGAACTCGCTCACACTCTTGCCGAGGCTTCTTGCAAGAGAAGGCAGCCGGGAACCCCCAAAAATTAAAAGGGCAATAAGAAGAATCCAAAGCCAATCCATGCCCTCCGGCATCCCTAACGCCAGGAAATATTGAGTATGCTCAATCATTTTATTAAACTCCTTATTGGTTCGACAAGCTCACCATTTTGGATTTTTCATCATTATAACGCCGCTTACGCCTCTGTGTCAACAAATCTCGGCAAATAATAGCCTTGTGCAGATGAATCGGCCTGTCGGGATTGACAAGGCCTTGATTCTATGACGACTTGTCGGACTACGGATACATCTGTGCAGATTAAGGCTTCGCGAAGCGTTTTTCCATCATCGCACGTGACATTTATTGGAAATTTCTCTTTTAATCAGTAAGATGAATTGGAAAATATGTTTTTAAGAGCGGAATCTTTCAAAGGAGAACGGTATGAAAAAAAGGGCACCTCTATTGTATGCAGTAAGTAAAATTAAGAAAACTTCGTGTCTTTGTGTCTTCGCGATATATCTTCTCGTTTTCGGTTCCGGTTATGCAATGGCCGGCTGGATTACTCTCGATATGCCCGGCTACACAGTCAACACAATGGCACGTGGTATAGACGGCAGCAATATTGTCGGTAGCTACGATGACGCCTCCGGCACGCACGGTTTTCTATATAACGGTACAAACTGGACGACTTTCGATATGCCGGGGGCGTCTGAAACATGTCCTTCTGGCATAGACGGCAGCAATATTGTGGGCCGCTACTATGACGCCTCCGGCGTGCATGGTTTTTTCTATAATGGTTCAAGATGGACAACTCTCGATATGCCCGGCGCACCACACTATACTGATGTATATGGCATCGATGGCAGTAATATTGTCGGTAACTACGAAGACGTTTCTGGCATAGGACACTTTTTCTATATAATGGTTCAGAATGGACAACTCTTGAAACGCCCAGCGCGTTCTATACAAATAGTGGCATATCCGGCAGTAATATTGTCGGCACCGATGGCGCGAGAAGTTTTCTTTATAATGGTTCAGACTGGACAACTCTCGCTATGCCCGGCACAGACACGACATTTGCATTGGGCATAGATGGCAGCAATATTGTCGGCGGATACATTGACGCCTCCGGTGGTCAGCACGGTTTTCTCTATGATGGGATAACATGGACCACTCTCGATATGCCCGGCGCATCCTGGACAGTCGCACGCGGCATAGACGGCAGCAGTATTGTCGGCGATTACTACGACACCTCCGGCTGGCAGCATGGCTTTATCTACACGACACCTGAACCGGCGACGATTTTACTCCTTGGTTTGGGTGCTATAGCAATGATAAGAAAAACCAGATAACAGCTTTGTGAAAACGGGGTTGGGACTTGCCGGGATTGACAAGGCGGGTCGATTTAATATAGAATTACCGGATAATCAGGCCCGCCTGCCCAGAGACTCGTTCGGGGGGGCAGACTCGGCCTGTATCTGGAGCTTGTAATGAGTTCAAATAAAATACCGCGCTATGAATCGATAATAAGCGCAGGCGTAATATTATTGTTGTGCGGGATAGCGGCGGCGATAATCCTGCCGCAATTCAGTCAGCAAACATCAGGTCAAACGCAGAACACATCAGAACCGGCAGCCGGCGAATCAATCGAGAATATTCTTTCACAGCTTTCGCCAAAGGGTTTTTCGGCGGTGTCGAAGGCGGCGGTTTACGACGCCGATACGCTATACGAAAAGATTGACGGGCGTGCGCCGCTTTATACGGAATCGGGTTTTGAAAAATTATTCACCCGGCTTTACAAGAGCGACTCTAACGAGATAGTCACCTTCGAGATTTTTGTTTATGGTATGGCCAAGCCTGAAAATGCACTGGCGGTATATAGTCAGCAGAAAAGAGACGATGCGGAGGACCTCACGGATTTTGATTTCGGATACCAGACAAGCAATGCGATTTTTTGCAGTCTGGGTAAATACTATTTAGAGATAATCGGGTCGGCACAATCGGCAGAACTGGTTAAATCGATGACGGAGTCGGCAGTTGCGATAAAGGCAGCACTTCCTTCGGGCGGCGCTATCAAGACGGAGGAAATGGTAATTTTACAAAAGGCGGGGGCCGAGGCGGGAACAATAAAGTTTTCCACGGACAATACATTCAGCTGCAAAGAGTTGACAAATATATTTTCAGCAGAGATAAAAGTTGACGGCAAACCGGCGACGATTTATTTGAGCAAACGCACCGATGAAAAAGAGGCAATCGCACTTGCAGATGCTTACGCGAAATTTCTCGCCAGGATTGGGGCGACAGAGAAAAAAATTGCCCTGCCTGCGGAATCGGCAAGGTGTTTCGATGAATTCGGGCCGATAGAAGTTGTTTTTAATAACGGCAATTTTCTCGCGGGAGTTCACGAGGCTGCAGATATGGAATTGGCGGCAAAGGCAGCGAAGATGCTAAACGAGGTATTAAAGGGAGCAAATTAGGCACAAAGGGGCAAAGGCACTAAGGCACAAAGAAAAAAGTGAGAAGGGTTAAGAGTGAAGCGAGAAGTGCGAAGTGAGAGAAAAGTAGGAAAAGTTTGAAAAGTGAGAAGTGTGCGAAGTGAGTGAATCCGAAGATAAAAAGATAGACAGGCGAAAGTTTTTGGCAAGAGGCGCGAAGGCGGCGTTATCCATAGCGGCGGCAAGCATCATTGCCAAAACGCTTTACGACAAGACGGGGCCGAGCGGCGAGCCGGAAACGGGGCTTGTGTCGCTGCCGGATTTTTCGGTGCCGGCAAAAGACGGGCAGGTAATCAGCGTCGTCAAAGGCAGCGACCGGATACAGACGGTCGATAAGGCGATAGATTCGCTCGGCGGGATTGAGCGCTTCGTCAAGCCGGGCGATGTCGTGGTGATTAAGCCGAACGTTGCCTTTACGACGGCGCCGGGGCTGGGCGCGACGACAAACCCGAACCTCGTTGCGGAGGTTGTAAGGCTTTGCTATACGAGGGGGCAGGCGAAAACGGTCTATGTGACGGATAACCCGATAAACGACGCCGAAAGCTGTTTTGCGCTGAGCGGGGTAGGTAAGGCAGCGGCGCAGGCGGGGGCGAAAGTTATCCTGCCGAAAGACAGATTTTTCAAAAAGACAACGCTTAAGGGCGGCAAACTTATAAAGAATTGGCCGATATTGTATGAGCCGCTGGCGAAGGCGAACAAGATAATCGGGATTGCACCGGTGAAGAACCACAGCAGGGCCGGCGCGTCGATGACGATGAAAAACTGGTACGGATTGCTCGGTGGGAGGCGGAACGTTTTTCATCAGGACATAAACTTAACAATCACGGAACTGGCGATGCTGGTGAGGCCGACGCTGGTGATTCTGGACGGCACGGAAGTGATGATGACCAACGGGCCGACAGGCGGTTCGTTTTCGGATTTGCGAAGGAAGGACACGATGATTGCGAGTTGCGACCAGGTTGCCGCCGACGCATTCGGATGCACGCTTCTCGATATGAAGATTGATGACCTGGCGTATCTTTCGATGGCGGAAAAAGCCGGCGTAGGCAAAACCGATTATCAATCGCTGAAGCCAGCCAACCTCTAAAAAGAGTGAAGGGTTAAGAGTGAAGCGTGAAGGGCAATAAGGGTATATTTTTATGAGAATAGTGACAGCCAGAAGGATAAGCCAGGTGTTTTTCTTCGCCCTTTTTATATGGCTGTGCATCGTGACGGCTGTGGGCGATAAGTTTTGGCAATTACGACATTGGCCGGTAAATTTGTTCTTAAGCCTTGACCCGCTGGTTGCGATTGGCACGATACTCACGACGCAGACATTGTATTGGCATCTTCTGTTGGCTCTTGCGACTATCATTCTTACGATAATTTTGGGCAGGTTTTTTTGCAGCTGGGTGTGCCCGTTCGGGAGCATTCACCATTTTGTCGGCTACTTAGGCAAGAGGAGTAAGCCCGCCGGCCAAAGGATAAAACTTAACAGGTACCGCAAGGCACAGGGTATAAAGTATTTTGTGCTGGCCTTTCTTTTGGCAGGTGCGGCGTTCCCATCGATTTCCGCGACACTTCAGACTGGGCTTTTGGACCCGATTCCGCTGGTAAGCCGGTCGGTGAACCTTGTGCTGCTGCCGATAGCCGATAAACCTTTTGCCCTGCTCGCGGTGACGCAGCGTCTTTACGAACTGGCGGGACTGATTTTCGCGGTGTTTGCGGCGGCGGTTTTGCTGAACTTATTTATCCCGCGATTTTACTGCAGATTTGTTTGCCCGCTGGGAGCGCTGTTTGGCGTGGTGAGCAGGTTCGCAATCTGGCGGATAGGGAAAAATAAGCAAGCCTGCACGGGCTGCAAATTCTGCGAGCAGCATTGCGAGGGCGGGTGCGAGCCGGCAACGACGATAAAAATAGCCGAGTGCGTTCTTTGTTTTAACTGCCGGGATGATTGCAAAAAGATGGACGACTGCATAAGCTACCAGACGGTCGCATCGCGGGCGGGCGAACATACAAACCCGGACATATCCCGCAGGGGTTTTATACTGTCGGTAGCGAGCGGCGTTTTGGCGGTGCCTGCGATAAGGCTTGCGGGGAAGGTTGGCAAGGGGTGGTATTATAAAGTAGTAAGGCCGCCGGGCGCGCTGGCGGAAGCGGAATTTTTGAAACGGTGCATCAAGTGCGGGCAGTGCATAAAAGTTTGTCCGACGAATGTTTTGCAGCCGGCAGGAATCGAAGGGGGCATCGAGGGGTTGTGGACGCCGATACTGAATAACCGGATTGGCACGAGCGGGTGCCAGTATAATTGCGTGGCGTGCGGCAGCGTTTGCCCGACGTCGGCGATAAGGGCGATAAGCCTCGACGAAAAAATGGGGAAGGGAAAATTTGCCAGCAAGGGGCCGATTAAATTAGGGACGGCCTTTGTGGACAGGAATCGCTGCCTGCCGTGTTCGATGAATAAGCCTTGTATTGTCTGCGAGGAGAACTGCCCGGTGAGCCCGAAGGCGATTTATACGGCTGAGACTTTTAACGCCGTCCGCAACGGAAGATTAACCGTGAAAAAGGCGGTTGGTTCGACTTCGCTCACCACGGGCGTCAACACAATTGAGACCGCGGAAAACGGTTTGCCGGTTGACAAATACGGGACGGGCGATTATTATTGTATAGTTGAAGGTTTATCGGGGCAAATGCGCCATCCGGAAGGCGAACAAAGATGGAAAATAAGGTCAAATACGGAAAACACAATTCTGTGCGAGGGTAAATTTGAAACTGTTCCCGCTGAAGGCGCAAAAGTTATTATTCAGGTTCGTCTGCAGAGGCCTCTTGTCGATATCGAGCGCTGTATCGGCTGCGGGGTCTGCGAGCACGAATGCCCGGTGAGCGGTTTGAAGGCGATAAGGATTTCTGCCGAGGGTGAAAGCAGAAGTTATGACAGGCAATTGCTTTTATAAATATTTTGGAGAACGAAACAATGTTTAAAAAAGAAGAAAAATCAGCCATTAATAGAAGAGGATTTTTGAAGACCGTCGGAGCGGCAGGGATAGGTACCGCCCTTGTGTCAACAAGGTTGTTTGCGGATTCGACCCCTTCGGCAAGCTCAGGGCAGGCGGCAGCCAAAGACGCCAACACGGCGGCGAAAGACCCGAACGCGGTAAAAGAGCAGCGGGCAATCCCAATGAGGGAATTCGGGAACAAGGGATTCAAGGTGCCGGCCTGTTCGCTGGGCGTGATGTTCGATGCGGAGGCGAATACGGCGGTTCTGCGAAAGGCGCTGCAGTTAGGCGTAACGTTCTGGGATTGCGCTTATGCTTACGGCAATGGAAAGTCGGAAAGCGGTATCGGCATAATACTCAAGGAGCAGCCTGAACTGCGAAAGAAACTGATTATTACATCCAAATCGGGCGGGACGCCTGAAGAGCTTGAAAATCATCTGCAGGAATCGCTCAAGAGGATGAATACCGATTACATCGACGTTTATTACGGCGTTCACGGGCTGGATAATCCGGCGGACCTTACCGATGAGCTGAAGAAGTGGGCAGAGGGCGCAAAGAAGCGAAAGCTGATTAAGTATTTCGGGTTCAGCACACATTCGAATATGGCGGACAATCTAACGGCGGCGGCGAAGGCAGGCTGGATAGATGCGATTACAACGACCTACAACTTCCGCGTAATGCAGGACCCGAAAATGAACGACGCGGTCGAGGCTTGCAATAAGGCGGGGGTTGCACTTATCGCGATGAAGATGCAGGCGAAGAGGCAGCCGGCTGAAAAGGAAACGCCAAAAGAAAAAGAGGTTATGGAATATTTTACTAGGAAGGGTTTTACGGAGGGGCAGGCAAAGATAAAAGCGGTTTTGCAGGATAAGCGGATTTGCTCCGCGTGCATCGGCGTCGGGCGCGGCAATATCGAGCACCTGATTACCGACGTGGACGCGGTTCTCGATGAAAGAGAACTCAGCAAAAAAGATTTGGCGTTCCTGGCAGAACATGCCAAAAAGACCTGCGACGGCTATTGTGCAGGCTGTGCCAGTATATGTGCGGCGGCATCGCCTGATATGCCTTACGTTGCGGATGTGATGCGGTACCTGATGTATTACAACGGCTACAGGGATGCGGAAATGGCGAAACAGAATTATGCCGGTTTGCCCGCTGATGCGAGGGCGAAAATGATTAGCGCCGATTACAGCCTTGCGGAAAGCCGCTGCCCGAACAGGCTGCCGATTGCAAAATTGGTTAAAGAAGCGGCGCGGAAATTGGCGTAGTTCGTCGCTCCGCTTCGGCGGACTGTAAGTCGTGACTCGTCGCTCGTCGCTCGTTTCTCGTGAAGTCCATCTGTGGTCTACCAAAGGGCGGACTAGGCTAACCAAAAAAGATAACCCCCGCTGCTGTCTTGCGACAGCAAGACGCGGGGGCTAAATACAACGACAAATACCGCTCATTTACATTCGCGGCTCTGTGCCCTGCTCCGCCTTAGGCGGAGCAGGGCTAATCAAAAGAAAAACTCACATCATCCGCCTATGGCGGACCTGCGGCGGGCAAGATAGCGGGAAAACACCACAAAAGGGTTTGGAGAGGGGAAGAGACGTCCTATAATGTACAATTTGCCTGTATTAACATTGCGTAGGCGTGGCCACAAAAAGGCTCAAAAGCAAATAGACAGGATTACAGGATAAACAGGATTTTTAAGCCACAAAAAGACACCCGCCTTCGTTAAAACTACGGCGTGGTCCGCCTGCGGCGGACCTGCGGCGGGCAGACACCAGACTCAAGACGCAAGAAACAAGACTCAAGGCGGGGTGGGGGCAATTAAATTAAAAAAAATGATTGTTATTTATGAAGCTGACGATTATTATATTAAGGTTTCGTAAGGAAAAAGATTATAAGGCTGCCAGGGCAATACCTTTATAAGGTGTGTTTGACTATGGCTTTAACAGGATTGATGAACCGTGCGGAGTAGGCTGATACAAGGTCTGCTCAGCCGAACTACCCAATTTTCGGGTTTGGTAGCCTGGAAACTGGTGTTTCCGCTGCAATGGCGCAGGGCAACTTGGACTCGGGAGAGTTCTTTGGTGCAGGAGTTTGATTATTCGCCTGCAAGAGGGGGCTCCTGATGTAGAGAGTTCATTTACGCTGCCCGCCGTTGAAGTGGAGACCCGAAGGATGGTTTCCACTTTTTATTTTAAGCAGTTAAGGATAATGGTTTTTATGGTTAATCCGGAACTAATCAGAATCGTAGAAAACATAGCCCGTGACAGGAAGATAGACAAAGAATCCATTTTTCTGGACCTCGAAGAGGCGATTATTTCGTCGTCGAAGAAGCACTTTGGGGACCTGGCAGGCGTGTTCGAGGTTCATATCGACCGCAACAGCGGCGAGATGACGGCAACGCGGAACGGCGAGTCGATAGACATAAAGCAGCTGGGTCGTATTTCGGCACAGGCTGCCAAGCAGGTTATGGTTCAGAAGATACGGGCGGATGAACGGGACTCGATATTCACGGAATTTGCCCAGCGGCGAGGCGAAATCATCAGCGGGACGGTGGTGCGGTATGAGGGCGGGACTATGATTATAAGTCTCAACCACCGGACCGAGGCGATTATGCCGAAATCGGAGCAGATTGCGGGTCAGACGCACAAGCCATCTGAGAGGATTCAATGCCTGATTCTCGAAGTAAAAGAGGTATCGAGCCAGATTAAAATCATATTATCGAGGACTCACCCGGACTTTATCCGCAGGCTGTTCGAGCTTGAGGTGCCGGAGATTGTGGAGAGCATAATCGAGATACGCGCTTTGGCGAGGGAGGCGGGCTATCGCACGAAGGTGGCGGTGGCGTCGCTGGATGAGAAGGTCGATGCGGTGGGGGCGTGCGTGGGCGTTCGAGGCAGCAGGATAAAAAATATAGTCGATGAGCTTGGCGGGGAAAAGATAGACATTGTGCGGTGGTCGGACTCATCGCAGATATTTATTACCAACGCGCTTATGCCGGCGAAGGTAAGCGAGATAGCGTTGTGTTTCGAGCTTGGCAGGGCAACAGTGGTGGTGGATGACGACCAGCTGAGTCTTGCAATCGGCAAGCACGGACAGAACGTACGGCTGGCGGCGAGGATTACGGGCTGGGATATAGATATTCTTACGCCGGACGAATACAACCAGTCTATTGAGAAGCTGACGAACTGCGTCAAAACCGTCGAAGGCGGGGACGATATGATGGTGGACAAGCTGATAGCGCTTGGGATTATTTCGGTAGCGGACCTGGAGGACGTTGGGGTGGAGCCGTTAGTTAAAGAGCTGAACATCAAAGATGAGCTTGCGGGCAAACTGATAACGGCGGCGGAAGGCGAAGCGAAAAGGCTGGCATCGCAGAAAACGAGTCAGGCGGAAAACCTGTTAAAGCAGTCCGCTGACGGCGCAGCGCCGCCGGAAGCAAAAGACGGGGGAATAGCCGAAAGCGTGTAAATTAGGTACTGGAGAAATAATTGGCTACTACGAAAGTGTACATTTTGGCGAAGGAGCTTGGGGTTAAGAGCACCGCCATAATCAAGAAATGCCAGGACGAGGGTCTTGATGAAGTAAAGAATCACATGACGACGATATCGGCGGGTCTCGCGGCGACGATAAAGGAATGGTTCAGCGAAGGCGATCATATTACAAGCGAGGAGACCACAGACAAGGTTGACCTTCAGAAGGTTCGGGTAAAGCGGAAGGAGAAAGCAGCGTCTGCGGCAGCGGAGGCGCCGGCAGTAGCGATAGAATCGGTACCAACAACTTCGACTGGTTCGACAAGCTCACCACAAGCGGGTGCGGTTCTTATAGAGCCTGCATCCGGGGCCGGGACGGTTGAGGCTGTAAGTGCGCCACCGGCGATGCCTGTAGAGACTATTTCGCAAGCGGGGCCGGGGGTCGAGGCAGCTGGAATGCCGGCAGCGGTCGGCGGAGTTCAGGTGCCTGCGGCAGGAGGAGCAGGTATTCACAAAGCGCCGGTTGAGGTTGTGAAACCGAAGCCGGAACCGATAAAGCCCGCGGGGCCGATGCTTGACAAACCGAGGCCGGCGCAGTTAACGGGGCCGCGAGTGGTGCGGGTAGAGGCGATGGAGCCAGTTCGCAGGCCGAGTCCGCCGAGACCAAGATATGACAAACCGCTTACTCAGCCTTTGGTTGATGCGCAATCGAGCGACGGGCTGCTGTCGATAAAGGGCAAGAAGGTCTCGCTGGTAAAACATCCGAAGCACAAGGGGCATGACGGCGTGGTGGTAAGCGAAGAGCTGCTGCCTGATGCGCCGAAAAAGGCGAAGTATCTTACGCTCCGGCGGCAGAGGGATATTGAAGAGAGGCGGGCACGTCTGGATGCGGCGGGCGGGGAGCGGCTGCGAATCAGGCCAGTGCGGAAGATTGCGACGAAGGCGGAAAAATCAGCCTTTGGTGGACAGGCGATAGCAAAGCCGACACAGGCAGAGGTGACCGAGCCGGTATCGATAAAAGATTTATCCGCTGCGCTGGCGGTGAAGTCTGCGGACGTAATCGCGAAACTTATGGGTCAGGGGGTTTTGGCGACAGCGAATGAGATAATCAGCAATGAAGTGGCGGAGCTTGTTGCGCTGGAATTAGGGTGCGAATTAAAAATCGTGCCGAAAAAGACACTTGAAGACCAGATAAGGGAGCGGTTCGAGACGAGGGAGCGCAAGAATCTAACGCCCCGGCCGATAGTGGCGACAATGCTCGGCCACGTTGACCATGGCAAGACGAGTTTGCTGGATAAAATCCGCTCGACGAACGTGACGGCTGGCGAGGCGGGCGGTATTACGCAGCACATCGGGGCATACCAGGCGAAGGTCGGAGGCAACAAGGTGACGTTTCTCGATACGCCGGGCCATGAGGCATTTACCGCGATGCGAGCGCGCGGGGCAAATATGACCGACGTGGTTGTAGTTGTAATAGCTGCTGATGACGGCGTGATGCAGCAGACCATCGAGGCGATAGCGCACAGCAAGGCGGCGAACGTTCCGGTGATTGTGGCACTTAATAAGATTGACCTGCCGGGACTGGATACCAACCGCATTTATTCACAGCTTTCGGAACACAATCTTGTTCCGACGGAATGGGGCGGGCAGACCGACGTTGTAAAGACGAGCGCGGTGACGGGCCAGGGGATAAACGACCTGCTCGAACATATAAATTATATAAGAGACCTTCAGGACCTGAAGGCGGACGATACGATACCGGCGACGGGCTGGGTGGTAGAGGCAAAGATGACTGCGCAGCGCGGGACGATAGCGACGCTGCTGGTCAAGGAAGGTGTGCTGAATAAAGGCGATTGTATTTTGGCGGGCGCTACTTACGGGAAGGTAAAGAGCATAAAGGACTACTCCGGCAAGAACGTAAAGTCGGCGACAAGCGCTATGCCGGTGGAAATCACGGGTCTAACTGGGACTCCGCAGGCAGGCGACAGATTTTATTGTCTGGGTGAGGATATAAACAGCGCCAAGCAGGCCGCCGAAGAGAACCTGTCAAGCTCGCGCGAGCGGTCGCTTGCGAAACGCAAGCAGGTGACGCTCGAAAACCTGTTCAGCCAGATAGCGGCGGGCGATGTAAAGGAGCTGAACATAATTCTTCGTGCTGACGTTCAGGGTTCTGTGGACGTTCTGACGAAATATCTTGCGGAGCTGAACACTGAAGAGGTGAAGATTAAGATTCTTCAGGCATCGACGGGCGGGGTGAGCGAGGGCGACGTGATACTGGCGGAGGCATCCAACGCCATTATAATAGCCTTCAGCGTGGTAGCCGACGAGAAGGTGGCGAAGATAGCCGAAACCAAGGGCGTGGATATAAGATATTATAACATAATATACCGGATTTCGGAGGATTTGAAAAAGTCGATGGCGGGACTTCTGGAGCCTGAGAGGAGCGAGAAGACCATCGGCAGGGTGGTTGTCCGAGACATATTCAAGGTATCGAAGGTGGGTTCAATCGCCGGCTGTTACGTGAACGACGGGGTGGTTAAAAAATCCGGGAAGGTTCGGCTGATAAGGAACAGCGTTGTTATCCGCAATGACCTGTCAATAGATTCTCTCAAGCACTTTAAGGATGATGCGCGTGAGGTGAAGGCGGGTCTCGAATGCGGAATAAAGCTTGCGAAATACGACGACATAAAGGCCAACGACCTGTTCGAGGTTTATGAGGTTGTGCATACCAAGCGGACGCTGGAATAGGGGGGGGTGTGAGACTGTTTAAAAACCGAGATTGCTTCGTCGCTTCGCTCCTCGCAATGACAATAGTTTGGTATGTCGCAGGCGGACAGCAATCTTTTATGACCTTTAAGCAATTTTTTCAACAGCCCCAATGTCCGGAGGTCAGGTAAATGCCGACGCGAAGACAGGAAAGGATGGCCCGCATAATTCGTGATGCGGTGAGCAATGCGGTGATGAATCTGAACGACCCGCGGATAACAAGTTTTGTGAGTGTTGTCCGGGTTCAGGTGTCAGCGGACATGCGGATAGCCGACATTTCATTCAGTCTTTTCGGGGGCAGCGAGGCGGACCAGAAGAAGACGTTTATTGCGATTGAACACGCCCATCCGCGGATACAATCGCAGTTGGCGAGCGGGCTCGATTGCAGGTTTTGCCCGGTATTGCGATTTCACCGGGACGAGAAGATGAAGCAGACGATGGAGGCGTTTGGGAAAATAGACGCGGAGCGCCGCAGCAAAGAACAGCATGAGCAGGAGCAGCAGGAACAATAACAGCGGTAAAAAATAATTTTCGGAAACGATGGAGCTGGAGGTTATGACAGAGTCAAGAAATTTTGCCGGTAAGGTGCAGCAGGTTTTCCGGACATTGAGGCGTAAATATCCGAAGCCTGAATGTCCTGATTACGAGGAGCCTGCCGATGCTGTTGTGTTCGCGGTTATCAGCGAGCATACGACCGAGCAGCAGTCGGAACACGCGATGCGAAAGGTAAAGGAGCACTTTATCGATTTGAACGACCTGCGGGTGTCGAGGCCGGAAGAAATCGTCGAGGCGCTCGGCGCCGACAGCGGCGTTTCGGTTCAGTCCGCAGCGAGCCTTACGATAATACTGAAGGCCATTTTTGAAAAATATAATATGGTGACGCTGACAGACATAAAAAAGCTCGGCAAAAAGCAGATACGCGATATCATCAGCCAATTGCCGGAGATGAGCGCGTTCGTGATTGATTACTGTATGCTTACGGCGTACAAGGCGCACGCGATTCCGCTGACGGCGAAGATGTTCGAATATTTGAAGGCGGAACGGATAGTCGGCCCCGGGATGGAGCCGCAGCAGGTTTCGCAAATGCTTGCGCGGCAGATACCTGCCAGCCAGGGTTATACTTTTTACGCGGTTTTGCGGAAAGAGGCGGAAAGGCCGCCGGCAAAAAAGGATAAGAAAAGCGAGAAAGGCGTGAAAAGTAAGAAGGGTAAGAAATAGGCGCTAAGGCACCCGCTCCGCCTGCGGCGGACTACGGCGCGGCAGGCAGGCCGCAGAGAAAAATAAAACTTCAAATTTCAAATATCAAAAAGCAAGAAAAGTGTGAAGGGTAAAAAATGGCAGAGCAAGTAATCAAGCTTGGGATACCGGCGGGCAGCCTGCTGAAGGCGACAATAGAGTTGTTCAGCCGGGCAGGGTTCCGGATATCGGATTCGGAGAGGAATTATCTGCCTGCGATAGACGACGAGCAAATTCGGCCGATATGCCTGCGGGCGCAGGAGATGAGCAGGTACGTCGAGGACGGCGTTCTCGACGCGGGGATAACCGGTTTCGACTGGATAACGGAAAACGGCTCGGACGTTGTCGAGGCGGCGGAGCTGGCGTACAGCAAGAACACGAGCAAGCCTGCGCGGTGGGTGCTGGCGGTGCCGAACGAATCGAAGACGGAAAAGCCGGAACAACTGAAGGGCGGCATCATCGCGACGGAGCTGGTGAACGTAACGAAGAAATATTTCGCCGATAAAAAAATCGACGTCAAGGTCGAGTTCAGCTGGGGTGCGACGGAGATAAAGGCGAGGCTCGTCGATGCAATCGTGGAGCTTACAGAGACGGGGGCGAGCCTGCGGGCAAATAATCTTAAGGTGATTGATACGGTGATACAATCGTCGACAAGATTTATCGCCAACAAGACGGCGTGGCAGGATAAATTCAAGAGAGAAAAGATAGAAAATATTGCGATTTTGCTGAAGGCGGCGATTGACGGGCAAAGCAGGGTGGGCCTAAAAATGAATGTTAAGAAAAGCGACCTGCCGGCGATTTTCAAGGTTCTGCCGGCGGAGAAGAGCCCGACGGTTTCGAGCCTGGCGGATTCCGATTATGCGGCAGTGGAAGTAATCATTGAAGAAAAGACGGAGCGGCAGTTAATACCTGCGCTCAAAAGGGCGGGGGCAACGGGCATTATCACATACCCCTTGAATAAGGTGATACACTAACTCAAACCGGCCAGAAGCCGGTTTGGGAATGCAAAAGTTAAAATTAAAAGTGTAATCCGCCGTCGCTTTGCGCTATGGCGGACAAGAATTATGGAATCCGCCTTCGGCGGATAAAACGAAATTAAAACCCCACGTGAAACGTGGGGCTAAATATAAACAGAGAAATGCGGGGGTTTATTTTGCGCGGGCGAGGTATGAGCTGTCCTCGGTGCTGATTCGGACGACGTCGCCGACATTGATGAAGGGGGGGACTCTCACTTTGAGGCCTGTTTCGAGAACGGCATCCTTCATCTGATTCGTGACGGTTGCGCCTTTCGAGACGGGCGCTGTGTCCGTGACGGTGAGGTCAACAGTTTTCGGAAGCTCGATGCTAACGACATTTCCCTCGTTGACGAGCGTGACAATAGTGGTATTGGGTTTGAAGTATTTTATAGCCTCGCCAACAATATCTTCAGAGACGGTCACCTGGTCGAAGTTTTTGGTATCCATAAGGATATGGCCGGCGCTGTCGGAATAAAGGTATTCCATTTCACGTCTATCCATAAAGGCTTGCTCGATATCTTCTGTGGAGCGGAGTCGTTTTTCGATTGTGATGCCGTCGGAAACTCTGCGGAGCTTTGCCTGGACGAAAGCCCGGAGGTTGCCCGGTGTGACGTGGGTAGATTTTACGCAGACGTAGAGCTGGCCATCGAGCATAGCGGCCATACCGATACGAAGTTCACTCGCTTTCATTTATTTCTCCTGTCCCGAAAAGCCGGGCGCCAAATTCAGAATCCTGCTAAATCCGCCGGCGGCGGACTGTGCTGCCGACGTGGTGAGCAATCACGGCAGGGGCAATGTATGATACACAATTACGGTTCGGAAATCAAGGGGTCTGGTTAATATATTGCATTTCGAAGTAGAAGCCGTCAGGCCTGCTTATGCCGTAGAACGTGGATGGGGCGAAGTATTTGCGGACGGCCTGGAACGGTGGCAGGAGCTTGAAATCGAATGGGGTGTCTGAGGCGGAAGGCAAAATCCGTTGCGCGGCAAGCGGGCCGCTGAAGGCTTCGTCTTTTTGTTCGGCTGTTCCCTGTTTGAAAACATCCCAGACTCTTTCCCACACGGCAGCGGCATTTGTGAAGTCTGCCAATCCGGCGGTGGAGGGGATTGCGGATTTTGCGGCGGTGAACCACTGCTCGGAGCCGAGCGATGAGCCTGCTGGGCCGCCGATAAGACGAATTACTTTTTCGACGGCCTGTTCGCTGCCGAAAATCAGATGGGTATCGGTGATGGTAAATGCTATTTTGGATGATGCCCTGTTATCCGATACGGCGGCGTCATCAATCAGCGGTGCGTGATACGAAAAGGGAAGGCTGGGCATAAGTGAGGACGGGCCAATCGAGTAAATGGTGTAGCCGAGCAGTTCGCGTTTCGCATCGGGGCGATTGGGTGCGATAAATTTGCTGTGCAGCAGGGCGAGATTTTTTTCGAGGGCAGGCCTGTTCGAGACGGCGATGGCGAGGATGCCTTCCGAGTCGGCGATTTTTTCCGAAGGGGATTTCAGCGGCCATTCGGTATAAACAATTTGCGAACCTAAATAGTCGATGATGTCTTTTTTCAGTTCGATGGAGGCTCCGCCTTCGGCAGAAGCGGGGATGAGCGGCGTATATAAAATGGAGGCGTAAGCCGGCGAGGCGGCGCCTATTATTTTGGCGAGTTCATCGAAGGCGGTTTTTATATCGAGATTGAAAACGCCGACCGCGTAGGCTGACGAAGGGATAAAGGCGGGCGGCTGGACGGAAGCGGAACGCAGGTCGAGCATTTTGCAGACGCCTTTTTTGTCGCCATCGATTTTCAAGAGGGCCTTGGCGAGGATTGAGCTGTTCGGGAGCCTGGCGAAACCGAGTGAGCCAGCGAGACTTCTTACGTTATCGACGCCGAGAAGGCTGATATATTTTTTCGTTTCGCCTGAGGCGTCATCGGCGACGGCCAATTTTATAAACTGCTTTATGTTGACAAAGAAATCGACGTCGTGGTAAGGGCCTGCCGCCGCGAGACCTGAGGTATAATCGGCGTCATCGGCGAGAGCTGGTGCGGATGACCCTTTTAAGCGGGCGATTGCGAATTTGAGAATTTCGGGGTCGGGCGACGCAAGCAGGGTGTCGGCGATGAAGCAGTAGCTCATCTCTGCTTTCTCTTCATCGACAAGGGTTTCGATATTTTCGCCGCGATAATCTTCGGCGGGTTTTTGCCGGCCGCCCATATCGATATTTTTCTTAACGAGATTTTTGACGGCATCTTTTATTTTGTCAATCTGGTCTGCCCACTGGGTAATAATCAGGACGGGCGACTGGTTGGCGTCTTTGGTTTTGTCGTCGAGAATAAGCGCGACGGCGACCCGGCCCTGCGGCCAAAGGCCCGCGTTATAGAAGACCTTGTAAAGATTATTATCGTCGAGGGCGGCGACCTTTTTGCTGATGCCCTGCCTGGCGTTATCGAGGAAGGACGCCATAGTGGAATCTTTATATAATTTGTAGAAGGGCGTTTTTTCAAACTGCTGCTGCAACTGGTTAAAATTATTCGTCTCAACCAGCAGGATGGTCGAGGGCGGGACCAATTTCGCGGCGCCGGGGAGAGTAGCGGCCTGAACAGATGAGCAGGCAAAAAGAACTGTCAGCAAAACGAGAGACGTTATTAAATTTTTCATCGCAAAAAATCCTTAAAGACAGAATGGCTAATCATACCGTCGCCGTGCCGGCGACGGCTAAACAACCCCGTGTGAAACGTGGGGCTAAACGCCAGGACGGACAAGGTCCGGTTTAGTTTTATTTTTTCTTTTGTCCGGCTGGACGTATCTGAAGCCGGTATTGGGATTATCCTTGTCGTAAGCGAAGGCCTCCCGGTTATCGAGAAACTGTTTTACGTAGTCGATGGGGATTGCGAAGCCGAGTCCGCCGGCAAAGATGTATCCCATATTTGTGACGCCGATGACTTCGCCCGCGAGATTGAAGAGGGGCCCACCGGAATTTCCGGGATTTATGTCGGCATTTGTCTGGACATAGACGAGTCCTTCGAAAGCCCTGCTTTTAGTGCTAACGACGCCGTTGGTAACGGTTCGTTCGAGGCCGAGCGGGTTTCCGATGGCAAAGACCTGCTCGCCGACTTCGAGTTTGTCGATGTCGCCGAGCGAGACAAAGGTAAGTTTCGTATCGCCGAGGTCTTCGACCTTTAGCAGAGCGAGGTCAACAAATGGATTCAGCGCTTCGATTTTTACTTTTTTAAAACTTTTCTTTTCGAAGCCTTCCGCGGTTTTCTGGAAGACGGTGACTTCGATTTTGGTTTCTCTTTCGACGACGTGGTAGTTTGTGATGAGGTAGCCATCCTTATTGATGAAGAATCCTGAGCCGATGCCGGCGGGAGTGGAGACTTTTACGACGGCCTCCGAGACGAGCTCGACGCATTTTTCGATGGACATTTTGGGCCTGGCGGAGGTGGCGAAGATACGGCCTTTGCCGGCGGCGGATTTGTTCGGCTCGCTGTCGATTGTGTATGAGCTGGTATATTCGTATTCGAGGATTTTTTCTTTCGGGATAGAGATTACCTCAATGCCGATATCGAAGATGATTTGTGCGGGTCTCTCGGAGAGGATGTCGCCTGTGAGGGTTTGGCCCTGTTTGAGGACGACGCGGTCGGCGTAGAGGCTGCAGCAAATAAGCAAAAGCAGGATACAGGATAATTTAACCAGTTTGTATTGTTTCATAAGCAAAGCTCCGAACGTGGTTTTGACAAGTTCCCGGTTTAACTGTCCGCCGCCGTGGCATGGGCTTCCAGCCCATGCTATAGTTTATGATAAGCACGGGCAAGATGCCCGTGCCACGAACAATTGCCGCACCGCAGCGTGCCGGCACGAACTATTTAATATAACTCTTTTCGGCATTTTTGCAAGTCAAAAACAAAAAAACCGGTTGTCTAAATCCCCTATTTCTCCTCTTCTAACAGGCAGGACGAATATAAATAAGGCACAAAGGGGCAAAGAAACAAAGGCACAAAGAAGAAATCCGCCTTCGGCGGACCCGCTGCGGTTCGGTTATAAGCCAGTAAGCCAATGCTCAGTAAATATCTGCAAATCGAGGGTGTCGATTACATTATCAGGGTACAGGTCGCAAGGGGGATTCCAGTTGGCGTCGGCGGGCGTTGACTGCCAGGCGCTAGCGAAGGCTGCGAAATCAGCAAACTCGATGCCGTAAGAACCGCCAAGATCAGGTGTTTCCGGTTGCCAGTTTAGACGCGAGTAACTATAGCCATCACGCATTTTCCAGATATCTTCTGTGCCGTTAATTGTTTCGCCGACAAAATCCCAGCCTGCATCGGTAAAGGTCGTCTCCGTTTTCATTTTGGCGGTGGTCTTGCCAATGCCGCCAGCGCTGGTGCTCTGGCCGGAAGTTTCTATATCCCAAAAACTTGCCGTCACCACGCCTTCACAACATTTATACCCAACGATCCCGCCAATGCCATTCCCAGTTCCGGTAACGAAGCCAGCGGCGTAGCAGTTGGTCACGTTGCCACCATTAGCCCCTATAAGTCCGCCGACAAGACTCTCTCCGCTAACAGAGCCCGTGGCATAGCAATTATTCACGCTGCCAGAACTAATACCCACGAGACCGCCAACTTCACCCCCGGTTCCGCTGACGGATCCCGTGGCGTAGCAATTATTCACGCTGCCACTATTAATCCCCGCTAGTCCTCCGACCTTTTCCCCTGTTCCGATGACGGAGCCTGTGGCATAACAGTTGGTCACGCTGCCACCTGTACTCCCTACGAAACCGCCAACTGCCATTATTTCACCACTGACGGAGCCTGTGGCGTAGGAACTGGTCACGATGCCGATATCACCATTCTCCCCTATGAGACCGCCGACACACATCATTCCTCTGACGGAGCCTGTGGCGTAGCAGTTAGTCACCACGTTGCCATAATAATTATCCCCCACGAGTCCGCCGACAAAAGTTTGTCCTCTGACGGAGCCTGTGGCATATGAATCAGTCACGCTGCCATAATAATTATACCCCACGAGTCCGCCAGTGCCATTCCCGGTTCCGGTAACAGAGCCCGTGGCGTAGCAGTTGGTCACGCTGCCATAATTCATCCCTACGAGCCCACCAACACAAACACGACCTGTTATATTGGCATCCTCTACACCGAGGTTTTTAATCTGGCCGCCTGAACCGACATAGCCGAATAAACCAACATAGTCGCTTGAAGGCAGATTGATTGTAGCGTTGCGAATCACAAAACCATCGCCATCGAAAATCCCCGTAAATGTTGCGCCGCTCAATTCCCCGTTTGAATCATACATAATCGGTGCGATGACGGCGGTGGTGAAGGTGTAAGCGGCGAGGTTAATATCCGCTGTGAGGATAAACGAGGAGTTGTAATCGGCGGGATGGCTGCCGAGATACAATAAGTCGTTCGGGCAGGCGATTTGCCAGGGGTTGTTAGGCTCGCCGGTGCCGCCTGAATAATCGGCCAGAAGTGGTGCGGCTGACAGAAAGAGTAAGATAATTACAATAACTGCATACTTTCCCATTTTTATCTCCCTAAAAAAACCTATGATAAAATATAACAACATCCCGGCAGGGCGAGACTCTACACAGAGAATCCGCCTGTCGGTTCGCCAAAGGCTGATGAAGTGTCCGGCTGTTCCTTGCGCATCGTTTTTTTCCTCAAAAAGAAAAGCTGCGCCGTAAGAAAAACAAACCAGAAATTTTTTTGGCAGGAGAAATATAAAATGGGTACTAAAAATATGACTACAAAACTAATTATTAAATTATAAAAGTTATGAAGTTATAAAATCTATTATCCTGCCATCACTATAATTATTTTACACCAAAGTGGAATGGAAATGCAAGGAATATTTCGGAAATTTTGGTATTTTTCTGCGATTTTTATAAATAGGGGTTTTTGGGCTGAAAAGAGGGAAAATGAACAAAAATAGCCACAAAGAGGCACAAAAGGAAAAAATGGAATAAAATAAGCCACAGATTGCACTGATTACACAGATTATTAAAACACAAAAAAAATGGATGGGATTTACAAGATTGACAGGATAATAAAAAAGGGTGAGAAGGGTTTGAAAGGTGGGAAAGGGGAGAAAGGTAAGAAAAGTGGGAAGGGTTGAGCAATTGCAAAGAAGAAGGAATTAAACAATTGACAGGAGTTGGCCGATTATGGTATATTGTTAAGGCATTCGCATTAAAAGTGCGGATGCCGGCCTGATAGCCTCCGCGAAGAAACGGGGGATTACAGGATTATGGCTGGCGTAAAAAACCTGTGTAGGCAGACAGCTTTAACTGAAAAAAGCGGTTAGCCTTGCGGGGAAGAGCCGAAAAGCTGTAACCGTCCAAAGTGCTGTGATATGTATTTTGGGCATCTGGAATAATGGTGACTGTCCGCCTGACAAAGGCGGCGAAGAATGTCGGGAAAGGTGTATTACAATGAGCGCCAAATCACACAAGTCGGCTGGTGAAGCCGGCAAATCCGCTACGAACGGCGGAGCGGAAAAATCCCCTGCAAAAGCAGTTTCTATTCCTTCATTATCATCGCAGCGTTCAGGAGCGGAGATTATAGTCGATAGTCTTTTGCGGCACGGTGCGGATACTATTTTCGGTTATCTGGGCGGGGTTGTATTGCCGCTGTTCGACAAATTTTACGGTTCGCCGATACGAGTGATAGTTCCGCGGCACGAGCAGGGCGGCTGTCATATGGCGGACGGCTTCGCAAGGGCGAGCGGCAAGGTCGGGGTAATCGTGACGACCAGCGGGCCGGGCGCGTGCAATATCGTGACGGGGCTGGCGACGGCGATGATGGATTCGATACCGCTGGTTGCGATAACGGGCCAGGTTCGGACTGAACTGATTGGCAACGATGCCTTTCAGGAGGCGGACATTACGGGCATCACCAGGCCGATAACGAAATACAACTGCATCGTCAAAGACGTAAGAGACCTCGCAAGGACAATTGACGAAGCGTTTCATATTGCATCGACGGGCAGGCAGGGGCCGGTATTGATTGATGTGCCGGTGGACGTCGAGGTTGCGAAATGCGAATATGACGGCAGGGTTGAGATGCAGCTGCCGGGCTATAAGGTTCGGACGAAGGGTCACGGCGGGCAGATAATTGCCGCTGCGAAGGCGATAAACGAGGCGGAAAGGCCGGTGCTGTATGTCGGCGGCGGGATAATAAGTTCGAACGCATCCGAGGAGCTTACGCAGCTGATAGCCAAGGCGCATCTGCCGGTAACGATGACGCTGCTCGGGCTGGGCGGTTTCGACCAGAACAAGGAAGAATCGCTGGATATGCTCGGTATGCACGGGACGGCTTATGCCAATTACGCGATTCAGAACTGCGACCTGCTGATTGCAGTAGGGACGCGTTTTGACGACAGGGTGACGGGCAAGGTTAAGACGTTTGCGCCGAACGCGAAGGTGATACATATTGATATGGACCCCGCGAGTATATCGAAGAACGTTCCGGTAGATATACCGGTTGTCGGCGACGCGAAGGAGATTTTGAAGGAGCTGGTTGAGAAGGTTGAGTACCGGCAGCGCAAGGACTGGTTCGCAACAATAGCCGGGTGGAAGAAGAAATTCCCGATGAAATATGACCGTAATTCCGGCACGATAAAGCCGCAATATGTAATCGAACAGATTTGCGAGCTGACGAAGGGCGATGCGATAATCACGACGGGCGTCGGCCAGAACCAGATGTGGACGGCGCAGTTTTACCGGTTCAGCCGGCCAAGGCAATTCATAACGTCGGGCGGGCTGGGGACGATGGGTTTCGGTCTGCCGGCGGCGATAGGCGCTCAGATTGCAAAGCCTGAGGCCGTTGTGGTTGACATTGACGGCGACCACAGTTTTAATATGACGATGACTGAGCTTTCAACGGCGGTTCAGCACAAGCTGCCGATAAAGGTCTGCATTATCAACAACGGGTATATGGGCATGGTTCGGCAGTGGCAGCAGCTTTTCTTCGAGAAGCACTACTCCTGCAATTCGCTTTTGAACCCGGATTATGCGGAGCTGGCGAGGGCTCTTGGCGCCGAAGGGATAACGGTCGATTTGAAGGCGGATGTGCCGAAGGCGATAAATAAGATGCTGGCGATAAAGGACAAGCCGTGTCTTGTTGATTTCAGGGTCGAGAAGGAAGAGAATGTCTGGCCGATGGTTCCTACGGGCAAGAGCCTGCACGAGATGGACGGTTTGGATATTCTTCAAAGCCTTATTTAATGAAAGGCGGGCGAGATTATGAAACATATAATAAGCGCATTGGTTGAAAATAAGCCGGGCGTCCTTGCACACGTTTCGGGAATGTTTGCTGCACGGGCGTTTAATATAGATTCGCTTGTTGTCGGCAGGACAGAAGATGTGAATATGTCGAGGATGACGATAGTCGTGAACGGGGACGACCGGATACTCGAACAGGTTCGCAAACAGCTGGCGAAGTTGGTGCCGGTAGTGAAGGTTCAGGATTTTGCTGGCGAGCCTGTTGTAGCGAGGGACCTGATGCTAATAAGCATATCTGCACCGCCCGGCAAAAGGCCTGAAATCCTTGCGCTTATCGAGATGTTCACGGGCAAGGTTGTCGATATTGGTCAGAAGTTTGTGATGGTTGAGATAAGCGGGCCTGAGGAAAAAATTGAGGCGTTTATCGAGGTCTGCAAACCTTACGGGATAAAGTCTGTAGCCCGGACAGGCACAATCGCTATGATAAGGCAGGAAAAAGAGGCGTAGGGGAAAACAACCCCCGGTGAAGCCGGGAGCTAAATATACCGTCGCCGTTCCGGCGACGGCTAAACAAATGACAACCCACAATGGGTCAACATTTTTCTTGCCTGGCGGGGCGGGGGTAATATAATAATTACAACTCGATTTTTGCCTGAAAGGCAATAAACAAAATTTTCTCTATCAATTGGGAGATTTTATTATGGCGATGAAGATTTTTTACGAGAAGGACGCTTCCATAAACCCCCTCAAAGGAAAAAAGGTGGCGGTAATCGGTTATGGCAGCCAGGGGCACGCGCACAGTCTGAATCTGCGCGACAGCGGAATCAAAGTGGCGGTGGCGGAGCTGAAGGTAAGCGCCAATTACAAGATTGCGCTGAAGCATGGTTTCAAGCCGACAGATATTGCGACGGCGGTTAAGGGAGCTGCGCTTATTATAGTGACGCTGCCTGACGAGGTTCAGGCGACGGTTTATAAGAAGTTTATTGCGCCGAATCTGGTGGCGGGTCAGACGATGGGTTTTTGTCACGGGTTTAATATTCATTTTAAGTATATTGTGCCGCCTAAGGGCGTCAACGTGGTGATGATAGCGCCGAAAGGGCCTGGGCATTTGGTGCGGAGCGAATTCGAGAAGGGCGGCGGTGTGCCGTGCTTAGTTGCGGTGAAGCAGGATGCGACAGGTAATGCGCTGAAGACTGCGCTTGCGTGGGGCAGGGGTATCGGCGGCGCGCGGGCGGGTATTATCAAGACGACATTCAAAGAGGAAACTGAGACTGATTTGTTCGGCGAGCAGTGCGTATTGTGCGGCGGGCTGACGAGTCTTATCAAGGCAGGGTTCGAGACGCTGGTGAAGGCGGGGTATCAGCCGGAAATAGCGTATTTCGAATGTATGCACGAGGTGAAGCTGATAGTGGATTTGATGTACCAGGGCGGCCTCAGTTATATGCGATACAGCATATCCAATACGGCGGAATACGGCGACCTTACGAGGGGGCCGAGAATCATTACTAATAAGACGAGGAAAGAGATGCAGAAAATCCTCGGCGAGATTACCAGCGGCAAGTTCGCGAAGGAATGGGTATCGGAATACAAAGGCGGGCTAAAGAAATTCAATAAATTATACAAAAAAGACTATAACGGCAAGATAGAAAATGTCGGCAGGAAGCTGCGAAGAATGATGAAGTGGATTGACGTCAAAGAGGTCGGCAAGAGCGGGGCGGTATCCTGATTAGTTGTAGGCTTAGTGAAGCCGGCAGTTTGCAGAGCGGATAAATTTGGATTTTTTAACCTGAAAGCGGGCGAAAAATGAGGAACGCAAGGAATGTCTTTGGCGGGTTGAAACCGGCTTTATTGGCTATTGTGGTTTTCTGCGCATTTTTTGTGATGACGGGGTGCGGCTTAATTTACTATGTCAAGCCGGAAGGGACGCCATCGAATGAGGAAATCACTACCGGCTATTACGATATGGGCCTGAAGGTAAGCACGACCGCCGACGCCATTGAAGGAATTGTCAATCCGGAATATGAGCTGCTCAGCCAGACGAAGCTTGTGATAGCGGCTTCGGGAGCGAAAAAGGACGGGTATAAAAGCTGGCTGAAGCTTGTCGGGTTCGACGAGAATGAAAAGGCGGCAAGGCGAAAATGTTTGGTGATAGAAGACGAGATGCCGAAGACATTGTTTGCGCTGCCGAGGTCGACGGCGTATATGGAATACCAGATGGTGCTTGATGATGCCTTGAAGACGGCGCCTTATGCGAACCAGTCGGCGAAGCTGATGGCGATTCTCAAAGACCTGCAGAAAAAGTCGGGCAAGGATATAGCGGCGGTAAGCAAGGATAACAAGACGGCAAACAAATGCGGTGTAATATTTAATCAGTCTCTCTACGCAGCCATCAGGTATCTCGAAAACTCGGCGGCAGAGACGGAAAATCTTGCCACGACCGGCGGAGTGAGTTTCAGCCACCCGAGCTTCGATAAGGGGATAATCCGGATGGGCCTCGATTATGACACCGCGACTGTGCAGATAAAGATAGGCTCATCGGCAAAGAAGTGGCGGCTCAGTTTCGAGAAGTCTATCCAGAACCAGGGCGCGATTGAGTGGTAAGGGAAGCAAATTAAAAATTAAATTTCAAATATCAAAATAAAAAAAGAGTGGGTCTGTAAGCCGAGTTCTGTCCCGCACCGGTTTGAGAATTTGAAATTTCAAATGTCAAATATCAAAAACGAGGAGGCTGTTCCGCGATTTTCAATTTTGATTTTTAAATTTTCAATTTTCAAACCGGTGCGGGCGCGATCATTTATCTTGGCCGGCTGTTGCCAGCCGGCTCGAGCGGCCTACCCGCTGTTAATACCCGGGCCGGGTACCGCAAAACCTGATGCAAGCATCGGGTTCGCTGTCAGCATGTTTGGCCTTGCAGGCGGCTGGGTTTTCCCTGCCGGCACTGTCGCCAGCGCCGCGGTGCGCTCTTACCGCACCATTTCACCATTGCCTCCCTGCGGTTGTCTTTCGACAACCAGACGCAGAGGTCGGCTGTGTATTTTCTGTGGCACTATCCCGCCCCCGCCATTTTGCGAAGCAAAATGACGAGGTGGCAGCAGTTAGCTGTCGCCGTGCCCTTTCCTGCCCGGACTTTCCTCCCCCGCCATTTTGCAAAGCAAAGCAGCGGGGGCGATCGCGCGACCCACTCGGACGTATTATATCAAAAATTAAAGAGGAAAAATAAAAAAATAAGAAAAGTAGGAAAGGTGTGAAAGGTAAGAAAAGTGAGAAAGGGTTAGAACTACCCGCGACCTCGCAAGATACAAGCGCTTTTTCAGACGGCGGTAAGCTCTTCGACGGTGACGAGTGCGGATTGTCGCTGGCGGACCTGCTCGACGAAGGCCTCGAGGTGGGTCGTAAGAGATGGGTCTTCCTGGCCATCGAAGCTGATATTCAGGACGGGCATTCCGCCGCAATCTGCGCTGACGCGGTTGGTCTGTGTGCTGACGATTGTGGATGGCATACAGGTAAAGGGCATAACGTTGATTACGCCGCCGGAACCCTGGTGGAAAAGCTCAATCATTTTGCCAACACTTAAAACGGCTTCGCCCTCGAATGAGCTGTGTAAATAAGGCGAGGCGAGAGCGATGACGTCCGCGAGGCTGCCTTCGGCGAGTTTGCCGAACCGTTTTTCGAGGGGCTTTGCGAGTTTTTTCTCTATCCTGTGCTGGAAGAAGTCCTGGGCTTTGTTGACGAGGACGTTTCGGTAATCTTTTTGGCGTACAGCCTGGCCGGCCCTGGTGACATTGGTGTAATAGACCCATTCGGCGAGGCTGGCTAATTCGCAGGCGGCACCGAGGTTTTCGAGGCGGTTTATCAGGTTATCGTTTGCGAAGGGGTGGCTGCGGACGTAGATTTCGCCGACGATTCCGATTTTGGGTTTGGCGGAGCCGGTATCGAATTGAAGCGAGCTGAACTCGTCCGCGATGGAATCCATCAGGCGGCATAAACTGGATAATTTTTCTCTTCTTTCGACCGCTTCCGTCCACAGCCGGAGCGATTTGTCGTAAAGCCGCTGTGCAGCGAGTCTGTCCTTTGCGAAGGGGCGCAGGCGTAAAATGAGCTTGTGCAGCAGGTCAATTCCGACGACGGAAGTCCAGGCGGCGAGCAGGAAGCGGGTTTTCGAGACGTCGAGGCCGCGGCATAAATCGTCGTAGAAACTGGTATCCTGGTTTGGTGTTATGACGGGGACGTCGGGGCAGCCTATCTGCCTGAGGACGAGCCTGAGCGTGCAGTTATACATTCCGAACCTGCAGGGTCCGCAAGCGCTCGGCATAAAGAATGCGGCTTTAGTTTGGTCGAAGCCGGGGGCTTTTACGATTTTGAGCATATCGCCTGTGGTGATTGCGCATGGGAGGCATTCTTTTCCGGTGGTGAATGCCCGGCCTTCAATCATAGTCTGTTCATCTGCGAGCGGGATGACCTGTGCGGGCTGGCCGTAAGCGCGGAAGCAGGCTGCCAGGCCGAAAGAGTTGTCGCCCATATAGGGGATATACCAGGTGCGCTTTTGGGTTTGCGGGGGCGGCTCTTTTATTTTCAGCGGCGTTTGCGGTTCCGCGTGTTTGCTTTCGAGATTGCACGGGCTGCGGTTCGACAAGCTCACCGTCCCGAGCATAGTCGAGGGAGAAGCCCGTGCCACGTCACTGAGGCTGGAAGCCTGTGCCACTTTGCTGGAACTGGAAGCCCGTGCCACACTGCTGGGGCTGGCGGCGGGTTTGTAGTATTTTAGGCTGTCGAGGAAGGCTTCGAGGCGGGTAATGATTCCTGCGTCTGCGGAATGCTCATCGATTTCGAGTTGGAGGCAGGGTTTTTTATCCATAATATCTTTGAAGTAGGTCATCAGGAATGAATCCGGGCCGCAGCTGAAATTCGAGAGGTATATCGCAAAGAGTCTTTTGTCGCGTTTTATGGCCTCTGCGGAGCGAAGGATTTTTTGGCCATAAGACCAGTAAATTGCGGCGTGCAGTTTTTCATCGCCGAGTTCCGTTTTTGAAAGGTCGAGCATATCGACCGGAATCGCCCGGGCGCCGAGTTCGGCGAGTTTCGCGGGAAGCTGAAGGTTCATTTCGTTATCGCAGCCGTTATACGGGCGGCTGACGAGAACGAAAAGTCTTTCATCGGGCTTTAAGTTGGCGAGGATTTCCGTGCCTTTCGCTTTGATGTCGCTATCGAAAGAGTTTTGCGCCTGCTGGGCGGCAGCGAGGGCTTTAATGGATGCGGATTTCGAGACGCCGATTTTTTTACCAAGCTCGATAAAAGAATTTTCGAGGAGCTTTTGTCCTTCGCCGAGCCGCAGCGGGACGGTGAGGATTTCGGAGTTCTGCATTTTGCCGTCGAACGCACTTGCAACCTGATATGCGAAAGACTGGACATAGGGGCAGAGCTGGTTATGTTTATTTTCGGGGAAGTTTGCGGTCATCGAAACGATGCTTGGCAGGAAGACAAAATCGACTTTTTTATTGACCAGCTCGGCGATGTGTCCGAAGGCGACCTTGACGGGGAAGCAGGTTTGCGCGGTGACCATTTCGACGCCGCTGCGGACGATTCGCTTGCTGGTTTTGCCGGAGAGGACGGGCTGGAAGCCGAGGGTCTGGAAGAACCTTGCGAAGAGTGGCAGGAGCTGCCAGCCGATAAGCGCCAGCGGGATACCGATGGTTTTTGTGTTTGCTGTTTTGCCCGGCGCCGTGGCGGCATCGAGGCCCGAGAACTCGAACAATTTTTTTTGCCTGTATTCGAAGGCGTCGATAGTTTTTGCGGCGAGGGCCGGTGCGGATTTCTTTTTGAGGTTATACCTGTCGCATCGCGAGCCGTAATAGAGTGGTTCGGAACCGGGCAGCAGGACTTTTTTAATTTCGCAGCCGTTAGGGCAATATTCGCAGGTAAAAGATTCGACGGTGTATTTTACGTTGACGAGGCTCTCGAAGCCTTTAAAGCGGCTGGCAGCGGCGGGTTTGTCTTTGGCGGCTTCGGCGGCGATGGCGGCGGCGCCGATTGCGCCGGTGACCTCGTGGTGGTCGGGGACCATAACGGGCCTGCCGGTGATTTTTTCGAAGGCGGCCCAGACGGCTTTATTGAACGCGGTGCCGCCCTGGAAGCAGATGTGGTTTCCGATTTTTCGTCTGCCGACGACGCGGTTAAGGTAGTTTGTGACGATGGAATAGCTGAGGCCTGCGACGAGGTCTTCCTGTTTTGCACCCTGCTGGAGGAAGCTTAACAAATCGGATTCCATAAAGACGGTGCATCGTTCGCCGAGTTTTATGGGGTTTGTGCTTTCGAAGGCTTTTTTCGCGAATTCTTCTTTGATGTTTATGCCGAGGCGGGCGGCTTGTTCTTCGAGGAACGAGCCGGTGCCGGCTGCGCAGGCGTGGTTCATCTCGAAATCGACAACGACGCCGTTTTCGATGGAGATGTATTTGCTGTCCTGGCCGCCGATTTCAAAAATGGTATCGACGTCGGGGTTTATAATTGCTGCACCGGCGGCCTGTGCGGTGATTTCATTTACGACGAGGTCGGCGCCGATAAAATCGCCGGTGAGGTATCTGCCTGAGCCAGTGGTAGCGGCGCCGATGATTTTGACTTTTCCGGCGACAAGTTTTCCGACGATGCCGAGGACCTGCTGGACGGCTTCGAGGGGCCGGCCGGCGGTCATAATATACGTTTTGGCGAGAAGTCGCCTTTTTTTATCTATAATTGCTACTTTAGTACTTATGGAGCCGACGTCGAGGCCGAGATACGCTTCTGTCCCGCCTACGGCGGGCGAAGTTGAGAGCAGGTTATCGAAAACGGGGTTGGCGGGTTCGGGCAGGGATGGTTTTGTGAGTACTCGCCTGCGTGGTGCGTGGTCGAGGGTACTGGCGTGGCCTGCGAGGTAATCGTCGAGTTTATCGATTTGCAGGCCGCCATTGCTTTTGAAGTCCGGCCTGTTTTTGGCGACGAGAATAGCGCCGATTGCGCCTGTGAAGAAGTGTTTCAGCGGGACGACGAGTTCGCCGGCTGCGAGTTCGAATACTTCTTCGAGGGCTTTTATAACGCCGGCATTTGCAGCGACGCCGCCGGTAAAGACGATGGGTTTTACAAACTGTCTTCCGCAACCGAGATTGCTTTTTAGGTTTCGTGCGAGCGCAAGGCACAATCCCGCCACAATATCATAGACGGGGGTAGCCTGCTGCTGGAGGTGTATCATATCGCTTTTCGCGAAGACGGAGCATCTGCCGGCCATTCGTGGGACAGTTTTGCTCTGGAGGGCGAGTGCGCCGAACTCGCCTTCGATATCGACGCCGAGACGGGCGGCCTGCTGGTCGAGGAATGAGCCGGTGCCCGCGGCGCAGACGGTATTCAACGCGAAATCCCTGATGCGGGCGTTTCCATTTTGTCGTTCGAGGAAGACGAGTTTAGTATCCTGGCCGCCCATATCGATAATGGTGGCCTGCGGGTGCTGCGGGTAAAGCAGGGCGATAGCGGAGGCCTGCGCCTGCACCTCGTTGACGAAGGGGATATTCATAATCTGCGAGACGAGCCTGCCGGCGGAGCCTGTGGCAGCTGTGAGTTCAACATCGGCGGGATTTATCGCTGCCAAAATCGCAGTGAGCTGTTTGTGTACCGTTTCGATGGGTTTGCCGAGGGTTCTTTTGTAATCTTCGGCGACGATATTTTTGTTTTCGTCAAGCACGACTATATCGCTGCTGGTCGAGCCGACGTCGATACCAACATAGAGCCTGCCTCGTTTGGTCAGCGGGACGACATTATGCCGCTGACCGCCCGCCAATGAAACCGTTTCTCTTATCCGCTTGTCTTCCATAGACACCTTCCCAATGGGTTTCCCGACCAGTTCGGGCCTCACCACACAAGAAACTGCCGGTTTATTATACAAAATTAATTATTTATCGCAAGAGATTACTGCCTGTTCTATTTATTGGTTCAGGCCATTGCATAACTTTCATAAAAAACCTGGTGGCATGGGCTTCCAGCCCATGCTATAGTTTATGACAAGCACGGGCAAGATGCCCGTGCCACATCGGCAGCCTTTAATCCCTGATATTTTCGAGCTCTTTTTCGGAGAGCGGTTTTGTCTTTTTCAATGCCTCAATCGACTTTAGCACCTGTTCATCCGGGTTGAATGGTTTGATGACCAGGTCGGTGACATCGACGCATTTAACGGCCTCGTCCTGGTATGTGATGTCCCATTTGCTGACGATTACGTCGACGCCGGCCTGCCTGGCGATTGCGGGGATGTCTTTTTCGATATATTTGAGGTATTCGCTGACGCTTGCGGTGCCGAAGCCCTGCTTGTGCAGTTTTTCCTGCCCCTGCTGGCCCCACTGTTCGAGAGCCTGCATCTTCTCCTTGTCGCCGGCGGCCTTGGCCTTCTCCATCTCTGCCTTTTTGCTTTTCAACTCGTCGATGAACCGCGAAGAATGGGCATACGCTATTGCCACCCCCCGCGAGTCAAAGACGCCGATGCGGACGAGCTCCTTTTTGGGTTTTCCCGTGTTCTCTGCCGCGGCGTGCAGCAGGAGCGCAGAAGCGGTAAGGAAAAGCACAGCACAAATCACAATTTTTCTGGCGTTCATAATATTACTCCTTAAAGTTTTTCATTGTGTCCTCTGAAAGACCCATACGTATTTTTTCGAGGACGGTGATGATTTTTTTCTGCTCTGGTTTATCCACAGGCGACATTACCTGCCTTACCTGTTTGAGGTAGAGGGGCTCAACTTTTGTAAAAAGTTTTTTGCCTTTGGCGGTCATTTTAATAATATTGGTTCTGCGGTCAGTGTCGGCGGTTCGCTCAACAAGCTGCGATTTTTCCATTCTGTCGATGAGACTTGTGATGTTGGCACGGTTGACGAGCATCATCTCGCCGATTTTCGCCTGGGTGAGGCCGCCTGCTGAGCCGGATTGATACTCAATCAGCGCCAAGACGTTGAACTGGACATCTGTAAGACCGAAATCGCGGAAGAAGTCATCCGCACATTTTTTCAGGAGCGACGCGGTATAATAGATATTGAGGACGGCCTCGTGTTCGGAGGTTGCTATCGGTTCTTTCAGGCCCAGTTCTTTTTCGAGCGGCATAATTTCACCAGTGTTTGTTTTTATATTGTTAATAAACAGATTGTATATATGCGAACTATCTTGTCAATAAGAATTTTAAAAATAATTTAAACTTACAAAGGCGTATGGGTTTATTGATAGGCTGTGGATAACTTGTTAAGAAATGCCGGTTTCTTTTAACAGGTAAATCGCCGGACGGAGCAACAAGCGGGCATTTACCGGTAAGGTAGTTTCTCTTAACAGAGGCTTCAACAGCTTTTGCACATAGGTTATTATCTTAAACCTTTCTATAAAGGGTTGTTAAATAAGGGATTACAATATACCCTCTGTGAGAAATCACACTACTATCAGGGTATATGAATACTACTAATATTTTAAAATATATATTATAGTATAGGGTATTCATCTAACTTTTGCCTTGTGACTATAACGAGCAGGCTTCAAATAAAAACGTCGCCAAGGCTTTGTTAATGAGCCGTTGGCGACGCAGGTTATTTACATTTCAAGAGCCATTATTTTTGAGAGGGGCCGACAATTAATAATTCGAACGAGCCCGGCTCGAAATTTCTGCGGCGGCCACCCTGCACCTCGCCGGCAGCAGGGGCCTTGAGTTTCGCTGTCACAAGATATACCAAATGCGTTTTCATATCGAGGGTCATCGTGCGTGCCATCGGCGCTGTTGAAACAGTCTCAACAACTTTAAACTGGCCCGGCGTCTCTTCCTTTACGACGGTAAGCGTGCCATCCTGACCATTAGAGCTGAATGCAAGGCCTGCCTGCGGGTCAAACCCTGCCCCATCAGGACCTTTGCCTATCTCCGCCGTCGCGATGACCTTGCCGGTTGTGTAATCACTTATTACCATTTTGCCGTTCGAGCAGACGGAAAATAGCCGGTTGTTCCTGCGGTCAATCGCTAATCCGCTTGGTTCTTCGCCGGGCGCTAACGGCCATCGTTTGGTGACGGTCATCTTTACCGCGTCTATCGCAGCGATTTCACTCGTGTCCTCGATATTGACAAATACCTGTCCCTTCTCATCAGATTCTGCGAATTCCGGCTTGCCGCCCAATGGTATTGTGCCGAGAAGTTTGTTGCTGTTGGCGTCGATAACACTGCAGTCGCTGCTTCCGCCGTTAAATACGAAAACGCGATTTGTCATCTGGTCAAACATAATGGCATCGGGCCTGTTGCCGACTTTGATGCGGCTGGTCTCTTTTAAAGTAGCGAGGTCAAAGACGGTGACCGAGTTATCGCCGCCGTTGCTTATAAAACCTTTATTGCGCTTGGGAGCGATTGCTATGCCGTGGACGCCCGGCGTGTTGTTAATATCGCCGATCACTTTTTCTTTCGCTGTATCGAAAACTACGACATGGGTCTGGTGCGAAATATAACACCGCTGTGTGCTGCTATCGACGGCAAGAGCATCCCATCCGCCATCTCCGCCTATAGGAATTTTCTTTATCAGTTTATACGATGACTCTTTTTCCGCACCTGCCGCGACGCCGTTTAACGCAATCGTGCAGAGGGCGGCTGTTAATAACAGCACACTAATTAAACATCTTTTTTTGGCATTCATTTGTTTTTCTCCTTATAAAATATTTTATACCATCGATATTTCGCGTATTGCGTGATTCACGACATTTTATGATACCGAAACGTCCTTGAGTTGCAATAAGAGAAATGCTTAGGAGGATTTCAGGACAGCCCAGCGGAACTTGGCGGATGCGCTGCGGGGGTTTGCGTTGATTTCTTTGGATTGCGGCGTGATGGGGTCATCGGCGGTCCGCCATATGGCGGAGTATATGCCGTTTCGGACGCCTTCGCGAAAAGCCTTTTTGACGAGGCGGTCTTCGCCGCTGTGGAAACTGATAATTCCGATTCTGCCACCCGGATGCAGGCAGTATGGGGCGACTCGCAAAAGTTCTTTCAGGCAGCCAAGCTCATCATTGACTAATATGCGCAGGGCCTGGAATGTCAGGGCGGCGGGATGAAGCAGGGCGGCTGCGGCTTGTGAAGTGCGGCGCTCCTGCCGCCAGGTTTTCTGAATAATGCCTTTGGCGTCGAAAATCAAATTGACGAGCTGTGAGGTTTGCGTAATCGGCTGCACGGCACGCTGGGTGATTATTGCGCGGGCGATTTTTTTATTTTCTGGTTCGTCGGCCAATTCCCAAAACGCGGTAGAGAGTTTTTCTTCGGAAAGGCTGTTAAGCAAATCCGCAGCGGTTTGCTTTAGGCGGTCGTCCATACGCATATCGAGAGGGCCCTGGTATTTGTAGCTCATACCGCGGTCGGGATTATCTATTTGCATACTCGAAACGCCGAGGTCGGCAAAAATTATGTCGCAGCCGGTGAGGTTTTCTTTTTTCAGCACCTTGCCGATGCCGGCGAAGTTGCTGCGATGGAAACTGGCGGGGGCGTTTTCTTTGCTGAGCCGGTCGCGGGTGCGTTCGAGCTCTGCGTTATCGACGTCGAGGGCGATTAATTTTCCGCCGGTGCCGATGCGATTTAGAAACTCGATTGCGTGGCCGCCATAGCCAACGGTGCAGTCAACGACTATTTCGCCGCTCTTCGGGTTCAGGCAGGATAAGACTTCCTCTATCAGGACGGGGATATGGGTGCCGGCGGGCGTTTTGCCTTTCGCGAGCAGATGGGCCTTTATCTCCGGGTAGGCGGCGAGGTTGTGCTCCTTGTATTTTTGCTGGAAGCTTTTCGGGTGGGTTCCGCTGTATCTTGTTCGCCTCTGGCGCTTCGCCGGCTGCTGTTCGGGACTGCCCTGCTGTTCAGATTCGTTCATTTTTACTCCGGAAATCACTGCGTATCGGCGGCGATGCGGGATTTACATGTCCTGCCCTGGCTATTATCCATAAATTCATTAAAATAATTCGGCAATCTGGCTTCAAAAGTCATCTGCTGACCAGTAGCGGGGTGTTTGAAGGAAATCGATTTGGAATGCAGAGCTAATCGCCTGAACGCATCCTTTGGTTTTCCATATTTGCGGTCGCCCACGACCGGATGCCCGGTATCAGCCAGATGCACGCGTATCTGGTTTTTCCTGCCGGTAAGCAAATTAATCTCCAGCAGACTAAACTGCCTATTCTCTTTAAGCACCTTATACGCGGTATGTGCCAGTTTGCCTTTTATAGAGTCCGGGGTGGAATATACGACAAAGGCCTTGTTCTCAGCGAGGTATGAGGTTAAACAATCCTCTTTTTTTGCCAGCTGACCATAAACCACGGCGACATATTTTTTTTCCGTATCTTTCCACTGCGATTGCAGGCGGAACTTGGCCTCTTCGTTTTTCGCGAATACCAGCACGCCGGACGTGGACTGGTCGAGCCGGTGAACAATGAAAATCTGGTTTCGCGATTTGGAATTGCCTTTGCGGACGTAATCGGTGAGCAGGTAGTAAGCCGTATTCGTTTTATTGTTCGCCGTCCCGACGGTCAATAGGCCTGCCGGTTTATCTACCACCAGGATATCCCTGTCTTCGTAGATTATTTCCAGCCCTTTTGGCTGATGTCTGCCGGCCAAATGTCGTTTCTTAGGCATAGTGAATTCTCTATTATTGCGCAATTGCCCCAACTATTCAATATTAAAAAATTGGTACAGTGTCACCAGATTTAGATTTTTGTTTTGTTTGATATTTTTAGGCGTTTTTCATTCCGATTTGCCACCACTTCCACATTTATAATTTCAAAATCGCTTGAATTTTTTCGAGATGACTTTTGTTAGTTTTCCAAATAGTAGTCTCTTCTTTAATTCTTTCTATCACATCTTGCTTTGATGCATTTTTTGCCCATTTGTATTCTGTCAATCTGGATAAAATAAAATGATAGGTACATCTTTTCAATGCAACTGGTGTTGGATATTTTTTTAAGCTATCGGGGTTAGTTTTCGGATAATCTACACTTCCATAAAAAGGAATAAAATCTTTTACACCACTTTTTATTCCTTCTCTACATATTGGGCAAGAACAGATCTCCTTATAGAAATTTTCCTTTGTTTTTCCAATATCGTTTTTAATAAATAAATCATATGAAGTTAATACTTGTTCGCGAACATGTAAAGTCGGAATATAAAACTGTGCAGTTGGTATTCCTCCCCTTACTGGTTCTGCTTCTCTTTGAAGACCATATCCTATATTATTTACCATTCCTGTTAAACCAAAAGGAAAAAGAAATGGTGTTAATCCACCCGAATATAAATTCGTAACCTTTTTACCTCTCAAAAAAGCTTTTTCAACAAACTCAACATATGCTCCAAGATGAGAGTCTGACGCTTTTTCTTCGTCAAAGCCATCTATCCAAAAAAATATCTTACTTTTTTGATTTGATTCTAATGTGTCCAACAACAAGTTAAGATTGTTTTCTAAAAACCCAATAGTACACTGTAAGACTAGTGCTCCATTCTCGTCTTTATATTGTGAATCGAATTCCCTCCAAATTTTCTGCATTAAATCTAAGTCCTCATGATTTTCAATCAAAAAATATGGGGATAAAATAGTTATCGGTTCAGGAATCACATCTTTAAAATCAGAATACCTTGAAGTGTCATATCTTCCTGTAATCGCTTCTTTCTGGTAAGAAATAACTCTTTCGACAAAACTACTAATAGTTGCATCGTCAAAATCACTATTATTTATAGAACGGTTTCCTGCTATATTGGCAACATTGTCGGGGAAATACCTGTCAGCTAAATGCCTGTAAGATTTTGATATATTAAAAATCTCAACTTTATTTTTTTGTTTTTTGGTTGGATTCTGTATTTTCCTTATCCAAGCATTTGGTAAAGCGTCATTTTTTCTTAATTTTAAATCACTTCTTATTCTCTCCTCAGCCTCGTCCTTATTGATTTTTTGCCAACTGTGTAAATAATCTGGGGCAAGTTTGAATACATAAGTAACAGGATCAATAATATATCCGATGGGCGATTTCAAAGAATCAAACTTTAAAAAGATACCGCTAAGCATTCCAGGGGAAGCTTCAAAATAATTTGCTTTTACTAATAATCCAGAAAAAAGAGCCCCCATCTTTTTTACATATTCCTTCTCTTTGTTAGATCCAATTCTTAAAAAAAATATTTTCCCGTTGTCTTCCATATCCATACATCTACTTTCCGTACCTATTCTCTACTCTAGTACATACTTGATTAAATTATTATCCTTGTGTTCCGATTTTTTGGGTTTTATTTTTACCTCAGCATAATATCGATCCCAAGCATCTCTTCTTACAAAAATTAATCCTATTCCCGTTTTATGTGACAATTCAATAGCTTTCTTATTGCATCCATTCTTCAATATTGCGACATAAACATAATCCGCGATATATCTATATCTCGATGCTTGTTCAAAAGCTTTTGATGGAGCATTAACTTTGGCTTCAATAGCTGCAAGCTTTTTAGTTTTCTTATTTATACATAGGATATCAATAAATCTTTCACAAAACTGCGCTTCAGTTATTTGTTCTTTATAACCCCTATCTCTAAATAAAGAAGAAATAGCTTTTACCAACTTTAGTTCTGAAGGTCTCTTTCGTTCTTTCATCTTCATCATCTATTCTGCAACCTCGTATTTATTACAAAGGTCGCTATACTTATCCCTTTTGATCTCTTTTATTGCCCATAAAATTATTATTAGTAAAAACAGAATACATACCGATATTCCACATACACTCATTGTCAATAAGCCCCTTTTAAAGATAAAGAGTAGCACTCCTAAAATTAGCGTTAATACGGGGATACAAACAATTCCATATTTAAATAATCTAAACGCCTTCACATAGCTTTTATATACTCTCTCGGAATTCAAGAAATCTACGATTAACATTGAATTTGCTGAAAAATAATCGTTTAATTTGGTTTTGCATATCTCGACATAATCGTCAGTAGTTGTTCCCTGGTCTTTCTCTGGTAAACTATTTGCGACATCTACCGCCATTCTGATTCTTACTGTTTCTAAAAAACTCTTTCTCAAGGCATCGATTTCCCCTTTTTCACTAAAAGGTTTCATTATTAAAGCAAATAATCCAGAAAAAACTGTAGGTCCCAAAATCGTTAGTAACTGAATAACTTGCTGTACGTAATCTTTTTCCTGCCCATCGTTCATAATACTTGGTCTCTTATTTCTGATTCAGTTGTATAGTCTGGATATTTTACATATATGTACTTCAGCAGTTCGTTCAAAGACTTCTTTGCATATCTTTTTTTAATGTCTTCTATTTTTTTAGATTCTTCTGATTCGATAAGATTATTTTCCTTTAAGTAGTTAACTCCTTTTGCTGTGACTCTATATACAATCATGTCGTCATTAGCAGTTCTTTCCTCTATATCGTCTCCTTCATCGGTAGAAGTTAAATCAGATGTTGCCGATAGCAAGTCCTCAACTTTAATTTTATCAATTTCATCGAGGGAGAGTTCACTAATTTTAGAATCTTCTCCTGATTTTTCCAGAAAGCCAATGTTTACTAGAAATTCGATATCATCATAAAGTGTTTTTGAGACAGGTCCAAATTTAAAAGCTTCAAAGTTGAATGATTCTTTTTCAGCTCTTAACCCTTTTTCTTTTTCAACTAAAAACAATAATTTTTGTAGGCGTGTTGTTCCGACTATTGGTGTACTGTGATTAGAATATAAAAGTGTTAATATTATTTCATTTTTCGTCATCATATCTATTTCGCCTTATTTATAGGTGCCTTGGATTATATAGACCCCAAAAATGCCTACTTATTTCTCCCTATTAAACGCTTGGCTGCGCAACCAAGCCTTTCAATTCCATAATAATACCCAAAACTTTCTCGAAATACAATCGTTAAGATGGCAAAGCCACAATCTGAAGTATTCATTACGGCATTTGTTGCCAGATTCACCGAAATCCGAAAATATATTCTAATAACAATAAACCGGGCCCCAACGTTTCGGAGCCCGGTTTTGTATTCTTAAGCAATAGTTGAATTTGATGATTTATTAGAAGCGTCTTCCGCCGCCACCGCCACCGCCGCCACCGCCACCGCCGCCTCTTGGGCCTCTGTCGCCAGAGCGACCGCCGCCACCGCCACCGCCGCCACCGTAACCGCCTCGTCCACCGCCTCCGCCGCCACCGCGGTCGGTCTTCGGCTTTGCCTCGTTGACGCTAACGGCTTTGCCTTTAATGTCTTTGCCGTTCATGCCGGCGAGAGCCGCTGTGGCCTCGTCCTTTGAAGGCATCTCGATAAAGCCGAATCCTCTCGATTCACCGCTAAACTTGTCCGTTATCACACTGGCGGATTCGACCTTGCCAAATGCTTCAAAAGCCTGACGTAAATCGTCGCCGGTAACGTCAGAGGACAAATTGCCTACATAAATATTCATTCCAAGCTCCTTTCAAAAAACAGATTACACCGGACGCCCGATGTTTATTTAATTCCTTAACTTATTATTATTCCAAAACCGGTCAGCCTTACCTTGAATCCAGGAAAAGATAAAGTTAACCGACATTTCCCATATTTATCCGCCATCCGCCTTCGCCAAGGCTTCGTCGGACAAGCAGGCGGATTAAACGCTTGGCTACGCAACCAAGCCTTTCAATCTCATAATAATACCAAAATCTTCCTCGAATTGCAATAATTTTAGAATGGACAAAATCGATTCGATTCATCTGTGGTAATCTGGGTGTGTCAATTTATAAGGAGGTCGATGCCGGGGGTTTTGGAGAGTTTGTAAGCCGGGGCAGGTGAGATGAGAATGGCCTCGGTGTGCGGTAGAGTTTTAATCAGGGCGAGACCTTTTTCCGGGCCTAAAACGTTGACGGCGGTGGAGATCGCATCGGCGTCGGCGGCGAGCGGCGTGATTATGGTATCGCTCGCGAGGCCTTGCGCGCTGCGGCCGGTAAGGGGGTTAACGATGTGGCTGAAATGCCGGCCATTAATGGTGGCGAATCGGCGGTAATCGCCGCTGGTGGTGACGGCGGTATCGTTAAGTTTCAGCGTGAGGATTGTCTGGTTGGGGGAATCGAGGTTCGGATTTTGCAGGCCAATGAGCCAGTGTTTGTTATTGTGCGGCGGGGTTCCGAAGCAGCGGAGGTCGCCCCCGATGACGACGATGCCGCCGAGGGCGCCGTTATTTTTAATTGCTTCGATGGCGGTGTCGATGCCGTAACCTTTTGCGATGCCGCCGAGGTCGAGCCGCATACCGCTGACGGCGAAGCGGACGGTTGAATTGGCATCGTCGAGAATCAGTTTGTCGCAGCCGACGAGCGCGCGGGCGGATTGGAGCTGCTCATCTGTCGGCGGTGTGTTTGCGTCGCCGGCGTTGTGCCAGAGGTCAACGAGCGGGCCGACGGTGATGTCGAATGCGCCGCTGGTTAATTTGCTGAACTGGATACTTTTTTTGATGAGCTGATAGACCTGCGGGCTTACCCGGACGGGTGAGTCGGCGGCGTGCTGGTTGATGGCGGAGATTTCGGAATCGGGTTTGAAATAGCTGAAGAGGTTTTCGATGGTGTCGATTTGTTTTATGGCGGCGTCGAGGCAGCGCTGGGCGGTTTGCTTGTCGGCGGCGATGACGGTGATGTGTGCGACGGTTCCCATTTTGCGGAGGCTGCCGCTTTCGGCCTGATACAGAGGTTTGCTGTAATAAAAAAACGTAAATGCAATGCAGAGAATCGCGAGTCCGCCGAGGCAGACGAGGATTCCAAGCCGGGTTAGTTTTTTATCTTTATCCATAACGAAAAACGACCCCGCAATATAAAAAAAGAAACGGCAACCCCCTTATAAATAAGGGGGCTAAATACAACGTCGCCGTGCCGGCGACGGCTAAACAACTACTGAATACAGTGGTAAATAGTAAGCGATTTTTTATAATGGGGCAATGGATAACAGAAAGGTTCAGAATTTGGAAGGGCGGGTGAACGGGGAATTTTTGCCTTTTGTTCGCAGGCCCGCGAGGTATATCGGCGGCGAGGTGAACCAGGTTAAAAAGGACTTGTCTGACTGCCGGCTGCGGATAGCGCTGTGCTTTCCCGACGTGTATGAAGTGGGGATGAGCCATACGGGGCTGGCGATTATTTACGATATTCTCAATCAACTGGCCGGTGTGGCGGCGGAGCGGTGTTTTTCGCCGTGGGCGGATGCGGAAAAAATCCTGCGGGATAAAAAAATCCCGATGTTCAGTCTCGAATCGAAGGCGGCACTGGCGAGTTTCGATTGCATAGGTTTCAGTCTTACCAATGAGTTGTGTTATACGAACGTGCTGAACATTCTGGATTTGGCGGGTCTGAAATTACGCAGCAGGGACAGGGATGAAAGCGACCCGCTGATAATCGGCGGGGGGATGCAGGCGAACAGTTGCGAGCCGGCGGCGGATTTTTTCGACTTGTTTGTTCTGGGCGATGGCGAAGAGGCGGTTGTCGCGCTTGCGAAGGTTTTGATTGAGGAAAAGGCGAAGGGGACAAGCAAAAGGGATACCCTTAAGCGAATAGCGGAAAGTTTCGAGTGGGCTTATGTGCCGCAGTTTTATGAATTGGAAAATAATCGCCTGAAGCCGCTCCTGCCGGATTTGCGGACGCAATTTAAGAGCGCGGTTGTTGAGGATTTTGAAAATGCGTCAGTGCCGCTGTCGCCGATAGTGCCGTTTGTGCAGGCGATTCACGAGCGTGTATGCGTCGAGATAATGCGGGGCTGCCCGGGCAGATGCCGGTTTTGCCAGGCGAGTTTTTGCAGGAGGCCGATACGATACCGCAGCATCGACAGGATAGTCGAGATTGCGAAGAAGGCTTATGCGGCGACGGGATTCGACACGGTGAGTCTGCTGAGTTTATCGAGCGGGGATTATCCGGATTTGGAAAAGCTCGTTGAAAAGCTGAATGAATATTTTCACGAAAAAAGCGTGGGGCTGTCGCTACCGAGCCTGCGGGTTCAAGAGCAGTTAAAACTTTTGCCTGCGCTGGCGTCGGACGTTCGCAAGGGAGCGATTACGATTGCGGTGGAGGCGGCGGGCGAGCGGCTTCGGCGGGTTATTAATAAGCCGTTGAAGGATGAGGATTTGTTTGCGGCGGTCGGGCAGGCGTGGAAGTCGGGCTGGGGGCATATAAAGTTGTATTTCATGGTGGGATTGCCGGGCGAAACGGAAGAGGATATCAGGAAAATCGTTGAGCTTTGTGTGAGGCTTGCGAACCTTCGAAGGGAGATTGACGCAGGGCCGGAAGGCGTCGCCGTGCAAACAGAAAGCGTCGCCGTGCCGGCGACGGCTAAACGGTTTGGTGGTTCACGGGCGGGCCAGATAAACGCCGCGGTGAGCTGGTTTGTGCCGAAGGCGCATACGCCATTCGGGTGGCTGGGGCAGAAGCCGGCAGGATATTTCGAGAAGGCGAGGCAGATAATTCTGGATGAAAAACGGAGACTATATGCGAAGACGGTTCAGTTTAAGTTTCATCATATAGATATGAGTATTCTCGAAGCGGCGATTGGCCGCGGCGACAGGCAGCTATCGAATGTGATCGAATCCGCGTTTCGCAGGGGGGCGAGGTTCGACCTGTGGGACGATTGTTTCGATGCGGAGAAATGGAAGGGGGCGTTTGCAGAGGCCGGTTTGGATATGGAGGCCTGTGCGCAGAAGCAGTTCGTGCCTGCTGATGGCGGGCCGTGGGAGCATTTGGGCGGGCCGGAAAAGGAATATCTGATGGGCCATCTTGAGGAGGCGGTAAAAGAGAAGACAGAAGGCAGAGGACAGAACACAGAACAAAAAAATAACCAATGACCAAGAGACAATAACCAAGGCAATAACCAATGACCAAACGCACAAGTTTTTTGGAATTTGCATCTTGGTTTTTGGTGATTTCCGCAAAAAAAGTGGGAAGGGTAATATTTTAACGGATTTTGATAGTGACGAGGGCGAGGGCGGCGAAGGCGGCGGCGAGGAGCCAAAAACGTACGACGACCTGAGGCTCACTCCAGCCTTTGAGCTGGAAGTGGTGATGGATGGGGGCCATTCTGAAGATACGTTTTCCGCCTGTTAGTTTGAAGCAGCCGACCTGTAGTATGACGCTGGCGAGTTCCATAACAAAGACGCCGCCGATGACGAGCAGGAGGATTTCATTTCTTGTGACGAGCGCGCCGTAGCCCATAGCGGCGCCGAGCGGCAGCGAGCCGGTATCACCCATAAAGACCTGTGCGGGGTGGCAATTATACCAGAGGAAGCCGAGGACGGAGCCGAGAATAGCAGCGTAAAAGACGGACAGTTCGCCGGCGTCGGTAATGAATGGCAGCGAAAGGTAACCTGCCCAGGTAGCGGTGGTGTAAGGCGACATAGTTTCGGAGGCGACGTAGCAGAGTATGATGAGGACGAGGCTGACGAGCCCGACGAGACCTGCGGCGAGGCCATCCATACCGTCGGCGAAATTGACGGCGTTGCTTGTGGCGGTGATGTAGAGGATTGCGATGATGATGAAGACGGCGTTTGCGAGCGGCAGGCCGTGCTTATAGAAAGGGAGCCAGAGTTGTCTGCCGTCGGGGATATTAGCGAAGTCGGTATAGAGGAATGAGGCGATGAGGACAGAGCCTCCGATTTGGAAGAGGATTTTTTCCCAGGGTTTCAGGCCGTTGCGGCTGCGCTGTTTGATTTGGCTGGTGAGTTTGAGCCAGTCGTCGGCGGCGCCGATTGCGCCGAACCAGAGTATGATGATGATGGCCTTCTGGATGAAGGGGTTGGTAAGTTTTGCCCAGAGCAGGACGGCTGAGAGAGCAGCGATGAGAATTATGATGCCGCCCATAGTCGGGGTGTTGGCTTTGTCTTTGGTGAGGTCGTTGAGGGCGGCGTTGTGGAATTCGGGCTTGTCGCCGATTTTTTTGCTGAGCAGGAATCGAATGATTTTGGGCGCAAGCAATAGTGCGAGCAGGAAGCTTGTGAGCAGCGCGGCCATTGAGCGGAACATCACGTTTTGCCAGGCGTAGAAGCCGAGGTTGTGCGTGATACTATCTCGAAGATACCAGAAAAGGTGGTATATCATAAAAAAATCAAAAATCAAAAACCAAGAACCGAAATCAAAGATTAAACTTTTAGCTCGAACAGCATCTTTAAGGTTTCGACGGCTTTTTCGAGGCCGACAGCCCTCGAACCCTTGATTAGTATTATATCGGTATTTTTCACGAATTTTAGCAGATTATTACAAGCGGTTGCGGTATCAGGGTAAGAAATTACCTGGATGGAGTTATTGCTGCTCTTTGCGGCCTCTGCTGCGCCGGCGGCGAGCGGGCCGACGGTGATGAGCAGGCTTACCTTCGAGCGTGCGATGCGAAACCCGAGTTCGGCGTGGAGTTTTTGGGAGTCTTTGCCGAGCTCGTTCATATCGCCGCACAGGAATACGAGGCGTCTATTGCCCGCGGAATCGAAATTGGAGAGTATTTGCAGGGCGTTGGCCATCGAGGCGGGGTTGGCGTTGTAGCAATCGTTGATAATGGTGAGTCTGCCGATTTGGAGGATTTCGGCGCGCATAGCGACGGCGGGCAGGCGTTTGAGGGAGTCGGCGAAGTCGGATAATTTTATGCCGAGTTCTTTGCAGACAGCCCAGGCGGCGAGTGCGTTCTGGATATTGCCGGGGCCGGGCAGGGGCAGAAAGATTTCGGTATTGTCGATTTTGAATCGCGAGCCGGCGGCGGCGGATTCGATGCCGGAAGCGCGGATGTCGGCGGTGGCGGCAGAGCCGAACGTGATTAGTTTTTTGACGTTTTTTCTGCGGCCCGCCACAGGCGGGTCGAGGAGAGTGCCATCGGCGGAGTCGGCGTTGATAATGAGTGTGCCGTTTTCTTTTAGGCCATCTGCGATGGAGGATTTTTCTTTTGTGATGGCGGCGAGCGAGCCGAACCCTTCGAGATGAGCGGGATAGATATTGGTGATGAGTGCGATGTCGGGGGCAGCGATTTTGGAAAGCGGAGCGATTTCGCCGGGATGATTGGAGCCGATTTCGGCGACGATGATTTTTGTATCGCTCTGGGCGGAAAGGATTGTGAGGGGCAGGCCGATATTGTTGTTGAAACTTTTGGGTGACTGGACGGCGGCGAATCTGCGGCTTAGGCAGTGGTGGATGATTTGTCTTGTGGTGGTTTTGCCGGCTGAGCCTGTGATTGCGATGACGATAGGATTGAGATTATTGCGGTAGAAGTTTGCGAGTTTGCCGAGCGCGGCGATGGTATCGGCGACGAGGAGGAGCGGCTTATCGGCGAAGGTGGTTGGGACAATTTTCGAGACGACTGCGCAGGCGGCGCCGTTTTTGAAGGCCTGGTCGAGAAAGTTATGGCCGTCAAATTTATCGCCGGCGATTGCGAAGAAGCAGTCGCCGGTTTTGACAGTTCGGGAATCGATGCAGACGCCGGTGAAAAAACCGTCGCTTGAGGTTTTCAGTTCGGCGTTGATTATTTTTGCGAGATTATTTATTGATAGTGGTTTCATATTTGGTTCGACCCCTTCGACAAGCTCAGGGCAGGCCGCTCACCACTTTGGTTTTGAGAAATTCGGTTGCAGTTTCCTGGTCTGAGAAGTGGATGGTTTTGTCCGCGAGGATTTGGTAATTTTCGTGGCCTTTGCCTGCGATGAGGACAACATCATTTTTTTGTGCGTTTTCTACGGCGATGCCGATGGCCTTATATCTATCCGGTTCAACTTTGATTTTAGATGAATTTGGATTTGTGAAACCGGCGATGATTTCGCTGATTATTGTTTGGGGGTTTTCGGTTCTGGGGTTGTCGCTGGTGACGATGATGAGGTCTGCGAAGTGTTCTGCGACTTTGGCCATACGGGGTCGTTTGGTTTTGTCGCGGTCTCCGCCGCAGCCGAAAACGACGATGAGTTTTCCTGCGCAAAGTGGTTTAAGAGTTTCGAGGACGTTTTGCAGAGCGTCGTCGGTGTGCGCGTAATCGACGAGGACGGTAAAGGGATTTTCGTGCGGCACTTTCTGGAGTCTGCCGGGCGGGGGCGCGGGGTTGGAAAGGGCAGAGCAGATTGTGTCGAGGCTGATTCCTGCGGCGATTGCGAGTCCTGCGGCGGCGAGGCAGTTGCTTATGTTGAATTTGCCGAGCAGAGGCGATTTGATTATATGTTTTTGGCCCTGGTATTCGAGGGCGAAGGTTGTGCCGGTAGTGTTCATAACCTCGATGTGTGCGGTCAAATCGGCGGGTGCGTCGATTGAATACCAGAGCAGGCGCGCCTTTGTGTGCTGTGCGATATATTCGGATTCCGGGGATTGTTTATTGAGGATGGCGGCGGCGTTTTTGTCGAGCGAGGAGAAGAGTTTAGTTTTGGCGGCGAGGTAGTTATCTTTGGTTTTGTGGTAGTCGAGGTGGTCGCCCGTGAGGTTGGTGAAGGCAGCGGCGGCGAAGCGGATGCCTGCGAGCCTGTGCTGGTCGAGTGCGTGGCTGCTGGCTTCGGTGACCATAAATTCTGCGCCGGCTTCGACCATCTGGTTTGTGATGTCGGCGATGGTGAAGGAATCGGGGGTGGTGAGTTTTGACGGGAATAATTTTTCGCCGGTATCGTAGAGGACGGTGCTGATTAGGCCGCATCGGGAGCCTGCGGTTTGGATTATGGAGCGGACGAGGTATGCGGTGGTTGTTTTGCCGTTGGTGCCGGTGACGGCGAGGCAGGTGAGTTTATCGGCAGGGAAACCTTTTTTCGCGTGTGCGAGCAGGGCTGCGGCGCGGGCGGAGTTATCGACGAGGATAAATTCACTGCTCGTCGCTCGTCGCTCCGCCTCGGGTCCGCCGGAGGCGGATAAGTCGTCGCTCGTTGCTTGTGGTTTGTAATTTGGATTATCGATAACGATGAATTTTGCGCCTTGTTCGATGGCCTGTTTGATAAAGTTGTGGCCATTGAGCTTTGCGCCTTTTACGGCGATGAAGATGTCGCCCGGTTTTACGGTTCGAGAATCAACGCAGAGGTTAGGTGGGCCTGGTCGGCTGACGAGTTTCAGCAGGTTTTCAAAGGTTATCATTTTTATTATAGCACTCTTTCAAGTTTCGGATTATACTTTTTAAGGCATAAAGGATATTTCGTCAAATTCAATTCATTATGATAAGGATAGCTGCGATGAGAAAGATAATTTTTTGCGTTTCGGGATTTGTTTTTCTTTTTTGTTTTGGTGTAAGGCTTTCGGCAGCGGCGGTCAGGTCTGCCGCGGGCGGGGCTGCGATGGGCGAGGAGAACTATTTTGCGCTTTTTATGGAGGGCAAAAAGGTCGGCTACGCCGTCAACACGAGAGAGATGGCTGACGGGAAGGTAAAGACGGGGACGACAATCAATGTTACGATAAATCGTGGGGGCGCGTCGGTATCAATGCAGATGTCTGAATCAACGGTGGAGACCGAGAAGGGCAAGCCGCTTTCGTTCGAGTCGGAGCAGCAGATGAGTTTTATGAAGATGGGGCTGTCAGGCAGGGTTGAGCCGAATGGGATGCTTACGATTACCAATAGCGGCACGGGCGGTGGGCAGAACAGGAAGATTCCGTGGCCTGCCGGTGCGCTGATGCCGGAGGGGCTTCGGCTTTTGGAAAAGGAAAAAGGATTAAAGAAGGGGACGACTTACAAGGTGAAGGCATTTGAATCTTCGTCGGCGGACGTGGTTGATGTTAATGTGAGTGTCGGCGAGAGGCAAAAGGTGAACCTGCTGGGGAGAGTTGTGGAGCTTACGGAGGTTAGGACAAAGATGATGCTGCCGATGGCGGGCGAGATTGAGAACGTCGGATACGTGGATGATAATCTGGAGATTCAAAAGAGCATAATGCCGATTCTGGGAATGACGATTGAAATGGTTGCCTGCCCGAAGGAATTTGCGGAGGCTCCGCCGGAAGTTTTCGATGTGATTGGCAAGATGTTTGTGAAATCGCCGCAGCCAATCAGCGACGTGCGCGGGGCGGAATCGATAACGTATTATCTTAGCCCGGCTGTCGATGCTAATGTGCCTGCCGGGTCCGCGAGGGCGGATATAATCAAGCTGGAGCGGATTCCATCGACGAATTATCAGGTTGTTTCGAGGCAGGAAGGCGGGAAGGTGGTTGTGCGGGTAAGTCAGGCGGTGATGCCGAAGGGTGCGCGGATTCCGTATAATGGAAATGACGCGGAGGCGGTGGCGGCGTTGAAGCCGAGCAGGTTTGTGCAGAGCGATAATGAAAAGATAGTGAAACTCGCCAGGCAGGCGGTCGGTAATACGGATGACGCGGCGGAGGCGGCGAGAAGGATAGAAAAATTTGTGGCGGGGTACATCGAGAGCAAGACGTTATCGGTCGGCTATGCATCGGCGGCTGAGGTAGCACAGAGCAGGGAGGGCGATTGCTCGGAGTTTGCGGTTTTGACTGCGGGATTGTGCCGGGCAGCAGGGATACCGGCGCAGGTGGTTGTCGGTATTGCGTATGTGAGTGAATGGCATGATATTAAAAATAGTTTCGGTGGGCATGCGTGGGTTCAGGCATACATCGGCGACAGGTGGGTCGGGCTGGATTCGGCGTTTAAGAGCTCAGGCAGGGGCGGGTTTGATGCGGGGCATATTGCTTTGGCGATAGGCAGCGGCGACCCGGAGGACGTGTTCCGGCTGGTGAATACGTTTGGCAAATTCAGGATAGACAAAATAGAAGTGGCGGCGAAAAAGTGACGGAGGAAAATAGGCACAAAGGCACAAAGGAAATAAGAGTCGCCTGCGACGGAAGGCTGTCTTAGTCGTTGTCGAACTGGATATCGGCGAGGACGAGTTCGACGCTGGAAGAGCCGTTATAGGTATTGATTTGGGGGTGGTAGGCGACGTGGAAACAGTCGTGTTCGAGGAGTTTTTTCTCGAAGGGGGCGAACCTGAAGCCGACACACCTGATTGATTTTTTGTTGTCCGTGATGGCGAGCTGGAGGTGGTCACCGTTAGCGCCGCATTTTCTGGGCGGGCTGCAGAGGCGCACCGCCTTTGTGGCAAAGAGGGGCTGAGGATTGCCCTGTCCGAAAGGTTCGAGCATCTGCATTTCTTTTATAAGAGCGGGGCTAAGTTCGCTGAGCGCAGAATCGACGTCGATGTGCAGGGTGGCGGTGAAAGGGGCGGTCGTATTTTGCTGTGCGTATTTTTCGATGGAGTCTGCGAAGCGTTCGATTTTTTCCGGTTCGATTTTCAGTCCTGCGGCCATTTTATGTCCGCCGAACCCGGCGAGATGGTTCGAGCAGGCGGCGATGGCGGCGAGGATGTCGAAACCGGGGACGGAGCGTGCGGAGCCTTGCGCGAGTTTTTCATCTTTTTCCGCCGGTTCGCCTTCGGTGGATTCGGGGCGGTCCGGGAGGCTTGCGACGGGCGAGCTATTAATAAGGATAGCGGGCTTGTTGAATTTATCGACGATGCGTGAGGCGACGATGCCGATGATGCCGGTGTGCCAGTTGTCGTCTGCGAGGACGATAGTTTTTCGGTCGGGGGAATTGAGGCCTTTTTGCTTTATGATTTCGCAGGCGGCTTTGAAGATTTTCTTTTCGATTTGCTGCCGCTGGGTGTTTTGCGATTTGAGGTATTCCGCGATTTCTTTTGCGCGTGCGGGTTTGTCGGTAGTGAGCAGTTCGACGGCGAGTCTCGCGTGTCCCATTCTTCCAGCGGCGTTGAGCATAGGAGCGAGGCGAAAGCCGATATGGAAGCTGTCGATGGTTTCGCCCGCGAGGCCAGCGGTTTCGATAAGGGCGGCGATGCCGGGGAGGCTGCTTTCGGGGAGAGTTTTCAGGCCGAAACTGGCGAGTATTCTGTTTTCGCCGCGAAGGCTTACGACATCCGCGATAGTTCCCATAGCGGCGAGCGAGGTGGCGTTGATAAAGAAGTTTCGCAGCGTGGGGTCGAGCTTTGTTTCGCCGTTGATTTTATTGGCGAGAGCCCAGGCGAGTTTGAATGCGACCAATGAGCCTGCGGAATCCTGGTTGGGGTAAGTTGGGTCGAGGGCCGGGTGGACGATTGCGGAGGCGGCGGGCAATGTTGCTGCCGGCTGGTGGTGGTCGGTGATGATGAGGCCGACGTTGAGTTTTTTCGCGAGTTTGGCGGAATCGTCGGCGTTAATGCCGCAGTCAACGGTGATGAGGAGTTTGGTTCCGTTTTTTGCGAGGAGTCGGACGGCGTCGGTGTTGAGGCCGTAGCCTTCGTCGATTCGGTGCGGGATGTAGAAGTCGGCATCGGCGCCGAGGAGGCCGAAAAGATGCCAGAGGATTGCGGTGCCTGTGATGCCGTCGACGTCGTAATCGCCATAGACGGTTATTTTTTGTTTTTCTTCGATTGCGCGGAGGATTACGGGCAGTGCGTTCTGGACGCCGGGCATTTTTTCCGGCCTGATGAGGTCTGCAAGTTTTGGCCTGAGGAATTGCGAGGCTTCGCCGGCGTCTGATACGCCGCGATTGATGAGGATTTGCGCGAGCAGGGGCGAGACCTTTAGTGCGGCTGCGAGCTGCTTTGCGTCCGGGCTTGGCGGGCAGATTGCCCATAATTTTGCATCTGTTCCGGCGAAGGCGGATTTCCTGTGGAGCTTTTGCGTCCCTGCGAACATAGAAGTAATCCTGCAAACGGTAATTTTTTTTGTTCTCTGTATTATATTTGCTATTTGGGAAATGTCAAATATTAACAGGAGAATCCCCGCTTCGCCGAGGCGGACTACGGCGTGGTAAGCAGGGCACAGAATGAAGGCACATAGGCACAAAGGCACAGAGAACAAAAGACAGAACACAGAATCCAGAAGCCAGAATCCAGTCCGCCACACGAATGGCGGATCTACGAAATCCAAAAGGAAGGGGTTATTGGTTTTCAGCGAGGGCTTTTTCGATTTGTTCGAGATTGGGCGGTTCGTCCGGCCAGTAGTGGACACAGGAGCCGTCCTTTAGAAGGACGACGAGCGGCGTTTTTACGAACCACTGTTTGCTGGTATCGAGTTTGCCGGAGAGGCACGCTGTGTCGGATTTGACGGGGTTTTGGTCGGCTGGGCCATAAAGCGGTTTGGCGCCGCTTACCACAACGGGGGCTTCGATGAAGACGACGGGTGCGATGTTGTCGGCGAGGACCTGGTGGATTTGCTCGAATTGCGGGATGGCCTGGCGGCAATCGGGGCAGTCATAGTGATAAATGAAGACGACGGCGAAGCCGATACTGATTTTATCTGCGATGTCGATGTGCGCGAGCAGGGGCCATTTGGCTCGCCCAGGCGAGTTCGGGTCGGGGTTTTTGACGAGCCAGGTTTCGGGTTTTATTACTTCGTATTGGACGGTGATATTGGGTGGTTTGTTAAAGACGAGGACTGGAACGAGTGTAGCGAGAATTATAAAGGTCGGGATGGCGACGGCGAAAAAATGTTTTGCCGATGGCCAGGGCGGCGGCAACAGCCTTTGGCCTTTTGGTCGAAAGATTGCCAGCAGGATAAAGAGCGGTAAGTCGATTGCGGTAAGGGTTATCCATGGTTTGACGTGAACTACTCCGAAACAACCGCAGGAGGCGGCGCCGATCCACCACTTGGCAATGGTTATGCCGATAAAGCCTGCGAAGGCGAGTATTGCGAGGAGCCAGGCGGCTTTTCGGAAGAGGCCTGAAACGAGCCAGATGCCGAGGCCGAGTTCGAGCGGGATTTGGATGACGGTGAAGAGCCAGGATTCCCAGAAGCCGGCGGTGACTATCGGCTCGGTGAGGAGCTGATGGCTTTTTAGAATAGAAGCGACAATGAGAAGTGCGCCGGCGACAAACATTACGATTTTATTGGCGATTTTCATATTACAGATTTTACCAAAAATGCGATTGGTAAGCAAGGGCGCAAGTCGTAAGTCGCAGGTCATAAGTCATAAGAAAAACGACGCGATACGATATACGCATTATGAATTTGGTTCGGCACACTCACCACTTATAGTCGCATAAGCAGGCCGCCATTGACGTGGAGGAATGCGCCGGTAATGAAAGAAGCGGCTTCGCTGGAAGAGAGGAAAAGGATTGCCTTTGCGATGTCGTCGGCGGAGCCGTTCCTACCGAGTGGGGTTTGGAGGGCGACGGCGGCTCGGCGCTCAGCGGTGCTGAAACGCTCGTGGAAGCGGGTTTCGATAAGGCCTGGGACAACGCAGTTGACGCGGATTTTGTATTTTGCGAATTCGACGGCCATAGCGATGGTTTCGGTGAGGACGGCGGCCTTTGCGGCGGCGTAGATTCCTGAGCCGCCCGCGCCGCCATTGAAGGAGGCGATGGTGCCGATATTGACGATGCAGCCTTTGGATTTTTTGAGGTGAGGCAGGGCGGCCTTCGCGGCGAGGAAGACGCTGCGGGCGTTTGTGGCGAAGGCGTCCTCGTGATAATCGAGCGGTGCGGTCTCGAAGGGGTGGCGGGCGAGAAGAGAGCCGGCGTTATTGACGAGGATGTCGATTCTGCCGGCGTGTTTTTTTTCGAAAGCAAGGGCGGGGGTTTTGGCGAAGCGTTCGACCATAATATTTACCTGCTTTTCGGAGCGGACGTCGGCCTTCAGTAAAATGCCATCGCTGTATTTTTTTACTTCGGTCAGTGTCTTTTCGCCGCCGTCTTTGGTTTGGAAATAGTGGACGCCGACGAAGGCGCCCTGTTTAGCAAACATAATCGCCGTTGCCTGGCCGATACCGCTCGATGAGCCGGTGACGAGAACTTTTTTGCCTTTCAGGTCTTCGTAAATCATTTATTTATCCTGCGATTGTATTTGGGAAAGATTCATACCGAATTTATCTAATTTTTTGGTGGATTCATCGAATTTGTTGGAGGCGTTTCGGAGGTGGCTGCCGAGGGTGTCGAAGGTGGAGACGAATTCGGCGAAGGAGGCGTTGAGGGTTTTTAGGTTTTGGCGGATTTCGGCGGCCTGTTTTTCGATTTGCAGGCCATGCAGGCCCATAACGACCGTCATCAGATACGCATACAATAAATTCGGGCTGACGGGTATGATTTTTTTGTCGAGCGAGTATTGCAGGATGTCTTTGGTGTCGTCAGGATATTTTATTATCGTTTCGTAATAGATGTTTTCTGCGGGGAGAAACATTAGCGCGAAATCGACGGTGCCTTCGGCGGGCCTTATGTAATTGGAAGCGATTTTGTCGATGTGGATAGTGACGTCTTTCTGGAACTGCCTGCGTGCTTTTGCTTTTTCATCATCGGTTTGTGCCTTTGCGATGGCCTCGAATGCGGGCATCGGGAATTTGGCATCGACGGGGACGGAGAAGTCGGCCAATTTTATGAGGGCGTCGACCCGCTGGCCGTCACGAAACTGGTATTGCAGGGCGTAGCTGTCGGCGGGCAGGATATTTTTAAGCAGGTTTTCGAGCGACCATTCGCCCAATTGTCCGCGAAGTTTCGGGCTGGAGAGGATTTCTTCGAGCCGTCTTACGTCGGTGCCGAGGTTAAGCATTTGTTTATTGGTGCCCTGGAGTTCGCCGACCTGACTGTTGAGTCTTGAGAGGATTTGCTGGCTGGACTGGAGCGACTGGGTTATGGAGGTTTGGCCTGCGAGCAGGGATTTGTGGAGAGTGTCGGAGACCTGGTTTTGTGCGGTTCTGAGGGCTTCGATGTTTTGGGAGAGGGAATCCACCTTTGCGGCCTGGCCGGCAGAATCCCTTCGGAAGGCTGATAGCGATATGCCGAGCCAGATTACAAAGCCGACAAGAGCAAGCAGAACTACGAATAAAACGGTTTCTGACATAGTGTTTCCCTTAAAAGATATTTCGATTATAATTTTTTCGGAGTGTTAGTCAAAGGACAAAATTTTATGGTGAAATATCATTTGGTGATATTGAAGAAGGCTTACTTAGATTCGATAGTGGAGGGCGGGAAGACTATCGAGTCGCGATTTTTGAAGGTGAACAAGGCGCCGTTCGGGCAGGTGAGCGTTGGCGACGTTTTGTTTCTGAAAGAGAGCAGCGGGCCTGTGGTCGGCAGGGCGGCGGTAAAGGCGGTCGAGTTTTTCGATGATTTGTCGCCGGAAAAGATAGTGGGAATAAAAGAGCGATACAATCATCTTATAGGCGGCAGCGATGAATACTGGCAGGAGCGGAGCGGGTGCAGATTCGGCGTGCTTGTGTGGCTTGGCGGGGCGGAGCGGATGGAGCCTGTGCGGATTACAAAGAAGGATTGGCGCGGGTGGGTAGTGCTTACGGAGAGAGAAAACTTCGGGCTGTTCAGACGCAAGACCAAAGAGAAAAAATAGCCACTAAGGCACAGAGGCACAGAGAAAATTTGAAATCTCAAATTGCAAATTTCAAATATAAAAAAGTAAGAAAAGTAAAAAGGGTTTGAAAAGCCGGCGGGAGAGGTTAGAATTTACGGCGTTCAGGGCAGGGTTTGAGAAGGTATAGTGTTAAGGAGATTTATTATGTCGCCATTTTATTTTATTCCGCTTTTGGGGCCGGTGTTTTTTGTTCCCTGTTGCTGCTGCTTCGGTCTTTTTTTTGCCATACTCTGGATATGGATGCTCATAGATTGTTTGGTGAACGAGCCGTCGGAGGGCAACGACAAGGTTATATGGGTGCTGGTGATTATTTTTCTGGGCTGGCTGGGGGCATTGATATATTTACTCGCCCGCAGGCCGACAAGAAAAACAAAATACGGGCGTTAATTCTGCAAGGCGGGTTCGCTTTCGGCGGAAGTATCTGAAACCCCCAGGCAGGCCTGGGGGCTAACCTGAATACCGCTCCCTTATGGTCGCGGCTCTGAACTGCCAACCAAAAGACGAATCACTTTTTATCAATTTACTGTTGCGGGGGGTGATAATCTTTTGTTGCGGAGGGGCGGTTTTTTCGTTAAGATTCAGCGGATGTCTGCTAAACTGAAAAAAGATGAGAATTCCGGCCAGGTGGTGGCGAATAAGAAGGCGTGGCGTAATTTCGAGCTGGTGGAGAAGTTCGAGGCCGGCCTGTCGCTTTTAGGCAGCGAGGTCAAGAGCCTTCGTGCGGGGACGGCGGATCTGACGGGTTCTTACGGGAGGATTGACGGCAGCGAGTGCTGGCTGGTCGGGGCGACGATTTCGCCATATAAATTTACCGGCAGCGAACTCGGGCATCCGCCGGACAGGAAGCGGAAACTGCTGCTGCACAAAAGCGAGATTCGTAAAATCAGGAGCAAACTCGAACTGCGGGGTTTTACGCTGGTGCCGCTGCGGATTTATTTTAATAAGCGCGGGATTGCGAAGATTGAGCTTGCCCTCGCGACGGGCAAAAGGCAGTATGATAAGCGCAGGTCGATTACGGACCGGCAGCAGAAAAAAGATATAGACAGGGAGACGAAAAAGTATAAATAAGAATACAGTCCGCTCCGCCTGCGGCGGACCTTCGGCAGTAAGAAAAATAAAATATCAAATTTCAAATATAAAAAAGTAAAAAAGAGAATATAGAATTTAGAATATGGAGTGTGAGAAATGGCAGAAAAAGAAGAAAAGGATAAAAAGATTATAATAGATGAGGATTGGAAAAATCAGGCGCATAAGGAGAAGGAAAAACTCGCGGAGCAGGAAAAGTCGGAAAAAGGAAAAGGGAAAAAAGAATCCAGGCAGCTTCCGAAAGGGGATTTTTTGACACTCGTGAGCATGCTTGTGACGCAGGCGTTATTTTCGCTGGGGCTTATTCATCCTGAAGGCGAGTCGCCCGACGGCGGAGCGGTAAACCTGGAGCTGGCGAGGATAAATATCGAGATGCTCGATAGTCTTGCGGAAAAGACGAAAGGGAATTTGACGGATGACGAAAAGAAGATGCTCGAAAACTCGCTCAATGAGCTTCGAATAGCATACGTGAAGATTGCGGGGGTATAGAATTTTAGATTTGAAAATTTAGAGGCGGGCTGCCGGTGAGTGTTTTAGACGAGATAATTCGGGATAAAAGGGCGGAGGTGGCGAGGTTAAAATTGCAGGAGACAATTGGCCAATTCAAGGAGAGAATCGCCGGTTTGCCGCGGTGCAGGAATTTTTATAAGGCGGTGACGAAGCAGAATAAGCGGGGGATTAACGTAATTGCGGAGGTGAAGAAGGCGTCGCCGTCGGCGGGGGTAATCAGAGCGGATTTTGACCCGGTCGAGATTGCGAAGACTTACCAAAAGTGCGGTGCGGATGCGATAAGCGTCCTTACGGATGAAAAGTATTTTCAGGGTCGGCTCGAATATCTGACAGCGGTGAAGGGGGCGGTTGAGCTGCCGATTTTACGCAAGGATTTTATTATTGACCCGTGGCAGATTTACCAGTCGCGGGCGGTGGGGGCGGATGCGATACTGCTGATAGCGGACTACCTCAAGCTGGCGGAGCTGTCGGATTTTTTGATACTGGCGGCGGAATTGACGCTTACGGTTCTTTTGGAGGTTCACAGCGCCGATGTGCTTTTGAATGTTCGCAGCCTGGCGGGTTTTCCGAAAAAGGGAAACTGCGTCCTCGGGATAAATAACCGCGACCTTTCGACAATGGAAGTGGATTTGAATACGACAAGCAGACTCATCAGCCTGCTGGAAGAAGATGCCGAGGTGGTTGCAGAAAGCGGAATCAAAAGAAAAGCGGATGTCGAGAAATTAAAAGGCGTCGGCGTGCGAGCGGTTTTGATTGGTCAGACGCTTTGCGAAAGCGGGAATATTGAAGGAAAATTCTCGGAATTATTCGGCTGATTGAACAGCCGATACGTTTGGCGGAAACGAAGCTTTAATTTTTTAGGATGGTTTAGTTATGAGTACGATTTATTGTCTGCTGATAGGTCTTGCCGCCGGCGTTCTTAGCGGCATACTCGGTATAGGCGGCGGGATAATCATTATTCCTTCACTCGTGTTGCTGCTCGGTATGTCGCAGCAGACGGCGCAGGGGACGACGCTTGCGATGATGGTTCCGCCGATAGGCCTGCTGGCGGCGTGGATGTATTACAAAGGCGGCTTCGTCGATTTGAAGGTAGCTGGCGTTATGTGCGCGACGTTTGTGATTGGCAGTGTTATCGGCGCCAAATTCGCGGTGAATCTTTCGGATGTCGTATTAACGAAAATTTTCGGCGTGGCGCTGCTGCTTATTTCGCTGAAGATGATTTTTTTCAAATAGATTTTGCCGCAGAGTTAAAAAGATTTTTTTTAGCCACAGAGGTCACAGAGGACACAGAGATTTAAATCAAAAGAAAAACACAAGTTAAAAAAAGAAAAGTCGGACGACTTTGAGATAAAATAAGTAAGATGCCCTCGGATTTCCGGAGAGAAAAACATGCAGATTTATAAACAAGAAGATATTCAGAAAATCAAATCCGAATTGTACTCGCTTAGAATAAAGTATTGCGACCTTATGGGCCAGATATTTGACCTATCTGCAAAGATAAAGGAAGAAAAAGCAAGGGAATATCTGCACTATGGTGTAGGGCGTAGGCTGGAAGTTATCGAACGTTGTATAGAAAACATATTTTTGATCTTCCCCGTGGAAAGAAACAATTTATTATGCCGTGAAGAATTAATAGACGTTATGATAAATCTTCATGCTTTTTTTGTAAACATATTTGGGCTTTTGGACAATTTAGCATGGGTGTTGATTCATGAGAAAAAGTTAGCAGGTATTATTGATAAAAAGAAAGTCGGGTTGTTTAAAAGGGAGACAAAAAAATATTTACCCAATAAATTTTGTCAATACTTGGATTCTCCTCAAATGAAGCTATGGCACGAACAGTACCTAACAAATTATAGAGACGCGTTTTCGCATCGTATCCCTCTGTATGTACCCCCCCCCAAATATTAAATACTGAACAAAAAAACCAATTAGCGCAAATAGATCAAGAAATAATCAATTGTTATAAATCACATGATTTTAATGCTCTTGATAAACTTCGAAAACAACAGAGGAATATCAGAACGGTATGCCCAATCTTTGTCCACGATTCATCTGAGAATAAGGAAGTTTTACTGCATCCACAACTTATGGCTGATTTCAATACGATTGAAGAAATAGTAAAAAAGTATTGCGAGATGTTTTTCGAGTGAATGACCATACGAGAAGTGTTTATCACAAAAAAACTGATATCTCCTTAATTGCTAAGAGAAAGTGTCGGGGCAAGCCCCGCCCTACATATATATAATGGGGAAAAGTCTCTGTGCCCTCTGTGGTTAAATTAAATCGGCGGTTGGTTTTTGCTGGATTTTTGCCCAGGAGTCTTTGAGGGTAGTGGTGCGGTTGAAGACGAGTTTGCCGGGGCGGCTGTCGATGTCAACAGAGAAGTAGCCAAGCCTTTCGAACTGGAAACGATTTAAAGGTTTTGCGTTCGCAATCGACGGTTCGATAAAGCAGTTGTCGAGAGTTTTCAAAGAATCGGGATTTAAAAAGTCTGTAAATTTTTTTCCTTCCGGGACATCGTCGGGGTTGGCTGAAGTGAAGAGGTGGTCGTAAAGGCGGACTTCGGCTTTTATCGCATCTTTCGCGGAGAGCCAGTGGATAGTGGATTTTACTTTTCGGCCATCGGGTGCGTCGCCGCCGCGAGTGGCGGGGTCGTAGGTGCAGTGCAGTTCGGTGATTTTGCCGGCGCTGTCTTTTACGACATTGGTGCAGGTGATGAAATATGCGTAGCGGAGGCGGACTTCTCTACCCGGCGAGAGGCGGAAGAATTTTTTGGGCGGGTTTTCCATAAAATCATCCTGCTCGATATAAAGCACCTTCGAGAACGGTACTTTGCGTATGCCCGCTGATGGGTCTTCCGGATTATTGACGGCATCGAGCATTTCGGTTTGGTCATCCGGGTAGTTATCGATAACGACCTTCAATGGATTTATGACGGCCATTACGCGCGAGCTGGTTTTATTTAGGTCTTCGCGGAGGCAGTGTTCTAATAGTGCGATGTCGATGGTGCTGTTGAATTTGTTGATGCCGATGAGGGTGCAGAAGTTTCTGATTGATTCGGGCGAGTAGCCTCTGCGCCGCATACCGGAGATTGTGGGCATACGCGGGTCGTCCCAGCCTTTGACGAGGTTTTGCTCGACGAGCTGGAGGAGTTTTCGTTTGCTCATCACGGTGTAGGTAAGGTTCAATCGGGCGAATTCGATTTGCTGCGGGTGGTGGATTGGTAGCTGGTCGATGAACCAATCGTATAGAGGCCTGTGATTTTCGAATTCGAGTGTGCAGATGGAATGGGTGATTCCTTCGATGGAATCTTCCAGGCCGTGCGCCCAGTCGTAGGTTGGATAGATGCACCAGGTGTCGCCCGTGCGGTGGTGTGTTGCGCGGAGGATGCGGTACATAATCGGGTCTCGCAGATTGAGGTTGGGGTGCGCCATATCGATTTTGGCGCGGAGGGTTTTGGTGCCGTCGGCGAATTCGCCTTTTCGCATGCGCTCGAAGAGGTCGATATTTTCCTCGATGGAGCGGTTGCGGAATGGGCTGTTCTTTCCGGGCTGGGTTAAAGTGCCGCGGTATTCTCTTACCTGGTCAGCGGTTTGGTCGCAGACGTAGGCCTTGCCCGACTCTATTATGTGGACGGCGAAGTCGTACATCTGCTGGAAGTAATCGGAGGCGAAGTAGAGTCTGTCCTGCCAGTCCCAGCCGAGCCATTTGACGTTGTCGGTGATAGAGTCGACGTATTCCTGCTCTTCTTTTTCGGGGTTTGTGTCGTCGAAGCGGAGGTTGCAGGTTCCGCCGAACTCGGAAGCGATGCCGAAGTTGAGGCAGATGCTTTTTGCGTGGCCGATGTGGAGATAGCCGTTTGGCTCAGGCGGGAAGCGTGTGGCGACCCGGCCTTTCCATTTGCCGCTTTTGTTATCCTCGACAACCATCTGCCGGATAAAATCCAGCCTTTGCTCGCTATTGTTCTCTGTCATTGTTTATATCCCATTCGAATTTTGCTTTACCTTTGTTTATCATTTATTATATTGATAAAAATCGCAGCGTCAATTTGAACACGTATTTTCGAGGGCGAATATGAAAATTTTTTTGGCGGTATTAGCGGCGGTTGTCATTTCGGGATGTTCGTGCAATGCGACAAAATTGTCGCATCCGGAGTGGCAAACACAAATGAATGAAGCCGGCGTGAGTTTCAGGGGGCTTTGCGCGGTTAATTCTGAAGCAGCGTGGGCGTCGGGCAGCGGCGGAACGTTCGCACGGACAATCGATGGCGGCAAAACCTGGCAGAGCGGGAAAATCGCCGGCGCGGAAAAAATAGATTTTCGCGACGTGGCGGCCTTCGATGAAAAAACGGCTGTCGTTTTCGGCATTGCATCGCCTGCGAAATTCTACAAGACGACTGACGGCGGGAAAAACTGGAAGCTGGTTTACGAGAACGATAACAACGACGTATTTTTCAGTGCAGCATCTTTTTGTGATAATAAAAATGGTATCGCGCTGAGCGACCCGGTCGGCGGTAAATTCCTTATTCTGCAAACTCTCGATGGCGGCGAGAACTGGAAGCAAATGGAAAATCTGCCGGGGGCTATAAAGGGCGAGGGGATTTTTGCAGCGAGCGGGTCGAATATTGCGAGGCCGGCCAGGGATAGAATTATTTTTGTGACGGGCTGCACCGCCGCCAGGGTTTTTATGTCGGCTGATAATGGGGCAGAGTGGAGTTTTGCCAACGCGCCTTTGGAGGGCGGGAACGGCACGAGCGGGATTTTCTCAATCGCTATGAAAAATGAAAATCAGGGCATTATTATCGGCGGGGATTATAAAAAGGAAAGCGAAATCGGGACAAATGCGGCTATCACGACTGACGGCGGCAGGAACTGGAGGCTTATTGAAAAGAATAAGCCGTCGGGTTTTCGGGAGTGTGTTGTTTATAGGCCGGGGACGAATATTGCATTAACGGTCGGGCCGAACGGCTCGGATGTTTCTTACGATGGGGGCGGCAATTGGGCGAGGTTTAGTGCGGAGGGTTTTCACGCGATAGCGTTTTCGCCGGATGGCCGTAGCTGCTGGGCAGCGGGCCGGGGCAGGATAGCAAAACTTGTCTGGCGGGATTAGATTTAAACCCCCAGTAGAACTGGGGGCTAAATATAACGACAAAAACCCCCACCGCAGGGGTGGGGGCTAACCAACGACAAAGACAACTCCGCACTGAAGGGGGTGCGTTCTTGACAATGGGGCTGATTTGCCTTAGCTTACCGGTTTGGCCGCGATAAGGCGGAATTTGGTTTTCGAGGTTCGTATATGGATATGGTAATAACGCGATTTGCGCCGTCGCCGACGGGATACCTGCATGTAGGCGGTGCGAGGACTGCGCTGTTTAACTGGCTTTGGGCGAGGGAAAACGGCGGCAAATTCATTCTGCGCATCGAGGATACCGACCTGCGGCGTAATACGCCGACAGCAATGCAGCAGGTAATCAACGACCTGCGGTGGCTTGGGCTGGAATGGGACGAAGGGCCTGATATCGGCGGGCCGAACGGGCCTTATTTGCAGTCGCAAAGACTCGATTTATATACGATGTATGCCAAAAGGCTCATCGAGCAGGGCAAGGCGTATTATTGTTTCGATACGTCGGCAGAATTAGAGGCGATGAGAGAGAAGGCTTCTGCGGAGAAGAACAACATTGTTTATCAGAGGCCCGCAAGATTTCCTGATGAAAGCGATGTCAAAAAGGCGCGGGCGGAGGGCAAGCCTGTGACGGTTCGGTTTGCGATGCCGGCTGAGGAGATTGTGATTAACGATTGTCTGCGTGGCGAGGTGCGGTTTAACGGCGCGGAGCTTGGCGACTGGATAATAATCAAGAGCGACGGATTTCCGACGTATAACTTTGCGGTGGTTGTGGATGATGCGCTGATGAAGGTGAGCTGGGTGATTCGGGGACAGGAGCATTTGATGAATACGCCGGGCCAGCAGGAATTGTGGAAGACGCTCGGATTCGGTGAGCTGCCGAAATATGTGCATATGTCGGTGACGATTAGCGAAGGCGGCGGCAAGTTGTCGAAACGCGAAAGGCCTGCGTCGCTGCGGAAGGCGATAAAGAAAACGGAAGGGGCGGACGTCGAAAAAATTGCCGCTGCGGGCAGTATCGGTGCGGAGGAGATGAAGGGTTTTCTCGATGGCAAGACGATGCCTGATATGCCGGCGGTGGATGCGATGGCGAAATACTTAGGCGTGGAATTGCCGGAGATTAACGTGGTGGATTTTTTCCGCAGCGGTTATATCCCGGAAACGATGGTGAATTTTCTTGCGCTATTGGGTTGGAATCCGGGGACGGGCCAGGAGATTATGACAAGGGAGCAGTTGGTTGCGGGCTTTGACATTTCGCGACTTACTAAATCGAACAGCCTGTTCGACAGGCAGAAGCTGCTGTCGTTCAATATGGAGCATTTGAGATTGACGCCGAAAGAAAAGGTGGCGGGGTATTTCAAGGATTTTTTGAAGGAGGAGCAGTCGCCTGTGGCAAAGGCGGATGACGCGAGGCTGGAGAAACTTTTGGCGATTTGCGATGGCGCCAGGACGCTTGCGGAGGTCGAGCAGAAGAGCAGATTCCTGTTTGTGGAAGACGAAAAAATCGAGTATGATGAAAAGGCTGTAAGGAAGGTTTTGTCCGCCGGCGGCGGAGAGTTTTTGAAGATTATCCGGGACAAATTATCAGCGATGGATAGTTTGAGCGAGCAGGCGGTTGAGCAGATGCTGCGGGCTATTGCGGAAGAAAAGGGAGTGGGGCTCGGCAAGATTGCACAGCCTTTGCGTGTTGCGCTTTGCGGCTCGACGGTGAGTTTGTCGATGTTCGAGTCGGTTGTTATGCTCGGGAAAGACAGAACGCTAACCAGGATTGATATTGCCCTGAAAAAATTCGGATAGTTGTGGGTTTTTATATTGGGAAAGAATGAGAAAGTCGAAACAAAAATACATGGTTATAATCGTGCAGAAAATTGTAGATTAAATTAGCTTCAGGATTTTTTTCCTTTCTCTATCTGTTAGAATCTTAACCTCACAATTATATGAAGAGCAGTCGGCGCAGGCGCAAATGTTTTTTTTGTAATTTGCGTCACCGACGAGGATGAGCTGAACATTTTCCTTTTTGAGCATATGGTAGTGATAAGCGTCTCGGCGAGTTGCGGATGGAAGGGACTGAAATTTATTTAGTGTTTCACAATTAGGTAGAATTTTAATACTTACTTTCCTTTTTTCAGAGAATACCGAAGACGTAATATTATGAAGGCCCCAATATGGCAAGATTAGGCTTATGTCGATAGTTAGTATCCCATTATCGGGAGTGAGCATTCGGTTATAGGTTTCAATTTTCCGTTTCATACTTTCTATTAACTTTACAGAGAACTTTTCGGGGTCTTTTATATTGCTATCAATCTCATCTATAACATCCGAGAAGAAAAATGTTTGTACTCGACTGTTTTTATTGCCTACCCAGCCTCCCATTTGGCCGTCAAGGAGTAATTTTAAGGCCATTCCTTTCAGTGACTCTCTTTGTACAGGTGAAAAGTCTTTGACTTTTTCAAGTCTGGTGATAGGATTTGAATAAAATGTATCGGCTTTAAACTTAAAGATGTTTTTTAGCTCTGTAAGGGAGTCTTCGTGGGCTATTAGTGTATGGTGTATATAGTTATCCCAGAGTGCTTCATAACACTCCTGAGTAAGTGGGGTAACGGTTACTAATGGCATTATGCTGGAAGATTCAAGGCCTATAAGGTTCTTTTTCATTTGATATTTAAGAGTTCTGAAAGTGTTATCTGGAGAGCAGAGGCAATTTTATTTATGTTTACTAAAGAAATGTTTCTCGTTCCCCGTTCGACATCACCAATATATTGACGGCTTAGACCAGATAATTCTGCTAATTGCTCTTGGGTTATTCCTTTAGCAGAACGAAGCTCTTTTACGTGAAGTCCAAATTTTTGAAGAATAGTCATGGTAGAAAGATAACGAGTGACCACTATGCGTGTCTACCTACTATGAGTGTCATTATAAATATTTTTGAAGGGTCATTGTTATGTTTTGTATACATACTTGTGAAGGTTCAGTTATTGAGTTCAATACAACAGAGGAATTGAAAGAGTATATTGAAATTAGACATGCCGAAGATGGAGGTTTTGATTGGATTTCTGAGATAAAGGACGAGGGGGAAAATTATTATGGATGTAGTTGGAAGTTGGAAATTGAGCGGCTTTAGAAAGAGCGCAAAGACAAAGCCAAGGGGATGGTATCTAAAGCGGAAGAATTACAAATATGTTTTGAGTACGAATAATTCAGAAGAGGTGCTGTTAATAGGGAGGTAAGTTATGTCATTATTGGTGACCGGTTCGATAGGGATAGATACGGTGACGACGCCTTACGGGAGGCGGGATAACTGTCTGGGTGGGTCGGCGGTTTATTTTAGTATGGCGGCGAGTTTCTTCTGCCCGGTAAGGCTTGTCGGCGTGGTCGGTTCGGATTGCCCGGTTAATTTGAATGAGTTTTTTGCGGGCAGAGATGTTGACCTTCGCGGGCTTGAAGTGCGAGGGATGAGCAGGACGTTCCGATGGAAGGGGTCTTATCACGATACGGCTTCGGACGCGATAACGGAAAATATAGAGCTTAATGTTCTTTCGGAGCAGCCGCCAAAAGTGCCTGATGAATTTAAGGACAGCTCGTTCGTATTTTTGGCGAACACGGCACCCGCGCTTCAGATTGAGCTTTTGGAAAGGATAGAGAAACCCGCGTTTGTGGCGGCGGACACGATGAACTGCTGGATTGACGGCAGGCGGGACGATTTGAAAAAATTGCTCGAGCGGATAGATTGTTTGATTATCAATGCTGAAGAGGCGAAGGCGCTGGCAAAAGAAGGCAACCTGATAAAAGCGGCGGATGTGATTTTGCAGATGGGGCCGCGAATTGTGATTATCAAGAAGGGCGAATCGGGCAGCGTGATGTGCGAGTCCGATGAATGGCATGAGCAATCATCGGCGGGAAGCGGAGCGAAGAAGTTTTTATTGCCGGCTTTTCCGGCGGCTAACGTGAAAGACCCGACGGGAGCGGGAGACAGTTTTGCGGGCGGATTTATGGGGCGACTGGCGAGCACGGGCAAAAGCGATACGCAATCCCTGAAGGAAGCGATTGCCTACGGGACGGTGCTTGCTTCGTTTGCGATTTCGGAATTTTCGCTGGAAGGGCTTGAGAAAATCAGGCGGCCTGATATAGACAAGAGATTTGAGCAGCTGCGGGAGCTGGTGAATTTTTAATCCGCGAGCGGCGGAGTGAATAGATGCGAGTTTTTATAGCGGTAGATATAAATGAGCAGGTGAAGGCGGCGATAGGCCGGCTGCAGGAACAGCTGAAGAAAAAAAGAGAGGCCGGCCCGTTTTCAACGGAGCAGGTGAAGTGGGTAAGACGGGAAGCGATGCATTTGACGCTGAAGTTTTTGGGTGAGATTGATAATGAGCAGCTTGCGGCGGTTTCCAAAATTATCGAGGAGATTGCGAAAGAGCGTAAGAGTTTTGAGCTTGATGTTGAATCGGCAGGGTTTTTCGGCGGTCGAGCCGCAAAGGTCTTATGGGTCGGCAGCACAAGGGGCAGCGAAAAATTGTGCGATTTAGCAAAGGCGATTGAGGAAAGGCTTGCAGAGGCAGGTTTTCCGAAAGAAGAGCGTGAGTTTTCGGCACATTTGACAATTTGCAGGATAAAGGATTTGGCGTCGGGAAAAAGGCTTGCCGAAGAGGCGGGCAAATTGGGCTCTTTTAAGGCTGGGACAGTTTTGATAGATGCTGTTAAAGTTTATCAGAGCCAGCTTATGCCGACGGGGCCTGTTTATACGGTTTTGGGAAATTATAAATTACAATAAGAAAAAAAAGAATCCAGTCCGCCACACGAATGGCGGATCTACGAAATCCAGGATACAGTAGAGGATGAGTTTGTTATTAACGACAGGAGAAAAAGGAATGGGAAAAATAAAGAAAGATGAGAAGGAAACGAAAGTTAGCGGTAAGGAAGCTGCTTTGGAGCGGGTGATTGCGCAGATCGAGAAGCAATATGGCCAGGGTTCGATTATGCAGATGGATGAGCATAAGTATGCCCGGATTGAGGGCATAAGCACAGGCACGCTGTCGCTGGATATTGCGCTTGGGGGCAGCGGTGTGCCGCGGGGCAGGGTGACGGAAATGTTCGGGCCGGAATCATCAGGCAAGACGACGCTTGCGCTGCATATTATCGCCAATGCCCAGAAGAAGGGAGGCGTGGCGGCGTTTATCGATGCCGAGCATGCGCTTGATACGACGTGGGCGAAGAAATTAGGTGTGGATGTCAACAGTCTGCTGGTGAGCCAGCCTGATACCGGCGAGCAAGCTCTCGATATCGCGGAGATGCTAATCAAGTCGAATTCGGTGGATGTAATTGTGATTGATTCGGTGGCGGCACTTACGCCGAAAGCGGAGCTCGAAGGCGAGATGGGCGCCAGCCATATGGGTTTGCAGGCGCGGCTGATGAGCCAGGCCATGCGGAAGCTTACGGCGATAATCGGCAAGAGCAAGACGTGTTTGATTTTCATAAACCAGATAAGGATGAAGATAGGCGTTATGTTCGGCAATCCTGAGACGACCAGCGGCGGGCAGGCGCTGAAGTTTTACTGTTCGATACGCATCGACATCAGGCGCATCGGGAGCATAAAGGAGGCGGCTGGCGTGGTCGGCAACCATGTGCGGGCGAGGGTTGTCAAGAACAAGATTGCGCCGCCTTTCCGCGAGGCGGAGTTCGATATTATGTTCGACAGCGGCATCAGCCTCGAAGGCGACATCGTTGATGTTGGCAGCGAATCGACAGTCATTCAAAAAAGCGGTGCGTGGTTTTTATATGGCGACGTGCGGCTCGGGCAGGGCAGGGAGCAGGCGAAAAAGTTTTTGAAAGAGAATCCGGATTTGTGCAGTGAAATTAAACAGAAGATTCTTATTGCCAAAGGCGTGACAGGTTAGAGAGTGATGAATATGCAAACTTCGAGTCAAATCAGGAATGATTTTATAGAGTTTTTCAAGAGCAGGGGACATACTTTTGTTCCGAGTTCGCCATTGGTTCCGGCGGGGGACGACACGCTGCTGTTTGCCAATGCGGGGATGAACCAGTTCAAGGATATATTTCTGGGTTTATCTGCGCCGACATACAGGCGTGCGGCAAACAGCCAGAAGTGCCTGCGTGTGAGCGGCAAGCACAACGACCTCGACGAGGTCGGCAGGGATAGTTATCACCACACGTTTTTCGAGATGCTCGGCAACTGGTCGTTCGATGATTACTTCAAGGCGGAGGCGATTGAATGGGCGTGGGAGCTTTTCACGAAGGTATGGGGAATAGATGCGGACAAGCTCTGGGCGTCGGTCTTTGCGGGCGACGAGGCGGATAAACTGCCGAGAGACGAAGAGGCGGCAAAGTTATGGACGAAGGTGACGACGATAAAGCCTGAACATGTTTTGTATTTTGGCAGGAAGGATAATTTTTGGGAGATGGGTGCGGCGGGGCCTTGCGGTCCTTGCAGCGAGATACACATCGACCTCGGGCCGGAGCATTGCGACAAAAAGAATGAGCCGGGACATAAATGCGCCGTCAATGGCGGCTGCGCCAGATACATCGAGCTTTGGAACTTGGTTTTTATACAGTATAACCGCAGCGAGGCCGGCATATTGAATCCGCTGGGGGCAAGATACATCGATACCGGCGCAGGATTAGAAAGGCTCGCAGCGGTTCTGCAGAAAAAGAAAAGCAATTACGATACGGATTTATTCTCGCCGATAATCGGGGCGATTTCGGATATTACGGGTCATAAATATACTCATAAGCTCGATAGTCACTCTGATACCGCATTTAGGGTCGTGGCGGACCATATTCGCGCACTAACCTTTGCGATAACCGATGGGGCGAGCCCATCGAATGAGGGCAGGGGATATTGCGTGCGGCGGATTTTGCGGCGAGGCGCGAGGTTCGGCAGAGAGCTTGGTATGCACGAGCCGTTCATATACAAATTGACGCCGGTGGTGGTCGATTGCTTAGGCGGGGCGTTCGATGAAATCAGGCAGAGGGCTGATTATGTTTCGAGCGTTATAAAAAGTGAAGAGGAGAGTTTCGGCAGGACGGTTGACCGGGGTATCGAGATTTTCAGCGCAGCAGCCGAGCGCGCGAAAGGGCGGGCCGACAAAACGATTGACGGCGAGGACGCGTTTCAGCTTTACGATACTTATGGTTTTCCTTTGGATTTGACGGAGCTGATGGCGCGCGAGAGCGGTCTCGGTGTCGATACGACCAAATTCGAGGAGCTGATGGACGAACAGCGGACTCGTGCGAGGGCGGCGCAGAAGGGTAATTCTCTGGCGGCCCGCCTGGGCGGGTCGGATACGGAACTGCCTGTGACGGAGGATATGCACAAATACAAGATGGATAGCTGCCGGGTGCAGGTCGTCGGATTTTTGGATTCGGGCGGCTACAAGGACAGCGGCAGGATTGAAAAAGGAGCGGAGGCGGGAGTTGTTCTCGACAAGACGTGTTTTTATGCGGAGTCCGGCGGGCAGGTCGGCGATACGGGTACGATTTCAATATTTGATGAGTCGGGCAAACAGAAGGCGCTGTTCATTGTGGATAATACGGCCAGGGTGGCCGGCTGTGTGATTCACAGGGGCAAGGTTGTCGAAGGGGCGATTGCGGTCGGCGACAAGGTTAAGGCGGTTGTGAGCAGGGACAGGGATTCTACGAGGAAGAATCATACAGCTACGCATCTTTTGCAGTGGGCTCTTCAGCAGACGGCAGGCAAAGCCGTCACCCAGCAGGGGAGTTTGGTAAGTCCGGATTATCTGCGGTTCGATTTTACGTGTCCGGCGGCCTTGACGGGCCAGCAGATAAAAGAGGTTGAGAAATTAGTAAGAGAAAAGATTGCGGATGATTCGCCGGTGACGTTTGCCGAGATGGCCAGGGACGAGGCGAAGAAGCTCGGCGCGATGGCGCTATTCAGCGAAAAGTATGGCGACCGGGTGCGGGTTGTGTGCATCGGGACCGATAGCGAGGACAGGTTGTGCGATGCGTTCAGCAGGGAATTTTGCGGCGGGACGCACGTCGAGAGGCTGGGGTTAATCGGGGGTTTCAAGATAATCAAGGAGGAAAGCGTGTCAGCAGGAGTGCGAAGGATAACAGCCCTTACGGGCGGCAGGCTCGAAGAATACTTAGAAAAGAGAAGCGATATTCTGGATACGTTATCTGCATTATTGAAAGTTCCCGCGGAAGGACTTATCGACAGGGTGAACCAATTGCTTGTCGAAAACAAAAAACTTGCGAAGGAGGCCAAAGGTGCGGCGAAGCAATCAGCGGACGGCGGGGCGCAGGCAAGTAAGCTGCTGGAGAAGGCTGAGAAAATCGGAGATTCTTTTGTGATTGTCGGCAGGCTCGCAGATGTGAATGACGAGCAGGCGCGCGGCGTGGTAGATATGCTAAAGAAGAAGGCGAAGTCGGCGGCGATATTGCTGGCGACCCGCCACGGCGGGTCGGACGGCAAGGTGATGCTGCTGGCGGGGGTGACGGAGGACCTTATCGCCAAAGGCTTGAGCGCAGGGGATATTGTAAAAAATGTTGCGCCGATTGTCGGCGGGGGCGGCGGGGGCAAGGCGCACCTGGCGCAGGCGGGCGGAAAAAATCCGGAAAAAATCGACGAGGCCCTTGCGGCGGCGGCGAAACTGATTAAGGAAAAACTTAAAGGTTAAGAGTGAAGAGAGAAGAGTGAAGGGTAAGAAAAAATAAAATATCAAATTTCAAATATCAAAAATAAAAAAGAGGACACAGGACACAGAATATAAAAAGTAGAAAAGTAAGAAAAGTGCGAAGGGTGAAGGGTAAAGGTTGGCAATTCATTTTATTCAATGTTTTTTGAAGGGTTTGGTATGAAATATGTTGGCAGCAAAGAGCCGCCGATAGTGCAGGCGGAAGACAGCTGGGATGAGAAAAGCAGGACTTTAACGTACACTTACGGGTCGATTGCAATTATACAAATAAAGATTCCCGGTGCGGGCGAGGTATCTTACAGGCACGACTCGGACGGGACGCTGAACAGCATACCGCTTGTGCAGCAGATATACGTGATGATGCCGGAGAAGACGGTTGCGGAAGTAAGGCTGTGTTTAGGTGCAGAGACGGTGAATCTCAGGCCGAAACGCGCGGCGAGGGAGCAGGCCATTATCGGGCAGGTCGGCGGCTCGCTGCTGTATGGCGTCAACGCGCTGTATGATATCGGCAGGGACTGCCTGCTGTCGTGGTATGGCAGAAACTGGCGATGGAAAAGCGAACGGCTGGAGCGGGACGAAAAAGGGAATTTGTTTGCGAAGCTTGAGGTTGAGCTTGGCGAGTCGGCGTGGTTTTTGAATTTTTTACCGCAATTATATCGCACCCATTACGGGTATAAATATCACGAGCCTTGGCGCGTAAGGCCGGAACTGAAACCGATTAGCGGATGGTGCTCATGGGAGGCCTACAGGCGCAACGTATCGCAGCAGGCGATTGAAGATACGGCGAAATTTTGTTCGGAAAATTTTAAGCCTTACGGGATGGAATACGTTCAGCTCGATGACGGTTTTCAGAAGATGCCGCTGCCGGCAGACCCCAAAGCGCCGATACCGGAGGCGTGGCTGGATATAAACAAAGAAAAATTTCCTGAAGGACACCCGGGGATAGTAAAAGGGATAGAAAAGACTGGTATGGCGCCGGGCATCTGGACGAGCGTTTCGATTTATAACGATGAGTTTCCGAAATACCAGTCGGAATATCTTGTGAAGGGCAGAGACGGTAAGCCGATACTCGGCGACTGGATAAAATATTTGATTGACTGCACGCCGCCGACGCTGGCGAGGCACGTAAGGCCGGTGTATGAGGGGCTTGCGAAATTCGGGTATAAGTATTTCAAGACCGATGTCACGCGGCATTTGCTGTTCGATGGTTTTCATAAGGCGGTGATTGACGGCACAATGACGAGCGATGAGGCGACGGCGAAACACCGGGCGTACCTCGAGGCGGCCAGAGATGGAATCGGGAAGGAAGCGTTCTGGCTTTTGTCGTGGGGCATAATGACGGAAGGCGCGGGCGTTGTGGATGCGTGCAGGGTATCGATGGATGCGCTGCCGACGTGGTCCGGGCTGCGGATGCAGATTATGGAATCTGCGCGGTGGTGGCATTTGCAGAGGATTTTGTGGCAGAATGACCCCGACCATATTTGTATGCGTGCGCACCGGGAGTGGGTGCGGTCGGTTATATCGCTTGTTTCGCTGAGCGGCGGGCTTTTGATGCTGTCGGATTCGATAGACAAATACGATAAAGAGCGGGTTTATATGATTCAGCGGTGTCTGCCGCCGCTGCCTGCGAAGGCGGGCGAGACGGGCGTGCTGGATTTGGAATATACGGCGTTCACGTGGACGAAGTTTCACGGGTTCGGCGTTTTGAATGACCCGCCTTATTCTGCTGAGGAAATGGGCGAGCAGGAAGCGAGAGATATGGCGGGGTGGTCGCCCTCGATGGACGATAATCACCCGTTCGGCTCGCTATGGTCATTTCATATAGATAACGGCAGGGAGGGCTGGTGCGTTCTTTACAGGGGCGCGGTGAGCCCGCTGAAGAAAAGCGTTATCGGGCTGGAGGCGATTGGTCTTGAAAATGGTGAGTATCTTGCTTTTGATTTCTGGGAGCAGAAGTTTCTTGGCAAGGTGACGGACAAAATTAAGTGCCGGCCTCTTGCATTAGGTTATTGCCAGGTGATTTCGCTTCGTCGTGCGAAGGGCAGGCCGCAATTTTTATCATCGTCGCGTCACATAAGTCAGGACGCAGTTAGCGTGGCGGGTGAGGATTGGCGGGACGGGCAGCTTGTTTTGCAGCTTAAAGGCGTGCCCGGAACAAAGGAAATTTACTGGATTTATTTGCCTGAAGGTTTTGCTGTTTCCTCGGTTGAGGGACGCGGGGCGTCGGCGAAGATTCGCAAAATGGTTAAACGGGGAAATGAGCAGGTTGCGGGCATTGAAGTCTCTTTCGGGGCTTCTGTCGTCGCCGGGCATATAGCAGAATTGATTGTTAAGTGCTGATGAAACAGAAGGATAAGGCGGAAGTTTCTTGACAATAAGAAATTTATTTTATAAAATGAGATTTTTATGTTTTGAGGTAAGCGAAAGAAATTTGATTTGGAGGTTTTTTAATGGATCAGAAAATATTACTCAAAGAAAGTGACATACCGAAACAATGGTATAATCTGGCAGCGGATTTGCCGACGCCTTTGCTGCCGCCGGTGACGCCGGACGGCAAACCCATCGGCCCGGAGATGCTGGCGCCGGTTTTCCCGATGAACCTTATCGAGCAGGAAGTGAGCACTAAGCGGTGGATAGATATTCCTGAAGAGATATTGAATATTTTGTATCGCTGGCGGCCGACGCCGCTGCGAAGGGCGGTGAATCTTGAGAAGTATTTGGGGACGCCTGCCCATATTTATTATAAGGATGAGAGCGTAAGCCCTCCCGGCAGCCACAAGCCGAACACTGCTGTACCGCAGGCGTGGTATAATAAGCAGTTCGGCATCAAGAATCTTGTGACGGAAACGGGCGCCGGTCAGTGGGGAAGCGCGCTTGCTTTTGCGTGCAAATTAGTGGGGCTATCCTGCAAGGTTTATATGGTGAGGATAAGTTTTGACCAGAAGCCGTTCCGCAGGATAATGATGAACATCTGGGGAGCGACATGCATTGCGAGCCCGAGCAACGAGACAAATGCGGGCAGGAAGATTTTGGCGGAGATGCCGAATACGCCGGGCAGCCTGGGGATTGCGATAAGCGAGGCAATCGAGTCAGCTGTGACGGATTCGAGCGGCAAGACGCGGTATGCGCTGGGCAGCGTATTGAATCACGTGCTGCTTCATCAGACGATAATCGGCCTGGAGGCGAAAAAGCAATTGAAGATTGCCGGCGAGAAGCTGCCGGATATTGTGATAGGATGCGCGGGCGGCGGAAGCAATTTCGCGGGTCTGGCGTTTCCGTTTACCGCTGACAAGATAAGCGGAGCGAATATGGAGATAATTCCAGTTGAGCCGACGGCGTGCCCGACGATGACGAGGGGGCCGTTTGCTTACGATTTCGGCGATACGGCTTGTATGACGCCGATGCTTGCGATGCACACGCTTGGTCATGCGTTCATACCGCCTCCGATACACGCTGGCGGATTGCGTTATCACGGGATGGCGCCGCTGGTTTGCCAGGCTATCATTGAAGGATTGTTCAAGCCTCGTGCGATAGACCAGGTTGAGTGTTATAAGGCTGCCCTTTTGTGGGCGCATACAGAGGGAAGCATTTGCGCACCGGAGACCAGTCACGCAATCGCTGCGACTATTCAGGAAGCCAAAAAGGCGAAAGAAGAAGGCAAAGAAAAGGTAATCCTGTTTAATTACAGCGGTCACGGGATGATGGATATGCTGGGCTACGATGCTTACCTGACGGGCAAATTAGCGCCTTACGAACTGCCCGATACGGAGCTTGCGTCGGCGGAGGCCTGCCTGAAGCAGTACCCGAAGGCGCCGCAGAGAAAGAGCGGCAAGTGGTAAAATAAAGGAATAACCAATAACCAAGAAATAATGACCAAGCGCACAAGTTTTTTGGAATTTGTATCTTGGTTATTGGGATTTTATAATTGGGTCGGTGCCCGAGCGGCTAAAGGGGACGGACTGTAAATCCGTTGTCGGAAGACTTCGTAGGTTCAAATCCTGCCCGGCCCATTACACTCTGCAAGTCTAAGGGAACTTCTAAAAATATGTTTATGGAAGTGACCGCTCACTCATGTTAGCGGCTCTGTTTCTGAATTTTTAGAGGTTGCCTTTAATTCTATTTTTGAAAAAAGAAGGCCGGTCTGAAAAAGGCCGGCCTGTACAAATTTATGTTAATCAAGCAATCAAGAATTATTTGTCTTTAGCTTCGAATTCGGCGTCGATTACATCATCGTCGCCTTTTCTTTTAACCTCGCCTTCGGGGGGTTTGTTCTCAGCGGGCCTCGCTGCACCCTGTTTTTTGGCGGCCTCTTCGTAAAGCGTCTTTCCAAGCTCTCCGCTCGCATCGCCGAGTGCGTCTATGGCCTTGCGTATCGCGCTTGCATCGTCGCCTTTAACTGTCTCTTTCAGGTTGTTCACGGCGGATTCGATATTGCCCCGGACAGTTCCTGAAACCTTCTCGCCATGCTCGCGCAGCGTTTTTTCGGTTGTATAAATAAGCTGATCTGCCTGGTTTTTCAAATCGACGACCTGCCGTTTTCGCTTATCCTCTTCGGAATGCGCCTCCGCCTCTTTCGTCATTTTCTTGACCTCTTCGTCGCTGAGGCCGGAACTCGATTTAATCACAATCGACCGCTGTTTGCCGGTGGTGAGGTCTTTGGCTGACACGCTCAAAATGCCGTTGGCGTCAATATCGAAAGCCACCTCTATCTGCGGTATCCCCCGCGGCGCAAGCGGAATATCGGCAAGCTGAAACCTGCCGAGCGTCCTGTTATCGCCGGCGAATTCCCGTTCGCCCTGCAGGACGTGAATATCAACCGTAGTCTGACTGTCCGACGCGGTGGAGAATATTTCTTTTTTGCTGGTGGGTATTGTTGTATTTCTATCTATAAGTTTTGTCATAACGCCGCCCATCGTCTCGACGCCCAGCGAAAGCGGCGTGACATCGAGAAGCAGTATATCCTTAACGCCCGCATCGCCCGCGAGAACCGCACCCTGTATTGCCGCTCCCATCGCCACAACCTCATCGGGGTTGATGCTGCGGTTAGGTTCTTTCTGGAATATTTCTTTTACAATCTGCTGGACTTTGGGTGTTCGTGTAGCGCCGCCCACCAGCAGGACCTCTGCAATATCTGCCGGCTTCAGCTTCGCATCTGCCATTGCCTTTAGGCAGGGGGCTTTTAGCCGTTCGAATATAGGCTCGGCGATGGATTCGAATTTGCTCCTGGTGATAGTCATCTGGAGGTGCTTTGGGCCTGAAGCATCTGCTGATATGAACGGCAGATTGATTGTGGCTTCTATCTGGCTGGACAGCTCGCACTTGGCCTTTTCCGCTGCCTCTTTTAGCCTTTGAAGCGCCATCGGGTCTTTGCGGAGGTCGATGCCGTATTGTTTTTTGAATTCGTCCGCGAGGTAATGAATCAATAATTCATCGAGGTCGTCGCCGCCGAGATGCGTATCGCCATTGGTGCTTAAGACCTCGAAGACGTTATCGCCGATATCGAGAATAGATATATCGAACGTACCGCCGCCGAAATCGAAGACGGCGACTTTTTCATTTTTCTTTTTTTCGAGGCCGTAAGCAAGCGCCGATGCGGTCGGCTCATTGATGATTCGCTCGACCTTCAGGCCTGCGATTTGGCCAGCATCTTTTGTGGCCTGTCTTTGTGCATCGTTAAAATACGCCGGCACGGTGATGACGGCGCGTTCGACTTTTTCGCCGAGATAATCTTCAGCGGTTTTTTTCAAATCCTGGAGAATCATCGCCGATACTTCCGGGGGCGTGAACTCTTTGCCGCGAACATTTACCTTCACGAGCTCGGTTGCGCCGCCGACAATTTTATAAGGCACCGTTTTTTCCTCGGTTGCCACCTCGTTGTGCCGTCTGCCCATAAATCGCTTTATGGAATATACCGTGTTTTCAGGATTGGTGACCTGTTGGTGTTTTGCAATCTGGCCGACGAGCCTTTCGCCTTTGTCTGTAAAACCCACGACCGACGGCGTAAGCCGCGAGCCGGAAGCGTTTATCAAAACCTTCGGCGTCGAGCCTTCCATAACCGCAACCACTGAGTTGGTCGTGCCGAGGTCTATTCCTATTATCTTGTTAGTTGCCATTTTTATTCCCTTTCAGTTTTTATCTTTGCATAAAACTTTTGCTCACTCTTTAATTGAGCAAAACCCGTGCCAACCGGCTATTGCAGTCCGCCTTCGGCGGATAAGCCGCTGTAAAGTATAAACTTAACACATTATCGCAGTTGTAAGGTCCGTTTTCCAGCAATTATTACTTGCCATTTTGGCAGGCGGTATTTATCTATACCCTATCCCATAAACCCTGTCCTTGACTAAATGCCTTTGGCGAATTATCCTTACGGCGGGTAAATTTGCAGAAAATCCAAACTATTTCAATACAGAAAGAACTTTATGCTCAAAAGGACACATACCTGCGGCCAGCTGAGGCCAGACGACATCGGTAAAAAAATTATACTTTCCGGCTGGGTGCATAACTGGCGAGACCACGGTAATATTTATTTTCTCGACCTGCGGGATAGATACGGCATAACCCAGCTTGTAATCGATGCGGAAAAGACGCCCGACATACACAAGCAGGTTCAAAAAATCCGGTGCGAATGGGTCGTCGCCGTCGAGGGGACAGTCCGCAAACGCGGCGAAGAAAATCCGAAGCTGCCAACCGGCTCAATCGAAATCCTCGTTGAGAAAATTGAAGTTCTCAATGAGGCTGCGACGCCGCCATTCGAGCTTGCGGACGCCGGGAAAATTTCGGAAGAGCTTCGTTTGAAGTATCGCTATCTCGATTTGCGAAGGCCTCAAATGCAGTCGCGGCTCGAAACCCGGCACCGCATAACCAAAATCGCACGGGACTATTACAATGAACTGGGTTTCTGGGAAATCGAGACGCCTATGCTCGCAAAAAGCACTCCTGAAGGCGCGAGGGATTTTCTTGTGCCGTGCAGGCTTTTCAAGAATACGTTTTATGCCCTGCCGCAATCGCCGCAACTCTTTAAGCAGATACTGATGATGAGCGGCACCGATAAGTATTTCCAGATTGTCCGCTGTTTTCGTGATGAGGACCCGCGGGCGGACAGGCAGGCGGAATTTACGCAGATTGATGTCGAGGCGAGTTTTGTCGATACTAACGATATTATAAGCATTCACGAAAAACTCATCGCGAAATTCTGGAAGGAAATTCTCGACATTGAAATCCCGCTGCCTATCCGGCGGATGGGTTATAAAGAGGCGGTCGATAATTACGGCATCGACAGGCCTGACCTGCGATTCGATATGAAATTGAAAGACGTTTCCGATATCGCGAAAAATTCGACTTTTAAGGTATTCAAAACCGTTATCGAAAAAGGCGGTGTTGTGAGGGGCATTTGCTGTCCGTCCCGCCTGGGCGGGCCTGGTGGTTCGCAGATACTTACCAGAAATTATATCGAAAAGGATTTGACCGCTTTTGTCGCGGACTACGGAGCAAAAGGGATTGTCTGGCTGAAAGTTTCCGACGAGGGCGGCAAACTTTCCTGCACCGGCAGCGTCGCGAAATTTTTCGATGCGGCACAGCTCGAACAAATCGCGAAACGATTTGATGCGAAAAACGGCGACACGCTTCTTTTCATTGCCGATACCTTAAAGAACGCCAATAAAGCCCTCGCGCCGCTTCGATGCAGGCTCGGTAAAGACGTCAAACTTTATGGCGAAGGCAGGTTCGAGTTTGTCTGGATTACGGATTTTCCGCTTTTCGAGTGGAACGAGGAAGAGAATCGCTGCGACTCGACGCATCATCCTTTCACGGCGCCTATCGAAGCGGACCTGGCGAAACTCGACACCGACCCGCTCTCCATTACCTCACAGGCTTACGATATTGTTGTCAACGGTTCGGAAATCGGCGGGGGCAGCATACGTATCCACAGGCCCGAAATCCAGCAGAAGATTTTCGACCTGCTCAAGATTACGAGGCAGCAGGCGCAGGACCGGTTCGGGTTCTTTTTGCGTGCGCTGGATTACGGGACGCCGCCGCACGGCGGAATCGCACTGGGCTTAGACAGAATGATTATGATTCTTACCGGCACCGACAACATCAGGGACGTAATCGCCTTTCCGAAAACGCAGAAAGGCCAGTGCCTTATGACGGAAGCCCCGAGCAGCGTTGACCAGAAACAGCTCGATGAGCTTAATTTGATGCTGAAGCCGGAAAAATAACAGAAACGAAAATTACAAAGAATGGCGATGAAGATTCAAAATTTATTTCACAAGGTCGGTGAGGTTTATCATCGCTTTTTGGTGCTTGTGCATTTATCGCCGCTGTCGCTTGCGGAAAAATGCAGGATAGCATTCGGCATCGCCATTTTGCTGATTCTGTCGCTGGTGCTGAGCATCCTGTATGTCTGGATGGGCAAACTTACAATCCAGAGCTACTACAGTTCTGAGCGTGCCCGAACCGAAATTCTTTTTCGCCAGCATTTTCAGCCCGCAAATGTCCGCAAGGATTCGTCCTCATCTCTCAATATCGCCGGCTCTCCTGCCGACCCGAACAAGAACGACATTCACTGGATTCATCTCCAGAAGGATGAGCCGCCGGATATAAAAGACCTCACAAAAATACAGAGGAAAATGGTCGCCGCTATAATTGAGGATAAACATATAAAAGAAAGCCTTGAATTTGAAAAAAGAGGCAAACTTACTTACATAAATTACGCCAGGCCCATCAGGGGCTCCGACACCTATGCAGGCTACCATGACCCGCAGGGCGCCGCCGGCGCCTTCAGCGAGGGCGAACTGGTCGGCATAGTCGTCACGGAAAGGGCCGTAAGCGACTACGGCAAAACAAATCTCCTAAACGCCTTCTGGGTTATCATCGCGGGGCTTATCGGCGCTACGGGCGCATTCGTGGCCTTTTATGTTATTACGCAGCGGGTAATTCTCTCGCCCGTCAGGCAGCTTCGCGCAATGGCGGACAACGTGGCCGAAGGCAATCTCGAAATCAGAAGCTCAATAAAGACCCGCGACGAATACCAGAAGCTCGCGGAGGCCTTTAACCACATGCTCGACAACCTCCAGAAAAGCCAGGAGAAACTTTACCAGACCAACAGGCAGCTCGACGAAAAAATCGCAGAACTTTCAAGCCGGAACATCGAACTTTTTAAAGCCAACAAGGTGAAGGGCGAATTCATCGCAAACGTCTCGCACGAGCTTCGAACACCGCTGAACGCTATTCTCGGCTTTGCGCAAATCCTGAAGGAAAAACCCGCCCTGCTGAAGGAAGAGAAAGGCCGGCGATACACAGAACATATAATTTCCGGCGGGAAAAGCCTGCTTACTATGATAAACGACCTGCTGAACCTGGCCAAAATCGAGGCGGGGAAAATCGAGCTGCATATCGAAAAGACTTTTATCTGCCCGCTTCTCGAAGACATCGAAGTCACGTTCACACAGATTGCCGAGGAGAAAAACATAAAATTATCCGTTGTCTGCAATCCCGAAATCCAGCCATTCAGCACCGATGCGGGGAAGGTGAGGCAGATTCTTTATAACTTCACGAGCAACGCCCTGAAATTTACGCCCGATGCCGGCAGAATCACGATTGAAGCTTCTATGCCCGACGAAAAAACGGTTCGCCTGTCCGTAAGCGATACCGGCTGCGGAATTGCAGAGGAAAATTTTGAAAAGATATTCGATAATTTCAGCCAGGTTGACGGCTCCATCACGAAGGAAAGAAGCGGCGCCGGGCTCGGGCTTGCCATAAGCAGGAAACTGGCGGACCTGATGGCGGGCAGTATAGGTCTCGAAAGCAAGATAGGCAAAGGGTCTGTTTTCTGGCTGGACCTTCCCGTGAGCTTCACACCACCTGAAAGCGAAACACAAGCGAAGAGTTAGGATTGCCTGCCGGGCGGATTCGCCTGCGGCGAACCTACGGCGGACAAGCTCCGGCACAGAGAATAAAATATCAAAAATCAAATATAAAAAAGTAAGAAAGGTTTGAATAGTGTGAAGGGCGGGAATTGGGTTCGTTTTCAGAGGTTTTTGCGCAGGGGGAAAACAGCATCTTTTTTATCAGGGAGGTTTGTTTCTGCGAGGTATCTGCGGGACAGTTCTTCGACTTTTTCCTGTATTTCTTTGACAGATGATGTCGGGGGCATCGGGTTTCCAAAATAGATGCGGACTTTCCGGAGGAATTTTTTCGGGAATTTCGTGAGTGGTTTTCCGCCGAAATAGCTGAAGATGCTTCCCCATGTGCCGCCGATATAGACGGGAACGACAGCGCAATTGCTTTTTTCGATTATAAGGCGAAGGCCTCTTCTGAAGGGCTGCAAATCACCAGTTCGCGTCATAGAGCCTTCCGCGAAGATGCAGACGGCCTGTCCGTTATTTACGGCATCTCTGGCGGTTCGCAGGGAGCGGGCAATCAATTCCGGAGTATCTTTCTCTGAAACAGGGATAACATTCATAATCCGGCATAAAGGTTTCAGCAGGGGGACGTTAAAGAAATCTTTATCCATAATGAATCGTATGTGCCTGTGCTGGGCGGCTGTGAGGACGAGGGCATCGGACCAGGCACTGTGGTTGCTTACGAAGAGCAGGCCGCCCCCGGCAGGGATATTTTCGGCATCGATAATTTTGAGGCGGTAGCAGAATTTAACGAGTGCGACGAGGAAGGCTCGCAGCAGGAGAGCCGGCATAATTATTACGGAGGCGGCAGCCATAATTGCCGTCATAGCGGAGAGGACGAGGAAGATTTGTGCAGCGGTGAACTTGAGCGGGCTGCTGAGGAGGAAGACAAAGACCGAAGCGAGAAATGAGCCGACCCAGCAGAGGAAGTTTGCGGCGGCGATAGTTCGACCTCTTCGCTCGGCGGGGCTTTGAAGCTGGATATAGGTATTCAGCGGCACGAGAATCAAGCCTGAACTTGCGCCGAGGAAAAAAATAAACAGGAAGGCGATAACAAGGCTGCTTTTCATAAGGGCGAGACCGGCGGTGAGGAAAACGACGGCGATGGCTCCTGCGCTGACGAGGCCGGGCTCGACGTTCCTGCCGCAGATTTTGCCTGCGAGAAATGCGCCTGCGGCGATGCCGAATGCGCCGGGCAGAAACAGATACATACTATTTGTCTGGTCGAGTGCGAGTTTTTCTATGCCGTAAGGAATTATGACGAGCGTGACGGAAACGCCTATGAGCAGAAAATATGCGGATGCGAAGATGGCGAGCAGCAGGCCTTTTTTGTGGCGGACGTCGTAGAGGGAGCGTGCGATATCGGCAAAGAAGAAAATGCTGGAGCGGCCTTTTTGGCCGAGCGGTGCGGTTTTTTTGATTGCCAGGCTTGTGAAAGTTCCGCTTATCGCAACGAGGACGCAGGTAATCGAGGCGAGGACATAATTATCTGAGGTTATCCAGACGAGTATTGGAACTAAGGCGGCGGCGGCGATGCCGGCCAGGTAGGTAGTGGCCTCGACCATGCCGTTTGCGTGTGTCAGATTTTCCCGCTCGACGAGCTCGGGGATTAAGCCGTATTTGGATGGGCTGAAAAATGCACTGTGGGTGGTCATAAGGAACATAACCATATAGAGGAGCAATTGCGAGCCTGCGAAAAAAGCGGCGACGCCTGTAAGCATAATTGCGATTTCAGCGAATTTGAGGGTGACGGTGATTTTGCTTTTACTGAAGCGGTCTGCGAGTCTGCCGGCGTAGGCGGAAAAGATGAGAAAGGGCAGTGTGAATACGGCGCCGGCGGTGGCGGAGATTTTGCCTGCGGATATTTGGCCTTCTTTACCGATGAGGTACGCCACGACGAGCAGCTTGTAGAGGTTGTCGTTCAATACGCCGAGCGCCTGCGTGGCGTTGAGCCAGCCGAAAGTGGTTCGGGACTGGTCGGCGGCGAAATTATCTGATTTTTGTTTTGTCTGCATAAAAACAGGTTTCCGAAAATCGCAGGTATTATACGGGAATAGCGAGAAGTTTCAAAGGAACAAAGGCACTAAGGCACAAAGAAGAAAAAGGAAAATAGGCACAGAGGCACAAAGGGACAAAAGGATTTGCCGAGTAGCACGAGGGAATCTGGAAATGCGATAAAGCTAAGGGGTGGTGCCTTCGAGCCAGTGCTGAGCAAAAAGAGCAAAGTCAGCAAAGTCAACGTCGCCATCACGATTTAAATCAGCACCGCCACACCAGTTGTTGCCGGCATTGCAGCCTGTATTTAGCCACTTTTCTTTGAAAAGAGCAAGGTCATCGTTATCTACATCATCGTCATAGTCCAGGTCACCTAAAATACATGGGGCTAATTTTATAAGATAGACATCGTAAGACCCTGCACCAAAGGAATTTGTATAGCCAGCGATTATATAACCACCGTCAGAAGTCTCTTGAACCGAATAGCTATAGTCAGTGTAGCTTCCGCCGAAAGTTTGTTCCCATTGGACATGCGGCCCATTCGACTGGTTCGACAAGCTCACCACAGGCAAGCTCAGGGCAAGCCCATCGGCTTGAGCAGGCGGTTCGGCTGTGCTCACCGCAGGCAGGGATAGAATGCAGGCAATAAGGCAGAATAAAAGGTAAAAGAACGAATTTTTTTTCGCATCCACTTTTAAGGCCTCCTTTTGTAAGTTCGGCGCAAATTATAACCGAAGGTCAGCCAAAAAGCAAGGGGAAAATGGGTATAGGGGATAGGGTTTAGGGGATGGTAAATAGCGTGCAGCGGATAGGTAGTAGGGAAGGGAGAAGAGCGAAGGGTGCAAAGTGTGAAGGGTAAGAAAGGTGTGGGGAAATTTTGAAAAAAGATGAAACATTTTGGGGTTTGGGGCGTCTATAATAATAAATGGTAAAAAAAGCGGTCCGCCGAGGCGGAATAATACGAAACTCAGCACGGACATTTGAGAAAAAAATACGGTTTGAAAGGAATCCCGATTGAGCGGGGTAAAAGTCCGTGTTATCTTCCTCCGAAGGGCCTGTAAAATGAGCAGGCCCTTTTTTGTTGAAAAAGAGGGGCGGTTTATTTAGCATATCCGGTATGATTAAATTGACTAAATACGGCCTGCCTCAAGTGGCGGTGTTTCCTGTGGTGATGGGGGTCGTTATGGCGATTACGGCCATAGCGGGGTATGCGGGGCTATCGGGGCGGGTTGTCTGGCCGATAGAAGCGGTTCTGGGGATAATTTTAATATGGATATTGTCGTTTTTTCGCGACCCAGAACGCGCTATTCCCGGTGAGGCGAACCTGATACTTGCGCCTGCGGACGGGAAAATCACGGATATTGAAATTGTCGAAGACGAGACCCGAAATGCCGGGGTCAGCGGGGTAAGGCAGATTCGGGTGGGGATTTTTTTGAGCATTTTCAACGTTCATTTAAATCGGGCGCCCTGTAATTGTTCGGTCGATAAAATAATATACAGGGAGGGGGTTTTCAAAAACGCGATGAACGTGCAGTCGGGGCGGGTTAATGAATCGAATGAGCTTTGGCTACGTCGGACAGATGAGCCGAGAGATGTGATTATTGTAAGGCAGATAAGCGGCGCCATTGCGAGGCGGATTGTCTGCGAGGCGAAAGAGGGCGGGGATTTGGCTGGCGGGCAACTGTTCGGTATGATAAAATTCGGGTCACGATGCGAGATTTATATGCCTGCCCGCGATGATGTTCAGCTGCTGGTTAAAATTGGCGATAAAGTAAAGGCGGGGCTGACAGTGGTGGCAGAATATAGTAGAAAGTAGGAAGGCACAGAGGCACAAAGGGGCAGAGGCACAGAGAAAAATAAAAAAGAGAACACAGGACACAGAAGGCAGTAGAACGACAGGGTATAAGGGATAGAAGTAAAAGCGATGGCAAGAGACAAAAGACATGGTCGGCGGTTCACGGCGGGCGGATTCGAGGGCAAGGGCAAACGGCTCCGCTATATTACGGTTCTGCCATCGCTGGTGACGCTGCTGAACGGGGTGTGCGGTTTTGCGTCGATAGTTCTTGCCACCAATCACGATTTTGTACTTGCGAGCTACTTTATTCTGGTGGCTATGGTGGCGGATATTTTGGATGGTCATCTCGCGAGGGTGAGCAACAGCTCGTCGAGTTTCGGCGGGCAGCTTGACAGCCTGTGCGATATGATAAGTTTCGGGGTGGCGCCGGCGTTTTTGATGTTCAAGATTTTCGAGTATAAAGTTGAGCTTGTGAATTCGGAATTGCTGGAGCGATTTGTGTGGCTTGCGGCGGCGGCGTATATGTGTTGCACGGCGATCCGGCTTGCGAGGTTTAACGTGGAGAACGTCAAGGAAGGGCCTTCGCATTTGACTTTTACGGGACTTCCTTCGCCGGCGGCGGCAGGTGTGATTATAAGCCTTGTGATATTTCATCAGCAGAGACTAATCAAGGTGTTCGATGCGGGCAGCAGCGATTTCCGTATGGCAGAGAATATTCTGATATATTCACTTCCAATTATTTCCGTTTTGACGGCGGCGCTGATGGTGAGCCGGGTGAGATACCCGCATCTCGGCAACCAGTATTTAAAGGGGAAAAAGCCAATCGGGCATCTTATATGGCTGCTGGTGGTGCTGGGTGTGGTGTGGTGGAACCTGCAGTTTGCGCTGGTGCTGATGTTCTGCGGGTTCGCAGCCGCCGGCCCGTTAAAATGGCTTTATCTGAAGATTTCCCGCCGGTCAGCAGAGGGCGGGTTAGGTATGGAGCATTCGCCTGCTATTCAGACTGATTCTGGAGGCAGCCCCAGTCAGGGCGGAAGTGCCTGACGCAGGTTTTTGTTTTGACTCCCACCTGCGGGCAGCGGTCGTACTCGTTGGTGCGATTCAATTCGTAATAAAGTTCCGTCACAGCCGCGAGCCTGGTAAGTGTAAGCCTTCCTTCTTTGCTTGCTTCGAGTCCGACCATTTGCATTCCGTGACAAACGCACAGGCCGTCAGCCGTCGGCAGTATGTTTCTAATCTGTGCGGAAAATTCGAGATTTGCCTCTGATGGCAGAGGCGCAAAGGCAACCTGCGCGAACTGGCCTTCGGAGAAATCCGGTTTCTGCAGGGCTGGAATGGCGAGCTGCAGACCTCCCGCGGAGAGGTCAATCAATCTTCCCCGCCAGATTTTTTCCGGCTGTGAATCCTGCCGGAAGCAGCGATGCCAGACGGCGACCTCGACATCGAGTTTATCGGGGACGTGGACGCGGTAGAAGCTTCTTCGTGAAATCAGCTCGATTTGTTCGGGGGTTTCGAGCATGATTACGCCGCCGGTGGAATCCGGTGAGAATTCGAAGTCGGTGACTTTCGTTTCGAATATAAACTTGCCGCCCTCGTATTTGAGCGCAAGGCCTGCGGATTGGCCGATATGAATATTGACGGGCCTTGGTCTGAATTCGGGCGACTGGCGTGCGCCGTCGGAAATTAATCCCGAAGCATCGGGATGAGCAGACAGGACAGAAGCTGCCAGGCCGTTATCGTCGGCTTTTATGGGCAGTATCTTTGCGATGTGCCATTTGCCCCTCGACAGATAGCACATATTAGCCTGGATTTTTTTCTCGATGATACACTGCAGGATTCTTCCTGCTTCCGCGTTCTTCAGCACCACGACTTCGTTCACTTCAATACCTCCCGGCAGAATGCGGCACACCATCAGGGTGCAGGCTGCGCTGCCAAATAGAATCAAGGACACTTCTACACAAAATATACAAATAAAAAAGGCAGGTTCAAAATGCGGAAAAATATATGTCTGATTATGGGCCGATAAGAGTTTCGTATTCGGGGAGGGGGCTTGCGGGGCGGAGCAGGAAATTGTTGATAATTGCGGGCATTGAGGCTATGCTATGGTGATATTATAGGCCGCTCGTTTGGCCGGTAAGGATTTGTGAGGATAAAGAGATGGCAGAGGCAAAGCAGATTTATACAAGCCCGCTTGTTGAGCGGAATGCGTCGGCGGAAATGGCGGAGCTTTTCGGTGCGCAGAAGAAATTCGGCACGTGGCGGCGGCTTTGGCTGGAACTTGCCAGGGCGGAAAAGAAATTAGGCCTGAAGATTACGCAGGCGCAGATAGACCAGATGGCTAAACACCTCGACGATATAGATTTTGCGAAGGCGGCGGGCTACGAGAAAAAATTCCGGCACGACGTTGTGGCGCACATTCATACCTTTGCCGATGCTGCTCCGAAGGCAAGGCCGATTATACATCTTGGCGCGACGAGCTGTGATATTACGGATAATGCGGATTTGATTATTATGCGGGAAGGGCTGGATATAATCGCGGGGAAAATCGCGGCGCTCGTCAACGAACTTGGCCGGTTCGCGAAAAAATACCGTGCGATGCCGACGCTGGGATTCACGCATTTTCAGCCTGCGCAGCTTACGACGGTAGGTAAGCGGGCGACGCTGTGGTGCTATGATTTTGTTCTGGACGTGCGGGAGATTGAACGGCGGATTGAGAGCCTCCCATTCAGGGGCGTAAAGGGGACGACGGGGACGCAGGCATCTTTCCTGGAGCTTTTCGGGGGCAATCATAATAAGGTGAAACGGCTCGATAAAATGGTGGCGGATGCCTTTGGGTTTGAAAATGTTTGTCCTGTGACGGGGCAGACCTATACGAGAAAAATAGATACGCTTATTATAAATTGCCTTGCGTCGGCGGCGCAGTCGGCTCATAAGATGTGCAATGACATAAGGCTGCTTGCGAATTTGAAGGAGATTGAAGAGCCTTTTGAAAAATCGCAGGTCGGCTCATCGGCGATGCCTTACAAAAGAAACCCGATGCGGTGCGAGCGGGCGACGGCGCTGTCGAGATTTGTTTTGAGCATAGCGACAAATCCTGCCCAGACGGCCTCGGAACAGTGGTTCGAGAGGACTTTAGATGATTCCGCCAACAGGAGATTGGTGATTCCGGAGGCGTTTTTGGCGGTGGACGGGATACTGGAGATACTCAACAATGTTGCTGCGGGATTAGAGGTTTATCCGAAGGTGATCGATTCGCACATAAAGGCGGAGCTGCCGTTTATGGTGACGGAAAATATTCTAATGGCGGCCTGCCTGGCGGGCGGCGACAGACAAAAACTGCACGAGAAAATCAGGCAGCACTCACAGGCAGCGGCGGCACAGGTTAAGCAATTAGGCAAACCCAACGACCTTATCGAAAGACTGAAGGCTGATGATGATTTTGCAAAAGTGGATTTTAAGCGGGTCTTGAACCCGAAAGATTATATCGGCAGGTCGCCGCAGCAGGTAGATGAATTCACAGCGGAAGTTGTGAAGCCGGTTTTGAGAAAATACCGCAGCCGGCTAAACAGGAAAGTGGAACTGAAAGTATAAGAAAGTGTGAAAAGTAAGAAGGGTGTGAAAAGCAAGAAAGGTGCTAAAGGAATGACGAAACAGGAACTGATTAAACGGGTGAAAGATACGGCTTATTTAGAAGGGGATTTTATACTGCGAAGCGGCAAGCGGAGTAAATATTATTTAGATAAATACCTGTTTGAAACCTGTCCGGACATATTGAAAGCACTGGGTAAGGAATTTGCGAAATACGCGACAAATGATGTGACGCTGATAGCGGGCGCGGAGCTTGGCGGGATTGCACTGGCGGCGGCGACGGCGATGGAGACGGGCAAAAACTGGATTATCATCCGCAACAGCAAAAAAGGATACGGCACAGGAAAACTGATTGAGGGCTCATTCAAGCCGGGCGATGTTGTTCTGCTTGTTGAGGATATCGCGACGACGGGCGGGCAGGTGGTCGAGGCGGCGAAGGTAATAAATGAGGCGGGGGCGAAGGTGAAAAAAATTGTTGCCGTCATCGACCGCAAACAGGGAGCGCGGGAGAATATCGAGCAGGCCGGCTACGTGTTCGAGGCGATTTTAACCAAAGACGACCTCGGCATAAAAGATTAACGGCGAAGGCTGCGGAATTTGGCTTAAAAAATATGTTTGTAAGAAAAGGACAGCTGCCAATACTCATCTTCAACATCTGCCAACTGGTTTTCTTTTCGATTTATTTTTTAATGAGAGCCAATTATGAATTCGTTATGTATGTCGGGGTTATAGTATTTTTTTTGGCAGTTTTCATTTGCGTCAATAATAAGGTTTTTTTCTCTAATTTCGTTCTGTGGGGATTATCGCTCTGGGCTCTTCTGCATATGCTCGGCGGCTCAGTTCGCATAAACGGCGACGTATTATACAACTTTATGATAATCCGCCTGTCCGGCAATTACCCGATTTTCAGATACGACCAGTTTATTCACATAATAGGTTTTGGAATTGCGGCGCTCGTGATGTTCGAGTTGTTAAGGCCGCTGCTGAAAACCGGCGTTAGCAAATGGTGGTCGCTGTCGATAATAGTCGTTGCGGCGGGTTTGGGAGCCGGCGCGTTAAACGAGATTATCGAATTCCTTGCAACGGTTCTTGTCCCTGAGACAAACGTAGGCGGCTACATAAATACAGCGCTGGACCTCGTTTCCAATCTTGTCGGTGCGACAATCGCTATGGTTGTTATACGCTGGAAGGAAAAAAACATTTTTAGCTGACTGGTTTTGCTGCCAGTTGTTCGACAATCGAGACGATTTTTTTTGCGGCGGATTGTTTTGTCGCGGGCTTAAGCTTTTGCCAGGGGCGGTCGGCAGGTTTGATAAAAAGCTGCGTTTTGTCAGAGCCGATAGAGGAGATGGGGTTGGCGATAATCATATCGAGGTTTTTTTCTTTCAGTTTCTTTTCGGCGTTTGTCTTGAGATTTTTATCTTCGAGGGCAAAACCCACTACGACTTGATTTTTGATTTTCGATTTTAGATTTCGCAGATCCGCCATTTGTGTGGCGGATTTGATTCTCTGTCTTCCTGCCCATTTGAGGATATCAACGGTCGGCTTTAGTTTTATGACCAAATTCATTTTCGATTTTTTGATTTTGATTTTCGATTTTTTAGCCGGCGTGTAATCCGAGACCGCGGCAGCCATAATAAGGCAGTCGCATTTTGGGAAGTATTTTTTGACGGCGGCGAACATTTGCGCTGCGTTTTCGACGCCGACAAATTCGACACCGACCGGCGGCTGCAAATCGGAAGCGCTGATGAGTGTGACGCTGTGGCCGGCTTTAAGAGCGGCTTGTGCGAGGGCGAAGCCCATTTTTCCGCTGCTGGCGTTCGAGATAAAGCGGACGGGGTCAATGTATTCGCGAGTTCCGCCTGCGGTAATTAAAAAGTGCATAGGTTTAAATCCTTTGATAAACGTTTATACCCCCGACCATCCGCCGGTGGCGGACCTGCGGGATCAACCCCCAACATAATCCGCCACACGAATGGCGGATAAAAGTTGGGGGCTTTAGGAACGACAAGACAGGTTGATTCGTGGTTGAGAAGTTTGGATTTCAAATTTGTGCCGCCTGGAGCGGAGAAGCCGCCCGGTAAGGAATCGCTGCGGATTATGCGGTGGCAGGGGATAATCAGGGGCAGGGGATTTTGAGCCAGTGCACTACCGACAGCCCTGGCGGCGAGCGGTGAGGCGATTTTTTTTGCCAATTGGCCATAAGATGCCGTTTCGGCGAAGGTTATGGAACGGCAGGCGGTCAAGACGCTTTTGGTAAAATAGTTAAACTGGTTAATGTCGATAAGGGTATCGTTAAAATCTACCGGATTGTCTTTGAAGTATGCCTGAATTTTTTGCTGGAGGTTTTGGCAGAATTTTTTGTCGCGAATGGGGTTTTTCAGGTTTTTGAGGAGTAGTTTTTCGGCGGTTTTCTCATCCGCGGCCGGCAAAACGGAGCGGAGGAGGGCATTTTGGCGGCCTGCAAGGCCGAAAAAGCCCCACCGGGTCTGAAAAATCGCATAAAAAAGCTTGTCGTTCGGTATTGTATTCATAAGCGGCGAAATTTTCATCCTGTTAATTCAATTGACTTAAAATAGATTTCTGGTTAAATATATTGTTTTTGCGAAAAAACCAGCAGATTCAGTTAGAAGAGTATAAACTTAATAGGCCCAAAAAAGCAAGTGGTTTTGGTAAGATGAGCATAGAGAAATTACGCAGCCGGATAAATAAGATAGATGACGAGCTTTTGTCGCTGCTCAATGAGCGGGCAAAGGTGGTAATCGAGATAGGCCGGCTCAAGAAGGAAAAAGATGCCCAGGTTTATTCGCCGGAGCGCGAGCGCGAGATATTCGACCGGATTTTGAAGGCGAACAAGGGGCCGCTGTCGTCGCGGACGCTGATGGCGGTTTGGCGCGAGCTGATGAGCGGTTCGCTGGAGCTGGAAAGGTCTTTGCGGATAGGGTATCTTGGGCCAGAGGGCAGTTTCAGTCATACGGCGGCGCTGCTGAAGTTCGGGCAGAGCGTCAGTTATGAGCCGCATTCGGATATTGTGGGTGTGTTCGAGGAAGTGGGCAGGGGGCAATGTGACCTTGGGATTGTGCCTGTCGAGAACACCACCGGCGGCGGGGTCGATGAAACTTTGGATTCGTTTTTCGAGACGGACGTCAAGGTTTGTGCGGAGGTTTTGATGGTGATTCATCACAACCTGCTGTCGAACTGTCCGCTGAAGAAGATTAAGAAGGTTTATTCACGGCCTGAGATTTTTACGCAGTGCCGCAGGTGGTTAAGCACAACGCTTCGGGATGCGGAGACGGTGGCGGTGGCGTCATCTGCCAAAGCGGCGGATATCGCATCGGCGGAGGAAGGGTCGGCGGCGATTGGTTCGGCTATGGCGGGCCAGCTTTACGGGCTGAAGGTTTTGCGGGAGAATATCGAGGATATTGCGGACAATATTACCCGGTTTTTTGTTATAGGCAAAGAAGACGCGAAGGCAACCGGCGATGATAAGACGGCGGTGCTGTTCAGCACGGCTCACAAGTCCGGCGCGCTGGCGGACGTGCTGGATATAATGAAGAAGCATAAAATAAATCTTACGTGCATAGAATCGAGGCCTTCGAAGAAGGGGCAGTTCGAGTATTATTTCTTTGTTGATTTTCCGGGACACCGGACAGATAAGAATGTAAAGGCCGCTCTCGAAGAGGCGGCGGGACATTGCCTGAAATTAGTTATCCTGGGCAGTTTTCCGAGAGCAACGCAGGTTTTATAGCTAAGATTAAAAATAAAAAATCGCGGATAGTTGTTATTGAATCAGGAGTTTTTTATGCGAAAGCCGTTTGTGGCGGGAAACTGGAAAATGAATACCGACAGCCTGACGAGCGTAGGCCTGGCGAGGGCTGTGGCTGACAGCACAATTGATATCGCGGGCGAAACAGTTGACGTGGCGATACTGCCGCCTTTTGTTTATATGTGCAACGTGGTTGGCGCGTTAAGCACGAGCCATATAGCGGTCGGGGGGCAGGATGTTTATTTCGAACAGAAGGGCGCGTTCACGGGCGAGATTAGCGCGGCGATGCTGAAGGATGCCGGGTGTGCTTATGTTTTATGCGGACACTCGGAGCGGAGACACGTTATAAAAGAGACGGATGAGCTGATAAACAAGAAGGTGTCGGCTTCGATTTCGGGAGGATTGCTTCCGATACTGTGCGTGGGCGAATTGCTGGATGAACGTAAGGCGAACAAGACCGGCGAGGTTGTGAAGCGTCAGATAGAGCGAGGGCTGGCGGGCTTAAGCGAGGAAAAGATGCTCGCGGTGACGATTGCATATGAACCTGTGTGGGCGATAGGGACGGGTTTGAATGCCACGCCGGAACAGGCGCAGCAGGTTCACAGTATGATAAGGATTCTTGTCGAGAAGCTGTATAATAAACATATCGCCGAAGAGATGCGGATACTTTATGGCGGTTCAGTTAAGGCGGATAACGCGAAATTGCTTATGGAGCAGGCAGACATTGACGGGCTGCTGGTAGGCGGTGCGAGCCTTAAGGCGGATGAGTTTATTGCCATTATCAAGGCGGCCGTATAAGGCACAAAGAGACAAAGACATTTTTTTTTGGAGTGTATTTATGTTAAATGGTTCGACGTTGCTCACCACAGGTAGTTCGATACTTGCAGCCGGCTTTTTTATGAACGTTCTTCTGGTTATCTGGGTTATCAGTGCGGTATCTCTTGTTTTGATAATCCTCATCCAGAAGGGAAAAGGCGGCGGCTTAAGCAGCGCATTTGGCGGTGGCATGGCGACCAATCTTCTCGGCGCCAACACCAAGAAGCCGCTCACGTGGTTCACGATAGGACTGGTTGGCGTGTTTTTGTTATTGGCAATTTTGCTGGCGAAATACTATCCGATGAGTTCTTCGGACCTTGGTCCTGTGACACCACCTGCGGCGCGTCAGCCCGCAGGCCAGCCGGCATCAACGGCTCCGACAGGAACGGCAATTCCAAAGACGACTCCTGATATGAATTCGGGCAGATAAACGGTTTAAGGACGATAGTTGTTTTTGATGCGTTTCTGACTGCGTTTTTATTTGGCGGCAAGTCCGCCATAGGTGGACTTACCACAGGCGGTTCGACTTTATTTGCCACAAGTGATGTGTGGCAAGCTATGCGAGTTTAAAGGCGGTGTCGATATGATTTACAGTATGACGGGTTATGGCAGTGCGGATGCCAGCCTCGACGGGGTTAGTTATATTGTCGAGGTAAAGACGGTCAACAACCGGTATTACAAAACGAAGCTCCAGCTTCCGAACGCGGTGGCGTTTTTAGAGGATGATATTGAGAGCCTTCTTCGTCGGCACATCAGCCGCGGGATGATAAATCTTGTAGTTTATATCAAGAATGCGCCGGCGGGTCTTTTGTTCGATATAGATGAGGGGATGCTTAGCCAATTGCTGGTGAGGGTTGATGAGATAGGCAGGAAGACCAAGACAAAATATACAATAGACGTGGGCAACCTGCTGAATCTGCCGGACGTGATATTGCCCGCGAGCCCGGATGCGGAGACAGCGGGAAAGATAAAAGCGATAATCCTTGAGCTTACGGGCAAGGCGATAGAATCTTTAAAGAATATGCGGAAGGCCGAGGGAATCGCTCTTGAGGAAGACCTTGCGAGGCACTGCGATAAACTGAAGGAAAGCCTGGCGTTAATCAGCGGCCGCAGTGAAACGGTTTTAAAAGATTACGCAGGGCGATTGCAGAAGCGGGCAAACGAGTTGCTTGCCAGAAGCGAATTAAAAATCGACGAGCAGACGGTAGCGAGGGAGGTAGCGGTTTTTGCGGAGAAGTCTGATATATCAGAGGAGATAGACCGGCTTGATTCCCACATTCAGCAATTTACGGAGACTTGCAAAGGCGGTTCCAAACACGCAGGGCAAAATGCTGCCGAGCAGGCGGGCAAGCGTTTGGATTTTATATGCCAGGAGATGCTTCGTGAGGCCAATACCATCGGCAGCAAGGCGGCGGATTCGCAGATTATTCATACGGTTGTCGATATTAAGTGTTTGATAGACAGGATAAAAGAGCAGGTTCAGAACATAGAGTAATAACCTCTTGGCGGGGCGGAATGGCAGAAGCAGTCAGCAAAAAGGGAAAACTTATTGTGATAAGCGGGCCGAGCGGCGTCGGCAAGGGAACGATATGCGCAGAGGTTTGCCGGCGGCTTCCCAGCGTATATATCAACGTATCTGCGACGACGAGGCCTAAAGCGGCGTCAGAGGTGAACGGGAGGGAATACTGGTTCGTATCAGCGGCGGAATTCGAGGGGCTTAAAAAAGACGGGAAATTACTTGAATACGCGGAAGTTTTTGGTAATATGTATGGCACGCCGAGAGAGGGGGTCGATCGTGCGCTATCGGAAGGCAAAACGGTAATACTGGAAATCGACGTTCAGGGTGGCAGAAGCGTGAAGAGTGTTTATCCTGAAGCGGTTTCGATTTTTATATTGCCGCCTGACACAAAGGAGCTTGAAAGGCGTCTTGAAGGCCGCGGCCGGGAGACAATCGAGGCTGCACAACGCAGACTGCAAAAGGCGGGCAAAGAGATGGGGGAGGCCGAAAAGTTTTATGACTATAAGGTGGTAAATGATAATCTCGAAAAGGCAATACAAAGGGTGATTGGTATTATCAGCAATATTGATGGAGAAAAAAGATGATAGAGGCACTAAAGGATACGAAAATTATCGATAAGCTCGGCGGCAAGTACAAGCTTACTGCTCTGATTCAAAAGCGGCTTATCGAGCTGATGGAAGGTCAGAGGCCGCTGATTGAGAACACGGTAGGCAAGACGAGGCTTGAAATTGTGGTCGAGGAGATATTGCATGATAAAATAACAGTGGAATTCCCGGCCAGCGCTTACGCCGAACAGCAGAGGGTGCGTATGCAGGAAAACTATGAAGCAGAGTGAGCAAAGAAGCGGTATCGCCGGCTTGAACATTCTGCTGTGTGTGACGGGCGGGATAGCGGCGTATAAGGCGGTCGATTTGGCGAGCAAATTAACGGCTGAGTCTGTCAAAGTGAAGACGGTGATGACCGATGCCGCGTGCCATCTTGTCGGGCCGAAGAGTTTCGAGGCGGTGACGGGTTCATCGGTTTTTACGAGCCTGTGGGAGACGGATGGGTCTGAGGCTATCAGGCACGTGGGGCTGGTTGACTGGGCGGATATTATTGTGGCGGCGCCTGCCACCGCTGACATCATAGCCAAATTCGCAAACGGCATTTGCGACGACCTTGTAAGCACGGTGCTGTGCGTTTGCTGGTCGAAGCCGATAATTATGGCACCGGCTATGAACGTGGATATGTGGAACAATCCCGCGGTGCAGAAAAACGTAAATGCGCTCAAGGCGATGGGCGTTCATCTGATTGGTCCTGCAAAGGGGCGGCTTGCCTGCGGGGTAATAGCGGAAGGCAGAATGTCTGAGCCGCAGGAGATTCTCGAAGCAATCACAAAACTTGCGGAAAAAGCAGCACGCAAACCTAAATAGCACTAACAAAGAGTTAACCAACAACCCCCAGTGATCCGCCTTCGTTTCCGTCTCCACTAAAGTTCCGCTAAAGTTCCGCCGGACAAGAACACTACGGCGGACTAAACAAAAAAATAACCCCGCATAGAACGCGGGGCTGAATATTTTTTAAATTTGTATTGTGATGTCTATTGTGAGGGGTTTAAAAAAAAAGAACAGGACTGGGTGAGGAGGAGAGAGGAGGGAAGATGATACCCAGTCCTGCCTGCTACGCTAAGTAAATTTTCAAAAAGCAACTTTCGATACCAGACGCAACCCGCCAATCTAAAACAGGGCTGGGTGCGGAGGGAGGAGACAATGAGATTTCCCAGCCCTGTTGACGTCAATCCTCATTTGGTATCTTTCACTATTATACGGCATACCCATAAAAACCCAACTCAGGAATAACCTGATTTTGCTTTCGTAAATACCTGATTTAAAAACAATCCTCTTCTTGGGACTGGGAGCAAAGGGGTGTGAATCCTGCCCAACCCTTTATTATCGAGATGACATTTTAGCAGGAAATACTGGCACTGTCCAGAAAAAATTCAAATTTTTTTTAAAATTTTTCAAATAGCGTTTGAAACAGCGGAAAACATTTTTTGGCTCAAAACAGCCAAAACGACTGCTGGCATAATTTTATTTATGAGGAAGGGCAAGTCCGGTTTTTGATTTTTGTCGGGGAGGCGTTGAGAATTACGCATTTTTTCCGTGACATTTTTTATATTTTTTTCCGCTGCCGCAGGGGCAGGGGTCATTGCGTCCGACTTTTGGTTTTTCGAGAACAATTTGCTTAACCTGTGTTTCGCCCTGGGGGGCCTGGGCGGCCGCCCGCTGGCGTTCGGCGAGTGCGAACTGGCCGACTTCGTCGTGGGCGGTGCTGCTTACGTTCCAGACGCTTTTTGTTCTGGCGCCGGCCTCGAGGCGGACCTTGAAGATAATATCGGTGACCCTATCTTCGATAGTCTCGAGCATTTCTTCGAAGAGCTTGAAGCCCTCACGTTTGTATTCGGTTTTCGGGTCCTGCTCTGCAAGAGCGCGCAGGCCGATACCTTCCTTGAGATGGTCCATTACGTAGAGGTGGTCTTTCCAGGCGCTGTCATAGACCTGGAGCAGGACGTATCTTTCGAGGTCGCTGAGCTCTTCCCGCAGGAATTCCCTTGCCGCTTCGAGGATTTTCCGGTTTCGTTCTTCGCCCTGGCCAATCGTCCGGTCGGTGAAAGAGGCGTTGAATCTTTCGTTGGCCCATTGAATAAGCTGGCTGGTTTCGAGGCTGCCTGCTTTGGAATCGACCATTTCTTTTAGCCTGTCGTTATTGAGCTTTTCGCTGAGTTCGAGCAGCCTGTTATAGAGGATAGAGGGTTTCAGGCTTTGAATATCTTCGGTTGAGATACCGGCCTCGAATTTTTTATTTGCCCATTTGGAAAGAGCCTCGATGCCGTATATGTTCGGGCCCTGCGGGCCGAAGACCATATTCATCGCGAATTCGACCGGGTATTCGACTTCGCGCCTGCGGTATTTTTCCGCGGTTTTTTCGAGGACGAGTTTTTCCATCTGTTCGCCGTCGAGATTTTTCATCTGGTCGAGGCTGATGCTGATGTCGAATTTTGCCCTTGCCCATTCGATAAAGGTTTTGAGGGCGAAATCCGGTTTCAGAAAATCGCTTACCGGGGCGCAATCTTTTTTATCCAATTGTTCGGCGGCGGCTTCTGTGAGCTGTTCCTGAATCTGGTCGGCGGAGAGGCTCTTGAGTTTATTCGGACTCAGGGTCACGCTGTAAGCGCTCATGGCCCACTTGCAGAGGTCCTGGAGCTGCCAGGAGTCCGGGTTCTCGAAATCTTCGAGGTATTCGCCGAGCGAAACGGAGATGTTGCTGGCGGCGTTATCCTTCGCCTTTTGCTTGATGATTTCCTCGATTTCGTCGGCTTCGTGCCCTTCGATATCAGAATCCTTAAGTTCGATTCCGAAGTTAGTTTTCGACCATTCGATAATGCATTTTACGGGGTAGTTTTTATTGAGAATGGTTGCGGTGGCTTTTTTCGCAGCCGATTCAATCATTTCCTCGATGATAGGTTTGAGGCCTTTGCCGGAGAGGATTTGTCTGCGGCGTGAGTAGAATATTTTTCGCTGATAATCCATCACCTCGTCGTATTCGAGCAGGTGCTTTCTGATTTCGAAGTTTCGCTCTTCGACTTTTTTCTGTGCGCGTTCGATACCTTTGCTGATTCGCTTGTGGATGATGGGCTGTCCCTCTTCCCAGCCTATCCAGGCGAGGGCTTTAATGGTCCATTCGGGGGCGAAGGTTCTTATAAGGTCGTCATCGAAGGAGAGGAAGAACTGGCTTGAGCCTGCGTCTCCCTGTCTGCCGGAGCGTCCGCGGAGCTGGTTATCGATTCTGCGGGCCTCGTGCCTTTCGGTGCCGAGGATATGGAGTCCGCCGATATTAGCGACGCCGGGCCCGAGTTTAATATCAGTTCCGCGGCCTGCCATATTGGTTGCGATGGTGACGTTTCCGCAAGGTGCGCCGTCGCGGCCGGGGTGCTGCTGGCCGGCCTTTGCGACGATGAGGGCTTCGCGGGCGTGCTGCTTGGCGTTGAGGACTTCGTGTTCTACGCCGTATTTTTTCGTAAGGGCCTCGGAGAGCGCCTCGCTTTTTTCTATGCTGATAGTTCCGACGAGGACGGGTCTGCCTTCGGAGCTTATCTGGTTTATTTCTTCGGTAATGGCGGCGAATTTTTCCCGCATTGTTTTATAAATCATATCTTCGAGGTCTTCTCTTATGCAGGGCTGGTTTGTGGGGATAACGACGACCTCGAGTTTATAGATGCTCATAAATTCTTCGGCTTCGGTGGCGGCGGTTCCGGTCATACCGGAAATCTGTTTGTAGAGTTTGAAGAAGTTCTGGAGTGTAATGGTGGCGAGGGTCTGTGTTTCTTCTTTGACCTGGACATTTTCCTTTGCCTCGACAGCCTGGTGGAGGCCGTCAGACCATTGTCTTCCGTGCATAAGCCTGCCGGTAAATTCATCGACGATGATTATCTTGCCGTCCATAACGACGTAATCTTTTTCTTTTTCGAATACGACGTGCGCCCGCAGGGATTGTTCGAGGAGATGCGGCCATTCCATATTTGAGCCTGTAAAGAACGAGCCGATGCCCGCTGCTTCCTGTGCGGCGCCCATGCCTTCGTGTCCGATGCGGATGGCCTTTCGGTCGAATTCGACTTCGTAATACTGTGTCATTGTTTCGAGTCTTGCCCTGGCTGATTCGAGTTCCTCTCCGGTTGTATCGATTACCTTTTGCGCCTTTGCGATGCGGGTATTATCGCTGTCTTTTTTGGAGTCGGCGATTTCGCCTTTGGCGTTTGCGATGATGCGCTCAGCGGCGTCGATTTGTTTTTTTGTGCGGTCGTAAGAGCTTTGCAGTTCGAGGAGTTTTCTTGCGACGGCGTCGGCTTTTTTGTATCTGCTTACGTCGTCGAGAGCCGGGCCTGAAATAATGAGCGGGGTTCTTGCCTCGTCAACCAAAATCGAATCGACCTCGTCAACGATGGCATATTGCAATTCGCCCTGAACCATTTGTTCGAGTGATACCTTCATATTATCGCGGAGGTAATCGAAGCCGAACTCGTTGTTTGTGCCGTAGGTGATGTCGCAGGCGTATTGAGCCTTTCGCTCTTCGCCGATGGTATCCATATCCGCCTGGATGACGCCGACGGAAAGTCCGAGTGCTTTATAGACCGGCCCCATCCATTCGGCGTCGCGTTTGGCGAGGTAATCATTGACGGTGACAAGATGGACGTGCCTGCCGGTGAGATGCACCATATATGTTGCGAGGGTCGCGACGAGGGTTTTGCCTTCACCTGTGACCATTTCAGCGATTTTGCCTTCGTAGAGGACGAGTCCGCCGATAAGCTGGACGTCGAAATGTCGTAAGCCGATAGTTCGCCTGGCGGTTTCCCTTACGACGGCGAAGGCTTCTGGTAAAATATCTTCGGGGCGGCTGCCCGCGTTTAGAGCGGCTTTGAACTGGCCGGTCTTTGCAGAGAGCTGCTCATCGGTTAAACTCCTGAGCTTTTCTTCGAACTGGCCGGCAGATAGTGCGACCTGCCAATACTTTTTGAGCAGTCTCTCGTTGCGGGAGCCGAAAATTTTGAGCAGCGTTTTCCCTATGTCGGATATTGCCATAAAATAACTTTCCTGCCTTCATTCAATAAAAGGAATGGCAGCCTGCACGACAAATATAAGCCTTTTAATTTGAAGCAGTTTCGCAAAACAACGGTTCTTTGTCAAGTTTATACGCTGTTAGGGAGGCGGAAAAGCGTTATCGGCGTCCGGGAAAGGCCAGCCGGGGTTGACTTATAGGGTGGTTTTAGGATATAATTATTGGGAATCGAACTATCCCGACTTCATTGGGATATCGTATGGTGGTTCTTGCTTTGCGCCTGCGGATAGATTCAGGGATGGCGAGCCGCAGGCGAGTCCTGGAGATTCTGAGTGAAAGGATTACAGTCAAAATCAGATGCAGGGGATTTGCTGTCCGCCAATCCCGGTAAATCGGTAGCGGGCAAAAAGGCAGCATCCGCTGAAGGCGTCATATTCGACGTGAAGAGGTATGCCCTGGAAGATGGGCCGGGCATCCGCACGACAATATTTTTTAAGGGGTGTCCGCTTCGCTGTGCGTGGTGTCATAACCCTGAGAGCTGGCAGGGAGAGAGGGAGATAAGCTTCAGGGCGGAAAAATGTATAGGCTGCGGCAGGTGCGTCGGGGCGTGTCCGAACGGGGCGATTTCGATTGAGAATAAGACGGCAATAAATCGAAAGACGGGCAGCAGCGGGTGCAGACTTTGCGGAGCGTGCGCGGCACAATGTCCTGCGGGGGCAAGGAAGATGGTTGGCCGGCAGGTGAGCTGCGAGAGTATTACGGAGCAGATTGAAAAAGACGTGATTTTTTATGAGCAGTCCGGCGGTGGTGTGACTTTTTCCGGCGGCGAGCCTATGATGCAGCAGCCGTTTTTGTGCGGGATTCTTAGCCGGTGCAAAAGCCTGCGGATTCATACGGCTGTCGATACGAGCTGTTATTGCAAGCCGGAAGCGCTGGAAGAGGTGAGCGAATTTACAGATTTGTTTTTGTGCGATGTCAAGCATACCGATGCCGAAGAGCACAGGCGTTTAACGAGCGTTGATAATGCAATTATACTTGAAAATATAAAGCGGCTGTCGGAGTGGGGTAAAAAAATCATAATAAGGCTGCCTGTTATCGCGGGGCTGAACGACGGCGAGAAAAATATCGAAGCGACCGGCAGATTCGCAGCGGCGCTATCGAGCCTTGTGAGAATAGATATTCTGCCGTACCACAGGGGCGGGCTGGCGAAATCGGAAAGGCTTGCGAAAGGGCAGGCGAAATTCGACAGTCCATCCGGTGAACAGGTGAAAAATATAGCCGACAGGATTCGCAAATACGGGATTGAAGTAAAGATTGGCGGATAGTTTTTATGAATGAAAGAGTATCGAAACTTCGGAATCATAGTGTAGAGACGAGGCCTTATATCTCAGCGGAAAGAGCGGAGCTGGTGACGGCTTTTTATCGTGATAACGAGTCGAAGAAGCTGCCTTTGCCGCTGATGAGGGCATACACGTTCAAATATATTATGGAGAATAAGACGGTTTGCATAAATGACGGCGAGCTGATTGTGGGCGAGCGCGGCGGCGCGCCGAAGGCTACGCCGACATATCCTGAGCAATGCTGCCATAGTCTTGAGGACCTTGCGATTCTCAACAGGCGAAAGAAAACGCCTTTTGTTGTTAGCGATGAGGTGGTGCGGGTTTACAAGGAAAGAATAATTCCTTTCTGGGCGGGCAAATCGATACGCGAAAAGGTATTTGCGGCGATGAGTCCTGCGTGGCTTTCGGCGTTCAAGGCGGGCGTGTTCACCGAGTTTATGGAGCAGCGTTCGCCGGGGCATGCTGTTCTTGATGATAAAATTTATAACCGCGGTATGCTGGATTTTAAGAAGGATATTGCAAAAAGCATAGAGAAGATAGATTTTAAAAAAGATGCGAAGGCCGAACAGAAAAAGCAAGAGCTTGAAGCGATGGCGATTTGTGCCGACGCGATAATTGCATTTGCGAATCAATACGCCGATAAGGCGAAAGAATTAGCAGGAAAGGAAACCAATCCTGTGCGTCGGGCGGAGCTGGAACGGATAGCGGAGATTTGCAGGCATGTGCCGGCGAATCCGCCCCGGAATTTTTATGAGGCTCTGCAGAGCTACTGGTTTATTCATCAGGGCGTTGTGACGGAGATGAATTTGTGGGATTCGTTCAACCCCGGCAGGCTCGACCAGCACCTGTACCCGTTTTACAAAAAAGAGATTGAAGCGGGTACGCTTACGGTCGAGGGTGCGAAAGAGTTGCTCGGCTGTTTTTGGGTCAAGTTCAATAATCATCCTGCGCCGCCAAAAGTCGGAGTGACGGAGGAGCAGAGCAGTACTTACGTGGATTTTCCGCTGATAAATACGGGGGGCGTGAAGACCGCCGATGGCAGCGATGCGGTGAACGAGATGTCGTATCTGATTTTGGATGTTGTAGAGGATATGCGTTTGCCTCAGCCAGGAAGCTGCATCCAGCTGAGCAAGAAGAATCCTGACCGGTTTTTGTACCGGGCGTGCGAGGTGATTCGGACGGGGTTCGGGCAGCCTTCGGTTTTCAATACCGATACGATTATTCAGGAAATGCTTCGCGCGGGCAAAGACCTGTTCGATGCCCGCAGAGGCGGGCCGATAGGATGCGTGGAAACCGTGGCGTTCGGGAGGGAGCGAAGCACGCTGACGGGTTATTTTAATTTGGCCAAGATGCTGGAGATGGTTTGCTTTAACGGTGTTGACCCGTTAACGGGTGAGCAGATTGGGCCGAAGACGGGCGACGTGCAGAAGTTCGGCTCGTTCGAGCAGTTTTTGGAGGCGTACCGCAGGCAGCTGAATTATTTTATGGATTTGAAGATTGAGGGCAATAATAAGATTGAGCAGCTTTATGCCAAACTGATGCCTGCACCGTTTTTGTCGATACTGATTGACGACTGCATTGAGAACGGCTTGGATTATCACGAGGGCGGCGCGCGGTATAATACGACGTATGTGCAGGGGGTCGGGATTGCGACGGTGGCGGATTCGCTGGCGGCGGTGAAACTGCACGTATTCGAGAAAAAGGATATAAGCTGGGGCGAGCTTCTCGATGCGATGAGGAAAAATTTCGAGGGGTATGAGGCGCTACGCCAAATGCTGGTGAACCAGACGCCGAATTACGGCAATGACGATGATTATGCCGATGGACTCGCACAGCAGGTATTCGACATTTATTTTGATTCGCTGGACGGCAGGCCAAATACCATAGGCGGTATTTACCATTTGAATTTACTGCCGACGACGTCGCATATTTATTTTGGTTCAGTTCTCGGTGCTCTGCCGGACGGCAGGCGTGCACTTACGCCGATTTCGGAAGGCATTTCGCCGAGCCAGGGCGTTGACGTGAATGGGCCGACGGCGGTTTTGAAATCCGCGTCGAAGATTGACCACGTGCGCACCGGCGGGACGCTCTTGAATATGAAATTTAATCCGCAGGCTCTTGCCGGCGAGAATTTGAATTTTCTTAGCCAGCTGATAAGGAGTTATTTCAGGCTGGATGGCCACCATATACAGTTTAATGTAATCGACGGGAAGGTTTTGCGTGCGGCGCAGAAGAACCCGGAGCAGTATCGGGATTTGCTTGTGAGGGTGGCGGGCTACAGCGATTATTTCGTTGACCTTGCCCGCGATTTGCAGGATGAGATAATCTCCAGAAACGAACAGGCTATTGGCGGCTTCGCCTGCGGCGAACCTGCGGCGGACGGGGGCTAAATACAAGGCGGTATCAAAAAAAGAATCCCTGCGAAAAAGTCGCAGGGATTCACCGGAAAGAAACTTGTATAGTCCCCCAAAATCAAAACTATTTTTCAGCCTTCGCCAGTGCGAAGGCGTTGTGTTCATCCTGCCGAGGAAAACATCAACCCCCCATGGCAGGACCCCCGTGAACGGGGTGGCATTATAGTAGTTGAGCTGCCGACCGAAAACCACCTCCTCAGGTTAGCGATGGCCAAGCCCCCTTTATTTACTTTCTTACATTCAAAGTCTAAAATATAAATCGCAGGTAGCCAAATCGAAAAAATATTTTTAATTCTTATCTTTTGGGTCTTGAGTTCTGAATCCTGGGTCTGGTGTTTTGGGGGTTTGCCCCGTTAGAGAAAGCCGTCGATTTTAATTAGCCCGCCGCAGGCGGGTCTCTAACGGGGTTGACATCTTTTGTCGTGCAATTTTGCGGCGAGATGATATAATAAGTTTTAATGACAGAAGAATTCAAAAAAAGCATAATCAGAAGACTCAAATCCACGGATTACAGGCCGACGAAGACTGCGAAACTTTCCAGAGAAATGGAGATAAGCAGTAAGGATTACCCGGTGTTTAAAGAGGCTCTCGACCAGCTTGTCGAGGCCGGCAAGGTGATTATAGACAGGGGCGGCGTGGTAGAGCTTCGGCCGCTTTCGGGGCGAATCGTCGGCACGTTTCGCTCCAACCCGCGAGGTTTCGGCTTCGTTTTGCCGCTCGAACCCGACCTGCACGAGGACCTGTTTATACCGCCTGACAATACCGCGGACGCCCTCAACGGCGACATGGTGGCGGCGAGTGTGGTTACTATGCAGAGGCGGGGCGGTAAAACTCTTTACAGAGGAAAAATAACGGAAATACTCCAGCGGGCGGACAGCAAATTCGTCGGGACGCTGCGGCATACGGAAACGGGGTGGCTCGTTGAGCCGGACGGCAAAAGTTTTACCGACCCGATAACGGTCGATGATGTGACGGCCAAGGGCGCCACTGACAAAGATAAAGTGGTTGTGGAAATGATTACCCGGCCAACCGATAAACATCGGGCACAGGGCGTTATCATTCAGGTTCTCGGAAGGGCGGGGGCATTCGAGACAGAGCTAAATTCGATAATTTATAAATATCATCTGCCGCTGGAATTCGCGGAAGATTGCGTAGAGCAGGCGAGACATGCCGCCGCGATTTTTGAAAAGGCCGGCAACGATGTTCGGCAGGATTTAACAGGCAAGACAATCATCACAATCGACCCGCCGGACGCGAGGGATTTCGATGATGCGATAAGTCTCGAAAGAGACGACGATAACAATTTTTGTCTCGGCGTTCATATCGCTGACGTAAGCAGTTTTATCGCACCCGGCACGCCTCTCGATAACGAGGCGCGGCAGCGCGGCAACAGCGTGTACCTGCCCGGCAAGGTTCTGCCGATGCTGCCCGAAATGTTAAGCAACGGTATATGTTCGCTTCAGCCGAACCAGAGACGCTTTACCAAAAGCGTATTCATTACTTACGACGAGCTCGGAAGGCCAATCCAGAGACACTTCGCAAATTCCGTAATCTGCTCGACACAGAGGCTTACCTATTTGCAGGCCGACAAAGCCCTGAAGGGTCATAAAAAAGAGGTGCTGCCTGCCGTCTTCGAGCTTTTGAAAAATATGGAGACGCTCAGCCGTTTAATCGAAAAGCGCCGCAACGAAGACGGGATGCTTCATCTGAACCTGCCGGAGACGGAATTGATTTTGGATAATGCAGGTCGGGTAATTGACGCTGAACCGGCGGAAGCGAGTTATCCGCATACGATAATCGAAATGTTTATGGTCGAGGCCAATGAGGCTGTGGCATCGCTGCTCGACAGGCTTAATGTTCCGTTCATACGAAGGATTCACCCGCAGCCCGACGCGATGGCGATGAAAGAGCTGGCAATCGTTATGCGGAGCATCGGGTATAATTTGCCGAAAGTTCCCGACCGGTATGACCTGCAGAAGATACTTGCCTCCGTCGTTGGACAAGACAGCGAGCTTGCCGTCAACTTAGTTGTTTTGCGCAGTCTCGAAAAGGCGAGATATTCTCCGCAGAATGTCGGCCATTTCGCGCTGGCAAGCCGTCATTACAGCCACTTCACAAGTCCGATTCGCCGGTACGCAGACCTGCTTATTCACCGGCAACTCGATGAGTATCTTCGCACCGGCTCGCTAAAGGAAGATAAGCAGCTCGATTTGGTTGAGGCGGGAAAGCACATCAGCTTTACGGAAGAGCGGGCGCAGGATGCGGAAGGAGAATTGAAGACGGTTCTGATTCTCCAGATGCTCAGCAAAAAAATCGGCGAGGTTATGGATTGCGCTATTACGGGCCTTACCAATTTCGGCGTATTTGCCCGCAGCAAAAAATTCGGTATCGAAGGGCTGATTACAACGGCGGACCTTGGAGATGACCACTGGCAGTATAATCAAAAACATCACTGCATCACAGGGGCGCGCTCGGGCGTGGTGCTGACTCTCGGCAAGGCAATAAAGGCAAAGATTATTGCCGTCAACGTCGCCGCACGCCAGCTTAATTTATCACCCGCGGAAGCGCTCGTCAAACTACCCGAAAAACATAAAAAAGAGCCAAAAAAATTCCACAAAAAGAGACACACAAAAAGGCATTCATTTCGTCGTTAAGGAAACTTCTGAAAAATATGTTTTTGGAAGTGACCGCTCACTCATGTTCGCGGCTCTGATTTTCTGAAGAAATTCAGTTTTGTTTGTTTTGAGGGGAGGCGGACTTTTTCTTTATCGAAAATACAACAAAGACGATTAAGAGAATGGCGCCGTAAGAGCCGATAACGCCGGCAAACTGCGCAAAATCTTTTATCAGCAGGGACAAGGGTATCAATATGAAAGCGGCGATTTTGGCGATGGAAAAATGTTTCGAGTCAACCCAGGAGGGTAAAGGCAGGAGCGAAAATATTTTCAGGATTATCCAGCCTGCAAGGAGACCTGCTGCTGCGCCGGCAAGGGTATCCGAAGGATAATGAGCAAAATCGACAACTCGCAATAGCCCGATAAGGCAGCAGGCCGGCAAAAGGAGTATTCCCCAAAGAGTACTTACGAAAGGCGACAGTGCGACCGCGACCGCAAAGACGCTTGCGGTGTCGCCGGAAGGGAAAGACCAGCTTTTGACGGGCGGGAAGGTTTTCTCCTGGTTTTCGTTTTCGATTACGCGTTCGATATAGTCGCGAGGCCTTTGCCTGCCGGTGAGATGTTTTAAGGGAAGGACGGTCGGGGCAACGGCGAGGAGCGCTAAAAGGATAATGACCATTGTGCGGTTTTTGCCGGTAAGGATTCCGCCGAACAGAATCAGCCATACGAGGAGCCAGGCCTTGCCGAGGTATTTGAAAATAACGGCGGCTTTGCAGTAATTCCAGTGCGGGTTCAGCTTGTAGAGATAGCGCAAAGTCTGCTGGTCGAAAACAAGGAAGGAAGCGACGGCGGCAATAACGAGAAAGGCTATTGCGGCGAATGCAAAAATCGTTGTTCTTTTTGGTATCGTAAATTCTGTCATTTCAGTTCGATTTTATTTACAATTACTACTGCGACGTCGAGAAGCGTTCCCTTGGAATAATTTATACCTTTTTTAGAACCAATCATCTCGGTTTGCAGGCCGGGGAATTTTTTACATATTTCGTCGAGCAGATTTTTTGGGATTACAAGAATGCCGTTTTGGGTTTGCGATGCCCAATCGGCGACATCTTTTTCGCCGGCGAGTTCTTTTGTGGTTCGACTTGGCTCACCACGGGTGGTTCGACTTGGCTTACCACAGGCGGGTCGGCCGATGTAAAAATTCAGGGACGGCTCGTTAAATTTATAGACACAGACGGGGGTTTCGGGTCCGGTTTTTTCGTTGATGATTTTTGCGATTGCCGGTGGGATTTTAATCTGCTCGAGGCCTGGCAGGACGCCGAGTAAAAGGGGAATGAGGAAAACGGCCAGACCGGCCAAAAGCGCTGCGGAGCTTTTCAGGAATTGCTCTTTAAGCTGAAAGTATATTGCAGAGGCGGCCATAATAATCAGAATCAGGCCGCAGAGCGGTCCTGACCAGTTCAGAGGGGGGATGTGCAGGCCGGTTTGTGTTTGCAGAATAAAAGGGCCGGCAAAACAGGCAGCAGCGAGGACAAAAGCTACAGGGCCAAAGAACCATACGCCGCCGCGGAGCCATTTTTTATCGCGTTCTGTGAGTCCGCCCAGGCGGGCCTGCCCAATGTGTTCGACGGGCAGGCTTTGTGCGGCTTCGATGGTGGCGGCGGTGATAAGCGCCAGTGCGGGCCAGATAAAAAGGATGTAGTGGGGCAGTTTCGTAGCCGCCAGGGACATCAGCAGAAGGATTGAAAGTATCCAGCTGATTAAAAGGAATTTAGTTTGTCTGCTGCCGACTCTGCCGCCGAGGCAGGCTGAAATTGCGCCCGGCAGGTGCAAAATGAATGGGAAAAAGCCCGCAATAATTATGGGAATATAGTAGGGCAGGAAGAGCAGCCAGTTTCCGCCGTGATGCTCCATAGGGTTGAGTGCGCGGCCGATGACGTGCCTGCCGAGAAAGACGTGCAGGAAGTTTCCGCCCGCGGCTTTGTTGGCTGGGATTGCCCATAAGAGGAAAATCAGGCAGCCCAAAACAGCAGCCAGACAAACCGAAAGGAACATTCGCAGATTATTGCGGTTCAGCCATATAACAACGTAAGTAACAAGAGTAACAAGGACGAGCAGCAGGCCGGTTTGGCCTTCTGCGAGCGCCCATAGGCCCAAAATAATTGCTGAAAGCAGGATGTGTGAGAGTTTGGGCATTGCGTGGAAGATGAGGCAACCCAGCAAGGCTGCGGCTGCCAGGCAAATCAAGGCAAATATTCGCAGATTGTTTTTGTTTGTTTTGGGGTTTAGCCATGAGACAGTGAGCATAACAAGGACGGGCAGCAGGCCGATAGGGCCTTTCGTAAGCGCACCGAGTCCTAAAGTGATGCCGAGGAGCAGGATGTGCATAATTTTAAATTTTGACTGCAAGGCGATGATGAAAATGAGCATTGAGGCAAGCATAAACGGCAGGACGATGCCGTCGGCAATCGCGGCGGTTCCGATAAAGAGGACAAGCAGTGAAGATGCGAGAATGAGCATCGATAACAAACCGGTTTTGTATGAGAACAATTTTTTGCCGATAAAAAAAGTGAGGACGCAGGCGGCAACGGTTCCGAGGACGGACCAGAGTCGGCAGGCGAGGGCGGTTGGACCGATGAGGCGGACGGGGACGGACATCAGCCAGTACATAAGCGGGGGCTTGTCGGGCCAGGGTTTGCCATCGAGGGTGGGGATGAGGTAATTGCCGGACTTGACCATTTCCAGCGTGACGGAGGCGTATCTCGGTTCGTCGCGGTCCCAGAGTGTGCTGCCGGCGGCAACGAGAATGAAAACGCAGAAAATAATGGCGGAAACAATCAGTATGGTTCGACTGGTTCGACTACGCTCACCATAAACCTGCTCACCACAAGTGGTTCGACCTGGCTCACCACAAGCGGTTCGACCTGGCTCACCACAAGCGGTTCGACCGCTGGGCTCACCGCTCGCCAGCCCGTTGAAGGGGCATTTTTTTTGTTCATTTTGCAGGTTCATAGAAATCTTTGCCGGAAAAAACCATTGCTAACTGCAGGCGAGATTTAGGCCTCGATGCAGCCGAGTTAGCAGGGTATCAGAAAAAATTTCAAATTTCAAACTTCAAATCCCAAATTTTCTTTGACACACTATATATTGATAATATAATTGGTTAGACAGCAAGTAATAGTGATATAAATGTTTGACGGAATTGCCGAAGCGAAAGAGCGTCCCGGCAAGCGGGGTGCGGGCGAGCTTGGACAAAGGAATTTCTTGGGAGGCTGGTTTGCTGTGAAGTGTCCATTTTGCAGAGCGGATAGCGACAAGGTTGTGGATTCGCGGTCATCTGATGCGGGCAGGGTAATCAGGCGTCGAAGGCAGTGCCTTGTTTGCAAAAGGCGATTTACCACTTACGAAAAGGTCGGGGAAAGTTTCAAGCTCTACGTAATCAAGAAAGATAATTCGCGAGTTCCCTACGACAGGGAAAAAGTGATGGCGGGTCTTCAGAAGGCGTGTTATAAAAGGCCTGTATCGGCAGAAGAGATTCAGCAGATAGTCGAGAGAGTGGAAGAGGATATTTTCAAGAATTTCGACAAGGAAGTTTCGTCGGCGTTTATCGGCGAGAGCGTAATGAAACATTTGAGCAGCGCCGACAAGGTGGCGTATATCCGATTCGCAAGCGTGTATCGTGATTTCAAGGACGCGGGCGAATTGATTGACGAGGTGAGCGAGACAATTCGTCGGTCGGAGTCCGCCACAGGCGGACAAGAATAATAAAACCAACCTTTTGTTTGGCAGGGAGGCGGGAAATGCAGACAAAGGCAAAAATCAGGGTGGTAAAAGCGGACGGCTCTGTGGAAGATTACCTGCACACGAAGGTTCTTGCGACGATTAACAACTGTATGACGGTGGCGGGGCATTTCGACATTTTATTTACCGAGGAATTCGCGGAGGTGATAACGTATCATCTTTACAGGCAATCCGCAGCGGGCGCGCACACAATCGCAAGCGACCAGATTTTTGCACTCGTCAAGGCGGTGCTTTGCTCGACGGGTTTCGATGATGCAGCCGAGATTCTTAACTATCATCAGTGGCAGCGAAATTTGCGGCGCGGGCGGATTGAGGTTTTGCCGGCTTGTAAGGACGGGCTTTGCGGAACTGGAGGCGTGCATAAAGACGAGCAGAAAGTGAATCCGCCTTCTGCGGAGTGGAATAAATCCAGAATTGCGTCTGATTTGGTTGAGGATGGCTTTGACAGGCAGCTGGCGAGGATTGTTGCAGGTGCGGTTGAGGAGAAGATTTTGAATTTGCAATTGCGGCGGGTTTCGACGGAGCTTATAAGGCAGATTGTAATAGCCGAGTCGGCAGCTTTTGTTTCCGCCCACCGACAACTGCAAAGCGTTTGAAATAGGTGAACATCTCTCTTTTTCGATACGTGGACATTTTTTACTTTTAATGAAATATAAACATGAGGATAAAGTATAAAAAACAATTATATACTGTTTTTTGGCCAATGTTTTTTCTTATTACATTGTCCGTTTCTATCGTATTTATATTCTTTTCACCGGTTGAAATATGGCAAGGAAAGTTTGGCGGACAAACCGATTCTATAACATTAAAATGGATTTACAAAATATGTGGAGTAGCTATCTTTTTATATGCTACTATTGTATCTGGAAAAGAGACTTACAAGATTTTTAGAAGAAAAAAGAAAAAATAAGGGACGCTACCATTTTAGGGAACCCGGTATATTAACAACAAAATGTCCCGCCCAATTGTCGTTGGTGGATAACCCGTCGTGAAATGCATTCGTTTCGTCAAACTGCCCCGACCACAGGTGTCGGAGCTAACCGAAACGGCAAAACCCCGTCGCCGTTCCGGCGACGGCTAAACAAAATGAAAACCCCCGCGGCTGTCTTGCGACAGCAAAACGCGGGGGCTAAATATAACGACACAGTTAAATACAAATCTTGTATTTGTTCTATTCTTTTTTTGGTTTTACGATTCCCTGGAGAGCGCCGCCGAGGTCTTTAACTTTGTTGCCGACGCCTGTGCCAAGATTTTTACCTTGGTCGAGTAATTGGCCACCTACATTGCCGAGACCTTTGAGTGCGCCGTTCAATGGTTTTGTGATGTCATCCGGCAGGATGCCTGCACCTTTTTCAGCGATGCCTTTGCTGATGGCGACGATGATTTTGCTGACGAGTGCGGCGGTTGTGGTTTTTCCGTCGTTACCGATGTCCTTCATTATAATCGGCGGCAGCTTCAGCGGGATGGTGTCGGCCTTTCCCGGCAGGGGCAGCAGTTTTACATCGACGGTAATATCCGTAAGCTCAAGATAATCGATGCGGAGTTTTTTGCCGCTGGCCTGTTTTGTCTTGTCGGCGGGCTGTTCTTCGCCTGCGGAGATATTTTTAAGTATGTCCTGGATGTTGTTGCTTCTTATATCTTTTTGTTCAAGTACTACTTTTATGCCGTTAAGTTTAATTTCGGGGATGTGTATGGTGCCGCTGAGGAGCGATGCGGGACTTACCGTGATACTGCCGCTTTTCAATTCGAGGAATTGCTTGTTCTTATATTCAGGGGGGTTGCCGATAGAGAGGTTCGTCAGACCAAGCGACCCGCCGAGAATGGAGAGGCTTGCCTTGTCGAGAGTAACGGGGACTTTTAGCGCGCTGGAGCCGGCCTTTTCGATACCCCACTTTACGAGCCTGCCTCCGTAAATTTTGCCGACTATCGAGAGGATAAGGACCAAAAGTAGAACGACTATTGCAACAATGCGCAGGATTTTTAATAGTTTCATTTTCGGCTCCTTAAATAGTTAAACATTTAAGCAGTAAAGGATAAGCAGGCCAATCCCGATTTTACCAGCCGTTATGATGCTCCGGCACGGCGGGTCGGGAATAGCAATTACCCGTTACCAATTATCACAAGGCGCATACAGCCGAAATAAACTTTCGGCATCAGGTTTATTTAATTTCCAGGCCTGTAAGGTTGCCGCCTTTTTGTTTGAGCTGGTCGTAATAGATTTCGAACCGCTCCTTAAGTGCGCTGACGGACCTTTCGATATCTGCCATCTGCTTTTTCAGGTCAACGGCCTTTGCGCCGAGAAGCTCTGTCGGATTTATGGTTTTGAGCTTGGTGGTAACTTTTTCGAGGTCGGTTTGTTTCGAAAGAATCGTATCTTTGTAGCTTAAGGCCATATCGTGAAGCTGGGAGACATCCATTTTTGCGACTTCTGCCTTTATCTGGTCGATGGGTTTTGTTGCATCGGCGCCTTTTTTGCCGCATGAGGGCAAAGTAAGGCAGAGTGCCAAGGCGAGCAGGCTGATAATTGTTTTTTTCATTTTTTTACCTCCAAATTATAAGTTTTTTAATTAAACGCTTCCTAATTATAGATGTTTCAGGATTTTGAGCAATATGCAATTTTCAAATTATGCAATTGGTTTTTTTCGGTTAATCATTTGCAGCCAGGGCGGGCAGGAGCGATTTGGAGGTTTCGGAGTCGTTTTCTCTGTAGATTTTCGCGCCGACCTGATTAAGTCTGTGTTCGATTTTTTCGTAGCCGCGGTCGATGTGATAAACCCTGTGTACGATAGTCAGGCCTTCAGCGGCAAGTGCTGCGACGACGAGGGCAGCGGATGCCCGCAGGTCACTTGCCATAACGGGAGCGCCCATAAGTTTTTCTGCGCCGCAAATTAAAATGGTTGAGCCTTCCTTCCGGAGGTTGGCGGCCATACGGTTGAGTTCAGCGACGTGCATATATCTGTCGGGGAAGACTTTTTCAACAATGATGCTGTTGCCTTCCGCCAGCGCCAGCAGGGCCATAAACTGGGCCTGGAGGTCTGTCGGGAAACCGGGATATGGCTGGGTGGTTATGTCGGCTGGTTTCAAGGGGCCTGTTCTGGAGACTACACAGCCGTCATCGGCGGCAGCGACATCAACGCCGATGCTTCGCAGTTTATCGACGACGGCCATCATATCTTCGAGCCGGCAGTTGCACAGGTGCAGGGTTCCCGCGGTGATAGCGGCGGCGGTCATAAAAGTGCCGGCCTCGATTCTGTCGGGGATGACGCTGTGGTTTGCGGGGTGCAGCTGTTTTACGCCTTCGATGACGAGTCGCGGCGAGCCGATGCCGGAAATTTTTGCACCCATTTTATTGAGGAAGTTTGCCAGGTCGGAAACTTCCGGTTCGCAGGCGGCGGATTCGATAACAGTTTTTCCTTTGGCGAGGGTTGCAGCCATAAGGACGTTTGCGGTGCCGAGGACGGTCGAGCCGAAAGGCCCGCCGAGAAAGATTTCGGTACCGATAAGGCCTTGCGGGGCTTCAGCGATGATATAGCCATTTTCCAATTTTATTTTTGCGCCGAGCTGCTGGAGTCCGCGCAAGTGGATATCGACGGGTCGCAGGCCGATAGAGCAGCCGCCTGGCATTGAGACGGCGGCCTTTCTGCATCGAGCGAGCAGGGGCCCGAGGATGCAGATGCTTGCCCGCATTTTGCGGACGATTTCATAATCGCCGACGGGATTATCGATTACAGAGGCGTCTATCCTGATGGCGTTGTTGTCGGTTCTTTCGATTTTGCAGCCGAGTTCGCTGAGTAATTTTATGCAGACGGAGATGTCGGCGAGGTCGGGTGCGTTTGAAATTGTCGAAACGCCTGGAGCGAGGATTGCCGCCGCCATTATCGGCAGCGTTGCATTTTTCGAACCATTGACGGAGATTGAACCGTTGAGTTTGACAGGTCCTTCTATGCGAAAGATATCCATAATCTATTTTCCTTGAAAATGCACTGATGATTGTATAAAAGATTAGGGCAGTCGTCAAGTGCGAATGGTGAAGAGTTAAGGGTTAAGTGTGTCCCTTCGCTCTGTACCCTTCACACTTAACTGTTCACCCCTTACTTTCTTTGGGGAGTATTTGGATGGTGTTTGAATGAAAGAGTTTATCGAAAGAGCTGGATGGGTTTTGCCGGAGGCGGTTTTGCTGATTGGCGGCGTTGTCGTGTTCTGCGCCTGGTTTTTTCGCACATCGTTCGGCAGAAAGGCGCTAATACAGTCTGAGCCGAGGCGAAATAATATGCCCCTGGCTGTACCGTTTGTTGTGTTGGCCGCATATTTTGTGATTTCACCCTGCATTTTTCTCCTGATACGCAAACGTTGGGATATTGCCGAGATGAGCGGTCAATATTATTTGGTTTATAATATTGTGACCGGCATTATCGCAATTATTTCTGTCATTGTAATCATTGTGCTCATACGGCGAAGTTTTGTACGCGGTTTGAAGGGTTTTGGTTTTAATCTTAGAACCATTTTTCGCGATTTCGGGTCGGCGCTGCTGAACCTTTGTGCAATCTGGCCGATTATAATGGCCGTGATACTGCTGACGGTTGAAATCGGCAAGTTATTTTATGGGCCTGATTACACTATAGGGCAGCATCAGGAACTGAAAAATATCAGCGCATATCCGCAGCAACTGCCTCTGCTAATCTCTATCTTTTTGGTGACGGTGCTTATCGGGCCGGTTTTGGAAGAGCTGCTGTTTCGAGGTCTTATTCAGAATATGGTGCGGTCGCTGGGCTATGGGCCGTGGTCATCGATTGCGATATGTTCGGGTTGCTTTGTGTGTTTTCATGCCTCCCCATCGCATTGGCCGGCACTTTTTATCCTGTCGATGGGCATTGGCTATTCTTATGAGCGAAGCGGCTCGATATTCAGGCCGATATTTTTCCACGCCCTCTTTAACGCATTTAACGTTATTGCAACCTTTATTATTGTCAAACCTGCTTAATACAATTTGATGCGAATAAATAACTGGCGTTTTGGCGGGTTTTTGTTAGACTACCTTGTTTTTATAAAAGAAAGGGTCTGCCTCCCGTATCCCGTAAGGGATGCCCAACGGCAAGGGATGGCTTACGCCATGCGGCGGATTACAGGTTATGCTTTTTGCGATAATAAGCGACATACATTCAAACCTCGAAGCCTTGACGGCGGTGCTTGCCGACATCGACAAGCGGGGCATAAAGACCATTTATTGTCTCGGCGACGTGATTGGCTACGGGCCGAACCCGACTGAATGTCTCGACCTGGTAATAGCGAGGACTGAATGGTGCGTCCTCGGCAATCACGACTACGCCGTTTTTTATGAGCCTACGAATTTCAATTACGCTGCGGAGCAGGCCAGTTTCTGGACGCGTGAGGTTCTTGAAGCCGGTCCGCCGATTGCTGAGGCAGAGCCAGGTGCAGCCATAGGCGAACAGACGGGTAAGCAATGGTGGAGTTTTCTCGGCAGCCTTCCGATGCGGCGGAGCGTGAAGGCAAAACTCGGCGGCTATAATGTGGTGATGGATTTTGTCCACGCATCGCCCAGAAGGCCCATCAACGAATATATTTTTCCTGATGATGTTTATACCAACCCTGTGAAGGTGCGGGTGATGTTTGACCGCATCAGTCATATCTGTTTTGTCGGGCATACTCATGTGCCGGGCGTTTTCCTTGATGAGCCTGACTTTTATACGCCGGATGAGCTGGGCGGAGTCTATCCGATAGTCGCAAAAGAAAAGGCAATTATCAATATCGGCTCGGTGGGCCAGCCGAGAGACAGAGATATCAGGGCGAGCTATGCGTTTGTGGATGATAACGAGCTGCACTTTGTGAGGGTGAGCTATGATGTCGATAAAACGGTGCAAAAGATAAAGGCGATAGACCAGTTAGATAATTTCCACGCTGACAGGCTCAAAGAAGGAAGATAAAAAAAACAGAACCCAGAATAAGGTCCGCCTTCGGCGGATTCGCCTGCGGCGAACCTGCGGCGGAGAAGACAGAATATGGAACGAGACAAAAGATTTTTAACGGGATTGGCGATTTTTACGGCAGGCTTTGTGATTCTCTGCGGCGTGATGGTTTTCCAGAGCGGCCTGTTTAAACAGGCGACGCCTGACAGCTTTATACTGCTGCAAAATGCATCGGAAAACGAATCCGCGACGGCAACCTTGAGCGCAGCTAAAAAGGAGGACGAGCAGCCTAAGCCCGACGCGCAGAACCAGTACTGGGCCACAGGCGGAGATGCTGAAAAAATAATTATCGGCGCAGCGGACCCGAATACCGAGGACCCGCAAAAAGGTTTTCGTTTGCAGCTTGGGCTTTCCTGCTACGGGGCTTCGATAGAACATGCGATTTTCAGCTGCGGGGCCGGCAAAGGTTTTAACGACCGCAATCCAAAAGGGGCAAGGCCTCTTACTTTGCTTTCACCTGTAAGGACAGCCGACGGCAGCAGGACTTTATCGATGTCCAATCAATCAATTATCCTCGTCGAGCAGGGTGCGCAGCTTGCGCTCGACAGGCTTTCGTGGAAGCCGCTGGGCCTGAGAAAAAACGATGACGGCTCGCAATCTTATAGTTTCTCGGCGGAGATAAATTACGCGGAACTAGAGCCGATACTGAAAATCGTAAAAACTTATACGATATATCCGAAGAGCTATCTTGTTGACTGCAATGTCGTGATAAATGACGTATCCATAAAAGACCAGAAGGTTTCCTTCAGTCTTACCGGCCCTGTGGGTATCGGGCATGAAGATAAGAGAACCAACGACAGAAAGGCCATCGCAGGCTTCATCGACTCCAAGGGGCAGGTTAATGCGGTTATAAAGCCGGTCGCCAATATAATGAAGGCCAAGACCGATGCGGATAATCGTTTTGACAAGTCAGGCGAAAATTTTATATGGGCGGCGATAGGCAACAAATATTTTACCGCGATAGTTGTGCCGGCAGCGGACGAGGGGGCTTTGTATTGTAAATTGATAAGCGACAAGTGGGCGGCATATTACAATGCCGGCCTGAAGGATGGCGTCGCTGATGATACAGTTGGGGTTGGTCTTAAGGTCGGACCGGAAGTTATCAAATCAAACGAAAGCAAGGTATATAAATTTCAGCTTTACCTGGGGCCGAAAGACAGGGCGGTTTTTGATGGCGACAAACGATTCAGGGATTTGGGGTTCGTCAATACAATCGATATGGCCTGCTGCTGTTTCTTCTGTCCGATTATGGCTCTCATAAGGCCGTTGTCGTTCGGATTGATAACGCTGATGGACCTGATGTATAAGGTGCTGCCGAATTACGGCGTAGTAATCATAATATTAGTCCTTATCGTTCGGCTTCTTATGCACCCGCTCACACGCAAAGGCCAGGTGGCGATGAGCAAGATGGGCAAATTATCGCCGATGGTTGAGGAGATAAAAAAGAAATACAGCGGCGATAAGGTCGAGATGAATAAGCAAATGATGGCGCTCTACAAAACGCATGGGGCGTCGCCGGTTCTCGGTACGCTGCCAATGCTGCTTCAGATGCCGATATGGGTTGCGCTTTATACGGCTATTGATGCGAGCATTTCTCTTCGCGGAGCGAAGTTCCTGCCAATCTGGATTACGGATTTGTCGGCGCCGGATTCGGTATTCCATTTCACGCCGGTGAATCTGGTCTTTTTCAGCGTCAGCGCCATAAATCTTCTGCCGATTCTGATGGGTGTGGCGTTCTATGTGCAGCAGAAACTTACGCCCCAGCAGCCGACGGCCGGCAATGCGCAGCTTGCCCAGCAGCAGAAAATTATGATGGTGATGATGCCTGTGATGTTTCCGATTATGCTTTATTCGGCTCCGTCGGGGCTGAACCTGTATATAATGGCCAGCACTTTCGGCGGCGCTATCGAGCAGTATGTAATCAAAAAGCATATTGAAGAGCGCGAGCAGACAGAGGGGTCAGGCATGGTTTCGGCAACCAGCAAGACTGGCGGCAAAATAAAAAAGAAAAAAGCGAAACCATTTTTCAAAAAATATATGTAAAGACAGAACCCAGTCCGCCACACGAATGGCGGATCTCCGAAATTCGGAATTGGAAATTTGGAATTTTTACGGGAAGGTTCGCTTTTGAATTTTTCACACGGGTTATAACCCTTGCGACTTGTGACTTATGTATCAGTCAGGCGACACAATTGCGGCGATAAGCTCGCCGGCGGTGGGCGGCAGGGTGATTATACGCATAAGCGGGCCGGAGGCCGTGCCGGCGGCATCTGAATTATTCAAACCCAAATTAAAAAATCTGCATCGCGGTATCAGTTTTGGCAGGGCTGTGATTGATTCGCAAACTCTCGTCGATGCGAAGATTTATTTTTTCAGGTCGCCGCATTCCTATACCGGGGAGGATATTGTTGAGATTCATCTTTATGCCAATCGGCAGGTCTGCGATGCCCTGATGGAGAAATTGTTTTCCCCGATTCACCGGCGGTGCAGGCAGGCTGGGCCGGGTGAATTTACCGCCAGGAGTTTTTTGAACGGTAAAATCGACCTTTCCCAGGCGGAGGCGGTGAGTCAGATAATTTCCGGCAGCAATAAATTTCAGATTGATTCCGCTGAGAAGCTGCTTTCGGGCCGGCTGACAGAAATTACGGAGAAAATCTGTCGTGAACTGCTGGATTGCCTTAGCCTGTTGGAGGCGGGGCTGGATTTCAGCGAAGAGACGATTGAGTTCATTTCGCCGCAGGCGAACAGGCAGGTCGCACAAAGACTGAAAAAAGCGAAAGGGAAGCTGGATGATTTGCTGGCAGGCGCTATCAGTTATGAGATTACCGCGGAGCTTCCATCCGTCGGGATAGCAGGAGCGCCGAACGCCGGCAAGAGCAGCCTCTTTAACAGGCTGCTGGGGGAAAAGAGAAGCATTGTGTCGGGGACGCGAAAAACCACACGCGATATTCTTACCGGCACGATGACGATGGGCGAAAACCGGTGCGTTATTTTCGATTGTGCGGGCCTGCTGGAAAGGCCGCGGGGTATTATCGAGCGGTTGTCCGGCCAGGCGGCAATTGAAGGGCTGAATAACTCTAATGTGGTTATCTTCTGTGTGGATATTTCCAAAAGTATTGCGGACTTTGCCGCGGACGTGCGGGTGCGGGATTTAATAAAGCCGAAATCTATTTTATGTGTTGCGACGAAAGCAGACCTTTTATCCAGTTCACAGCTTTCGAAAAGCAGGGGGTATCTGCGGAAAGTATTTGGCGCAGATTTTCTTTTGGTAAGCTCGAAGACGGGCTTTGGCATTGAGCGTTTAAAAAAGACAATCGACAGGAAAATTATAGCATCGGTCTTCGGCACAAAGGTTCGCAGCGGGCAATTCGGCGTATTGCAGGATATGGCAGCCCTTACAAGCAGGCACAAACAAGCTGTTCGCGATGCTGTAGAGTCAATAAAAGAGGCTGGTTTAGCTCTCGGAGAAAACAACTGCGAGGCAGCCTCAATGTTTATACGCTCAGCTGTGCAGGAACTCGGCGATATTGGCTCCGCTGCCGGCGGAATCGATGAGCAGGTGCTCGACAGAATATTCAGCACGTTCTGCGTCGGCAAATAGTTGCCGACACATCACGGCAAGCTTAAAACTTAAAAATAAAAACTCAAAACCTAATCCGCTTTCGGCGGAGCGGTTGGTTTCCACGGCTTTTCCACAATCAAAGGTTATGATGTGCAAAACCTGTGAAAAACAAATTATTTTTGGCTGTAAGTTGAATTGCGACATAGACAACTGCGATGTGGAAAAGAAAAGCTGCAGAATCGTATTGAATAGTTTTTCGCCAAACCAATAATAGCATAAAGTGGTTCGCCGAAAGCGGATTGGCGAGTTGTTTTTTCGCCGGACGAATGATTAAAGAAGTCTGCCGCCTGCCGGCGGTTCGATATCGAGGCTTTGGAGAGTGAACAAAATCGAGCCGTAAGTTGGAAGCGGATGAAGTAATAGAGCAAGGAGGTTTTTGTTTATGCAGGTCGCCGTCAGGGATGATACGAGGTCCGCCGTCGGCGGGCCGGTTTGTTTCGAGGACAGGATAAGCGAAAAAATTGCCGAGAAGGTCGGGCAGCAGAAGTATAAAATCTGGTTCGAGAATTCTGTCCGGCTGAATCTTTGCGAGGATTTTCTTAAGGTTGCCGTTGCGAACCTGTTTATTGCGAACTGGATAGAAGGCCGTTTCGCGAAACAGATTTCAGCAGCGGCGAAGGAGGTAACAGGCGAGGAAAAGAAATTAACTTTTGTGATAGATGCTGCGGTCGCCGGCCATAGAAGAGGAGTTTCGATTGATGGGCATAGTTCTGTTGAGCGTAAGGCCGAAGAACTGGCAGGCCCGGCTGTAAGGAGCAGGCCGCCAAGGAGCGCGCCGAAATTTACGCTCGATAGTTACGTCGTCGGCAACTCCAATCAGGTCGCATACAACGCCGCACTATCGGTCATAAGAGATGATAAAGTGTCATTTAATCCGCTGTTTGTTCACGGAGGGTACGGGGTCGGCAAGACTCACCTGCTGCAAGGGATATGTAATGCGGTAAGCCGCAACCGGCCCGGAACTGTTTGGCTGTATCTGTCAGCGGAAGATTTCGTCAATCAGTTTGTGCTGGCCTTGAAGACAAAAAAGCTGGAGGCTTTTCGCCATCGAATGAGACAAACGGATTTGCTGGCAATCGATGACATTCACTTCCTGGCCAGTAAGCCATCAACACAGGAGGAATTCCTGCACACGTTTAATTCAATCGACCTCGCTGGCAGGCAGGTCGTTCTGGCTTCGGACGCACACCCAAAATTGATAAGGGAGCTTTCGGAGAAGCTCGTGAATCGTTTTATTAGCGGAATGGTGGTGAAGATTGAGTGCCCCGATTTTCAAACGCGCTGCCAGATTATCAGGCAATTCGCAGTCGCCAAAAGTGTAAGTATTCCTGAGGCGGCGGTGAAATACGTTGCGGAAAATCTGCGTTCGAGTGTTCGGGAGCTGGAGGGAGCGGTGCTGAAGGTGGCCGCATATTCTGCGGTGCAGGGGAGAAGTATTGAGCTGGGACTTACAAAAGAAATCCTCGCCGAACATCTGGCGAGGATGGACCCGGTAGTGCACATCACAGATATCGAAGCTGCGGTTGCCGGCTTTTTTAGTCTGACGCCTGCCGACCTGCATTCTACACGAAAGGACAGGACGGCTTCGCTCGCGAGGCATTTCAGTATGTACTTAGCCAGAAAGCTTACGAAAATGTCGACGCCGGAAATCGGCAGAAGCTGCGGAAACAAAAACCACGCAACCGTGATTGTGGCGTGCAGGCAGGTTGAGGCGATGCTCAGTCAGAATCAGCAGATGCACTGGCAGAGCCCGGCGGGCAACCGCGTGGCAAAGGCGAAGACAATATTAGCCACTCTCGAAAACATCATCGCTGGCTGAGTGAAGCGAGAGACAAGTCTTAATATACAGGCAACCTCTAAAAATATGTTTATGAAACCATTATTTTTGACCGCTCCCTTACGGTCGCGGCTCTGATTTCCTGAATTTTAAGAGGTTGTCTTAATATACAATACACATTTAAAACGGAAGCGGCCTCGACTATCGAGGCCGCCCTAATTTCGTACCGGAGGAGGATGATGTCTGTTTTATTATCTGCTCAAATTTACGCAGTTTAGGCCGGCTTGTTCGGCAATATGTGAAAATTTATAACCTGTTTTTGAAAAATAGATTATAATTGCTTTGCCGGACAGACTTTATGTTGGGCAAAAAACGCAAATTTTTTTGGAGATGCGATTATGGAATACGCGGTTGGAAAAACAGGCAGGATTATTGCGGTTAGGCTGTTCGAGGGTGAGGAGCTTTACGAGTCTATCGAGCGGGTCGCCAAAAAAGAGCGAATCAAATCGGCGGCGGTGCTGATTACTGGCGGGTTCAGGGCGGCAAGGGTCGTCGTCGGGCCTAAAAAAGAGAAGCCGAAAATTGTCCCGAATTTCAAGGAGTTCAAGGGGGCGGGCGAGGTGCTGGGCGTCGGGACGATTTACTGCGATGACGAGGGGCCTAAACTGCATATTCACACGGCTATCGGCAGGGGCAATAAATATATTGTCGGCTGCCCGCGGGGCGGTGCGAAGATTTTTTTGGTGCTGGAGGTGACGATTATCGAGATAACCGGCATCAAGGCCGCCAGAAAACTTGACAAACAAAGCGGCTTTAAGCTGCTACGATTAGAATAGGAATGCTGCTGGAATTTTTTTACCGTGGAGACCGCAAAGGCCGCAGCCTGCCCTGAGCGAAGTCGAGGGGAGGGAAAATAGCCGCAAAAAGCCTACTTCGCCCTTCGTAGCGGGCTTCGCAGGCCACGAAGAAGGGGCACAAAAGGAAAAAAATTAGCCACAAAGGCACTAAGGCACAAAGAAACAAACGGACGGGATAACAGGATAAACAGGATTCATCGCAGAGAAGGGACAGGAAAATTAAGCAAAATCTAACAATTTATTCCGGATTTATATTGAACATTGAGTTGGGTTTGTGGTATAATATATCGAGTCCTCGGAGAGAAGTTCAGTAAGAACAGAGGATGGCGTATTGTCAGGCAAGTCAATCCCCGGTAAAACGGGGCCTCGTAGGGTCCCTTTGCAGTGAAATTAAAGATTAAAATGGTTCAATCCGCCCAGGCGGACTCATCATAAATGGTTTTATATGATAAAAGTTATACAAATTAAAAACACCCAAAATTTGGAAAGGAGAAAATTATGAAAACCAAGATCAAAACTGTAATTATCATGCTGATATTGTTCAGCGCTTGTCCAGCCAGAGCTGTTATGTGGACAGAAGGGTATCACCAGATGGTTGCCGGGGAAAATTATGGGGAGTCGGCTATTTTTAATGATGTAAAACTTGATATTTTTGGAGGTGATATCTCGTATGTGGATGCATTCAATTCAACTATAACCAACTGGTATGACGGAGAAATGTGTTATTTTAATGCTCGTGATAACAGCATTGTCAATATCTATGGAGGAGAATTATCATCTTGTTTAGGGGCAGGTGATAATGGTGTGATCAATTTATATCATTCGTCTTTAATAGAAGGGATTTCTTTACACGACAATGCGATATTAAATTTACATGCGTATGATGTAATTCACCATACAACTGGAGGATTTTACAGCGATGGATGGATTGAAGGAAGGTACATTTTAGATAATCATCATTTTGTTATAGATATGGTTGGTGACTCATTTTCGCATATAAGTATTGTTCCTGAACCTGCGACACTATTGTTGTTAGGTCTTGGCACGATGTTTGTCAAAAGACGCAAATGAAAAATTTCTAATCGGCAGAATTTTCTATTTATCCAGCAACTGATACGGTTAGAGGGTTGGTTCTGAAGTAAATTTTGTAATGGGGAAGTTTTGCGTGGGTGATTGGCTGAACCTTGGGCCGAAATAGGTAAAGGCGATAAGAATGAGGGCAGAGCCGGCGATGAATACGGCGAATCTGCGGTTAGAGGCCTTGCATCTTTCGACCCACCGCGGTATAGGCGGCACGCCGGCGGATTCACCCGAAGCGGATTCGGATTCCTTCGTAAGGGCGCTTCTGGCGACGGCTAATTGTGTAGCGGTTTCGCGAGGATAGACAACATCTTTATTTTCTTTCGGCTCTATGCCGAGTGTGGCGGCGGCGAGTCGCTCGGCAAACTGCGGGTCGCTGTGAAGCTGACGAAGAAGGGTATCGTAGTCGTCGTTGAGGGCCTTTAGTTTATCGACGTTGCTTTTGGTATTTGCGAGGAGGTAGCCGTTCCGGTAGTAGCCGTGAAAATCATTGAAGAGCAGCGACATCATCATTACCGCCAGGCCGGCCAGAAAAAAGAAAGAGAACAGGATTAGCCGTGTTATTGTTTCACTGTGCAGGGTTTCGATTTTTAATTTTATCGGCAGCATTCGCTTTGTAATCACCGGCAAAACCTGAAAAATAAAAAGTGTCCCCTGAGCCTGACGAGCGGCAGGGGACACTTATAATATCGACACCGGACGGCTTTTTACATAAACATAAAGCCGGCGTATTTTGCGGCGGAGCCGAGCTCTTCGTGGATGCGGAGGAGCTGGTTGTATTTGCAGATTCTGTCGGTTCTGGATGTCGAGCCTGTTTTAATCTGGCCGACACCGCTTGCGACGGCGAGGTCTGCGATGGTTGTGTCTTCTGTTTCCCCGCTGCGATGGCTGATGACTGCTGTCCAGCCTGCGCGTTTTGCCATATTGATAGCCTCGAAGGTCTCGGTGAGCGTGCCAATCTGGTTTAGCTTGATGAGGACAGAGTTGGCGGAGTGTTTTTCGATGCCCTCTGCGATTTTTTTGGTGTTTGTGACGAATAGGTCGTCGCCGACGAGCTGGATTTTGGAGCCGAGCTTTTGGGTAAGCTTGTGCCAGCCGTCCCAGTCATCTTCTGCCAGGCCGTCTTCGATGGAAACGATTGGATATTTATCGACCCAGCCTGCCCAGTGATTGATGAGGGCATCGGATGAGATTTTCTTTTTTGGCGCCGATTTGAAGAAGCTGTAAGACTTCGTTTTGCTGTCCCACAATTCGCTTGCCGCGGGGTCGAGAGCGATGGCGATGTCTTTGCCCGGCTTGTAGCCGGCTTTTTTGATTGCTTCCATAACAACTTCCATTGCCTCTTCGTTGCTTTTGAGCATAGGAGCGAATCCGCCTTCATCGCCGACGCTCGTTGCGTAGCCTTTTGCGGTGAGGACTTTTTTGAGGGTGTGGAAAGTTTCAGTTCCCATCCGTAGGGCCTCCGGGAAATCTTTTGCGCCGATGGGCATAATCATAAATTCCTGGAAGTCAACGTTGTTGTCGGAATGTTTTCCGCCGTTGAGGATGTTCATCTGCGGGACGGGCAGCAGATTGGCGTTGCATCCGCCGAGATAGCGATAGAGGGGCAGCATAGCGGAATTGGCGGCGGCCTTTGCGACGGCAAGCGAGACGCCGAGAATAGCGTTAGCGCCGAGTTTGCCTTTGTTTGGGGTGCCGTCGAGTTTAATCATAAGGCGGTCAACTTCTTCCTGCGCCATTGCGTCCATACCGAGGACAGCCGGTGCGATTTTCTGGTTGACGTTTTTCACGGCGCCTGCGACGCCCTTGCCGAAATAACGTTTAGCCGAAGTATCGCGCAGCTCAACGGCCTCATAGGCGCCTGTGCTTGCGCCAGATGGGACGGCGGCCCTTCCGAACGAGCCGTCATCGAGCAGCACATCGACCTCGACGGTCGGGTTTCCACGCGAATCGAGTATTTCTCTTGCCTTTACATCAATAATTACAGGGGTCATCTCTTTTATCCTTTCTAAGCCTTAAAAACGGTAAGTTCAGCGTAAAATTGCTTACGATTGGCTATTTTTAACCTTTTTTGTTCGTTTCGTCAAGGGTTGATTTTGAAAAGAGGGGTTTTGAAATTTTCAAAAAATTTCGAGAAAAGGACAAAGCCGTAACAAATCTGTAACAAACTTATTTCAAAATATACCTGTGGTTTAGAATGCTGATTTGTTAAACTTCTGCTTAAAGAAAGGAGCTTATAAATGAAAAAATTAACAATGATATTGTTGGCCGGCTGCCTGATGTTTCTATCATCAGGGGTATTGGCAAATGAGGCGAAGCAGGCTGCGGTTCTGCTTCAGGAAGGCCGCTATGCCGATGAGATTGACGGCAATCTCGACAAGGCAATCGGTATCTATGAACAGATAATCCAGGATGCCGGCGCCGACGGTTCGATAAAGGCGCAGGCGATGTATCTGCAGGGTATGTGCTATTCGAAAAAGGGCGACGAGGGCAAGGCACAGGATGTTCTCAGCAAGCTCGTTGCACAGTATCCGCAGCAGACAAAGCTTATCGAAAAGGTGCAGGCGACTCTTCAGGAGCTTTCCGATTCTGACCCTGCAGCGCTGATGCCGCCAGAAACGCTTGTTTATGTCGAGCTTGGCTCACCCGGCAAACAAATCGAAACCATCCTTGATATGCTCAAAGGCACGCCCCTGGAAAATCCGCTTGCCGCTATGTACGACGCGAGCCGTGCATCAGTTCAGGCAGAGCCACCAGTGCAACTGGGTCCGGGGGGAGAGACGCAGATGCAGGGAGTAAAGGTACAGGTGGGGCAGAATGGACAGACGCAGGTGCAGCAGATGCCGCAAATGGGGATGCCGGGCAATATTATCAATTCTATTTTCAATCCGAGTATGATGACGGAATTAAAAAAGATACGCGGTCTGGCGGTCGGTGTCACCGAGATTAAAAATAATCCGCCTGCTGTGGTTGTGCTGTATCCGGGCAAGAGCGACGCACTTCGCGGGCTTGTGATGGCGGGTCTCGGTATGATAGGCCAGCCGGCAGAGGATATAGATGGAATGAAGATTTTGAGCATCCAGAACCAGGCGGGTGCTGCATATGATGACAATGTAATTATTGTTGCCGAGCCGATGGACATGCTGAAAAAAACCATCAGCCTGTACAAGAGAAAAGGCGGGCCGAACCTCGCCGAGAATAACAAGTCCTTTGCTGAGATTGGCAAGGCTGTCCGTAAGCAAAACGTCCTGACGGTCTGGGCAAAGGTTGACAAGGTCTTTGAGGGAATCAAAAAAACAGTCGGCGAAGACTCCGAAGAGATGAAGATGGTGGAAGTCTTTATGGAACCGCAGAATATAGACGAATTTGTCGCCTCTATATCACTCAACAGCGATTCGATAAGCTACAATGACAAGATGAGCTTCAAGGCCGGTTATCAGGGTCTGGCTTACAATCTTTGCAGGACATCGAATCTCACCAAAGATGGTTTCTCGAATGTCCCATCCGAAGCGGTTGCCCTTATAAGTATTGCGCTTAGCCCGAGCACTGGTGAGAAACTCCAGAAACCATTACAAAATATTACGGGCATGGATTTTGGCAGGGAGATTTTTAACAATATCGAACAGATAAATATCTATGCAGTTCCCGTGACCTTAACGCCGGGCAAGGGGGATTCGCCGGTTGCTATCGCCGAATGCGCAGGCATTGCGATTACGAGCAGGAATCCGGCGCAGACTCAGCAGATTTTGAGAAAAATCCTCGGCCTGGCAAATGTGGTAAGCCAGCTCTCATCGTGGCAGAATAAGGAAGAGAAGCCCGATTCGCAGGCCGACAAATATATGATAGCAGAGGTGGACGGCCAAAAGCTCTATTGTTATCTGGGACAAAATGAAAAAACAACAATCGTTACATTTTCTCCGGAACTAATGAAAATATCAATGGCTGCCAAAGACAATTCGGTTCTAAAATCGGGACCGCTGCAAGGCGCTGTAAGCAGCTTGAATCCAGATACGAGCAAACTGGTTTTAATTAATGCGGGCGGACTGATAAAAATTGTCGAGGCATTTCTTAAAATGAAAAACGACAATGCCGATAACCCCGGGTATAAACAAGTGGAGCAGATAGCGGCTCTTTGTGATAAGACGAACATCTATATACGGTCAGAAGAGAAAGACGACAGCGCGGCTACTCACGCAGGCATCGAGCGGATACCGCAGATGAAAGACATATTTCCTCTTGTGATGCAGATGTCGAATGTGAACCTGGAACAAAAGACCGAGGCCGCGAATCCGCAGCCTGCCGACAAGTCGGCGGTGGCGGCTTCTGCGAGCATAAAACTTCAATGGACGACTGGAGCAGCGGCGGTTTCGCACAAGGTTTATACCGGCAGCAGCCCGGAGAAACTAACGCTTCTTACTGAAACAAAGGAAAATAATTGCGAGCTGAAAACTCCCGAACAGGCCGAGAACGCCAATTATTACTGGCGCGTTGACGAGGTGCGGGCAGACGGCAGCGTAAAAACCGGAAGCGTATGGCATTTTTACACCGGCGGTATGATTGCACACTGGAAATTCGATGAGACCGAAGGCACCGTTGCCAAAGACAGCACAAAGAATCATTTCGACGCCGCGTTAAAAGGCGGTGCGAAGTGGGAAAGCAGCGGCGAGACCGGCGGCGCGCTGTCGCTGGATGGCGTCGATGGCTACGTTGAATTGCCGGAAGGCATCAATCAGTTCAGCGGCGGTTTGACGGTTATGCTTTGGGCAAAGCCGGAAGATAATGCCGAATGGTCAAGATTTTTCGAGTTCGGTAACGGCGAACAGAAAGACAATATCATACTATCCCGGCGCGGCGACACAAACGACCTGTCGTTTGAAGTTTATCCAGGCATCCAGTGGGTCGGCAGAGTTCAGTCTGCCGGGGCAATCGAGAAGAATACCTGGCAATGTTTTGCCGCCACTATTGATGTAGAAGGCAATGCGGTTCTTTACAGAAATGGCAAGAAGATACAGCAAGGCCGGACCGGCGGCATTACAGATGTCCCGAGAAAAATGTTTTACATCGGCAAAAGCCAGTGGCCGAACGACAAGATGTATAAAGGGATGATTGACGATTTCCGCATCTATAATTATGTTCTTGGCGGCCAGGAGATAAAGGGAATTTACAAAAGCACATTAAACCCGGCCTTAAAGAAGAGCACCGCAGGTTCGCTCGCTGCTCACTGGAAGCTGGATGAAAAAGAAGGCAGCGTCGCCAAAGACACACAAGGCAACCTCGACGGCAAAATTATTGGCCAGCCGCATTGGGTAAGCGGCAAGGTGGATGGTGCGCTGGAATTTGACGGCGTTGAAAATTATATCGAACTGCCGGCGCGCACAAGCGGCGGCGCATTCACGATTACGCTCTGGGCTTACCCGACAGAAGCCGGCGAGTGGGCAAGGTTTGCTGAGTTCGGCAACAACAGTGATAAATACGCTGACCGCATATTTTTATCACGAATGGGCACGAGCAATAATCTTATTTTGCATGTCTATGCCGGTATTGGTGCAGCGAGCTGGACAAGAGGTTCTGTCGAGGCCGAAAATGCGATTGAGCAGAACAAGTGGCAATTTTTTGCTGTAACAGTTGATAATGATGGCACGGCAGCGATTTACAAGGACGGCAAGTTGATAAAAGAGGGCGATTCCGGAGTGCCTGGAACTAACCTTAGGAACAAAAACTACATAGGCAAAAGCTTCACGCCGGATGATAAACTCTACAAAGGTATGATGGACGATATCCGCATTTACAATAACGCCCTTGATGATGAAGAAATCGAGGCTATATACAAAAGTGCCGTTAAACCTTAAAGCGGGAGATGCCGAAAAATAATAGGTGATAAACCTTAAAAACAGACCATTATTAAGCCAAAGCCACACACACTTATATTGGGCAATACTACTGCTGGTTGTAGCGGTGGTATTGCCCACTGTGTGTCTGGTATGGTTTATGAACCAGGCGATGAAGAACGAACGGCTGGCTATCAGGCAGAAGCTGATAGATACATACAGCGGCGAGGCAGAGAGCCTTGCGGCAGAACAGTCGGAGAAGTTTCTTGCCGGCGACATAAAAACGATTTTGAATTCCACCGCGCAATCTGCGTCAGAATTATTTGAAGCCTTCACAGGCAGGGAAGATTCACTTTGGCAGGGGATGGTAATTTACGGTAAGGACGGCAGACTTAATTTTCCCGTTTTATCTTCGGAAGATGAGATTGCCGACAGCAATCCTGTTTTGGGCAAGGCGTGGCAGCTGGAATTTGTCGAAAAAGATTTTCTAAGCGCCGCGGATGTTTACGGCCAGTTTGCAGCAGCGGGCGATGAAGAGGTGCGGGGTGCTGCTATGACGGGCAGGATACGATGCCTTAAAAAAGCGGAAAAATTTGCGGAGGCGCTGGAGGCCTGCGGGCAATTAGCCTGGCCTGATGAAAAACAAAACCGGCTGCTTGCCAAACTCATTCCTGTTCAGATTCAGCGGGAAGGCGGCAAGCAGGACAGGTTCATCGCCGAGGCGAGATTGATGCAGATAGAGCTTTATCAGGATTTATCACATCCTGATTTGCAAAAGGGCTGCGAAAAAATTCTGAAGAACCGGTTTTCGGATTTGTCGATAGATTCAGCGACTAAAATTTTCCTGCTCAGGCGGTGCATAAGCGTCGCGGAGCAGGCGGGTCTTGCGGCGAAACCGGAATTGGCGAAGGCAATCGGGGCAGCGAAGAGGGTGGTATCAGCACAGGAGGTTTCGGCGTTAGCGGCAAAAAATTATTTATACACCTCGTCCTTCGAGGGCTGGCCTGAGGGGACATTCAGGAGAATCGCGAGTGTAGGGAATATTTACGGCGTGCATTTTGCGGCGGGCAGCCGGTATGTGCTGGGGCTGGTCGGCGGCGAAAGAATAGCTGAATACTGGACGAAGGCTGTCGAGGGTATGAATGAGAGAGCGATTTTTTGCAGGGTGATAGATAATACGGGACAGGTTGCGGCGGGAGCGGCGGATGCGAAAACAGGACAGGCGGTCCCTGCCGGCGAACGATTCATGAGCTGGGATTTAGTCGGGAATTTTGCCGGCTGGAAGATAGAATTGTATTTTGCGGACAGCGTTCTTTCCGAAGCAGCAGCGGCGAAACGGCAGCAGGCGGTCTATCTGTGGACATTTATCCTCGTCATCGGGTCGATGGTTATCGTGGCAGGTCTGCTTACGCGTTTAATGCTGCAGCAGGCAAAACTCAACAGGCTGAAGAACGATTTTATAGCGACGGTGACGCACGAGCTGAAGACACCGCTGGCGTCGATGCGTGTGCTGGTGGATACACTGCTGGACCGGTCCGCCTCAGGCGAGTCGGATACAAAACAAGCGGAAGAGTATTTGACGCTTATCTCGAGGGAAAACGAGAGACTCAGCCGACTGATAGATAACTTTTTGACGTTTTCGAGGATGGAGCGCAACAAGCAGGCTTTCGATTTTACGCGGGTTAATCCCGCCGATATCGCAAAGTCGGCTGTCGAGGCTGTGCAGACAAAATTCACCAGCGCAGAATGTAAATTTGCTTTTATGATAGACGAGAACCTGCCGTTCGTATCGGCGGACAAGGATGCGATGGTGACCGTGATTGTAAATTTGCTGGATAACGCATGCAAGTATTCATATAATGATAAGCAGATTGAGATGAGGGTCTTTGTCGAAAGCAGCCAGGTTTGTTTTTCAGTTAAGGATAACGGGATAGGAATGAACCGGCGTGTAGTCAAAAAAATATTTGACAAATTTTACCAGGCTGACGATTCGCTTTCACGGCGTGCTGGCGGCTGCGGGCTGGGATTATCGATAGTGAAATTTATTGTCGATGCCCACAAAGGCAGAATTATTGTGAAAAGCGAACCCGGCAAGGGAAGTGTATTTACCATTAAAGTTCCAGTGGCTGCGTAGGGATATATGGAAACGATATTGATTGTAGAAGATGATTCGACGATGCTGCGGGGCTTGAAGGATAACTTCGAGTACGCGGGCTATAAAGTCGTAACCGCTGACGACGGCGAAAAGGGATTAAACGCTGCGCTGAATGCAAAGCCGGATTTGATACTGCTCGATATTATGCTGCCGAAGATTAACGGGTACGAAATCTGCCGGCTGGTTCGCAAAGAAAAACTCGATATGCCGATTATAATGCTCACAGCCAAGGGCGAGGAGTCGGATATAATTCTGGGGCTTAACCTCGGGGCCGATGATTACGTCACCAAGCCTTTCAGCGTAAAAGAACTGCTGGCAAGGGCGGCTGCGTTTTTGCGCCGCAGGAAGCAGGGGGAGCAGGATAGTTTCAAGTTCGGCAAATGCGTTCTCGATATACCTGCCCGGAAGCTTACCAAAAACGGCAAAGAGGTACCATTGTCTCCAAAAGAATTCGGGCTGCTCGAATACTTTTGCAGGAGGCAGGGCAGAGCCTTGACGCGGGATGATATATTGAATGCGGTATGGGGCTATGACAGCTTTACTACCGACCGCAGCGTTGACCGGTTTGTCACTACGCTTAGAAATAAAATTGAGCCCGACCCGCACAACCCGTCTTTTATTTTGACGATTCGTGAAATCGGATACAAATTCGAGACGTAATAGGAATCTCTAAAAATATGTTTATGGGCTGCCGCAGGCGGATTTGACCGCTCACTCACGTTCGCGGCTCTGATTTTCTGAATTTTTAGAGGTTGCCAATTATTTAAAAGCCATTTCGCACCGTTGAAATCGCTCCGGCAAACTTGCCATTTGACTAGGGGCAGAATCAAAGATATAATATTGCTCCGAATAAACGTTTTGCGATATATGAAGGAATCCCAGTTTATCGGGATAAACAGGTATGCAGAAGAAATACGTAAGGGCGATGTTCCCCGGTTCGTTCGACCCGATAACCAACGGCCATCTCGATGTAATCGGGCGTGGAAGGTTGCTGTTTGATGAGCTGATTATTGCCGTCGGCAAAAGCCCGATTAAAAACGCACTTTTTGCGCCCGAAGAACGCGTCGAAATGATAAAGGAAATCCTCGCCGATACCCCGCGTGTCCAGGTGGAAACCTTCGACGGCTTGATGGTCGATTTCGCCCGCCGGAAAAAAGCCGACGTTATTCTTCGCGGCATCAGGAGCCTTACTGATTTCCAGTACGAATTCAGCCTTGCTATGACAAACCGCGCAGTGGCGGGCATCGACACCGTATTTATTATGGCAAGCGCAGAATATGGTTTTACAAGCTCAACGCTTATCCGCGAAGTCGCATCGCTTGGCGGCGACGTCTCAAATCTTATTCCGAAGATAGTTTATCACCGGCTTATGGAACGGTTCGCAAAACTGAAAAAAAATAGTTAGGCAACCGTAATTTTGCGACAGTTGGAGATGTATATTGTTCACTATCAGCGTTCAGACATCGTTTTGGGCTTCTCATCAGCTAAAGCTGCCCGGCGGCCAAAAAGAAGATATCCACTCTCACAACTGGCTCGTCGAGGCGCGGGTTTCCTCCGAACAGCTCAATAAAACGGGCGTTGTCTTCGACTTTAACAAACTAAAAGCCATCCTTGCCGGCATAACAGATTCACTTGCCGGCAGCGGGCTCGAAGATAGCCCAGCCTTCGGGCAAAATAATCCGTCAGCGGAATTAATCGCACAATATATATACCAAACAATCGAAAAAAAATTGCCCGCCGAAATATTACTCGATTCGGTGACGGTCACGGAAGAACCCGGCTGTTGTGCCTGCTTCAAAAAAACGAAGTAATCCTGCGAAAAAACGGCTCTCTATACTCGCCCCTCGTGCAAAAAGGTCGATAAACCGCAATTCCTGCTCGCCGGCATTGACATTGCGGATTGCTTTACCTTATAATAAACAACAACCGGCATCGCGGGGTCGAAGATCCGCCGTTCTTTTGGCGGATTGAAACCCTGCACACTGCGGGATAAAAATTATTCTGCATCGCCGGGCTACTTTACGAAAAGGATTTTTTTATGCAGTGCCAAATCTGCAATGATAATGAGGCTACCATTCACCTTACCGAAATCAGCGGCGGGGTACGCACCGAGATGCACCTTTGCGAATACTGCGCAGCCCAGCAGGGCATCGCCGTCACAAAGAGCCAGATACCCATCAATGACCTACTAAGCAGCCTGCTCGCATCCGCCCCGCAATCCGAGGCCGACGCTTCCGCGGAAAAAGACCTCAAGTGTCCCAAGTGCGGCTTTACGCTCGACCAGCTCCGAAATGAAGCGCTCATGGGCTGCCCTTATGATTACCAGCTTTTCGAAAAATCGCTCCTGCCGCTTATCGAAAGCACACACGATGGAAAATCGGTTCATTGCGGGAAGGTGCCCTCGAAAATTCCTAAAGACACGAAAACACATATCGAGCTGCTTACTCTCAGAGAGCAGCTTCGGCAGGCTGTCGGCAGCGAAGATTATGAGCTGGCTGCCAAACTCCGCGATAAAATTACCGAGCGGGAAAAACCCAGTGATAAACCATAAACCCTAACCCCTAAAATTATGAAACTAACCGATATCAGCAGCGACATAAACGAATGGTTCAGCGGTAAAGGGCCTCTATCCGACATAGTGATATCCTCGCGCATCAGGCTGGCGAGGAATCTTGCGGACAGAAAATTCGTGAGCCATTGCTCCGACCAGGAAAAAACCGAAATACTCGATATTCTGAAACCCGTTATTACATCCCTCGACCTCGGCGACAACCTGTTTTATTTTAGCGTCGCCGATGCCCCCGAAATCGAACGGCATTTTCTTGTCGAGCGGAATCTCATAAGCCGGCATCACGCCTTCGGCAAAGGCCCGAGAGGCGCCTGCATCGCGAGCAAAGAATCTTTCTCCGCTATGATTAACGAAGAAGACCACCTCCGCATTCAGGTAATCAAAAGCGGCCTGCAGCTGGCTGACTGTGCAAAACAGATTAACCACATCGACGACCTGATTGAGCAGAAGGTCGATTACGCTTTCAGTTCCCGACTCGGCTATCTCACCGCCTGCCCGACAAATCTTGGCACAGGCATACGCGTATCTGTTATGCTGCACCTGCCGGCTCTCAAGATGGCAAATCAGACGGAAAAATTTCTCAACGCCGCACGTGATATGAACCTTGCCATCCGCGGGCTTTTCGGCGAAGGCACCGACGCCGCCGGCGATTTTTATCAGCTCTCAAACCAGGTCTCGCTTGGCATATCGGAGGAGCAAATCGTTTCCACCTTTGAAAATAAAATCATCCCCGAAATTGTCGATTATGAAATTGCGGCAAGAAGATACCTGCTCAGCGAAAACAGCGATAATCTCGACGACAGGATTTCCCGTGCAACCGCTGTCCTTAAAAACGCCCGCCTCATCAGTTCGCACGAGGCACTGCATTTATTGAGTCATCTCCGGCTCGGCATAAATATGCATGAAACTCTCGGTGCCTCGACGCCTGCGATTGAGCAGCTTTGTAATCTCAAGGATAACACTGCCGCCGCCGAGAAAATTTCCGTCAGAACAATCAACCGCCTCTTTATGCTTACCCTGCCCGCCCATTTGCAGCTCAATTACGGCAAACCTCTCGACCCGACTCACCGCGACGCCCTCCGCGCCCAGATTATCCGCACCGCCCTAAGCCAGTAGGCCAGCGCTTCTTTTTGCAGCTTTAACGGTATTACACAAGAGCATCGTTATCGTCATAGGGCCGACGCCGCCCGGCACAGGCGTAATCAGGCCTGCCTTTTCCTTAACCTGTTCGAAATCCACGTCGCCGACCAACCTGAAGCCCGCCTTTTTGGTTTTATCTTCGATGCGATTAACGCCCACGTCAATAACCGCCGCTCCATCTTTAACCATATCAGCCGTTATTGTTTTTGCCCTGCCCGCCGCCACTATGAGAATATCTGCCCTGCGGGTGTGCTTTGCGAGGTCTTTGGTGTGGGTATGACAAACCGTGACGGTTGCATTACCCAGCTTCGATTTTTGAATCAGCATATTCGCGAGCGGTTTGCCTACTATGTTGCTCCTGCCGACAATGACGACATCTGCGCCGTCAATTTTGACGCCGCTTCGCAGAAGAAGCTCGATAACGCCGTGCGGCGTGCAGGGCAAAAATGTATCCTCGCCCGCCACCATTTTGCCGACGCTAACGGGGTGAATTCCATCCACGTCCTTGTCGGGTCTTATCGTAAATAAAATCTCCTGCTCTTTTAAATAAGGCGGCAGCGGCAGCTGAACAAGTATGCCGTGAATCCGCTTATCATTATTAAATTTCTCAATCAGCCTGAGCAGTTTTTCGCGACCTGTATCGGCAGGCAGCCTGGTATCGTCTGAGTATATGCCGGTTTCCTGACAGGCCTTGTGCTTACCCGTCACATACGAAACCGATGCGGGGTCGTTGCCAGCCAGGATAACCGCAAGCCCCGGCACAATCCCCTTCTGTTTCAATTTTTCCACTTCCGCTTTCAGTTCACTGCGCATCTGTGCGGCAATCTGTTTGCCATCAATAATCACAGCAGCCATTTCCGTTCCCTTTCACATATTTTTTACCCTTTCTTTCATCATAACAGCCGGTGACTTTTTTGTCAGCAGAAACCTTAAAATTGTCAAGTCCGATATACAAGCGTCCTGCGTCAGATTTTTAGACCGATAACATTTTTCAAAGCGATGTTTCCTATACTTTAACCGGCCTGCAAGTAAGTCTTAAAGTCGGGTGCATAATATCTCGACAAACCAGAGGAAAGTCGGCTGTTCCGTATGTCGGGGCGCGTGGAAAGATAAGTGTAAAGGACAACAAAAATTTCAAAGTTAAGATTCAAAATCTCAAATCTGTTTATACCCGTAATCGCGGTACTGCTTTGCAGCGGCCAGGCCTTCGCTGCGCCGGCGATGCAGGAAAAAATTTCGTCCTGCAAAACTTACAGGATTATGGCAAGAGCCTATATGGCTTACGGCGAATACAACAAGGCGTTGCCGCTCGCGGAGAAGGCCATCACAGCCGCTCGCCAGCTCAGGCTTAACGGGGATTCTGTTGAGGAATTGACGAATTGCCTCGGCGACCTCGCATACATTTATACCAATCTCGGCAGATTCGCCGACGCAGAGCAGCTCTGCAGGTTGTGTATTTGTCTCCAGCAGGAAATTTATTACGACAGGCACCCCTACATCGCCTATTCGCTGCGGACTCTCGCTGAAATCCATAAAAGACAGGGCAGGTTTTCGGATGCACAAGGCGAGCTTTTGCAGGCAATCGATATTATGCTCGAATCGCACCCTGCGGATGATGCGGTGATTGCCCCGTTCCAGGTCGATTTTGCAAGGCTGCTCGTCGCCGGGGGCAACCTTACAGAGGCTGAACGATACTACGACGGCGCCGTAAAACAAATCAACCAGACCTTTGGCCCGGAACACCTTTATTCGGCAACCGTTCTCGGCGGCCTTGCCGAACTTTATACTCTGCAGAACCGTTACACTGAGGCCGAGCCGCTGATTAATAAATCGCAGGCTATCCAGGAAAAATTTTACGGGCACGACAGCTGTCTTATTACAGGCCTCTGGCTTACAAAGGCCAGAATCTGTTTTGCGAAGGGAAGGGCGGGCGAAGCCGACAACCTTATTGAGAAGGCTCGAAACGCCATCCGGAAAACCGGCAATACGACAGAACTTGCCGGCCTTGAACAGATAGTCTCTATTATCCGCCAGACTAAACCCGAAACTGCCAGCCTTACGCCAATCCAGGCACGGCGTGATAACGCCTCAACATAAACCCCATCAGCTTTAAGCGGTAATCCCAAATTTAACCCTGATTTAATCGGAATAGAAGTCTGCCGCATTCTCCAGATTTTTTTGGACAATTTCACACCAAAATATTGGTAAATAGCGTTCAATCCCGGCGTAAAAAACTGCAAAAAATCATTTTACTTTATCACCTTTTTAGGAGATAATACTGCTGATGGAAAATTAATCGCAAAGGATATGCGTATGGCACGAATTTATCGTTTTGGGCAGGCAGCCACCATTTGTTATAGCATTGACCCTTTTAAAAAACTGCCGCAGATTCCTTAAGCACATTTTAAGTCCTAAAATAACCTTATTATCGACCGCAAGAAGTAATACGAGCCTGTTAAGTTAGTCAAATTTGGCAATCTGGGTAGTTTGTTATTGACACAAAGGCCTGTTTTTTGATAAATTATTGATAAACCATTGTTTAGAGGAAGCTACAGATTTTAATCGGCCCCGATTCATCGGGATTCTCTAACAGGGTGAAACTATTAGGCCAACAATCATGGGCAGATGTTATTAAACATCTTTGCCGGCAGGGGATTTTGGGGCACTTTCGGAAATGGCTGCTCGCCTGGGCGGAGCCCGGCAGGCGGATAAACATAATTAAAAAGTTCAAGGAGAATTGTGTTATGAATAAAATGGCAGGGACAATTTGTTCTATCATCGTCTCATTGGTTCTTATATCGGCAGTATGTGCAGTGGCTATCGCTTCGGCGCCCGCAAGTAATGAAGCCGGTCAGACGCTGATAGAAAAAAAGGCCGGCGAAACTGAGAAGATGAAAGAGATGAAGGATGCGGCGGATGCAGCAAAGAGAAAGGCTATCGAAGACGAAAGGATGCTTGCCGCTGAAAAGAAAAAGGCAAAGCAGCTTTCCGTTATAAATAAACTCAACCTGCCGGAAGATACGACAGCGAAACTCTCTGTGAAGGAAATCCAAATCAGCGGCAATACGCTGCTTACAGCTAATGACCTGATTGCGGATATGCCGCTTGTTTTTAACGCATCGAATAGTGCGCTATCCAAGGCATCGCCGCAGGACCTTTACGACCTGCGGACTATTAACGAGATTCTCACGCTGCCCGGCCAAAGGCGGGAGGTTTCCGTGAGGACAATCCAGGGATTTATTCAATACATACTTTCGGCATACCAGGACAGGAACTATGGCGGCGTGTATGTGTATGTGCCGAAGCAGGCGCTTCTTAACGGGACGAAACTGGCTGACGAAATTCTTCCGGTTAAGGTAATCGAGACAACCGTTTCAACGCTGCGTATAACAGCCTACGATGTAAATCAGGCGCAGCGTGAGCAGCCGATACTGAAGAGGAGCGTTATCGAACAGTGGTCGCCGGTAAAACCCGGAACGACGCTCAATAAAAAGAAGCTCGACCATTTTGTCAACCTGCTCAACCTCAACCCCGATAGATATATCTCGGCAACAATTTCGAAAGGCACGGAGCCGAATTCATTAGCAGTCGGCTATGATGTTTATGAAACCAGCCCCTGGCATACATATATACAGGTAGATAATTCAGGCACGTCGGACAGGCGTTACAAACCGAGGCTCGGACTAATCAACACTGACCTTACAGGCCGCGATGACCGCCTTACGCTTATGGCACAGATTGCACCTGAGAAGGGCTTCGAAGATAACTACGCTGTCTATGGAAGCTATGATGTGCCGCTGTGGACGCCGCGGCTTCGCCTTACGGCCTTCGGCGGCAGGAGCGAATTCGAGACGCTTGCGCCGGGCGATATAAGCTTTCTCGGTCACGGCTATTTTTATGGCAGTATGCTTCGGCTGAACGTGTTCGAGCACAGAAACTGGTTCGTTGACCTTACGGGGTCGCTGAGCAAAGAAGAAAGTAAAATCACATCGTCTATTTTCTCATCCTTCTTCGGCTCGGACATCAGCTGGCTGCTGTGGTCGGCAGGAGTGGAAATTCATCACAGAGACGATATGTCGCAAAGCAATATTTCATTTAATCAATATTCGAGCATGGGTGAATCCGACAAAGCCGAATTCGATAAGTCGCGCACCGGCGCAAAGCCCGGGTTCAGGATTTATGATTTCTCCGCTGCTCACAGCCAATTCATTGATTCTTACAAGGTCAACCGCATAAGCGGATCGCTGCGGTGGATTGGTTCCAACGAGAGGCTTGTGCCTGCAAAGATGACAACCTTCGGTGGGATGTACACTGTAAGGGGATACAAGGAAGATGAGATAGTCGCCGATGGCGGCATGCTGTTTTCTCTTCAATATGAATACGACCTGGTGAAGCGAAGTGAAAGAGAACAGCGGAAGGTGAGTTTGGATGCTAACGCACCTATTCAACCTGAAAAGGGAAAGGCGTGGCTGAAGAGACTTGCGCCTTTGTGCTTTATCGATGGCGGACAGGCAAGAATAAAAGACCCGATGGTTGGCGAAAAAGATAACGAGAGCCTGCTGTCGGTTGGTATCGGTCTTACAGCGGAAGTGACGGACCACTATCAGGCGGCGGTTTACGCGGGCTGGCCTTTGAAGGATGCGGGCCCGACTGAAAAAGGAAAGCCGAGATTGAATTTCAGCGTTGCCGCAAAATGGTAAAGAACCCCTGCGTTTAACAGCGTGAGCTGTCGCAGGGGATAAAAGATAAAAGGTTCGTAAGCAATAGGTTTGGTATAGAAGGTATTTGATATAAGGGGAATGATGATGAAAAGAGTAAGAAAATTTTCTAACAAGTATTATATCAGGCAAATTATGGCCTGCTTTCTGGCGACATGCATGTTCTTTGGCCCGTCAGTCTATGCGGGGCCTGAGGGCGCGAGCGTGGTGCAGGGGCCTGTGACATTCCAGCAGGTGGGTAATACCTGGAATATCACCCAGAATACCGGCAGTGCTATTGTCAATTACAGCAAATTCAATGTCGGCAGCTCAGAGGTCATCAACTTTTTGCACAATAACCCGGGCTTTACCGATTTTGCGATACTGAACCGGATTCTATCTTCAAATCCGACCAGCCTGAACGGGACGATAAACTCGCAGGGGCGCGTCTGGTTTGTTAATCCTGCCGGTGTTCTTTTTGGGGGCAATGCGAGGATTAACGTTGCACAGCTGGTGGCGAGCGGCCTGAACATCTCCGACAGTGATTTTATCAACAAAAATTACAAATTCGAGAGCGGCTGTTTTTCGCACTCTTTGAAAGTTAAAGACAGATGGGGTCACTGGCAATGGGTTGAAGACACGTATAATTTTGGCGGTAACGTTACAGTCAACAGCGGAGCACAGCTTAATGCTGCCCAAATTATGCTCGTAGGCAAAAGCGTATTTAATGACGGCACTCTTACAGCGAGGGATACGGACAGCACTTACGTAGTTATGGGCGCCGGGGACACGGTGAAATTCTTCCAGCCGGGCAGCGATGTAATTATCGAGGCAGCCAACCCCGCCAGCCGCAAAATCGTAAATAATGGAAACATTAATACCGATGGCGATGTTCTGCTTGGTGCAGGCGACATCTACACAAAGGCTATCGATAACCTCGACACACTGACGGCAAAATCACTGGGCAATATCACCGTTGACGGGGCAATCGATGCCACCGGCGATGTTATGTTTTATGCGGATTATGACCACCAGAACGGCGGCGATTTTCTTTCTACTGCGGCTGCACCTATTACAAGCGAACTGGGAAATATCGAAATCAGAGGCAATGACGTCGAGATGGGTGCTGCTGTAAATGCAGGCGAAAATCTGACTATTGTCGGAAGGGACTGCCAGCCCGCAGAAGGAGCGGACTGGGGCAATGTTCATGCGAAAAGCACACTAACGGCAGGCGGCGACATCTCGATTTCAGATACAGGCGAAAAAGCAGACTGGGTGCCGGGCTATTGGGAATATGTCGGAGGTTCTTCGGAAGGCAACCCCGGCGGCGGAAACGGCAATGGTAATTGGAATGAAGGCAACCAGGGCAACGGCTATGGAAACAATAGTTCAGGCAATCAGGGAAACGGCAACGGAGCAGGAATGGCAGGCTGCGGTGACTGGGAGTGGGTGCCGGGTCATTGGGAATATAATTATTACCCCGGCACAATTACGCTCGATGGTGATGTGACCGCTGGCGCAAATTTGAAACTTTATAACGATACATACACAACGAATGTTACCGGCAACGGCGTGACGCTGAAGGCCGGCAATAATCTGGAGCTGCTTAACAGCGCTGACCCTTATGAAAAGTGCACAATCTTGTCAGGCGAACATTATCTTGCACTTGTCGCAGGCAACGAAGTTGTCGTCGGACTTGATACGACCATCGGCGTGACGGGCAGTACGTTGTTATTGCATCAGTACCAGCCAATAGATATCGGAAATTATTCATTTTTCAATCAGTCAGGCACTAATCTATCGCTGATAAGCGACAATGGCGCAGTTTTAGCGGAAACTTCTGACGGCGTCAATGCCGCCGACCAGTGGGCATCCATCGGCGCAAAGGCATTCGGCGACATTACACTTTCAGGAAATGGTTCGATAACTCTCGGCGATAACGGTGCCGGTGAATCCGCCTCGCTGCACTCGACAAACGGAAATATTTCGGTTACATCAGGCGAAAATATCTTTGCCCAGAAAAATATTATTGCAGATACAGGTGATATCACCGTAAAGGCTGCGAACAGGCTTCAGCTTAATGCCGGTGCATCTGCGGGCAAGAATATATCTTTACTTGCTGACAGCGATTACAGGCTGGGCGACAATCTCGTTGTTGCAGGTCCGCTTTATGCAGGCGACACAATGAATCTCGAAGGCGCCAACGTATATCTCCACAGCGCAGCGGAATCTGTTGGCGATATGTCGATTTACGCTCATGGGCTGTATAACGACACCCTGAAACCCGAAGATTATGTTGAAAATCCCGCGGACCTTTTGGGCGGCGGCGATGTCTATGTATATAATACACTAAAATCAGACAACGGTAATATCGACATCAAGGCGCAGGAATTCGATTATGTGAACGGTCCGGCAGATTATCCCGATTATCATCAATACGAATTCAATGGAAAAGATTACGACCAGACCGGCGATATTCATCTGCTGTATGGCGATGGTAATCCGGCTACCTCCGAGGTCTATGCGGGGCAGGATGTTCTGCTTCATAATGACACAGAAGCTGCCGCCGGTCTCAAGATTGAGGCGGGCGACGATATTTACGTCGGCGGAGATGATGCTGCTTTCGCAGCTTCTGATGACCCGAAAAATGCTTATGCCTATGAATCGATATTCGACCTCGACGGCGACCTCTTCCTGAAAGCCGGCAGCAACGGCACGAGCGGCGGTAACATCACAATAGGAGGCGGCATCTCAACTACAGGCGACCTCACTATGATTGCAGGCGGCGGCACAGATGTTTCCGGGACGACAGGCTGGAACGAATCGAACATAAAAGTTGTCGGCCCGGTAATCACTTTTGGAAATTTATATGCGAAGGCAGGAAATAATATCCGGCTCGACGGTCTTGGCCAGCATGGGCAAACGCTTATGGGGGCTTACGCCGCGGGCAATATGCAATTGCAGGCTTACGGGCGTATTGACGTATTAAACAATGCCGATTTGGTGACCGTGTTCGGCGATATGAGTATTGCGGCAGGCGATAATGACGCCATAATTGGCCCGCAGCCATTCGCAAAAAGCGTTTTGGCAACGGGCAATGTGAATTCCGGCGGAAAACTTTCTGTGACGGCTCAGGACAACATTGACCTTCAGGGAAATGTTTCTTCGGTTTCGGATATGCTGGTTCAGGCTGGCAAAAACATCACATTAAACGCAATAGCGCCCAGCACTTCCGCAGGCGGCAATATGACCCTGACGGCAGGCAACGATGTGATTGCCTACAGCACACTGACGGCAGGCGGCAATATCGAAATCTCCTCATCGGACGATACGACATATTTGTATGATAACGTTAATGCCGGCGGGGACCTGATACTCAACAACAATACGATGGTAATGAACGCCGGTAAGACTTTGTCAGCCGGCGATGACGTGAAGGCGTATGGCTCGCTCAATGGTCAGTACGATTTGAACATCAATGCAAACGATGATGTGAAACTTAAAGGCGGCGTTAGCTCGCAGGGCAATATGAATATAGTCGCGGACGATGATATCAGTCTCAATAGTTATTGGGGCGATACCGAGGCCGGCGGCGATATGTTTTTAACTGCGGGCGATGACGTGAAGGCTAACGGCAACCTTTTTGCAAACGGCAATATGGTAATAGGCGCCAGCGAAGAAACGATATATCTGGGCGGCGATACCTATGCGAGTGGTTATATCTGGCTTAAGGAAAATACCAAGCTTACAGGCAGCGGCGACCAGTATATAAATGCGGGCGGAAGTATTTATGCCGATGGTTTTGTAAGAAAAGTCCGGCCGGGCGACCTGTATATGTTCGCCGGTGGAACAGATGAAGGCGGCAAATCAATCGACCTGCGATACAAGTCCGATGGTCTCAATGACCCGGCCCTTAGCACATTCAAAGGCAATATCTGGCTTGTTGGCTCAGGCGATATACAGATTCGCGGCGATGTGACAACATTTGGTCCATCCAAATGCGGATGGCTGCCGACACATGAAATCGGCTGGGAGACAGGCGGCGTGGCAATCGTTTCTACAGGCGGCAAAATTTATACTGATGACGGCAGCGATTCCCTTAACGTCTCGATTACAGGCAACTCAGACAGCCAACTTGGGCTCGGCGTCAACAATCCATTTGTGAGAATCTTCAGTTTAGAAGTTCCCGAAAGTTATGCGGCAATTGAGATTGTGTCGCCGGTGGACCTTAAGATTGGGGCAAATGCCAAGCTGAATGCTTACGGCAGATACTACGATGATGATACGGTGAATGACCGCGGGTTTATTAATTTTCTTGGCGAGCCGACTACTATACCGTTCGGCGGACCTTTGAGAGACCCGGGTCAGCCATTTGATTTGGCAATTTATCTTCAAAGCACAGGCGGCAACGTCGATATGAGCGGTTCTGCTCAGATACTTTCGAGCGAGCCGACAGTGCTTCCCGGACTGGTCGTGAAAATTACCGAACAGCCCGAATTTCAGTTCGTCCCGAAGGGTGCTATGGTAATAGATGCTTATGACACGGTGACATTTGACGGCGCCGCCGGCGGGCAGTTCAAGAATTCCCTTGCGGTCGGCCAGGTCGGCAGCAGGCTCGAAGTCTGCTCACGAATAACAGAATGGCTCGACGAAGCAGTCGGCAGGCTGCCTTTCCCGGCAGACCTTACGCTGCCTGAAAATTATAATTATGTGATGCGCGGCGCAGGCGCCGAAAATCCGCTAATTGGTCCAGGCGCTCCTGCCTGGGTTCTTGAGTCAAGATTGACTCCTCCGCCTATCAATGCTATGCGATTCCTGGCGCCAGACGTGCGTGTGCCGGAAATAGCAGGCTGCCCGGCGGTGATTGCCGCTGCGACGGCGGAACTCGGCATATCGCCGGCGAACATCCAGTTCGCAATGGCAGATACAGCGTTATCGGCTACCGATATTCAGCCCTGCGATACCTGCGCAAGACTTGTTAGTGCGGCTGCGATTCTGAAAGATGAAGATGGCTCGCGTATGCGTGCGCTGGTTGAGGCGATAAATGCTGCGGCGCCGGCCAATGTGCCGTTCACGCCGGAAATCGGCACCCAGATTGCTGCTGCATTCGAGAATCACAAGGCAGACGGCACCGCTTATGCTTCTGCCCTCGAATATGTCGATGCCTTTGTCGAATATGTAAAGATTCTGGATACGGAAATGAATTCGCCAACAGGCGACCCGGTGGCGTTCGCTATGGCCAAGCACGGCAAGGGTATTACCGAGACTGATAATGCGAATGTTGCGGCGTTCATTGCATCGAGGCTCGAACAGGTTACGCGTTAAAAAGTTTTGCAGAAATTCCAGAGGCCTGCCGTCCCGAAAAGACGACAGGCCTTTTTTATTTTAGAAGCTGTTTTTTAATGGCTGCTAATAATTATTTAACTTTATATGTTGTGCCCTTAACTTCATCAGTCACTTCAGTGCCGGATGGAAGTTCTATTTCAAAAACTTTGTTGTCTCTTTTTTGATTGCATATTATCGGCGATGTCGTCTGAAAGGCATTGATATTGTCCGAGTCGCTGTTTATTATATCGCCGCTGCTCGGAAACCACAGGTTTTCTCCAATCTTTTCGAGTGTTTGCACTTCAAAGGTAACGTTAGGATTATCTCTTCTTAAATATTCAAATCTTACAGGCGTATAATTATGGTCTATCGAGAAATATATCCTCGCAACCGGTATTTTCGCAGTCTGCTGCAGTAAATCGATATGAATCGTTTTGAATCCGCCCACGGATTGAACTGTCGTATCCAGATAAATCATCTCAGGATTATTTTTCAGGATATAGGAAAGGGTGTAATAATTCGTCATTTTGCTCAAACTCGTATGAAATACCGAAAATCCCATCGGAGTAAGACGTAAAGATACTTCCGGCTCCTGCTTCTGGCCGGATATTTTCGCCCATTTTCTTGGTGTAGGCCAGCCGCCCATACTCAATTTCCTGCCAACCTTTCCATCGCAGGATTCTTTCGTTGTTTGTTGCCAGGAATTACCATCCTTCATAACAAGAGTTGCTGATTCCTCTTTTACAAATCCCCAGTTCACCGGCGATAAATTCGGGTCGTATGCATCAGCGGATAACCCTTGTTTTATTGTTTGATTCGAATCGGCAGGAGGTCGCGACAGATAAAGCTTAAACTTGCGAATACCATCTTTAGGAACTAAAACAGGAGCTCCCATTTTCTTTTCCTCTTCCTCTGCCGTCAGTGGCGGAATATTGTACCATTCATAATCAACACAGATATCAGAAACAGCAGATTCCATATCTTTCATAATTGTCGCCAATTGCTCTTTTGATAATTCATTTGAGAAAGATAAGGGATTTATAAATAAAATAGAATAAAATAAAATCGAAACACAACAAATTTTATTAAACATTTCTTGTCTCCTAAAAAATATTCGAAAACCGGCAGGTAATCAATACAAACCAACTTATTAGCTTGTAAAATTACCTACCCCCCAAAATACTAACAATATTGTCTGTAATAATACCCTCCTAAACCGGTCTCATCACAGTCACATGCTGTGTCACCATAAGTTCGAGTTCTACACGTATACGTTGTTATTTGGCAACAAACTTCTCTTAAAGTAGTGCAACTACGACCGTTCCATCCGGCACAATACCAGTCCGATGCACCTGGCCCACAGGATGGACCACATTCACCCTCGCAACCCATGTTATCCTCGTTCCAACGACATGTTCCCATACTTTTGGCCACCCCACAATGATTACCTAATGACTGACATGGACCGCATGCCGAAGAATTCTGTGCTTCCAAGAAAATAGATAGTGCAAACAAAACCAAAAATGCCAGCAAAAATATCTTTTTCATAAACATTTACTCCTTAGATTGACATGTGATATTTTATATCCCATTATTTATATTGTTCGATAATGTCACGAATGGTCTTGATAATCAATGGATTTGAGGAACTTTTCAGAACGATATTACCGTACTGATTTATCTTTTGAGCCGCAACTTCATGACCAATCTCTCCTGATTTTGACAGCTGGTCATAACTTTGTGCAAGATTCAAATTAACCTGCCACATTTTTTCATTGTCATAACCAAGCGAATCATTGGGTATCTTTTCAAGGTATCTAATCGCCTTCTGGTAACTACCCTGTTGATAATAACAAAATCCTATGAAACCATAAGCCTTCCAGGTATATACCTTAGAATAAGGTAATTCACTCAAAACTTTATCGTACACATTTATGGCCTTGCCCAATATCTCTTTGCCGCCCGCAATATCTTCACTATTTAACCGTGAACGGCCTTTATCAAAATATGCGTCTCCTATTTTGAAGACAGCATCATATAAATCCGGATTATCTCTAAACTCGTTGATTAAAAGATTAACAGAAGAAATGACGTTTGAGTCGCTTTCATTATCAATTAAAGAGATAGTATTTATCCGTAAGATATTTAACCTGGCTGTTCGAGCTTGTGTGCTTTTTGCATAATTATTTGACACATATTCATACACTTGTTTTGCATTCTCAGTTTTTTTATCCCAATCATACCTGGAAGCTATATACAGCAAAGCTTCAGGTAATTTTGGATTATCTGAAAAATTATTAATCAGCGTTTTTGTATATACATCTGCCGCTTTATCATCGTTTTTTGCGATATTTAAAATAGCAAGTCCCATCTGCGACCAAATAGCAAAATCAGACTTGGGATAATTTGCCAATACGTATTTATATACACCTTCCGCCTCGTTAAATTTGTTAAACCAGTAATAAGAATCCGCCACATTAAAAACGGCTTCAGCTATGTTTGGGTCGGCAGAGTAATTCTTCTTGAGATTATCAAGCTCAGCCTGCGCATCCGCCATTTTACCAAGTGCAATATTCGATACAACCACCCCTTTTTGTGCAAACACAGCCTGTCTGCTGGTCGGCCATTTATCAATCACATCCTTATAAACCCCTATCGACTCAGAATATTTCCTGCTGTCGCGGTAGAACTCGGCTATATCATAGGCTGCAGACGAAACCGACTTGCTATCTGCAAAATCAGTAATAAGCTTCTGATATGCATCAGTCGCCTCTGCGTTTTTGCCGGCAGTGACATAAGCCTTGATGACTGTCTTGGCCTGTTCAATATCAGTTAATGAATTTGCAAAAACATAACCTGCTGAAAGAATGATATAACAACCAATAACATAAAAGACAATTTTTCTATACATTTATAGGCCTCCTGCTTTTTAAAGTTGAATGGAACTTACTGAAATGTGGATAAAAAATCTGCGTGAAACCTGACAGCGGCTTTCGGGTGTGAATCCGCATATCTATACCTCCATTTTTTTAAGCTTATTTTTCCGCTTTTTGCATCTCTATATATAGAATTGTAGTTTACCCCTCCCCTGTAGCTATGTCAATAAAAATTCGTAAAAAATGTGTAGAATTTTCGTGATTTTCTTTAACCTCTTATTATTTCAAGGGTTAGGAAAGACAAAAGTATTTATTTTCACCTGTATTTTGCGGTTTATTAGAGATATTTTCTCTGAAATTCGCCGCGACATGGAAAAGATTATCTTTTTATAAGTATAGCGGCGTAGGAGCCGTCGTGGTCGGGGGAGTCTGCTGAGGGAAGAGTAAGCAAATCTTTCTCGAGGGAAAAATCGGGGCTGGATTCGAGAAATTTTTTTACGAGCAGATTATTTTCTTCCAGCTGGAGGCTGCAGGTGCTGTAGCAGATTTTGCCGCCACTTTTGACGAGGGCGGCGGCTTTGTGCAGGATGTCGAGTTGTTTCTTTGCGAGGGATTGAATTGCCTGTTTTGTGATTCGCAGGCGGACTTCGGGTCTTTTTGCGAGGACGGCGGTGTTCGAGCAGGGGACGTCGAGCAGGACGCAATCAAAGAGGCCTTCTTTATCTGTAATTTTTTGCAGTTCGTTGTATTCGAATACGGTAATGCTTTTTAATTTTAATCTTTCGATATTCTCTTTGATGAGGGAGAGTCTTTTTTCGTCAATGTCTGTTGCGAAGATTTTTGCGCGGTCGGCGGTTTGTTCAGCGAGTTGTGTGGTTTTGGTGCCGGGAGCTGCGCAGAGGTCGAGGATTGACCAGTCGGGTTTCGGCTGGAGAGTTTTCACGGGGATTGCCGCGGCCAAATCCTGGATGGTGAAGAGGCCTTCGGCGAAGCCGGGCAGTGATGATATTTGTTTTGGCGAATGGAGCTGAATCAGGGAGTCATCGATAATCTGAAAATCAATGCCGGCCTGCTGAAGTTTTTTTGTCAAATCCTGCACGGTTGTTCTTAATATGTTTGGCCGCAGATAGACGGATGGTCTGCGGTTGGAGGCGAAGCAGATTTGTCTGGTTTGCTCCGGTGTGAATTGTTCGAGCCAGTTGCTGATAAGCCAGGCGGGCAGCGAAAAGGCAGAGCTTAAATAATCGGCATTGGTTTTTTGATAGTCGGGCAGGAAGTCGGAATCAAAGAGGCAGCCTGTCAAGGTATTTTGCGGAAGCGTTCTTGTTATGGTTTCCTGTGAAAGGGGTGAGTTGCGGTTTTCGATATGCGACGCGATTTTTCGCAGGATAGCGTTGACGAAGGCGGCTTGTTTTTGGCCGGCAATTTTTTTGGCGGTTTCGACGGCCTCATTGACGATTGAATAGACGGGGGTTTGCGGGCAAAGACCGAGCTCGAAAGAGCCGATGCGGATAATGTTGAGTATTTTTGCCGAGATTCTTTTGACGGGGAGGTCTGCGAATGAGGTTATCACCAAATCGAGTGCGGAGCGGTTTCTGATTGTGCCATAGACCAGGTCGGTGGTGCGTTGTTTCTGGTTAGTCTTTTCGATTAATTCACGGGGGATGGTTTCGGTGGTTCGCTCGGTGAGGCGATTGAGGGCAATTGCGGCGAGCGTTCTTGCGGAGACTGGTTCGGGACTTTTTTGGCTTGGGTTGTATTTTGTCATAGTTGTAATTTGAGGAAGGAATCGCCCGGTTTAGTTTGGCGGCCATTGGTAAAGGCCCTGAAAGACATAATGGAGCTGCCGGCGGGTTTGATTTGGGTTATTTTTAATGCGTTTTGTCCGCATATAACGTTCAGATTATTGTCGATTGTGCCTGGAGAGATTTTTTCCGGGTTGGTTGAGGGGATTATTTCAGCGGCGGCGAAGGTGACGTGTTCAGTTTTGCCGGTTTTTTTCGAGAGATAATTTGCGGATGCGCCGGGCCAGGGGAAGAGGCCGAGAATTTTATTGCGGATTGTATCGGCGGGTTCGCCGAAGTCGATGAAGCCGTCAGATTTTTTCAGTTTTGGCGCCTTGGTGGCAAGTGAATCGTCCTGTTTTTGATAAGCGGCTTTGCCGGTTTCGATTGAATTGATGGTTTCGAGCAGAAGCGGCGCAGCCAAAAGAGCGAGCCTGTCGTGGAGGCTGGCAGAATTTTCATCCGGTTCTATTTTGGTTTTGGATTGTGCGATTATGTCGCCGGCATCGATTTTTTCTGCGAGGGTTATGATGGAGATGCCGGTTTCTTTTTCGCTGTTGATTATTGCCCAGTTAATGGGAGCAGCGCCCCGGTATTTGGGCAGGAGCGATGCGTGGACGTTGACGGCGCCTTTGGGGGGGAGGCCCGTGAGTGTATTTGCGATCTTGTGGCCGAAAGCGATTACGACGAGCAAATCGGGTTCAGCTTTTTTAATCCGGTCGGCGCTTTTAGGAGAGTGGACATCGTCGGTCTCGATGAGCGGGATGGAATTTTCTTTGGCCCAGATACTTACAGGAGTCGGGGTGGGAAGCCGGCCCCTGCCCGCGGGGTGAGGCGTTGCGGTGACGACAAGCGATAATTTGTGCGGCGACGCTGCAATCGCATTTAGGCAATCGATACCGAACTGGCCGCTTCCGAGATATACGATGTTCATAGCGATTTACCATTCATAAAAACAGAAAAAAGGCACAGAGGCACAAAGGGGCAAAGGCACAAAGTGATTAAGGAATTTTATTTTATTGATTTTCATTTTCCTGACGGTCTTTGAGTTCCTGGAGTTTTTTACGATGGGCGATTTTGGCGACGGTGGACATTTTGTCGGCGATAGTTGTTCCGTTGATGTGGTCGAACTCGTGCTGTAAAGCCCTTGCGTAAAGACCCTCGGCTTCTTCGGTGAAGACTTTGCCGTCGAGGCCGGTAGCGGTGACGGTGCATTTTTTGTATCTGCGAATTCTTGTGAACACGCCCGGCACTGAGAGGCAGCCTTCTTCGTTTGTGACAGTTTTTCCATCGCATACGACAGTCGGATTAATAAAGGCCCTTACGTTTTCTTTTTGGCCGTCGAGGCTGATGATGAAGATTCGCAGCGGCACGCCCGCCTGCGGCCCTGCGAGGCCGACGCCCTTGTATTCGACCATAATATCCGCCATTTTATCGACGAGTTTTCGGATTGGTTCGTCGATTTTTTCTACCGGCTTAGCCGGTTCCGCCAGAACCTTCGCCGGAATATGTGTAATGTGACAATTTTCGATATCAATCATTTTTAATCGTCATTGCCTTTCGTTATCAGTCGAATTCGTGTCCTTCGAAAATATTTCCGAGATAAAGTTTTCGGACGGTCTGGTTCCGGACAATCTGCGATGGCGGGCCTGAAGCACAGACTGTGCCGTGGTCGATTATGTAAGCTTTATCGACGACCTCGAGGGTTCGTTCGACGTTATGGTCGGTAATGAGAATGCTTACTCCGCTGGCGACGAGGTGCCTGATTTGGCGCTGGAGGTCTTCGACGGCGATGGGGTCAACGCCGCTGAAAGGCTCATCGAGAAGAATCAGAAGGGGTTCGGTGACCATAGCGCGTGCGATTTCGAGTTTTCTTCGTTCGCCGCCCGAAAGGAATCTGCCTTGGCTGGCGGCGACTTCGGTGAGTGCGAAGCGTTCGATAAGCTCATCCGCCTTTTTTTTCCTGTCAGCGGAGGTGATTGACATTGTTTCGAGGATGGCGAGGAGATTATCCCGGACGGAGAGTTTTTGAAAGATGCTCGGCTCCTGTGAGAGGTAGCCGATGCCGATGCGAGCCCTTTTGTACATTGGAAGAGCGGTAATATCCTGGCCCTCGAAGGAGACAGCGCCGCTGTTCGGGGTAATCATACCCATAATCATACGGAAGGTGGTGGTTTTGCCTGCGCCGTTTCTGCCGAGTAGGCCTACGATGGTCTGGCGTTCGATGCTGAGCGATACGCCGCTGACGACGGTTCTGCCTGAATATTTTTTTATAAGTTCCCGTGTTTCGAGAAGCGCCGAGTTTTGCATTTTTACCTCTGTTTAAGCACAACAAGTATCGCTGCTATTATAACGGTAAGTGGTTTCAAAGCAACCCAAAGCTGCGGTTTGAAGCCGCAGTGCGGGCTTTCGATTGTGATTTTACTTAACTTGTTATTTTGCAAATGGTTATGATTGATATTGGCAATTTTTCTTGACTTTAATATGCGTTTTCGGTTATGATATGGTTGTTTGAAGGACGGATTGGGTAAATAAGCTGGCGTGGCGATGAAGAGATTTTATTATACAAACTGGCTTCCGTTTTTGGTTAGTAAAAGGCGCATTTTGTTTTTGGCCGTCGTAAGTTATATGTCCCTTTGTTGATGAAGGGCAGATGTAATTATCCCCCTCATGGTGAAAACCCCCGCGCTTTCTTGCGAAAGCAAGAGTGGGGGTTTTTTTTATGCGCAGCTGCCAGGTTTATCAATTTGACATGGCAGGTTCATTTCTGTAATCTTATAAAAATTACCTTAAGGATTGAAAGGGCGGCGAATGATAATAGTGACAGGCGGGGCGGGATTCATCGGGTCGGCGATAGTAGCGGCGCTGAATGCACGGGGAATCGAGGACATTATAATCGTTGACCGGCTGGGCAGTGACCAGAGGTGGAAGAATTTGGTTAACCTGTCTTTCGCTGATTACGTGGACAAAGATGATTTTCTGCAATTGGCGGTTGAGAAAAGGATAGCGATGCCGGTGAAGGCGGTTTTTCATTTAGGGGCGTGCGCTGATACGACCGAGACCGATGCGGATTATCTCATCAAGAATAATTATGAATATACGAAACTGTTGGCGCAGTGGGCGGCGGATTCAAAGATTCGATTTATCTACGCATCGAGCGCCGCGACTTACGGCGATGGTTCGCAAGGTTTTCTGGATGACGAAGAGAGAATTGAAAAACTTGAGCCTTTGAATATGTATGGCTACTCGAAGCAGCTTTTTGATTTGTGGGCGAAGATGACGGGGCTGCTGGGGAAGATTGCGGGGCTGAAGTATTTCAATGTCTTTGGGCCAAACGAATACCACAAGGGTAATATGCGGTCGTTTGTGTTAAAAGCTCACGACTCCGCCTTCGGCGGACCTACGGCGGGAAGTGTAAAGCTGTTTAAATCGGGTAATCCGAAATATGCTGACGGCGAATATGTGCGGGATTTTATTTATGTGAAGGATGCGGTCGATATGACGCTTTTCTTTTTGGATAATCCGAGGGTTTGCGGGCTTTATAATATCGGGACTGGAAAGGCGAGGAGCTGGAACGATTTAGCAAAGGCTGTCTTTGCGGCAATGGGTAAAGAGCCTAAAATTGAGTATGTTGATATGCCTGAAAACCTGCAGAAGCAATACCAGTATTTTACGGAGGCTGACATAACCAAGTTGAAAAAAGCCGGCTGGAAAAAACCGATAACCAGCCTTGAAGATGCGGTAAAAGATTATATCCAAAACTACCTGGCAGGCGGCAAATACCTGGAGACGTAGAATCCAGAAGCCAGAATTCAGAAGCCAGTCCGCCACACGAAAGGCGGATAAATTTAGAATTTAGAATTAAGAAGTCAGAAGTGGGAAGGGTAAGAAGGGTATAAAAGGTGAGAAGGATGGGATTGGGCGGGTGGTGATTTTTGGGAGAATAAGATGAAAAATCCAAAACCTGTTTCAGAGAAAACCATGCAAAAAACCAATGAGTTCCTTGGAGAATACAATCTTACGGCTGAGCAATTAAATGAATCGCAAAAGGATTGCCTGTTCAGCTATATCAATGAAGAAAGAGGCGTGAAGGGTTATGTGCAGGTTGTCATTGTTTGTATAATATTTTTTATAATAGCATCTTTATATTGTATTCCTGTAATGAAATTCGCTGTTGGGAATTTAGCGATAAACGCGGTAAAAGTGAATGATGATGGAAAGGAGAGGTGTATTCAACTGGATAAGCAGGCAAAGGAGATTGTTACGAATTATGGCCTTATATGTGCAGTAATGGGTTTTTTGTGGGGCAGTATAACTTACGCATTACTTGTAAATGGAGCAGTTGAAACGGTTTTTTCCGTAAGGCGTTTGCGTGATAAAAAGAAAATTTTTGAGGCTTTTTTGCCGGCTGTAAAAGCAGCCCCGCAATAGCTGAAGCCCTGCCCATCCGCCTTCGGCGGAGCAGGGCTAAACAAACAACAACATTGCGATTTGGAGAGGTGAAGGATGGGGTTTATTAGCCGGCTGTTTCGCAAGGGGCTGACGGAGGAGGAAATGGCCGGTATAACGATGGATAAGAGGGCCTACTGGGAGGTGCTGGGAATTAAGGCAAAGCAGGCGGGCGAGTTTTTTCTGGCGCTTATCGAGCTGATGCCGGCAGATTCCACTTTTTGCGTCGAGGGGACAAGTCTTGCCAGGAAGGTAAAATCGTTTTTTAAGAAGAGCAGGACACCGCATACAACGAGGGTTTGGCTTGGGACAAGTTATCCGAGGCCGGATGTTTTTCATATTGCTTTCAATGAACAGAATATGCGGCAAATAGCGGATTTTACCGGGATTTTCAGCGTGCCTGAAATCTGCGACCACATATACATTTATCGGGATGACAATATGCTTCTGGAGTGGACAGATGCGTTTTCGAAATCGCTTTATATTTCCAAAATAATTCCCGAAAAATACGTCAAAGTTTTTTGCGAGAAATTCGGGTGCATTTATCGCGACGCGAGCAGTCCTTACAGGCCGGCAGACGATTGATTATGCGCTGATATTATTTGAAAAATTGCCGGTTTTAGGTTATAATTTGGTATGCCGATTACGCCGTATCATTTTGGGCCTGCGGGTCAAAGGGTGTGGATTTTGAGAAGAGATTCTGGTATGCTGCAGTTATAAGGCTTAATTTTTTTTGCTTTAAGGTGAGATGTTTGAATGGGCGTTTTGAAACTGACAAAACACAATGAGAGGAAAGAAATCGAGTTCGAGCTGGATTATCTTGCGACTCTTACTACCAAAGAAAGATTTGAAATGATGTTCGAGAAATCCCGCCGGCAGGCTCGGCTGCTGAAAAGAAATGGACGTAGAAAAACTACTGAAGTTATTAAAAGAAAATAAAGTGCGGTTTGTCATCATAGGTGCGACCGCCTTTCCCGTCTATGGGTATTCACGCGCTACATTGGACATCGATATTTTCATAGAGCCGACTTCGAGCAATGCTGAAAGGGCCCGGCGTGCGCTGGCCAAAGTTGGATACGATATGACGGATATTAGTATCGAGGATTTGCTCACAAAGAAGATATTGATTCGGCAATATCTTCTGGAGACCGATATTCATCCGTTTGTGGAAGGAGCTGCTTTTGCCAGGGTCTGGTCTCGCAAAGTTAAGGCGAAGCTTGGGAATAGTTTTGTGTGGTTTGCGTCTTTGGATGACTTGATAAAGATGAAAAAGGCAGCCGGTCGCGCCAAGGATATTGAGGACCTCAAACATCTTCTTCGGCTTAGACGTAAAGCAAACATACGTCGCAGAAAGTCGAAATTGTAGATATTATTTTTTCCTGCCTTGAAACAGGTTTGTATGCCGTTTACGCCGTATCATTTTGGGCCTGCAGGGTTAATCGGGCTGGTATTCAAGAGGCGAGTTGACCTGCCGGTATTTTTGCTGGCGAATGTGGCGATTGATATAGAGGTGCTAATTATTTACGGCCTCGGTCTTGGCTGGCCTCACCACAGGTTGTGCCATACTTTTTTGGGCGGTGCGGTTGTCGGTATTGCGGTGGCGGCGGTGTGCTTTCCATTGCGGGGCGTTTTCAAAAAGGTGATGGAGCTTTTCCATCTCGCATACAACACAACCTTTTTGAAGATGCTTATCTGGTCGATTCTCGGCGTGTGGCTTCACGTGTTTATCGATGCTATGGACCACTGGGACGTCAAGCCGTTCTGGCCATACGGCAAAAATCCACTTTGGTCCGCCAATGGCGGACTTAACGACTACCAGATAAAGATGGTCTGTCTTATATGCTGGGTGGCAGCACTTGCCTTGCTGGCGATACATCTTGCAAGACACAATATGCAGGACACAAGACACAAGACACAAGACCCCAGACGCAAGACGTAAGTCATAAGTCATAAGTCGCAGGTCGCAAGTCAGAAGTAAGACACAAGACTTAAGACTTGCTGATGGGGGTATAGTTTAATATAATCACGCCCAATAATGCTACTTTTAGACCGGATAAAGAACAGCGTGGAGCGTAGATAGCGGAGCGGATGGAATAGAATGGATAGGCACAAAGGCACAGAGGGACAAAGGCACAGGGCAAATGAAAATTGAAGTGGCGGAACAGATAAAGATACTGCGGCGAGGGGCGGCGGAGATATTCACAGAAGCCGAGCTTGCAGAGCGGATTGCACAGAAGCAAAAGGCCGGTGAGGGGCTGCGTGTGAAATTGGGCCTTGACCCGACGAGCCCGGATATACACCTCGGGCATACGGTGGTGCTGCGGAAGATGAGGCAGTTTCAGGACCTTGGGCATAAGGCGGTTTTAATAATTGGCGACTACACAGCCCGCATAGGCGACCCGACGGGACAGAATACGACCAGGCCAATGCTCTCGCCGGAACAGATTGATAAAAACGCACAGACCTATTTTGAGCAGGCAGGCAAGATACTCGATACTTCAGCGGAAAAACTTGAGGTTCATCATAATGGCGAGTGGCTTGAAAAGTTGACCTTGATGGAATTGATTCAGATTGCGGCCAAGAAAACTATTGCGCAAATGCTTCAGCGGGACAGCTTCAAACAAAGGCTGGAAAATAATATAGATGTTTATGCCCACGAATTTATTTATCCGCTTATGCAGGGCTATGATTCTGTAGCGGTGAAAAGCGACGTGGAGCTTGGCGGGACCGACCAGACGTTCAATAATCTTGTGGGCAGAGATGTTCAGAGGCTTTTCGGTCAGCCGCCGCAGATTGTGCTTACGACGCCGATACTGACGGGCCTTGACGGCAAAGAAAAGATGAGCAAATCGAAGGGCAACTATATCGGCGTGACGGATGAGCCTAACGATATGTTCGGCAAGGTTATGAGCATCAGCGACGATTTGATGGCGAATTATTTTACGCTGCTAACGGATGTGGCAGTTGAGAAAATTGCGGAGCTGACGAATTCAGCAAAGACGCATCCGAAAGAGGCGAAGGTTCTTTTGGGTAAAACGATAGTTCGCCAGTTTTATGATGAGGCGGCGGCGGAAGCAGCGGCGGGACATTTTGAGAAGGTATTCGCGCAGAAACAGTTGCCGGACGAAATACAGGAATGCGTTGTTTCGCCGGAAAAGATTTCTGTGAAGGAATTATTGGTTGCCTGCAAACTTGTGGAGACTGGCGGCGAGGCGAAACGCCTGTGCAGTCAGGGCGGCGTGACAATTGATGGACGCAAGGCAACCGACCCGAATGAACAAATTGTGCCGAAAGGCGGTATTGTTATCCATGTCGGTAAACGAAAGTTTGCGAGAATAAAGATATAGAAGTCAGAAGACAGAAGACAGAATAGAGGCATCCGCCTTCGTTCCGCCCAGGCGGATTCGCCTGCGGCGAACTACGGCGGGGCAGGCAAAGGCACATAGGAAAAAAATATCAAAAATCAAATGACGAGAAGTACAAAGTGTACATTACTGGTTGTAATTTCATTGTTGACTTTCTTTTTGGCCAATCTCTTTAACGTATTAGGTGCCAAGTTGTGGATTGGTTTTTCGCCATGGTGTCTTTTATTTGTTTTTGTTGCTGCTGTCGTTGCTCTCATTGCAGTATTATATATATATTATAGCGGCGAAATACGTAATATTCGAGGAAAGATTCTGATTCTGGTTCAGATCCTGATAGGCTTTTACGTAGGCTGGAATTCCTTAGATGGGTGCATTCAAAATGTCCATGGTTATGTTGGGTCAACAAGTACTAGCCAAACGAGCATGCAGATAATCGGAAATGCAATGCTTTCATACGAAATTAAAACGGGGCATTTACCGAGCAGCAATGATTGGTGTGATGTCATTCTTTCACGTGAAGAGAAAGTTTATCGTGAAACTTTTGCGCCGGCTGCAAAACAAGATGCTCCGTGTAGCTTTGCATTCAATTATAATCTCGGCGGATTACCAATTGATGGTTTAGACCCTAATACGGTTCTGATTTTTGAGGCGGATGGTCCATGGAATTTTGCGGCTGGGCCGGAAAAATTCCCGGGAACTCGGTACAGAGACCGATATTTTCCAAATAAAGAAAAGTGTGTTTTTATATTTTTTGTTGATGGAACGTTAGTGAAATACCGTTTATATGACGGGGCCATTGCCAAATACGATAAGAACCTGGACAGTTTAAGAGGTTTCGTGTTCACAAAAAATTTTGTTCCTCAAGGAAAGACGCCATACAGTCCTCTTAGATGGAAATAGTTTAGTGTTAGTCCGCTCAGCTGCAAAGCACTAAGATTCAATGTTCTCGTATTGAAACACATCTTCTATCGGAACCTTGAAGGCGTTTGCGATTTGAAAGGCAAGGGTCAGGGATGGTGAATATTTTCCAGCCTCAATGGCTAATATTGTCTGGCGGGTGACGCCTGTCTTGTCGGCTAATTCCTGCTGTGTCATTTCTCCGTTTTCAAAACGCAGTTTGCGAATCTGGTTTTTAAGTTCTTTATCGGCCATCCTTGTCCCTCCAGCCGTACTGAGCAAGAATCATTACCGAGTACACAATGAACGCTGTCAGGCCTGCTCCCCCATAAATCGTCGGGAGCCATATTATCGAGATGGTTGCTTGAGACCCCCGTATGAAGAATGGCAGCATACATGCAACGCCGGTTACCAGATAAGCCACTGTAAAGCTCGCAAGTGCAGCACGACTGTTGATTAGCTTGTCGCGTTCGTCACATATGATTTTGCCTTTGTCTTGGCGGAAAATAAGAGGCCCGAAACCAGCAACACCGGCGATACATATAAACCCCAGGCCCCCAAGCGCACGATGTATCGGCATTCCAATGATAAGATAACACACCGCGACCGCCGCACCGCTGGCAATCACCCCTGCCAGAATCGAAATCAGTGTCCACCACGCTATTTTCTGCATTCTATTCATGTTACATTTCCCCTTTCTTATACAATTTCGCCTTAGCTCTGTATATTATATCATACATAATGTATATAATACTATACACTATGTCAAGTAAAATTTACATATTTTTTGAGAAATTTTTTTTCCAAAGCTGAAAAATTGACATAATGGCTTTATTTACAGGAACATACAGAGGAAACTTTCAACTTTAAGTTTTACACTTTTTTTCGTGAAATCAGCGGCTATAATATGAAGACGTATGTTAATTCAGATGGGCAAACGGAAATTCGCGAGAATAAAGATATAGAGGACAGAGGACGGAAGATTCGCCTTCGGCGAATCTTCGGCACAAAAGAGAAAAAGATTAGACACAAAGGGATAAAAGTATATGAAGCTGCCGGGAATAAAAGAAGCGAAAAAGTATGTGGGCTTGTATGTTGTCGATTTCGGCGAGCATACGGGTGTGGGATTTACTGCCGAGGAAGTGGCGGAAATCCTCGATAGCGAAAAATACAAAGACTGCAAGGTCTATAAAATTCACAATGCTTACCCGGACGGGAGAATGGAATTGAAGGGTGTCCGCAATGATACCTTTCAGCTCGAGGCGGGGATGTTTTTCTATGAAGACAACCACTTAAAGGCGAAGGCTGATTTCAAGTCGCTGGTAAATATTGCAGTAAGGTCGGTGCCGCCTTGCAGGGCAAAGGTTCAGCTCGCAAGGTACAGCGATGATAAATTTGCTACGGCTCTTATATATCCAGCGGAGTACGATGACGAGATAAGCCGTTGGCTGATAGAGAATGAATATAAAACCAAAGGGGCAACTGAAGGCGGGGTTGGCGCGGTGGAAAGATATTACGCGGCGAAGCCGGAAATCCTGGAGCGTCATCAATTAACAGGGCAGTCGGCGATTGAAAGCCGCAGCGGAGAGGAACTGCTGGCGAATCTGAAGGTCGCGGTGCAGAGATAGGAATAGAGGGTAGCGTAGAGCGTAGAGAACGAAAGAGGACAGAATATAGTCCGCTCCGCCTGCGGCGGACCTTCGGCAAGGCGGATCTGCGAAATTTGGAATTAAGTCCGCCACATGAATGGCGGATCTACGAAATTAAGAAGTAGAAAAAGTGCGAAGGGGAGCAGGTGGTCTTGACGGATAAAAAAAATCTTTTGGGTTCGATTGCGGGGAGGATTCTTTTGCTTTTCGGCAGGAAGCAGAAGGCTGCCGATAAGGATGCACTTCAATCCGAATTCAGGACAAGCACGCAGAAGATGGGGGTAAGCTTCACTGAAAAAATAAGAAATGTCTTCAGGCACAGATGGGTGAAGTAAGTCACAAGTCATAAGTCACAAGACACAGAAGAACGATGGGAAAAGTGAGAAGCAAGTCACAAGTCAGAGGTCAAAAGTCATAAGTAGCGTGATTTTAATCAAGAAAAGCGGGTTTTTGGCCAAAAGTTTGATATATTTCAAACATTTTTAATTTTTTAACATTTCATCTAATTTTTATTTGACAAAGGCGGAATTGGAAATAATATAGGGGTAGTGTTAGATAACTATATAACATATTGTTAAATTAACTTAAAAAGCAATAACCAATGACCAAGGGACAATGACCAAGGGTGATTTCATAAATGGAATGTTATGAGAAAGATTGCGATTGACATATCCGGCGAACAAAGCCAAAGGGGATTGAGCGGAGACAGCGTTGATTTGGTGCGGCAGAGGCTCGGGCTACTCAGCGGAAAAGACAAGATATTGATGTCAATGTACTACGTTGATGGGTGCAGCATAAGGCGGATAGCAGGTCTGCTGGAGATGAATGAGTGCAGCCTGTCTCGCCGGATACGCAAGATAAGCGGGCGGCTGTTATCCGACCGGTATATGAAGTGCTTGCGGAACCGGCGGTTTTTCGCAAATTCGGAACTGCGGACAGCGCAGGATTATTATGTTAACGGGCAGACTATCGGCCAGATAGCGGCGAAGATGGGGGGCAGCTATTATGAGGTTCGCCGGGTGATTGAGAGGATTGAGGCGATACTGGAACTGGTGGAAAAGACGGGAGGAAAATCCGAAGCACGAAATCCGAAATTCGAAACAATATCGAATAACAAAAATTCAAATGAACAAGACATTTCGGATTTTTGAACATTTTAATTTCAGATTTTCAGTTAAGACTATGGCAAGATATAAGGTAAATAAAAGTTTCAGCAGGGATGGCCGGTTCAGCGAAAAGGCAAAGGCGGTGCAGCGGATGTTCGGATTGACGGAGGAGAAGATTCGGAGTCAAACGGTTTTGCACAATTGTGAACTGGAAATAAAAAGCGGAGATATTGTATATATAACGGGGCCTTCGGGTGCGGGTAAGAGCGTGTTTCTCGGGGAGCTGGAAAATCAGATACCGGCGGAAGAGAGGATAAATTTATCACAGATTGAGCTATCGAAGGAATTATCGGTGATTGATTGTATCGACGGGGATTTAATCTCGTCGCTGAAGGCGCTGAATACGGCGGGATTGAACGATGTTTATTGTGTGCTGAACCGGCCTGCGTATTTGAGCGACGGGCAGAAGTGGCGGTTCAGACTGGCGGTGGCGATAAGGGCGGGCAGGAAATTTGTAATAGCGGATGAGTTTTGCAGCGGGCTCGACGGGATAACGGCAGCTTGTGTGGCGTATAACGTGCGAAGGTTTGCGAAGGAGAGCGGGATAACATTTTTACTGGCGGGTTGTAAGGATGATATTCTTTTGGATTTGCAGCCGGACGTGCTGGTGGTGAGGGAACTTTCTGGTGAGGGAGAAGTTGTCTATAAAGAATACAGTCCGCCCAGGCGGATTCGCCTTAGGCGGACCTTCGGCATAAAGAAAAATGAAAAAAGGTGTGAAATGTAAAAAGGGTGAGAAAAGTGTGAAGTGAGAAGTGGGAAGGGAGAAGGGCGGTTGCGGTGATGGCTGAATGCAGTTTGGTAAAAAATCTTGAGATAGTGAAGGGGAATAACGAGGATTATAAAAAGCTCAGCGTTTATCACTATCGGGATTGCGGATGCGGGCCTTACGCAGCCGTTTTTACGATGAAGGCTGTCGGGAAATTGGCGGTGCGGATGGGGAATTATCCTGTTGGGGTGATTGTGTACACGATGCCGACGGCGGGGCTGGAATTGCGCAATACGGCTCTCGGCGGCATTTTAACCGGGCTGGACGGCAAAAGCAGGCTCAGCTTTATCAATAAAAATATCAGGACAATCAGCAGGGTGGTGATAGAGCCGCGATTCCGGTCGCTTGGTCTTGCGGCGAGATTAGTGAGAGAGACGATTGAGAAAATTGACGTGCCTATAATAGAGTCGCTTGCGGTGATGGGGCGTGTGAATAATTTTTTCGAGCGGGCTGGTATGACGGCGTACGAAGGGCCAAGTCCCTGCCGAAATATCCAGCTTGTTGAGGCGTTCGAATATGCGTTCGTTGACAAAAGTGAACTGACTGACGCAGAGGCGGTGCAGAAAAAGATAAACGATTTGCCAAAAGAGCTGTCGGGATTTCTTGATAGCCAGATTAGCAGTTTCCTGCGGTGCTACGGCAAGCGCAGAGATATGCCGCCGGGAATTGAGCGGACGAGATTTGTTTTGAGTCGGCTGACGGACAGGCCAATCTACTATATAAAAATCAAAAATTAAAAATGAAAAATTAGGGGATAGGGTTTAGGGAAGTGAGTCCGCCCCGCCCAGGCGGACCTTCGGCGGACCGCAGGCGGAGCGGATCTGCGAAAGGGGGAAGTGAGAAGTGCAGAATATAATTCAAATGATACCGTTGGATAAATTGATTGCGCATCCGTTGAATGCCAATAAGATGAGCGAGCGGATATTTAAGAAGCTTTTGCGGAATATCAAGAGGACGGGGATGTATGAGCCGATTGTGGTGAGGCGTCATCCGAAGATTGATGGCGGTTTCGAGATTATCAACGGTCATCATCGCGTTTGTGCGCTGAAGGAACTGGGATACAAGTCAGCGGATTGCGTTGTCTGGGAAGTTGATGATAAAGAGGCGGCATTGCTGCTGGCGACATTGAACCGGCTTTCGGGCAGCGATGTGCTGGATAAAAAGGTCGAGCTTTTATCGAGGCTGAAGAGTGAATTTGGTGCAGGTGAGCTTGCCGGTTTATTGCCGCAGACGAAGGTGCAGATAGAGGCATTAATAAATCTGCGAAGGCCGATACTGCCGGCAGAGCCGGATAAAACAGCGAGCGTGGGATTGGCGACGCCGCTTGTGTTTTATGTGACGGGTGAGCAGTTGAAGATAATTAGCGAGGCGTTGTCGGCGGCGATTGAGAAAGTGGAGGGCGACCCGCCACGGCGGGCCCGGAGGAAAGCGAATGCACTTACGCTGATGGCGGAGGAATGGATGGGGAGTAATATCAAAAATAAAAAATAAAAATTCAAAAGAAGATAGCGGCTGACTATGGGAATAAAAAAGCCCCCGCTGCTATCTTTCGACAGCAGGAGCAGGGGCTGAATTTCATAAAAAGGCCTGGAAAAATGGATACCCTTTTATTTCAAGATTTAATTTTAGCGTTATTAGTTTCCGCCGCCGGTGTTAGGTCTCACAGGAGGAGGGTTGCCGCCAGGTGCGCCTGGGCCACCCATGCCGCCGCCCATGCCACCACCCATTCTGCCGCCCTGACCACCGCCCATACCGCCTTGTCCGCCCATTCTGCCGGCCATAGGTCTGGTCATCATTTGCTGGAGTTCTTTATACTGGTCGGCTGTGAGGATTTGTTTAATCTGTTTATATTCCTGGGCCTGAAGGAGCGAAGCTTTTTCAGTGACTTGGCCGAGCTGTTTGCAAAGCTCTTTAATTTTAGCTTCATCGGCTGCAACCACGGCGACTCTGAGAGCCTGTTGGGTTTCAGCGAGTTCCCGTTGTGCCTTTTGAGGGGCGTTCGGGTCAGCGGGCTTTATAGCATCAATTCTGGTGACCTGATCATCGGTAAGTTTGAGCTGTTCTCGCATCATAATCACCATTCTTGCGGGGTTCATTGCGCCCATGCCCATACCACCCATTCTTGCACCAGTCATACCGCCTGGGCCACCCGGACCAGCTGGGCGAGCTGCCGGCTGTCCGCCAGCAGGCTCATCTGCGGCGAAGGATACGCTTGCCAGCAGACAGGCGATAATCGAAATCAACAACAAAGCTTTTACAGTTTTCATAATTTGCTCCTTAAAAAAACGGTTGTTTTGTTTGAAAAAAGCTTCTTTCCGTATATTTCGGTTTAAATTAGAGACGAAACTGCGACGAAAATTATTGCATTGATTCGGATAATTTTAGCAAATAGTGAAAAGGGTGCAAGGGGAAAAGGTATAAGGAAGTGAGTCCGCCACAAGAATGGCGGATCTGCGAAAGTGGGAAATGGGAAGTGAGAAGGGTGAGAAGGGTGTGAAAGGTGCAAAGGGGGCAGAAAGGATGGGAATGAAAAGCAGGCTGACGAGAAAGCAGTTGGCGGTATTGGATGATTTGTTCGGGGAAGATGCGTCGGCAAGTGAAGGGCAAATACTGGCGAAGCACGCGGTGAAGCCGGTGGATTATAGAAGATGGCACGGCGAGGAGGCGTTTTCGCAGGAGTTTTCGGCGAGGATGGATTGTCTTTCGCGGCAGAGCAGGCTCTTGATAGCGAGATATGCTTCTTATGCGGCAGCCAAGTTGATTGCGCTGACGGAATCTGAAAATCAGGAGACCGCGCGAAAGGCGTGCTTAGATATTATTGATAGAATCCAGACCCCGGACTCAAGACTCCAGACTAAAGATGACAGAGAATATGAACTGGCCGATGGGCAGCTTACGCCGGAAGCGGCGGAGAAAATTCTTGCGATTTTGGCAGAGAGGGGATAGAACACAGTCCGCCACACGAAAGGCGGATCTGCGAAATACAGGACACAGAAGGCAGAGTATGGGATTATTAAAGAATTGGCGGCGAAAGAGAATTGGCAAAGGGGCGTTTCCTCTGAAGTGGCTGTCTATTGTCGTAAATAATGTGCCGTATTACGGGAGGCTGCCGGCGGAAGACCAGGCGGAACTGCGGCGGCATATTTTGATTTTTCTATCGGAGAAGAATTTCGAGGGCTGCGGCGGGCTGGAAATCACCGACGAAATAAGAGTGACGATTGCTGCGCAGGCGTGCATTCTGCTTTTGCATCGCAGGACGGATTATTACCCAGGGCTGCTGTCGATATTGGTTTATCCGAACGCTTTTTTGGCCCGCCAGAAAGAATGGCTGCCATCGGGAGTTGTTGTCGAAGGGGTGCAATCTCTTGAGGGGCAGTCTGCCAGGCATGGGCCTGTGGTGCTGTCGTGGGAAGATGTTCAGCGTGCGGGCGGCGGGCATAATGTTGCGCTGCACGAGTTTGCGCATCAGATAGACAGCGCCGAAGGTGAAGGCGACAGCTCGGAGGTTTTGCAAAATCGCTCAGGTTTTTCAGAATGGGCAAAGGTCTTGGAGAGAAATTACAGAAAATTGCAGCGTGAGGTCGAGAGCAATCACCCATTATCAGCAGGCGGGCTGGATAGTTATGGCGCAACTGACGAGGCGGAGTTTTTTGCGGTTGCTACGGAGTTATTTTTTGAAAGGCCGGTTGAAGTTAAGAAGCGTTATCCGGATTTATACGAGCAGTTGAGCCGTTTTTATCATCAGGACCCAGCGGGATTGGTTTAGAGAAGTGAGTTCGCTCCGCCCAGGCGGACCTTCGGTGGACCGCGGCGGAGCGGATCTGCGAAAGTGGGAAGTGAGGGGGGAAATATGACTGAACAGGGTCTTTGCCAAACAGAATCAAATTTGCACATTCAAAGGGCGGGGGAGGTATATTCGCAGTTAAGGCTTATCAGGCCGGCAACAAAAAAGATGCTGCGGGATTATGTTAAGGTGTTTTTGGGGATAGATGTGCCGGATAAAAAAATCTGTGACAGCCACAGCAGCCCGCTGGATTATCTATGGCACAGTTTCAATTCGGATGCTTCTTCGCTACCATCGCTGTCTTCCGACAAGAATATGCAGGGGCTACGAAGCACAAATTTTTCAGAAAAAGCGGAAATGAACGGCGACTGCGTTGTTTGGGCGAATCGCGGCGGGGGCAAGACGCTTATCGCTGCGGCATCGACGCTGCTGGATTGTTTGTTTAAGCCGGCCTGCCAGGTGCGGATTTTGGCGGGTTCGGGCGAGCAGGCGGGAAGGATGTATGATTACCTGACGGGTTTTATCCGGAAGAATTTTAATGACCAGTTGTCGGGTGCGATACGCAAGGACGGCTGCCGATTTATTAACGGTGCAGAGGTTTCGGTTTTGACGCAGTCGCAGGCGAGCGTACGCGGGCTGCATATTCAGAAGCTGCGATGCGACGAGGTTGAGCTGTTTGACCCGGAGGTTTTTTCTGCTGCGAAATTTACGACGATGAGCAAAAACGGGATTACTGCCGCGCTCGAATCGATAAGCACGATGCACAGGCCTTACGGGATTATGAAGAAGGCTATTGATGAGGCTTTGCAAAGAGGCGTTCCTGTTTTTAAGTGGTGCTTGTGGGAGACAATAGAGAGGTGCGTTGGGAGGAATTGTTCGCAGTGTCCGTTGTGGGCGGATTGCGGCGGGAAGGCGAAGGAGGCAGCGGGCTTTTTGAAGATTGACGACTGCATAACGGCGATGAAAAGGTCATCGAGGGCGGCGTGGGAATCGGAGATGCTCTGCAGGAAGCCTTCGCTTGAGAAAGTTGTGTTCGACGAATTTGATTTGGATGTTAATGTAAAAATGGTAGATTTTAATCCGGATTGGCCATTGTATCGTGCGATTGATTTCGGTTTTGTGAATCCTTTTGTGTGCCTGTGGATTCAGGTGGCGGATGGTGCGGTTTATATTATAGATGAATACTATCGCAGCCGGGCGACGATTGAGACCCACGCAGAAGAGATAAAAAAGCGGACGCCGATTGCGGAGGAGAAGGTTGCGGGGACGTTTTGCGACCCTGCGGGCGATAGTTGTGAGCAGAGCAGCGGGCAGAGCCAGGTTCGGCAATTGCGCAGTCTTGGCGTTGGCGCGCGGTATCGCAGGAGCGGTATTATTGAGGGGATAGAATTGATTCGCAGGGCGATTCGTGCGGGAGACGGCAAGAGCCGATTGCTCATCTCGCCGAGATGCCCGCGGCTGATTGAGGCGCTGCGGTGTTATCATTATCCTGATAATACGACTGGCGCAGATAACGAGACGCCATTAAAGGACGGCGTTTATGACCACCCGATAGATGCCCTGCGGTATTTTTTTGTGAATTACGGTCGCCCCAGCAAAACTATTTCACGGAGTTATTAGTAAATTGTGTTGACATAAACAATATTGTAATTATACTAATGTGAGGACATTATTATAACGATAATATATATAACTACTTGTATAATATACACTTATCTTGGACGTAATTTGCCATATAATTAGGGAAAACAATGGACAAATATAACTGGATAACTTTTAAGCTTAATCTTGAAAAATTGCCTTGGCATACTTGGGCGAGACTTGGCGAATGTTCAGCCAAATGCCGGCAGATATTGCAAATTCCGCTGAAGCCGGCGGTTAAAAATCAGCTTCATAGGATTTACTTAGCCAAAGGTGCCCTTGCCACGACAGCTATCGAGGGCAATACCCTGACCGAACAGCAGGTGCTGGATGTTTTGGATGATAAGCTAAAACTTCCGCCGTCAAAAGAATATCTTGAGCAGGAAGTGAAAAATATCATCGAGGCGTGCAACGTAGTAATTGATACGGCGAAAGGTGTCGGCAGGATTAGTATTGAGCGGATTTGTGAATATAACGGGCTTGTTCTGGCTAATAATGTTCCACACGCTGAAGGAGCAGTGCCAGGTAAAATAAGACAAGCTGGCCACAATGTAATTGTGGGAAGTTACAGAGATCCAGAAGGAAAGGATATACAGGAACTTCTCGAAAAATTTTGTGAATGGTTCAGCAGTGATTATTTTAAAAATGAACAAAACCCTTTGCTGTTTGCAATTATAAAGGCTATCGTTGCACATTTGTATTTTGCATGGATACATCCTTTTGGTGACGGCAATGGTCGCGTTGCAAGATTGATTGAGTTTGCAATTTTGCTAGATTCAGGCGTACCGTCGCCGGCGGCACATCTGCTCAGTAATTATTATAATATTACAAAGGCGGAGTATTACCAACAATTGGACAAGGCGAGCAAAACCGCAGACACAACAGATTTTATCACATACGCAGTAGGCGGTTTTCTCGATGGTCTGGATGAGCAGTTGAAGTATATCGAGCAGCATATTATGGATACCTGCTGGCGTGATTATATATATGAGCGTTTTGACCAAGTTGGCTCAGGGCCTGTAATCAAAAGACAGAGGAAGCTGGCTAAGATGATCAACAATCCTGTGAGTAAAGATGATATTATACTTCTTCTGAGCAGTGAATATAGAGGCAAGACAGAAAGAACATTATCGCGAGACTTAAACAGACTCGAAAAGATGAATCTTATTATAAAAACGGAAGGTAAATATCAGGCCAACAAGGAACTGATGCTAATATTTTTGCCATTCAGTACACAAAAATGATACAAAACAAGTTTTTCTGTGTTCACAACCACTGGTTGATTTTTTGTGAATTATGGTCGTTCTGTCAAAACAATAAGTCGCAGTTATTAAAAACAGAATACAGGACATCCGCCTTCGGCGGACCTTCGGCGCACAAAGAAAAAATAAAATATCAAAATCTCAAATTTATTCGGTGACGATTATGGTTTGGCAATGCGGGACGGCGGCGAGGAAAAGGGAGCCGTAAGGTTTGCTGATAATCCGGCTGTCGAGGATGACGATGATTCCTGTGTCAGTTTTTGTGCGTATGAGGCGGCCGAAACCCTGCTTGAATTTGATTATGGCTGTGGGGAGCTGATAATCGTAAAACGGATTGCCGCCGTCTTTTTTGATTTGCTCGATGCGGCCTGCGACAAGGGGGCTATCGGGAACGGCGAAGGGCAGGCGGACGATAATCACGTTTGAAAGCGCTTCTCCCGGCACATCAACGCCTTGCCAGAAGCTGTCTGTTCCGAAGAGGGCGCACTGATGATTTTTTTTGAAGTATTTGAGAAGGGTGCTTCTGTCGGAGCGTCCGGTCTGCATAAGCAATTCGATTTTATTTTGTTTGAGCCAGTCGGCCAGAGCGTTTGCCATTTGTTCGAGTGAGGCGTAGCTTGTAAAGAGGATGAAGGCCCGGCCTTGAGTTTGAAGGAGATATTTTTTTACAGCGTCGGCGGCTTTTTCGATAAAGTCGCGGGCGTTGGGTTCAGGCAGGTCTTTTTCGATATATATTTTTACGTTGTTTTCATAATCGAAGGGGGAGCCTAATTTGAGCGAGTCGAATTCCGCAAGGCCGATTCTGTTCGTGAAGAATTCGAATTCCTTGTTTTGCTTGTCTGATTGCGGCGGGCAACTGAGCGTTGCGCTTGTGAGGATAACAGATTTGAATTTGTCGAACAGCACCTTCCTGATGTCGGATGCGGGGCTGAGGGGTGCGCTACGCAGGTGCAAGTCGTTTTTGCCCTGCTCGACCCAGTAGATGTGGCCTGTGAGGGTTTGGTCAAAGAAAGACTGAAGCTCGCCGGCGAGCTCGGCGCAGCGGTTGACGTATCGCATCAGCTCGAATTTTTCATTTACGTCTTCATTTTTATTTGCGAGTGCGGAGAGTGTTCCTCGCAGCCGTTTGAGATGCCCGGATACGGTATCGGGAAGAAAATTTTTGCAGCACCTGCCGCCGAACTCATTTTTATTTTCCAGATGCCAGCTGCCGACGCTGCTGAAAAGCTCGTCGCCCGCCCTTTTTGTTTCATTAACAGCGGCAATAACCTCCTTCGCATCGAAGTACGAAAGCACACCCCGTTTTTTTGCGGGGTTATAGAGTTCGCCGAGCAGTCTTTTAATCCGATAGTTGCTGATATCCAGTCCGAAATGGTCGTCAGCGACGTGTTCGAGATTGTGAGCTTCGTCGATAATGATAAATTTATAATCGGGCAGGAGGTCGAAGCCATTCTCTTTTAAGAGGAGGTCGCTAAAGAGCAGCGAATGGTTTGCGACAATAATATCCGCGGACTGAAGCCTTCTGCGGGCTTTCTGGTAGAAGCAGTTTCCGAAGGATGAGCAGTTTCTTGCTGGGCAGCTGCCGTGCTCGCTGCATACGAAGTCCCAGACTTGCGGGGATGGTTTGAACGGGATGTCGCTCAGGGAGCCGTCGGCTGTCTGCCTGCTCCAGGTATTCAGGGTGTTGAGCTCGTCGGCAAAATCGAAGAAGGCGGCGGTTCTTTCGAGAGCGAATTTCAGTCTTCTCTTGCAGAGATAATTCGAGCGGCCTTTTGCCAGGACAGCGGTAAAAGATGAGCCGAGATGCTGTGCGAGGAAGGGGATGTCTTTATTTATCAATTGCTCCTGGAGTGTGATTGTGTAGGTGCTGATAAGGACGATGCCGGCTTTTTTGGCTGCCAGCCTGATGGCGGGGACGAGGTATGCGAAACTTTTTCCGACGCCGGTGCCGGCTTCGACGACGAGTTTTTTTCCTGAATCGAGTGCAGTAAAGACCTTGTCGGCCATTTCGAGCTGCTGGCGGCGATATTCGAAACCGGCGAATCCTGCAGAGAGCAGGCCGTCAGGACCAAAAATATCTTTTATTGTCAATTGTTCGTTAGCCATATCTCGATAATAAAATCAAATATCAAAAGTAAAATATCAAAAATGATGAGTTGATACAAGGAAAGAATATCCGCCTGCGGTCCGCCCAGGCGGATTCGCCTTCGGCGAACCTGCGGTGGATTCGGATTTAGGATTTATTTTGCCGGGGGCTGGTTGATGATAGATTTCAGTGATTTGACGATATCTTCAGCGGGCATTTTTATTTCAGCTGCGTCAATGGAGGCCTTTGCCTGCTGGATCTGGTCTGTTTTATACTGGACAAAGGCGAGGAGGAAATAAAGTTCGCCGGAGCTGCTGTCCTTCGAGAATTTGTCGAGGTCAACGATTCTTGAATCGAGTTTTTCTTTTCCGCCGAGCAGTTCAGCGAGGTCGAATTTGTTTTTGGCAAAATCCGGGACGAGCTTGAGGCCGGCGGCAAGCAGCCTTGAAGAGGAAACGTACTCGCCTGCGCCAAAGAGTGCGAGGGCTTTTCCGACGTAGCCGTTTGGGTCGGAAGGCTGATAGAGCGAAGCCCAGGTGAAGGCATCGGCGGCCTGATAGAAGTTTTGCTGTTTGAGGAGCTGGTATGCGGACTCAAGGTACTGGTTGGCTTTTTCCTCATATAGTTTTTCCACCTGCGGGGTTCTTATCGATGGTACGGCGGTTTTGGATTTTGGTTCAGCGCCGCCGCCTTGCTGTGCGGCAGGTTTTGTTTGTTCTGAAGAGGGTTTTGTTTCAGGCTGGAGGGCTTTGAGCTTATCCTTCCACTGCTGCTCGATAGCTTCTCTTAATTTCCTGTCGGCCTGCTCTTTAGCGTCTTCTGGCTGCGAGTTCTGGTTGAGCTGGGCCTTAATCTGGTCGAGGGCTCCCGGTTTTTTTTCCTGGGGGGCATTTTTTGCGCCTTGTGCAGTTTGTTCGGCGGACAAATTTTTAGCAGCAGAAGGATTAAGAATATCGAAGAGAGTTTTTTGAGAGATATCGGAAGGTATCTGGACAGGCGTTTGAGGCTGCAATTGGGGGATAAACTGCTCTTCGGGAGTTTTATATCCTGAGACTCTGCCCAGCAGGCCGGTCTGATACTGGTTATAGGAAGATGGTGTGCCGTAGCTGGAGAATGGAGTTTGAGCGGGGAAATCCGTTGTGCTGAGCGGCGTATAAGCGGATTGTCCGGTGAAATTTTGAGTTCTCACTTTTTCGCTGGCAGCGGCTTGGGACATCATTATAGCCGGCGCTGTGGCGGTTGAGGAATAAAAAGGCTGTCCTGTCGGCGAGGTGAGCCGCATAAATGAATCGAGAGAGGTTGACTCAAGTCTGCCCGTAAAATTGCCTGTAGCTGAGTAGGGAAGTGTTCCGTGGAAGTATTGGAGTCCGCCGACGTTGCCTGTCATAATCATATTGCCGGTAGCGGCAGAGGGTCGAGAGTATATGAATGGAGTTGCCATGCTGCTTACCGGTGTTGTTGGCGACATTGACATTATGGGGCTGGAAGTGACAGGCGTAGAGTAGCTGCCGAAATCTGCACTCTGGCCGTCGCTGCCGTAAGTTAAACGAGCTGCACAAAGGCACAGAGGCAGAAAAGCACAGAGGCACAGAAGCGTGCGGAGAGTTCCGCCAATTTTTTTATATGTAGAAATCTTTTTAATCATAGCCTTTCACTTCCTGTTGGCAAATCCTGAGCGGTCGGGGTTTTGAACCCCCAGCGATCCGCCTTCGTTAAAACTACGGCGGACAAGAACTGGGGGCTAAATATAACATCGCCGTGTCGGCGACAGCTAAACTGCCCTCGACCGCAAGGGTCGGGGATCCGACAACCCCACGTAAAACGTGGAGCTAAATACTTTTACCGCTCCCTTATGGTCGCGGCTCTGTTCCGGCGGCGGATATATAATATATACGTTATAGATTATATTTCGGCTTTTCAGCCCAGCCCAGTTTAGCAGCAAGTGTGTCCCATTGGGAGCGGAGCGGGTTATTGACGACGAGAAAGGTGTTTTTGGCCTTTTCGATACTGATAATGTCGTTTGCGGTGAAAGGCAGGGAGATTTGGCCGTCAATGGAGACGGTAGTTCCGGGGTTGACCTGCAGGCCGATACAATCGAGCCGGCTTTTTGCGTTGATGACGATGGGTCTGAAGCTAAGTGAATGGGGGCAGATTGGAGTAATAACCATAGCTTCGAGCGTGCTGGATAATATGGGGCCGGCGGCGGCGAGGTTGTATGCGGTAGAGCCTGTTGGCGAAGAGATAATCAGGCCGTCGCTGATGCAGCCTGCGAGTGGCTGGCCGTTGACTTTTATCTGCAGTTCAATCATTTTGAAAGGCGGGCCTGCGTTTATAAAGCAATCGTTGACGGCCATCGAGCTGAAGATTGTTTTTCCTCTGCGGAGGATTTTGCAGTTGAGCATCATACGTTTTTCTATGCGTAATTTTCCCGTTATTAATTTGTTGAGGAGCTGCTGGAGTTCTGAGACGGAGAATTCAGCGAGGTAGCCGAGTTTTCCGATGTTGATGCCGATAACTGGGACGGGCCGATATGAGAGGGCTTTAGCGGCGGCGATGATGGAGCCGTCGCCGCCGAAGACGACGGCATAACGGCAGTCTTTCGGCAGCTTAATGAGACGGCGGGTGTGTCTGTAATGTTTAATGTCGTAAATGGCGACGACCTTTACGAGATTTTTAGAGAAATGGAGAAATTGTTCGACAGCGGTGTTTGTCTTTTCCCTTTCGAGGTCCGCGAAGATAACAAGTTTTGTTAATTTTTTTGCCATTATTTAAGACTCTAACAAAAAAAATTTGCCACAGAGAAAACCAATTTATTTTTTAGCCACAGAGGCCACCCGCCTTCGTCTGCCGCTGGCAGACTACGTCGGGCAGGCAGAGCAGCACAAAGAAAAACAGATATATATTAGACGTTTTTAGCTATAAAAGAAGAATTTATATATTTTTTATTTACAAGCTGCCTAACTGTTTCAGCGATAGCGGCGGCGTTTATACCGGCATCGGCTAACTGGACGGAACGTGAGCCGCAACTGATAAGGCCGTTCGGGACGCCGAGGATGCGAATTCTGTCCGCGGCATCAGGGAATTTCGCGGCGGCAAGTTCCGCAAGGGCAGAACCAAAACCACAGCTTATATTATGGTCTTCAACGGTAATTATATATTTTTCTTTGAGCGAAATCAATAAATCATCGTCCAATGGCCTGGCGAAGCGTGCGTTAATGACATCGACATCGATGCCGTCGGCTTTGAGGAGTGCGGCGGCCTTTAGGGATTCGGAGAGCATAGCTCCGAGACTTACGACAGCAGCCTTTGGGTCCGGGTTTTTGATAACCGTAACGGATTTGCCGAGCTGGAACGGCTGACTGAGAGCCGGCAAATAGAGGCCTGTGGAAGGGACGGTGTCTCTTGGGTAGCGGATGCAGGTGCATCGCGGATTTGCTGCGGCGAAATCGAGAGCGAGCTTAAGTTCGGTTTCATCGGCAGGGGAGACGAGGACGAGGTTCGGCATCATTCGCAGGAAGCCGATATCCATAAGGCCGTGGTGCGTAGGGCCGTCGGCGCCGACGAGGCCTGCGCGGTCGATGCAGAAAATGACGGGCAGATTCTGGAGTGCGATTTCCTGGAATATCTGGTCGAATGCTCTTTGCAGAAAGGTCGAATAAATGCAGACGACAGGAATGAAGCCTGATTTTGCGAGGCCTGCGGCGAGGTCAACGGCGAAGGATTCGGCGATTCCGACGTCGTAAAAACGGTCGGGGAATTTTTTGGAGAATTCGGATAGACCCACGCCATCGCACATTGCCGCGGTGATGGCGACGATGCGATTATTATTTTGAGCAAGCGAGACGATTTGGTCGGAGAAGGCGTCAGTGAAACTTCGCTTGGGCGGGTTGGAATCGGATTCTGCGTTGTCGCCATTCAATTTGAAGGGGCCTGTAGAATGGAATCTGGGTTTGTCTTCTTCTGCGGGAGCGAAGCCCATACCCTTTTTTGTGTAGACGTGCAGAATGGCGGGGTGCTTGAGTTGACTGAGCGATTTGAATATTTTAACCAGGGAAGCGATGTCGTGGCCGTCAACCGGGCCGAAATAGGGAATGTTCAAACTTTCGAACATCTGGCTTGCTGGGAGCGTCATTCTTATCGACTTTTTCATCTTCTCAATTATTTCCTCGACGCTTTTGCCGATGACGGGCGTATGATTGAAGATGTTGTTTGCGGTTTTGCGGAGGTCTTCGTAGGTGTGGCTGAGCCTGACTCGCGAGAAGTATTTTGCGAGTGAACCCTGAGTCGGGTCGATGGCCATAGAGTTGTCGTTTAGGACGATGAGGAGCTGTCTTTTAACGAGGCCGAGATTGTTGAGGGCCTCGAAGGACAGGCCGTTAACTATGCTTGCGTCGCCGACGATTGATACGACCTTTTCTTCTTCGTTTAATTTTTGCAGGCCGAGCGCCATGCCGATCGCGGTGGCGATGGAGGTGCCGGCGTGTCCGACGCGGAACTGGTCGCAGGGGCTTTCCGCGGGGTTAGGAAAACCGCTGATGCCGTTTCGCTGTCGCACCTGCGGGAATTTTTCTCTTCTGCCGGTGAGGATTTTGTGGGCATAGCACTGGTGGCCGACATCCCAGAGGAGCTTATCGGATTTAAAATCGAAGACGTAATGCAAGGCGATTGTGAGCTCTACGATTCCGAGGTTGCTTGCGAGATGGCCGCCGGTCTTGCTGATGGAGCTGAGAATGAACTGGCGGATTTCCTCTGATAGCTGGGGCAGCTGGGTGACAGCGAGTTTTTTGAGGTCATCAGGGCTGTTTATCTGTTCAAGTAATTTATCCATAAGCAAAGCATTATATAAAAAGACGCTGTTAAAAGCAAATATATCGTGAAAGGGGGTCCGCCCAGGCGGATTCGCCTTCGGCGGAGGAGAATGCGGTGGTTAAATATAACAGCAACCCCCGCAGCTTTCTTGCGAAAGCAAAACGCGGGGGCTAAATCCGCCACAAGAATGGCGGACAAGTATAACGACTAAACATATAAGATTTAGTATTGGATGGTAAGGGGGGTGTCCTTTAGGAAGAGGTAATAGAGTTTTCCTTCCTGATAGGTTGCGCCGGCGAGTTTGCCGGCCTGTTCGCCGATTCCGAGATAGATGTCGCATCTGCCGGGCGCGCGGATTGCGCCGCCTGAATCCTGGTCGAGGGCGAAGCCGCTGTAGATTTCACTGGTGATGGCAGGGCCTGTATCTTTCGGCAGATATGTTGAAACGAAGGTAAGAGCGCCGCGCGGGAAGATGGATTTGTCGGTAGCAATTGACCGCATAGGCGTGACGGGTTCGTTGAGTGAGCCTCTCGGGTTTCCGCCTTCGAGCTGGAAGAAGACATAGCGGGGATTAAGAGCGGTGTAATGAGCGACTTTGTCGGTATGCTGTTTGAAGAAATTAATCATAGCAGAAAGTGAGAGCTGCTGCTTTGTGATGATTCCATCGGCAATCATAGCGTTTGAGATGCCGTTATAATCCCAGCCGTTATTTGCGGAGTAGCCGACGCCGATGATTTTGCCGTCAGTGAGGCGGATTTTTGCGGAGCCTTGGACGTTGGCGATATAAGCCTCAAAGGGGTCAGCGAGCCAGACGAGCTCCTGGCCTTTAAGGTTATTTGGCGCGGCATCGATTTGTGAGCGAGTGGGGTATTTGCTGAAGGAGCCGTCGGGCATTTTTCTGCCGAGGATTTGGCCATCAGGCGCTTTGACGAGGTCGGCGGGCTGTTTGTAGAGCGGGTAGATGAATTTATCGGTTTTGGTTAGCGAGCCATCGAAGATTGGTGTGTAGTAGCCGGTGAAGAGCACGGAGCCGGCGTAGTCGCAGCCGACAGACATATAGACGTCGAAGTTTTGTTTGATGGCGTCATTGAGCTGTGCGCCGGCGAGGCCTGAATCGAGAAGCTCTGTGAACTTTTTCAGGCTGGCGATGGACCTGATGTGCGTGATGCCTGAGACGGGGTAGGCCTTCTGGCTGGAAGGTTTGCCGAGATAGCTGATGCTGTTGGCGACGGCTTGGCGCAGGTCTTTGGTGTCCATACAGGCGTAGGTGAAGTCGGGGATTTTAGCGGGGTCGGTAATCAGAACGAGTGCGTTTTCGCCGGGGGAGAGCTGGTGAGTGTAGTCAAAGACGGGTTTTTCAGCGGGTTTGCAGCCGATTAGGGTGCTGATAAGAAATAATCCTGCGATAATGACGAGTTTGGTTTTCATTTTTTTTCCTTATGTAAAAAAGATACAAGACTTAAAACTTAAAGAACGGTTGCCTTTCATAGGTATTATCGGAAAAGGGGCGGTAAATTGTTCAGGGGATTTTGGGGGATGGAGAAGTGAGAAGGGTTAAGGGCGAAGGGTTAGGTGAGGAAGACAAAAATTTCGCAAAAAATGCGCAGCGCCCCCTTGCGCAAAATGGAAATTTTTAAAATTTTTTTTAATTTTTTCCGGACAGGCACTTACAGCAATTTCCAAAGATGGCAAGTACAATTTTTTCGTCAGTTTTGCGCTGGTTGGGGGAAGGGTAGGAGGGGCGGTGGGAAGAATGTAGAATTAAGAATTAAGAAGTGAGAAGGGTGCGAAGGGTGTGAAGGGTGTGAAAAGTAAGAAGGGTGCGAAAAGTGAGAAGGGTGAAAAAGGTGTGAAAAGTGAGAAGGGTTGGAAAGGTGTGAAAAGTTAGAAGGGTATGAAAGGCAGAACACAGGACATCCGCCTGCGGCGGACCTTCGGCGGATTCGCCACAGGCGAACCTGCGGCACAGAGAAGAAAATTAGGCACAAAGGACAAAAGTAGAACATTGAACGTTGAATAAAGGAGAAAAGATGGCGTTTGATTTGCAGATATTTGAAGACGAAGGATTGGATGCGGGTTTTCTGGAATGGCTGACGAAGGAGCAGGCAGCAGAGGTTCAAAGGCATTTTGGAAGGATGTGGGATTATTACGCCAACCCGATGGTGGAAATGACGGCAGCGGGGCAAAGCGGAACGGAGTCGGGGAGATATTATGTGCAATCGCAGGAGGCGGGGCTGCCGGCAAGGATAACCGGCGTGGTGCGCAATTCGGCGTCGGGGATTTTGGGCGGTAAGTTTGCCAGGGATATACAGCGCAAGGAAGTGGTAATAGAAAATGATATAACGTGGCGGATAAATGCCGCGGTGGATTTTTTGTTCGGTAAGCCTGTGAGTTTTTTATCGAGGTCGCCCGATGCTCAAAAAAAGGCGGAAGTCGAAGAGATAATAAAGTCAGTTTTTGGAGCGAACGGGGGAGTCGGTTTTTTTCAGGATATGGCAGTGCTCGGAGGCGTCTACGGTTTTGTCGATTGTTTTGTCAGGCCTGGCGAAGGAATTTATCAGAATTTCACTTCACAATCACGTCAAAATTTTCCTCTTGAAGCTGTGCTGCGAATGGCACAGGCAATCGAGCTGGAACTGATAGAGGCGCCGAGGGCACTGCCGATTCTGGATGAAGGCAATTACAAAAAGGTATTGTATTACGTGCAGAGTTTTTATCTGAAAAAGAACGCGGTGAGGAGGCGTAATACTTTTCTGACGAGGCTTTTGGGTCTGGACAGGGCGGAAGGCTGTCAGATGGCGGAAATGGTGGAGATTATTTCTGAGAAGGGCTGGCAGAGGTATGAGGACGGGGAGCTTATAGGGGAGGGAGAAAATCAGCTGGGATTTTTGCCGGTGGTGCATATACAGAATTTGGCGCAGCCATTTTATTATGAGGGGATGAGCGACGTAGAGCCGTTGATACCGCTTCAGGATGAGCTGAATACGAGGCTGTCGGACAGGGCAAACCGGATAACGATGCAGTCGTTTAAGATGTATCTCGGCAAAGGGATAGAGGGATTCGAGGACAGGCCTGTATCGCCCGGGAGGATGTGGTGTACGGATAATCCTGACGCGACGATTGAGGAGTTCGGAGGCGACGCTGGGTCTGACAGCGAGGATAGGCATATAGAGCAGATAAGAGAGGCAATGGACAAGACCAGTTCTGTGACGCCGATAGTGGCGGGCGTTATTGGGGGTAAGGTTGGTAATCTTACAAGTGCGGTTGCGCTGAAGCTGATGCTGATGGGGATGCTCTCGAAGACGGAGCGGAAGAAATTTACTTATGGTGAGGGTTTGAAAAAGATATGCGCAATGGTTCTGGAGATACTGGACAGGGCGGATATTTATAAGACGAGTATTGCGGACAGGCAAATGGATGTGATTTTCCCGAGCCCGCTGCCGGAAAATATGCTGGAGAAGCTGCAGGAGGCACAGATAAAGAAGGAACTCGGCGTGCCGGAGGAGAAGATACTGAGGGAACTGGGATATGAAAAATAGAAGCCAGTCCGCCACAAGAATGGCGGATCTGCGAAATCCAGAAGACGGAATAATTTTTAGATGGAGGTTTTATGGGTCAGGTTGACGAAGGGTTGAATCCGCCAGGAGCGGAAGGCGAGCCAGAGAGTAAAGAGGGGAGATTTGTTTCGGTTCAGGAGGCGATACGTTATCGCAAGAGGGCGCAGGGTGCGGAGAAGCGGAGCGAAGAGCTTGCAGCTGAACTTGTGGAGGCGAAGGGTCAGGTAGATAAATTGTGCGAGGAACTCGGTGCAGTCAAGATTGAACAGAAGCTGATGCGTAAACTTACAGCGGCAGGAGCAGCTGACCTTGAGGCGGGGGTTCTGCTTGTAAAGAGCAGGGTTAATGACGGAGATGGTTCGACTACGCTCACCACGAGTAGTGATGAGGTGATTGACCGTGCGATAGAGCAGCTGAAAAAAGACAAGCAGTATTTGTTCAGTGATAAGCCGGGGTCGAAATTACCTGGTTCGACCGGCAGGAGCGGTTTCGGGACTGCGGGCACGGCGGGAGCGAAACAATCGCGGCTTGTCGGCAGCGGCAGCGGAGTGGTTCTGGAGCGTGCAGCGAGAAAGGCAGCCGAGACGGGAGACAGAAAGGATTTGCAGGAATACTTGAGGGTGAGAAGGAACTACTTATAGAAAGGAAAAATTTAGCCACAGATTTCACAGATTAACACAGTTTGAAAAAACAGAATAGAGGACAGAATAAAGATAATATGGATTCCTGCTTACGCAGGAATTACAAGGAAATGGAGGAATAGAAATGGCATTTACAGGAAAAGCTACATATACAGCAGGTACGACTTTGCCGGAACTGGCAGAGGATATTTCGGATTTAGTTGGGATAATTTCGCCTTATGAAACGCCGCTATTGGATGCGCTTGGGGATTCGCTGAGAGAGGCGACAAGCACGAATCACGAATGGCTCGAAGATGAGCTTTTGGCGAATAAGGATGCGGTGAACGACAATACGTTTACGGACCCGGACGTTGATACGGGTTTTGATGTTGACCATGGCAGCAGGTTTCGCGTAGGCGACCAGATACAGATTGAGGGGAGCAGGGAACTGATGCTGGTGACGGTGGTCAACAACAACACATTAACGGTATCGAGAGGATACGGCGGCTCGACAGCAGAGAACCTTGCGGATAACCAGGTGATAAACATACTGGGCAACGCTGCGCTGGAAGGCGGAGAGAGACCCACGACAAGGTTCACGAACAGGGTGAGGCGAGGAAACTACACGCAGATATTTACGGCATCGGTGGAGGTTTCGGGAACGGATTTGGCGGTTCGGCAGGCGGGTCTTGGCCTTGCGGATGAAATGGATTACCAAAAGCAGGAGAGGATTCGCGAGCTTGTGAGGGACCTGGAAAATACCGTAATCAACGGTGGTCAGACGGTGAGCAATCCGCAGGGGAGCGATACGGTTCGGCGGACAATGAAGGGGATAATTTCGCATCTTTCGACGAATGTATTTAAGCCGGGCGATAGCGGTTTTCCATCGGGGAGCGACCTCGATGAAGCGAAGCTTAATTATGTGTTGCGGAAGATTTGGGATAACAGCAGCGGGAACGTGGACCTTGTGGTTGTGGGCGGGTTCCAGAAGCGCAAGATAAACGGTTTCACGGAAGGGGCGAGGAGCTTTGCGGGCGGCGATACGACTTACAAAGATATGATAAGCATTTACGAGAGCGACTTCGGTGTTTGCCGGATAATAACGAGCAGGTGGCTGCCGAAGGATGCGGTTCTGTTTTTGGATTCGTCGCGGATAAGCGTTCTGCCGCTGTCGGGGAGGAGTTTTTATTTCAAGCCGTTATCTGCTTCGGGTGATTACGAGTGCGGCCAGATTATCGGCGAGTACACGGTAGAGGTTCGCAATGAGCAGGCCTGCGGATTGATACACGGGCTGACGGCGAACTGACAGGGTTAAGAGTTAAGGGTGAGACGGGTGAGAAAAGTGAAGGGTTACACGCGACCCTTTACCCTTAACACTTCACGCCAGATAAAAAGATGCGAAGGGTTAAGAGTGAAGGGCGAAGGGCAAGAAAGGTGAAAGTGTGCGATGGTGATATTTTCGAGAGATGTGGATATAGCGAGGTATGAGCCGGTATTGTTTGGGGAGCTGCATTTGGAGCAGCAGGTGCTTATCTCGGGCGAGGCGGGAGTGATTGACGGGACGACGTTCAGGGATTCGGGTGCGGATTTTACAGGCAGCGGAGTGAAGGCGGGCGGAGTGATTTATGTGAGGTCGCCGGACGGCACGATTGACGGGATAAGAGAAATAGTGTCGGTTGATTCGGCAACGGAATTGACGGTATCGGTAATCAGGGCGGAAGGCGCAAGTGCGGAAGTGATGCCGGCGGGTGGTGAGGAATTAGCCTGGCGGATAAGCACGTTCGAGCCGCAGGCGGCGGAGGCGGGGCTGGGTCTGACGGAGAGTTTCGGGATAAGGCCGGGCAATCCTGATTCGCAGTACAGTGCGGAGGATATAGCGGATGCAGGTGCGCTGAGGATTTGCTCGATTTATATGGTTTTGTCATCGGTGTATGCGATGCTGGCGAACGCGGCCAAAGACGATAATATGTGGAAAAAAAGTCTGTTTTACAGAGGTGAGTTCGAGAAGGCGATGGAGAGGTGCCGGTTCAGTATCGATACCGACGGGGATGGCGCAGGCGACGTGAGTTTTTCAGGCAGGGCGATTAAGTTAAATAGGGTTTAGGGGATAGGAAAGCAATCAATATGGTAAAGCTGGATGGGCAGGTATTGTTCGAGGGGCAGGCGGAGATAGAGGCTGAGGCAGTGAAGAGGGCTTCGGTTGAGAGGAGTGCAGCGGGGCTGGATGGAGTTGTCAGTATTGATTTGGGCAGCCGCGGCAGGAAGATAAAACAGAAGGGCGAGCTGCGTGCCGCGAGCAGAGAGCTTATGAGAAAACGCTTTGAGGAGATATTAACGTTCCTGGATGGCAAGGTGCATACGCTTGAGACAAAAGAAGGCGACGTGTTCGAGGATTTGCGAATGGATTCATTTAAGGTGACAAATGAAGAGTGCAGCGGGGCAGGGCTGGTGGCGGATTACGAAATTGAATATATGCAGATTAGGGTATAGGGTTTAGGGTGCGATGGGACTTGTAGCGGAAAAAATTTCTAATGTGGCAGTGACAGAATTGGCTTCGGGAATATGGGCAGATGGAGAGGCGACAGGGGAGCTGCGGACAGCGCTTGTCGAATGGAAATCCGGCTGGCAGGATAAATATTACCAGGTTTATGTTAACGGATGTTTTTCAGGGGCGACAGTTGATACAGAGCAGAGGCAAATGATAGTTTTTTTGCCGAGCTCGTTCGGCAGTTCGGTTCGGATAGAGGTGTTTGCGGCAGATGCGTGTGAGGCAGACGTTGATTTCGGAGAAGAGCTTCGAGATGCAAAGGGGCAAAGTGGGAGGGTCAGGCTGAGGATTTTGCGGAGCCAGGATTTGCCGGCGGAGGGGTATGCAGAGATTTTTTTTGATAACGGCAGCGGGGAGATTGATTACAAGAGGGCGGTAAATGACAAGCCTGTACCGATTTGGTCCGCCTGCGGCGGAGTGAAAGATAAATGCGGATTTGGTTTGAGCGGGTTCGGGGAGAGTGATTTCGGGCGTGAGTGGTCAGCGGGCGCTGGTTTTGGGGTCGGGCTTTTCGGCGAGGGGGAATTCGGAGTCGATGCAGATGTTATCGAATGGATAAGCGACGAGCTGGCGGAGGGGAAATACAAGTTTGGAATAAAAATTACAGACGGAAACGGAAATATAAGCGAGGCGAGCGAGACTGGAGAAATTATTGTGCTGCCAGCGGCGAAGGGAGCAGAGTGCCTGCGGGTCGTTTCTTATGACAGGATTGAAAACAATTTAGAATTAAGAATTATGAATTAAGAATGGAGATTGTTATGGCGGAAGTATATCCAACGGATAATGATTTGCTGAATATTCAAAGCGACGGTGAGACGGGCGTTGAATATATACCGACGGGTTTGTCGCCTTATTATGTTCAGTTCAGGAGATTGTTATACCGGCTGCTGCTTGCGACAGTGCGGGGCAACGACATGCGGGTGTATGATGAGGGCGGGCTGGAGATAGGCGTAAAGAGCGGTGCGTTCTGGCTGAATTGCGAGCTGAAGAGTTTTGCGGGGGCAAGCGGAGTTGAGCTGGCGGATAACAAGGAGCATATATATATCTACCTGGATTCGGCAGGCAATCTTGTGGTTAATGAGTACAGCGGTTTTCCTGATATGAAGGCGACGCCGCACATAAGGCTTGCGGTGGCGGCGACGAGCGGAGGGGAGATACAATCGATAGTAGATGCGAGAGCGGGACATAATTTTGCGATGCCTTATGGGGCGGGCGGCGTTAAAAAAACGATAGAGGCTTATACGGCGAATGACGTACTTACGGCATCTGAATCTGGTTCGGTGCATACAAATCGCGGGGCAGCAGGAACNNTTTACGCTGCCGGCATCGGCGCCGGCGGGGACGAATTTTATTTTTGCGGTGCAGGAGGCACAGCAGCTTAGAGTTTCGCCGGGCAGTGCGACAATAAGGGACAGCAGTGGGCAGACGGCAGGCAGATATAAGAAGGCGAGCAGCATAGGAGAGAGCATAATTTTGACAGCGGATTCAAACGGGGACTGGATAACGACTGCAAAGAACGGAAACTGGACGGAGGAATAAATAGCGTATAGCGTAGAGCGTGGAGAGGGATAAGGGCACAAAGGGGCAGAGGCACAAAGGCACATAGAGAAGAGTTAAGGGCGAGTGGATTTGGGGAGAAAGCGATATGTTAATGTTGGCGAGCGGACAATATGTATGGCATGTTTCAAAGCTGGGTAATGATTCGAATGACGGAAGGGCGAATGCCTACCCTGTGGACCTGGCAGCGAGGTCGAAGCTTACAATAGGAGCTGCGATAGCGGTGGCTTCAGCGGGGGATACGATTCTTGTGTGGCCCGGCACTTATGCCGAAGGTATCACTATTAACAAAGCCCTTCATATAATTGGGCAGGGCAATCCCGGCTCTGTTGTGATATATAATTCTGCGGGCAAAACGATTACATTATCGACGAACAGTTCAGGCACTACGATTGAGAATATCGAGGCGAGAACTGATTACGATTCTGCTCAGGCGTTGTATTGCTCGACCAACGATATCACAGATATAACTCTTATTAATTGCCGGCTTATCAGCACCGGCCAGACGGGCGGCACAGACTTTATTTTGTGGGGGGGCAATGGGGCAAAGAGAATAAAGCTCATAAACTGCTACGGGTCGAGTTATTATGACGGATTTACTTTTTCAGGCTCAGGTCTTTCGGATTTTCTTATAGAGAATTGCGTCTTTGAGCAAACGGCGGTTTTGGCGGGCGGCACTTCGATTCGGGTGACGCAGGGCATGACAAACCTTCTCGTAAAAAATACGAGATTCTATCTGACGAGACCGGCATTGATGACACTGTCGCCCAAAACGCTCGACCTTACTGGAACGATAGCGAGATTCGAGAATTGCCAATTTACTCTCGAAGGCAGCAAACCCACAACGGACGCATCAGGTTCCGCTCTTCTTACTCCAGCTTATCTTGCTACAAGCAGAGTTGTTTTTGAAAAATGTGTCTTTACTAATTCTCTTGGCACAACAAACGTATATGGTCTCTACGCATCCGGTTCCGTGGTTAATTTATCAGATTGCAGTTTTAACAGAGCGGCGAGTCCAGCAACCAAAAATAGTGCGGCTTCTTCACAATCGTCAGGCCACGAAAAGAACAGATTTGTAGATTCAGGGGGTTCAACTGGTAACGATACTTATAACGGATGGAAACTCACGTGGCTTACTGGAGCAAACGCAGGGCAGTCAAAATATGTCTACGATTACATCGGAAGCACAACGAAGGAATTTCAATTCGGCACAGACTTTACTAACGACATACAGGTTGGAGATACCTATACCTGCGTGGCTTATACAGGAGGTGTTGTTTATGCCGTATCGAGTTCAAAACTCATAATCAATGACACAGGATTGTATCAGGGTTCTACTGATACAATAAATCATATTTATGCCGATGCGACCAGCAAGGTAAGGGTAGCCAACAGTGAATATACCGCAACACTCGTATCGGGTAACGCTGTTGATTATTTGCAACCGGCGACTTTTGGCAGAAGTGTTGCAGTTTCAGATGCCGGTGCGGTCGATTCGAATATTATCAAATGCAACGGGTCGGTTGTGTCGGCTGGCGCCATACCGAACGCAGCAGCGGGGTCAGCAGGAGGACTGCCTACGGGGGACGGCAATAACAGAATTGCGGGGATACAGGGTTCTGTAAATAATCTGAATAATCTCGATGCAGCGGTCACGAGCAGACTGGCGGCGGCAAATTATGAGCCTGGCGAGACAAATCCCTCGGTTGTGCTGGCGGCCAAGATGCTGGTGAACAAAGCGGTTCAGGATAAACAGACGGGCGAGATAAGGTATTACGATAATGACGGCGAGACGGTTTTATTGACGCATACGCCGCAGGAGAGCGAAGGCCAGATTACGAGGATGCCGGGATGATGAAAATTAAAAGTTAAAAGTTAAAAATTAAGAGTTAAAAAAGATGGATTTGAAATTTTATAAAGAGGCTTTATTCGGCGGGATGACGGGCAACGCCTTCAAGCTGGGGATGGTTTTGACAGGCGGTTGGTTCTGGGTGCGTGTGAGCGGCTGCGCGGTATTATACCGGGGGGAGAGTTTATCGACGATTGATTTTGATAATATCCTTGCGGTTGGAGACAGCGTTGCCGGACAGATAAGCGCGCCGGGCTGGCTGGAACATCGGGCGGAAGGCCGTTATTTATATGCGGTTCGGCGGGCGAATGGCTGCGGGATGATTGAGTATGGTTTGCGGGGTGTGGCGGTTATCGTGTTTGATAATGAGGGCTTACTTTGCAGACCTGCGCCGAATGGAGTTTTCGGTTTGGCGGCGAGGCGGGCTGCTTCTGGGAGGGCGGAGCTTGGCTGGTATTATTGTCCGCTCGGCCAGGAGGCGGAGCCGGCGAGTTTTAAGATTTACAGCGATAACGGCAGCGGGCAGGTGGATTTTGAAAACCAGGTCGGGGTTGTAGAATACAAAGGAAAAGGATTTTACAGTTTTGCGGCTGATTTCGTTATCGGCGGAGCTTGTGCGAAATTTGCAGTAAGAGCGGAAGACGAGAAGGGTATCGCGAGTTTTCCGGCAGTGGTGAATTTAGAACCTGGTTATGCGGATATTCCGAAGGTTCGGATTACAGGCGCAGAGGCTTTGTGAGAAGGCGGACTTAGATGACAAATCTTTTGACGACAAATCGTGGAGATTTTTACCGGTCGGAGCAAATCGAGCCCGCGGTATCGGCAAGCAGCGTTTGTGTTTTTGTCGATGGGAAGCCGGCGGCGGGACTGGCGGTAAAAAAAATCGTGAGGGCGGGCTATCCTGAATTTGGATTTGCGAAGCTTGCTTTGATTAAGACCCAAGACTTAGGAATCAAGACTGAGGACGGCGGCAAAGCAATTGGAAAGAGGATAAAAATTGTCCGGTATTTGAAGCGGAAGGATAAGCCGGAGGCGGTTGGAAGTTATTGTATTTTTTCCGGTCAGATTGAGAGTGTGGATAGGCAGATTGACAAGAATGGCGAGATTCTCGAATTTTTTGCACGGGATTACAGCTGTGTGCTGGAGAGAATTACGGTTTATGGCAGGCGTGCGGCTGATTCTGACGGGTCTGTGATTTTTTTGCCGGGGCTGGATACGGTATTTAATGAGGATTCGAAAGGGAATGCGTCGGCAGAAAAGCTGATGCGGGACGGCAAATTAAGCCGGCTGTTCGCTGCGGATAGCAGGCAGAGTGCAGCGTGGAGTTATGCGGAGGTAATTGAGTATTTATTGAATTTGTATTTACCGGCTGGTCTGCTGCAATCGCCGAATGCAGAGAGGCTCTCTATTCTTACCGATAATCAGAGGGTTTATGACCTTGACCTGACTGGATTGAGTTTGGCGGAGGCGCTGCAGCGATGCTGCAAGAAGACGGGTTTGGGGTATAAATTTGTGCCGGTGCAAACGGAGACGGGACCTGAGCAGGCGATTTGTTTTTTCAGGCTGGGCAGGGGCAGGGGAGTCGAGATAAATCTGCAGGATGCCGGCGGCAAATTAAATCTTTCGAGGACGGATGTGTTTTCGCTTGTCAGCAGGAAGGAAAATTTTTCGGCCAATAAATATATTGTGCAGGGCGACTTCAAGACTTTCGAGGCGACGTTCGAGCTTGTAAAGGCGTGGGATGGTTTACTGGAGGGGACGAATTATTATACGTTTTCGCCTTCGAGCAATCCGGATTTTTACAAGGTGAAGGATGTGTATCGCAAATGGGTTTTGAATGAGGCGGGCGATTATTCGGGGCCGCCATACAATCAGGGGGAGGCTTTTGATTTTTCGCACATTTTCGGTTCGGGAAATTTCGTAAGGAAGCGGCGGCGGTTCTGGCCTTCGATTACCGGCGATAAAAACGGCAAAAGCCTCGGGTATTTTCTGGAGGTTTCATACGACGACGGGGCGCACTGGTGGCAGTATTCCGGGTCCTTTGAGAATCGCACGGATGAGTGTGCGGTGTGGCTGTCGGGCAACAAGCTGGACGTCGATACGTGGGTGGCGGCGCTGAAGGGTGTATTGCGTGTTCGCATAACGGCTTCTGTGATTAGCGATGAGCGAATAAGCCGCAGTATCAGCGACGGGGCATGCCAGCGGGGAATTGCGACGGTGCGGGAACATATCACAGCGATGCCGAGCAGGTTTAAATATCGCAAGGTGACGCCGGAAAGCATTTTTGCGGGCAGGGGAGACGTGAGTTTTGACGAGGCGGACGACGGGGCTGCTTTGTATGAATATGTTCGCGGCGTTGCGAAGGCGTCAGCGGCAGATTTTGCCGGGGCTGGAAATTTTAAGGTTCAGACGATGTGCCTGATGCCGGATTACGACGTCGGAGATTTAACAATGAATAGTCCTGAGAGTAAAAATATTTTCGGTCAGGATAATCAGGTCGTGAGTGTGATAGAAAGAGCAGAGATGGATTTCGATAATCAAAGTACACAATTAAAAATAGCCGGGTACAGGAAGGTCTATGTATGAGCGGAATAGAGCAAACAGAAAGCAGGGGTCTTGTTGAGAGGCTCGCGGCGAGGGCATGCCAGGCGGAAGAGGGTTCGTTTTTGGCATCTGCCGGCGGCGCAGGTTTTATGATTGCAGCGAAGGTAAAGGGGTTGTCGTCATACAATAATTATTTGGTAAAGGCTGTTGAGCTTGGCGAACCCGGAACGCTGCCTGTGGAAATCGGCGGAGAATTTGAGGCTGTGAACCTGGCGGAATCGTTTTTACAGGCGGGCGTGCTTACGGCTGGGACGATTGTGCTGGTCTGCGGCGCAGGCAGCAGGCAATTTTTTTATGCGAAGACGTAAGTTCAAAATACAGAATGTAGCGTAGAGCCCGCCACACGAATGGCGGATCTTCGACGTGGAGCGTAGAGTCTGGAGTTTAAAAATGGCGGAAGAGAAAACGAACGGCTGGAAATTGAACCGGCAGATTGATTTGTCGTTTGTGGTTCAGTTGATGTTCCTGGCGTCGCTGATTATTGGCAGCTGGGTGAACCTGCAAAGGCAATTAGATTCGCTGCAGAAGGATGTTAATTTGCTCATTGATGGGCAGAAGAAGTTTGAACAAAGGATTGAAGACCTTTCAGCTAAAAGTATTGCGTACGAATATCGGATGAAGGCGGTAGAAAAACAGGTTAATGGTGCGAACGTTAAAAGGCCGGAATAAGGTAATTGAGGGGTTGGATATGAAAAAGATTTTAATTGGTGCGGTTGTGCTGTTTGTATTTGTTGCGGGCTGCAATAGTTTTCGGTTTGCGCCGACGGAAGAGCAAAAGCAGAATGCTTACCTTCATAACAGGACTGCGGCGATTGCGGCTGATACCGCGAAGGCGGAAAATTGTTCGCAAGAATTGCAGGCGCTGACAAATCTGTCGGAAGTTCAGAGCAGGGCGTTTATGGCGTATAACGGGCTTCCTGCACAGTATCCGAAAGCTGAAACGGCTGAAGATGTATTGAGCGAGACGAGTGCCGCGATTACGGAGACGGCGACTCTGCAATCGGCGGACCGGCCTGATGTGTGGAAGCTTACGGATTCCGCATTCGAGCTTGCGATAGCGGTCTGCGGATTGGCGGGCGGAATTTACGGGACAAAGGCGACCAGCTTTTTGAAGCAGGCGCAGGCGAAATCGCAGGCGCTGAAGGAAATCGTTCAGGGCAATGAATTGTTTAAGAAGACCAATGCTGCGAGCGTTGAGGCGTTCAAGGCGGCACAGCAGAATCAGAGCAGCGAGACAAGGCAGATAGTGACAGCGATGAAGAGTTAGGTTTCCAGAAGACGGAATACGGGTAACGGTTGAAAGGGATGACTGTGCTACTAATGGCCGTAACCTTGTTATCGGAACTGCTTGTGGCTCATAGATTCACGACAAGCAGCTTTGTGGCTCATAAAACCCTGAAAATGAGTCGCAAAGTTTTTTGCGACTCATTTATGATTCTCAAAATGCGTCCTTGCCTTCGCAAATATTCAACAAGTCGCGAAAGGCATATATTGCCGCACGCCTTCCTCCGCCCTCTTTGAGCGTTTTTAATATCCCATTATCACGCAAAACAGCAAGTATTCGTGTTGCCGTCGGCTTTGGAATATTACCACAACCGACAAAGGCGCTGGATTGAAATATCGGGCGTTCAAAAATAAAATCGAGAGAATGGATTGCGTATAATGAACGTGTCAGTTCAATAATCTGTTTCTTTTTTGCTTCATAAAGATTTAAAATGCTTTGAGCTTTTTGCTGATTATTATCTGCTTGTATTTTTATTGTTTTCAGAAAAAAGGCACACCAGTCGGTCCAATTATTGTCCCTTGAGACAGAAAGCAATCGAGCATAATACTCATCGCGATTCTCTTCAAGGTAAGCACTGATGTAAAACATGGGGCTTTGAATCAAGCCGATTTTATACAAAAATAACGGCACAAACATACGTCCAAGTCGTCCATTGCCATCTAAAAATGGATGCAGGGCTTCAAATTCAGCGTGAAGTATTGATAGCTGTACTAGCCGATCAAGTGTTTCACTGTGGATATACTTTTCCCAGTCATCCATTCCTTTGGCAAGTTTATCAGCAGAAATAGGAATAAATCGAGCGTTCTCGATTAATTTATCCGGGCCAATCCAGTTTGGAATTCTCCGATATTCCCCTGGAGACTTATTGTATCCTCTTACTCCTTCAAGAAGTTTGTTGTGTGCTTCTTTTATAACACGTTGGCAAAGCGGTAAGTTTTTCAATAATTCGACTGCTTTACGAATGGCCTTCCGGTAATTCAGAACTTCATTGATATCAGCCTCTTTTTCGGGACTCAAATCTGTGGGAGCACCCTTAGCTTCGTATTCAAGAATCTCCCCCATCGTTGCTTGAGTTCCCTCGATACGGGATGACAAAACAGCTTCCTGGGTGGTAAGCGGTGATAAGAGCACCGCTTGGTTTGGTATAGAAGTAAGCAAGCCATCGTAGCGTGCAAGAGCTGCACTGGCGGGACCGATATGTGGAATTAGTTTTGGCCAATCAAGGTTTGATGGAGGGAATTTACCGTAATGATATTTTACAGGATTACTCATTTTGAATATCCATTAACTGGCCTTTCACACTTTAGACTCATTTTCAGATATATTGTAAGCGTTTTCAGATATATTGTAAGCGTTTGTCAAACAATAGGCAAATTTCATTTTTTCCTATCTTCCCCTAAAAGGTTTCTGTGATTTTGCTGGCAGATGTGATTATGCACGTCATTGAGAGCAGGGGTTTTTCCGGCCCTAAAAAAACAACCAGCAAACCGGCAGAATCCGCCGCAGGCGAATGAACGATATAATTTCGGGGAAATGGCGATTTGGAAAATTTTGCAAAATTTTCGGATGAACCTTGATGAGCAACTGCGTTATCAGTATTGAAAACGGGGGGTTGGGTGGAGGGGGAAAAATACAGGATTCGATTTTCAGTAAGCCCTAAAGAATTTTTTGCGGACCGGCCGATTTATAGCATAGTTTTAGGGGATTATATATGAATGCCAGGCTTTTGACCGCCGCTATCGTTTTTTGGCTCTTGAGCATCTCGACAGCAATCTATTTTATCCGATTAATTAACAGAGTTGATATAAAGACAGCGGTAAAAAAAATCGCAGGTTCGCTGCGTGCGAATTCGACAGCCACGAGCGAAAAAAGAGACAACATTATTTTTCTGTGGCACATCAGGCCTCCTCCTCTGCCGGCGATTTAAATTTGGCTTCTACTCGTAACACAGAATAAATTATATAAAAGGTTAATTTACCCCGTTAGAAGCCACGTTTCTAATGGGGTTTACAGTTTATTTAAGACGAAGAAAAGGCGGCTGTTTCACCGGTGGCGAAGCAGCCTTTTTTATTTTCAGTTTTGCCGGCAGCGAAAAATACACAGCCGAAATTGAACCGTGAATTTTTGGGTGGATTAGTTTTTCCGATGAGCTTACAATTATTAAAGCTGAAGTTTTAATATTTGAAAAACAGATTCGGTTGGAAGCGGGCAGTAATGAAAAAAAGAAAGACGGATAGATTGGAATTCGGCAAAGTGGTTTTTGGCGGGGCCGCCGGTGTTTTGCCTGCGATGATTATCTATATTTTATTTGCGTTTTATCTTTTTTACTTTTATCTGGGAAAATCGGGGACGGGTTGCCTGCTCTTTGTTTTCAGCGTTTCGGCGGCATCGGTCGGCACATTTTTGCTGAGCAGGCGATGGACTGCGGATTTTTCAGGTTCATTTTTCGCAGGCTGCCTCTATGGCTTCGGGCCGTTTATGCTTTCCCTTGTCCGGTTTCATCCTTCCGCATCTCTGCTGGTTTCTTCAGTGCCGTGGCTGTTTTTGCCCGCGGCGTTTGGGCCGGCCTCGACAAACCGGCATTGGCATTTATTCAGGGTTCTGGCCAGCGCGATTCCTTTTATTGCGGTAATTATTTTTTTTCAGGCTGCTACCCACTATCATTTTTTTCCGGTTCCGATAGGAGCGGGCGTCAAGCCTGTTGACCTTACAAGTTTTATCTGGCCTCTTGCGGCGGCGGATTCTGCCTTCGGCGAATTAAACCCGATTGGTCTTTATCATTTTGCAAACGCATTGCTTTTTACCGGCTTGATTATGATGATAAAGGCAAGGCGTTACAAGGTTATGGCGATTCTGGCTGCCGGCATAATCCTGGCCTTTTGTCCGCCGGTCTGGCAGGTAAGCCCGATTATGTGGTTTGCGATTCCTTCTGTCGTGATTGCAATCCTCGCAGGCGCAGGTCTCGACGGCCTTGTGCTGGCGGGATTTTCCGACAGGAAATGGGTTCTCGCGGCGGCGTTTCTGTCTGGTCTTTTTTCGATAGCCGCTTTCTCGATTGCAATGGGTTTTATTCCTGTGAACCAAAATTTGCCGGCAGATATTAAAACCCTTTTTGTTTTTTCCGCCAAGTTTCATTTATTGACAGTACTTGCTCTGGTTGTAATCTTTTTTATGCTGCAGTCGCGGATTCGTCTTACAGGTGTGCGAAGGCTTCTCATTGCCGCCGCCCTTATCCTCGACATTTTCCTCGCGGCTCGTTATATTGTCGGCAGCGCAGTTTGAACCCCGTTAGAAGCCGGCGTTTCTAATGGCGTCTGTATATTTACAGGCCTGCCTTAACTGGGGCGGCTTCTAACGGGGCCAATCGCAAAATGTGATTATTTTTTTTAGAGAGAAGTTGTTATGTCGTATTTACTGTGGGCAGGTTTTATCCTTTTTGTTCTGGCGCTGCTCGCTCTCGATTTGCTTGTTTTTCACCGCAGGGTGCACGAGATAAAACTTAAAGAGGCTCTCATCTGGAGCGTCGTATGGGTTATCATTGCTCTCGCTTTCAATTTGGGGATATACCTTGTGCAGGGGCGCCAGCAGGCCCTTGAATTTTTAGCAGGCTACCTCGTCGAGCGGTCTTTGAGCATGGACAACATCTTTGTGTTCTTGCTAATTTTTTCCTACTTCAAGGTCCCGCAAAAATTCCAGCATGAAGTTTTGTTCTGGGGTATTTTGGGCGCCCTCGTTATGCGGGCGGCGTTTATCGCCTGCGGCATCACCTTAATCAATCAATTTCACTGGATTATTTATGTGTTCGGCGCGTTCCTGATTTTTGCCGGCTTCAAAATGGCGTTCGGCAAAGAAAAGGAAATCCATCCGGAGAAAAGTCTTACGCTGCGTCTTTTCCGCAAGGTGATGCCCGTCACACAGGATTACCATGAAGGCAAATTTTTTACCAAGACAGCCAAACGGTGGTTTGCCACGCCTTTGTTTGTTGTCCTTTTGATAGTTGAAACCACCGACGTAATTTTTGCCTTCGATTCCATTCCTGCTGTAATAGCCATTACCCGGAACTTGTTTATTGTCTATACTTCCAATGTCTTTGCGATTCTGGGACTGCGAGCTCTTTATTTTGCCCTGGCGGGAATAATGAAATTTTTCCATTACCTCAATTACGGCATCTCTGTCATTTTGGTCTTTGTGGGCGTTAAAATGCTCATAGCTGATGCGTACAAAATTTCCACGGAAGTTTCTCTTGCGGTAATCGCCATCATTTTGCTGATTTCAATTTTCGCCTCAATCCTCTGGCCTAAGACCAACAGAGCAAGTGAATAGCGGAACAGGTGAACAGTAAATAAGTGAATTGCATTTTTTTGTTGAATTTAAGCGTGTAATTTTTGTATAATTAGAAATGCGGAGAAATTTAGTGACAGGTTAACGAGAAGAGAGCCGAAAAATTTATTAAATACGTGCTGAATAGCCGAAAACCGCAGGTATAGAGTTGTAATTTTTTGTTCACTTTTTGGGTATGAGCTATGCCAAAAGAATTGTTCACGGTTGGTTATGAAGGATTGGACATAGATTCTTTTATTGCGGTTTTGAAAAATAACTTCATAAATTGCGTTCTTGATGTTAGGCAGGTTCCGCTTTCACATAAGCCTTACTTTTCAAAATCACGTCTGGAAGAAAAACTTGCACAGAAAGATATTATGTATGTGCACCTTAAGGAGTTGGGCAGCCCCAAATCGTTGCGAGAGAGTTTGAAATCTACAGGTGATTATTCAACCTTTTTTGAAAAGATGGATGAATATCTCGAAACTCAAAACCAGGCGATAGAACAGGCTTACACGTATATTAAAGACAAGACCTGCTGCCTCCTGTGTTTTGAACATTTGTCAGATGACTGCCACAGAAAAATCGTTGCCCGCAAAATCAAAGAGCGTGACGGTAACGGCCTGCAGATAAGCCACATATAATTATCGCGGAGGTTTTTTATTGAGTCTTGAGACAAAGACTATTCTGATTACCGTAAAGGCATATCCAAATCCGAGTAATAAGTACGGCGAAACTGTTTGCTGTGCCGGAATCGATATTGACACACTGAAATGGATTCGCCTTTATCCTGTGACATACAGGGATCTTGATGAGTCAAAGAGGTTTAAAAAATATAATGTTATAACTGTGAACTGTGGAAAGGCGAATGAAAGCAGAATTGAAAGCTGCAAAATCGATTGTGATTCTATACAAATCATAGACCATTATGATACAAAGAGCAAATGGAAATGGGATAAGAGAAAAAAAATCGTACTGCCTACGGTTAAATCCTCTCTTTGTCAGATTATAAGAGATATTGAAAAAAATGAATCATTAGGCGTTTTCCAGCCTTGCGATATAGATTTCCATTGGGAAGAAGCAACATTAAAGAATGAAGGCAAGAGGCAAAAATGTTATTTACAGCTTTCCTTCTTCGACCGAAAGAAAAAAGAAGTTGAACAAATACCTTTTAACTTTTACTACACATTTAAATGCAAAAATGAACAATCTTGTCCGGGCCATAAGCTGCTGATAATCGACTGGGAACTTGGGCAGGCATATAGAGACTGGCGTTATCGATATGGGAAAGGTGACTTGCTTCTTGAGAAAATTAAGGAAAGATGGCTTGCCAGAATATGTTCGGAGAGAAATGATGTGTATTTTTTTGTCGGGAATATGAAGCGTTTCCACGACCATTTTATGGTTCTCGGCATTTTTTATCCACCTAAATAACTTTTCCCGATTCACTGGGATTGAATTTTCCGGTGCACCCGCACTCCCTTTTCCATTATTACCGACGACTTTTGGCTGCCGGAATTTGTTGTTGTCTTTTTCATCTCTTTTGGCGCATAATAACGCTGTTTGCGGATTTTGCATCTCAATTAGCTGTCCACAGATTATCTGCGCGGAAAATTATCGATAAACGCCGATGTTCTGTTGAAAAGGGGTATAGGCTGAATTTTTAAAAAAATTCCGGGAAAATAGCAAAACGGTAACAAATCCGTAACAAACCTCTTTTAAGATAATGCTGACTTTGGACTGTTAGGGAATTTCCAGTTGTTTTATGTGTGCTTTTTTATATAATACACTGCTTTCGGGTGGCAGGTATTGTGCCTTCAAACAATTTAGGAGTAAAAGAATGAAGACAAAACTTACAGTTCGTTTAATTCCGGCATTATTAATCCTTATAACCGCTGTGCTTTTCTGCACGGCCTGTGCAGTTCAATCCGCTGATACCAGCGGCGCCGCTTTGGGTGCGAATCTCGCGGTCGTGGCGAACCCGACCAGCTCTTATGTTTCCGGCGATACCACGCTCGCTGCACTTAATGATGGCTTCGACCCGAAGGACTCGCAGGATGACAGCCACCGCTCTTACGGCAACTGGAACAGGACAGGCAAACAGTGGGTTCAGTACGAATGGAGCCAGCCAATCAGCACCAGCAAAATAGATGTCTATTGGTGGGCTGACGGGCAGGGCGTGCATGCGCCGAAGGCAAGCCGGCTGTTTTACTGGGATGACGGCGAATTTGTCCCTGTGAAAAATGCGACAGGTCTCGGCGTTGCCGAAGATAAATATAACACAACGACCTTTGATGAAATCACAACCAAAAAAATCAGGCTCGAAATGGATGCCGATGGCACGTTCTCTACGGGCATTCTCGAATGGAAGGTTTATGATTCAGGCAAGTCGCCTGATTTTCCGCCCACGGCAGAGGCAGGCGGTGACCGCGTAGTTATGCTGAACGGCAAGACTTACTTGAGTGGAAAATATAAGACATTCGAGGGCAAAGGCGGCGCATCGACAAAGGTCGAGTGGAGCAAGGAATCCGGCCCCGGCACAGTCACCTTCGCAAATGCAAACGCGGCGGTGACAACGGCGACGTTCTCCGCCGTCGGCGATTATGTCCTGAAGCTCACGGCCAGCAAGGCCCCGCTAAGCGCATCATCTACCTTAAATGTCAAAGTGGAAGCACCACCGGCTGAGAAACACTTAGAAATGGTTTATACCAAAAAATTCAAGGTCAATAGTCCCCTCTGGAACAGCAGGGTTAAGGCGTTAATTGTGAACTGGATTCCTCATTGCATCGACAAGAATAACGACCCGAATCTGCGTGAAGGCGGAATGAATAATTTCGATGATGCCGCCAAAAAATTACAAGGTAAACCCGCCGGCAGACACAGAGGCTATCCATTCTCGAATGCGTGGGTGCACCAGACGGTTGAGGCGATGAGTATTGCGCTTATGGTTGACCCGCAGGGCGACCCTGACATTATAAAAGCGCAGGCGAAAATGCGGGCGACTCTCGATGACTGGATTCCGAGAATTCTTGCCGCCCAGGAGCCTGACGGCTATCTCCAGACACGTTTCACTCTCGATACCCGTGGCGCAAAACACTGGGACCCTGAAACCAGGAGCGAGCATGAAGGTTATGTCGCCGGCTATTTTATCGAATCCGCTATTGTTCACTACCTGATGACGGAAAAGAAAGATGCCCGTTTGTATAATGCCGCCAAAAAATTAGCCGACTGCTGGTATAACAACATCGGCCCAGCCCCGAAGAAGGAATGGTTCGACGGCCACCAGGAGATGGAGCAGGCCCTCGTGCGGTTCGGGCGGTTTGTAAATGATATGGATGGCCCGGGTAAAGGCGACAAGTATATCGAGCTTGCGAAGTTCCTGCTCGATTGCCGAAAGGACGGCGCAGAATACGACCAGAGCCATCTGCCGGTAATTCAGCAGTATGAAGCGGTCGGCCACGCCGTTCGCGCAATCTATACCTATTCGGGTATGTCCGATGTAGCGATGGAGACAGGCAATATCGATTACCAGAGCGCCGTTATGTCGCTGTGGGATAATATCGTAAATAAAAAATATTACATCACCGGCGGCGTCGGCAGCGGTGAATCTTCCGAAGGTTTCGGCCCCAACTACTCGCTCGGCAATGGCGCCTATTGCGAGGCCTGTTCGAGCTGCGGCGAGATGTTCTTCCAGCAAAAACTGAATATGGCTTACCGCGATGCCAGGTATGCCGACCTTTACGAAGAAGCGTTTTATAATGCCCTGCTCGGCTCAGTTGACCTCGAAGGCAAAAACTTCTATTATCAGAATCCTCTCGATGAGAGGGGTGTGCGTTATAACTGGCACGTCTGCCCGTGCTGCGTCGGCAACATTCCGCGAACGCTGCTGATGCTGCCAACCTGGACATACGTCAAAAGCGATGACGGCATTTACGTCAACCTCTTCATCGGCTTCACTACTACAATCGAAGGAATCGCAGGCACAGATGTCGAAATGGTGCAGCAGACCGATTACCCCTGGAACGGCAAGGTTGCCATCACAGTCAATCCGAAAGCCGAGAAAAAATTCAGTATTAATATCAGGGTGCCGCATCGCGACGTTAGCAGCCTTTACAAGGCTGATACGAATGCCGACGGCATCACCTCGATTTCAGTTAACGGTTCGGTGATACAGCCGAAGATTGAAAAAGGCTACGCCATAATCACCCGCGACTGGAAGGCAGGCGACAAGATAGAGCTGGTTTTGCCGCTGAAGGTTCAGCGCGTCAAGGCGAGCGAAAATATCAAAGCCGATATCGGCAAAGTTGCGCTGCGGTATGGCCCGCTTGTTTATAACGTCGAGCGGGTTGATAATAATAATGTCGGCAAGGTTCTGAATCCGAATTCTGCCTTGACTACCGAGTGGGCCCCCGGCGTATTGGATGGCGTTATGTTAATAAAAGGCACCTGGGCTGACGGCACACCATTGATGGCGATTCCGAATTACGCCAGGTGCAATCGCGAACCAGAGCGGTCCGGCGCGGGCGGATTCGGCGGGCCCGGCGCAATGGGCGGCGGCATGGGTGGACGAAGAGGCTCTCGCCTGCCAAGTTCTATCGTTTGGATTAAAGACAAGTAAATACAGAATACAGACTTAAAGTCCGCCGAGGCGGAATACAGAACACAGTAGACAGAATACGGTAGCCAGTCTGCTCAGGCGGACTGGCTACTTGTTATAATATGGATAAAGACCTTAAAAATAAAACGTTGTCCGAGCTTGAAGAATTTATCGAGCAAACCGGCCAGAAGAAATATCTGGCAGGCTATATCTTCAGCTTCATTCATACAAAAAATGCCGCGGATGTTGATTCGATAACGACGCTTAGCAAGGCCTTTCGCCAGCAGCTCAAGGACGACGGCTTTTACGTTTCGCAGATAAAAATTATCCGCAAATTGACAGACCCCGACGGCACAATCAAATATCTCTTCGAATTGCCGGATGGTCTTGCAGTCGAATCTGTCCTGCTCTTCGATGACGAGCGTGCGACGCTTTGCGCCTCGACGCAAGTCGGCTGTGCTATGGATTGCGGCTTTTGCGCAACGGGCAAAATCAAGTTCAAAAGGAATCTTACCGCTGCCGAAATCGCCGACCAGGTAAATGTAATCGAAAAAGATAACGGTAAAAGAATCTCGAATGTCGTCTTTATGGGAATGGGCGAGCCTCTGGCCAATTACGAAAATACGCTGCGGGCGGTGCGGATTCTAAACGACCCTGCCGGCAAAGAAATCGGCATCCGCCATCTGACAATCAGCACCTGCGGTCTTGCCGACAAAATAAAAAAGCTTGCCGATGAAGACATTAAGCCGCGACTGGCAATCTCTCTTAATGCCTCCGATAATGCCATCCGCGGCAAAATAATGCCGGTAAATAAAAGGTATCCTTTGCCGGTTCTCCTAAATGCCGTCGGGGCTTATCATCTGAAAACGCATCAGCGTGTCACCTTTGAATATGTCCTTATAAAAGGCGTCAACGACAGCGACGCCGATGCGAAAAATCTGGTGAAACTTATCAGTAAATTTTTGTGCAACGTCAATCTTATAGAATTCAATCCGCATCCCGGCTGCAATTTCAGCCCAAGCTCGAAGCAGCGGATAAACCGTTTTGCGCAAATTTTATCCACATTCGGTGGAACAGGCGTTGAGACTGTTATACGATTTAAGCGAGGCACACACATCAAAGCCGCCTGCGGCCAGCTTGGAAGCGAGTTGATTTAGACCCCGGACTCAAGACCCCGGACGTAAAATTTGCCGAAGTCTTGTATTCTGGTTCTGTTGTACGCATTCGGCATACCGGCGACGAGACCCGAGCGACGAATTAGTCCTGTTTTTGCAGAAGCTCGATGATTTCGGCTTTGGTGGGCATAGCCTCGATTGCGCCGAACTTCGTGCAGGCAAGAGCGCCGGCTGCTGAAGCGAATCTGGCCGCCTCCCGCAAATCCGTTTTAGCCCCGACCGATGCCGCAAGTGCCCCTGCGAAGGCGTCGCCTGTTCCCGTGTGGTCAACAAGCTCAACATCGAAAGCAGGTATGTGGTCGGCGCCGTTCCTGTCAACGACAACGCAGCCGCGCCTGCCCATCGTTATTACCGCCGCACCAGCGCCGCGCGCGACGAGGTCGGAACCAATCATCTTTGCGGTGTGTATGTTGGCGGCGGCCTGGTCGGTAATATCAGCAGCCTCATAAAGATTCGGTATCAAAATATCCGCCATAAAAAATTCCAGCGGAAGGTCTTTTGTCGTCTGCATATCCAGCGGCCTGGCGGGATTGAGAATCACTTTTGCGCCGTGCAGCTTGGCGGTGTTGATTGCCTCCACGATTGCTTCCTGCGAAAGCCCGCCGTTGATGAGGAATACATCCACGCGTTCCGTTGCACTCGTTGCCGTTTCGATGTCTTTCGCCTGCAGCGCGCTGTTTGCGCCGGCGTAGACAATCGATGCGTTCTCTCCGCTCGAATTTACCAGAGTTATCACCGCTCCTGTATTTTTTGCCTCGGCTGTGTAGACGAAATCGGTAATCACCCTGTATTCTGAAAGGACTTCCCTGATTCTTTGTGCGAATGGGTCGCTGCCGACCTTTGTGATTAGGCAGACCTGGCAGCCGCAAATCGCCGCCTGCGCCGCCTGGCTCGGGCCCGGCCCGCTCACCCTGTAAGAAAGCGATGTTCCCACGACCGGCTGAATAGACGATGGAAACTGGCTGCAGCGAATTGCCATGTCGATATAGCTCGCCCCGATTACGACTATGTCAGGACCTCTGGCTTCCATACCAAATTCCTCCCTTATGTATGTTCCTGTCGTCCCTGCGTTTTGCGCCGCCTCTTATTTTGGGATTTATTTAAAGACCACTTCGCCTTTGCCGGCGGTAATCTTTCCGATTTTATAAACCTTTTCGCCGAAACTTTCAAGCTTTTCCGCTATCGAATCCGCAAAATCCTCCGCGACTATAAGTGTGTATCCGATTCCCATATTAAAGACCCGGTACATCTCGTCTTCCTCGACGGGGCCTTTTTCCTGCAGGAATTTAAAAATCTTCGGCACGGGCCAGCTTCCCTTTTCGAGCGCCGCGTCCCGGTTCGCCGGTATTACCCTCGGCACATTACCGGGCAGCCCCGCGCCTGTGATGTGGGCCATGCCGTGAATAACTTTTTTGACTTTGTAGCAGTTCAGCAGCCTGATAATTGAGCGGACGTAAATCCGCGTAGGCGTAAGCAGCACGTCGCCCAGCACTTGGCCGTCAAGCTCGTCAATTTTGTCGGTCATTTTCAATCCGAGACGTTTAAAGCAGATATTGCGGACAAGTGCGTAGCCGTTGCTGTGTATGCCGCTGGAAGCAAGGCCGAGAATGACGTCGCCCTTGCGGACATTTTTGCCCGTGATAATTTTATTTCGCTCGACGATTCCGACGGCAAAACCCGCCATATCGAAATCGCCCTTTTTATAGGTGTCGGGCATCTCTGCGGTCTCGCCGCCCAATAGTGCGCAATCGGACAAGCGGCAGCCCGCCGCAACGCCTTTAACCATTTCAGCGATTACATTTGGTTCGAGATTATGAATGCCTAAATAGTCCAGAAAGAACAGCGGCTCCGCCCCCAGCACGAGCATATCATTAACGCTCATCGCCACCAGGTCGATTCCGACGCTGTCGTATTTTTTTGCCTCCGCCGCAAGCTGAACTTTGCTGCCCACGCCATCGGTGCAGGCAACGAGTACCGGGTTTTTGAAATTTTTCTTGAAAAGCCTCTCGTCGTAATCCAGCCGGAACAATCCCGCAAAACCTCCCGGCAGGTTGATTACTCGCGGCCCGTAAGTGCTCGAAAGCGCAGACTGAATTTTATCGACCATCACATCGTTGGCATCGATATCTACGCCGCTCTGCCCGTAACTTACGAATTTAGCCATCGTTTCAAGACCCAAGACTTAAGACTCAAGACCCGGTATTCTGTGTCCTGCCTGCCCTGCGTAGCCCGCCGCGGCGGGCTACGCAGGGGATTCTGTTTTTTTATTACTGGTCGTCGTCGAACATCATCCGCATCTGGTAATGTTCCATCGAAAATTTGCTTAAAACCACGTCAACCGGAATCTTGTATTTGCCGCTCCAGCAGGCGGTGCAGTAGCTGTCGCTCTTTTTATCTGCGCAGCTGAGCAGTCCTTCGAGCGACATATATCCGAGGCTGTCAACATCGAGAAATTTGCGAATCTCTTCGATTGTTTTATTGTTGGCAATCAGCTCTTCCTTGGTCGGAAAATCTATGCCGTAAAAGCAGGGGAATCTTATCGGCGGGCAGCTCACCATCATATGAACTTCCTTTGCGCCTGCCTGCCTTACCGCGATGATTTTCCCTTTTGTTGTTGTGCCGCGGACAATCGAATCGTCCACGATAACAACCCGTTTTCCATCGACGACCTGCTTAACGACCGCCATTTTCAATTTCACCTGCAGTTCCCGCAGTTTCTGGTCGGGCGAAATAAAAGTCCTGCCGATGTAGTGGCTTCTTACGAAACCCATATCGAACGGTATGCCGCTCTGCTCGGAATAACCGACGGCTGCGGACGTCCCCGAATCCGGCACAGGTATAACGACGTCGGCCTCGACCGGATGCTCTGCCGCAAGGCGTTTGCCGAGCCGCTTTCGGAAATCGTGAACGTTCTGGCCGAAAATAACGCTGTTCTGTTTTGCGAAATATATATGCTCGAATAAACAGTGGGCCGTTTGAATCGAGTTTTTCTTGACGAAGAATCGGCCGCTCAAACCGCTTTTATCGACGGTGACAATCTCACCCGGCTCGACCTCGCGAATAAATTTCGCGCCGATGGCATCTAATGCGCAGGTCTCGCTCGCAAAGATATAAGCTCCATTTTCGGTTTGGCCGATGGAGAGCGGGCGAATCCCGTACGGGTCGCGGGCAGCCTCAATCCGGTCCGTCCACAAAAACAGCAGGCTGTATGCGCCCTGCAGATGATTGAGGACGTGGGCAAGCGGGTCGGGCTTACTTACATGACTCGGCTTTGCCATCAGGTGTGCAATCACCTCGGTATCCGATGTTGTCTTGAATATGCTGCCGTAAGCCTCGTATTCGTCCCGCAGAATCGGGGCGTTTATAAGATTGCCGTTGTGGGCGATAGCGACCTGCCCGCGGGAATACTCCATCATAATTGGCTGGCTGTTAATCGGGTTCGACGAGCCGCTCGTTGAGTATCGCACGTGCCCTATCGCAACGGGATTGGCAAGTTTTTTGAGCATCATCGAGCTGTCGCGAAATACCCTTGCTACCGTTCCCATTCCCGTATAACACGATATTGTCTGGCCGTCGGTGGAGGCGATGCCTGCCGATTCCTGCCCGCGATGCTGCAGGCTGTACAGGCCGTAATACGTCTTCTGCACCGCATCAGAGTCGCCGAACACACCGAAAAGACCGCAATTTTCCTTTTTGTCGCTCATATTCGCCATTCACCTGTCGTTTTGCATATTACACTTTGATTTTTTTTCTTCCCTCGCACTAATCTAACCAATTCTTAACTGAAAGTCAATTCAAACTGCCGCCAATCATGCCGGGTACATAAATTCTGGTATCCTGCGGACGTTTCCGTCACGGCTTACGCAGGCAAGCGTGCTGATGCCTTCCGCTAAAAGCATACCGTCTTCCTTGCGTATCAGTTTGTAGGCATGCTCAATCCTGCCGGCGGTGACGAGCGTGCAATCAGTCTCCAAAAGCAGCTGCTCGTCATATTTGGCGGGCCTGCGGTATTTGATATGCAGCTCGGCTACTACGAAAAAAAAGCCCGCAGCCTCAAGGTCTTTGTAAGCTACCTTATTTACCCGCAGAAGCTCCGTTCTTCCCATCTCGAACCAGGTTGGATATACGCTATGGTGCACCATCCCCCCCTGGTCGGTCTCCGAATACCGCGGCACGACAGTTATCGTATAGCTCTTTATTGTTATACGTTCAGGAAATTCCATATGTTCTCTCTGCCCTTCACCCTTAACCCTTAACACTTAACACTTAACTATTAAAGGGGGATAACCTTATTCCTGTATAAATAACAAAACTTTACCTAAATGCAACAATTATTCGCTCCCCGCCGGTCTTCCGGAACCTGCCATACGGACGATAGGCAGCCCGGCCGGCTGATAAATGATTTGACATTAAATTTTTTTATGAGATAATCAAAAAATCTTTTAAAAAATTGAGTGGCCGCATCGATTATTTCGAGCTTGCTGCCATAAATTGAAAGGAAAAAATATGAAAAAGTGTCTCCTGATTTGTGTAGTGTCTTTGTTTGTTGTTATTGCCTTCAATCAAACCCGCGATTGCCATGCCGCCGATGCCGTCCAGGCAAAAGCATCCGAGCTGAATGTCGCGGCGAAGCCGGTTGTCCCCTTTGACCCGAATGCGGTGCTGGTAACCGTCAACGGCGAAAAAATAACCGCAGGTCAGCTGCAGCCCCTCATTAAGCAGGTTACCGATGCCAAAAATGCCGGGCAGAGCGTAAGCCAGACCCTTATTGACCAGATGAGCAGCCAGTCGCTTGATAACCTGATGACTGAGGTTCTTGTTAACCAGCAGCTTAAGGCAAATAATATCGTTATTACCGACAAGGATATCGAGGATTATATAAAGAAAATGATTTCTACCGTAGAGCCGCCTATGACGCTCGATGACCTGAAAACCAAAATAAAGGATTCGGGCAAGACTTACGAGCAGTGGAAAGAAATGGCAGGTTTCGAAAAAAGGATGCAGATTGAAAAGCTACTCGAAATCAGCAATCCTGAACAAATGAAGGTGTCAGACGAAGAGGCACAGAAGTATTATGATGGCAACCCGCAATTCTTCAATAAACCTGAACAGGTAAGGGCGAGTCATATTCTTATCAGGATAGAAAAATCGGAACCAAACAAGGCAGAGCAGAAAAAGGCAGATGCGAAGAAAAAGGCACTCGATATTCTCGATAAGATTAAAAAAGGTGCGGATTTTGCCGCGATAGCAAAGGAATTTTCAGATGACAAGGCCAGCGCAGTAAAGGGCGGCGATCTGAATTACTTCGTAAAGGCCAAGATGGTCCCCCCGTTTGCCGATGCAGCGTTCAGCCTGAAGGCCGGCCAGATAAGCGACCCCGTCGAGACAACTTATGGCTATCATATTATCAAGGTAGTTGACCACAGAGACGCTTCAACCGTGCTGTTTGAAAAAGCAAAACCCGGCATAGTCGATTTTCTCAAAAGCGAAAAGTTAGGGAAACTCGTTGAGCCATACATAGAAAAAATCAAAGAAGAGGCAAAACTTGTCTATCCCGCCGGTTCAACCCTGCGAGCCTATCAGCCGTCAAAGACGCAGATTCAGCAGCCTGAACCAATTACTACCCCAACCGGAACTGGAAGACCGGCTGGTGCTGCCGGCGCAGGTACTACGCAAATGGCTCCTAAACAGCAGCCAAAGCCGCCAGCAAATCAGCCTAAGTAAATACCAGTTGTTTTTGAAAATTGAATTATACAAAGGAAACCGGCTTATGCCGGTTTCCTTTTTTTATTGCTGGTTCAATGCCGGCGCGCCAAATTTTTTACGCTCGCGGAGGTGAAGTTTTAAATCTACTATCGTCTTCAGTATCACAAGGACAATCAAAACAGCAACGGATGAGCCGACTGCCTTCGACAGAAAAGCCCCGCCGATAATCGCTATGTGCATAACTACAATCCTGCTGTATGGGCTGGCCATAAGCTGATCAGAGTTTGTATGAAGATATTCGCCCTTAATGATAAAATTATGCACGAAAGAAATCCCATGGCTGACAAATAACGCAAGGAATGTCCACAGAAACGCCTGCGGGATATCGGCAAATATTTGTCTTGCTGTGTTAAATGAAGGTTCAAAAGGTACGGAGAAATGATGACTGCCTTCTGAAGACAATTTCAGCATTCCTTTGCCGAACAGGGCGAACACAAAAATGCCGTGAGCGGCGCAAAACCCCCCATAGTGTAGAATAAAAAAAGGTATTGCAAATAATTTCGCCAGAATTTCCGCTTTGGATATGGCTATCTTTAGAATGCTGTAAAAGCCGATAATCAGGTTCTCTGCCCAGTATAAAAGCACAATCGAGAATGTGTCCCAGCCGAAAAAAGCGACGCCGCACAGCGGAATCATATTTGCCGCAATAAGGCAAACAACCGGAATATTTTTGAGGTTTTCCTGAATTTTCATTTTGATTTTTTCCTGCGACAGAGCAGGAGTATAAATGTTGATGGCCGGAATGCAAAGATTTTTTTAAACTGGGATGTTTCGATTGATTTTTGCGGTTTAATTTCTAATATATTTTTATGATTGTCGGCACACTAACAATTCAGCTGCACCTGTTCGGCATCAACAGCCTCAAGGATAAACGCCACATCGTCAAAAGCGTAATCGAGAGGCTGAAGAATCGTTTCAATGTTTCTGTCGCCGAGGTCGATTGCAACGACAGCAAGACGACCGCCCTTGTCGGCGTTGCTGTTGTGTCAAATGACAGACGCTTTCTTGAAGAGCAGCTCGATAAAGTCGTCAGCTTTATGAGAAATGACGGCCGATTCCACCTCGGCCAAATCGAAAGAGAAATCTTCTGACAGTTTGTTCTCAAACTTCCTGTGCTTCTGACAGAACCTCTGCGGTCATAAATTTGTTTGTGTTTTTCAGAAGTCTTACTTTGACTAACTGGTTTCTTGTTATTGACTTATCCGGGTTTTCAATCTGCACGTAAAAATATCTTCTGCATCGGCCTGAAACTGAACCATCTTGTGGTGAGCTTGTCGAACCATTGACGGTTTCTGTTAAAATAATCTCCTCGCATCCTTCAAACTGCTGACGGAATTGGAAGCCGAGTTCGGCGTCGAGCTTTTGCAGAATCTGCGACCTTTTTTTTGCGACCGCCGGCTTGACCGCAGGTCTTATATTGGCTGCTGCCGTATCTAACCGCGGTGAAAAATTAAATATATGCATCTTCGCAAACCCCGCCTGCCTTGCCAGCATTACCGTTTGCTCAAAATCCTCATCCGTCTCGCCCGGGAAACCCACGATTAAATCGCAGGTAATGGCAGGCCTGTCCAACCGTCTCTTTATCAGCCCTATCTTCTCCAATATATCCGCCCGCCTGTATTGTCTGCACATTTTTTTTAGGACGTTGTCCGAGCCGGATTGTATCGACAAATGCAGGTGCGGCATAATGTTGGTATTATTGCAGAAGCAATCCAAAAGCCTTTCGGTCACATCAGCAGGTTCAAGAGAACTTAACCTGATTCGCGCCAGGTTCGGTATTTTGGCCAGTTTTTCGAGCAATTCCGGCAGTTTATCATTTTGCTGACCGGGCCATTTCTTTCGCAGGACGGTATCCTGGCCGAAAGCGCCCAAAAAAATTCCGGTTATGACAATCTCTTTATGTCCAGCATTTACAAGGGCTTGTGCCTCTTTAAGCACATCTGAGGCCTCTTTACTGCCCACTTTTGGCCTCGTTTTTGGTATAATGCAGTAGCTGCAGCAGCCGTCGCAGCCGTCCTGAACCTTTAAAAATGCCCTTGTTTGACCATCAAAAGATGTTAATAAGGAAAGAAAGGGCAAATTGGGGTAATTGTTCTTGATTTGGCAGCCGTTTCCTGCTTTAATCTCTATATCCGGCTGCTCTTGTGCAGGATTATTTCCGGCTGATGGGATGTTGCCGGTTATTTGGTTTAAAGTCGGGACAAGATTATTTCGATTTGTTATTAGGTGGATGTTCTGCGTCCCTAAGTTGTTTAGTTCTCCGGTGTTAACGGCAGTGAGGCAGCCGCAGACGACCACTTGGGCATCAGGGTTTGCTTTTATCGCCCGGCGAATGGATTGCCGGCTTTTGACGGTTGCCGTGTGGGTGACGCAGCAGGTATTTATTACTATCAGTCGGCTTTGTTCCGCCGGCCGGGCCTGCGACCAACCGAGGCCTTCGAGATGCTGGCGTATCTGCTGGCTTTCGTACTGGTTGACCTTGCAGCCGACAGTTTTGATGGAAAAAGTTTTCATAATATGGTATAATTTATAACTTAGATAAGATTTTTACAAGACCAGACAGGCAAATTGTCCGTTTCACCCCGATAATTCGGGGGCGGATAAAAAAGTGAGGATGCCAGGTGAGATTGAGAGTGAACAGCTTAATTGTCGGGGCAAGATATTTCGGTTCTTAACCTGTTTTGTGATTTAAGAAGGAAAATAAAATGGCCACAGAAATCAGTTCTGTCTGGGCAGTTGACCTCGGAAGCAATTCGCTCAAGGCCTTAAGGCTTTCAAACACCGCGGGCGTCGTCGAAGTTATCGATTTCGATGTGATAGAGCACGGCAAGATACTTTCAGGCAAGGGCGTCGAGCAGCTCGAAAAGCAGGAGTTGATAGCCCTTACGCTTCGCCAGTTCCTTCAGAACCACAGCCTCGATAAAGACGCTGTAATCATATCATTACCCAGCCAGAACAGTTTTGCCCGTTTTGTTAACCTGCCGCCCGTTGAACCCAAAAAGATTCCGGAAATCATCAGGTTCGAGGCCGTTCAGCAGATACCGTTCGATATAAACGATGTCCAGTGGGATTGGCAGATTATGGAAAAAGATGCCGGCGGCGAAAACCGCGTCGGAATCTTTGCCATCAAAAATGATGTAATAAATTCCACAATAGAGCATTTCCAGCGGGAAGACATCCAGATTCGCTACATACAGATGTCGCCGATGGCGCTTTACAATTATGCCATTTACGACCGCGCCGACCTCGCACAGGCAGCCGATGACGAGGCAATAGTTGTGCTGAATATCGGGGCAGAATACACAGACCTGGTTGTCTGCACAAAGTCGAGCGTTTGGCAAAGGTGCATCCCGATGGGCGGCAACACCTTTACAAAGGCTGTTGCGGATGCGTTTAAGCTGCCCTTCGAAAAGGCGGAAAAGCTCAAACGCAACGCCACGACCAGCAAATACGCACGCCAGATTCTGCAGGCGATGAAGCCGGTGTTTTCAAACTTTGCTTCTGAAATCCAGAGGTCAACGGGTTTCTACGGCAGCTCCAATCCGAAAACAAGGATTGTCAAAATGATAGCCCTGGGAGGCTGCACGCGGATGAGAGGCCTTTTAAAATATCTCCAGCAGAGCATACAGATTCCGATTGAAAGGCCAGATTCCTTCGAGAAGCTTCCATTATCGCCCGATGTGTCGGCGGTAAAATTCCACGATTGTGTCTGCGACCTCGGAATCGTTTATGGTCTCGGGCTGCAGGCCCTCGGGGCAGCTAAAATCGAAAGCAACCTGCTGCCTCGCAGTATTGCAAGGTCTGCGATGTGGAAGAGCAAAGCGAAATATTTCTATGCCGCTGCCTTTGTCCTTATTCTTGTTTCTGCTCTGGCGTTTCTGCGGGTCGTCGTTGACAAGGCCAGCTATGCAGGCAAAAAATCAATAAGAACAGAGATTGACTCCGTCATTTCTGAAGCAGGACGGGCAAAACAACTGTTGGACCAGGAGCAGGCAAAGGAGCCGCTTGCAATGGCTGATATTAATAAGGAGTTTGACATATTCCAATACAGGGATGTGATACCTTATTTGATGCAGGCTATACTGTCTGCCCTGCCTAACGAAAAAAATAATCCTGACCAGGCGGGATTATACCAGGCTTTTGAGGCCGGCAATGTTGACGAATTAACAAAGACCGAACGGGGACAGCGAAAGCAGATATTTGTGACGAGTATGTCTATTCATTTTGTCGAAGATTTGTCCGCAGCCTCTTTTGATGACCAGGCGATAGGTGTCAGAATAACCGCTCGAACCGTTAGTGCGGGCTCCCGTGCAAGCGCTGCCAACACCAGGCGAAGGGGGCTTGAGGAACTTATGAACAAGAGGACCGGCGGCGCACAACAGCAGGCAAAGGAGGAGGCCGAAACAACGACCGAAGAATCTCAGGTTCAGCCTGAAACCGCTGCCAGCAACGCCGGTTTTATCGTCACCATTGTCGGGTACAGTCCTTATAAGAATATTGGCAGACTCTTTGATCCTCTCGGCGTAGGCCAGGACACCAGCCAGTGGGGTTTTATTACCCGCCTTAAAAATCTTAATAAAATTTCGGATATAAATTCGTTTGTCCTCTTTGATGCCAACAGCATTAGGAATTTTACATATAAAATCGATAACGAGGTGACCTTTGATGATACACCTGCCGGCGTTGGTATTGTGAGCCAGAGGGTTATTGATGTCAAAAAAGATACTGCCGCTGAGGGAAGACAGAATGTCGGAGGTTTGTCGCTGATGCAGGGAAATAAAATTACCGAGGATATACTCATCGACCCTATGACCCGGGAAATAATTAACAAGGTCATCAAGTATAATGAGGATGGAAGCAAAAAAATAGAAAATGGAAAAGTCGTCTACGAAGTCAACGACCACTGGTTTGAAATAAAGGCCAAATTCCTCTGGAAAAATGTGCCGAAGCAAATAGCTGCTCTGGCTCAGAAAATGTAATTGTTCGTATTGTTTCTGACAGGTAATTATTTATGGATTTATCGCCTATCAAAAAAATATTTCAGAAATTCGCGAGCCTCAGGGATTATTCGTCGCTGATTATTCCTGGAGTCCTGGCAATCCTGGCAGCGCTGCTTTTTATCCCGACCACTCTTATGCAGCACAGTCTCGATTCGAAGATGGACAAGGAAAGCCTGTCGAAAGCAAAAACATTGGATTCTCTCGGCAGGGATACTCCATCCGGCAGGCAATGGCAGGTGCTGTTAGACCGTCAGAATTCCATTCAGAATGATGCAAATAAAATTGTGCAACTGGCTGAACAGAGCAGCCGGCGGGAATTAATCAGCTATGACGTATTCCCGGCACCAAAGGAAACTTCACCCCGGCTTTTCGGGCAGTTTGGCCAGAAGTATCGTGCCGCAATCGACGCCTGGGCTTTGAATCTGAAGGCCCGCAGCTGTCCTACGCAGGCGGAATTGAGCAAAAGCCTTAACAGGTCGTTTACTACTGTAGGCTCCAATTCAGATTCAGGCCTGCAGGAAACCGACAAGATTATCATCGACCACGTATGCAGAGAAGTGGCACAATCCGTAAAGGTCTATTTTGACCCTGCTAATATCCCCGGATACAAGACCTGGGAAAATTATGAATACAGCGACCAGGTGAAGGCCGTCGAGGATTGCTGGTACTGGCAGATTGCCTACTGGGTTATCGAAGACTGTTTCCAAACCGTAAAAACCCTCGATGCCGGTTCAGCCAACGTCCTTGATGCTCCCGTAAAAAGGATAGTGGATATTGGCTTTGCCGCCGCTCCCTCTTCCGCTCAAGGCTCGACAGCGATGACGCAGTCCGCTTCTGCAAAGGCGGAAAAACCGGGTTATATTACTTCGCTTCGGGCAGGCCTGACGCTGCCTCTTACGGCCAGGGTTTCCAATGACAGGTTGGATATTGTGCATTTCAGGCTCTCCGTTATCGTGAGTGCAAAAGCCGTTCCTCTCTTCCTGCAGCAGCTTTGCACAGGAAAGGAACACAAATTCAGGGGCTTTAACAATGATTTGCCGGAAAAAACGTTTTACCATAACCAGATAACAATTCTGAAATGCGACTTCGACGCGATTAATCCCGAAGATAATGATAATAAATTGTATAGATTCGGCTCTGACGGCGTTGTTAAGCTCGATTTATTTTGTGGGTATATTTTCGATAAAAATGGATATGATGATGTAAAGCCTCCCTCTGTGAAGAACGACCTTGAAAGCAGACTTGCCAAGGCTAACCAATAATTGATTTTAAGGGTTTATTATTCTTATTGTCTGAAAATTTTTGTGAGCGTATATATGGCCAGTAGAGAAGAAAGCTTTTTCGAGAAACATATAGAGAAAATAGTTTTGTTGGTTGTCTGTGTTATTTCCGCTGCTCTGCTCGTCTATTATGTCTTTCTCGGGCCGTGCAATGTTGCTTACCAGGGGAAAAAACTCGGTCCGTCAGCGGTTGACCAGGTCGTTTTGAAAAAGGCTCAAACTGTAAGAGAAGCCCTCGACAAAAAACCTGTTCCGGTTGCCCCGTATCAGGCCAAATTAGGCGATTTTGCCAAAGAATTGAAGAGTTCTTCGGTTGTTCTCGATAAAAGTTTGTATCCGCAGATTCCACCTTATATTCAATCGACCGGGCCTTCGCCCAAATACAGCCTGCCGGAAATACCGGCTATTGAAAATGCACAGGTCGATTATTTCAGAACCGTTGCCTATGTCCCGATGAGGGAAATTAATCAGCAAAATGCCTATAACCAGGCCGGCTCGGAACCTAATGATATTGACATCGTCACCGTTGAATTCCGGTTTGATGTGGCGGCTCTGTATAAAGCGTTTAGCGATTGTTTCGCCGGAACAAGAATTAAAGAGCAGTGGCGGGATAAAACACTCGCCGAACCTGTATTTGCCGCTGTTCAGCTCCAGAGACAAGAGATCGCTCCTGACGGGAGTTGGCAAGCGAACTGGGAAGATGTCCCCAGGTGCAAAATTGATCCATACAGACAGATTCTCGATGTAACTGAAGATGTCGGAAACCTTCCGACCGGCGGCCTCCAGGTAAGGCTGCTGCAGTACAGGGAAAAGGCTGTCCAGATGGACCTCATTCAGCCCGAATGTTATCGAATTGCATCCGCAAGGGAAGAGTGGTTTCCGCCCTCTCTGCACCCGAGATATAAAACAATTCTTGACGATGAGACGCGAAAGAAAAAACGTGAATCGACCGCTTCCACCAAACAAGCGGGAACTGTTACTAGGCCAGGACCTGACAACCCGGACGGAACGCCTGGGCGGCCCATCGGTGTAGTGCCGGCAAAGACAACCCCGACGGTCCCTATGTCGGAAATTGAGCAGACGCCCGCATTCATACAGTTTTATAAGGATTACGATAAAATTCTGATTTCCGATAAAACCGACCTTTCAAAAACTACAGACCCTGTGACGTTCTGGGCGTTCGATGATACTGCACAGCCCGCCAAGCAATACAGATACAGGGTCCGGCTCGGCATTTTCAATCCAATAGCCGGCACAGACCAGTTCGCCGACGGTAAAACGCCTTTGAAAGATAAGGTTATAATGTGGACTAACTTTGCGGAACCGCAGTCTGCCGCCGGCGGGGTGCAGATACCTGCCAGGCAGTATTTCTTCGCACAGGCTATCGAAGAACTCAAAAAGAGGGTGACGGTTCTGGTTGCCTGCTACAAACTCGGCAGCTGGTACACCAAAGATTTTAAGGTTACTCCAGGCGATTCCATAGGCCAGAGAATCGAAAAAACCAGCGATGAAAATGGAAGTGAAGACGATAATCTTGCCGCTTTATTATCGCCGGGAAGCGTTAGAAAGCCGGCGGAGGTTGATTACTCAACGGGAGAGGTTCTGCTCGACGCCGTTCAGATGACCGAGTGGTCGGGAGGCTCCACTCTTTATCCTCGCCCGTACTTCCAGATACTTTACAGCCGCGACGGTTCCGAAATTTTCAGGATGCCTGTCGGCGACAAATATTGGCCGGATAACCTGCACGAGGCCTATTACGCGGCCAAAGCCGGTGAAAATACTCCGAATACGCTCAAAGAAGCCTTCAAGGTTTTTGGCGAGGGAAGGCAGGGTATAAAACAAAAAATCATCGACCAAAAACAGCAGCAAACCCCAGCGACTTCTCCGGCTTTGAAGGGAGTGGACCCTGCGTTGCTTGAACTGATGAGAAAGAGAATGGGTGGCGCTCAGCAGCAGCAAAATTAGTCGTTAGTTTTTGGTATTTAGTCGTAAAGAATCTGTGTTAATCTGTGAAATCTGTGGCTTATTTTATTCCATTTTTTCTTTTTGTGCCTTTTTGTGGCCAAATTAGTCGTTAGTTCGCCACACGAATGGCGAATCTTCGATATTTAGTCCGCTTCAGGTTCGTCTGTGGCGAATCTTCTGCCTTCTGTCCTCCGTCATCTGCTTCTCCCACCCTTCTCGCTTTTCACACCTTTCTAACTCTTCGCACCTTTCTCACCATTTCCTAATTACCAATTACCGGGTGGACAAGCACCTGACGTTCAGCTATTATATCCATCTCAAAAGGGACCCTTCGCACTTCACTCTTAACTGTTAAGGGTGAAGCGTTAAGGGGTAAGTGTGATTGTTTGGAAAGGGGTATGATAATATGAAATCCAGATTTTTCACTTTGGCAATTATGTTTCTGGCGGCTTGTTTCCTGTTCAGTTGTCAAAAACCGCTCGATGCGAGCAGCGCAGCGAGTCCGCCGGAAAAGGCGGTTAATCCCGTGAACCCCGTTAAAAACTCCGTTTCTAACGGGGCACCAAATCCTTCTTTCGAGCAGGCGGGCAGAAACAATCGGCCCGCACAGTGGCGGACAAACAACTTCGGCGGTAAGGCCGCCTTCGAATACGCCAACATCGGTCATACGGGCCAGAAGTCTGTTCTCGTCAGCTCAGAAGAGGGCGCCGATGCGGGCTGGTCGGCCAATGTGCCGCTGGAACCTTTCGCTCATTACAAATTTACCGGCTGGATTAAAACCGAGAACCTCACTGTAAAAGACGGCGCATTCGGCGCACTTTTCAATTTTCAAAACATAGAATCTCACACAAAGCCTCTTACCGGCACTAACGACTGGACGAAAGTCGAATGCGAATTCGATACCGGCTCTATGGACGGCGTACAGGTGAATTGTCTTTTTGGCGGCTGGGGTCTGGCGACAGGAAAGGCCTGGTATGATGATGTGAATTTCGAGCTGCTCTCGAAAATCAAAATAGACCCTGATGCCGTTATAGACGTCTCCAAAAAACGGCAGCCAATTTCCAAATATATTTACGGCCAGTTCATCGAACATCTTGGCAGGTGCATTTACGGCGGTATCTGGGCGGAGATGCTCGAAGATAGAAAATTCTGGTATCCTGTTAACGAATCTTTCGACCCGAACGCAGGGGCGGGAAATCCCTACAGGCCGATAAGCAAATCACCCTGGAAAATAATCGGGGATAAAGAAAATGTCACGATGACCAAAGAAAACGCTTATGTCGGCGAGCATACGCCTGAAATTAAAATCAATGAAGGCGCTCCCGCCGGGATTGCACAGGGAGAACTGGCGGTTATAGAGGGCAAAAAATATGTCGGAAGGGTCGTGCTTTCCGGCGATGAAACCGCCGGGCCTGTGAAGGTCAGCCTTGTCTGGGGACAGGGGCCGGCAGACAGAGCCTCGATGGAAATCGAAAAAATAAGTGCAGAATACAAAAAGTTCCCGTTCGAGTTGACGGCAAAGGCCGCGACCGACAATGCAAAACTGGAAATCACCGCTTATGGCAAGGGAAAGCTGCGGGTTGGAACCGCTTCGATAATGCCCGCGGATAACATCAAAGGTATGCGGGCAGATACGATAAAACTGCTCAAGGAGCTTAATTCACCTGTTTACCGCTGGCCGGGCGGCAATTTCGTCAGCGGCTATAACTGGCGAGACGGCATCGACCCCGACCGCGACAAGAGACCGCCCCGTAAGAACCCCGCCTGGACGGGCGTCGAGCATAACGACTTCGGAATGCACGAGTATTTTATTTTCCTCGCGGAGGTTAACTCAGAGCCGTTCATCGCGCTTAATGCCGGCACGGGCTCTTCGGAATCTGCTGTAGAGGAGTTGGAATACGTCAACGGAAACGCGGATACCCCGATGGGCAAACTCCGCATCGCAAACGGCGGGCCTGCCGAACCGTGGAAATGTAAATACTGGGCAGTCGGAAACGAGATGTCCGGCAATTGGCAGCTTGGAAGTGTGCCGCTCGACCAGTTTATTAAAAGGCATAATGAATTTTCCGCAAGGCTGCTCAAGGTTGACCCGACAATCAAGCTCGTCGCTTCCGGCGAAGCAACCAATGGAAGTGTGAATGACTGGGATAAAAAATTGCTGGCAGGCGCCGCCGACTATATCAACCTGATTAGCAAGCACTTTTACTGCCAGGACTATCGCGCCAGCGGGCTAATGTCGCATGTAATGCTGGTGCCGGAATCGATTCGCCGAATCGCGCAATCGCACCGCACTTATCTTGAGACGATACCTGAAATCAAGGATAAGGATATCAAGGTCTCGCTCGATGAATGGAACTATTGGTACGGCCCGCACGTTTTCGGCGAGCTCGGCACGCGATATTTCCTCAAAGACGGACTCGGCATCGCCGCTGGAATAAACGAATACTCACGCAACACGGATGTAATCTTTATGGCCAATTATGCGCAGACGGTCAACGTCATCGGCTGTATAAAGACAAGCAAGACGGCGGCTGAATTCGAGACAACGGGGCTGGTGCTGAAATTGTATCGCAATGAATATGGCACGATACCTGTCGAGGTGGGCGGCAAACCATTGCCGCTGGATGTCGCCGCTGCATTAACGGCGGATGCAAAGAAACTTACCATAAGCATCATCAACCCGACCGACAAGGAAGTGAAGCTGCCGCTTGAGATTAAAAATATTAAACTGTCAGGTAGTGGCAGGATGTGGGTAATGACCGGCAGCGACCCGCTCGCCTATAATGAGCCGGGCAAACCCCGTAGGGTCGATTTCGTTGAAAAGCCGGTTAGCGAAATTTCAAAAACGCTTACCGTCCCGCCGATGAGCGACTCCTTGTATGTTCTGGAGATTAAATAACCGGATATTTAATTTGAAAAATTAGCGATAGTTTAGCCCCCGCGTTTTGCCCCTGCCGCTTTGCTTCGCAAAGCGAAGCAGCTGGGGCAGCGGGGGGCTTTTTCTAAATGGGTTAATCGGAGGCGCCGGGTGCAACGCGCGAATCTGACGATTTATGCTAAAAATAGGCAATATAATTCTTGATATTCCATTTTTTCAGGCGTCGCTCAGCGGATACAGCGATTACGCCATGCGGGTAATTGCGCGCGACTTCGGAGCGCCTTTAACTTTTGCCGGCGTAATGCTCGCAAAAAGCGTAGTCCATCCGCGGGTCTTCAATGGTTCGTCTTTCAAACCCGGCGATGATGAGCATCCGATAGGCGCCCAGCTCTTGGGCGAAGACCCCGAAATAATGGCAAAGGCCGCTAAGGTAGTATGGAAGGCGGGCTACGATTTAATAGACCTGAATTTTGCCTGCCCTGCGCCAAAAGTTCTTCGCCGCAAACGGGGCGGCTTTCTTCTCAATCACCCTGATAAAGTAATGGAAATCTATAACGCCGTAAGAGAATCCGTCGATTGTCCGGTGACGATGAAATTGCGGACGGGTTTCGAAAATAAGTCCTATGATAATTTCTGGGACATCGCCTCCAGGGCTGCCGCGGGAAAAGTCGATGCGTTAATTGTGCATCCCCGCTCCGTTTGGCAGAGATTTACCGGCTCTGCCGACTGGCAGTTTTTATCAGAGGTTAAAAAACGATTTCCACACACGATAATTTTTGGCAGCGGCGATTTATTTTCTGTCGATGTAATTAAAACTAATATAAAAAATACCGGCGTAGATGGCGCTGTAATCGCCCGCGGTGCGATTGGCAATCCATGGATTTTCAGTCAGCTTCGTAAAGGAAATGATTTTCTCCCGCCGGCTCTCGATGAGCAGGGCCGGGTAATTTTGAAACACTTTAATTTACTTTGCAAGCTCTATGGAGATGAAAAGGCCGTCACGCATTTTCGAAAATTCGCTATTTGCTATTGCAAGCTTCATCCCTTGCGCAGGAAAGCCCAAAAAGCCATCTTTGCAGCCAAAACTGCCGACGAATTCCTCGCCGTCGTAAAGCAATGGTATAGTCTGTAACAACAATATTTTTTAGTTGTTGTTATGTCCGACACAGGTTATTATTTTAATTACGGTATTATTGTTGGCTTACATTGAGGCGTTGTAAACGGGCAAAAAGCGGGTAAGTCGTTATTTTAAGGCAGTTAGGTGAAAAATAGCAAAAAACCCCAACAAAGATTTCACCACGAAGACAAGAAGGACGTGAAGACCACCATGATCTACACTCATGTCCTCAATCGGGGCGGAAAAGGGGTGAGAAGTCCGGTAGACACCCTGTAGAGGGTAAGGGTGTTATATAGAAACCATATAAGACCCCCGTGACGAAGAAAGAAAGGGCTAACTTGCTGACAATAAAGGTTTTATATCCGAAGGTAATAAGTGTCTTATACCGCAGTTTTGCGGTCCATAGATGTTGTGAAGAAACTATATATCCATAGTTAGGCCGTGAATATGTGAGGAGATCATCTATGAAAAAGCGTTTGGTAAGACTTATCCCCAATTTCTTAAAACCAACATTGAAAAAGTTCTACTACTTTCCAATTGATGTTATTGATAGATTGAAGGGTGTGGATAGTATGATTCCACCAAGGTCGGCGATTTTCGTCGGTGCTGGTGACTTTGTAAAAATTGGGCAAGAATTCAAAAACTATTTCATCGAATTAGCAAATCTACAACCAAGTTATCGGGTTTTGGACGTTGGTTGTGGAATTGGACGCATGGCAATTCCTTTAACAAATTATTTATCTAAAGAAGGAGAATATTGGGGCTTTGATATAGTCAAGAAAGGGATTGAGTGGTGTCAAAGTCGCATTTCTCCAAAATTCAGCAATTTTCACTTTCAGCATAGTGATGTTTACAATAAGCACTACAACCCAAACGGCAAAGTTCAAGCTCAGAATTTCCAATTTCCTTTTGACGACGAATCCTTTGATTTTGTTTTTCTAACATCAGTATTCACACACATGCTTCCATCAGACTTGGAGAACTACCTGAGCGAGATTTCACGTGTGCTCAAAACTGAAGGTAAGTGCCTAATTACCTTTTTTATCCTAAATGAAGAGTCAGAAAACCTTGTCTGCTCAGGCCGTAGTACTCTTGATTTTCTGTACAAGATACAGGACTGTCTAACGATTAGTGAAAACGATCCAGAAGCCGCTATTGCTTACAGGGAAGAGTTCGTTTTAAGACTGTTCAAAAAATATGGGTTGAAAATTGTTCAGCCAATTCACTATGGATATTGGTGTAAAAGGGATACTTTTTTGACCTATCAGGATATGATAATCGCAACAAAAATTCCATTGTAGTTTAACATTTTTTCTATAAAACAAGGCCTAACCAGGCGCTGCACCTGACCGCTATTCCGCTGCGATCCATAGCGGCAGGTGAGCTTAGTCGTTCGGCGGTAGAGGTGGCGATAGAGAAATATGAAAAGGCCGCTATGCAATCAACGCGGTCGCAAAATTGCAAATATAGACTCCCTTCCCATCCCAAATTTCGCTGGGACGGCATAAAATCTCCCCAAAGCTGAAATTTCGCTAATAACTCGGATTTTTGGTCAATTTTGCGACAAAAAATTTAGTAAAAAAACTCTTGGATTATTGTAATGCGAGGAAGATATTGATACTATTATGGAATCAGGAGGCTTGTTTATATAGACAAGCGTTTAATCTGCCCGGCCTATGGCGGGTAAACTCCGGTAGATAAATATAGGAGATGTCGATTTCACAAGGAGGACAGGGAATGAAAAAAATGACCGCTTTCTCGCTTTCGACTATTTTTCTTTATAAAACACTTACGTCGAAAGCGCTGCACAGAATCGCCGGTATTATTTTGTTTTTAATTATTTTCAGCAGTTTCAGTCCTTATAGCATAGCAGGCCTGCAGGAAAAACAGGACATTTCAAAAATGGTGCAGGGAGCGGACCTCATCATAAGAGGCAAAGTCGTTTCCGCCGAATCCCAATGGAAAGAAGACTCTCGTGGAAGACATATCTATACCAGCGTGAATGTAAAAGTTCTTGATAAAATCAAAGGCAGCATCAAAGACAATGCTCTTGCTTTTGAGGTTATCGGAGGCGCCGTCGATGGCATTGGAGAACTTGTGAGCGACACTCCCGCCTTTGCGACGGATGAAGATGCGATTATGTTTCTCGCTGGAAATCCTTTGACCATTCGGCAGGGAATTGACAGCAAGATTCCGGTTTATAACGGCAGAGTCTACCGGAATAATTCGGCAATGACAGCCGACAGTTTCGTACTGGGCTTAAAAAATCTTGAACAGGACCCGAACGCCCAGGTCTTTGGCGGGGAGTCATACCAGACTCCAATTGAGGGAACTGCCAATATAGCAGAATGTTATAAATACAACAATCTAAGATGGCCCGACACATGGCCTGTAGTTTCATATTATATAAATGAAAACACTTCGGATTGCACCGGAGAAGGTGCGGCTGTCCAGGCGGCGGCAAACACGTGGAACGGCACAGGCAGCGGTTTTACATTTCATTATGCCGGCAGCCATCACAACACATCATCAAGCCAGAACAATGTTAATGAAATTATGTGGGGGACCACGTCCGGCTCCGTTGCCACAACCTACTTTTGGTATTATCTGCCGGGGGATATGATTGAATGCGATATTGTGTTCAATGACGCTTACAACTGGAGCAGCACAACCCCGACTTCGTCGCAGATGGACGTTCAATCGGTCGCACTGCATGAGTTAGGACACTGGCTGAATTTAGACGACCTTTACAACAGTGAGGACAGCGGCAATGTAATGTATGGGTATATAAGTAATGGACAAGTAAAAAGGGTGCTTCAGCCGTGTGACATTTCTGGTATTTGTTTAATCTATGGCGGTTGTCCGCTAAGTTATACGCTGACGGTGAACTCTTCCGGGGCTTCGGGTGTTAGCATCAGCAGCAGTACCGGACACGGCGGGACTACAAATTATACGAAAACTGTAACAAGCGGGGCGACCGTGGCGCTGACGGCGCCTTCGACTGCCGGCGGGAAGACTTTCACTGGCTGGACAGGCGACATTACGAGCAGCGGTCAGACAATCTCATTTACGATGAATGGATACAAGAGTGTTACGGCTAACTACGTCACAGTAGTACCCAATGATATGTTTGCCAACGCAATTACGATTTCAGGCGCCAGCGGGCAGACTACGGGCAGTAATGTTGGAGCGACAAAAGAAACAGGAGAACCGAGTCATGCGGGTAATTCCGGCGGAGCTTCTGTTTGGTGGAAATGGACAGCGACGTCTAACGGCCAAATAACTATCGATACGTTTGGCAGCAGTTTTGATACGCTGCTGGCAGTCTACACGGGCAATTCCGTGGGAAGCCTGACGCTGAAGGCATCCAATGATGATGCGGGAGGAGGCGCGCAAAGCCAGGTCACGTTTGCAGTTATTTCCGGCACCACTTATCGGATTGCCGTAGATGGATATAGCGGGGCAACAGGAAGTATTATATTAAATTGGTTCTTTGTTTCGACTGATTATACGCTTACCGTAAATTCATCCGGCGCATCTTCAGTGAGTATTTCCAGCAGTACCGGGCACAGCGGTACCACGAATTACACGAGGACGGTTTCATTAGGGACGACTGTAACCCTGACAGCGCCTTTATCGCCAGGCGGACATACATTCATCAATTGGACGGGCGACGTTGCGAGCAGCAATCGGACAATCTCGTTTGCGATGAATGGAAACAAGACTGTGACGGCCAACTTTATCTCTATAACGCCGCCGGTTCTTCACGGAGAACCCAATATGACGCCGGGATTGTGCAATATAATTTCGTGGGATGCGGCTCCTGAAGTCAAAGAGTATTATGCTGAATGTTCCAGCGACCCGTGTTTCCTTGTCGTCGATTACACCAGCGGCTGGATAACAAGAACATCTTATCAATTTTGTGGTCTTACCAGCTCTCAGGAATATTGGTACAGGGTAAAATCAGGTTTATCAGCCTGGTCCCAAACCAGTCAGGCGGAATTCCAAAGCGATACTTTAATAGATACCACTGCAGCTATCAGCGGAGATGTGGTCTTGATTGGTGGTAGTGTAGATACAGTAGGAAGCACAACCGATCCTTTCGATATGTACACTGACAGTTTTTTTAATGGATTCCTCGTTACAACCGAGACAACCCTTACGCAGATTGAGATTTACCTCGGCATTTCAACGTCTATACCGATTGAGTTTGTGGTCTACGAAGGCGGCCCATTATTCACCGATACATACAATCGGATTCACTCATCGACTTTGGCCAGTTCCGGTACAGGCACAAAATTCTACAGTTCCGGTTCCGTTTCTATTCATCTCAAGGCGGGAACACATTATATGATTGGGGCTGTATTGAATGGTTCGGCAACAGAATACTGCGATGAAATCGATAGTTCGCCTACCTTCGCTGACCACACCGGCTGGGGATATTATTACGGCTTTCCGTCGCCCAGCATCCTGTCTGATATTTCTGAGGACCCCTCAATTACATTTTACCACAGGTACACTACCACACAGACCCCCGGCCACATTAGCCCCGGCAGTGTTGTTTCCGCACCAATCAATTTGCCTGCCGGCGGCAATTGGGGAATAGTGGACTTCAATAAAACAACGCCAGTTGATACTGCACTTACCGTCGATATTCTGCCCGCGGCTGGCTCGATACCAATCCCGGGTTATGAGGATGTTTCGGCCGGGTTTGACATCAGCGGAATCAGCGCGCCAACCATCCGGCTGCGTGCGAATTTGTCCACGAACGATTCGAATAGCACGCCTGCCCTTCACGATTGGTCGGTCACTTATACCGACCCGGCAGGAATTGAAAGCGGATGGTCTAATGTTGAATCCTCGCTACAGTGCGGCACGCCAGGCGATTTGAACGGCGACTGCAAGGTGGATTTTGCGGACCTGAAAGTTTTGTGCGAACAATGGCTGCAGCCGCCGGGGATTCCGTCTGCTGATATTGCCCCGCAGCCTAATGGCGATGGCATAGTGAACTTCCTTGACTTTGCCCTTCTGGCGGAGAACTGGATGAAATAACAAAAAGTGTTCTTTCAGCTGTCTAAATCCGATGACGCTATACCGGGGCAAAAGGTTCGATTACGCCCACCAAAAGAAGGAATGCAACTTTTTATTGACCTGCTGCAAAACTAAACTACAAAAGGCTGATGCAAAAAAAGTAAGTTAATAGTTTTACGACAATTTCCTCAAAAAAAGGCCAAAAACGCATTTCGTATGGGAAAATCTTAAAAATTTTCAATAAAACCCAAATTTTGGCATTTATTACTTGACATTACCGGACGATGGGGGTAGATGTATCTGCATTACGGTGAGGACTGTCCGTAATTCACTTTCGGAGAAAGTGAAATTGATGAGGAAAATGAAAGGAAGCGTTTAGTTTTACCCCTGTAGGCAAAGCAAGTATTCCCCTTCTAATTACCTCAACATAGGCGCTCACCGCTTAAAATCTATTTATTAACATTTTTCAAGGAGACGCGGATGAAAAAGTTAATTACAATTTGTGCAATTTTATTGATTGTTATTGCAGCCAGTGCAAATGCCAATTCGTACGTGGAGACGTTCAGCAGTGATAACGCCGGCTGGTTGTCGGTAAAGAATAACAGCGCCGTCACAGATGCCAACTACAATAGCGACGGCGGAAATCCCGGAGGGTATATAAGCTGTGTGCTTACCGCCAATGCGCCGCTTGTTTTCGGATTTGAGCCTACTCAGGTATGGGGCGGCGGCGGAAACCCGGAAACGATTTGGGTTAGTTTGATGACCAGCGACATACTTACCGTCGATTTCAAAACTGACGGCGGCACCCTCGCAGCCCAGGATGGAAATACGCCGATGGTAAGGTTCTACATCGGCGCAGGTGCAGACTACAGCAACACCTACTTTGTGGCGAAGGATGCCTACAGTTGGAATCCGAACGATGACACTGTCTGGCATACACACCAGATAGCGCTATTGGCGGAAAACTTTGAATGTATGCAGGGAAGCGCAGCCTTTGAAGATGTCCTCGCCCACCTCGTCGATATAGGCCTGCAGTTCGGTCCCAGTGTTGGGCAGCATTACACGGGCGTTGGCACCCTCGGCTTTGTCGGCAATGCGACGCTGGAGATGGATAACTTTGGCACGATTTGTCAGTTTGCTCTGGCTGGCGATTTGAACGGCGACTGCAAGGTTGATTTTGCTGACCTGAAAGTTTTGTGCGAACAATGGCTCCAGTCGCCCGGGCTGCCTTCTGCCGATATCTGGCCTGCCGGCGGAGATAATACGGTTAATTTCCACGACTTGGCCGTTATGGCTAATAACTGGCTGATAGATTGCCAGGCGAATCCTTCCGACCCAGCCTGTGTGCCTAAAAACTAAACTGCAAAAGGCTGATGTGAAGCTTCACGACTTTAAGCCGTGGCCTCTTCACCTGCTTCAGCGAAACCCGCCGAAGTCCGCCTCGGTCCGCCGCAGGCGGAAAGGCGGCTGCAAAAAAAGTAAGTTAATAGCTTTCGGTTTTAAGCGAGTGAGGAAGCTTTTCCAGCGGGCAGCCGGGGCAGCGAGCCTTCGGCCTGCAAAAATCCTTGCCGCAGCGGACAAGCAACGCGTGATATTCGTTAAATAATTTGACCCCGTTAGAAGCTGCACTCATTCGATTATTTCCGATTAAATCAGGATATTGATTTTTTCCGTTAGATGCAACGCTTCTAACGGGGTTGACGTCCTCATCGAGATTCTCCGCAAAAAGACGCTGCAACTGTTCATACTCGAAGGGCGGCTCAATCAGGTTATGCCGGGCGGCAATGCGGGCGGTGTAGGCATCGACGACAAAGACAGATCTATCGAACGCGTAAAGCAGAATCGAATCAGCCGTCTCCGGCCCGATGCCGCTCACCGACAAAAGCTCCTCTCTCAATCGGCCTGTTGCAATGGCCTCGACATTTTCGAGTTTGCCGTCATAATTATCGAAGAGCCAGTTGAGCAGGTTTTTCAGCCTCTTTGCCTTTACGTTGAAGTAGCCTGCCGGCCTGATGAGTTCGGCGAGCCTTGCAATTTCTATTGTGTAAAGCTTTTCCGGTTCGAGCAGCCCGGCACCTTTCAGATTCGCAATCGCCTTTTCGACGTTCGTCCAGTTTGTGTTCTGCGTAAGCACGGCGCCCGTGATTATTTCGAACCGGGTTTCGCCCGGCCACCAGTGCTGAGGCCCGAACCTCGCCAAAAGGCAATCGTAAATTTCAGTTAAGCTTTCTCTACAAGCCATTTCATAACCTTTCCATGCAAACCCTGGTGGCACGGGCTTCTATGTGGCATGGGCTTCCAGCCCATGCTATATATAGTTTACGGCAAGCACGGGCAAGATGCCCGTGCCACAACGGCGGATTACTTCTATTCCTTTTTCCGCATTCTTTCCGATAATACTTATTGAATTTTAATTGAAACGCCGCAAAGAAAACAATATTTTTTTCCGGTATCGGTGATGGCAAAAAACAACAGCGTCAAAAAGGAACGCAAAAGCCGCATAGACCGGCTGCTGAATTTCTCAAAAAATTCGTATTTCGAGCGAACCAGCAGGCCTCTTTGCGCAGCGGCGTTTCTGCTGCCATTTATCATTTTCTACGAGATAGGCACAATCCTCATCAATACCGATGTGCTGCGGCAATCGCAGATTCGGGTTGTGGCCTTTGTCTGGCTTCAGGATTTTTTGGAATATCTCGGCTTTGCGAGCAAGTTTGCCTGGATTGCGCCGCCGCTGGCGGTTCTGATTATCCTGCTCTCCCTGCAGGTTGTCTCGCGCAAACCCTGGAAAGTTCTTCCCAAAGACCTGTGGAAAATGGCTCTCGAATCTATCGCACTTGCCCTGCCTCTGCTTTTATTCAATATGGTTCTGGTAAGCACCCCCCGCAATCCGCAGCCCGCACCGGCCAATCCGCCTTCCGTCAGCAGCGCCGGACACCTGCAATCCGAAGGATGGCCGATTACCTGCTCTTCGCAAAATACGAACCAGTGGAATCCGCCTGGGCGGACCTCCGCGGGATATAATCAACCAGCGTCCCGGCCGGGACTGCTCGCCGATATTGTCACCGGAATCGGCGCGGGCATTTATGAGGAGCTGATTTTCCGGCTGATTCTAATTAGCCTGCTGATGATTTTCCTCTACGACGTTTGCGGCTTTCCTCACGGCAACGCCATTATCATTTCCGTTATTCTTTCCGCCGCTCTTTTTTCCGTGTATCATCACATCGACTTTCTGACGGGCAGGCAAACGGAACCTTTCGAGCTGATGCGGTTTCTATTCCGGACAATTGCAGGCGTTTATTTTGCCGTTCTTTTCGCCGTTCGCGGCTTCGGAATTACCGCCGGCACACACGCATTTTATGACATCATCGCCGTTTTCATAAACGCATACCTCGGCTTCTGTTAAAAAAATTGCGATTTAACGCGGAATTGAAAAAATATTTTCATCAAATTGCCCCTTCATTACTCTATTTGCTTTCGTGTTTTGTGAGATTTGCGTCCTATAAGCCGCATAAACCGCATTATCAATACTGGTATTTGGCTTGATTTAACTTGAACGAAACGGGCTTTTTCTATATAATGATTTTGAAGTCGATGGTTTGATTTTCTTTGAGGGCTGTTTATGGAATCACCACAAGTTAATGTTGCTATCGAAGGCCTGACTTTCAGTCTTTTTCAGAGGCCGCTGCATCCGGAGCTGTTCAACATCTATGCAAACCGCAATCTGAAAACCGACAAGTATGAAGCCGTTATATGGGTCACCGGCTGCACGCACGTCGCAAGCGTTTTTGCCGGCGGCGCATGCCTCAGCGAAGTTGTGAGCATCCCGAACCAGCTTCTGCCCGCACGAGGACTGATTGAACGTTTCCAGTTCAGGGGCCCGAAGACTCACAAATGCACGCTGAGTCGCGGCGTAAGTTATATGACAGATTTCCAGGTCGAAAAAATGTCGCAGAGCCTTTATACCCAGAGCCAGACAGACCTCGAACGTTTCGCCAGGACAAGAGGCGTACTCGTCAAATTCCCGGAGCTTGAAAACGGCGGGCTGGTCCCGTTCTGCTATGTCGATTTCGAAGCCAAGCCCACCGAGTTGCATGTCCATACCTTCGCAGCTTACCCAGAGCAGGTGACAATCGTAAAGACTCAGTCGCTCTTCGACTTCCACTAATCTGCGTCGTTAGTCTGCCGTGTTGTTGCATCACATATTCAGCTTTTCTCAAACCTTTACTCAATTGTCTGTTCGCAGCTGCCTTTTTCCCGCAAAACTATTTGCTTCGTGAAGGATTAGGCGGTAAAATTTAGCTGCGGTTTTCCTATTGTAGAGGTATAGAGAAATAAACGAATGACAGCACCGAAAGAAATTCTGCGGCTTGTAGAAATCTTTGAAAGTAATATCGAAACCTACAAAACAAGCCAGCTTTATAATGAGGCACAGCTTCGTCGGGAATTCATAGACCCTTTCTTTGATGCCCTCGGCTGGGACATAACAAATAAACAGGGATTTGCCCCCGCATACAGAGAAGTCATAAATGAAGATGCTATCAAGGTTGGTTCTGCCACAAAAGCGCCCGACTATTGTTTCCGCATCGGCAGCACCCGCAAATTCTTTGTCGAGGCCAAAAAGCCCGCTGCTGACATAAAAAATGACTCTGAACCCGCTTACCAGCTTCGCCGATATGCCTGGTCTGCAAAACTGCCTCTCTCAATCCTTACCAACTTCGAGGAATTTGCCGTCTACGATTGCCAGGTTCGGCCAAATGTAAACGATAAGCCATCGACAGCAAGGATTTTTTTCTGCGGCTATAAGGAATACGGCGATAAGTGGGAACAAATCGCGAATATATTCAGCAAAGAATCGGTACTTAAAGGATTATTCGATAAATACGCATCAGAAAAGACAACAAAAAGAGGCACAACTACAGTAGATAAAGAGTTTCTGGCCGAGATAGAAGAATGGCGGAACGAACTGGCAAAAAATATTGCGATTCGCAACAGTAAACTATCCGTTTATGACCTTAATTTCGCGGTTCAAAAGACCATCGACAGGATTTTGTTTTTGAGGATATGCGAAGACAGAGGCATAGAACGCAGCAAACAGCTTTTAGGGCTTATTAACGGCAACCGGATATATCCGCGGCTTTTTGAGCTTTTTGAAAAGGCCGATGAAAAATATAATTCCGGTATTTTTCATTTTCGCAGGGAAAAAGACAGGCCGGAATCACCTGACGAGATGTCGGCAAATCTAAAAGTCGATGATGACGTCCTAAAAAAAATCATCAAAGATTTATACTATCCGTGCCCTTATGAATTTTCCATTATGCCGGCGGAAATTCTGGGCAATGTTTATGAGCAGTTTTTGGGCAAGGTGATTCGGCTTACCGCTTCTCATCAGGCAAAGGTTGAGGAAAAGCCGGAGGTTAAAAAGGCGGGCGGGGTTTATTATACGCCTTCGTATATTGTCGATTACATTGTAAAAAATACAGTCGGCAAACTTTGCGAAGACAAAACGCCGAAACAGATTGAAAAGATTAAAATTCTTGACCCGGCGTGCGGAAGCGGTTCGTTTTTAATCGGGGCATATCAGTATCTTTTGGATTATCACAGGGATTATTACGTTAAAGAGTCCGCGAAACATCGTAAGCAGGTTTATCAGGGTAAGGGTGGGTTGTGGTTTTTAACGATTGATGAGAAAAAACGGATTTTGTTAAATAATATTTACGGCGTCGATATAGATTCGCAGGCGGCAGAGGTAACGAAATTAAGCCTTTTGTTAAAGGTTCTTGAAAATGAGACGCAGGAGAGTTTAAGACTGTTTCATGAACGTGCGCTGCCGGATTTAGGAAATAATATCAAGTGCGGCAATTCTCTGATTGGGCCGGATTTTTACCAGAATCAGCAATTAAACCTTTTTGGCGATGAGCAGCAGAGAAAGATAAACGCATTCGACTGGCAGGCGGAATTTGCGGAAATCTTTTCGGGCAAAAATCCGGGCTTCGATGCCGTCATAGGTAACCCGCCTTGGCTAATGGCTGGATATTATGTATCGGACGAATTGGATTATCTTCGACATACATTTGGATCGGCTTATGGGAAATTTGATTTGTATTACCTTTTTATTGAAAAAGGATGTCAGCTATTCTCAGAAAAAGGTTTGTTTGGAATGATTGTTCCTAATAAATTTTTTCATACTAAAGCCGCAGTAAACCTTCGCAACTTTTTATCTAGTTCAAGATTGATAAATAGTATTGTTGATTTTGGGGATGAGCAAATTTTTTCTGGTGCAACAAATTATTCTTGTATGCTTTTTTTACAGAGAGGGACAAAACAAAATCTTACATTTGCAAAAGCTAAAAAGGAATTGAGAATATACCAAGAACTTAAAATATCCCAATCCATTCTCGCATCAGATTCCTGGCATTTTGAAGAACAAACTACCTACGAGCTTTTTGAAAAAATCCATAAACAAGGTTCATTTCTTCAGGATGTAACCTCGCGTTTTGGTACGGGAGTCCAAACTGGGGCAGATAGCATATTTACTATTGATTATAGCCTTGTAAAAACTAGCAAATTGGAAACTGAAATTCTTCGGCCTTTATTGAGGGGACGCGATGTTCGTCGTTATAAAACTAGCGATAACCCAAAATTCTTGATTTTTCCTTATAAAATCCAAAATACTGAATTTGTTATATTGGAAGAATCCGAACTTAAAAAATATCGAAAAGTGTATAACCTGCTATGCGAAAATAAGTCTAAACTTGCGGAGCGAATTTGGTTCGGTAAAAAAGCGATAGACTTGTCTGGTGAATGGTATGGCGTGATGTATTTAGACTCATGTACTTCTTTTGCTTTACCACACATTCTAACGCCTTCTCTAAGTAATCGTTCTAATTTTTCGTTAGGTACAGATGAACTATTCTCTACCGGTACTGCGGGAGTAACGTCTATTATTCCAAAGAAAGATATTGGTGAAAATATCCTGTATCTTCTGGGTCTATTGAATTCAAAACTTATCAGTTTTTATATAACAAGTCATAGCCCCATTTTCTCTGGAGGTTATTACAAGTTTAGCGCACCTTATCTTAAAAAAATTCCTATTAAACGCATCAATTTCACTGATAAATCTGACACGTCCAATCATGACAAAATGATTTCGTTTGTCGAGCAGATGTTGGAGTTGCATAAAAAGATTTCGAAGATAAAGAATCCTGATGAAAAGACGCGGATTCAGCGGCAGATTGATTCCACCGACCGGCAAATCGACCAGCTTGTTTATAAGCTTTACGATTTAACGCCGGAGGAAATCGCAATAGTGGAGGCGGGGAATAGTTGCTAATGCGAATCGGGCGAGTTGAAAATAAGCAACGCCGGCACTAAAAGCGGGCGAAAAAGCAAGCATTTCACCAGAGCAATCCTTAACGCAGAAAATTCAAGCTTTTATTGAAACAATTTTTAGCCGCAGGGCGTCCTTATACGTATAAAGAGGTTAAAGAACAGTTTTTTGCCCGGTAATAGGGCTATTTTTGCACTTTTTATGGGAATTTGGTTAAAAAGTGCGAGGTAGGTATATTTTTTTCAATAGGAGAGTCTGATAAATTTTCAAGGAATCTTAAGAAAAAGGCAGGCGGTAATAAATCCGTAACAAATCCGTATTATAATTGTGATGTAGAATGCTGTTATAACGATAAAAAACGGTTTTTAACTTGATTCGTAGGTGAGTTTTCTATATAATGGAGAAGATAAGGCAATTTGGAAGGTGGGTTTTTGGGCAAGTGGGGTTGTCTGGGAAGGATTTATGTCGCGAAATTTTCGTAAGTTTTTGACGTTGGCTGTCTTCTTATTCGCAGCTTTGATGGCAGGTCTTTTGTCATCCTGCAGGTCCCCGCAGAAATTTAAGGATGAGGCGGATAAGGAAGTCTACAGGGTTATTGACCAGAAATGGCAGGCCAAATTCGGCCAGAAGTCCAATTACAAAGTAAGGGATGCCGAGTCGAATGTCCCGGATATTAACGCGATGGTGCCCCCAAACAGAATCCTTACGCTTCGACAAGCCGTTGCCATTGCCACAAAATACAATCGCGATTATCAAACTCAAAAGGAATTTCTTTATCAATCCGCCCTGAATCTTACCCTTACCAGGCATACTTATGAAGTGCAATGGCTTGGAACTTTTGATGCTGGTTATGCAAAAAGCTATAATAATTTGACAGAAACAAAACAGGAAAAAACCACTGCTGACGCTTCAGCAGGCCCAAGCAAATCGTACCTTATAGGTGATGGGATTCAGGTGGCAACAAGTCTTGCCCTCGACTGGTCGCGTTTTCTTACCGGCAACCCGAGAGATTCGCTCGCTTCTGTCTTAAATGGCTCCATTGCGGTTCCATTGCTGGGCGCAGGCGCAGGCAAACAGGCCAAAGAGACTCTCACCGAAGCAGAGCGGAGCGTTCTATATCAGATACGGTCATTCAACCGTTACCGTCAGACGTTCGTGACAAATATTATAGCCGCCTACTATGGCGTTGTGCAGCAAAAGGAGCGGGTTGCTATTTCCGAGGCGAGCTATCGCAGGCTCATAGATTCGACCAACCAGCTCAAAATGGAGGCCGACGTAGGTCAAAGGCCGCCTTATGACGCCGATGAAGCGCAGCAGAGTTTGCTTACCGCAGAAAACGGCCTCATCGCGGACAAGCAAAATTACGAACAGGCTCTCGACAGGTTTAAAATTCAGCTGGGGCTGCCTACAGATGCCAATATAGCTTTGGACCAGACAGAACTCAAAGCGCTGGAAAAAACGGGCATAAGCCCTCCAGAATATACTGAAAATGATGCACTAAATACCGCGTTGGTACAGCGTCTCGACCTTGCCAACACAAAGGATAATCTCGAAGATGCGGTGCGTCAGCTTAAATTGGCTGCTGACGGACTCGGCGTGCAGCTCAATTTGACGGCTTCTGCAAACGCCTCTTCGCCGTCGCCGGGTTCACAGCCGGGCAAAATAGAATTAAATAAGGGAAATTATGCTCTCGGCCTGCAGGGCGACCTGCCTCTGGACCGAAAGAGCGAGCGGAATAATTATAGAAAAGCAATGATAACTGTCCAGCAGCAGCAAAGAGGCCTCGATGATGCCGTAGCGCAATTACAATTAGCCGTCAGGCAGGCTTATCGAGACCTTAAGGAAACCGCCGAGAGCTACAGAATTCAAAAAGTTGGGCTACAGCTTGCCGAAAGAAGACTTGACAGAGAGAAGTTAATGCTGGAGTATGGTCAGGGAACAGTAAGGCTGCTTCTTGAATCTGAAGATGCACTCGTTGCAGCCCAAAACGCAGTCACATCAGCGCTGGTTGACCACACTATTACTAAAATGAACTTTTTCCGTGATATCGGTGTATTAACTGTTAAGCCGGACGGAATGTGGGAAGAAGGAGCAAAACAATGAATAGTAATCGAACACGCAATTATTCCAGGGTATTTAAATCAGGCAGACTGCTCTATGGATTTGCCGTGAACAAAAAGCGCTTTTGGGCAATCCTGCTTTTCGTAGGGGCTGCTGCGATTGTGCTCGGGCTGATAGTTGCGACGGGGAAAGCACGGTCGACAGTTTCCAATACCGGTGAAACTTTTGCAGCAAAGCGCGCCGATTTAACCGTCACCGTCACCGAAGGCGGAAGCATCAAGGCGAGAAACTCGATAGAGTATAAGTGCCAGGTACAAAGAAGGTCGCAGACGATGATTCTCAACGTTATCCCCGCAGGCACTTACGTGACGGCTGAAGACGTAAATAAAGGCATCGTCCTCGTGCAGCTCGACTCCTCCACATTGAAAGATTCGCTTAACAGCCAGGAAATTCAGTTGGCAAGCGACCAGGAAGAATTTACCTCGTCTCAGGAGGCGCTGCAGATTCAGATAAAACAAAATGAAAGCGATGTTGCCGACAGCGAAATGAAGGTTCGATTTGCCCTGATGGACCTCCAGAAATATCTTGGTTCAGAGCTTGCCAATAAAATGGTAAAAGATATCAATTATGCCTCGAACCTTTCAGAATATCTTACGCCGTTTATTGCAAAAGTAAGAGAAGACCCGAATCTCCTGTTTGGGTCGGCTGCCTCGCAGGATATGAAGCAGTTTATGGATAACATCGTCCTCGCACAGGGCAACTTAAAAACTGCCGAGGCTACGCTTGTAGGCACCCAGAAACTGCACGATGCGAATTATGTTTCGGAGCTCGACCTCGAAAGAGACAAGCTTAATGTCGTAAGCAAGCGGTTTTCTTTCGAGAGTTCTGCAGTCTCCAAAAACCTGTTCCTTCGCTATGATTTTCCGAAAAATGCAGAGCAGTTTCTCAGCAACTGTATTGAGGCAAGAAGGGCTTTGGACAGAACTTATGCTCAGTGCCGTTCAAAACTGGCACAGGCGCAGATAAAGCTCACAATGGCTGAATCAAGACTTAAATCTCAGAAAGAACAAGTCGATGAGTCAAAACAGCAGATTGAGTATTGCACAATCAAAGCAAAGGCGCCCGGTATGGTTGTGTACGGCACAGGCACCAACCGCGATGATTTCAGGGCTATGAGAGGCTCAGGTATGATTGCCGTCGGCGAATCCGTCACTGAAGGCCAGACTCTCATATCGATGCCTGATACCGCTGATATGGTTGCCGAAATCAGCGTCCACGAAACAGAAGTTGATAAGGTTCGCGTCGGTCAGCCCGCTACCATAGTTATGGATGCCTTCCCCGATAAAGTCCTGCAGGGTAAGGTAATTGAAGTTGGTTCGCTGCCCGATGAGCAGCGGGGCTGGATGAATCCCGACCTCAAGGTTTATAAAACGCTGGTCAGCATCACCGGCGCTCACGATTTTCTCAAGACCCGTATGTCCTGTATGGTCAAGATACTCTCCGACCAGCTAAAGGACGTTATTGTTGTACCTGTTCAGGTGGTTGCCAACCGCAGTGACAAAAAGGTCTGTTATGTTATGACATCGTCCGGCCCTGAGGAACGGCAGGTTGAAACGGGATTGTTTAATGATATGTTTGTCGAGGTTTCAAAGGGCTTGAAGGAAGGTGAAGCTGTGATGATGAATCCCCCGCAGTTCACCGAGCAGTCATCTGCTACCGCGGTTTTGCAGCAGCCGCCATTGCCACAGGGGCAGGTGCCTCCTAAAGCTGATGCCAACAGCGGCAAAGCCGTTGCTCGCTCCGGCAGAAGGGCCGGCGGCAGACAGGGCGGCGGCGGTATGGGCGGCGGTATGGGTATGATGGGCATGGGCGGGATGGACCCGAATAAGATGCCCGCGGATATGAAGAAGCAAATGGAAGAGTTCCAGAAGCTATCGCCTGAAGAGAAGCAAAAGAAAATGGAAGAATTCACAAGTATGATGCCCGCAGATATGAAGAAGCAAATGGAAGAGTTCCAGAAACTATCGCCCGAAGAGAAGCAAAAAAAGATGGAGCAGATGAGAAACCAGATGGGGCAGGGAGCGGGCGGTTTCGGCGGGCAGGCTCCGCAACAAACAGGTGATAACCAGTAAGGGCGGGATACGAATGCAGAAGCTTCCAAAGGCAATTGAGTTCAAAGACGGCAGCCCTATCCTGGATATGAAGCAGGTGTGTAAGAGCTATCAGCTTGGCGGTTCAGAGCTGAAAGTGTTGCGGGATATCGACCTTACCATCAAGCATGGGGAATATACCGCGATTATGGGGCCCAGCGGCTCCGGCAAATCCACACTTCTGAATATGATTGGCTGCCTCGACAGGCCTACCAACGGAAATTATCTGCTTGGCGGACAGGAAGTTTCGAGTCTCGATGACGACCAGTTGTCCACGATACGCGGCGCTTATATTGGTTTTATCTTTCAGTCTTTTAATCTTATAGACCAGCTCAACGTGATAGAAAATATCGAAATCCCGATGTATTATCAGGGCGTCAGCGAGCAGGAGAGTTTCAAACGTGCGAGGGAACTGGCAGTTATGGTCGGCCTCGGCGAAAGACTCGAACATAAGCCGAGCGAGCTTTCAGGCGGTCAGCAGCAGCGAGTCGCCATCGCAAGGGCTTTGGTGAATGACCCGCTTATTATTTTGGCGGACGAACCGACGGGCAATCTCGATTCTGCCAGCGGAAATGAAATTCTCAAAATACTTCTCGATTTACATAAGCAGGGAAAAACACTCATTGTGATTACTCACGATGATGATATAGCGAAAAGCGCCGAAAGGGTGATACGTCTTTTTGACGGGTATATTCAAAAGCAGGAATATAATTGAGTCTGACGATTTATGTTTCTATTTCGTTTAAAACGCACAATTAGATTGGGAATAAAAAGTCTTTGGATGCACCGGCTGCGTTCAATGCTTACGGTTCTGGGCATTATTTTCGGCGTCTCATCCGTGATTGCAATGCTCGCTATCGGCGAAGGGGCCAGTCAGGATGCGCAGGAAAAAATTGCCAGGCTCGGCAGCAGGAATATTATCATAAAAACCACAAAACCACCCGAAGACCAGTCAGCAACAGGCCAGCGACAAATGATGAAGGAATACGGCCTTACTTATGCCGATGCCGAGCGATTCCAGGACGGCATTCCGAATGTAAGGATTATTGTGCCGAGCCGTCGTTTCTCGCAGGAGGCACAATATAGAAATCGCCGCGCCTCAATCGAAATTGTAGGAACTGTTCCCTGGCACCCGGATATCTCCGCTATGAAGGTTAAATTCGGCAGGTTCATCGTATCTAATGATATGCAGTATAAAGAGGGGATATGTGTTGTTGACGAACGGGTGGTCAAAGAACTTTTTCGGTTTGATGAACCAATCGGGCAGAATATAAAGCTGGCCGGCGATTATTACCGTGTGGTCGGTGTTGTCACTGAGCAGTCGAATACGAACACTTCAGGTAATAATTTTGGTAATCAGAGCGGCGAGGCACCCAAGGCAGGCGGCGCAAAAACAGGCTGCGTTTATATACCTATTACTACTGTTAAAGGAAGGTTCGGTGAAATGTCCCTGCAGGTTTCCTCAGGTGCAGGCGCTTCCATTGAAAGGGTCGAACTGCAGGAAATTATTGTCCAGGTCCAGCAGGTTGAGGAGGTTATGCCCACAAGGCAGAACGTCCAGACAATGATGACAAGGTTCCACAAAAAAAATGATTTCGAAATTATCGTGCCTCTCGAACTTATGAAACAGGCGAAGGAAATCCAGCGCATCTTCACAATCGTGCTCGGCTCTATCGCCGCCATTTCGCTCATCGTTGGCGGCATCGGTATTATGAACATTATGCTCGCCACCGTTAGCGAGCGGACAAGAGAAATCGGCATCAGGCGCGCACTCGGCGCGAAAAAGAGAGATATTGTCGTGCAGTTTCTTTCGGAAACGCTGCTCCTTACTTTTATCGGCGGAATTTGCGGCATCGCCCTCGGTATGGTCATTCCCTATTTCGTGAGCCAGTTCAGCCAGATGAAGACAGTGATTACTTTAAGCTCACTGATTCTGGCATTCGGGATAAGCGCTATTGTCGGGATAACATTTGGTCTGTATCCGGCCTACCGCGCCGCCAATATGGACCCCATCGAATCCCTTCGCCACGAATAATCTCATCGCTCGTGCCTCGTGTTTTTACGTCCTGTACGCTCCACGCTGCACGTCGAAGATCCGCCATTCGTGTGGCGGGCTGCACGCTATTATTTTTTCCATTGACAAGAATCTGTCTTTTCTTTACTATACAGTCCCGTTAGTTAACTCTGTTGCAAGGAAGCTAAACCGTGAAAATTGTTGTTTGTATCCCTGCTCGTTTCGCTTCGACAAGATTTCCCGCAAAGGTTCTCGCTAAAGATACCGGCAAATTTCTCGTTCAGCACGTCTGGGAGCGGGCCTGCCTCGCTAAATTGCCGCAAAAGGTAATTATCGCTACCGATGATAGCCGGGTCGTTGATGCCGCCAAGTCTTTCGGCGCAGAAGCTATTTTGACCAGTCCGGATTGTGCGAGCGGCACCGACCGCATCGCCGACGCGGTAAAAAAACTATCCCCTGTCCCCTATCCCCTAAACCCTGATGATATCGTTATCAATCTTCAGGGCGATGAACCTGAAATTGAGCCGTCGAGCATAGATTGCCTGGCGAAACTTATGCTGGATAATCCTGATTACCAGATGGGGACTCTCGCTGCCCCGTTCCAAAACAAAGAGCAAATCGCCGACCCCAGCATTGTTAAGGTCATAATTGCGTCAGTATCGGAGCAAATCGGAACAACGCAACAGAGCCGCGAGCGTAAGCGAGCGGGTTTCGCACTATACTTTTCCCGTTCGGTGATTCCTTACGACAGGCATTCCGCCGGCATAGGCCCGGTCGAAAATTATCTGCGGCATCTCGGCATTTACGCTTATCGCAAGGATTTTTTGCTTAAGATAACAAAACTATCGCCCTCGATGCTCGAAAAGATGGAATCTCTCGAACAGTTGCGTGTAATTGAAAATGGCTATAAAATACTTGTCGGCGTCGTCGAAAAAGCATCCAGCGGAATCGACACTCCCGACCAATACGCCGACTTCGTCGAGCGCTACAAGAAAGCCACAGAGAAAAAAGTTAAAAAATAATTAAGCCACAGAGAGCACAGAGGCCACAGAGAAAAAATGGATTTTAGTTGTGAAGTGAACAATACGATGGAAGAGCCGATAAAGATCGAATCTTGGGAGAAATTCGAAGAGGAATTAGTAAGAATAAATAAGCGGACCAAGGTGCTGAAACAAGAACGTAAGTTGGACTCCCCAGATTATCCCCTTTATAGAGGGATAAGTGATTCCAGACATCATCTGGAATCAACCCTCGATAGGATAAGAAAAGGGATGTATCTTTCCGAATACCGTGAGATAATAAAAAGTGTTTACAAACACGTTGCTACCTGTACCGGCGGGAAATGGAATCTGGAAACTGAGGAACCAAAGGTATTCGCCGGAAGAATTTTTGATTTGCCGATACCGACTTATGAATTTATGGCATACTTAAGACACAATGAATTTCCCAGTCCTTTAATTGACTGGACCAAGTCGCCATACATAGCCGCTTATTTCGCTTTTAGAAAAATACGTCCTGAAACAGAATATGTCTCAATTTTTGTGCATATGGGGAAGTATTTTTGTGGGCAACAACTGTGTATAGGGCTTATGGGCCCTACTATAGCAACAGATCGTAAACATTATCTACAGCGAAGTGAATATTCGATTTGTTTTAATCATCAAGGAAAGGAAATATGCTTTGCTAATCACGAAGATGTTGTAAAAGATGGGGAAGGGAAAGACATTCTGATTAAATATAAAATTCCTGTGTCAGAGCGACAGAAGTTTCTTGGGAAATTAGATTCAATGAATATTACGGCGTACTCGCTATTCGGTTCGGAACCGAGTCTTATGGAGACGTTAGCTTTGCGCGAAATTATACTTGAACAGAAAAATGTCTTTTAACCAAAAAAATATGAATAGAAAATTATCTCTGTGTGCTCTGTGTTCTCTGTGGCTAAAATAAAAACCCGCCGTGAAACGGCGGGCTAAATAAATATGAACTCTGTGGCTTAATTAGTTGTTAGTCGTTAGTATTTAGTTATAAAAAAATCTGTGTTAATCAGTGTAATCTGTGGCTAAAAAAATAAATATGTTTATTCTCTGTGGCATTATAAGATGGGATTAAAATATGGCAAAAGATAATGAATTGCTGGCGTCGGTAAGCGATGCGTCGATTGAAAGCGAGTTTTTCTCGCCGTTTCCGCCGGGCTATAAAAAGGGCAAGACCAAATACTGCGTTGTTGTCGGAACTGTTATGAGCGGCCTGGGCAAGGGCATTTTCTCGTCCTGCCTTGCGAAACTTATGCAGGATAAAGGCCTAAAAGTCGCCCCCATCAAGCTCGAAGGCTATCTCAATATCGATTCCGGCACACTCAATCCGTTCCGCCACGGCGAGGTCTTCGTTCTCGACGACGGCATGGAATGCGATATGGACCTCGGTACTTACGAGCGGATGCTCGATTTGGATTTAACGAAAGATAACTTCACCACCAGCGGCCAAATCTTCAGCACCGTTTTGAACAAGGAACGCCACGGCGATTATCTCGGCCGCGACGTCCAGATGATTCCGCACGTGACCGGCGAAGTGAAACTCAAATTGCGAACTCTCGCCCAGAAAAGCGGCGCAGACATTGTCTTTGTCGAAATCGGCGGTACGGTCGGCGACCTCGAAAACGCCTACTTCATCGAGGCGATGCGCGAGCTCGCCTACGAGGAAGGCCAGAACAGCTGCTGCTTCGTTGCGCTTACGTATATCCTCGAACCAAAAACGCTCGGCGAGCAGAAATCCAAAGCCGCCCAGCTTGGCATAAAGCAGCTCCTCCAGCTCGGCATCCAGCCGGAAATCATCGCCTGCCGGGCGACAAGCCCCGTAAGCGAAAAGGTTCGGCAGAAAATCAGCCTTTACAGCAACGTGCCTTTCGAGCGGGTCTTTTCCATGAGCGATTCACCCAGCATTTATACCATACCTGCGGGATTGCGCGATTCCGGCATCGATTTTGGCGTCCTGCGTCTGTTGAAAATTGAAGACCGCATCGACCTTCGCCACGAGCGCAAGGCCTGGGCTAAATGGTGCGATTTTACTGACAGAATCGGAACCGCAAAGCGGGAAGTCGTCATCGGCGTCACCGGCAAATACACCACCGTACGCGACAGCTATGCCTCCATCATCAATGCCCTCGAACACGCCGGCATCGCGCTCGGGTGCAATGTCAAAATCAAATGGATTGAAACGTCATCCGTTAATGACGCCAACGTCGCAGGCGAGCTCAGCGATGTTGACGGCATAATTGTGCCGGGCGGTTTCGGCACACGCGGCGCAGAAGGCAAAATCGCCTGCATTAAATTCGCCAGAGAGCATCGCCTGCCGTATCTTGGCCTGTGCTTCGGTTTCCAGATGGCGGTTATCGAATTTGCACGCAACGTCTGCGGCCTGAAAAATGCCAACAGCACCGAAGTTGACCCCCGCAGCACACTGCCGGTAATCGACGTCCTGCCTGAGCAGAAAAAAATCGAAGGGCTCGGCGGAAATATGAGGCTCGGCGGAAGAGATGTGGAAATAAAACCTGATACAATTGCATGGGAACTTTTCGGTAAAGCCTCTTCCGTGCGGCTTCGCTTCAGGCATCGTTATGAAGTGATCCCATCTTATATCGAGCAGTTCGAAAAAGCCGGCATGATTTTTTCCGGAAAGGCCCCCAATCACCCGATTATGCAGATTCTCGAACTCCCCTCGCATCCGTTCTTTATCGGCACACAGGCACATCCCTGCCTTACTTCGCGGCCGCTCAGGCCTTCGCCTCCATTTGCGGGTCTTGTTGCCGCTGCTTTGCAGAAACGTTTTCCCGCCGACAACCTGCCCGACCCGGTAAAAGCCGTCCAGAAAATATATACCTATAATCCGTGATCCATCGTTTGCGATTCGCGGCTAAATGTTCGTCGAACGATTTTCTTAAGGCATAATTGATAATTCTAAGATTTCTCTACGCTATACGCTGTCCGCTAATCTCTACTGCGGTTTATTGGGTTCCTTCATCTGGTCTATTTGTTTTTGAAGCTCTTCAATTTTAATCATCATCTCGATATTTTCCTGAAATGCCTTCGATGCCTCATCGCCTATTTCGTCCAGAGTTTTATCCTTGTCAATTATCGCCAAATCTTTGTCGCTCAGGCATTTGTCGAGCGATGCTTTAAGCTCCTGTATTTGCTTGTCCTTGTCAGCCATCTGTTTTTTCAGTTCGATATTTTCTGTCGCCAGTATGCCGGCCGGCTTGCTGCCCGTTTTCCCGGCTTCTGATTTAACAAACACCGGCTTGCCGGTCTTGTCTTTTGTAATCGAGCCTTTCTGCTTGATGGCCGTCTTCTCCTGACAGCCGGATATAACTAAAAGCACAAGCGCCCCGCTTACAGCCAGAATTAAAATTTTTCCAATTCCCTTTCTCATATTTTTTATCCTTTCAAATCGCCTTGTCTTTTTCTGCGGTAATCGCAACACTTGTTGCAGGTAGAAAATCCAATATCCTTATGTTTAATATATCAATATAAAAATTACAGTCAAGCCCGAATGCTATTCGAACAAAACGCCGAGTCTTTTTTTGACCGCCTTTTTTATCTGCTCTTCTTTTATCCAGACCGCCAGTTGCAGGCTCTTTCTGCATCCGCATCCGCTATCCGCAATTTCCTCATTCCGCCTGTGGCGGACCAGCACATGGCGTACAAGCTCCATACAATTTTGCGAGGCTGTATTTAGATTGCCGATAATCTCCCGCAGGAGTGTCTGCTTATCCATCGCTCTCTTTCCTCGCCAGCAGTCGAAATCGCTCACCAGCGCGATAAGCGCATAGCAAATCTGCGCCTCCCTCGCGAGTTTCGCCTCCGGCATCGCCGTCATCCCGATTAAATCGCCGCCCCAGCCTTTGTGCATTAGCGATTCCGCCCTCGTAGAAAATTGCGGCCCTTCCATACAAACGTAAGTTCCTTTCGGGTGAACTTTGACGCCGATATTTCTGCCGGCCTTTACGATAAGCCCGCTTAACCGCCCGCATACAGGCTCGCTCATCTCGCAGTGAACCGCGCCGAAGCCGGCGAAAAAACTATTCTGCCTCTTATAGGTCTTGTCGATAATCTGGTCCACAACCACCAGCTCTGCCGGTTTAATCTCTTCGCGAAGCGAGCCTACCGCACAGGTGCTGATAATCGTGCGAACCCCGATTTTTTTTAACGCAAAAATGTTGGCGGCAAAAGGCACTTCGCTCGGCCCGAATTTATGACCCCGCCCGTGCCGGTTGATAAAGGCAATCTTTCTTTTTCCGAATGTGCCTACCATGATATCGTTGCTCGGTTTCCCGAAGGGAGTTGAAATCTTTTTGATTTGCACGTCCTTTATTTGTTCCGCCAGTGCATCGCCCAGCCCCGAACCCCCGATAATTCCTACCAGTTCTTTTGTCATACAAAACTCCTTGAATAAACCGATTGTATAATAATCAATCGCGCCCCGTTTTACAACCGCAGGATGACTTTTCCGGATAAAATTGTTATAATTATCTCATTAGCCGTTTTTACAGGATAACGATATTGAATTTGACTAATCAAATTAAACAAAAGGCGCTCGAAATCGGCTTTGACCTGGTGGGCATCACAACCGCCGGGCCGTTGAAGCCGCAGGAAGTTTCTTTCTTCAAGCAATGGCTCGACAAAGGCCTCGCTGCGCAAATGAACTTTTTTCATAAAAATTTCGATAAGCGTATTAACCCTTCTCTTCTGCTCGAGGGCGGAAAATCGATTATCGTTGTCGCAGTAAATTACAAACCGCCGGTCTCACAGAGCATCCCTCCGCAATATCCTGTCGGCCGAATTGCTTCTTTCGCCCAATACGAGGATTACCACACATTTATAGAGAGAAACCTGCAGAAACTTGCCGACTTTATTGCATCCATCGCCGGCGAAAACCATAAATTCAAAATCTGCGTCGATTCTGCTCCCGTTGCGGAGAAAGCAATCGCCGCCCGTGCCGGTCTCGGCTTCATCGGGAAAAATCACCTGCTCATAAATCCTCTGCTTGGCCCGCAGCTTCTCCTCGGCGAAATCATCACGACAATCACCCTCGAACCTGATACCCCTATACCTGCCGGCTGCGGCAATTGCGATAAATGTATAAAGAGCTGCCCAACCGGCGCATTGCAGCCCGAAGGCCTCTTCGATGCCAATAAATGCATCAGTTATCTTACAATAGAATACAAGTCCGACATTCCAGACCAAATTACTCCTAAAATCGGCGACCGCCTTTTCGGCTGCGATGAATGTATCCTCGCCTGCCCGTTTCAGAAAATCGCACCAGTCTGCCGAAACAAAAATTTCAAATTTTATCCCGAAAGGGCCTGTTGTGACCTTTCTGAAATCCTGAAAATGAAACAGAGCGATTTTGATGAAAGATTTGCCGGCTCTGCTGTTGAGCGTATCGGCCTTGAAAGACTCAAAAGAAATGCTAAAATCTGCCTTCAGAATAAAGACAATAAATCTGTGCTTTAGCGGATACCTTACAGGCAGCCTGGTATGAATGACGATAATCTCGAAATTTCAGATTCGCCGCCGCCCGCCTCCAGCAGTCTTGCAAGGGTAGTGCTTGTGGCGTTTCTTTTGACCTTTATTCTCGCAAGGCTTGTCGTCTTTCTGATTATCCTGCGAAAAATCCCCGACCTCTATCTTTATATCGGCGGCACTCACATCCACCACCTCAATTACGGCATCTTTATTCTCGCTATCGTTGGCGGCTACCTGCTGCTGGAAAGGCCTGAAGGAAGAAAACTTACAATCGCCGCCTGCCTTTACGGAATTGGTCTGGCCCTTACCTTCGATGAATTCGGTATGTGGCTGCATCTCGGCGGCTCGTACTGGCAGCGGGCAAGCTGGGATGCCATTACCGTCCTCGCTGCTGTTCTCGCTCTTGTCGCCTTTGCCCCCTCGATTAAACGCATCCGCCGTTCCCAATGGCTGCTTATCATTATTCTGTTAATCCTGATTATCCTTTTCTTCCTGCTGCTTAACCGCACCATTCATTTTGCCGGAAAACATATCCACCTGTTGCAGCCGCGAATCGGCCCAGTGCCTTAATCTTTATTAAAAAGGCAGTTTGCAGTTAAAGAGCGCCTGCCTATCTGCCGATAAACCTTATATATGAATCCTTGACAATGGGGCGGAAACGCATTCTCAGGATACCGCGGAGACAATCAGCTTTGCATCGTTTTAAAACCGTATAAGCGGCGTACCCCCTGTTCAACTGCGGCGAATCGAATCCGAATCAGCCTGCGGTGAGCTTAGTCGAATCCGCCCGTGGAGGGGTGCTTTATGAAGATAGCATTTAGCGAGATTAAAAACGTCTCCGTGCATAACGTGGTGCGGGAGAATAACCGTGACGCCAAAGCGGAACTGCATTTCGATTTTGGAGACAGCATACTTTCACTGCTGCTTATTTCCCCGGATTTGTTTATGAGCAGGCAGCACGCACAGGTGGAATGGAGCAGGTTTAACGAATATATGAAAAGTGCCGATGTCGATTTCGTCAGCATCTCACGGCTGAGCGGAAATTCTCTGTGGTTTATAGAAATTTGGCAATATGATAATGGGGTGGTTAATATCACTTACAAGATTGTTTGCCAGGATATTGATATTAGCCGCCTGTCCTGGCAGCAGCGATAAATTCCCACCACAAAAAAATTGCGGACTTCACCACAAAGATTCGAAGTCACGAAGTTAGTTGTCTTATTCGCTCGATGATTTCACAGAATAAACTCCTCAAACAGGCAGGTGTCCCCGGATTTTCTCAATCGATTTTTGCTGCCGCTTTAGTATTACCTTGAAAGATGTTATTAGGGTCGATACCAGGTTGCGCGCCTCCCCAGATGCGAAGCCCCCACGCGCCGTTGTTGGAAAGGTTATTATTGGCAATGATGGGGTTTGTGCCGCTGCCGCGGACAGAGATGCCGCTAAAAGGATTATTTTGGCAGATATTGCCGGAAACCTTGCCGACAGCCCCTTTTTCAAAGAAAATGCCTGATGGGTAATTGTCCGAGCAGGTATTGGCGGTAAGTATCACATTGGTATTGGGGTCAGAAGCTGCTATCCCGTTTATATGGTTAAAGCGGCAGATATTATTTTCAGCCGTACCGCTCGCGCTTCTAAATTCGATACCGCAGCAAAGATTGCCGACGCACTGATTACGCATTAATGAAACATCCGTACATTTAATAAAAGCAAGGATACCCCACTGCATATTCCGGCTGCAAACATTATCTTCTACAGTAAGAGAAGATGATTGGCCAATATAAATGCCATCTCTGTTGTTATTCAAGCATTCGTTGCGGCTTAATGAAACGGAAGTGGATTTAAAAACTTCAATGCCATCCTTAGTGTTATCATTGCACTTGTTATCGCATCCGCTAATTTGGGATGAGTAGTCGATATAAAGTCCGTACGATTTATTTGCACGGCACAGATTATTTTCAGCCGTACCGTTTGAGCTTCTCAATTCGATACCACAGTGAAGATTGCCGACGCACTGATTACGCATTAATGAAGCATCCGTACACCCGAAAGCAAAAATACCCTGCTGAATATTCTGGCTGCAAACATTATCTTCTGCAGTAAGAGAAGATGATTGGTTGATAAAAAGGCCAGTGTTGTTGTTCAAGCATTCGTTGCGATTTAATGAGACAGACTTTGATTTGAAAATACCGATGCCTTCATGAGTGTTATCATTGCACCTGTTATCCATTCCGCTAATTTGGGATGAACTGTCGATATAAAGTCCGCACAATTTATTTGCACGACACAAGTTATTCTGGATGAGCATATTTTTAGAGCATTCTGTTGTGTAAACTCCTTCTGCGGCATTGTCACTGCGCAGGTTGTTTTTAATAACAGCACGGGGTGTATCGTAAATCTGTAGGCCAGCATCGGCATTTAGTTCGCAGATGTTATTTGAAACATTCGCCCCCGCAGCGCACACTCTGATGGTGATACCTGAATTTTTGTTGCCGCAGGCAGTGTTTCGTTCGACAGATACGATTTTCGATCCCGAGAATATCAGACCATCCCCGTTGTTTGACTCACAGGAATTGTCGGTCACCGTTACGTCATTGGGACACTCGGCAACTTGTATACCGATGGAATTGTTGTCGGTACAGGTGTTTTTAGAAAGGACGCCGCCGTGAGTTTTACAAAGCAGAATTCCTGCACCAGCGTTGGCCGAACACTTGTTTTCCATAATGTTGACATCGGCAGAACATTCTGTAGCAAGAATGCCTCTGTATCCGTTTTTGTTGCAGATATTCGCAAAGACCTTTCCGCCGGTGGTGTCCCATAATGCTACACCGTCCCAACCATTCGAGATGCATTGATTCTCCGTGACAGTGAGATTAGGGCCGCAACCCGTTATGCCAATACCATACATTTTATTTTGATTACAAATATTTCCGGAAATAATACCATTATGACATTTGCTCAGAGAAATGCCATGGTGAGCATTTTGTGAGCAGATATTTTGGAAAAGCTGACATTCCCCATTTACATCTTGGATTTGGATGCCGTCGCCGTTATTGGAGATACAGCGGTTATGTCCGGCCTTGCAGCTTGCGCCGTTGAAAACGTAAATACCGTGGCTATTATTGTCGGTGATGATATTAGCAGTCAGAGTCGCTGATGTTTGTGGGCCATAAACGCGAATCCCGTCCGAGAGACTGTTTGTGATGGTGCAGTTGTGAACAGCAGGCCGGGAGGCAGACGTGGCAAGGATACCATAACCTTTCGCATTGCTGATGTTGCAGTCGGAAACTTCTATGTTGCTTTTTGTCAGGCATATAACAGAAGACGGTTTGTTGGAATTCGGACCAGGAAGGTAACGTAATGAGAGATTTGAAATCTTGCCGAAACGGCAGTTATTAACCTCAATTACCGGCGACATAAAACTGCCCTGAATGGTTACCGTGTTCGTATCTGTGCTTTGCCCGCAAAGATTTATACCATCCTTGAATTTGATGGTTTCGTTGTAGACTCCCGGTTTAATCAGGACGGTATCTCTGGGGCGGGCGGCATTAATGGCAGCTTGGATGTTTTTAAAATCGTCAGGAACGGTAAGCGTAGCGGGAAGAGAGCGAACAAAAAGTACAAAGAGAACAAATATGGTCAGGCAAAATGCAAGCAGCAGTATGAAAGTTTTTTTTGTAAGCATAAGTTATTTCTCTAAAACCGCATTTGCAACAAAAGGCTTTGGCAAAAAGTTTTTGTGATTTTTATTGTCCTGCCCCAGGTTCATATTCCACGGCAGGGTATTCCACGGGCTTGAAGGCATTTCAGTAAGTATTATAAAGGCATCGTCGATGCCCTCACCGCTTTCGAGGGTCTCCTGCTCCGACCAGAACCGTCTGCCGAGGATGTGGTTGCTTCCCAAATCTTCCCACGAGTCAAAGGTCTGCTGCAGGTATCTGGCATAACCCATAATGAGGTCCCACGCTTCGTCCTCTGAAATGTAGCCGCATTCATAGCCTGCTCTACACAGATAAATCGCTCGCTCAAAATCCCAGCCGATAAGGCTTTTCTTGCCGACCACATCATAATATTGATAAGCTATTAGAAGTTTATTTCGTGTTTCCTTGTCGGTTGTTGTCAGGTATATCAGGATAAAACTCAGAGAATTTTTATTGTGAATCTGCCGGCCGATCCTTTCGAAAAGCTCTCTGTGTCCGCCTGATTCGAGCCAGTCGAGGTTTTCCAGTAAATCAGCCTTACTCTCGATTCCCCACCATTTTTTTAGTAAGTCTTTCTGGTTCTGAACCAACGATTGCGCAGGAAATTCAGTGACAAGCGTGTCGTGCCAGCCGTGGTTGTATTCTACCAGCAATGCGCAGCACGCCACAGCCCACGCCTTTGGACCGGTAACAATCTTGCGAGGGAAGAAATCCTTCTCACTTATGTTGTTTGGTTCGGCAGCCGGAACGTTTGAATCGACTGCAACAGCGGATTGACCAGCAAAAATTGGAGATATCACCAACAGTGATAGCGCTATAATAGTCAGAAATGTAAGTTTCATAATGGTTCTCCTAACACAGGTGAGGATTGTATAACCAGCAAGAGAAAGAAGCAACCATTTTCAGACCTGATCCGAAATCTGGGGATACCATAACGAATGCCATTTCCTTGACGAAATAGACAAGGGCGGAATCCGTGTCTATTTTCTTCGTGTATTGGTGGTTTAGTGGTTTAGAATCTCTGCGGCCTTCTCGCCGTGCTGTGCCCGTCGCAGCAGGTGCGGCGAATTTGTCGTTAGTCTGTTGTCTTGAGTCTTGTGTCTGCTGTTCCGAGTCACGAATCACGGATTACGGGGCGACGAAGACATCGGCCTCACAGGTCGGCCTTTCGTTGCCCTGGTAAAGAGTTGTGTTCTGAAGTGTAAAAATATCATCATCATTATCGACAGACCGCGTTTTGAAAAAGCCGACGCTGCCGTCATCAAACAGTATATTTTGGCCCCGGCGATTGTGATTTAGACTGTTGAGCTTTGCCAGCGCGTCGTCAACCTGGAGTTTTAACTGCTCCAACTCGCCCGGCAGCCGCTCAAAAAGGGGATTCATATCCGAAATTAAAACGCCTCTGCCTGTCGCCTGCCCAGATGAGCCGGCGGTCGCTTTAACGCAGCAGATTTTGAAACTGTAGCTTATGAACTGCCTGCTGGGGAAATCACGAAGCTGTGCAGCCGATATTTTCTTCAAATCATCAGCCTTCACCTTTTTTACGCCGGGACAAATAAAATCTGCCGGCTTCACATAACCATTTCTGACCAGCAGATATATATGACGTGTATTGGAATAATTTTCGTTGCTGTCGGGTTTGTAGCTTACCTTCCACCACGGGTCGTTGGCGGCCATTGAAACCATAGGCATCCGCCCGTTGTTATCGCTGCGATAGCTGGCCAGCCCGTTGCCGATTCGCTGCAACTGTGCGTTGCAGGTGGTCTGCCAGGCTTGCTGCCGCATATGACCTGTCATCGAAAAATATGTTACGAAGACAAAAAAGATGACCGCCGCTGCCGCAAGGACCCTGCCGACTCTTCGCAGCATTAATATCCTGGCGGGGGAACCCTTAATCTGCTCTGCGGCGATTAGCTGCTGAAGTTTTACCTGACTGGCACGGGCCTGCGATTGGAGCCGTGCGATTGTTCTCTCTTCAAGTTCTGCTGGGCAAGTCTCCTCCCTGAGTGTTTCGAGCGGTGCGAAAAAGGCCTTCAGTTTGTTATAAAGTTGGGCTGCGTCTTCGTTTGAAAAAATAAGTTCCTGTGCCTGGGCGGATTCCTCTTCGGAAGTTATTCCGATGCAGTAATCAAAAAGAAGCTGTTTCTGCTGCTCGTTTAAATTCCCTATCATTCTTTTTGGCTCCCCGAACTCTCCGTCCAGTCCTTCGAAAATCTGCCGATTGCAGCGTGCAGCCGGCTTTTTACTGTCCCGATAGGTATACTTAAAATGTCAGACATTTGTTTGTAAGAAAACTTGTTAAAGTAGGCCAAAACCAAAATTTCCCGCAGGCTTTCCGGCATATTCGCTATAACCTTCCTAACCAGGGCAGCCGTTTCATCCCTTTCAATGTTATCATAAGGACCAGCGTCCTTTTTATCGGTATCAACGGCAATGGAGTTCAATACGTCCTCGAAAGACATTTGTTCACTGTCGGTAATCGTGCCTATGGTTATTGCGGGGGTCCGATGCTGTTTTCGCAGGGCGTCTTTAGCCTTGTTTGCGGCGATTGTGAAAAGCCATGGCCGCAAAGGCCTGTTCTGGTCGAAACTTTCCCTGCTTGTAAATAACTGCAGGAAGGTCTCCTGAAAGATGTCTTCGATAAGCTCGTTATTATTCAAAAACCTGTGAAGAAAGGCATAAAGGCCGTTTTTATAACGACTTACGAGCGTGCGAAAGGCCTCCTCCTCGCCTGCCGCAAAGCGGGTCAGTAGTTCCGCATCGTTCGTATTTTCCTCATAAGTCTTCATAGAATATACACTAAGCTCCGTTTCGTAAGCCTAAAAAGCCTGCAGAGCGATTAGCCGCTTCCTTTCCTTAATATTAAGGACGCAAAATTCAAGGCTCAAAACGCAAAAAATCTATAATTGGCAGGGATTATAAGGTAATTTCTGAAAAATCCAAATCTTATTTTGCCTGAAAATTGTTAAAAGTGGGGCTGTTGAAAAGTGGCATGGGCTTCCAGCCCATGTTATATATTATGATAAACACGGCCAGCGGTTCGACAAGTTCACCGTCCCGAGCGAAGTCGAGGGAGATGGCCGTGCCACGTGCATGGCAATCTTGCGTCTAATATTATCATTGCTCCCAGTATGGATAAAAACGGGCGGGGCTAAAAAAATAACCGGAAATCAAAAAAATTTGATTTTTTTTGTTTTTTTTGGTTTGCACTTTAAAAGCTGTTTGTGTAGAATGCGGGCTTTACAAAAGAAAAGGCTGTTCAACATCTGATGCTTCTGCTGTTTGGTAAGACAGAGGCAGGAGGGCGTTGTTTGCTTTATTAGGGTATAATTAGTAGTGCAGTTAAGGATAACGAACGCACTAAAGCATCACGATACAGGCAATACGGATTGCGAGCGGTGTAACCGCTGCTGTAGCTCAGTTGGTAGAGCGCGTCCTTGGTAAGGACGAGGTCATGGGTCCAAATCCCATCAGCAGCTAAGAAGTTAAGGCTGGGATTTCAGGGCTGGAATTGTGAATTATAGAAAGTTGTTGCCAAGATTCCGGCTGGCAGTTAATATCTTGAGAAATATTTAAAGAATTAAGGAAGTTAAGCGTACCAGACAGATTGGAGGTTAATGCTAAAATGGCTAAGGCAGTATTTGAGAGAACCAAACCGCATGTTAATGTAGGAACGATTGGTCACGTTGACCACGGCAAGACGACCCTCACATCGGCGATGACAAAGGTTATGGAACTTAAAGGATTGTCTAAGTTCAAATCTTATGATGATATAGCAAAGGCGTCAGAATCTCAGGGCAGACGCGATGATACCAAGATTCTGACCATTGCGACTGCTCACGTTGAGTATATGACGGAGAACCGTCATTATGCACACGTTGATTGCCCGGGCCACGCCGACTATGTCAAGAATATGATTACCGGCGCCGCACAGATGGATGGTGCGATACTGGTGGTTAGCGCTTATGACGGACCTATGCCGCAGACAAGAGAGCATATCATTCTCGCTCGCCAGGTGAACGTCCCGAGCATCATAGTGTTCCTGAATAAAGTTGACCTTGTCGATGACCCGGAGCTTATCGATTTGGTTGAGATGGAGATAAGAGACCTGCTTAACAAATATGACTTCCCCGGCGACAAGACCCCCATCATTCGCGGCAATGCACTGGCAGCTATGAAGGCAGAGAAACTCGATGACCCGGCTTGCAAGCCGATAATTGAACTGCTCAAGGTTATGGATGAATATATACCAATGCCCAAACGCGATATCGATAAGCCGTTCCTTATGCCTATCGAGGATGTGTTCAGCATAAAAGGCCGCGGAACGGTAGGAACAGGCAGAATTGAGCGAGGCAAGGTTAAGGTCGGTGAGGAAGTTGCGATTATCGGCCTTTCCATGGAAACCAAGAAAACAGTAGTCACGGGCGTTGAGATGTTCAACAAAACGCTTGATGAAGGTATGGCCGGTGATAACGTCGGCTTGCTGCTGCGCGGAGTTGAAAAGAAAGACCTCGAGCGCGGCCAGGTCGTTGCGAAGCCAGGCAGCATAACACCTCATACAGTCTTTGAGACAGAAGTGTATGTCCTTACCAAAGAGGAAGGCGGCCGGCATACGCCGTTCTTCCCGAATTATAAACCGCAGTTCTACTTCAGAACCACCGATGTCACCGGCACCGTCACCGCATTGAAGAGCCGTGAAGGAACAATCGCTGAGATGTGCATGCCCGGTGATAACATTGCGATGGATGTCGAGATTATGTCGCCGATAGCGATGGATGAAGGTCTGCGTTTCGCAATCCGCGAGGGCGGCAGAACCGTCGGCGCCGGCGTTGTGACAAAGGTGATTAAGTAATCCCAAAACCGGACAGCAAATTTTTTCAGCCGGAAAATTCGGATGTGGAGTTTCTTTTTGCCGGGTGGGGTTGGCCGCCAACAGGCCGGGCAGGAAGTTTCAAGTGTAGCTGTTGATTGATAATGTGGATTTTGTTTTATGGCAAAAAAAAGCAAACGAGAATTTATCTGGCTTGAGTGTAAGGAATGCGGCGAGCGAAATTACCGCACCGATATAAGTGTCGCAGAAGGCACCCCCAAACTCGAACTGAAAAAATACTGCAAAAGCGAGAGAAAACATACGGTTCATAAAATCCGGAGAAAATAAGCGATTGCAGCGGTATTCAGTTATTAGCTTTCCGCCGCAGGTCCGCCTGAGGCGGAGCGAAATGGTCAATCGAATTGATTTTTTATTTTTTAGGTTTGGTTTTTGTTTTTAGGCCAGTAGCTCAATTGGCAGAGCGTCGGTCTCCAAAACCGAAGGTTGGGGGTTCGAGGCCTCCCTGGCCTGGTTGAGCAATATAGTAAAGGAACAAAAGGTCTTCAATTTTTGGATAGACCGGGATAAAGGAATCGTTATGGCCTTTCATATTTATAAAGGTAATCAGGGCAAAAACACCCGGCTTACGACAGCCACAGGGTTGTCGGTGATTGTTTGCGTTGGCTGTTATAAGTTGTATGGCTGGATAAGTGATATGCCGATGAACGTGAGCAATCAGACAAGGATTTTGATTGCTACTCTTGTACCGGCGGCAGTCCTGCTAACACTTAGCGGTTTAGCCTTCTGGCTTGTCAACAAGCCTACGGTTGCTGATTTTATGATATCCGCGGAAGGCGAATTAAAGAAGGTTAACTGGTCGAGCAAGAGAGAGCTGTTTGTCTCGACGGTGGTGGTTCTGGCGGTTGTGGCGCTGATGGCGTGTTTGTTGGGGTTCAGCGATTTGTTCCTCGGATGGATATTCCAGAATCATATATTCAAGACGTAGGCCCCTTAAAAGGCGGCAGGGTTTTTTGAGCGAATTAAGACACGGACAGTTGGTATCATAAGGTTTTGGAATTAGATATGCAGTGGTACGTTTTGAGAGTTGCGACAAACAGGGAGTTATATGTCAAACAGACGCTTCAGCAGAAGGTCAAAGCTGAAGCCCTGGAAGATGTTATTGGCAGAATCGAAGTGCCTGTCGAGCAGGTAAAGCGCATAAGGGGCAGTAAGCAGGCCGTCTATAGCAGGAAGCTTTATCCCGGCTATGTATTTATGGAAATGGAAATGGACAAGGACGGCAAGGTCCCTGAAAAGGCGTGGTTTGTGATAAAGGAGACCGGCGGAGTCGGTGATTTTATCGGCACGGAGGGTATGCCGACGGCTATGCGAAATACCGAAACGGCGAAACTGCTGAAGGATGCGGAAAAGCCCGAGGAAATGCCGAGCATCAAGGTTGAATTTAACAAGGGCGACAAGATAAGAATACGCGAAGGCGCATTTGAGAATTTCGAGGGCGTGGTGGATTCGATAGATTCCGAACGCGGAGTTGTGCGTGTGATAGTGACGATTTTCGGTCGAAGTACGCCCCTCGATATAGAATACTGGCAGATTGAAAAAATGTAAAAAAATAGAATTCAGTCCGCTCCGCCCAGGCGGACCTGCGGCGCGGCGGATCTGCGAAATTCAGAATTCAGAATAAAGAATATAGAGTTCAGTTGCGAAGGTAAAAAATGGCAAAAGAAGTTTTGGTTCAGATAAAGATACAGGCGCCGGGTGGACAGGCGACACCAGCTCCGCCTATAGGTCCTGCACTCGGTCAGCACGGCGTAAATATCGGCCAGTTCGTATCTCAGTTTAACGACAGGACGAAGGCGCTTAACGGAATGATAGTGCCTGCGCTGATAACGGTTTATAAGGACAAAAGTTTTACGTTCGAGGTAAAGAGCCCGCCGGCCTCGGTGCTGCTCAAGCAGGCTGCGAACGTCGCCAAGGGCAGCGGCACGCCTAACAAGGAAAAAGTCGGCAAGGTCACCAAAGAGCAGGTAAGGAAAATTGCCGAGACCAAGATGAAAGATTTGAATGCGGCGGGAATCGAGCAGGCGGGAAAAATTATCGCAGGAACCGCCAGGAGTATGGGAATAGAAATCGTGGATAACTAATCCGCGATTATTTATAGGTGCGGACCACGGCAAAATCCGAATCCGCTTCGGGCGGATGGATAGAAGTGGGAGCGAAGTAAGTGGCTTAGCCACAGTTTGCGTGAAAGGTGCAGAAGATGGGTTACAGAAGTAAGCGTTATCGTAAGGAGGCCGAGCAGGTAAACGACAAGCCGATGCCGCTTGCCGATGCGGTCGAAAAAATCAAATCGTTTAATTCTCTTAAATTCGACCAGAGCATAAATTGCGTCGTCAGTCTCGGAATAGACACCAAAGCGCCTGAGCAGAACCTGCGTGGTTCCCTGTCGCTGCCTCACGGAATCGGCAAACAGAAAAAGGTAATTGCGTTCTGCGAGGATGGGGATATCGAGGCGGCAAAGGTGGCGGGGGCAATCGAAGCGGGCTGCGACGAGCTGGTAAAGAAAATAAACGGCGGGTGGATGGATTTTGACGTGGCAATCGCCTCTCCGAAGGTAATGGGAAAGGTCGGAAAGCTTGGCAAGGTTCTCGGGCCGCAGGGCAAAATGCCGAGCCCGAAGAACGGCACCGTCACCGCAGATTTGATGACGGCGGTAAAGGAATTTACTGCGGGCAAAATCGAATTTAAAAATGATGCCGGCGGCAACATCCAGGTCGTGGTCGGCAAACAGAGCTTCGAAAAAGAAAAACTGGTGGCGAACATCGAGGTGTTTATTGCGCACATCGTAAGGATAAAACCGGTTGCGGCAAAAGGCACTTATATAAGAAAGGTATGTATAAGCGCCACGATGAGTCCGGCGGTTATATTGAACATATAAAAAAGTGGGAATAAAAAGGGCAGGTTTCCTGCCGTTTTGAGTCTTTTTAACGGGGAATCGACAATGAGTAAATTCGTAAAGGGATTATTTCAGGCAGAGCTGGAAAAGAGAATAAAAGATGATGCCATTAAGGATTTCTTCGTGGTAAGCACCATCGGTCTAAACGGCATCATCGCGAACCGGATGAGAAGCGAACTCAGGACCAAAGGGATAAAAATCTTAACGGTCAAGAATTCGCTTTTTAAGATGGCACTGCGAAAGAGCCAGATGGAAGCTGCTGAAGGGTTGTTTGAAGGCACCTGTGCGGTAGCTTACGGCGGCGACAGCATAGTCGATGTCGCAAAGCAGATGACGGACTGGAAAAAGAAGATGCCAGTTATCGTAATCAAGGGCGCTTTTCTTGATGGTTCCGCCCTCGATGCAAAGGCAGCACAAACGCTGTCGAGTATGCCGACAAGAGCAGAGCTGCAGGGCCAGATTATCGCAATGTTCCTCTCACCGGCAAGAAAGGTTGCGTCGACGATACTCGCACCGGCCTCTGCCATTGCAGGGTGCATTAAAACTATTGCTGACAAGGAAGATAAACAGGCTGCGGCCTGATTTTAAAAGATTATTTTGTGCCTGAAATGGCAGCCCCGCCAAGGCGGGTTAAATGAGACGGCGTAGTCCGGCTACTATTTAGGCGTTTTTGCACAGGGAGTATTCAAATGGCTGAAGAAGCAAAGAGCGAAAAAAGTTGGAATCCTGATATTAAGAAGATTGGCGACCAGATTGTGGCACTGACTCTTATGCAGGCAAAGGAGCTTGCGGATTATCTTAAGGCCGAATATGGCATCGAACCCGCTGCCGGCGGCGCTGTTATGATGGCAGGGCCGGCCGCAGGGGCACCTGCTGAAAAGCCCGAAGAGCAAACCAGCTTTGATGTGATTCTCAAGGCCGTAGGCGAAAAGAAAATCCAGGTTATCAAGGAAGTACGCGCCCTTACAAGTCTTGGACTCAAAGAGGCAAAAGACCTTGTCGAAGGCGCTCCGAAGACTGTAAAGACAGGCGTAAGCAAACAGGACGCAGACGCTATGAAAAAGCAGCTCGAATCAGCTGGCGCTGTTGTTGAAATAAAATAATGGCTGGTTAAAAGAAGGTATATAAAGTCTATTTTTTTGGGAGTATTAAATGGCTCTGCCCGTTCGTAATTTTGGAAAAGTGACGGATGCAGTGGAGATTCCGAATCTTGTGGCAATGCAGCGGGATGGTTACGACAAGTTTATGCAGATACAGTTGCCGCCGGACAAAAGGAAAAATGTCGGCCTCGAGGCCCTTTTCCGCGAAATCTTCCCTATTGACAGCTATGACGGCAGTATGCGGCTCGAATATATTTGTTATGAGCTGGAAAAGCCGCGATATACCCCGATGCAGTGCCGCCAGTTGAGGCTCACTTACGGGTATCCGCTGAAGCTTACCTGCCGGCTGCGAAAGGCAGGCGGTGAGGATTTGTCCGAACAGGCTGTCTATCTCGGCGAAGTCCCGATTATGATTGGCGGCGGCGAGTTCATCATACACGGAGCTGAACGCGTTATTGTCAATCAGCTTCACCGAAGCCCGGGCATCGATTTTCTCATCGACAGCAAAGAGGGCGACAGAATCCTGCACGGCGGCAGAATCATACCCGACAGGGGAAGCTGGATTGAAATCAGCGTCACAAGAAAAGATACTCTCGTTGTAAAGATTGACCAGTCGAGCAAGATTCCCGCCACGGTTTTCCTGCGGGCATTGAGTCCCGATTACAGTTCATCAGAGGCGATAATCAGGCTCTTCTACGAAACGAAAGTTGTTCAGAAGGCAAAACTTCAGGCGGACATGTGGACGGTTGGCGATATAGTCGATACCGAAACCGGCGAAATAATCGTCAAGGCCGGCTCGCAAATCGGCGACAAAGCCGCCACCCTGCAGGACAGCAAATTAAAGAGTGTCGAGGTTATTGAGCAGGTTAAAGATGCACTTATTTTGAATACGCTTGCCGAGGATGACTGCAAAAATCACGAGCAGGCGCTTCTCAAGTTTTATATGCGGCTGCGTCCCGGCAATCCGCCCAATGCGGAGAAGGCCAGGATTTTCTTCGAGGAAAAATTCTACGATGTCAATCGTTACCGGCTTGGCAGGGTAGGCAGGTTCAGGCTCAACCGCAAGTTCGGGCAGAATATTGACCAGGATGAAATGGTGCTTAGGCCTGAGGATTTTCTCAACGCGATGAAGTATGTTGTCGGCCTGCGAAACAGCCAGGGCGAACTCGATGACATCGACCATTTGGGTAACCGCAGGGTAAAGGCGTTCGATGAGCTCGCGGGCGATGAATTCAGGAAAGGCCTGCTCACGCTCCGCAAGACCATTCAGGAGAGAATGAGCGTCCAGAGAGAGACTACCGAGGCTATCAAGGTGGCCGACCTGATAAATTCGAAGGCCGTCGCAAGCAGTATTAACTACTTCTTCGGCAGAAGCGAACTATCGCAGATTGTTGACCAGACCAACGCCCTTAGCCAGTTGACGCACGAACGAAGACTCTCGGCTTTGGGTCCTGGCGGTCTTAACAGAAGGCGTGCCGGCTTTGAAGTCCGCGACGTGCATATAAGCCATTACGGCAGGATTTGCCCCATTGAGACACCGGAAGGAACAAACATCGGTTTGATTTCATCGCTGGCGATATTCTCAACGCTCGATGAGTTTGGTTTCTTGATGGCCCCGTATAATAAGGTAGAAAACGGCAAGGTGACCGGTAAGGTCGAATACCTGCGAGCCGATGAGGATATGAAAGCGGTTATCGCCACACCCGAAATGGTTGATAAAAAGACGGGCAGGATAAAAGAGGGACCCGTCCTTGCTATGAAGGGCGGCGAGCTTGCACAGGTTGAAAGCAAGGATGTCAATTATGTCGATGTTTCGACAAAGCAGATAGTTGGAATTTCCGCTGCGCTTATCCCGTTCCTCGAACACGACGATGCCAACAGGGCGTTGATGGGCTCGAACATGCAGAGACAGGCAGTGCCTTTGCTGGAAGACGAGACGCCGCTGGTAGGCACCGGAATGGAATCCATTGTCGGGCAGTATTCGAGTATGGTCGTGAAAGCCAAAAGCAGCGGAACCGTCACCGCAGTTGATTCGGCGCGGATAGTTATCAACGGCGCTGATGAATACGACCTGGAGAAGTTTTACGGATTAAACGAGAGAACCTGTCTTAACCAGACGCCGACAGTAAAACTCGGTGACAAGGTCAAGAAAGGCCAGGTTATTGCCGACGGCGGCGGAACGAAAAATGGCGTGCTTGCCCTTGGCAAAAATATTCTTTGTGCGTTTATTTCGTTTGACGGCTTTAATTTCGAGGACGCTATCGTAATCAGCGAGCGCCTCGTTAAAAAAGACAGTTTCACCAGTATTCACATAGACGAATTCACCGCGGAGATTCGCGAGACACGGCTCGGCAGGGAGGAATTTACAAGAGATATTCCAAACGTAAGCGAGAAGGCACTGCGAAATCTCGATGAAAACGGCATAATTCGCGAGGGGACAAAAGTTAGCGAGGATGACATCCTTGTGGGAAAGGTCGTTCCAAAGAGCAAAACAGAGCTTACGCCTGAAGAAAAACTGCTTCACGCAATATTCGGCAGGGCAGGCGAGGATGTAAAGAACGATTCGCTGGAGCTGCCAAGCGGTTATGAGGGCGTGGTAATAAAGACTGAAAGATTCATCCGTCGCGGCTATGGCGGAGACGATGAGAAAAAAATTATAAAGGAGCAGATAAATAAAATCGAGCATGAGGCCAAATCGAAGCAGTGTGCGATTTTCAGGCAGATGATTGCCTCGATAACGGAAAAATTTGAGGATGCCAAAATCGTTGACCCCGCCACGCGTCAGAAGGCTGCCGCCAGCGAGGATGATGACGTTGTTTACGAACAGGTCGAGGGCTTCAACACAAAATGGATTAAGCCCGCCAATATCCGCGATGACGTCCAGAAAGTTGTCGATAAATTCTGGCCAAAAATAGTAGACCTGAAGGCGGAAAAAGAGCAGCGGGTAAAAACAATTAAGCACGGTGATGAGTTGCCGAGCGGCGTACTCGAAATGGTCAAGATTTATGTCGCCACCAAGAGGGCGCTGTCCGTGGGCGATAAAATGGCAGGCCGCCACGGAAACAAAGGCGTCATCGCAAAAATTATGCCTGAAGAAGATATGCCCTTCCTCGCGGACGGCACACCGATAGATATTCTGCTCAATCCGCTCGGCGTACCGAGCCGTATGAATGTCGGACAGATTCTCGAAACGCATCTCGGCTGGGCCGCAAAAGTAATCGGCTTCGAGGCCATTACGCCAGTATTCGATGGGGCGCCCGAAGAGGATATCCAGAAGATTATCGAAGAAGCAAATGAGCATATTAAAAAACGAACCGCCGAGCTTGAGAAAAACCACCAGGTGCCCTCGCATGATGAAATATTTGCAACTGTGCCGAAGACACTCAAGGCACAAATGTATGACGGCAGGACCGGCGAGCCATTCGACCAGCAGTCAACCATCGGTTTCATTTATGTAATGAAGCTGCACCACCTCGTTGATGACAAGATTCACGCCAGGGCTACAGGGCCTTACAGCCTTATAACCCAGCAGCCTCTCGGCGGCAAGGCTCGCACCGGCGGCCAGAGGTTCGGCGAGATGGAAGTCTGGGCGCTCGAAGGTTATGGCGCCGCTTATACGCTCCAGGAAATGCTTACCGTCAAAAGCGATGATGTTGAAGGCCGGACAAAAATCTATGAGTCAATGGTCAAGGGCCAGAACAGGCTCGAGGCCGGTACGCCGTTGTCTTTCGATGTTCTCTGCAATGAAATCAGAGGACTCGGCCTGAATATCCAGCTTGAGAAAAAAAGACTCGGGATAAGTGTAATTTAATCCTTAACGATTTTCTATACGGCAAGGAGTAAAAATAAATGTTAGCCAATATCTACGATCGGATTAACGATTATGGCTCGGTCAAGATAAATCTTGCCAGTCCTAATACCATACGAAGCTGGTCGTTCGGCGAGGTGCGAAAACCTGAGACGATAAACTACCGCACATACAGGCCCGAAAAAGACGGCCTGTTTTGCGAAAGGATTTTCGGGCCGGAACGCGACTGGGAATGCGCCTGCGGAAAATACAAGGGGACAAAATTCAAAGGCATTATCTGCGACCGCTGCGGCGTTAAGGTCACACACAGCAGGGTTCGCCGAAAAAGAATGGGTCATATAAATCTTGCCGCTCCAGTAGTGCATATCTGGTTCTTCAAGGCGATACCCAATCATCTCGGGATTCTGCTCGATATGAAGGCGTCCGACCTCGAAAAAATAATTTACTTCCAGGATTACGTAGTCACCGACCCCGCTGACAGCCCTTTGCAGAAAGGACAGCTTTTGACGGAAGAAGAATATCAGGATGCCGCGAAAAAATATGGTTCGCCGCCCGCCGGGTTTAAGGCTTTAATGGGTGCGGAGGCCATAAAAGTGATCCTCAACGACGTTGACCTTGAAAAGTTAAGTACCCAGCTTCGCTCCGAAATGCTGCAAACCAACAGCAAGCAGCGCATAAAGGATTTAGCCAAAAGGCTCAAGATCGTAGATGCCCTGCGGCAGAGCGGCAACAAACCAGTCTGGATGACCCTCGATTGCGTGCCTGTGATACCGCCTGACCTGCGACCGCTGGTACTGCTGGAGAGCGGCAACTTTGCTACCAGTGACCTTAACGACCTTTACCGCAGGATTATCAACCGCAACAGCAGACTCAAGAAACTGATGGACCTCAATGCCCCTGAAGTAATTATCCGCAACGAGAAAAGGATGCTTCAGCAGGCTGTTGATGCCCTGTTTGATAACAGCCGCTGCCGAAGACCTGTCCTCGGCAGCAATAACAGACCCCTCAAAAGCCTTGCCGATATGATTAAGGGTAAGCAGGGCAGGTTCCGTGAAAATCTGCTCGGCAAACGCGTTGATTATTCCGCACGGTCGGTGATTGTTGTTGGTCCTAATTTGAAACTGAATCAGTGCGGCCTGCCAAAGAGAATTGCGATGGAGCTTTATCAGCCGTTTATTATTCGCAAGCTCAAGGAGCACGGCCTCGCGGATACCATCAAAAGCGCAAAACGAATGATTGAAAGACGGGATGATCAGATTTGGGACATCCTCGAAGAGGTAATTCATCAGCATCCGGTCCTGCTCAACAGGGCGCCTACTCTTCACAGGATGGGTGTCCAGTCGTTCGAGCCTATCCTTGTCGAAGGCAACGCCATAATGCTGCACCCGCTCGCATGCCGGGGATTTAACGCAGACTTCGACGGCGACCAGATGGCGGTGCATCTGCCTCTGTCGATAGAGGCACAGGCGGAAGCCCATACCTTGATTATGACCACCAGCAACATCTTTTCGCCTGCCAACGGCCTGCCAATGGTCGGCCCGTCGCAGGATATGGTGATGGGAAATTACTACCTTACATACTTGAGCACCAACCCGCAGGAAAAAGGTACGGGAATGGCATTTAAAAATCCGTATGAAGCTATCCTTGCAGCCGAAGAACACAAAATCAGTCTGCACGCGAAAATTAAAGTTCGTATCGATAAGGCACAAGTGCGGGATGACGGGGTAATAGTCGACGGTAAAGGCGATGTTTTCAAACCCGGCGAATCAGGCGGTTATCGCATTGAGCCGGCAATAGTTGAGACAACGGCAGGAAGATGTGTGTTTAATGATATTCTGCCTGAGAAGATGCCTTTTTATAATATGACGATGTCCAACAAAAAAATCAGCAGGGTAATCAGCGACTGCTTCAAGATGGCAGGCTCTGCCAAGACGATTGAGCTTTTGGACAAAGTCAAGGAGCAGGGATTCAAAAGAGCCACGCTCGGCGGATTGACCTTTGGCATCACGGACCTTAAAGTTCCGCAAAAGAAGCAGCAGATTATTCATCAGACCGAAGACAAGGTCAAAAGAATCCGGAAAAATTACGACAATGGCGTGCTTACAGAGCGCGAGAGATATAACCAGGTTGTCGATGCGTGGACCCATGCGAGGGTCTCGGTCACCAGTGAAATGATAAAGGGCCTGCGGGAAGATAAAAAGGAAGATGGAACTCCTTATCTTAACCCAATTTTTCTTATGACAGACTCAGGCGCAAGAGGCAGCGTTGACCAGATTCAGCAGCTCGCGGGTATGAGGGCGCTTATGGCGAAACCGTCAGGCGAGATTATTGAAACGCCTATTAAATCCAACTTCAGGGAGGGCATGACGGTTCTCGAATATTTCAGTTCTACTCACGGAGCCAGAAAAGGTTTGGCAGATACCGCCCTGAAGACCGCAAACTCAGGATACCTTACCAGGAAACTGATTGATGTCTCGCAGAACGTGATAGTCACCGAGCGGGACTGCGGCACGCTGCAGGGTGTGACAAAAAGTGTTGTAAGCAGCAGCGAGCAGCTCGATGTCCCGCTTTCGGAGCTGATAGTTGGCAGGACTGCCAGGGACAATATCCGCAATCCTATTACCGATGAAATGATAGTGCGGGAAAACGAGGTGATTACGCATCAGATGGCGGCGAAAATTGAAGACCTCGGCATTGATGCGGTTCGGGTAAGAAGCCCGCTCACCTGTGACAGCCCGTTCGGGATATGCGCAAAGTGTTACGGCTGGGATTTGAGTACCGGCCTGCTTGTCGAGGAAGGGTCGGCTGTCGGAATCGTGGCAGCACAGTCGATAGGCGAACCCGGAACACAGCTTACACTGCGAACGTTCCATACGGGCGGTGTGGCATCCAGGGCAATTCTCGAAAGAGAGCAGAAGGCTACCGTTGAAGGCAAGGTGCATTTCAAGAATGTTGACTCCGTGTCGGTTAAGCAGCAGGATGGAACCGCAAAAGCCGTCGTGCTGAAGAGAAACGGAGAAGTCATCATTATTGACGAGAAGGAAAGGGAGCTTGACAAATACAGGGTGCCTTATGGTGCGACACTCGAGGTTTCTGACGGCGCTGTTGTGAAGGAAGGACTGGTCCTGTTCTGGTGGGACCCGCACAGAACGCCTATTCTGGCGGAGGTGGCCGGCCGAATCGCTTTTGTTGATGTTGTCGATGGAGAGACAATACATGTCGAAGAAGAGCGAAAGGGCCAGTCGGGAAGACCCGTTGTTATCGAGCATAAAGGCGATAAGCATCCGCAGCTGATTGTAGAAGGGGCGGATGGAAAAATACTCGACGTTCATTATCTGCCGGCGGGGGCAAGGATAGAGGTTAATGACGGCAGTGAGGTTCAGGCAGGCCAGCTTCTCGCTCATCTGCCCAGGGCAATGGCAGGCACACAGGATATTACGGGGGGTCTGCCGAGGGTCACCGAGGTCTTCGAGGCCAGGCGCCCGAAAGACCCCGCAGTTATGGCAGAAATCAGCGGAAACGTTGAGCTTCGCAGCGATAAAAAGCGAGGAAAAATGACCATAATTATCCGCAATACGGAATCCGGGATGGAAAAAGAGCATCACGTCCCGAGGGATAGGCACCTCAACGTTCATACCGGCGACTATATCGAGGCTGGCATTCCGCTTACCGATGGGCCTTTGGTGCCTCACGATATCCTCTCGATTAAAGGCGAAGAGGCGCTCCAGCGCTATCTTATTCAGGAAATTCAGAACGTATATCGTTCGCAGAACGTCAATATCAACGACAAGCACATCGAGATTATCTGTTCGCAGATGATGCGCAAAGTCGAAATTGAAACCGTAGGCGACGGCCCATTTTTACCCGGCGAGGTTGTGGATAAATTCCTTTTCAGGGATGAGAACAGCCGGCTTGCCGAGTCAATAAAGATAACCAAGGTTGGTGAGGCAACCGCCCTGAAGGAAGGCCAGGTCGTAAGAAAGGCGGAACTTGCCAAGGTGAACGAAAAAATCGAAGCGATGGGAGGCGAGCCTGCAAAGGGAACAAGACCTCGCCCGTCAGTTGCGAAAACACTGCTGCTCGGGATAACGAAGGCAAGCCTTTGGTCAGAAAGCTTCCTGGCGGCTGCCAGTTTCCAGGAGACCACAAAGGTCTTGACAGGGGCAGCGATTGCTGGTAGAATCGACGAACTTTGCGGTCTGAAGGAAAACGTGATTCTCGGCCACCTGATTCCCGTAGGTACCGGCTTTAAGCCGTATTTGGATATGAAGGTTAAGCACCTTGTAAGCGCACCGTTGCCGAAGGAATTTGCTGATATAAGAGACGAAAAGGAAGCCGAAGAAAAGAAAGAGGCTGCGGTTAAGGAAGCCCTCGGCCTTAAATAACTAAAAACTTGTTCCGCCCTGCGTTCGGCGGATAAAATTGAAATAGTTAAGGAATAAAAATGCCAACGGTAAATCAGTTAGTTAAAAGACCAAGGTTGAAAAGCAAAGGCATCAAGCGGAAATCTGATATTGCAGGAAGTCCTCAAAAGCGAGGGGTTTGCCTGATAGTCCGGACTATGACGCCGAAAAAACCGAACTCGGCCTTGAGAAAAATTGCCAGGGTAAGGCTTACAGATGGTAAGGAAGTGACGGCCTATATACCGGGCGTCGACCATAATCTCCAGGAACACAGCACGGTCCTGATTAGAGGCGGCAGAGTTAGAGACCTGCCGGGCGTGCGCTATCATATTGTCCGCGGCGTTCTCGACTGTGCGGGTGTCGCAGGTCGCAGACGGGGAAGAAGCAAATACGGGGCAAAGACGCCGAAATAAACCAAAAATAATAAAACTCGAAACTAATAAATGGAATAACTATGGCCAAACAAAAAAGAACATCATCAGAGCAGCAGTTGAAGCCGGATACGAAATTCGGCTCCAGACTGGCGGGCAAATTTATAAACTGCCTGATGTGGCAGGGTAAGAAAAGCACCGCACAGCGGGCATTTTACAATGCGATGGACATTGTGGCAAAGCAGGTCAAGGATGCGGAGCCTCTGAAGGTTTTTGAGACCGCCATTGACAATGTGAAACCGATGATGGAAGTTCGCAGTAAAAGAGTCGGCGGCGCAAGTTATCAGGTGCCGATGCAGGTTAGTTCGAAAAGACAGATGTCCCTGGCGATGCGATGGATAATCGATGCTGCCAGGTCGAAAAAGGGACAGCCTATACACAAAAGGCTTGCTGCCGAACTGGTCGATGCCTATAACAGGCAGGGCGGTGCGATGACGACCAGGGATAACGTGCATAAAATGGCTGAAGCCAACAAGGCTTTTGCTCACTTTGCGTGGTAAAAAACGGTTTATAACTGCCATGTTCTGTTATCGAAATGGACGTGGCAGTTTTTTTTATTATCATATAACTGCATTGTATTCATCAGCAGTATTCCCGCAGCAGGTCCGCCTGCGGCGGATTAAACAAAAAGGATAAAAATGTCGGTTGATTTGGAAAAAATTCGTAATATCGGAATTATCGCACATATCGATGCCGGTAAGACTACCGTATCGGAGCGGGTGCTTTATTATACAGGCAAGATTTACAAAATGGGCGAGGTTCACGACGGTACCGCGGTGATGGATTATCTCGAAGAAGAACAGAAAAGGGGGATAACCATTACGTCGGCGGCGACCAGGTGCCCGTGGCGCGATTGCCATATAAACCTTATCGATACACCGGGGCATATTGATTTTACCGCCGAGGTGGAGCGGTCGCTGCGGGTGCTCGATGGTGCGGTGGTGGTTTTTGACGGCAGCGAAGGAGTCCAGGCCCAGAGCGAAACGGTCTGGAGGCAGGGCAGAAAATATAATCTTCCGTTTATCTGTTTTATCAACAAAATGGATAAAACCGGCGCCGATTTCGAGATGTCTGTCGGCAGCATCCGGACCAAGCTCGCCGCGAATCCGGTTCCTGTGGAAATTCCCATCGGCAGCGACGATTCGTTTTCAGCCGTGATTGACCTTATTAACCTGCGGGCAATTTTTTACAACGCCGACCAGTTGGGTGCCAACTTCGAGGAGAGACCTATCCCGGAGCAGTACAGTAAAATCGCGGCGGAATACAGGCATCACCTGCTGGAGATGGCTGCTGAATACGATGAAGAGCTGATGGAAAAGTTTGTTCATGATAAACCCGTCGAAGCGGAGATTATAAAAAGGGCTATTCGAAAAGGAACAATCGCCTGCAAAATTCAGCCGGTGTTTGTCGGTTCAGCGCTCAAGTATATAGGTGTCCAGAGGCTGCTGGACGGCGTAGTAGATTATTTTCCTTCGCCGTTAGACAGACCCGAAATCACCGTCCCGGATCCGGATGATAAAGATAAGAAGATTGTTATCAAGTGCGACCGGAAACTGCCGCTGGTAGCTTTGGTATTCAAGATTGCGACTGATTCGCACGGCGACCTCGATTATATCCGGATTTACCAGGGAACTCTCAAGAGCGGCAGCCGTGTGATGGTTTCAAATCGAGGCGTTAAGGAAAATATCACACGTCTTTTCGAAATGCATGCCGAGGACAGGATTGCCATCGAATCGGCAGGGGCGGGCGATATTGTGGCGGTGGTGGGTCTCAAGCAGGCCTTTACAGGCGATACAATTTGCGACACGCGGCATCTGGTTGCACTGCCTTCGATTACATTCCCGCAGAGCGTTATTAGTATGTCGATTGAGCCCAAAACGGGCGCGGACAAACTCAAATTGTCGGAAGCCCTGGCAGGTTTGAGAAAAGAAGACCCGACTTTTAATTGCAAGTTTGACCCTGAAACAGGCCAGACCATTATCAGCGGTATGGGCGAGCTGCACCTGGAGATTTTGCAGAACAAACTGATTAAGGAAAAGAGAGTCGATATTCGTGTCGGCAGGCCAAAGGTGGCTTATAAAGAGGCGATAAGCAATACAGCAGAAGCGGAAGGGAAATTCATTCGCCAGACCGGAGGCCACGGACAATACGGCGATGTCATCCTGCGGCTCGAACCTATCAGAAATGAGGAAGGCAACTGGGCAAGGGAAAATACCTTCGAAGATAAGACCATTGGCGGCTCAGTTCCGAGAGAATATATCGGTGCTGTAGAAGAGGGGTCGCTGGATGCCCTCGGCAGCGGCATTATAGCCGGTTTTCCTGTAGTCGGAGTAAAGGTGTCTTTGCTCGACGGGTCTTACCATCCGGTGGATTCATCAGACCTGGCCTTCGAGCAGGCAGCGGCGCTGGCGGTGGAGGGGGCTCTGAAAAAAGCCTCTCCTGTGCTGCTTGAACCGATTATGAGGCTCGAAATTGAGGTGCCGGAACAGTATTTCGGCGCTATTCAGGGCAATTTGATGAGCAAGCGGGGCCTGATTACCGACAGCAGGCAGCACGCAAACTTACGCATAATTGAGGCGAAGGTGCCATTGGCGGAGATGTTCGGCTATTCGAGCGAGATTCGCAGTATGACCGCTGGAAGAGGCGTGTTCACAATGGAACCTTTCAGCTATGAATTGCTGCCGGAGCAGCTTGCAAAAAAAATAGTGATTTAGCTGAAAATTTTTTAGAAGTCCCCGTAAAAGGCCTCTATTAGCATTAACAAAGGTCTTTTAGATAAAAAAAATTTTAATTTTTAAAATGTTTTTGTTGACAGATAGAACATAAATTGATAGATAATACCTTTTTCAGCCGTAGCGAGCAAGGCCAGGATGGTTTTGCGCAGGACAATAGTTGGGCTGTGGCATTTCAATTATGCAGGGATGGTTGTTTAAGTTTTTGGGCTCAACTCAGGCTTTACGGTTATTATTTTGAGTTAGGCTCGTGTCATTAAGGAAGGTAGGTTTGCCGGTTAGAAGAAGCTGTTGTTAAGATGGAATAATTGGGCTAACCGGTGAATTTAAGCCTCTCCTGCCTATGTGGTAAGATGGGTAAATCTGAATAAGAGTTGGATTTTATCTCAAAAAAACAGGGATAAGCCTGTAAGGTATTTATGGCAACTGAAACAGGAAAAATTAGGATACGGATGGAATCGTATGACCACCGTTCGCTCGATTCATCTGCCAAGGAGATAGTCGAGCATGCCCGCAGGACAAATGCGAGAGTGAGCGGCCCGATACCGCTGCCCACACGGATAGAAAGATACACAGTCTTGAGAAGTCCGCACGTGGATAAGAAATCGCGTGAGCAGTTTGAGATGCGGACGCATAAAAGGCTGATAGATATTTACGAGGCTAACGCTCGAACGGTAGAAGTGCTTAACAGGCTTGTGGTACCGGCGGGCGTTTTTGTTAAGATAAAGGCTTAATTTCATGGCGATGCTGCTCGGAAAAAAGGTTGGAATGACTCAGGTTTATAACCAGGCAGGTAAATTGCTGCCCGTCACAGTTATACAGGCTGGTCCCTGCCCGGTACTGCAGGTTAAAAGCAAAGAGACTGATGGTTATAACGCAGTCCAGATGGGTTTTGATGATATTAAAAAGTCCCGTGCCATCCAATCTGCCGAAGGACATGCCAAAAAAGCGAATACCGCCGCCAAGAGATTTATCAGAGAGATGAGACTGGCGGAAAGTGAGCAGACGCAATATAAACCCGGCGATGCGATTACAGTTTCGGTTTTCGCCGAAAATAATTTTGTCGATGTTGTCGGCGTGAGCAAGGGCAAGGGTTTTCAGGGCTGTATGAAGCGGCATAAGTTTGCGGGTATGCCGAACTCGCACGGAACGGAAAGAAAACACCGTTCGCCCGGTTCAATTGCAGGCTATGGAACAGACCGCGGTCACGGCGGAGATATAAAAAAGGGCAAAAGAATGGCCGGCCATATGGGGCATGCCAGGATTACAAGCAAGAATCATATGGTCGTTTCGGTTGATGCGGAAAATAATCTTTTAGTGGTGAAGGGCTCTGTTCCGGGGCCGCAGGGAAGTTTTGTGGTCGTAAGAAGCGCAAGGATGGGTTAAAGGGCAAAGTAAGCCAAAGGAAAAATTCAAAGTTAAGAATTTTTTATAAAACGGGAATAATAAATGATAAGTCTGGCAGTCTACAACAGAAAAGGCAAAGAGGTTGAAAGTATAAAGGTGGATGAAGCCTCCCTCGGCGGCAGAGTCAACCATCAGCTTCTCAAGCAGGCGATTGTGATGTACCACGCAAATAAACGCGTCGGTACCGCTGCTACCAAAAATAAATCGCTGGTGGAAGGCTCAACCAGAAAGCTGTATAAACAGAAACATACCGGAAACGCCAGGGTAGGCCAGTTGAGAACCGCAAAAAGGGTCGGCGGCGGCGTCACCTTCGAAAAGAAGTCCAGAGATTTTGGCAAAAATATGCCCAGAAAACAAAGAAGACTGGCGGCGAATCAGGCAGTCCTCGAAAAAATCCTCAGTGGCAATTGCCTGCTGCTCGACGAGTTGAAGATGGAAAAACCAAAAACAGCGGAGTTTGCCGATATTCTGGATAACCTTAAGATAAACCGCAGCTGTCTTGTGATGATAGCCGCAGCTGATGACAATATCTGTAAATCTGTCAGAAATATTCCAAAGGTGTCGGTAATGCCGGTAGTGCAGATTAACGCCGGCGATGTTTGCAATCATATGAAAGTATTATTTACAAAAGACGCTTTTTTGGCGCTTCTGAACAAAGGCAAAGAGGGGGAGAATTAAAACAACTCTTTAAGCAAATATGGAAAATTACAGCGTAATAATTCGGCCTTTAATAACTGAACAGAGCACACATCTTGCCAACGTCAAGGGTGCGTATTCTTTTGAAGTAAATCCGCAGTCCAATAAATACCAGATAAAAGAAGCCATACAAAGTACGTACAACGTGAAGGTTCGAAAAGTGCGGACTGCCAACCGCGCGGGCAAAGTGCGGCGAAGAGGCAGGGTGATGGGACAGAAGACCAACTGGAAGAAGGCGATTGTGTATCTGGAAAAGGAATATCATATAGACTTGTTCTGATTTTCGCAGAGGCGGTTATGGGAATAAAAATTTATAAGCCAACAAGTGCGGGCAGGCGCAACAGCTCGGTTAATGATTACGCGGAGCTTACGGCGTTTGTGCCGGAAAAGTCGCTTTGCGTAAGAATAAAAAAGGCAGGCGGCAGAAATCATTCCGGTATGACAATGGTAAGGTTCAGAGGCGGCGGCGCAAGAAAAATTTACCGCTTAATCGACTTTAAACGGAATAAAGACGGCTTAACCGGCAAGATAGCAACAGTTGAATACGACCCCAACAGAAACTGCTTTATATCCCTCGTCCACTATGTTGACGGCGAAAAGCGATATATTTTGTCGCCTTTAGGAATCAAGGTCGGCGATACGGTCGAGAGCGGAGCGGTATGCGAGCCGAAAACCGGCAATTGTATGCCTCTCGAAACGATACCGGCGGGTCTTGAAATTCATAATATCGAAATGAACGTCGGCCAGGGCGGCAAACTTGTGCGATGCGCGGGCGACGCGGGCAAGATTGTTGCCAAGGAAGGCAACTGGGTGACGGTTGAGCTTCCCAGCGGCGAGATGCGTATGCTGCGAAGCCAGTGCCGGGCCACCATTGGAAGATTGAGTAATCCTGACGACCAGAATATAACATTAGGAAAGGCCGGCAGGAGCCGTTGTCTCGGCAAAAGACCCCACGTTCGCGGGAAGGCTCAGAACCCCGTCTCACACCCGTTGGGCGGCGGCAAAAAACGCTCTAACGGCGGAAGACATCCCTGCTCGCCGACAGGCGTCCTTGCAAAGGGCGGCAAAACCAGAAGCCCGAGAAAAAACAGCAGCAAATGGATTATTCGAAGACGCAGGGCATCAGCGCAGGGACAGCTGGCGGTATAATAAAAAGTAAAAATTGTGGATTGTTTTATACAAGATTTATTTGAACAGGTTTTAACGGTAAAGTGTAAGCCCGGCAGGCCGGGAAACCGAAATTGAGGGTATTATATGGGAAGGTCTTTGAAAAAAGGACCGTTTGTTGATGCAAAGCTGTTTGCCAAGGTGAACAAACAGATTGAGGCAAATACCAAGGAGCCTATAAAGACCTGGGCAAGAAGATGCACAATAATACCGGAGTTTGTCGGTTTTACTTTTATGGTGCATAACGGCAGAATGTTCCTGAAGGTCTTTATCACAGAGGATATGGTTGGCCATAAGCTCGGTGAATTCTCGCTCACAAGGGTATTCAGAGGACATTCGACGAGGAAAGTTGAAACAGAGGCTTAAAGAAACTAATAGAAGATAGACGGCTATGTTAAGTGCAGAAAAATTAAAAAAACTTAGTACAGACAAAAAAGTAACGACCGAGCAGCTCGCAGGGCAGATTGTTCGCGGCGGGCTGGATAAGAGAAAAGCGGTATCAGCCGTTCGTAACTGGAAGAAGGGTCTTGAAGTCCCGATTCCGCGAAAGGCTGATGTCGAGAATCTCGCGGCGGTTTTGGGTGTTGCGGTAAGCCAGGTATCGCAGTGGCGGTCTTGTTACCGGTATGCTCCCGGCTCGCCGCGCAAGGCAGGCCTGATTCGAAATCTTATCGTCGGCAGAGACGTACAGGATGCGATGGACATATTGAAATTTACCCGCAAGAGAGCGGCTGCTATGGTGAATAAGGTTCTCAAAAGCGCAATTGCTGATGCAGAAGAGCAGCAGGCAAATGTGGACAATTTATATATAAGCGATGTCCGCATAGATGATGCCGGCATAAGGATGGGGACAAAGCGTTTTCGAGCCAAAGACAGGGGCAGAGCACATTCGATTTCGAAAAAGGCCTGCCATATTACCGTCATAATAACTGAAGAAGCTGCTGCGGTCAGGCAGGTTAAAGCTGCCGCAGCCGAATAAATTTAGTGAAAAAAAGTTGAGTTTAAAAAGACAGAGTGTTTTATGGGACAAAAGGTATCACCAATAGGTTTTAGAACAGGAATAACCAGGGGCTGGATGAGCGTTTGGTACGCGCCGAAGGCCAGCTACGGTGATTTTCTAGTCGAGGACCAGAAGATTCGCCGGTTTATTGACAAGAAATATAACCGCCAGATGCCGAAAGGGGCTGTCTCGCGGGTTGAAATAGTCAGGACACGCAACGAGGTTAAGGTGATGTTGAACAGCGCAAGGCCAGGCATAATAATTGGCCCGAGGGGTGGCGAAGTCGAAAAACTCCGTGAGGAGCTTGAGGCCCTTACCGGACGAAAGGTTACGGTTAATGTTACGGAAATTAAGGAGCCGGACCTTGATGCGAACCTCGTGGCGGAGGCTATTGCCGAACAGTTGATTAAAAGGGCGGCATTCAAAAGAGCGATGAAGCAGTATTGCGAGATGGTAATGAATGCCGGCGCAAAGGGAGTAAAGATTATGTGCAGCGGCCGTCTGGCGGGTGCGGAAATAGCCAGAAAAGAAATGATGAAGATGGGCAGCGTTCCCCTTCATACGCTCAAGGCCGACGTGGATTATTCGACAGCGACAGCCGTGACCACTTATGGCTGTATAGGTATAAAGGTTTGGATTCATAAAGGCGCCTTTGGAGAAATACTTGAGCCAAAGCCAAATCGCGGCATGAGGCGCAGCGGCGGCGGCGGTGGTGGCGGTGGTGGTGGCAGGCCGACAAGACGAGGCCCTTCACATGGTCATGGTCATAGAGCAGTTGAGGCACCGGCTGCACCGGCTCCGCAAACAGATAATGCTGCTAATGCAGCACCGGAACAAAATGAAGGCACTGCGGAGACTAAATAAGTTTTAAATTTAAGATTTATAAAGCTTACAGGCAGGGATTTTAACTTATGGCGATGATGCCGAAAAGAGTGAAGTATCGTAAAAGCCAGCGCGGCAAAATGAAAGGCAACGCTTCGAGAGGCAATTTCGTTACTTTCGGAGATTTCGGTCTGCAGGCCCTCGAAATGAGCTGGGTGACGGCAAAGAATATAGAAGCCGGCAGAGTCGCGGCAACGCACCATCTGCATCGTGAGGGCAGGGTTTTCGTGCGGATATTCCCGTACAAGCCTGTGAGCAAAAAGCCTCTCGAAACCAGGATGGGCAAAGGCAAAGGCGAACCGGAAATCTGGGTCGCCAGGGTCAGGCCGGGCCAGATCTGTTTCGAGGTCGGAGGCGTCTCCGAGGAAATGGCAAAGCAGGCACTGTCGAGGGTTGCACATAAGATGCCGATTCGGTGCAGGTTTATAAAACGCAGACATGCGATTTAATTTGTAAAACTTTTTGATGCTGAAGGAAAGGTTTGTTTCCAATGAAGGCTGAGCAGTACAGGGAAATGGGTGCAGAAGAGCTTGTCGATAAGTGCGACGAGCTGAAGAAAAAATTATTCGAGATGCGCTCACAGTCTGTCACGGAAACGCTTGAAAATTCCAAGAGCATACGTGATACGAGGCGCGAAATCGCCAGGATATTGACGGTGATACACCAGAAAGAGAATAAGTAGTGGAAGAAAGTACGCCAAAACAGCAGGAAAAGAGCGGACAAAAGGACGCTGTCGTAGTAGGAAAAACGGGCGACAAAAGCATTAAGGTTGCCATAGATTATACGTTAAAGCATCCGAAATATGGAAAGTATATGCGACGCCGGACTATTCTCAGTGTTCATGACCAGGCTAACACGGCGACGGTTGGTGATGTAATCGAGATAGCACAATGCAAGCCTTACAGCAAAACCAAGAGATGGCGTCTTGTTAAGGTCGTGAAAAAAGTGGTTGCCAAATAATGGCGGCAGAAATTAAGAAGGGATTACTGAAGTGATTCAAACACGAACAATGGTGGATATCTCCGATAACTCAGGAGTGAGAATAGCGCAGTGTATAAGGGTGCTCGGCAAGAACACAAGCCGGCGACGAAACACCAGGTCCAAGGCGGGTATAGGCGATGTCATTTGTGTGGCGATTAAAAAATGGCTGCCGACCTGTCAGCTGAATAACAAGAAAGTTCATCGCTGCGTAGTAATCAGGACCAAGCATCCCGTAAGGAGGCCTGACGGCAGCTATGTAAGATTCGACAGCAATGCGGCGGTTATGATAGACGGTGAAGGCAATCCCGTTGGCACCAGGATTTTCGGAGCGGTCGCGAGAGAACTGCGTGAGAAAAATTTTATGAAGATTATTTCGCTGGCAAGCGAAGTGGTTTAGAGGCTGGTTACAGATAAAATGGCGCGAAACATAAAGAAAAACGATACAGTGCAGATTATTACCGGCGATGACAAGGGTATGACGGGAACAGTTCTGCGGGTAATTCCGAAGAAGGGCAAAGTCGTAGTGCAGGGGCTTAACGTGGCGTTAAAGCATGTAAGGCCGTCGAGGAAAAATCCGCAGGGAGGCCGCGTCAAGGTTGAGCAGCCGATGAATATAAGCAATGTCCTGCCGGTAAATCCGAAAAGCTCGAAAGGAACAAGGGTGCATTTCAAAACCGAACCGGACGGCTCGAAGAAAAGGTTTGCTGCCGATGGTACGGAGCTTGGTGTTGTTGTTAAGAAAAAAGAATCATAAGACTTATACGAGGTTTTTTGCGTAAAGACAAAAATGGCAAGGTTAAAAGATTTATATAAATCGAAGGTTGTGCCGCAGCTGATAAAGGAATTCGGATACAGCAGTGCGATGGCAGTGCCGAAGATTGAGAAAATTGTTATCTCAATGGGAGTAGGCAAGGCGGCGGCGGATAAAAAATTCCTGGAACTCGCCAAGGCCGACCTGACGTTGATAGCGGGGCAGATGCCTATGGTCTGCAAGGCCAAAAAAAGCATCTCCAACTTCAAGGTTCGCGAAGGTCAGGAGACAGGCCTGAAGGTGACTATTCGCAAAAGCCGGATGTACGAATTTATGGACAGGCTCATCAGTCTGGCGATTCCGCGAGTGAGAGACTTCAGGGGTCTCGACCCAACCGGCTTTGACGGCAGGGGCAATTACTCGATGGGATTATCAGAACAGACAGTTTTCCCTGAGATAGACACCGCCAAGGTTGAGTTTCAGCAGGGTATGAATATTACGTTTGTGACGACGGCTTCTACCGATGCAGAGGCCAGGCGAATGCTGGTTTTGTTCGGGATGCCGTTCAAAACTCCGCAGGAAAAATAACAGTATTTTTGCAGGATAAATGGATGTCGACAAAGGCGCTGGAAAATAAGGCAAGAAAAAAACCCAAATTCAGGGTGAGGCATTATACCAGGTGCGAGCTGTGCGGCAGGAGCAGGGCGGTTTATCGTAAATTCAAGATTTGCAGAATCTGCTTTAGGAAACTCGCCAATGAGGGCAAGCTTCCAGGTGTGCAGAAGGCCAGCTGGTAATTTAGTCTCAATTGTAGAGGCTTACAGACAGAAGGAAAGGTTTATGAGTTTTTTTAATGACCCGATTGCTGATATGTTGACGAGGATTCGCAACGGTCTGCGTATCAGAAGCAGCACCGTTAACGTGAAGGCCTCAAAGGTTTGCCAGGGCCTGGCGGATGTCCTGAAGAGCGAAGGATACATAGTCGATTACGACAGGATTGATGACGGAAAACAGGGGATGTTGAGAATCACCCTGAAGTATGATGAAAATGGTGACCCTGTTGTGGAATCGATAAAGAGGATAAGCAAGCTCGGCAAAAGGGTTTATTCGCCGGTGGAAAAGCTTCCGGTTGTGTTGAATGGAATGGGAATTTCCATCGTATCGACCAGCAAGGGAGTAATGAGTGACAGGCAATGCCGCAAGGCTAATATCGGCGGCGAGATACTTTGTACGGTATATTAATATGAGCAGAATTGGAAAAAGACCAGTAGAAATACCGGCGGCTGTCAAGGCAGAATTGAACGGTCGGATTATTAAGATAAAAGGACCGCTCGGCGAGCTTTCGCTGGATTGCCATCCGAAGGTTAAAGTAAAGATTGACGGCTCGAAGGTTATTGTCGAGAACGAGAACCGCTCCGACAAGTTTGCCTGCCAGCTTCACGGAACCACCCGTGCGTTGATTGCCAATATGGTCAAGGGCGTCACCGATGGCTACCAGAAGCGATTGCAGATTTTTGGAACAGGTTTCAACCTGAAAGTGGCGGGAAACAAGCTTTTGCTGCAGGTTGGTTTCTGCAATCCGGCTGAGGTTGAGATTCCGAAGGAAATAAAGATAAATATTGAAGCGGCTGCAACCAAAGGCGACGATACGCCTGCCGTTTTTACGGTTTCCGGGCTTGACAAGGCTCTTGTGGGGCAGTTTGCCTCTATGGTTCGCGCTGTCAATCCGCCGGAACCTTATAAAGGTAAGGGCATTCGATACGCTGACGAGCTTGTGAAGAGAAAAGTCGGCAAGTCCTTTACTTCAGGCTCGGCTACGTAGGCCTTTGCTTAATTGCAGCTTTTTTGCCCTTTTGTGGGCTTGTGGGAATGGTTAATGAAAAAAAGTGATAGAATAGAAAAAGCGACAATCAGACGCAAACATCATGTTCGCAGGAATGTGGTCGGCACATCCGACAGACCAAGGTTGTCGGTGTTCCGGTCTAACAGGCATATTTATGTTCAGATTATTGACGACGTGGCGGGCCTGACTCTCGCATCGGCAAGCACTCGTAGCAAGGCCGTTGCTGGTCAGCTTCATCAGAAGACCGGCAACAAGAAGGCGGCAGAGGCTATCGGTGAGGCCATTGCCAAGCAGGCAACAGGCGTCGGAATTAAATGCGTCTGTTTTGACCGCAACAGGTACAAGTTTCACGGCAGGGTAAAAGCCCTCGCTGATGCCGCGAGAAAAGCGGGTTTGGTTTTTTAGGCAATTGACGGAGATATAAATTGGCTGAGCAGGCAGTAAAATTTATTGAACAGCAGGAACGTCCTTTTGAAGATACTACGGTAAAGATATACCGCAGTTCGAAGGTCGTAAAGGGCGGACGGAATTTTAGTTTCGAGGCCCTTGTTGTCGTAGGCGACCGCAACGGTACCGTTGGTATCGGCTATGCGAAGGCAAACGAAGTGCCTAATTCAGTGGAAAAAGGCATTAAGGATGCCAAGAAATCATTGCATAAGATTCCGCTTGACGGCCGCACGGTTCCGCACCAGGTTGTTGGTAAATTTGGTTCAACAAGGATTATTATTTTGCCGGCCAGTCCCGGCACGGGCGTTATTGCGGGTTCCAGTGCAAGAGCGGTGCTCGAATATGCAGGCGTGATGGATGTTCTTACGAAGGTTTATGGAAGTACGTCGGCGAAGAATGTTGTAAAGGCCACGATGAACGGTCTGATGAAATTGCGCAACAAGGATACGGTTGCAGCCAGGCGTGGTGTTGAAATTGATGTGGTAAAAAGGTGGTGATGTAGGATGTCTATTTCACAGATTATGGCCATTGCGGGCAAATATAAGGCGAGGAAACGGATAGGCAGAGGCCGCGGTTCCGGACAAGGCAAGACCAGTGGCAAGGGACATAAGGGGCAGAACAGCCGCAGCGGCGCACCTACGCTTGTAATGAGAGAAGGCGGACAGATGCCCCTGTTTCGCAGAATCCCTAAACGCGGGTTTAATAATTATAATTTTGCCATACGTTATATGGTTGTCAACGTCGAACAGCTGGAATGCTTTAATGACGGCGCCGTTGTCGGTATCGAGCAGCTTATCGATGCCGGCATTATTAATAATGCGAACCAGAAGGTTAAGATTCTGGGAGACGGCGAACTTACCAAGAGTCTTAAGGTGGAAGCGCACAGGTTCAGCAAAAACGCAGAGCAGAAGATTGTTGCTTGCGGCGGAGCTGTGAAGGTACTGTGAAGCCAGTATATATAATATTAGGAAACCGAAAAGAGTAATATGCTTCGAACTGTTGTCAACATATTTAAAATACCGGATTTACGCAGCAAGCTTTTATTTACGATTTCAATGCTCGTGATATTCAGGATTGGTTCGCACATACCTGTTCCAGGTTTTAAATATCAGGAGCTAAGTTACGCAGCCGGCACTGAAGGGGCACTGGGCAGGGCTGTCGAGTATATGCAGATGCTTACGGGCGGTATGCTCGGCAGATGTACTTTGTTCGGCCTCGGCATTATGCCTTATATTACCGCTTCGATTATTTTAATGCTGCTGGCGGAGGTCTGGCCGGTATTGAAAAAGCTCAGGCAGGAAGGGCAGGCCGGCTACAAGAAGATTAATGAATATACCCGTTATCTTACAGTGGTTGTATGCGTCATACAGGCGATGTTTTATATGAAATTTTTCTACTCGACCGGCTACACTTACACTGGTATGTGGACGCAGGCCCTGCTGATGGGTATTGTCGGGATGACCGCAGGAACGGTTTTCCTGATGTGGATTGGCGAGCAGATTGATGAATATGGCATCGGCAACGGCATCAGTCTTATTATTATGGCAGGCATCATTGCGAGGTTGCCCTGGGCGATTCAGGACCTGGCAAAACTCGTTAAATTTAATGTCGGCGGTTCCGAAGCAGGCGCTATCGGGCCGGGAAAACTTTTAGTACTGATGTGCTCTTTTGTGTCCATAGTTGCGGGCGTTATCCTCATAACGCAGGCACAGCGGCGCATCCCGATACAACAGGCAAAACAGGTAAGGGGGATGAAGATGTACGGCGGACAGAGGCATTACCTGCCGCTTCGGGTTAATCACGGCGGCGTGATGCCTATTATCTTCGCTTCCAGCTTTATGATGTTTGTGCCGGTGCTTGCAGGTTATATGAGGAGCGCATTTGAAAGAGGCGGACAGGTCGGGTTCTTTACGAATTTGGCGCAGCTGCTGCAGTATGACGGTTACGTTTATTGTGTTCTTTATATGATGTTGATAGTTCTGTTCGCGTATTTCTGGGTTTCCGTTCAGTTCCAGCCCAAAGATATGGCGAAAAATCTTCAGGATTCAGGCAGTTTCATACCGGGACTTCGGCCCGGCAGGCGAACTGCCGAGTATCTCGAAACGGTAATGGGAAAGGTCACTTTTTATGGCGGCTCTTTCCTGGCAATAATTGCCGTTGTGCCTGATGTGGTGACAAATTCGCTCGGCATACCGTCCCGTATAACCAACTTTTTGGGCGGCACGGGACTTTTGATTGTTGTGAGCGTCTCGCTCGATTTGGTTCAGAGAATAGAAGCAAATCTTCTGATGCGAAGTTACGAAGGGTTCAGTTCTTCCGGCAGGATTAAAGGGGCGTATGCATGAGGATAGTTTTATTGGGCGCTCCGGGAGCAGGAAAAGGAACTCATTGTAAAAAAATTGTCGAGCGTTTTGGACTGCAGCACCTTTCCAGCGGCGATATACTGCGGCAGGAAAGGACAAAAGGAACCGAGCTCGGCAAAAAGGCGCAGAGTTTTATGGATTCAGGCGGTCTTGTGCCTGACCAGATAGTAGTTGATATGATGGTGTCGGCTATAAAGCAGGCATCAACGAAGGGTTTTGTGCTGGATGGTTTCCCGAGAACGGTCAATCAGGCGCGTCAGCTTGATGAGTCGCTCACGAAGGCAGGCCGGCAGATTGATGTGATTTTGAATTTAATTGTTGATGACGGTATGGTGGTGGCAAGGATAACAGGGCGAAGAAGCTGCCCGAAGTGTGGCGCGGTGTATCATATTGCGAATATGAAGCCCAAAAAGGACGGCATCTGTGATAAGTGCGGCAGCAATCTTGTCCAGAGACCTGACGATACCGAGAAAGTGGTCGAAAACAGGCTTAAGAATTATTACGACCAGACGGCTCCTGTAGTTGATTATTATAAGGCAAACAACACGGTTTATGATGTTGATGCCAACGGGAAGCCTGAAGATATTGCCGCTGAAATGTTTAATATGCTGGAAGGTTTGCCCGCAGAACAAAAGAGACGGTCTTAATTCGTCTTTATATATAAGAGATGTAAAATAAATGGCTATAACTTTGCGAAGCCCAAGAGAGATTGAGCTGATGCGTAAGGCGGGCAGGGTTGTGGCCGAGGTTCTTTCAAAATTAAAAGAGGCTGCAAAACCGTCAGTAAATACTGCCCAGCTCGATTTGCTTGCCAGGCAGGTGGCGGCTGATGCCGGTGCGGAAAATTTGTTTCTTGGTGTTAAGGCTTCCGCATCCCAGAGACCGTTTCCCGGTGCGATTTGTGCGTCGATTAATGAGCAGGTCGTTCACGGGATACCGTCTAATGAGGCCGTCCTGCGGGAAGGCGACATAATCAGTATCGATTATGGCGCAAAGCTCGCCGGCTATTGTGCGGATGCGGCGATAACGGTCGGCGTCGGCGAAGTATCCGAGGTTAATCGCAGGCTCATGGAAGTCACCAAAGGCGCATTGGATATTGCGATTGCCGGGGCAAGGCCGAATGTAAAGTGGAGCGCGATTGCGGGCAGGATGCAGCGGTTTGTAGAGTCGGCAGGTTTTTCGGTGGTAAGGGAGCTTGTCGGGCACGGTATAGGAAGGCAGATGCACGAAGAGCCTCAGGTGCCGAATTATGTAAGCCGCGAGCTTCTGGAAAATGACTTTACCCTCGCCGAAGGGTTCGTTTTTGCGGTTGAGCCGATGATAAATGTCGGAACAAGCGCTATTCGAACATTAAGAGACGGCTGGACAATCGTCACCAGGGATGGAAAATGTTCCGCTCATTTTGAGCATACGATAGTGATAACAAAGGGCGGCTGCGAGGTCCTGACTGCCGGATGAGTAGAAAAAAACGCAGGAATTATTAACTGCGAGGCAATATGGCGAAAAAGGATGCGATAAGGTTGCAGGCCAAGGTGCTTGAAGCCCTGCCCAATGCGATGTTCAGGGTTCAGCTTGAGAATGGCCATCAGGTAATGGCCCATGTATCGGGCAAGATGAGGATGAATTTTATCCGCATCCTGCCGGGCGATACGGTTGTAGTGGAATTGTCGCCTTATGATTTGAACAGGGGCAGAATAATTCTGAGAAGCTGACAGTTGAATAAGTAAAATTAAAAAAGGTTGTAAATTGCGATGAAAGTAAGAAGTTCAGTAAAACGTATATGTGAGAATTGCAGGATAGTCCGCCGCAAGGGCGTTGTGCATGTGATATGTTCTAATCCCAGGCACAAGCAGCGGCAGGGCTAATGCGAATTTTTTGTTGGCACTGTAAAAAGGAGCTGATATGCCGCGTGTGGTAGGCGTTGATATCCCGGAGAAGAAGGCGATATGGGTTGCGCTGACGTATGTCTACGGTATTGGCAGACATTCGTCGATGGAAATCCTCAAAGAGGCCAAGGTTGAGCCGTCGAGAAAGGCTAACAAGATTACCGAAGATGAGCTTAGCCGGATAACTCAGATTATTGACCGCAAATATCTTGTGGGCGGACAGCTTCGCAGGGATATTTCCCAGAATATCTCCAGGCTTAAGGAAATTAGCTGCTACAGGGGAATGAGGCATAAGAAAAATCTGCCGGTAAGAGGCCAGAGGACCCGCACCAATGCAAGAACCAGAAAGGGTCCGCGAAGAACTGTTGCAGGAAAGAAGAGCGTTAAAGAAACCCGCGGCTAATAAGGAAGTCTTTTTATGGCAAAAAATGTAAAACGAAAAATAAAACGAAATGTGGCAAAAGCGGTTGTGCATATCAAGGCGACGTTTAACAATACCTTGCTTACGATTACCGACGCAAACGGCGACACAATCTGCACAAGCTCTGCCGGCTGTGTCGGGTTTAAGGGTTCTCGCAAGAGTACCCCGTTTGCCGCCCAGCAGGCCGCGATGCGATGCGCCAATAATGCTATGCGATACGGAGTAAGAGAAGTTGAAATAAAAGTCAAAGGTCCCGGCAGCGGTCGTGAATCGGCCATATCTGCGCTTCAGCAGGCCGGTCTGCGTATAGCATCTATAGAAGATATTACACCGGTGCCTCATAATGGTTGCCGGCCGCCGAAAAGAAGAAGAGTATAATTTTATTTGGAGTTAAATAAAAAGAATGGGTCGTTATCTTGAATCATCGTGTAAATTGTGCCGCCGGGAAGGCATCAAGCTGATGCTCAAGGGTATCCGCTGCGAGACAGCTAAATGCCCCGTCGAAAAAAAGCAGAAAAACCTCGCTCCCGGTATGCACGGGTGGCGCAGAGGCAGGCCCAGCGAGTATGGTGTCCGTCTGCGTGAGACTCAGAAGGTAAAACGGTATTACGGCATTTTAGACAGGCAGTTTATGAGATATTTTCAGCTTGCTGAAAAATCGCATGGTAATACCGGCCAGATGCTTTTGCAGATTCTCGAGCGAAGGCTCGACAACGTCGTTTATAAGCTTAACTGGGCTCCTTCCCGCAAGGGTGCAAGGGAGCTGATTGTTCAGGGGCATATATGTGTTAACGGCAGGAAGGTTGACATCGGCAGTTTTTCTATTTCTGTTGGCGATAAGATTACCGTTAAAAATTCTCCGAAAAGTTCCAAAAAAGTTAAACAACAGCTGGAAAGCAATCCCAATTTTACCGTTCAGAGCTGGCTTCAGCTTGACAGGGAAAAGCCGGAAGCGACGATTGTTGCGCTGCCTGGCAGGGATGACATCCAGATTCCGATTGAAGAACAGCTGATTGTTGAGTTCTGTGCGAGGTAAAAAACGATTAAAAGCGATTTAAGACGGTAAAGCGGCTGATATGCGAAAGTTGCTGTCAGGGATGAACCATTGAGGGTTTCTTTTTTTGTGCTTTACTCGTAGCATCTGTTTCAGGAGGCAAATATGCGAGTTACATGGCGTGGTTTGGAATTGCCGACAAGTGTAATGCAGGATAAGACCGTTTCGAGCGATAAATATGGTCGTTTTTCCATTGAGCCGTTCGAGAGAGGTTTCGGCACGACCATTGGAAACAGCCTCAGACGCATTCTGCTTTCTTCCCTTGAGGGTAGTGCCGTCACCAACATAAAATTAAAAGGTGTAAATCACGAATTCAGTTCCATAAAAGGCGTGATGGAAGATGTCACAAATATTGTATTGAATGTAAAGAGCCTTGTAGTCCGCCTCAATGCCGACGGGCCGAAGACAATGAAGGTGTCAGCCAAAAAGGCCGGTGTTGTGACAGCGGCGGATATAGTCGCGGACCCCGCAATCGAAATTATCGATAAGAGTATCGTATTGGCAACGCTTACGGAAAATGTCGATTTCGAGATAGAAATGATAGTCGAGAACGGCAGGGGTTATGTGCCTGCCGCAGAGCGGGAGGCTTCTTCCGACAGGTTCGAGCAGGAGATAGGCAGAATTACGGTCGATGCCCCGTATTCGCCGGTTATAAGGGTGCGGTACTCGACAGAGGATACCCGTGTAGGCCAAAAAACGAATTATGACCGCCTGATTATGGAAATATGGACCAACGGAACTATCACTCCTGAAATGGCCTTGGTTGAGGCAGCGAAAATTTTACGAAAGCATATCAACTCGTTTATCCAGTATTTCGAGATAGGCCAGGATGTTGTGGCAGAAGAGCTTCCGGAAGTCGAGGAGAAGAAGGAGCCGCTTCTTGATGAGGAGCTTGCCAAAAAACTGGCGATGCCCATCGCAGAGCTTGAGCTGTCGGTAAGGGCGAGCAATTGCCTCGAATCCGTGAAAATCGAAACGGTTGGACAGCTTGCGAAAATGACAGAGGCCGATTTGCTCAAGGTCCGCAGTTTCGGCAAAACCAGTCTCAGGGAAGTCCAGAGAAAACTTGCCGATATTGGCCTGTCGCTTGGAATGACCGATGCGGGCAATTGACAAGTTCACAAAAATGTTTGAATTAGAAGATTTTTTGAGGTTTAGAAAATGCGGCACAGAGTAGCAGGACGACAGTTAAGCAGAGATACCGAACACAGAAAGGCCTTGCGCCGGAATATGGCTGCCTCGCTTTTTGAAAGCGAGACAATTTCTACTACGATAGAAAAGGCGAAAGAGATAAAACCTTTTGCCGAGAAGCTCATAACACTGGCAAAGGCCGGTACACTGGCCGCAAGACGCAGGGCTATCGCAATTCTCGGCAACCGTTATATCGTTAAAGAAGAAGATGGAAAATTTGTCAAAAAAGGAACGGTAATCGGCAAACTCTTTAGCGACATCGGGCCGCGATACCTCGAAAGGGCCGGCGGATATTCCAGAATTATAAAACTTTCGAAAAGAAGGCTCGGCGACAACGGCCAGCTTGTCCTGCTCCAGCTTATTGGTAAAGAAGAAGCCTCGAAAAAGTCATCGAGGGCTGCGTCGAAGAAAAAGGCAGCGAAAGAGGCAGCTCATTCAAAATCGCGGCATGAGGCGAGCCCGAAGCACGCTGAAGCTCACGAAGGTAAGGCCGAAGCAGCGGTTGAAAAAGACGCTGAGAAAAAATAAAAGGGGGCTGACAAGTTAGCCGAATGGATGCGAACGACTGCATTTTCTGCAAAATTGTTTCAGGGCAGATACCGGCTGCTGTGGTTTTTCAGGATGAAGTGGTTTTTGCATTTCTCGATATCGGCCCGGTGAGTGATGGCCATACACTTGTTGTTCCCAAAGAGCATATCGATAAATTCGACCGGGCTTCTCCACAATTACTTGGCCAGGTTGCGTCCCGGCTCGCAAAGATTGCCGCCGCCATACAAAAAGCGACAGGCTGCGAAGGTTATAATATCCTGTGCAATAACGGCAGGGCGGCAGGGCAGGTGGTAAATCATCTCCATTTTCATATCATTCCGAGAAAAACAGGCGACGGCGTAATTGACCGCTGGCCCGCCTATAAGTATCCTGCTGGTGCCGCCGAAAAAATCGCCGATAAAATCCGCAAATGTCTTTAATTTTAGGTCTTGAAAGAATTTTTTTTTGTGGTATTGTATCTATTGTTCCATGTGAACGTGAATCGCGATAATAATGGTTTTAAATTTTGGACTTTGAGTTTTTTGATCGCGGGGTAGAGCAGCCTGGTAGCTCGTCGGGCCCATAACCCGGAGGTCGCAGGTTCGAATCCTGCCCCCGCTATTTTGTGTTTGCTGTCAGACATTCAGGTTTGGCAGCATTTTTTATTTTGGGCCGAAAATATTGCGGTAGCAAATCTGACGGGATAAACTTCAACTGATGGTATTTATGAAGAATAATAAAAAATTGAAGATATTGTTCCTGTGTACCGGCAATTCCTGCCGCAGCCAGATGGCGGAAAGCTGGACACGACGGCTTAAGGGCGACTCCATCGAGGCTTATTCGGCAGGCACCGAGCCGCGAAAACTCGACCCTTACGCCGTGAAGGTGATGGCAGAAGCGGGCGTTGATATTTCGATGTACCATTCCAAAAAAATCGATGAAGTGAAAGACATATCGTTTGATTTTGTTGTCACGGTTTGCGATAAGGCAGGCGAGAACTGCCCGCTCTTTCCGGGCAGCGCAAAGATTGTCCATTTCGGTTTCGATGACCCGCCGAAACTTGCCGCTGCCGCCAAGAATGAAGAAGAAGTATTAAACTGCTATCGTCGAGTAAGGGATGAAATTAAATCGTTCGCAGAGCAGCTGCCGCGGATTTTATATCGGCCGGATACGAACAGTTGAATTTGGATTCCACAAAAAACCTCAATTGTATATTTCCGTTTTGTGTCGCACTATCTGTCCGTCAATCATATAAATCACGTCCTCGGCGATATTTGTAGCGTGGTCGGCTATACGTTCGAGATGTCTCGAAGCCGACAGAAGGTGAACCAGCGACTCAATCTGGTTGGGGTTTTTACGAACCGCATCCTTAAACAGGTGGTACATCTGCCGGTTAATGGCGTCAACCTCGTCATCCGCCGCACAAACCTGGCGTGCCATTTTGGTATTCAACTGAACTAATGCATCGAGACTTTTTTTGAGCATATCCTGGGCTTTTTGAGCCATCGTCAGAAAATCAAAGAAGACGTTGACCTTCGGCACGGTTGCGATAAATGCCGCCCTTTCTGCGATGTTGACCGCAAGGTCGCCGATGCGTTCGAGGTCGGTGTTGATTTTCAGCACCGCAATTATAAATCGCAAATCGATTGCCACGGGCTGATGCAGCGCGAGTATTTTCAGGCATTCCTCTTCTATTTCTACCTCGGCCTGGTCTATTTCGATATCGTTTTCAATCACCTGCCCGGCCAGGGCAGCATCTCTTTCTTCGAGGGAAACAGCGGCTTCCCGGACGGCGTTTTCAACTCTAGCGCCGAGCCGGAGTATTTTCTTCTTGAGATTTTCGATTTCCGTTTGTAAATGTTTTGGCATTGCTCTTCCTTAGAATTTTAACCGAATCTTCCTGTCACATAATCTTCGGTTCGTTTCTTGGCGGGGTTGCTGAAAATCTTCGAGGTCAAATCATATTCGACAAGCTCGCCGAGGCAGAAGAACGCCGTTCGCTGGCTTACCCTCGCCGCCTGCTGCATATTATGTGTCACTATTACAATTGTATAATCTTTCTGGAGCTGGTCTATCAAATCCTCGATTTTTCCGGTTGCTGTCGGGTCGAGCGCCGAGCAGGGCTCATCCATCAGCAGTATATTCGGTCGGGTCGCAAGGGCCCTTGCGATGCAGAGCCTCTGCTGCTGTCCGCCCGAGAGCGCAAACGCGCTATTTTTCAAATCATCTCTTACCTCATCCCACAAAGCAGCCGCCCTTAAGCTTTCCTCGACTATCCGCTGCAGTTCCGAATTATCCCGGATTCCCTGCAGGCGAGGCCCGTAAGCGACGTTGTCAAAAATGCTTTTCGGGAACGGGTTTGGCCTTTGAAAAACCATACCGGTCTGCTGGCGTAATCTAATAAGATTCGTATTCTTTTCATACACATTGTGGCCGTTGACAAACAATTTGCCTTCTGCCCGGCCGTGCGGTATCAGGTCGTTGATTCTGTTGATGCTTCTGATAAATGTGCTTTTACCGCAGCCGCTCGGCCCGATTATGGCTGTGACGGAACACGGGTAAATATCCATTGTTATATTTTTTACCCCGACCTTTGACCCGTAATAAAAATTGAAATTCTCGGATTTCACGACGGCGATACTGTTCATATCGACTTTTCTTTTCGGCTGCAATTTTCCCTCGTCCAACCTGATAAACGGGCTGGCTCCGCCCTTGGCTTTGCCTGCCGGTTGTGTCTGCATATCATTTTCTTCTGTCGTCATAAATGTAAATTCCCAAAAAACAGTTAGTGTCCTCGCAGCTTCTTCGATATTTTCCAGCGAAGCAAAATCGCCGCGGTATTCAATATCAGCACCAGCAGTATAAGCGTGACAACCATACCGTACTGCTGATGCGGCACCATCGCTGCAATCCTGTCACCGACAGCCATATCGTAGCTGCCGTAAGACAGTGTTCTTGTTGCGTCGAATAAAGATTTCGGTATCGATGCGACGGCGGCAGTACCCGTAAATAATATCGGGGCGGTCTCGCCGGCGACTCTGCCCAGACTTAAAATAATCCCCGTAAGTATTCCCGGCATAGCCGCAGGAAGGGTCACTTTGATGAATGTTCTGAAGTGGCCTGCGCCGAGCGCCAAAGATGCCTCTTTGTATGTATGCGGCACCGCCCTTAGCGCCTCTTCGCTTGCCCGAATCATCAAAGGAAGCGTTAATACCGCGAGAGTTAAAGACGCCGCCAGTATATTGCCCTTCGATGGTGCGCCGAATAACGGCAGTAAATATAAAACAAAAAAAGCCAGCCCGAAAAGCCCGAATACTATGCTCGGCACCCCCGCAAGCGTGTTTATGCACATCCTGATTATCTTTACCGCAAGATTCTCTGTCGAGCATTCGACCAGATACGCAGCCGATATTACGCCGAGGGGTATAACAAAGATCATTGCGACTATTGTCAAAAGAAGCGTGCCGAGAATTTCCGGCCCCACTCCGCCAAAATAGTGGCTGTTGATGCTGTCGTCTATAAAAAATTGCCAGTAAAAAGTCCGCCGAGGCTCCAGCATATTGGAAAGCTCTTTGTCGACGTATCCGAAAAGCGGCTCAATCGCAGTCCCCTTGAATTCCTCCTGTCTCGAATATTTTTCCGCAACCAGAGGCTCTCCGGGTTTTCCCCCGACCCACCTTACCGGGTAAAGCAGCTGCTCCTTTAATTTTTCCGCCTGCTCCCATCTTGTTGCCCCGTACCTGGCCATTGCCAGAACGGGAACAGGCTCACCGGGTTTAGGCCCCAAAAGCTGCGTGACGATTTCTTCTATCTCCCCGAGCGATTGCGCATACCTGTCCCGTTTTTGGAAGTCGACATTTTCTATGGCCCTGCTAAACTTCTCCGCAATCGCAAACATCTCTTTCATACCAGAATTGGCTAAACGGTTATCCTGTTTGTATGAAAAAACAAATTTTATGTTTTCATTTATCAAGTTCCTGTCATTGCTCTCGAATGCCTCGATAAGCTTATCACGAAGCTCCCTTGCAATACTGCGCAGGCTTTGATAATCTTCGCCTTCAATTCCCTTGTCTTTAAGCTGCTCTCCGAATTGACGGTTAATCTGTCGCACTTTTTCCGAAAGCGCAGCCGGGTCTATCCCGTTTTTGAAGGTTTCTATGCTATCGTAAATGAACTCCCTTGCTCTCCGGGTTCTTTCCTTTTCATTTTTAAGAGCGGCATCATCGCCCCTGTTAAAAATGTCAGCCTGCATTTTGCGAAATTCCACCGTCCCCTTAAAAAATACCGCCGACCCTCCTTTCAGCAGCATTGGTACAAGCACTATCAATAATGCCGCTGTCAAAAGCACAATGCTGAAGCCCGAAAGGCCCGTAAAAAACTTATCCAAAGATGTCCTTAACGAAATTTTCATCGGGTCTTTCCCATCTTCTTTTTGGCGCCGGCGAGAAAATACTCACTTATTGTATTTAAGAAAAACGTGAATAACAAAAGTAATAGACCAATCATAAACAAACAATGAAAATGTGCGGAACCTTTAGGTGTTTCAGCCATATCGCCCGCAATCACAGCCGTCATTGTCCCGACGGATTGCGATAAATCCCACCAGGGCGTTGGTATCTGCCTGGCGTTGCCTGCTGCCATCCATACGACCATTGTTTCGCCGATTGCCCTCATCATACCCAGCACAATTGCCGCTATTATGCCGCTGTGTGCCGCGGGGATAATTACCTTGAAAACTGTTTCAACCCTTGTCGCCCCCAGCCCGTAAGATGCTTCCCTCAGTTCCGCTCCTATCGCACACAGGGCGTCCTCGGCGACGCTGATTATCGTCGGCAGCGCCATTATCGAAAGAATTATTGAGGCATTTAATATATTTGTTCCAGTCGAAAAGCCGAGTCGTTTCTGCATCCACGGCGCCAGAACTAATACCGCAAAAAACCCGTACGCCACCGATGGAATCGCAGCGAGAATCTCGATAACCGGCTTGATGATGTTTCGTATCCTGAAACTTACTATATCGCTCAGGAATACGGCGGCCAGTATGCCGACAGGAACTGCAAACAGAAGCGATAGGAATGTGACATACAGTGAGCCGACAATAAACGGCAAAGCCCCGAAACCCGGCTGGTCGGATTCGGGCTGCCATCTTGTGTCTGTAAGGAACTGCGTAAGACTTGCCATTTTTGCGAAGGGCAGCGCCTGCCGTATTACGAAATAAAAGATGAGCAGCACCGCCAGCACGGAAACGCAGGTTACCAAAAATAAAAAAGACCTCCCGATGTGCAGAAACAGAAAGCCCTTGATGTCCTGCAATGGAGAAAGAACCAGCGACTGATTAGTTTCAGCCGCCGGTTCCGCTGCCTTGAGGAGGTATTCTTCCTTCATTGTATTCCTGTTAATTTATGTTTTAGTAATTTGTAAGTGGAACAAATTTCTTTTCCTCGATAATCTTTTGCCCCGTTTCCGTCAGGTAAAACGTGCAGAATTTGTAGGCCGGCGAGCCCAGTTTCGGATAGCCATTGGTGAATAGATACAGCGGCCTCGCTATTGGGTATGTGCCGTTCACGATGGTTTGCTTGGTGGGCAGAACGTTATCTATTTTAAGCGTCTTTACCTCGTCAACAAAACCCAGTCCGACATATCCTATTGCCCCCTTTGTGGTCTTTACCCTTGCCTGTGCCTGCGGGTTGGAATTGACTGTTTCGATGCCGCCCGCCATATCCTGTTTCTTCATCACCAGCTCGTGAAATACTTCATAAGTTCCGCTCGATGTGTCCCGTGTAATTGCCACTATATCGAGGTCCGGGCCGCCGATATCTTTCCAGTTCTTAATCTTGCCTGTGTAAATATCCCGCACCTGCTCAGTTGTAAGTTCCTTTACCGGGTTAGATGGATGCACAACAACGCATACCGCATCGAGGGCAATCGTATGAGCTACCGGGTAGACTCCCTTTTCGACTGCCTTTTTAAATTCTGCGTCCGGCTTCATAAACCTGCTCATCATCGCTATATCGCATCTGCCGTCAATCAAAGCTGCTGCGCCGTCGCCGCTGCCTGTCGCTTTAACGGTAATCTGGATGTCCGGATATGTCTTCATAAAATACTCTGCGAACGCCGTCCCGATAGGGCCCACGGTGGTCGAACCGTCTATCTGGAGGCTTTGCTTTTCTGCCCCGATTGCCACAGAAGCAACAACCAGCGTAATCAAAATTAAACCTGGCACAACAAATTTTTTCATACTCAATTCTCCTTTAATTCATTCTCTATCTAATCTGTTAAAGCAGTATTAAAATTACGTTAAGTTTTTGTTAATGAATCTAAAATTTTACAACTATATCTGCCATAAGCCGGCGATAATCATCGTTCGCGGCTCCTCTTTGAGTAAGGAAGTATGTGATTACCCCTTGCACGTTTTTGGCGAACTGGTACTTGCCGACGAATGTATGACCCTTGCCATCCGTTCCGCCGCCGAATGCATCTGAATCTGTAAGCACGCCGACGGTCGCATCCTTTTTGACTTCTCTGTAGTTATAGCCTAATTCCCACGACCCTGCATCTTTAGCCTTGTTGAAAGTCATTCCTAACATCCAGCCGGTATCTTTGGAATTCGTTGCAGCGGTGTTCTTGACGTAATCCCCATAGACCGATGCCGGGTAATCGCCAATCTTGAATCCGTATTCCGCGAAGCCCTCCAGGACGTTGTAATTCATTGTATATTTATACGGGTCGGTGCTGCTGTCTTTGGTGCCGCTCATAGTGTTTCCGAAAGTGCTGTTGCCTTTGCCTGATGATTTGTATAAACCCTCTTTGCCTTTCAGGTTGCCGAAAGAATAAAGGCTTAAACCGCCTAATACATAATCTTTATTCTCGAAATCGTGCTTCAGATAACTTTGTATTCCGAAAAGCCCTGCGCCGCCTGCCGTACCTGAATCCGAGATAAGCCATAATCCGCCGCCATTTATATAAAGGTTATCCGTTTTCGAGAAAGGTATTACATATTTTGCAGCCAGGCCTTCAGGGTTTGTATCATCATCCCAGACGAGCTGGTTATCGCCCGCCCTGTAAAACGGTCTCGGCATTTTGCCCCCGAAGATGTTCAGCCTTTCGATGTCCTTCGGATGCCAGTTGAAGTAGGCCTGGTCAAGCCAGATACCTTTGCCGCTGAAACTATTTTCGAGCGTTTGATTCGTCGAGGCCGGGTCGCCAACGCCTGAGGCAAGCCTGAAACCCAAATCCAGGTCGTCATTGATTTTTACGTCCATTCCGATACGTGCGCGAATACGATGCCGATTCGTTCCGGGCTGGTCTGCACCATTGCTCTGGGAGTCAATCGATTCGTGGCGATACCGGAAATCACCGCTCAGTTTAATCTTTTCCGCCCACTTCAGACTGTCCGGCAGAGCGCCTGCCTTTTTCTCTTCGACCGCCTTGTTCACTGTTTCGCTGATATTCTGCGTCTGTTTCTGCTGGTCGGCCTCCAGCTTCTCGATTTTTTGCTGCATTTCCGTCATCTGCTTTTTCAGCTCGGCAATTTCGTCAGCGCTGTCAGCCCTGCTTACAGGCACTGCTGCGAGACTCGTAAATATCGCCATCGCCATAAGCAAAATCCCTTTGTTCATTTGTGTACCTCCATAAACTTAAATTATAATTTTGTGTCCTCTTTTGTCGTCCTGCGACCGCCGCAGCACACAAGCCATTTCTGAAAGAGTCGTTAATTCCGGCCTAAATGTATCCAGCGGGGGTTAGCAGAAAATTAAGGCAATGTTAGAATTTTATTAAAAATTGTGAGGAAAACCGCAAATACGCGAGTTTCCGGCCTGTTTTTGGAAAATTTATATCGGCCTTGAAATGCTTATATCTTTCGGCAGATGAATTGTGAATGTGCTTCCTTTGTCGAGCGTGCTTTCAACGGCCACAAGTCCTTTATGGATTTGCGATATATGCTTGACTATCGCCAGTCCCAGGCCTGTCCCGCCGAGCTTTCTGCTGCGGCTTTTATCCACGACGTAAAACCTCTCGAATATCCGCTCTAAATGCTCTTTTGGTATGCCGCAGCCGTTATCTTTAACGGAAATAGCAATCTCTTTTTCATCTTCCCGTCCTGTTATAACAACTTCGCTTTTTGGCTCGCTGTATTTAATCGCATTGTCGATAAGGTTCATCACAGCCTGTTCGAGCAAAGGCGGATTGCACTCTAATTTTATTTCCTTGTCGCATTCCACCTTCAATGCGATGTTTTTCCCGTCAGCTTTTAATTTTGCAAGCTCTGCCGCATCGCCCAGGATATCCGCAAGGGCGGTCTTTTCAAAATTGATTCTCCTTACATCCCCGTCTTCTTCGAGCCTTGAAAGGCTTAAAAGGTCATCAACTATGGCATTCAGCCTGTCGGCGTGTTTTGCGATAATTTTCAGGAAACGCTCCGTCTCTTCAGGGTTTTTCAGGGCGCCATCGAGGAGCGTCTCGACAAAACCTTTTATTGACGTGATGGGCGTTTTCAATTCGTGCGATACATTGGCGACAAAGTCGCGTCTTATATTTTCAAGCCTGGCTATCCTCGTGACGTCGTCCAGCACGATAACCGCGCCGCTTGCGACGCCGGCGCTGTCGGCCAGTCTCGCTCCGTGCAGGCGAAAATGCCTTTTGCCGCCCCCCAGAAAAGATATATCAGATTCGGTCGGCTTTTCGCTGCCGAGCGTCTCCTTCAGAAAATCAAGTATATCGGGATTGCGAATTACCTCTTCGATATTCAGCCCTGACACTTTCTCAGGCTCAACGCCGGCAAAATCGCCCGCGGCTTTGTTGATGCTCACGATATGACCGGCTGAATCAACCGCTATCACGCCTTCGACCATACTCGAAAGTATCGCTTTCGTCTCGTTGTGCTGTTTTGTGATGGTCCGGATTCTTTCCTGAAGCTGTTCTGCCATATTGTTCAATTCCTGCGAAAGCTCGTTTAATTCCAGTGAATTAAACATCGGCACCCTTACATCGAACCTGCCGATAGAAAATTTCTCCGCCGCCTCTTTCATCTGCACTACGGGACGGCTTATTATTCGCGATGTTATTAAACTTACAATCGCTGCAAACGCCGCTGCGATAATAACTCCAGCCGCAATTTTTCCGTAAATGTCGCTGAGCTGCTTATCTATCGCTGTCACCGGTATCGAGGCGCGAATAACGGCAACAGGCCCATTGCTGTCAGAAATCACCGTTGCCAGATACATCATATTAACGCCGATAGTGTTGCTTAGCCTTATCGATTTACCGCTGCCTTTGGTAATTGCCTCCCTAAACTCGGGCCTGTCCGAATGATTTTGCATCTCGGCGACCTGTGCTTCGGAATCTGCCGCGACCCTTCCGCTCGGCAGTATTACCGTAATCCTCGTCGAGCTTTCTTTGAACATTTTTTTACTTAGCCGGTCAACTTCCTCGAATTCTTTGTTTTTCAAAAGTTCGACCGCCTGCGACTGGAACATCATCGCCTTGGAGCTAAGCTCGTCGTCGATTTGCTTATAGTAGAATTCCTTCAGAGAACCCGTGATATACCACCCAAGGGCAAGGAGTGCAATTATGGTGATAATCAGATAAGACGGATACAACTGCCAAAAGAAGCGTCTTTTAAACACGGGTTATTCCTTAAACCGGTAGCCGACCCCTCGTACGGTCTCGATATATTTGCCGCAGCCGCCGAGTTTTTTTCGCAGCGAAACAATCTGCACGTCGACAGCCCTTTCCGTCACTATATAATCGCTGCCTCGAATGGCATCGACTATCTGGTATCTCGTAAAGACGAACCCGGGCCGGCGGGCAATTGCATACAATATATTGAATTCCGTAAATGTCAAATCCACATTTTTATTATTAACAGATACCTGGTGTCTGGCGGGGTCTATTAATATTTCGTGAACCTTCAAAGGACTATTCTCAAGCTGGCGTTCAATGGTGCGGTGAAGGAGCCGGCGAACCCTCGCCAGCAGAATCTTCGGGCTGAACGGCTTGGTGACATAATCATCAGCCCCAATCTCCAGTCCCGACACAATATCGCTTTCTTCCCCTTTGGCCGTCAGCATAATAACGGGTATATGCCCCGTTTTTTGATTGGCCTTCAACTTTTTGCATACATCCAGGCCGTCAATGCCGGGCAGCATCAGGTCTAAAATTATCAAATTGGGCGGCTTTGACTGTGCCTTTTCCATTGCCTCTTCGCCGGAAACTGCCGTCTGAACCTTGTAACCTTCCTTCTCGAAATTATACCGCACCAGTTCGAGAACATCTTCCTCATCATCTACTACTAATATGTTTTCTCTTGCCATAATTATATACCTCTGGCATCGATGATACCCGGTATATGTTAGCATAAGATTAGTATTGTGTTAATTTTTATTTTACAAATGATGAAACTTCGATGTGAAAAGCAACTGCCGCAGTTCCAAAACCCCGGTTCACTTAAGAAGTTTTATTATCTGGTCGAGGTCGTTCGGAACCTCTATAGGCGGGTTGCTGAACAACCCTTCCTTTTTCGTATGGTAATCAACCGTAAGATTCGGGTCTTTCAATAAATGTCCCGTCAGGATACAGACAACCCTTTCGTCAGGCCCTATTGTTCCTTTTGCGACAAGATTCTTCAGTCCTGCCACGCTCGCAGCCGACGCAGGCTCGCACCCTAATCCGAATTTGCCGATAACCGCCTTTGCGTCCTTGATTTCCTCATCGGTCACCGCAAGCACAACACCATTGCAGACGTCGATTGTCCGCAGGCATTTGTTCAGGTTCACCGGCCTTGAAATCTCAATCGCTGTCGCAATCGTATGCGCCCTGAAATTCCGCGCCGTCAAATCAGCGTAATATTTATCTACAATCTCCTCGTTCACCATGCCGTCATTCCAGAAAAGTTTCCTGTCGTTCACAAGCTCGGTGAGCGTGTTTGCGCCGGCTGCATTAACAATCGCGATTCGCGGCACACGTTCAATCAGGCCGAGTTCCTTCAGCTCCAAAAAAGCCTTGCCGAATGCGCTGGAATTACCAAGGTTTCCGCCCGGCACTACAATCCAGTCCGGCACCTGCCAGCCTAATTGTTCGATGACCCGGTATATTATCGTCTTTTGACCTTCGAGACGAAACGGGTTTAAGGAATTCAGCAGATAAAGCTTCAGCTCCCTGCAAACATCCTGCACCTGCCTCATACAATCATCAAAATCACCGAGTATCTGGATTGTCTTGGCGCCGTAATCCATCGATTGGCTGAGTTTGCCGAATGCAATCTTTCCGGAGCCGATAAATACGATGGCTTTCAGTCCGCAGCTGTGGGCATATAAGGCCATCGATGCCGACGTGTTGCCCGTCGATGCACAGGCGCAAGTCTTCGTGCCGACTAATTTCGCATGGCTAAATGCCGCCGTCATCCCGTTATCCTTAAACGAGCCGGACGGATTAAGACCTTCATACTGCAAATACAGGCTGCCCGCTTTCTTGTTCACGTATTTGCCGACCTCGTCATTTTGCTGCAAAATCGTCTGCCCTTCGCCGATGCTAGCCTTGAATTTATCTTCGCAGAAATTCAGCAGTTCCCTGAATCGCCACACGCCGGAAAAATCGAGCGGATTGTCTCTTGTTGCCCAGCGTTTCGCAAAATCGCTCATTTTTTTCGGCACGGCGATTTTATCCCAGTTATACCGGCAATCGAGCAAATCGCCGCAGCGGGGACATTCGAAAAGCACGTCGGCTGTGTCAAATTCCGCTCCGCATTTCGGGTTGATGCACTTTTGATACGCTGCGTTTTGTCCCTTTTGGCTCGACATGTTTTCCACTTTATATCCTTTGGCTTTAAGAAATAATTCTTTTTGTTTTTTATTTACCGCAATTCAAAAATCCGCTGCATTTGCATTATTTGCCTGCCTCGAGGCGGGCCACAAGTTCAGGCAGTTCCGAAAGCTGCCGTATTCTCCAAACGCCGGCAGGTATTTTCGCACCGTCATTTGTGTAAGCGGTCTTCAGGGCAGCCCTCATGCCCGCCTTTATCGCCGGCTTAATATCGTTTTCTATAAGGTCGCCTACGAAGAGAATATTTTCCGGCCTCTCGCCGATTTTTTCGGCAGCCGTCTTGAATATGCGAATATCCGGCTTTCTGAATCCGAACTGGTAAGAATAGAGCCTTACTGTGAAAAAATCAAGAATCTTCAGGTCCCGCAGATGCCTTTCGATGGAGCTGTGGTTTATAAATGTGTTCGAGAGGATGCCGAGTTTGATGCCCGCCGCCTTCAGCTTCGACAGGGTCATAAATAAATCCTCCTCCACTTTTGCAATACTGGTAAGCGGCTCATACCAGTGCCAGAACAGCTCTTCCCATTGCTGTTTATCGAGTTTGATGGACTTATTGACCTTTTGCAGCAAACTGATGGCGTCAAAATCCCTGCCCGTCAGGTTTGAAATCCAGTAGCGAACCTTCAGGCTCACCATATTGCGGAGGAAATACATCCTGTAGCTGCCGACGGGGATTTTGAGACTGCGCAGATACTGGTATGACGCCCCTGCGCTTTTTGAAAACACCTTTTTCTCACTGACCCTGCCGAATGACAGCAGCGTCTCGCCGAGGTCAAATATTATCGCCTTTATCTTTACGTTCGTCTCCGGCATAGTCGGGGTATCCAAAAACAAAATCATCTCGGCGGCGGCAGCTCATCGCCGAAGGCCTCTTTGACCCATTCGAGCAGCTCCTCATCCGATATTACCGACAACCGCTCGTTTGCGTACTCCTGGTCGATGCGGTTCTTTATTCTTACCACTCGCGGATTATGTTTCGGTATATCAATCTGGAAATGGGATTCAATCCAGTGCTTAACGCCTGCCGCTCCGGTTTTGTCGGTAATCGCCACCTTGACGGGCCGGCCGAAAAGCTTGTGAGTATCGAAACAGTTATAAATCTCCTCGTCTTTCAGCAGTCCGTCGGCGTGAATGCCCGCCCTTGTCACATTAAAATCCCTGCCGACAAGAGGATAATTTTCCGGTATCTTGAAACCGAGCTCCTTCGATGCGTAATCCGCAAGCTCGGTTATCGCCGCGTAATTAACGTCTTTATCGTGCCCTGTAAGCTGTGCGTGTTCGACAACGAGCGCCTCGATTGGAGCATTGCCTGTTCGCTCGCCGACGCCGAAAATAGAACCGTTCGCCGCACAGCACCCGTAAAGCCAGGCTGTCGTTGCGTTGACGAGCACCTTGTGAAAATCGTTGTGTCCATGCCATTCGAGCCATTCAGCCGGCACCCCGATTTTTCGCAGCCCCGCAACAAGTTTCGGCACACTGCGAGGCAGCGTTGCCTGCGACCACGGCGCACCGAAACCGAGCGTATCGCAAAGCCGAATCTTCACGGGCTTTTTATATTGCTCCGAAAGCTCCATCAGCTCCGCCGCGAACGGCAGCACAAACCCGTCGAAATCCGCCCTGGTTATATCCTCGAAGTGACATCGCGGTATTACCCCGTTATCCAGCGACGCCCGGATTATTTCCAGGTATGCATACAGCGCCTGCGAACGCGTCTTTCGAAGCTTGAGAAAAATATGGTAATCGCTGGCTGATGTAAGGATGCCCGTTTCATCAAGACCCATCTCGGTCACTAATTTGAAATCTTCCGGCACTGCGCGTATCCAGCCGGTTATTTGCGGGTATTTGTATCCTCTTTCCCTGCACAGTTCGACCGCCTTTTTGTCGCGTTTCGAATAGAGGAAAAATTCGCACTGCCGAATAAGGCCGCTGCCGCCGTCAATTGCGTGAAGCAAATCGTAAATCCTCAGCACCTGCTCGGGTTTATATGGAGGCCTTGCCTGCTGGCCGTCGCGAAAGGTCGTGTCCGTTATCCAAATCTTCTTTGGCATATTAAAAGGCACGGTTTGCTTTTCGAAGGCAAACTTCGGAAATTCCGTGTAAGGAAAGACCTCGCGGTATAAATTCGGCTTTGGTACGTCAGCCAGTCTCGGTTTTCTCTTTGCCATCTTCAAACTCCCGTATCAATAATTAAAGCCAAAACCCCAATACCTAAGACCTGCCTGAGTACCGTTCTCAAGTCCTGCGTCTTGAGTCCTGAGTCTATAATAGCCGAGGTGGGAATCGAACCCACACGCCTTTTCAGGCAGGGGATTTTAAGTCCCCAGCGTCTGCCTTTCCGCCACTCGGCCGGGCAGATAGAAATTAACGTATTTTTACTGATTTTTCAAGTCGTTTGTTAATCTATATTTCTTGACCTATCCGATAGACCAGTATTATACTATCCGTGTGATAGAACTTAAACCCTGCTTTTGAAAGGTATAGATTATGAAACGCTTGGCAATACTTTTAATAATACTGGCGGCAGCAATCTTAATTTCAGGCTGCCGGAACAAAACGAATGAAAAGGAGAAACAGTTGAATACGTTCATTACGAACCACGTGGCCAAAATCCAGCCGCTTATGAAGGAAATGAACCTCGCCTCCTGGGCGGCCTCCAACAGCGGAAAAGAAGCTGACTACGAAAAGGCCGCCGGCCTTCAGCTTCAGATTCGCAAAATCTACAGCGATGCGAATGAATTCGGCTACCTCAAACAAACCAGGGATTCAGGCGAAATAAAAGACGAGTTGCTCGCAAGACAACTCGAAAGGCTTTATTACGCCTATCTTGAAAATCAAATTGACCCCGTCCTGATGAAAAAAATTGTCGACCTTGGCAGCAAAATCGAGCAGAACTTCAGCACGTTCCGCGGCTCAATTGCCGGCAAAAAGGTTTCAGATAATGAAATCAGGGATGTCCTCAAGGCGTCAACGGATTCCGCCCAAAGGCAAAATGCCTGGCAGGCAAGCAAAGAGGTTGGCCCGGTCGTCGCCGCTGACCTGATTACATTAGTCAAGCTCCGCAACCAGGCTGCTCGAAAGGTCGGCTTTGACAATTACCATACAATGTCGCTCGCACTTTCCGAGCAGGATGTAAAAGACGTGGATAAAATCTTCAGCCAGCTTGATGCTCTTACCGCTGAACCTTTCGAGAAGGTCAAAGGCGAACTCGATAGTCAGCTTGCCTCGATGTACGGCGTCGCCGTCAGCGACCTTATGCCCTGGCACTACCACGACCCGTTCTTCCAGGAATCGCCCCTTGTCTATCAAATCGACCTCGATGTTTATTACGAATCTAAAAATGTCAAAGACCTCGTCGCGAAATTTTATGCCGGTATTGGCCTGCCGGTTGATGCCGTCATCGCAAAAAGCGATCTTTACGAACGGCCCGGCAAAAACCCGCATGCCTTCTGCTCCGATATGGATAAGCAGGGCGACGTGAGAGTCCTCTGCAACGTAAGAGATAACGAACAGTGGACTGAAACGCTTCTTCACGAACTGGGCCATTCTACCTACGCCAAATACAACAATCCGAAAGTTCCGTACTTGCTTCGCGAGCCTGCGCACACATTTACCACTGAAGCCATCGCAATGCTTATGGGAAGACTTAGCCGCGATGCGCAGTGGATGAAGGATATGCTTAACCTTTCAGACCAGGAAAAACAGCGCATCGACGATACCTGCAAAAAATACGCCCAGCTCAAACAATTGATTTTCGCGAGGTGGGTGCTGGTTATGTATAACTTTGAAAAGCAGCTTTATGCCAATCCCGACCAGGACCTGAATACGCTGTGGTGGGATATGGTTGAAAAATATCAGCTCCTTCGCAGGCCGGCCAATCGCAACAGCCCCGACTGGGCTGCCAAAATCCATTTTACCATCGCTCCCTGCTATTATCACAATTACGCCCTCGGCGAACTGCTCGCTTCCCAGCTTCATAATCATATCGTCACCAAAGTGCTGAAAAATGGAAACGCAAGCTACGTCAACCATAAGGAAGTCGGCAATTACCTGAGGCAAAATGTCTTTGAACCCGGCGCAATCTATGAATGGAATACGATGATTGAACGCGCCACGGGAGAAAAGCTGAACCCGCAATATTTCGTCGAGCAGTTTGTTAAATAATCTGCATTTAGGATTTGGAGCGTTGTGCGAATGGAATCGAACAGGGACGGACTGCCGGAAATTACCGTAAAGGCCGTCATTTTGGGGGCGGTTCTTTCAATCATCCTTGCAGCGGCGAACGCATATCTGGGGCTTTTTGCCGGAATGACCGTTTCCGCATCGATTCCCGCGGCGGTTGTCTCGATGGGAATCCTGCGATTATTCAAGAACAGCAACATCCTCGAAAACAACGTAATCAAAACCGCTGCCGCCGCAGGTGAAGCACTCGCAGCGGGCGCAATCTTTACCCTGCCGGCTCTGGTAATTATGGGCTCCTGGCAGACTTTCAACTTCTGGTGGGTCACAATAATCACCGGCCTCGGCGGCACGCTCGGCGTCCTCTTTACTGTTCCCCTGCGCAGGTCCCTGATTGTGGAGGATAAACTTCCTTACCCCGAAGGTGTTGCCACCGCAGAAGTTCTCAAATCCGGTTATCAGGGCAGTTCTGAAATCCGATACCTCGTGCTGGCATCTCTCGTAGGGGCGCTATTTAAAATCGGCTCATCAGGGCTGGGTCTCTGGTGTGAAATCGCCGCCGGCGCTAAAAGAATCGGAAACTCTATGGCCTACTTCGGTTCGAATCTCAGCCCCGCACTTATTTCTGTCGGTTACATCGTCGGTTTGAACACCGCAATTCTTATGTTCATCGGGGGCGCTGCCAACTGGCTCGTGGCTATCCCGATATGCTCAGCATTTACAGACTGGGGTGTTTATGGTCCCGGCCATATCCACGCGGGATTACCAATGTCGGCGGTTGACTGGGCAAACGAAATCTGGAGCAGGCAGACACGTTATATCGGCGTCGGTGCGATGCTCGTCGGCGGCCTCTGGACCATTTACACATTGAGAGGCTCTATACTGCGTGGTTTCAAAAGCGGAATAAAGGCCTACCAGACCGTCGGCGGCAAAAGCGCAGCCGTCGAGAGAACTGATAAAGATATCCCGATGAAGTGGACTCTGCTTATGATTATCGCATCGGTCGTTCCCATTTTTCTTGTCTATGAGTTCTTCGTCGGCAAACTCTACGTTTCGATACCGATGGCGATTATTATGGTTTTCGCGGGTTTCCTCTTTGCCGCAGTCGCAGGTTATATGGCGGGCATTGTCGGCTCTTCGAACAATCCTGTTTCCGGCGTCACCATCGCTACCGTACTGATCTCGGCGCTGCTCTTGCTGCTGCTGATGGGAAAGGCAAACAAAAACGGGCCGGCGGCGGCAATAATTATAGGCGCCGTGGTCTGCTGTGCCGCTGCTATCGCCGGTGATACTATGCAGGACCTTAAAACAGGCCAAATCGTCAAAAACACCCCCTGGAAACTTCAGGTAATCGAAATTGTCGGCACAATCTCCGCTGCATTTGTTATAGCGCCTGTCCTGATGCTGCTCTTGAAGGCGTATGGTTTCAAGGGACACTCCTCAGCGGTGAACGAACTGAAAGCCCTCGCTGCCCCGCAGGCAAACCTGATGGCCGCCGTCTCTAAAAATGTTTTCGAAGGACAGCTGCCCTGGCTCTTCGTAATAATCGGCGCCGTTGTCGCAATCGCCGTGATTATCCTCGATGAATACCTGATTCGCAAAGGCAGCTCTTTCAGAACGCCCGTGCTGGCAGTCGCTATCGGTATTTATCTTTCTCTTGAGCTTGAAGTGCCGATTCTCGCGGGTGGCATCATAAGCTACCTTGTCGCGAAATACCATAAAAAACGCAGCATCCCCGCCGAAAAGGTTGAAGCCGGCAACACCCGCGGAATTCTCCTCGCTTCAGGGTTCATTACCGGAGAATCTTTGATGGGAATTCTGCTGGCAATACCGATTGCAATATCGCAAAATCCCGATGTGTTGAAAATTACGCCGGAAAGAATTGCCAAACTCCCTCTGCCTCATCAAATTACCGGTTTTTTGTCCGATATAATTACGAGCAGCTGGTTTAACATCTCCACCGGCATTATCCTGATGGCCTTTGTGCTTATCTGGCTTTATAACACCGCAAAGGCAAGGGAAAAATAAACCAATTAAAATTTCAAATTTGAAATTTGAGATTTCAAATTATTTCAGCCACCTGTCGAGCCACGAAATAACTGTTTCGTGCCACAAAATAGAATTGCTCGGCCTCTGTATCCAGTGGCACTCATCGGGAAAATACAGCAGCCTGCTCGGTATCCCCAGCCGCTGCAGGGCGTTAAATGTTCCGAGCCCCTGCGTTTCAACCACCCTGAAATCTTTCCCGCCGTGCGTCACCAGCATCGGCGTCTTCCAATTGCGGACAAAATTTACCGGATTTTGCATCTCATAAGCTTCGGGGTTATCCCACGGTTTTCCAATATGGTCCCATTCCGTGAACCACAGCTCCTCGGTATCGAAATATGCCATCCTCTCATCGAGGTCGCCGGCGTGATTTACAAGGCAGCGGAACCTGTCGGGCCAGTTGCCCTCAATCCAGTTAATCATATACCCGCCGAACGATGCCCCGAGCGCGCCGGCCTTTTCGCTGTCCAGCCATGGGTATTTTTTAATCGCCGCATCCAGGCCCTTTTGCAGGTCAACCAATGGTTTACCGCCCCAGTCGCCGCGAATCGAATCACAGAACGCCTGCCCGTAGCCGGTCGAGCCGTGAAAATCAATCATCACAACGCCATATCCCGCGCCGGCAAAAACCTGCGCGTTCCAGCGGTAATGAAAAATATTGCCCATGCTTCCCTGCGGCCCGCCGTGAATCACAAACGCTATCGGGTATTTCGCTCCTTCTTTATAATCAGCCGGCTTTACAACATAGCCATAAACCGTTTCGTTGTTCCAGCCGCTGAAACTGAACTGCTCGAATTCGCCAAATTCGATAGCAGATAATTGCCTGCTGTTTATTTGTGTTATCGGTTTCAAATCGCTGCCGTCGGTCTTCACTGAATATAATTCGAGCGGCGATTTCAGATTATCCAGGCCGAAAATAATTCTGTCGCTGGCTTCTTCCGTGCCTGTCACCGACCCTTTTTCCACTATCGTTTCTGCTTTTCCCGTTTGGACATCAATTGCAAACAGGGATTTCTGCCCGATATTTTCCGCAACGGCATAAATCTTTCTGCCGTCCTTTGACCAGCATATCGAAGCGGGGCTGCGGTCCCAGTTTTCCGCCAATACTCTTTCCTGCCCAATGGATTCGACCCCTTCGGCAAGCTCAGGGCGGGCAGGCTCACCACGAGTCGGCCAATCCTTCAGCATTATTCTGAGCCGGTCGGATTCATAGCCCGGCCTCGACATCGCCAGATAAGCAAGAGTCTTTCCGTCCGGCGAAAACACCGGCGTCGTATCAGTCGCCTCATTTTTTTCCGTCAGGCACACAGGTTTTTTGGAACCATCTATCGGCGATATGTAAAGGTCTAAATCCGTTGACCACGGCTCTCTCGGCCCGACGTCGCGGGCTGTAAAAATTATATTTTTACCGTCCGGCGTAAAGCAGAATTCTTCCGACCCGCCGAATGGCTTCGATGGGCAGTCCGCATCCATATCCTTCATCACATCTATTGCGACTTTGCCGTTTGCGGGCATCACAAAGACGTGCGACCGACGGCCGTCGGCCCATGTATTCCAGTGCCGGACAAATGCCTTTTCGTAAATTCGACCGCTCGATTTTCGTTTTCCGCTTTTCTCGAGTTTTTGCTTAGTCTGCTCGATTGAGAGAGAGGGAAAAACCTCGATACTAAATGCTATATGTTCGCCATCCGGCGACAGCACAATGTTCGATACATCAAGGGGCAGCATTGTTATCTGCTCTGCATGCCCGCCTCCCGTTAGGGATGGCTCACGCCATTTGGCAGGGATTTTCCAGACCTGGCTCGACCCCGAACGAGTTGAGAGAAAATAAATGCTCTTGCCGTTGACAGACCACTTTGGGCAGCAGTCGCTGTCGGATTGTTTAATCAATTGTTTCAGATTGCTGCCATCGACCTCGATTAGCCAAAGGCTGGTTTTCCCTTTGTCCGCGGCGAGGTCTGTCGAACGGACGGTAAAAACTATCTGCTTTCCGTCAGGGCTTACCTGCTGCTCGCTGATTCTATCCATTGCGAGCATATCGCCGACCGAAAATGGATGAATCGTTTTGGGTTCTGCAAAACTCGAAACCCGCCCGCTCTGCGAACACCCCGCAAAAAGCAGAAATGACCAGCAGAGCAGGGCCAGAAGGAGAAAAACCGGAATTTTTTTTAAAACAATATCCCTGTGCATAGAACTGCCCCTCAAAATAAGGACGCTTTACATATCCCAAAATGATTCTGAAGACCGCAATTACGGCTGTACTTCCTCTGCGACCTCTTTATCCGTCACATCATCCTGGGTATATATTTTGCCTTTGTAAAATGCCGCCACCACGGCGAAAACAACCGAAGCGATGAACATAACAACAATAAATGTCCAGTAATAGTTCGCCCCTTTGAAGAACTCTCTGCCTGTAATCAATTGATTGATTATAAATGTCCATAAATCTCCTATTCCAATCGAAGCGGCTAAATACAGGGACATAATGAACGCTTTCATTTGCTTCGGCGCCTGGGTATATGCAAATTCGAGAACAGGAATGGAAACGAAAATTTCCGCGGCAGTCATCAGGAAATTCGCAAGGAACTGCCAGCCGATAGAAGGCACCTCGCCCGCTTTGATTTTGTATTCGAGCCACACTATTACCAAAAACGGAATTATCAAAAAGAACATACCTATTACAATTTTCCTTAATGCGTTCAAGTTGAAAAACTTACCAAGCACGGGGTACACGATGTATGTAAATATCGGAATAAGAATCATTACGAACAAGGCATTAAATGCCGGCACCTGAGAAGCCTCCCAGTCGTACCCAAGCCAATGTTTGTTCAAATGCTCAACCTGAATAATCCATGCGGAGCCTGAGAGTTCATAAAGGGCATAAAAGACAGATAAAATAAGAAAGAGGACTGAAATCCTCTTTATGATACCTAATCCTTCCCCTTTGAAAATTTCCTTCAGAAAACTTTTGCCGGCAGGGGGAGCGTGGACATATCTTTTGCGGCCCATCCAAAAAATGATAGTAGCCAGGACCATCCACACAAAAGCCAGACCAAATGCCCATTTCGGTCCATATTTCGGATTGTTCATCAATTTCGGCGTTATGAACGGGCCAAAGAATGCTCCGAAATTTATTGCAAAGTAAAACCAGTTATAGACCTTCGCCATCATATTCTGATTGGATTTGCCGAACTGGTCGCCGACGTTTGCTGTCACGCAGGGCTTGATGAAACCGGAGCCGATTGCCACGAGAATCATACATAAATAAAGGCCTGTTCTCGACTGGTCAACCGTCATTATTAAAAGCCCCAGGCAATAAATAATGGAAAACATTATTATGGTTCTGTATTTCCCAAACCATAAATCCGCAATAATCGCCCCAACCAGAGGCAGGACATAAGTTACCGCTTTGAAGAGGTGGTACCACGATATTGCTGCGCCTCCCTCCATAACACCGCCGACAAGATGCTTAGTCATAAACTCCACAAGAATCAGCGTAAGCCCGTAGTAAGCGAATCTCTCTGCGGTTTCGTTTGCAAGGATGTGCCAGATTCCAGTTGGGGCCTTCGCTGTTGGTGTCGGTATGGTCTTGTATTGAAACTTTGCCATATAAAGCTCCTCTAAAGTTCAACACTAATTTTTTATGCGCAGCCTTTAACTGCTGCCCAAAAACAGGCATTATCTTACAGATAGACCGGCTGTTTGTCGAGGTTCTACTTTCGCTAAATTGAGATTTTATATCCCTTGCTGCCTGAAGCGTTTTTTGCCTTTCCTGTAATTTCCGCAATACCGGGGTTCGAGGTAAGCCTAACTAAATGCTTGACAATGATGAGGAAAATAAATAGATTATTTAGTCTTGTGTGAAAATGATTAAAAAATACATTATTTAAGCTTAATTAGGAGAAAAAAATGGCTACTAAGGTTGCAATCAACGGTTTCGGGCGAATCGGCAGAGCCGTAACAAGAATCCTGATGAGCCGCAAAACTAACCTCGAACTGGTCGCTATCAATGACCTGTCCGATGCGAAGTCGCTGGCTCACCTGTTCAAATACGATACTGTCGAAGGAAAATGGCAGGGAACCGTCGAGGCAAAAGGCTCGGACCTCGTGATAAACGGCAAGACTATAAAGGTTTTGGCCGTTAAAAATCCCGCTGAGCTGCCGTGGAAGGATATGGGCGTCGATATAGTCGTCGAATCGACCGGCATATTCACCAAGGCACAATCCGAAAAGGGCGGCTACGCCGACCACCTCAAGGCCGGCGCAAAAAAGGTCGTCCTCACCGTCCCCGCCAAAGATGACATCGAGGCAACAATCGTTATGGGCGTCAACGACAGCAAACTTACAAAGAGCGTCAAGTGCGTCTCCAACGCAAGCTGCACAACCAACTGTCTTGCTCCAATCGCAAAGGTTCTCAACGACACGTTCGGCATTGAGAACGGCGTAATGACCACCATTCACGCCTATACCAATGACCAGAAAGTGGTAGACCAGATTCACAAGGACCTCCGCCGCGCAAGGACAGCAGCCGCCAATATGATTCCAACAAGCACCGGCGCAGCCAAGGCAATCGGCAAGGTTGTCCCGGAGCTTGACGGCAAACTCGATGGCTTTGCGGTCCGCGTCCCGATTCCTGTCGGCAGCCTGGTTGACCTCGTTGTCAACGTAAAGAAGGACGTCACCGTTGCCGACGTAAATGCAGCGATGAAAAAAGCGGCCGATGGCCCGATGAAAGGCATCCTCGTATATTGCGATGAACCAATCGTAAGCAGCGATATAGTCAATAACCCGGCTTCCAGCATCTTCGATTCACTGCTCACAATAGTTAAAGGCAAAACCGTTAAAGTAATAAGCTGGTATGACAACGAATGGGGCTATTCCAACAGAACGGTTGATATTATGGAAAAACTGGCGAAGCTGTAAGATAAGCCAAACTGACTTTTTTATGAATTTAAAATTTCAAATCTGAAATTTCAAGTTTGGAATTTTAAAGGTGAAAGCAGGTGCTGGATTATGGACAAAAAACAGCTTGAGCAGATACTTGTTCTTATCAAGCCGGACGCCCTTAAGAATTCGATAACGGGATTTATTTTTTCCCAGTTATCGGAATTTCACACAGGTGCGCGTTTTGCCGGCGCCAAGGTTGTTAATGTCACCAGGTTTCTCGCGGAAGAACACTATGCCGAACACAGGGGAAAGGTGTTTTACGAGTCGCTGCTCGATTACATTACCGGCGTAGTTCATTATCCTGAAGAGGAAAAATGGAGACGCAGGGTAATTGCGATTGTTTATCAGGGCCCCGATGTCCTGAAGACTTTGCGGGCGATAGCGGGCCCGACAAACCCGCACCAGGCAAGAGAAGAAAAGCCCGGCTGTATCAGGGCGCTTGGCACAGTTGTGCCAATCAAAGACGCAAATGGCAATGTCGTCGATAGTCGAATGGATAATTTAATCCATACTTCAGCCAATTACGAGGATGCCGAGCGGGAAATCAAGCTCTGGTTTGTGCCTCACGACATTCCTCCTCTTATGCGGGCGTATCCTACAGAAATATGCGCTACTCATTATTATTACAAGGACGGCCGGCTTTATGGCACGTATGAGCCGGAGAGCTCGCTTTTGCTGGCGCCAGGCGACGTGGTTTGGAAAACCGACCTGGAAATTCTCCAGAGCTATGCCCGGAACAAACCTGTAAAAGGCAAATTAAATGCTGTTGTGGCAAAATATCTTATCAACAAAAATTAGAAGTTTTAACGGAATCACATTTTCGAGAAAAAAAGGGAACTTATAATGGCAAAAAAAACTATAGCGGACATAAACGTCAAAGGCAAAAAAGTATTTATGCGGGTGGATTTCAATGTCCCGCTGGATGAAAAAGGCAATATCACCAGCGACAAGAGAATCGTCGCGGCTTTGCCGAGCATAAAAAAGGTAATCGAGGATGGCGGCTCACTGATTCTCGCCAGCCATCTCGGCAGACCCGAAGGCGAAAGAGATGATAAGTTCTCACTCGCTCCAGTGGCAAAGAGACTTTCCGAACTGCTGGGCAAAAATGTAATTTTTGCGAACGATTGCGTCGGGCCGGACGTCCAGGCCAAGGCGAAGGCTTTGAAGCCGGGCGATTGTCTGCTTCTCGAAAATGTGCGTTTCCACGCGGAAGAGGTAATAAAGGATAAAAAAGCCAAAGACGACCCGCAATTGAGAAAAGCCAAAGACGATTTCGCAAAACAGCTTGCTGATTTGGCGGATGTATATGTCAATGACGCCTTCGGAACAGCACACAGGGATAACGCATCGATGTACACCGTGCCTGTTCTTATGAAGGGCAAACCCCGCGTCACAGGATTTTTGGTTGAAAAGGAGCTAAAATTTCTCGGCGATACGGTCACCAATCCCGTCAGGCCGTTTGTGGCCATACTCGGCGGCGCAAAGGTCTCTGATAAAATCGGCGTCATCGAAAACCTTATTACAAAGGTCAATCGAATACTTGTCGGCGGTGCTATGGCATACACGTTCTACAAAGCAAACGGCAAAAGCGTGGGCAGCAGCTTGTGCGAAGATGATTTTGTCGCAAAAGCCAAAGAGCTGCAGGAAAAAGCAAAAATCGCAAAGTGCGAACTCCTGCTGCCGGTTGATGATGTCGCGGCAAAAGAATTTAAGGCAGGCGCCGAGAACAAAGTTGTCACCGGCGGTATCGATGCGGGGTGGCAGGGAATGGATATCGGGCCGGCGACCCGCAAATTATTCGCCGGAAAGCTGGCGGATGCAAAGACAATTGTCTGGAACGGCCCGATGGGCGTCTTCGAAATGCCCCCGTTTGACGAAGGCACAAAGGCCGTCGCACAGGCGGTAGCAGATGCTACTGCAAAAGGCGCAAAAAGCGTCATTGGCGGCGGCGACAGCGCAAGCGCACTGAAGAAACTGGGTCTCGATAAAAAAGTCACCCACATTTCTACCGGCGGCGGCGCATCGCTCGAATTTCTCGAAGGAAAACCCTTCAAGTGCATAGAAATCCTCGATGACAAAAAATAATTCAAAAGTCAAAGTTCAAAAATAAAAATTGTGGAAGAATAAATAATAATATATAGCCCCGCAATTTATTGCGGGGTTGTTTTTGCGATGGAGAAATGAAAACGGATTTGCGACTTCCAAAAGCAGGCACAATCGAGATTGCGCCGTCGATACTGAGCGCAGATTTCGCCCATCTGGCAGATGAGATTGCACAGGTGGAATCTGCCGGCGTCAAATTAGTGCATCTCGACGTGATGGACGGCCATTTTGTGCCGAACATCACCATTGGCCCGCCGGTAATTGAGAAACTTCGCAGATACAGCAAAGTTGTTTTCGATTGCCATTTAATGATAAGCGAGCCGGCCAAATACGCCCAGCGGTTTATCGAGGCCGGCGCAAATCATATTACCTTCCACATCGAGGCCGAAAAAAAGCCGGCGAATCTGATTAAAAAAATTCACAGCCTCGGTGCTACCGCAGGCGTTTGCCTGAATCCCGAAACGCCTGTTGATGCGATAAAAGACGCCGCGAAGTTGTGCGATATGGTTCTGGTTATGACAGTCCATCCGGGCTTTGGCGCACAGGAATTTATGACCGATGCGGCAAAAAAAATTATCGAGGTAAGAAAGATTGTCGGGCCGGCTATCAGGGTCGAAGTTGACGGCGGAATAAATGCCGAAACCGCGCCGGTTGTCGTTGCTTACGGAGCGGATACCCTCGTTGCCGGTAATGCTGTTTTCGCACAGAAAGACCGCCCGGCGGCGATAGAGGCTATTCGAAAAGCCTGTCGCCAAAAACAGTAGATTTGCAAAGGTTTTTTTGTTATAATCAATAATCGACCCATTTTTCGGAAGTCTATGGCTAAAACCGCAAAATCAAAATGGAACGGCTTTTCTCTTAAGCCGCGAAAGGACGTCCCTGAGGGCCTCTGGCTGCGATGCCCGGGCTGCGAGCAGATGGTCTATAAAAGTTCCGTCGAGCAGAACCTCAATGTCTGCCCGCGGTGCGATTATCATTTCAGAATCAATGCGAAAACGCGAATAAAATATCTGGCTGACGAGGATACCTTCGAGGAAATTCTGCCGGATTTGCGTTCGCACGACCCGCTGGATTTCAGGTATAACGATTCCGAGTACAAAGACAGGCTAAAGGCTGATGAAAAGAAAAGCGGCTCGGCGGAGGCCATCAAAATCGGCAAAGCCTTCATCAAGGGCAGGCAGATTGTCCTTGCTGTTATGGAGCCGGAATTCCTGATGGGCTCGATGGGCTACGTCGTCGGCGAAAAATTCACCGTTGCGGTCGAACTGGCGACAAGCGAAGCCCTGCCCTTTGTGGCGGTCTGCTGTTCCGGCGGCGCAAGAATGCACGAGGGCGTTGTCTCGCTCGGCCAAATGGCAAAAACCAGCGCCGTTCTTGCCAGGTACGACAAGGCCGGCGGCCTTTACATCCCCATTCTTACCGACCCGACCACCGGCGGCGTCACCGCAAGTTTCGCTATGCTCGGCGACTGCATCATCGCAGAACCAGGCGCTTTAATCGGCTTTGCCGGCCCGCGCACCATCGCAGAGACAATCAAGGTTGAGCTGCCCGATGGTTTTCAGACGTCGGAATTTTTGCTCGAACACGGCTTTATCGATATGATTATTCATCGCAAAGACCTCCGAAGCGAAGTCGCCCGCCTCATTGACTACTGTAAAAAATAATCCCTCATCGTTGGCGCCTCTTCGCCTTCAGTTATTACAGACCAAAATTACAAAATCGCACTTTTGTTTTTGCCGTGATTTGCATATAATCTGGTGAAATCCTCCTTCGTCCATAAGGGACTACAGAGGACAGGTCTGTGGCTAAAAAAGAGCAGTAGAATGACTTATTTTCGGGACAATGTGGAAAAGGCGGCGGGGTACACGCCGGGCTTTCAGCCAAAAGCAATGGATGTGGTAAAGCTCAACACCAACGAGAATCCCTATCCGCCTTCGCCGTTAGTATTAAAGGCGCTTGCTGAAATAAAACCCGAGCAGCTCCGCCGATACCCCGACCCGCTGGCAGATACCTTCCGCAAAGCGGCGGCAGGGGTTCACGGCATAAGGCCTGAAAATATTATGGCCTGCAACGGCGGCGATGAACTGCTTAGTATGGCTGTCCGGGCGTTCTGCGATGAGAAGCGGGCCGTTGCATATCCTGTGCCGACATATTCGCTTTACCCGGTTCTTGCGAAACTTCAAAATTGCAAAGCAATCGAAATACCCTTTAATGACGATTTCAGTCTGCCGGCAGGGCTTGAAAAAACCGGTGCGGCCCTTACGATTGTCTGCAATCCCAATGCCCCTTCGGGTTCTTTCATAAAACCTGCGAGATTGGCAGAATTGGCAAAAAAAATTACGGTTCGACAAGCTCACCGTCCTGAGCGAAGTCGAAGGAAGGGCGTATTGCTTATTGATGAGGCATATATCGATTTTGCAGAGGAAAATTGTCTGAAATTGATTAACGATTTCGATAATTGTATAATCCTTCGTTCGTTAAGCAAGGGCTATTCGCTTGCTGGCATTCGGTTCGGCTACGCAGTCGCAAATAAAAATTTAATCGCCGGCCTGATGAAGCTGAAGGATTCCTACAATGTCGATGGCGTGGCGATTGCGGTTGCGACAGCGGCAATAAAAGACCAAACATATTTTAGGGAAAATGTCGAAAAGATAAAAAGAGACAGGCAGGTTTTGACCGGGCAGCTTCGCAGTCTCGGCTTCGTTGTGCCGGACAGTTCATCGAATTTCGTTTTTGCTGAAGGCAAAACAGCCGGATTTATTTATGAAAAGTTAGTGCAGCGAAATATCTATGTAAGATACTGGAAACAGCCGGGCATTGAAAATAAGCTGCGAATTTCGGTCGGGTCGGCTGAGCAGAATGAAAAACTGATTTCCGCCATAAAGGAAATTCTTGCGCAATAAAGGACTTTCGTATGAAAAAGAGAACCGCCAAAATTCACAGGAAGACAAAAGAAACCGACGTGGCCATTGAGATGCTGCTCGATGGCGAGGGCAAATACACAATCGATACCGGCGTTGGCTTTCTCGACCATTTATTGACCCACCTCGGTAAGCACGGCAAAATTGACCTCGTGGTCAGGGCCAAAGGCGACCTCAATGTCGATGCGCATCATACCGTTGAGGACATAGGACTTTGCCTGGGCCAGTGTCTTGCGAAGGCGCTCGGCGACAAAAAGGGCATAACGCGATTTGCCAGCAACTCTGTGCCGATGGAAGATGCCCTCGCGAACGTCTCGGTGGATTTGTCGGGCAGGCCGAGCTTTGTTTATAACGTCGAATACCGAAGCGGCAAAATCGGCGACTTCGATGTCGAGTGTATCGAGGAGCTGCTGCGGAGTTTTTCAAATGCCGGGCTGTTTAATCTTCATATAAACGTTCCTTACGGCACGAACAGCCATCACATAGCCGAGGCGATTTTCAAGAGCTTAGGCCAGGCGATTGCAACCGCTGTAAAAATCACCGGCAAGGATATACCGAGTACAAAAGGCATACTATAAAATTTGAAGTTTCAAATTTGAAATTGTAAATGTAATTATGGTTGAAGAACACGACCACGAATACCGAACCGGCATTGGCACCGATATTCACCGGTTCATAGAAGGCAAAAAGCTGATGCTCGGCGGCGTAGTTATCCCGTTTCCGCAGGGGCTTCTCGGCCACAGCGATGGCGACGTCGTCCTGCACGCCGTCATCGATGCACTGCTCGGTGCAGCCGCACTCGGCGATATCGGCACGCTCTTTCCCGATACCGACCAGCAGTTCGCCGGTTCTGACAGCAGGATATTGCTGGTTGATGTAAAGGATAGGCTGCAGGAGCTGCGATGGTTGATAGTGAATGTCGATATTATTATTCATCTCGAAAACCCCCGGCTCGAACCGTTTAAGGCGCAGATTAAAAGATGTATCGCAAGCCTTCTGGAAATCGATTTCAATGCGGTGAATGTTAAGGCGAAAACCAATGAAGGTCTCGGCGAGATTGGCGAGGGCCTCGCTATTGCCGTCACCGCCGCCGTCCTTCTAAAAAGAAAATACAAAAGAACCTTATAATTTGAAATTTCAAATTTGAAATTGTAAATTTTGGTAGGGAAGCAATGGCATTGAAATTATATAACAGTTTGACAAGAAAAAAAGAAGAGTTTAAGCCAATCAGCGAAGGTCGTGTCGGCATTTATGTCTGCGGGCCGACGGTTTATGGCCACGCACATCTCGGCCACGCAAAAAGCTACGTGAGCTTCGATATACTTGTCCGCTATCTGCGGTATCTCGGGTTTTCTGTAACTTACGTTCAGAATATTACCGATGTCGGCCACCTTACTGACGACGCAGATGCGGGCGAAGATAAAATTGCCGTCCAGGCCAAAAAAGAAAAAAAACACCCGATGGCAATAGCTGAAGCATATACCCGCAGCTACTTCGAGGATATGGATAAATTGAATTGCGTCCGGCCTGATATAAGCCCGCGGGCGAGCGGCCACGTCGTCGAGCAGATTGAAATGGTAAAAACGCTTCTGGCAAAAGGATTTGCCTACGAGGTGAACGGCTCGGTCTATTTCGACATTTCAAAATTTCCGGATTACGGCAAACTATCGGGCAGGAACGTAGAAGAGATGCAGGCGGGCGCCCGCGTTGAAGTGTCCGATGAGAAAAAGCATCCTGCCGATTTCGCGCTCTGGAAAAAAGCAGAGCCTAATCACATTATGCAGTGGCCAAGCCCCTGGGGTATGGGTTTTCCAGGCTGGCATCTCGAATGTTCCGTGATGAGCACAAAATATCTGGGCCAGCCTTTTGATATTCACGGCGGCGGCTTGGAAAACCAGTTCCCGCACCACGAATGCGAAATCGCACAGGCGCAGGCCGCTAACGGCAAACCTTTTGCCCGGTTTTGGGTGCATAATAATATGGTGACAGTTGACGGCCAGAAGATGGGCAAAAGTCTCGGCAACTTCATCACACTAAAACAGCTCTTTGCGGATATTGACGAGCCGAAACATGATAAGCTATCCCGCAAATACGACCCGCTTGCAGTTCGGCAATTGATTTTGAACAGCCATTACCGCAGCCCCATTGATTTTTCCGATGCCGCCCTTACCGCCGCCCAAAGCGGTTATGACAAAATTGAAGAAGCGGTGAGAAATATTCGAAGAGAATTTAATTCTGCACCGGAAGGAACTATTGATAAAAAAATTGATGAGCAATTATCACAATTGAAGACAAAATTTGAAGAGGCTATGAACGATGATTTGAACACCTCTGTTGCCTTATCGGTTATCTTTGACCTTGTTCGTTTGGCAAACCAGTTGATTGATAATAAAAATTCAACCAAAGAAACTCTTAATAAAGTTGATGAGGCATTCAGAAAACTCGGCGGCGATTGTCTGGGTATAGTAAAAGAGCAATATGCACAGGCCGGCATAAACAATGAAAAATTAATTGATTGTCTGGTCAAGGGTTTGATTGAACAGCGTAATAATGCACGAAAAAAAAAGGATTTTGCAGCTTCGGATGCGATTCGTGACAGATTAAGTGAGGCCGGTATAGTGCTTGAGGATGGGCCGTCGGGAACAACCTGGAGACTTAAATGAGGATACTGGGCATAGACCCCGGTTTGCATATTTGTGGATACGCCTGCGTCGATGTTGACAGGGACGGTGAGAAGCTGATTGAGGCAGGGGTGTTTCGGACAGATGAGAATCAGCCTCTCGAAGAAAGGCTCAACAGGATAGCAGAAGATATCGGGACGATTTTGAAAAATTTGAGACCCGATATTGTGGCGGTCGAGCAGTTGTATTCGCATTACGAGCATCCGCGGACCGCTATACTGATGGGGCACGCCAGGGGAGTTATCTTGCAAAAGTGTGCGGAATCGGGTATAGAGGTGAAGAGTTTCAACCCGACGCGGATAAAAAAAGCCGTAACGGGCAGTGGCAGGGCGAAAAAAGAGCAGGTCCAGCGGACAATTCAGACCGTTTTTGGCCTGCGCGAGTTGCCCCAGCCGCCGGACGTCGCTGATGCGATTGCCATCGCGCTATGTTGTGCGAATTCAATCGCAGGCGGCAAAATTGCCTGACAAAATCGGAACCGTGTAGAAAAAATCAGAGAGTGTTATGAAGAAGAAAAAGAAAACCGGTTTTTCGACCATGGCGGTGCATTCAGGCGAGATACGCTATAATGAATATGGCTCCATTACCACGCCGATAGTACAGACGTCCACATTTATTTTTAAAAACACAAAAGAGATAAAAGAGCTTGCCAAAAAAACCGCCGGCAGATTCGAATATGGAAGGTACGGTCATCCTACGCAAATTGCAGCTGAAGGAAAGCTTGCCGATTTGGAAGGTGCAGAGGACGCGGTGCTGTTTTCATCCGGTATGAGCGCAATAACAACCACGTTGTTTTCACTTCTGCACGCCGGCGACCACATCATAATAACGGATGATGCTTACAAGCGAACACTGGACTTTTGTCTGACCTGCCTCGAGAGGTTCAATATCGAATGCACCGTTGTGAAGATGTGCGATTATGATGCTATAGAAAAGGCCATAAAGCCCAATACGAAAGTATTCTTTTCGGAATCGCCGACCAATCCGTATCTGAATATAATGGACCTCGAACGGCTGATGAGAATTTTTAAAGGTAAAGGCATCCTTGTCATATCGGACAGCACATTTGCCACGCCTTATAACCAGAGGCCCCTGGAATATGGAATTGACATTGTTATACACAGCGCTACCAAGTATCTCGGCGGGCACAATGACCTGCTCAGCGGGGTGATGCTGGCAAAGAAGAAGCTTACCGATCCTGTGCGTGAGTATCTGAAAATAACCGGCGGAGTCATAGACCCGCACTCATCGTATCTGCTTATCCGCGGATTGAAGACCTTTGAGTTGCGAATGCAGCGGCACAACGAGAGCGGCCAAAAGGTGGCCGAGTTTCTTGAGCGTCACCCGAAAGTTAAAAAAGTATATTATCCCGGCCTTCGAAGCCATCAGCATCATAATATTGCCAAAAAACAAATGAAGGGTTTCGGCGGTGTCGTCACCTTCGAAGTAGAAGATAATATTGCGTGCGCACTGAATTTTATGAGCAGGCTGAAAATTATATGTATCGGCCCCAGCCTCGGCGGCGTCGAATCTCTTATTACGCATCCTGCCACGGTAAGTTATTATTCGATTTCGAGAAAAGAACGGCTGGCGCTGGGCATCAAGGATGGCTTGATTCGATTTGCAGTGGGCGTGGAAAATGTAGAAGATATTATAGATGATATTAACCAGGCATTAAGGTAATGCTTTGGCCAATGGTTCGACTTTGCTCACCACAGGATGGAAAGCAGGTATGATTGCCGGCATCGAAGGAAAATTAGTTAAGCTTGATACCGAATTCTGCTTAGTGCAGATTGGTTCTATTAGATACGAGGTGATGCTGCCCGCGTATTGCATTGCGTCGCTTGCCGGCAGAATCGGAACGGATGTTTCGCTTTGCACTCTCGAATATTTCGAGGGTGCGCCCGGCGGCAGCTCGATGGTGCCGAGATTAGTTGGTTTCCTGTCTGAAAACGAGCGGGAATTTTTCACGAAATTTATAAGCGTCAAGGGTATCGGCGTAAAAAGAGGCCTGCGTTCGCTTTGTATGCCGATTGCCTCAATCGCATCCGCAATCGAAAACGGCGACGAAAAAATCCTTATGACGCTGCCCTCCGTCGGTAAAAGAATGTCGCAGCAGATTATCGCCGAGCTGAAGGGTAAATTAAGTTCGTTTGCAATCGGCGGCGAATTAGCGGGGGCGGCAGAGCCGAAATTCAAACTCTTCCAGGCCGAGGCACTCGAAATCCTCATCGCCTGGGGCGAAAAAAGGAACGAGGCCGTCGAGCTTATCGAGCTTGCCTGCAAAAGGCATCCTGATATCGAATCGGCAGAACAGCTTGTGCCTCTGGTTTATAGATTGAAGCAGGGAATAGAAGTATAAAAAATTAACATTGAACGTCGAACTTTCAATTTCGAATGTTAAAGAAGTTGTTATGGCAATAGACAGGGTAATAAATTCAGAATCACTCGACAGGCAGGAAGAGGAATTTAACGTCTCGCTTCGTCCGAAATTCCTGTCGGAATGCATCGGCCAGACCAACATAAAGGAAAAGCTCATAATTGCAATGACGGCGGCGAAGAAGCGGGGGGAACCCCTCGAACATATCCTTTTTTACGGCCCGCCGGGCCTCGGCAAAACCACACTTGCGAACGTGGTCGCAAACGAGATGGGTGCGAAGATTCGCTGCTCATCGGGGCCTGCCCTCGTAAAGGCCGGCGACGTGATGGGATTGCTCAGCAATATCAATACCGGCGACATCCTTTTCATCGATGAGATTCACCGCCTCAGTACGCCTGTCGAGGAGTTTTTGTATCCGGCGATGGAGGAATTCCGCGTCGATTTTACCGTCGATTCAGGCCTGCACGCAAAAACGATAAATTTCCCGCTCAAACGTTTTACCCTTATCGGCGCCACCACTCGTGCGGGGCTGCTCAGCGCACCATTGCGAAGCCGGTTTGGTATGCTCTACCATCTGGATTTCTACAACGAGGCGGAATTGACGGCGATTTTAAAACGCTCGGCTAATCTTTTGAAATTGAAATCGGACGATGGCACGCTCGAACTTATTGCTGCACGAAGCCGCGGCACTCCGCGGGTTGCGAACAGGCTGCTGAAACGTGTCCGCGATTACGCCCAGGTCAAGGGCAAAGGACATTTAAATACTGCCATAGTGGAAAACGCCCTGCAGATGGAACAGATTGATTCGCTCGGCCTCGATGAGCTCGACAGGCTGTTTCTGCGGGCGCTTGCGAACGTTTATGAAGGGGGTCCTGCCGGCATAGAAGCCCTCGCCGCCACGTTAGGCGAAGAAAAGGATACGCTCGAAGACGTTGTCGAACCGTATCTGTTGCAAATTGGTTTTCTCCGCCGAACCAAAAGAGGCCGCGAAATCACCACGCAGGCCTGCAGCCATCTGGGGTTGAAACTCCGGCAGAAAAAACAAGGTATCGACCAGCCGGAATTTTTTGAACAAGAGCAACAGTAGCATGTAAAAAAGTTAAGAGGAAAAGCAAAAATGGAAAATTTACGAGCGTCAGTCTGCAATCGTCAATCTTCAAAAAATATGATAAGAAAATCAAGCCTGGTTCTGTTCTGTGTTTTATTTTTTGTTGCTGCCGGCTCTTTCGCCGAACAACCGGCGGGGAAGATGGCTTTTACGGTTTCGATGGGGGAGCCTAACGAGCATCTGTTTCACGTTGTCTTCCGCTGCGAAGATTTGAAGGGCCAAACGCAGGATTTCAAGATGCCGGCCTGGACGCCCGGCTATTACGGTATTTTTAACTTTGCAAAGAATGTGCAGAATTTTCAAGCCGCCGATGCTGACGGCAAGCCTTTGAAGTGGGAAAAAACCAAAGATAATACCTGGCAGGTTCAAAGCAACAATGCATCAGTCATTACAGCCAGTTACGATGTGCGTGCAGCCACACAGTTTGTCGCACAAAGTTATCTCGACAAGAGTCGTGCGTATATTGTGCCGACCAGTGTATTTCTGCACGTCGCGGGTCTGGTTCGGCATCCCGTGACGGTTGAGATTATGCCATACCCGAAATGGAACAGGATTGCGACGGGGCTCGAATCTGTGCAGGGTAAGCCCAATACATACCAGGCGGAGGATTTCGATGTCCTGTATGACAGCCCGCTGTTGGTTGGCAATCTGGAAGAACTTCCTTCTTTTGAGATTAACGGTATTCCGCACTATTTTCTGGGATACAAAGTAGGCAATTTCGACCACAAGCTTTTTATGGAGAATCTCAAGGCTGCCGTAGAGGCAGGCACAAAAATAATCGGAGATATTCCATATAAGCACTATACGTTTATTGCGATAGGCCCCGGGCAGGGCGGCCTTGAACATCTTAATTCCACATCGTTTTCGTTTGACGGCGGCGAAATGGACAACAAGGGAATGGATCGCGATCTGGCTTTTTTATCTCACGAATATTTTCATAATTACAACGTCAAGCGTATTCGCCCGATTGCGCTCGGGCCGTTCGACTATGATAAGGCCAACCTGACGAATATGCTTTGGGTCTCGGAGGGCTTTACTGTTTATTACGAATACCTCATGCTGGCGCGGGCGGGGCTGATGACACAGGAGAAGGTTCTCGATGGTATGCGCAAATGCATAGCCGCTTATGAAAACAATACAGGCCATTTGTTCCAGTCTGCGACTCAGTCAAGCTACGATTCCTGGACACAGGGGCCGTTCGGCGGCGGCAGCGGCAAAGGAGTACGAAAAACGATTTCCTATTATGATAAAGGAGCGGCGCTGGGCATGCTGCTCGATTTTAAGATTCGCCATGTTACGCAGAACAAAAAATCCCTTGACGATGTGATGCGGACTCTCTATAGAGAATTCTACAAGGACAAGCAAAGAGGTTTTACCGACCAGGAGTTTCAGGATGTTTGTGAGCGTATAGCTGGCTGCCCGCTGCAGGAAATATTCGAATATGCCTCCACGGTCAAAGATGTAGATTATCCGAAATATCTCGGATATGCGGGCCTGGCGCTCGAAGAGCCTAACGAGTTGCCGGATGCGTATCTTGGAGCAGTTGCAGAAGACGTCAATGGTTTGCTTGTCGTGGCGGCGGTGGAAGGTAATTCACCCGCAAGCCGTGCAGACCTGAAGGCACAGGACCAAATCAAGGCCGTCGATGGCGAGCACGCCGACAGTAAGGGTCTGGATGGGAAAATCTCTGCCAAAAAACCCGGCGGCAAAGTCAAACTTGCAATATTGCGTGCCGGGAAAGATTTGGAAGTCGATGCAACCCTTGCGCATAAAATGAAAAGGAGTTTTCGCATCAAGCCGATTCCGAATCCTGACCAGCTTCAATCGGAAATTCTCAACAGCTGGCTCAAGCCGCAATAGTGTGGTCGGTTGCCTTATCCGGTTGGATAGCTGCAGAGAAACGGGATTTACCTGCCTTGCGATTTGAGAATATAGCCGGCCATTTTGGGCGGCCTGCCGAGAAGCCCGGTAAAGTGATAAATCAAAACTTTCTCAATCTCCTTGAGCGTCTTTTCATCGGCGCCGGCAATCAGCTTCAAACTCGTCAGGCATTTAACCGAACCGGCTGACAGTTTCACCTTATCAGGAAATGCAGCTTCGCAATCCCTGCAAACGAGGCCATTTGCCTGGCTGCTGAAATACACTTCGTATTGCGTATCGCGTATCGCATCCCGCGTTTTGCAGTTGACGCAATGATTCAACACCGGCTGAATACCAATTTCCTTCAATAGTGATAACTGGAACAATATCAATAATGGAAGCGGGGCGTATTTGTTATTCTGCAAATGGTTAATATCCTGCAAAAACTGCAGGAAGCTGTCGAAAAGCTGCGGATGCGGGTCGTAATCTTTTGTAAATTTATTGAGCAGTTCCGCTGTGAACATCGCACAGTGCAGTGTTGTCAGATTCGCCGCAAGACCAGCGAGTGGTTTTTTCTGCTGGAATTCCGTCAAAGTCGAAAGTTTGTCCTCGCCGGTACTTGCGAAAACTATATCGCCGTAAGCAAAAATTTCGACCGGCCCGTCAAATGAGGATTTCTGCCTTTTTGTGCCTTTAGCGATGCAGCGAAGCTTGCCGGATTGCTTGCCGAAAAAAGTGAGAACCTGCGAGGTCTCGGAAAAATCGGACGCCTGCACGCATATCGCAAAATCCTTATTCAGCATTTCTTTCCTTCGCTCCGTCAGCGGCGGATGTAATCCTTACCTGCTTTATCCTGCGAGCCTCGGCGGCGGTGATTTTGAATTTCAAATTACCGTATTCGAATTCTGTTCCTGCCTGCGGAATGCTCCCAAGATGCGAAAGGATAAAACCGCCCACGGTATCGTAGTCCTCGCTGTCCGGCAGATTCAGGGCGAACCTGTCGTTAATATCGTCAATATATGTCCTCGCATCTGCCTCGATTGTATAGCGGTCGATTCTTTTAACCGGTTCGGGCGGCCTGGTATCGTATTCATCCGATATGTCGCCCACAATCACTTCGAGTATATCCTCCAGGCTGATAAGGCCGGCTGTCCCGCCGTATTCGTCGAGAACAACCGCAATATGGAGTTTTTGTCCCTGGAATTCCCGCAGCAGCTCCCGTATCGGCTTTGTTTCAGGCACAAAATATGCGATTCTCAATTTACTGCGCAGTTCGAACGGCTCATTGCACGCATTGCTGTCTTTGAGGAGGTCTTTTGCATAGAGAAGCCCGATTATGTTGTCTAAGTTTGTTTCATAAACCGGAAATCTCGAATGTCCAGCGGCGGTAACAATCCCGAAAACGCCCTGCCTGTCGCTGTTTGCCTCTATTGCAACAATGTCCGTCCGCGGCGTCATAATTTCCTGGGCAGTCTTTTCGCTCATCTCAAGGACGTTTTCTATCATTTCCTGTTCTTCTTCATCGACAACCCCCTCTATTTTGTGCTGCTCGACGCCGCCGAGAAACTGCTCCTGCCGCTGCTCGTCGGTAATCTCGCTGATGCCGCAAAGGCGGCGAATCAGGATGTCGATAAATTTATAAATCGATACCAAAGGCCTGCAGATAAAAAGAACAGCCAGCAAAAAACCGCAGGTGCCGCTTAATACGTTTCCTCCCGCATATTTTGCCCAGGAATAAGGAATTGCGTAGCCCAGCATCATAAAAATCACAAAGCCCGCCGCAAGCACAACGCCATAATCGAATATATCAAGACCGGCATTTTTGATACTCGCAAAACCTGTAAGCATAAACAGGATTGTGAGCATATTGCAAAGCAGTCTGTAAAAAGAGCAGGCGAACAGCAGATTCTCTCTTTCCGCCGTCAGCCGGCTTACAAGTCTTTCCTTATTCCTGTAGCAGTTCGTCTCCGGCAATTTTCCCGAATAGAAAAACTGCAGGGCGTACACATTTACAGAAAAAAATAAGACACCTGCTGCCGAAAGAATAAAAAAAATTGCCGATAACCAGCTATCCACCGGATTTCCTTTCCGTTTCGAATAAAGATAAGCAAAAAAGCCGGCTATGCCTTTCGCCCATTATTATAAACCGCGCCATAGCCGAACCGCTGTAAAAAATAATCCTCTTTTTCGTGCATTAACCTTGCATCTCTCTGTCTTTTGTCGTCGAACCCGAGATTGTGAAGCAGGCCGTGAAGCACATACAAAGCCAGTTCCGCCTCCGCACTATGCCCTCGTTTTTTCGCCTCCCGGGCTGCCTTTTCGGCATTGACGATTATCTGGAATAGTTTCCTGTCCTTGTTCTCCGTCAAATCGAAACTGATGCAGTCCGTGGTGCGGCTGCTTTTCAGATATTCTCTGTTTATTTTCCTGATTTCAGAATCCCCGACAATTTCAATCCCGATAACAGCCGCCGAAATCTGAAAATGTCCGCACGCCAGCCTGATAAGCCTTCGAAGCCTCTTCACATCGAGCGGTATTTTTGCGTTAGGCAAACCCGGGATTTTGCTCACCTGAATTGTAATACTCATATTTATCCGCCTTTAGTTTCCGGCGTTTCGTATCTCTGCCGGTTTGTCCGGGGATGTCGGGTATGCTATTCTGCCGTGATAATGGGCAACCAGCGTCTTGGTTATGCTTTCCTCTATCTGGCTCAGTTCCCGAAGCGACAGGTCGCATTCATCGAATTGCCCATCCTGCAGCCTCTTCATAGCCATATTATGAACGACAGACTCAATTTTGCCGACGGTCACTTCCCCCAGCGACCTTACCGAGCTTTCTACGCCATCGGCCAGCATAACAATAGCTGCTTCTTTTGTCCGTGGTTTGGGTCCTGCGTATCTGAATTCACTTTCGCTCGGCTCTGCGTCAAAGGTTGTGGACTGCTCGCCTCTTTTTTTCTTTGCCGCGTTGTAAAAAAACTCAACCAGAGTCGTCCCGTGATGCGTCTCGACAAACTGACGAAGAACAGGCGGCAAACCGTACTCGCGGGCAAGCTCGGCGCCGTCCTTTACGTGGCCGACTATGATAAGCTGGCTCATTGCAGGCGACAATTCCTTGTGCCTGTCCATCGGCCCCATCTCGTTTTCTATAAAATAGCCTGGCTTGTTGATTTTGCCGATGTCATGGTAATATGCCCCCACCCTGCACAGCAGGCCGTTTCGTCCAATCGCTTCCGCTGCCGCCTCCGCTATCGAACCGACAAGCAGGCAGTGGCTGTATGTCCCGGGCGCCTCCATCGCAAGCCGTTTCAATAACGGCTGATTTGCATCGCTGTAATCCAGCAGCGTCATCGACGTTACTATGCTGAAGTTCTTTTCGATTATCGGCAGCAGACTTTGCATCAATACTCCCACGAGGAAGGCAGATACCGCATGTTTGAAGCTGTCCCAGAAGATTGTATTAAAATTTCCATCCGGCGACTTCATAGACAAACTTGCCAGCGACATTGCAAATACTATTACTGCCGCCAGTGCGCCTACCTCCAGCAGTTTTGTCCTCGTCCGGATTTCCCTGATGCTGAAACAGCAGGTGACCGAACCCGATGCCATTATTAAAAACTGATTTACATCAGGTATCGAAAGCCGGCCTATATTAGCGGTATCCGTCACCGTAATAAAACTTCCCAGCAGGCAGTAAAAAATGCTCATCCCCATCGCAAATCGCTGTTCGTAAGAAATTGACAGAATTATTGATACCGCGATTGCGGATCCCGTCACCCACCAGGTTCTGTCGGCTGCAACAGCGCCGAGCCTGGCGGCAAGGAGCATTGAAATAAACAACCCTGCCAGCGCAATTGCCCTCGTATGATTCTGGACTAACCGGCCCTGGTACCGCTTTATATAAATCGCCGCCGACAGTAAAATCAGAACAACAATTACGGTTATTTGCAGAAAGTTCGGAAAATTGCCGGTACCGATTACACCGAAAGCTGTCGGGCTGCCGGCCTTTAACTGGAAGGTAAGAATTGGAACGCTTAAAAGAATAAACGCAACCAATATAGCCGTAGATATGACAAGGTCCGTATTACCGAGCAGTTGAATCGCAGAGAAACGCCTCGTTGCCATGTTCTGGCGAACCTTCTCTCGTCGCAAACTTCTTTTTTTGAATGGAAACATTTCTTAATCCTGATAACAGGCTGCGATAAATCAGGGTCAAAATTTTTCCTGGCCGCTCTTACGGCACAGGCCTTTGCCCCTTTGTCTGGTCTCTTTCATAAGCCTGCACGATGCTCTGCACAAGCCGGTGACGAACAATATCGAGCTTGGCCAGTTCCACGTAGCCGATGCCCTTTATCCTTCGCAATTTTTCAATCGCTTCCACCATTCCGCTCTTCTGATTTTTGTCGAGGTCTATCTGGGTTATGTCGCCCGTTATTATCATTTTGGAACCGCGTCCAAGCCGCGTAAGCACCATAAGCATCTGCATAGGCGATGTGTTTTGCGCCTCGTCGCAAATAATCACCGCCTCGTTGAGTGTCCGGCCTCGCATAAATGCCAGCGGGATTATCTCGATTACATCCATCTCCATAAAATTCTTCATTTGCACGTAATCCATCGCATCGCCGAGGGCGTCAAACAATGGCCGCAGATATGGGTTGACCTTTGCCTGAAGGTCGCCCGGCAAAAAGCCCAGCTTTTCACCCGCCTCGACGGCGGGCCTGGCAAGAATTATCCGCCTTACCTGCTTCTTCTTCAGCATCGACACCGCTACCGCCACCGCAAGGTAGGTCTTACCCGTCCCCGCAGGCCCGATACAGAATGTAAGGTCGTTGGCCAGCATCGTGTCGATGTATTTTAACTGGCCTTTGGTTAGCGGCTCGATTACTTTCTTGTGCGAATAAACGGTAAGCGGCTCACTGGATTGCCCGGTAAAGGTATTTGTCTTTTCGGTCAGGAATTTTCTTACGTCCCCGTCGGTAAGAATGCCCTTTGTAATGAATTGCTTCTGCATCTTATCGACGACTTCCATCGCCTCGCTCACGTTTTTTTCCCTGCCGCTGATTATCAGGTTGTCTTCTCGAGCGGTTATCTGCACGTCGAGCGCCCTTCGCAGGATTCGCAGGTGACTATCGGCTGGCCCAAAGAGGCCGGTATGGTCTTCGATTGAATCTAATTGTATGATTACTTCCAAGTCTTGTTTCTTTCCTTAAATCCTGTAGCCAAATCGTTAAGGTGCATCTATTATCTTACAAAACCAAAAAACAAATACGCGCACACACCCGCGACAAGCGGTGAATCGACAATATCCAGAACCCCGCCGAAACCAGGCACCGTATTTGCCGAATCCTTTTCTGTTGCGTCCCGTTTTATCAGAGATTCCACAAGGTCGCCTAACTGCCCGATAAAGGCAAAGCAAATTCCAAAAACCGCTGCCGCTTTCCAACTCATTATACTAAAAAATCCCGAAAAAACAAAGGCAACTATTACCGCACAAAATACTGCACCCGCCATACCTTCCCATGTCTTGCCGGGGCTTATAACCGGCGAAAACTTATGCCTGCCCATCAGCGTCCCGATTGTGTAAGCGCCTATGTCGGCGCTCTTTACGACAAAGACGTACATCAATAGCGGCCAGATGCCGAACTCAATCCTTATCCCGATAATGAAGGAGCATAAGAGACCCAGATAAATAATCGAGAACAGACTGATGCCGCAGTTTGCCATTACCGATGACAGGCCGTATCGTGCATACTGGTAAAGCAAAAAAGCAAAAAAGCTGAACGCCAGAAGTATCAGGATATATTTCGATAGCGGCACATCTAAACCCTGGCTCCAGTACCAGCTGCCCGCGAGCATAATCGATGCGGGAATTGTAACCGGCAGCAGCACGAGCAGATTTTTTCTCTCTGCCAGTTTCGCCAACTCGAACTGGGCGGCGATTATTATAAGAGATACGAGAATAAAAAGCCCGGTCGCCTGTCTGCCGGCGACGCTTTTTTCGATAGCTCCCCGGCTTAGCGACCCATCCAGCCAGCTGTCGACTATCACAACCCCGGTAAAGAAAACCGTCATCAGGAATCCGAAAATCAATCTGTTTTTGAGCATTTATTATCCTGCCTTGCCGCTTAATAATCTGCGGATTTTATATCCATAACTTGAAGCATTAATCCCGGAGTTAAAAATCGAAACTGAAAATCCGGAACTCAAAACTATTTCTTTGTGTCGCCGAATTTCCGGTTCCTTTTGGCGTAATCGACAAGCGCCTCATCGAAGTCTCTTGCGGTAAAATCGGGCCATAACTTCTCCGCTGCGTAAAATTCGCTGTAGGAAATTTGCCAGAGCAGAAAATTGCTCACCCTTCTTTCGTTTGCAGTTCGGATTAACAGGTCCGGCTCCGCCAGTTGCGGTGCATACAGGTTATTCCTGATGCATTGCTCGTCAATATTTTCCGCCTCGATAATGCCCTCTTTGCACTTTTGTGCAATGTGCCTTACGCAATCAATAATTTCTGTCCTGCCGCTGTAATTGAGGGCGATGGCGAGAATCATACCGGTATTTCCTGTGGTCACTTCTATCGTTTCTTTTATGGTGTTCTGAAGTTCCATCGGCAGCTGCTTCAATCTGCCTAAGTGTATGAGCCTTATGTTATCTTCCATCAGCATCGGCCTGAACCGGGTTAGATAAATCGAATAAAGACTCATCAGCCCGTTAACTTCTTCTGCCGGCCTTTTCCAGTTCTCGCTGCTGAACGAATAAAGTGTAAGGCTTTCAATCCCCACAGTAACGCAGTACCGGATGATTTTCTCGACGGTCTCGCCTCCCTGGTGGTGGCCGGCTATCCGCGGCATTCCTTTTTGCTGTGCCCACCGCCCGTTGCCGTCCATTATTATCGCAATATGCAGGGCAAGCCGCTCCTCGTTTATCCCGAGCCGTTTTGCTGTTTCCTTCTGCTTCTGCTTGAAAGTATTCATCGATTTTTATCGAATCGGTTTCCAAAATTTTTTGTCAAATGTCTGCCTGGTATATTTACCTTAATAACGTCTGGCTTCGCTTTGCGCCGACGCCTATCATTGTAATCGGCCTGTCGAGCAGTTCCTCTAACTTTATCACGTAATTCCTGGCATTTTCAGGCAGGTCGTTAAAATTTTTAACATCGCTTATCTGGTCATCCCACCCTTCGAATGTTTCGTAAATACATTTTGCCTTTGATAACCGCTGCCCGTTCGATGGGAAAAATCCGGTTTCTTTGCCGTCAATTTCATAAGCCTTGCAGACCTTGATTTCCTTTAGGCCTGTAAGCGTATCGAGGTGCATCATTGCCACGGTATCAATCGAGCCGATTTTTATCGAATACGATGCCGCAACGGCGTCGAACCACCCGCAGCGGCGAGGCCTGCCTGTTGTCGTCCCGTACTCATGACCGCGGTCGCGGATATACTGGCCTATCGGGTTATCCTGCTCGGCAGGGAAAGGCCCGGCGCCGACCCTTGTAGTGTATGCCTTTGCGACGCCGATGAATTTATCGACCATTCTTGCGGGAACACCGCAGCCCGCCGACATACCTAATGAACTGGCGTTCGAGCTGGTCACAAACGGAAACGTCCCGTGGTCAAGGTCCAGCAGCGAACCCTGAGCCCCTTCGAATAGTATGGATTTTTTATCCGATATTGCCTTGTGCAGCATCTCGGTTGTATCAACTGCAAAAGGCAGCAGCCTCTCGGCGTACTTCCTGCATTTATCGAATATCTCGTCGGCGTTTATGGGCGCCGCATTATACATAGCGGCAAAAAACCTGTTTTTGTACAGGACAATCTGCTCTAATTTCGCCTTTAACCCCGCCGGGTCAAAAAGGTCCGCCACCCTCACCGCATAGCTCCTGCCGATTTTGTCGGCGTAGCAGGGGCCTATCCCGCGGATGGTTGTGCCTATTTTGTCTTTGCCCAGCGATTCTTCGCGAAGCTGGTCTTCCAGCTTGTGATAATCCAGAACCAAATGTGCGTTTTCGCTGATAAGCAGTCTTCCATCGAGCTTTACGTTTCTTTTCGCAAGCTCGTCAATCTCGCTGAGGAGGCACTGGGGGTCGATTACCACGCCGTTTGCGATTACGCAAACCACTCCCGGCCTGACGGCGCCGCTCGGCAGAAGGTGAAGGGCGAATTTGCTGTCGCCGATAACTACGGTATGTCCCGCATTTGCTCCGCCGCCGTACCTGACGACGATGTCGCTCTTTTCCGCAAGGATATCGACTACCTTGCCCTTGCCTTCATCGCCCCATTGCAGTCCTGTAACGCAGCAGTTCATCTCGCTTTGCTTTCTGAAGAGAGTTCATAAAAATTTAAGCCGCGGCAGCCGACTGTACCGGCGTAATGCGGCAACAGAAAAGATTTTAAGGGATGCTGGTTTTTTTTCAACTGATTTTTTCTACCAGCTTATCCAGAACCGCCGACAGGTTGTCATATTTTTTGTCGCTCAGCTTAACCTGTTTTTCCTCGTTCTGCTCGCTCTTGTAGCTGATTAAAAAAAAACCGCCCTTTGTGTTAAAGTGAGTCTTGTCTATTTTTTGTATCGAGCTGTAAGGAATGCTTATTTTCCCGTTGATGGTAAGCTGATTGTCTTCGGCAATAACTTTCTTTGTTCTGATTATTGCCATATATATTCCGATTGCGATAACTGCCGCGAGCAGAACAGGCGGCGCATTTTTATTGAAGATAAGAGAACTATCCGCTACGCCATTTTTGGTGTGCTTTTCGATAAAGCTTTTGCTGAGGTAGCCGTCATAAGTGAACCACCCGCCGATTAAAAGAATGCCGACTATGTATATTTTCAAATTATATAATCTTACTTTGCTTACGGGTGCTTCGATAGCCATCTTGACTTACTCCTTTTAATTCCGGTTCGACTCGCCACAAAAATGGCGGACAAATTACTTGCGTCTCTTTGTGCCTCTGTCTCTTTGTGCCTTTGCCCCTATTATATAAACCTCTTCTGGGCGATTGTATTGACCAGAGGCTTAACAATACTGGGCGCTATTTTCTCCGCCAAAAGCTCTTCTGCCAGCCGGCACTGTTTCTCGAATGATTTTATCGGGTCGAATTTTTCTCCCGCCTGCGGATACTGGCGAATCGTAAAAAGCAGGCTGATGAATTTGTCCGGCCCGCCGGCAGATTCCTTTTCACGCGGGTCAAAAATCGTCGTCTTCGATTCGACCGAAATCCTTGCCTGTGTCCTGTTATCTTCCGACAGCGATACAACTATTGACGGCGAACAATCTATAATCCTGCTCGACGGCAAATCCGAAAGACAGTTAAGCGGGCCTGTCCCCAAAAGAGCCTCCGCTATCACCTCATCGTGGTTGCCCCAGTAATCGAAATCCATTCCGATAGTCACATCGAGCGAATCTATGTCCAGAAAATTTACGCCCAGCATATAGGGGATAAGCTCCAGCACGAATTTTCCCTGCGAGTATGCCTCTGCGAATTTTTCAGGGTTGACAATACCCGAACCGATTCGGCTGCTCTCCAGCGCAGCCCACCGGTATTGGCCGGAACTATTTTCCTCTTCCAGGTAATAATGCTGGTCCCGCCGGTAGAAATTGCTCATCGATGGATACTGCTTGCCGATCCTCTCGAAAAATGCAAGTATCGTATCTCGCTGGCTCGGCAACTCCAGCTCGGTATTGACGTACATATCGAGATACAAATCATCGCACAGCAGGCTGTAATCTTCCTTGTTCATTTTTCAAAAACAGTCCCCGCAGGATATTCTCCCGCAAGGCCCGCCTCCATAAAACCGACATTAAATTTTGCCTGAAAACTCGCCTTCCACGAACGGGCGACCATCGGCGAGCAGCGCTCAATCCGGCCATTTTAATAAAAACAGCCGGTTCGGGCAATTATACATTCAAATATTCGTTTTCCCAGATTTTTTCCGCTAATTCCGCAAGTTTATGCTTATATTTTTTCATAACCTCGAAATACCCGCCGGTTTTGCCCTTACCCGCCTTTTATGTGGAGGATTACCGCTGCTCCTGCCGTCAGCAAACCGGCGTAAAGCCCCGCCATAAGGTCATCTGCGAGGATGCCCGCACCGGCTGGCAATCTTTCCAGCTGTCTTACAGGCCAGGGCTTAAAAATATCAAAAAGCCTGAACAATATAAAACCGCCCGCTGCAAAAAGCCAAATATGATTCTTAATCGCTTCTGCCGGCACTAAACCGAGGATAATCAGGTATGTCGCCGCCTGACCGGCAAGTTCATCCACCACAATTTCTGCGGGGTCATTTTTGCCTGTTAAGGTTATTATTGCAGGTGAAAAGGCTATGCAGATTGCCGCTCCCGCCAGAACCAGGCCGGCCAATATTACCGATAGAGAAACCAGCGGCGTCCCCCAATAAAGCGCCCCCGCAAAAATAACTGCCGAGGGCAGCGAACCGAACGTTCCCGGCGCACCCGGCAGCAGCCCCAACCCAAAACACGATGTAAATATCCTCTTCATAAAACTCTGAACGATGCACCTTGGCTGTCAATCGGATTCCATCATTTTCAGGCAGAACCTGTCGGTCATACCCGCCATGTAATCGCAGACCGCACGCTGCAAACCTTCCGATTCAATCAGCCTGTTGTAAAATGGCGGCATAGATTCCGGCTTCCTGCACAGCTTTTCAAAAAGTTTTTCCATCTCTGTTCTTATATTTCCAGCATCCATCGTAACGGAGGGATTCATATAAAAATTATGCAGCAGAAATTCCTCCAGCCTTTGCAATTTCACCTCGTTTTGTCTGGAGAACATCACAAAATCTTTTCTGCTGCCATAAACATCGTCAATGGTTTTTATCTTTGATTCTTCGATTGCCTTGCCGCTTGTCTCTATGCAGTCGCTTACGAGTATGTCGATAATCGCCTTGGCTGTCCTGGTCCTTAAAACCAGGATGTCCTTAATCGCACCAGCCCCGATGTGCCGCTGTGCATCGGAAAAAATCTCAATGCCTTCGAGCTGCTCATAAAAAATCACGCCTGCCCGCAAGCCGTCTTCGAGGTCGTGGCAGTTATATGCGATGCGGTCCGCCGCGTTTGCCGCCTGTCCTTCGAGTGAGCAATTCTTTTCCGGGAAGTTATCTTTCGCCGGTTTATCGTGCGGCCCCCTGTGCCTCGATAATCCAAGGCGGGTCTCATAGACAAGATTCAGTCCTGTAAAATCCGGATACGGATGCTCTAATAATTCAACAATCCGCAGCGTCTGCCTGTTGTGTTCGAATCCGCCGAAATCCTCCATCAGGTCGTTAAGAATATTCTCGCCCGAATGCCCGAACGGCGAATGCCCCAGGTCGTGCCCCAGACAAATCGCCTCAGTAAGGCTTTCATTTAGCCCCAGCGACCTGGCGATTGTCCTTCCGATTTGTGCCACCTCGATGCTGTGCGTGAGCCGGTTCCGGAAGCTGTCGTTTATTCCGGGCGTGAAGACCTGCGTCTTGCCTTCTAATCTGCGGAAGGCCTCGCTGTGAATAATCCTGTCCCTGTCCCGCTCGAAATCCGACCTGTAGCGATGCCGCTTCTCTGCAAAAATTCGTCCCCTGCTCGTTTGCTCGCTTACTGCAAACCCTGCATTGTTCCCCGGCATTGCGACACCTTTTATTGAAAAGAACCTGTTGTTATTAAAGGCTGGGAAGCCCGTTGTCTCCGCTTATTTTTTTTAACTGCCCGAAAAGCTCTGCGAGGCTCTGGCTGATTACTTTCGTATCGCCGCAGACGCTCATAAAATTCGTGTCGCCGTCCCACCGCGGCACAACGTGAATATGAAGATGGCCGGGCAATCCCGCTCCGCCGCACCTGCCGAAATTTACCCCGACATTGAATCCGTGCGGCTTTATCGCCAGCGATAGCGCCTTCTGCGTTTCTCTCACAAGTTTTATCATTTCGAGCATTTCGTCATCATTGGCTTCGCCAAAGTCCGCGATGTGTCGCGCAGGGGCTATCAATAAATGGCCGTTGTTATACGGAAACCGGTTCAGCACAACGATAGACTGACTTGTTCGCCAAAGCACAAAATTTTTCTGGTCGTCCTCATTATTCCTGAGATTGTGGCATATAAAACATTCACCGCTCTTTTCGAGCCCCTGAATGTAACCTATCCGCCACGGCGCCCACAGGTTTTTGCCTTCCAAGTTCACCTCCACGAAACTATTGTTGGGGTTACTTAATGAGCTTCATCGACAGATGCTGCTTTATGGTTATTTTCGGCTTAAGCGGTATGATGGACATTACAGCGGTCATCTTCATCTGGTAATCCTGAGTGTAGCCGATGCTTTCGCCCTTATCGATATTAAATAATTCCCGACCGGCACCTGCCAGTTCCGTAATCTTGCAGTCGCCGTAAAGACCGAAAGGCCCGCTCATTTGAAAGACCCCGGTATATGGTGAAAACCAGTCCTTCAGCGTCGTTTTCGACAGTGAATATTCGCTGCTTATCACGGCGACCCGGCCATCGTTCGTATCATTGATATCTTCGAGTTTATAGACGACGTCCCGCCCGGCGTCCATCAAAACCGGCGTCGGTACAGGTATCGACAGCTGCGACTGCCACTTGTCGCCGGCCTTTACGCCTTTTTTCGGCTCTGGTTTGCTCGATACCGAATCCCACAAAAACATCTGTGTTGCCATAAAATCGCTGATGAGATCCGGCTCTTTTGTCCTGCCTTCCGCTTTGCCAGGCCGGAACGCGGTTGCTCCGATTTCCATAATAAGCTTTTGAAGCTCTTTTCTGTCCTCGATTTTTCCCGAAGGGCCGACCGTCAATTTAAAACTCTTTCCCGCAAGATTTTCTGTTGCCTCTTTCCGCGTTCCTCCCGTCATTCGGCTTGTCTTTACCGATTCACAGGTCGCCTCGATTATACTCGCACCTTTCGCGTTGACTTTGACCGGCTTATATGCGATTACCGTCTCGAGCGATTCGTTGTACCGGCTCGCAGCAGCTTTCGCATCGAGCAAAATTTCTATCTGCCTGCTGGAAACAAATTTATATCGCAGGGTCTTTGACTGGCTGAAATTTACTGCCAATAATATCTTCCCCGACTTTTCGACCGGCTGTCCGCAGCCGCCGAATAATAAAGCAATAGTAAGTATGGTTAACAATTTTCTCGAAGTCATAAATTCGCTTCTTCCGGACGCGAAAACGCAAAATAAAATACGAGCAGGGAATCAATTATCCTTTTAACGATTCCAAAATACTTCCCTAATCGACTTTTTCCAGGCTGTATAGTTCCATTGTGCTTAATTTGATTGTTGATGGCTCACTGCCTGTAGCCTGCGGGTCCGCAACCGTCCATTCCGCCTGAAGCTTTTCATTGTACCGTTCGACCTGGCCGCTGCTTAAATCCAGCACAAGCGACCCTGAAAAACTATTATTGCTGTCAAACAGCTTCGTAAGAGGGCTGGTTTCATTCTTTTGAACAGTTGCAGGCATTCCGTTTATCTCGATGATTGCCTCTTTTTTGCCGCTTTTTTGTTCGATTGCCTTTAACGTATAAACCTTTTCAAAGGCGTTTGCCCCCATCATCCCGAACGTTACTGTCCGTGAGCTGCTCCATTTATCGCCCGCCGCCAGCTTTTTGCCGTTGGCGTCTGCTATTACCTGTATCTGGTGGCGTTTCTGGACAACATTTTCCGAGATTAGCTGTTCACCTGCCATGTTCTCTGCTGCGAATCCCACCACCAGTTTCTTTATCTCGTCCAGACCATCGGTTCTGATAACCACGCCTGATGGGTTGATAATTATCGTATAGCTTTGTCCGATTAGTCTGCCGAGGATGTTTGCCTGCGGCTGGTTTGTACTGTCAAATCCCACTGCCAGTACGTTTTTTGTCGTAGCTGTGTACTTTAATGTTTTAATGGTAATCCTGGCTGTTGCGTTCCCGTTCTCATCGACATTTTCTATCTGCTGGCTGAAAGTCATTTCTGCCCTCGAGCCGCTTTTCCCGCTTTTGAATTGCTCATCCTTGGCTATATCGCCGGCAAAATCCGCGCCTCTCTCCGTTTCCATTATCGATTTATATGTCGCCGTCTGCCCCTGCTTGAATTTGAGCATAAGGACAACCGGTTCACCGGCTTTTTCTACTATCTTACCGGGGGCAGTTTCTTTTGCCGCCTTTACAGGTTCGATAGCTTTGGTGGCGGCAGTTTCTGCTGTTGGCTTTGCCGGTTCAACGGCCTTTGGCGTCTTTTTTGTTGGCTGCGGCGGAGCAGTTGAAACCTTGCTTTCCTTTGCAGGATTAGCGCAGCCTGCCATAAATATCGCTGCCAAAAGGACACTTATTACTGGTAATCTGCTTAAAATTTTTCCTGAACCCATCGTTTTTCTCCTTAAAAAAATAATTCAGGGGTAATTATACCCTGTATCCCTCTGAAAACAACCGATTTTCCTTTATTTATAGCCGCCGGTGCGTTAAAATTATCCTACCAGGTTAATTTATTTCTTTCGGAGATTATTTATATGAAAAGTGATACCATAAAAAAAGGTTTTCAGCGAGCCCCTCACAGGGCATTACTTTCCGCCTGCGGCCTGAAAAAATCCGATTTTGGTAAGCCCTTTATCGGCATCGCCAATAGTTTCTGCGAGATTGTCCCAGGCCACGTTCACCTCAACAAGGTTGCCCAGATTGTCAAGCAGGCCGTCCGAAAGGCCGGTGGCGTCCCCTTCGAATTCAACACCATCGCCGTTTGCGACGGCATCGCTATGGCACATACCGGTATGAAATATTCCCTGCCCTCACGCGAAATCGTCGCCGATTCCGTCGAGACTATGTGCCGCGCCCACTGCTTCGACGGCCTCATCTGCATCCCCAACTGCGACAAAATCATTCCCGGTATGCTGATGGCCTCGGTCAGAGTTAATATCCCCACAATTTTCGTTTCAGGCGGACCTATGAAGGCAGGCAAAATGCCTGACGGCAGGGCGGTTGACCTCATCAGCACCTTTGAAGCCGTTGCTGCCTTCAATGCCGGCAAAATCTCCGAATCGCAGCTCACCGAGATAGAGCAGTTTGCCTGCCCGACCTGCGGCTCCTGCTCAGGCCTCTTCACCGCAAATTCGATGAACTGCCTTTGCGAGGCTATCGGCATCGCTCTACCCGGCAACGGCACCATCCTCGC
>PLLP01000004.1 GCA_003141315.1 Phycisphaerales bacterium
ACGAGGTCGCCGAGTTTGACATTTTCGAGAAGCGTAGTTTTGGCTTTGAAACGGTTACCCATCGCATCGACGATGGCGTTGTCGCCTTTTAATTCAATTATCCTTGCCGGTATCGCCAAACACATAATTCGTTCCTGTTCAGGATTACAATTTTATTTTGCAGGCAGCTATAGCAGCCTGGCCTAATGATACGCCGCTGTCGTTGGCGGGCACATCGATATTAAATAATACGTGAAATTTATTTTTGTGCAAGAGGTTTATCAAACGGTTGGCCAAATACCGGTTGCACAAGCAGCCGCCGCTGACAGCGACGGTTTCGATTCCGGTTTTTTTCCTTGCACAAACGGCCAGTTTCAGCAGGGCGGCGGCAAGCGTATTATGAAACTTTGCAGCGATGATACCGCGGGCGGTATTGTGCCGCAAATCGAATATTATCTCTATTATCATTTCNNATCATAATTGTCTTTTATGTTTTCTGCGGCGATGGATTCAAGGGCCATAGGAAGCTCTGCCTCGAAACGATTGACGCTGCCGAGGCCGAGCATAGCGGCGGCGGCATCGAAGACCCTGCCGAGGCTCGATGTCCGGACGGTGTTGATTTGCCTTTCGAGTTGCCGCAGGATTATTTCCAGTTTTTTTTCGTCAGGTTCGATTTTTTCCAGCAGCCATTCGAAATTTTTTAATTTGAAATCTGCGCCGTAAGCCTGTTTCAGTAATCCGAGAAGCGGCCTAATAGCTTGTTTGCCTGCCAAATCCGCGCCTGCCAAGTTGTAGTAATCGAGATGGCCGAACCGCTCAAATTTTTCCAGCGAGGCGATGAGGCATTCGCACCCCCAGATGGCGCCGTCTGTTCCGTAGCCTGTGCCGTCGGCGACAAGACCTATGACGGGGGCGGTTATATTGTGTTCAGCCATAACCGAAGCGATGTGCGCCCAGTGGTGCTGAACCTGCATTTTTTTTACGCCGGGTTTCGAGAGGGCGTATTGCGTTGAAAAGTAATTGGGGTGCAGGTCGCAGACGACAATTTCGGGCGTGACCTCGAATAGTTTTCGCAGGTGTTCGATAGATTTTTTGTAATGAAGAAAGACGTCGGCGTTTTCGAGGTCGCCGATATGTTCGCTTAAAATAAACTGGTTATCTTTTGCGAGGCAAAAAGTATTTTTCAGGTCTGAGCCGGCAGCGAGAATGTGTTTGCGGATTTTGATATCGGTGGTAACGGGTGCCGGTACAAATCCTCTTGCCCGCCGCAGGAGAACGGGCTTGTCGTCGATAAAATGCACAATCGAATCGTCAACCTGCCTGTAAATGACTCTATTGTGGAGGAGGAAGGCATCGGCGATATTGCCGAGTAAATTTATCGCCTTTTCATTGTCGCAGATTAGAGGCTCATCTGAAATATTGCCGCTTGTCATCACGAGGACTTCGAAGCCTTCTGCAAATAAGAGATAATGCAGTGGGGCGTAGCAGAGCATAAAGCCGAGAGTGTCTGTGCCTTCGGCTGCGGATTGTGCGATTGAAGCTGCGGGTTTTTTCGGCAGCAGGACGATGGGCGATTGCGGACTTTTGAGGAGTTTTTCGGCTTCCTTCGAGACGACAGCGTATTTTTTTATCTTTTCAATGGAATCGGTCATAAGGGCGAAAGGCTTGTGTTCGCGTTTTTTTCTTCGGCGTAATTTCTGGACGGCCTTTTCGTTAAGCGCATCGACTGCGAGGTGAAAGCCGCCGACACCTTTTATTGCGACGATTTTGCCGGACCGGAGCAGTCGAGCGGTTTTCTGTATCACCTTGTCGCTGTCGGGTTCGATTATTTTTCCTTTGTTGTCGGTGAGCCAGATTTTTGGGCCGCACTTCGGGCAGGCGACCGGCTGTGCGTGGAAACGGCGGTCGGAGACGTTGGCGTATTGAGCGGCACACCGCCGGCACATCTTAAAGGCGGACATCGTGGTATTTATTCTGTCGTAAGGAATAGTCTTAACTATCGAGTATCTCGGCCCGCAGTTTGTGCAGTTGATAAAGGGATAGCGGTAGCGGAAATCAGCGGGGTCGTTCATTTCGGAAAGACAATCCCCGCAAATGGCGATATCCGCTGTGACCTCTGATGCGGGGCTGCCGATGGTGCGGCTTTGCGTGATGAGGAACTGATTTTCATTTTCGACCGGGTCAATATCCGTTGACTGCAAATTTTTTATACGGGCAAGGGGCGGTATTTTATGATGAAGCTCTTTCGTGAATCGATTTATTTTTTTCTGCTGCCCCTGCAATTCGATTGTGACGCCGGTGGTGTCGTTATATACAAGGCCGGTAAGCGCAAGCTCTTTTGCGAGGCGATAGACGGCGGGGCGGAAGCCTACGCCCTGAACGGTGCCTGTGATTTGAATTTTCTTTCTCTTGAGCATTATAGCCTTGTTATTTTGTTACCGCTCTGTTAGTCCTGATTTCTTCGGTTATTACTGAAATGTAATACTCGATTTTGCCGGCGATTGTTCTGCTCAGGGCGGAAGTCTCTTTTATTTCGGCTGGTTCGATGCCGAAAATGACGATTTGCAGTGGGCATTCGCCGAGTTGCTTCGACATTTCGATTATTTTGAGCAGGTCAGATTCATGAAGGGATTGGCCGGCGAGTTTTTTTGCGGTTTTGACTTCATCGGGTGTGAATTTTTTAATAGTGCCGGGTGGCGTCTGCATATACGCACAATCGATGAAAATTACCTTTTTGCGATTCGCAATCAGGTGCAATAAGTTTATTCCCGTTGTGCCGGCGTCGGCAAATTCGGTGAACGGGTAATCATTTGCCTGCAGGGCGAGATTGGCGACTAAAAAAGGGCCGACGCCTTCATCGCCCATAAGGGGATTTCCTAAACCTGCGACAAGCAGCTCTTTTTTCATTTTGTTTTATCTGACAAATTCGACATTGAGCAGATGCGTCGAACAGGAGATGCAGGGGTCGTAAGCCCGGACGAGCATTTCGAGTTTCTGGCGGACGGCATCCTGTCCCTCGCCGATAATTTCGGGGACAAGCTTTTCCATATCTTTCTGGATATTGGCGTGGTTGCAGTTTGTCGGGATGCACATATCGGCAGCGAGGCATTTGCCGTTTTTATCGAACTCGTATTCGTGGATGAGCATGCCGCGCGGCGCCTCGGTGACGCCTGCGCCTTTACCTGACCTTACTTTCACTTTTACTTTTTCGCTGACGAGGCCTTTGGTTAAAATTTTATCGATTAAACCGATGGCCGCTTCGCAGATGTGGACGCATTCGACAACCTGGGCGATGGTGTTCATATACGGGTTGCAGCAGCCTTTTTTCAGGCCGAACTGCTGGGCGGTCTTTTTCGCATTGTCGGTAAGCAGGTCGTAATTGTTGTTGAATCTTGCGAGAGCGCCAACCATAAATGAATCGCGATGCCATTTTGTCCACTTCGCGGTTGACTGGTCAACTACATATTCGTTGGTGACTTTGTGCCAGTTCTTCACAGGCACAAGTTTGCCGTCGTCTGTGGAAGCGATGTCGCCGTGATAGAAGGTGTATTCGGGCGGATTTGTTTGTTTGATGGAGACGTATTCGGTATCTCTTTCGAAGTTCGGTATATTTTTCGCAACGCTCAAAACCACTTCGGCAATCGTGTTTATATCTTTTTGCGTGTTCCTGATTGTATCCTGGAGAGTGCGGAGCTGCTTTTCGGTTGGGATTGTGGTGAAGCCGCCGGGGATTATTGTGATGGGATGAGTTGTTCTGCCGCCGAGCAGGTCTGACCATTCGTTTGCGACCCTGTGAGCGCGAATGATTGTCTTTACCGCATCTGTTGCTTTCGGAACAAGCGGCACGACAGACGGGGCGCCGAAGAAATCTGGCGCGGCGAGGTAGCCGATGTGCAGGGTGTGGCTTTGGAACTGTTCCGAGTAGTGCAATAGCTGCCTGAGCATATCCGTCTGCTTCGAGACCTCGATATTGAGGGCGTTTTCAACAGCCTTTATAGCGGTGAACGAATGGCTGATGGAACATATTCCGCAAATCCTGCTGACGATAGTCTGAATATCCTCGTAGGAATGTCCGCGGACCATGGCCTCGAAGAATCGCGGGGCCTCGGGAACAATCCAGCTTATCTCCTGGATTTTGCCGTCGGTTGCGCTAACCTTTATATTTCCGTGGCCTTCAACTCTGGTTATGTAATGCACGTCGATTTTTATGTTTTTATCCATTTGCAGTCACCTGTGTATTTCCACTTCCGAAAAGATTCATTTTCCTTTTTAGCACTTCGACATCGAGCCCGTATCTTTCAATCACGTCTTTCGCTGCATTTATATTGGGGTTATTGACATAACCGCGGCAGCCGAAACACCTGAAACCGGAGGAGGGGCATCTTGCTCCGCAGCCTGCCCTGATGATTGGGCCGAGACAAGTTTGGCCTGTTTCCCAAAGGCACCTGTTGTCTTTCAATTTGCACTCGACGCAGACCGGCCATTCCGGTATCTCCGGTTTTTTGCCCGTCAGGATGCACCGCATAATGTAAGTGAATTCCTTACGGTCAATTGGGCAGCCGTGAATGAGGTAATCGACCTTGACGACCTGCGCTACGGACCTTGTCAATTCGGTATTCAGATGGGGTTTCTCGGCGTCTTTGCCATAGACCCACTTTTTGACGTCTCTGAGGTCGAAGTTGTTTTTGAGTTTGTTGATTCCGCCGATAGTTGCACAGGCTCCCAGAGCGATAAGGACTTTTGCACGGCTTCTGATGAGCCATAATCTTTCCTCGTCTTCGGGCCGCGTTATAGAGCCTTCGATAATGGCGACGTCGTAATTGGAGCTCTGCTCGCTCATAGCCTCCCGCCATTCGACGACATCAACGGCGCCGATGAGGTCGAGGATTTCCTCTTCGAGATTGACAATCTGGAGCTGGCAGCCTTCACAGCAGGCGAAATCGAAAACGGCTACTCTTGGTTTATTGCTCATTATATTGCCTCCGGGACGCTGGCTAAATCTGAATAGCGGAAGACGGGCCCGTCAATACAGACGTATTTATCGTTAATCTGGCAGTGCCCGCATTTTCCGACGCCGCATTTCATTTTTCTTTCGAGGTTGACGTATATATTTTCCGGCGGGACGTTTTCCTTTTTGAGTGAAAGCAAAACGAACTTATACATAACAGGGGGGCCGCAAACAAGAAATATGGATTTTGAAAAGTCGTAATCGATTTTTGGAATCAGCGTTGTGACGACGCCGACATCATCGAGCCAGCAGTTATCAGCCTGGTCGATGGTTTCCATAAAGGTGACATCGCTGCGAGTTTTCCAGTTGGCAATTTCGGAATGGAAGAATCTCTGGTCTCGGCATTTTGTTCCAAGGAGGATTGAAATTTTTCCGTAATCTGCGCGTTTATCGAGAGCGTAATTGATGAAGGAGCGTTGCGGGACAAGGCCGATGCCGCCGCAGATAAAAACGAGGTCTTTGCCTTTTGTTTGTTCAACCGGGTAGGCGCCATTGCCTAATGGTCCGCGGATGCCGAGCTTGTCGCCGCCCTTGAGTTTGTGAATGGCGTTTGTGACGTTTCCTGTTTTTCGCACGACGAGTTCGAAACCATCTTTTCGCGTCGGCGATGAGGAAATGGTAATAGGCGCCTCTCCGAAGCCGGCGATTGAAACCTCGACGAACTGGCCGGGCAGAAAATCGAGCGGCTCTTCATCCATTTCGATGTGGATATAAAGCTCCGTTCCGTTCATCATTCGGGATTTTTTGACCGTTGCCGGCCTCGGCAGGTAAATATCCCTTTTCATACTACTGCAGCAGCTCTGACCCATAAACTTACTCCATATATTGTAAGAGTTATAACAGACCTAAATCGTCCACTAATCTGTTGAAGACCTTGACGGGATTAGCAATATCAGGCAGGCATGCGCCGACGCATCTGCCGCAACCGACGCAGGAAATCTGGCCGTTAAGCTTTTCCGGCACGTATTTTCCTTTTCGATAAAAGCGGTGGCGGAACCTGTCAGCGCGGTTCGACCGGAATTCGTGTTCGCCGGCGACCTTTGTGAAGCCGTCCAGCAGGCAGCCGTCCCAGGTTCGCTGTCGTTTTCCGCTTTTGAGGTCCCAGTTGAAACTATCCTGCACGTTGAAGCAATAGCAGGTCGGGCAGACGGTGTTGCAGGAGCCGCAGCTAAAGCAGGTCTTTGCCTTTTCCTCCCAGACGGGGTGTTTGTATGCCCGTTCGAGCAGGTTCGGAATGTCCGACGGTTTGCATTTTAGCTTGTGTTTATTGAGATTTTTCTGGTTATCCTGCTGAAGCTTTTGCCTTTTTTCGAGGTCTTTTTCGTTCGCATCGGTTGTCTCTGCCTTGGCGAGCAGTGCATTTCCTTTTTCGGTGCCGGCCTCGGCAACGTAGCCATCGCCGATGTCGGTGAGGAGTATATCAAAACCTTCCGAGACCGTAGCCATTCCCATACTGGCGGCAAAGACGTTTTCCGAAGGCGTGAGGACATCGCAGGCAATTATGGTTGCGTTATTTCGCCTCTTCATATAATGCTCGTCGTAGTAGTCTTTGCTGAAAATTTTATCCATCTGGTTTATGGCGACCATATCGTAGGGGTGAACGCCGAGCAGGATGAAATTTTCGTTATCGAAATTCGATTTGTATCTGCCTTCCCCGTCGAAGGTGAGCAGCGTCTCGGTTGTCGGCTGGAAGAACCTCTTGGGCGGCAGGAGAGTGACGTCGTAATCGAGCCTTAAATCCTTGGCCGAGGCGAGAGGCGCAAAATCGAACCTTTCACCCTTTGGCTGGACGCCATAGACGGTTGCGGTCTTTATCAGGTTGTCGATGAAGTTTGCGAAAGCCTGCTTAGTTATTTTTTTGATGCTCATTTTTTTTCTCAACCAAAATTAGATAATTATTTTAAACATTTGATATAATTATTATGCCCGTTTATTCAAAGCAAAGCCTATTTTTTTATCCGCCGGCATATAAAAAGGGAGCCTGGCCAAATCCGTTGCGATATTTATCGTGATTACCTTGACTCTTTTCGGCACGGCCAACCGGCAGGGGGAAAAATTCAGGATTCCCGTGACGCCGGCGTTCACAAGCGATTGAGCAATCGCTTGGCTTTGCTGCCTTGGAACGGCGATAATTCCGATTTTGATATTCTTTTTTTTCAGGTTTATGATATTTTCAGCGTCCTCAATGGTAATATTATTTATGGTTTTGCCAATCTTTGCGGGGTCGCTGTCGTAAGCGGCGGCGATTTGGAATCCATACGCTGCAAAACCGGGATAGGCGAGGACAGCGGAGCCTAAATTCCCAGCCCCAACGAGGACGGCCTGATGGTGCGAATCGAGTTTGAGAATTTTTTTTATCTTCTTTATTAACTTTTCAATATTGTAGCCGACACCCCTGGTGCCGAAGCCGCCGAAATACGAAAAATCCTTTCTTATCTGCAGCGGATTTATCCCTACAATGGCAGACAACTCACTGCTTGAAATACTTTTTCCCTGCTGAAGTGAAAGCAGGAGAGCGTTGAGATAAACAGGCAGCCTGCGAACGGTTTCAGCCGGAATCCTGTGGTATCTCATAACACTTTTTCCCTGATTTTCGCAAATACTTTGTGAATACATTCACAAAGTATATAAGTTTACAATAAAACCCTTTCGTTGTCAAGAGAATTTACCGATTGACAATTTCGGCTTGGTTTCTTTAAGTTCTTATTTGCAGGGTTGTTATGAAAAATTGAAATAAATTCAAAAATTATTGTGGTTTTTTTAACAGCCGCCTGTTATTACTGTAATGCTTGGAAAACTTTTTGTGATACAATTATTTGGCATAGGCTTTTTGGGATGTTAATGCCTTAGGAGAACTGTAATGAATAAGTTTTTGACGAGAATTTTGATAGCGATATTATTGGCGCTGCCGGTTGCGGGCTTTTGTGCGGATGCTAATCGTGTGGGCGCAAAGGCGCCAGCCGGTGAGCAAGCGCTTTGGGATAAGATAAACAGCCTGAGAGGCGACGTTGAAACGTTCCAGCGTGAGAAAGGTCCGGTTCGCCCCAGGCGTGATGCCAATGAGACCGAAATCAGAAATTATCTGAAGGCTGTAGAAGTTTTTAAAGAGGACATACTTAAGCACATATCGCTGCTTCTCGACGCATCCAAAGAATATTACGGCAAATATCCAAAAGGTATTTATGCGAAGGAAAACTTCAAGTTATTGCCCGATATATTGGGGATAGGTGTTTCTCTGAATAAGGGCGTTATGAGGCCGGAAGACGAGACGGTTTATAACAAGCTTTGTAAAGATGAAAATCTTACTTATGAAAATGCAGTCGAGCTGTTTCTTGTGAACCTTAGCAGACTGCAGAGCCTGATAGAAAAACCGGGCGGCCAGGAAAAACCGGATAAAAAGACGGTAGAGCCGCTCATCGGTAAAATGGAGGCGCAGATAAAAGAATTCGGCGGGAGATTCAAGACGGGAGATGACCTGCTTACAGCTGAGATTATGTTTTCTGAACAAATCAGGGAATTATATCCGGAGCGGTCAAAACAGATTCTGGAACTGGCGAAGAAGTATGCAACAGAGGATGGCAAAAAAAGATTAGACGGCCTTATCCGCAGCGCCGGCGTCATCGGCAGCAAGCCTGAAATTAAATTCAAAGCGGTTGACGGCAACGAGGTGGACCTTTCGAAGATGAAGGGCAAGGTTGTGCTGATTGATTTCTGGGCGACGTGGTGCGGGCCTTGTATGATGGAACTGCCGAATGTGCTGAATGTCTATAAAAAATATCACGATAAGGGTTTTGAGATAATCGGCATCAGCTTTGACAAGGATATCGAATCACTGCGACGGGTGACTAAGGAGCGGGGGATGACCTGGCCTCAATATTTTGACGGCAGGGTATGGGATAACCGTTTCGGCGTTTATTACGGTATCAATGCGATACCTGCGATGTGGCTTGTCGATAAGGACGGCAAAGTGGTCGATACGGGGGCTTACGGGCCTGACCTGGGCGATAAAGTAGAAAAGCTGCTTAGCATTAAGCAATAAGAACAACGGTAATTACCAGGTGAGATTGCTTCGTTATCAAGTGCGCCCTGCCCATAGGTGGCCCGCCGAAGGCGGGCTAACCAAAAAGACAACCCTCATATCTTCCGACGCGGAGGGGCTAACCAACACGGCGACATTTCTACACAAGAAATTCAAATTTTCGGTTCGGAAAATGTGTTGAAATTTTCTGCTTGTCAGGTTAGGATTAGCCTGTCAGAGACTGATACAAAGGATGGAAAAAATAAGATAATGGTTCGATAAACTTGCCGTAAAATGGGTAAGGGCAAAGAGCCAGTCAGGGACAAATGTCTGAAATTAACAAAAACGCTCAAGGGGACGGGGGGACAGCGGTAAGCAGGGAGGTAAGTGATTTTGTCCATAACCTGACAGCCGAGCAGAGGATGCTTGTTATTCTCAAGAAACAGCTTTACGACGGCAGGTGGGAGTCAATGCTCGATGACCTTCGCAACAGGCTCGAAGGAAAACCTTATATTTTCAGGCTGGCAAGTCGCATCCAGGATGACATCGAGCGGATAGAAAAGATGTCGGCCTTTGAAAAGGAAAACAATGTTGACTTGGCCGATTTTGTTGATTTATCCTGATTTGCAGTAATGGAAAAGGTATAATTTCACAGTGTATTAGTTCATATTTTTTCCGGTTAACAGGAGACTACAGAGAATGGAAGGGGCAGCGAAAATGTTGAGAAAAATATCTTTTGTGATGATGGTTCAGGTTTTGCTGATTATCGCCGGCTGTGTTTCTGAAAAGAGCAATGAGCAGATAGGCGAACTGCGGGAGCCGGTATTTGAAAAGTTAATTTCCAAAGAGCAGCTCGATTCCGGCGAGCTTGAACTGGTCTGGCAGAGCATCGTTCCGATGCAAAAGAGCGAGACTATCGGGGAGATGGTTATTATCGGGGAAAGGCTTTATGTGCTTACAAGTCAGAATTTTCTTGTTTCGCTGGACAGGAAAAACGGAGAGCCGGTATTCAGCAGGGAAATCGGCGAGAGGGGCTTTCCGGTTTTCGGGCTGAATAGTTATGGCGGTGAGCTGTACTCGGTGGTCGGCAATAAACTAACACAAATCAATGAACAGAGCGGCGAAACGATTTCGGAAATAAATTTTGATTATGGAGTTGTCTGCCCGGCTTCCCGCAACAAGGATTTTTTCTATGTCGGCGGTTCGGATAAGTGCGTTCATACGTTGAAGGCAGAGAACAAAGTTGAGGTATTCAAGGCGGCAGCGGGAAACGGTTCCGCAATAACAGCAG
>PLLP01000013.1 GCA_003141315.1 Phycisphaerales bacterium
ACAATGAAGGCACGCGCCGTCATCCGCGACATCTGCCGGGTCAAGGGTATCCCGCTCGCCGAGGCCGACAGGCTCGCCAAACTTATCCCCGAATCGCTCGGCGTCACGATTGATGACGCTCTCGAATCGGAGCCGAAACTTAAAGAGGCTTACCAGAACGACCCCAAAACCAGAGAGGTGATTGAGATTTGCCGCAGGCTCGAAGGCCTTGCCCGCCACGCCTCCGTTCACGCTGCCGGCGTCGTTATCGCTGATGAGCCTTTGACCAATTTTATCCCGCTTTATAAGGCCCCGGATTCCGATGACACTATCACCCAGTTCGAAGGCCCGATGGTCGAAAAGGTCGGCCTGCTCAAAATGGATTTTCTCGGCCTAAAAACCCTCAGCGTCCTCGAACGTTCGAGGCAGCTCGTCGAAAAAAATAAGGGCGTGAAAATCGACCTTGAAAAAATAGATATTGCCGACCAGAAGGTTTTTGCACTTTTCGCAGCCGGCAGGACAAAAGGCGTCTTCCAGTTCGAATCCGCGGGAATGCAGGATATGCTGATGAAGATGAAGCCCGACCGCATCGAAGACCTCATCGCCGCAAACGCACTTTACAGGCCCGGCCCGATGATTCTCATTCAGGATTATAACGACCGCAAACACGGCGCAAAATGGAAGCTGCCGCATCCCATTATGGATGAAATTCTCGGCGAGACCTACGGCATTATGGTCTACCAGGAACAGGTTATGCGCATCGCGAACAGCCTCGGCGATATTCCCCTGCGAGAGGCTTATACGATGATAAAGGCCATAAGCAAAAAGCAGGGCGGTGTTATTGCGAAAGCCAGAGAAAAATTTATCGAAGGCTGCACAGCCAAAGGTCTCTCGAAATCGCAGGCAGACCAGATTTTCGAGCTCATCGAGCGGTTTGCCGGCTACGGCTTCAACAAAAGTCATTCAACGCGCTACGCATTTATCGCCTACCAGACCGCCTATATGAAAACCTACTGGCCCGCGGAATTTATGGCGGCGCTGCTCACCTACGAAATGGGAAATACCGACAAGGTCGTCGATTATATTACCGAATGCCGAAGTATGGGCATCGAAGTCCTCGCACCGGATATAAATGAAAGCGGCGTCGATTTCACCCCGATAGAGAGCCGCACAAATTTCGGCGAACCGAAGGCGAAGCATGCTGAACCTCCGAAGCACAGTTCTCTAACGGGGCATAAAGCAGCAGGTTCCGACAAAAAGACCGTCATCAGGTTTGGTCTCGCCGCCGTAAAGGGCGTCGGAGAAAAGGCTGTCGAGCAGATTATCGCCGCGAGGGAAAAACACGGCCGGTTCAAAAGCCTCTTTCACTTCTGTGAAAATGTTGACCCGCGCGCCGCAAACAAGCAGGTAATGGAATCGCTGATAAAGGCGGGGGCGTTTGACAGGCTCGGCGGAAACCGCGCTCAAATGATGGCGGGACTCGAAAGGGCGATGGATGTCGGCTCCTCGACGCAGATGGATAAGCTAAAGGGGCAAATGTCGTTTTTCGGCGCTGCTGCCGGCGGAACTGATTATTCGGATGACCATCATAAATTGCCGCAGATTCCCCCCTGGCCTGAACAGCAGATGCTCGCCTTTGAAAAGGAAGTCCTCGGCTTTTATGTCACCAGTAATCCGCTCAGCCACTGTGCCGAGACTATCAGCGCATATTCCACCCTCAACACTTCGGAATTGGCAGCCGCGAGGCAGGATCAGCCGGTCGTCATTGGCGGAATTATCTCTAAAGTAAGGACGATGGTCACTAAAAAGGGAAAAAATGCCGGCTCGAAAATGGCCGTCTTTATCATCGAAGACCTCCAGGGAAAAACCGATGTCGTTGTCTTTCCGGAGACGCTCAATAAATTTGCGGACCTTATTATCGAAGACACCGTCATCTTCGTAAAGGGCAAAATCGACCACCGCAGGGAGACGCCGAACGTCTTTGCCGCCGAGCTGATAAAACTCGAAAACGTAAAGGAAAAGCTCGCCGCTGCCGTAAGGATTCATTTGCCTGCTGAACAGGTGACTAAGGAAAAAGTCGAGCAGATTAAAATTATTTGCCGGCACCATCGCGGCAACAGCCCCATCTATATTGCCGTCAGAACCGGCAAAGGATTGGTGCATACGCGAGCCGATGCCGAATTTTGTGTTAATCCCGACGTTGACTTTTGCAGAAAAATGAAGCTGCTTGTCGGCGAGGAAAACTTCCACCTCACAAGGTGATTATAAACTCCCGCCCTCTTTTAATTTTTAATTTTCTATTTATTTTTTCTCTGTGTCCTCTGTGCTCTCTGTGGCTAATAAATTTTTATTTTTTCCTTTTGTGCCTTAGTGTCTGTTTTTTCTTACGGCAAAAGCAGGCTCTTGCCTGTCATTTCCGCAGGCTGAGGCAGACCCATTATTTCCAGCATCGTCGGCCCAACGTCCGAAAGGCTGCCGCCCGCTCGAAGCGTCCTGCCCTTATACCGGTCATCGAAAATAATAAACGGCACGTCGCCGACCGTATGAGCCGTGTGCGGCTGATTCTCACCGGTGTCCCACATCCGCTCGAAGTTGCCGTGGTCAGCCGTGACAATCGCGGAGCCGCCCATCTCTTTTACCTTATCGAGAATTTTGCCGACGCAGCCGTCAACCGTTTCCGCTGCCTTTATCGCCGCCTCCAGAATTCCCGTATGACCCACCATATCCGGGTTCGCGAAATTGATTACTATCACGTCGTATTTATCCGAAGCCAGCCTTTCCATAACGACCTCGCAAACTTCCTTGGCCGACATCTCCGGTTTCAAATCATAAGTCCGCACTCGCGGCGAAGGCACTATCTGCCTGTCCTCGCCGGGGAATGGTTTTTCCGTATAGTCGTTGAAAAAGAAAGTCACGTGTGCATATTTTTCCGTCTCGGAGCAGCGGAACTGCGACAAGCCGAGACTGCTCCAGTATGCCCCGAGAATATTTTTCATCTTTGCAGGTTTCGGGAACGCCACCGGCGCCGGTATCGAAGCGTCGTATTCGGTTAAACATACGTAATAAATCTCCGGCTTCGTTGCCCGGCTGAATTCCTTGAAGTCAGGCTGAACGAACGCACGCGTGATTTCGCGAGGCCGGTCGCCGCGGAAATTGAAAAATAGTACCCCGTCGCCGTCGTCTATCGTTGCTATCGGCATACCTTCGTCATTTACTATTGATGTCGGCTCGATGAATTCGTCAGTCACTTGTTTGGCGTAGCTTTGTGCGACGGCCTCGGCTGCGCTCTTTGCCTTGAGGCCCTTGCCGTTTCGCATACACTCGTAGGCTTTTTGAACCCTGTCCCACCGGCTGTCCCGGTCCATCGCATAGAATCTGCCTATTACGGCTGCGATTTTGCCCACGCCGATTTCTTTTGCCTTCGCCTCGATTGCCGCTATGTATCCTGCTCCGCTGTCGGGCGGCGAATCACGACCGTCGGTGAACGCCTGAATAAATACCTTTTCGAGATTATTTCGTTTGGCCAGTTCCAGCAGTCCGTAAAGATGTTCCAGAAACGAGTGAACCCCGATATCGCTGCAAAGTCCCAGCAGGTGAAGTTTCCCGTTATGTTTTTTGATAAATTCTATCAGGTTTGCAAATTCCGCGTTTTTGAAAAATGACCCGTCCGAAATCGCCAGGCTGATTCGCACCGACTCCTGTGGAACCATCCTGCCGGCGCCGATATTCTGGTGGCCTACTTCGCTGTTGCCCATCGTCCCTTTTGGCAGGCCCACGAATTCCCCGTAGGTATGGATAAGGCAGTTCGGGTATTCCTTCATCAGCATATCATTTACAGGCACATTCGAGCATTTAACGGTATTGAATTTATCCTCATCGGGGTTCGGATTATAGCCCCAACCGTCGCGGATGATTAAAACAAAGGGTTTTCTTTCCAAAAGCGGCTTTTTCTTTCCCATAGCACAAAATCCCTTTCTTGTAAATTTACAGACAGAACCCGGCCTCATCCCCATCGAAACTTTAGCTATATTAACAAGGGCAGTATCATATAAGATTAGACGCCTTTTGTCAAACACTTACGGCCCCTCGGGAAACAATTTTGTTGACCTCTTGCATTTTTTAGCGATAATTTGTGCAAAATTGTATTCCTAAAGGCCGATAATTATATAAATGCGCCTATTAGTAATAAGAACAAGGATGGATTGATAGAAATGGAATTGTTTATGTCGAAGAAGACAAATATCCTTTTTCCGATATTGGTCTTGGCTATGGCACTGTTTTTATTTGCCGGCTGCCATCGCCAGAATAGCGCACGCAATTTATATATTCAAGCCGTTATGCACTCCGAGCTTAACGAAAAGGAAGCCGCCATTGCCAACCTCAATGCCGCTGTCCGCATTAACAAAAAATACTCCATCGCGTATTCCCTGCTCGGCGATATTTATCAGGAGGTAAAAGAATACGAGAAAAGCGCAGCTGCTTACGAAAAGGCCACCAAGCTTTTCCCCTGGTCTTTTGACGATTATTTCAACCTCGGCAAGGTTTATCAGATTATGGAGCGGTTCGACAGGGCAACGCCCGCCTACAGCAGGGCATGCGAACTCGACAAAAACCATTACCAGGCGCATTTTAATAATGCCCAGTGTTATTATGTGCTCGAAGATTACGATAACGCCCTCAAATACGGCCTAAGGGCTGAGCAGATTGACCCTAATGGCTCACAGATTCAGAAAATGCTCGGCGGCATCTACGAGGTCAAGCAGGATTACGAACAGGCTATCCGCTATTACAAGCGAATCCTCGAAAGGGAATCAGACAATATCGAAGTGATGACTTCACTCGCTATGGCGTACATAAAGACTAATCGTAATGAGCCGGCAAGGGAGCTTCTTAACGCCATCATTCAGAAAAATTCCGATAACGCCCTCGCCTGGCGGTATCTCGGTTATTGCTACCTTAAACTCGAAGACAAGGATAATGCCGTTGCCAGCTACATCAAGGCTGTCCAGGTTGATGATACCGACTGGGATGCCCACAGGGGGCTCGGCGTCGCTTATATCTTTAAGGGTATGAATGGCGACGGCACCGTTGACGAACAAATGAAGGCCAAGGCCATTGAGCAGTGGAACAAATCGCTCAAGATTAAACCCGACCAGCCCAATGCCGACCGTTTGGTTAAGTTGATTAAGGGCTATTCTGAATAAACGAATATTTTCTTCACAAAAAACAAAGGTTTAATGGATAAATTTTCCGACAAAGATACTGCTGCCCGGCCGAAAAACGACCGGGCTTTTTTATCACGCCTGGAATTAAAACCGGTTCCCGACCTCACTGACCATATAATTTTCTGGTTCTCAGCCGTCGCAGGGGTCGCCCTCGATTTGTGGAGCAAAAGCGCCGTATTCAAATTTCTGGAGGATAGGCATACTGACGGCATCACGGTTCTTAACGGCTTTTTGCAGATTGTCTGGGCTGAAAATACCGGCGCCGCTTTTGGCGTTGCTGCCGGCAAACAGCGTTTTCTGATGATTGTTTCCGCAATCTCGCTTATAGTAATTATCCTGCTCTTTTTATTCGGCAGCAGAAAAGCAAGGCTCTTTTATCTCGCTCTCGCTTTTTTTGCCGCTGGTATTTCAGGAAACCTGCACGACAGGCTTTTTAACGATGGCAGGGTGAGGGATTTTATCGATTTTATCTACTGGCCGGGGAAACACTGGCCTGCCTTCAATGTCGCCGACAGCCTCCTCTGTACCGCTGTCGGGATAATTTTAATCCTTAATTTTACTGGCTCGCTTTACCAAAAACCTCGTCAGTCACAAAAATAGGTATATTCGACCCCGCTGCTATCGCAATCGCATCGGACGGGCGGGAATCTATCTCTTTTTTTTCGTTATTGATGGCTATCGTTATTCTTGCGAAGAACGTATGATGGCGAAGGTCGTTTATTACGACTTTATCGACCTTTGCACCGACGCCTTCGAGTATCTCTTCGAGCAGCTCATGCGTCATAGGTCTCGGCGGCTTTATCCCCTTTATCCTCCGGTCTATCGCGAATATCTCCGCTATCCCTATCACAATCGGAAGCGTCCGCTCCCCGCCAAGCTCCTTTAGAACGATTACCTGCTGGTCGCTCGTCTCGTTAATAATTATTCTCGACAATTCTACTCTTATTTCCATATCTTTATGCCTGTATGCCTTAAATCAGAGCCGTCCGCCTTCGGCGGATAAGGGAGCGGTCAAATCCGCCGCAGGTGGACTTATTTCTTCTCCAGTTCTGTCAAATGCTTTTCAATAGTCTTCAGTTGCTCCGTCAATTCTGCCAGTTTCTCTTTTGTCTGTTGTACCACCGCGGGCTTCGCCTTGGCAACAAAATTCTCGTTAGCCAATTTCGCCTCGATGCCTCTTGTCTGGTTTTCGACCTGCTCTTTTTGCTTTTTCAGCTTTGTACGTTCTGCCTCTGCGTCGATTGCGTTATGAACGTAAATTTCCGCTGCCTCTGTAATTGCCGCCGCCGCATTGTCGGGCTTGACCGTATCCGTCCCCGCCCTGAAATCTTTTACGTTGGCAAGCTCTTCGATGAGTCCTGCGTTGCGATTCAGAGTGTCCGCGTACTCCTGCTGCGATTTCGCCGACACCGCAAGTTTTTCTTTCGGATGTATATTTCTGCTGCTTCGAATATCCCGTATAGCCTTAACCGCCGTTTGAATAAGCTCTATCTCTTTTTCCGCATCTTCGTTCACCAAAAAGTCCAGGCTTCTCGGCCATTCCGCAATCGCCAGCGAACCGGGCTTTCCCGATTCAGCCATACCTTTTAATTGCCGCACCGGCGAAATCTCGTTTAGTTTTTGGAATATCCCTTCCGTGATAAACGGCACAAACGGGTGCAGCAGCCGCAAACTCTGGTCGAGCACAAACGCCAGGACGTTCTGGGCTATCGGCCTTTGCTCTTCATCCTGCATCCTTGATTTAACCCACTCCAGATACCAGTCGCAAAAATCATTCCAGAAAAATTTATATAACGCAGATAATGGCTCACTGAACTGGTAATTCTCAAGCGATTTTGTTGTCTCGGAAATCGTCTTCGCGAGCCTCGACAAAATCCACCTGTCAACAACCGTCATCTTGTTTTTATCGAATCGTTCCGGATTTATTCCCTCAAGGTTCATCATCGCAAATCGCGATGCGTTCCAAAGCTTATTGCAGAAATTCCTGCCGATATCGAATTTCGGCGACGTATTTGCGACTCTCCCGTCCGGCAGCGCCATCGAAACTACCGGCATTCTGATATCTTGTGTTTCGGTTGTCATACTGGCGAGCGTAAATCGCATCGCATCTGCGCCGTGGCTGTCGATTACAACTAATGGGTCGATGCCGTTGCCGAGGCTCTTACTCATCTTTCGGCCTTCGCCGTCCTGTATCATTGCGTGAATATAAACATCGCTGAACGGTATATCACCCGCGCAGTATTGCCCCATCATTACCATTCTGGAAACCCACAGCGTAATAATTTCCCGTGCCGTGCAAAGCACGTTGCCCGGATAATACGTTTTCAATTCCGCTGTCTCGTCCGGCCAACCCAGCGTGCTAAATGGCCACAACGCACTGCTAAACCACGTATCCAACACGTCCTCATCCTGTTCTAAGCCATGAACCATATGAGCTAATTTATGTGCAAAATCAATATTCGCGTTAGGAAAATCATTCAGTCTTGATTGAACAAGGGGTATTTCTTGGCCCGGCGTAAATTCGTCACTATTCCAACTTTTGACAAATTCCTTAAAGGATTTTAATAAATTGTTACCTTTGTTAGTACGAGGGCAAACGTAGGCTTCAGCAAAATTCCCAGCAACTCGGCAACAAAAGCTATCTCTCTCTAATCCTGCGCTAATTGCAAGTTCATTCAGCCTGCTTTCAAATTGCAATCTTAAATTATCTTCTGAGCAAGAGGTCTGCACTTTATCTGATTTATCAAATGGATCATTATCGAGTGGAACCTTCCAGACGGGTATTTGATGTCCCCACCAAAGTTGTCTGCTTATAGGCCAGTCGCGCAGATTCTCTAACCAGCTTTTATAAGTATTCGCGTATCTCTCCGGTATGAATCGCAATCTGCCATCGAGTAGCGGCTTTAACGCAAATCCCGCAAGCGAATTCGCCGGCACATCCGTCCCTTCGATAAAACCTTGTGGCGCGGCCATTGTTCGTGGCACGGGCATCTTGCCCGTGTCTTCGTGTATTATCTGAGGCTGGAAGCCCGTGCTGCCTTGCTCAATCGGCTTTTTGACCGCTATATACCACTGGTCGGAAAGATAAGGCTCTATCGGCACGTGACTGCGATAACTATGCCCGACCTCGTGAATGTATTCTTTGACATCTTCGAGGAGATTTTCATTTCTGAACCATTCGACAACGGCCTCCCTCGCCTTGAATCTGTCCATCCCGATAAGTTTTTTAACGTCCGGATTTTTGATTTGCTCCCAGTCCTCCCAGCCGTGTTTATCGCTGATTGAGCCATCCGGCGCCATTATATTTATTACAGCTAAATTATGCCTTTGACCAATTGCCCAGTCATCCGGGTCGTGCGCCGGCGTCACCTTCAAAAATCCCGTTGAGTATTTTGCCTTTTCGTTAGTGGCACGGGCATCCTGCCCGTGGTTCGTATCACGGCCATCTTGGCCGTGATTATCTAAATCCGGCAAAACCACGTGTTCATCAGCGATAATTGGAATAATCCTGCCCACTATCGGCAGCCGAACAGTTTTGCCAACTAAATATTTTGCTCTCGGGTCTGCCGGGTTCATCGCAACAGCCGTATCGCCCAGCATCGTTTCCGGCCTTGTCGTCGCTACGGTCACATAAGTGACACGGGCATCCTGCCCGTGTTTTGTAGCATGGGCATCTTGCCCATGCATTTCTTTCTTTGCTCCAACCCACGGCCAATTTTCTAATCCAGCTTTGCTCGGATTAGATAGAACATAGTTGACTTGATTATAAAAATCTTCTTCATCACGAATCAAATGATCATAATATTCTCCATACCAGAAATCTTCTTTTCGCCCTAATATCTTATTTGCCTGTGTCGCTGTAAAAGATTTCCATGAATGTAGAATCTCAGATAGTTCTATTCCTTCATAAGGTTTTACGATTACGTGGACGTGATTTGGCATAATAACCCAGGCGATTAGGTCGTATCGTTCGCCATCGAAATGTTTAAAAGCGTTGGCAACAAGTTCAGTTATTGTATTTTCTCGAAGATAACATTGTCCATGTCCGGCGTTAAGATACGATTCAACCTTGTCGCTATAAAGTCGTTCAAGTTCTTGTTGTTCGTGCGACGATAGTTCTCGCCCTTGTGACGCTGCGTTCTGGATAATCTTTTCACGTTCTACGCGCCATTGCTCTGTGACTTCAGCAGGCATTGAATCAACTAAACGGAATGTTACGGCGTATGTTGCTCCTTTTTTTGTCCAGTGGGGCAAGTATGCGCCATTTCGCTTATTGACGTTATCTTGCACGGGCTGGAAGCCCGTGCCACGTGGTATTTCAACGGGCTCTTCCAGGGGATACCGCAGATACCAGAAATGTCCCTTTACAGTTTCGTGTTCGACTTCGTCATCTGCCAGCACCGTCTGTGTTGCGGGGTCCCAGTTGACTAATCGCTTGCCGCGGTAAATCAGCCCGTCTTTGAACAATTTAAAGAACGCCGCCCGCACCGCCTTCGCGCAAACCTCATCCATCGTAAAGCGTGTCCGCTGCCAGTCGCACGAGCACCCCATCGCCTTTAGCTGCTCTAATATTCTCGCCTCGTATTCATCCTTCCATGCCTGCACTCTGCCGACAAAAACTTCCCGCTTAAAATCCGTTCGTCTTTTGCCTTCTTCCGCGAGAATCCGTTTTTCGACTACCGTCTGCGTCGCGATTCCTGCGTGGTCCGTGCCGGGCATCCAAAGCGTAGCGTATTGGCGCATCCGGTGAAATCGTATCAGGATATCCTGAAGTGTATTATTAAGGGCGTGTCCTAAATGCAGCGGGGCGGTCACGTTTGGCGGAGGGATTACAATGCAGTAGTTTTTGCCCCCGCCGGTCCGGGCGTGAAAAAAATTCCCGCCTTCCCAGATTTTCTGTGCGAACTCCTCCGTTATTTTCGGCTCATAGACCTTTGATAGCTCTTCGCTCATTTTCCCTGCTGATTCAAAACTCCCTGTCCTTTGCTCTTTTGTGCATAACAAAATACGCTCTAACAAAGCGGCACAGCCATCCTCTGTGGCACGGGCATCTTGCCCGTGCGTTTTCTGGATTTTGAACACGGGCTGGAAGCCCGTGCCACTACCCGCTAATCAATATTCATCGTCATCAGGAATTCTGCGTTGCTCTTCGTCTTGGAGAGTCTGTTCTTCAGAAGTTCTATCGCCTCAACAGGATTCAGGTCGCTAAGCACCCTTCGCAGCCGATAAACAAGTTCGAGTTCCTTTTTGTCCATCAGCAGTTCTTCTTTTCTTGTTCCGCTCCTGCTGATGTCAATCGCGGGCCACACCCTTTTATCTACCAGCCGCCTGTCCAAATGCAGCTCCATATTACCCGTTGCTTTGAACTCCTCGAAAATTACCTCGTCCATCTTCGAACCTGTATCAATCAGCGCCGTCGCGAAAATCGTAAGCGAACCGCCGTGTTCGATGTTTCTCGCAGCTCCGAAAAATTTCTTCGGCATCTGCATCGCTCCTGCATCGACGCCGCCCGTCAGTATTTTGCCCGAGTGCGGCATCTCCGAGTTATATGCACGCGCAAGCCGTGTAATGGAGTCCAGCAGGATTACCACGTCGTGGCCGTATTCCACCAGCCGCTTTGCTTTTTCGATTACCACCTCTGCCACCTGGCAGTGCCTCGCGGCCGGCTCATCGAATGTCGAGCTTATTACCTCCACGTCTTCAGCCGTCTTCCGCTCCATTTCCGTCACCTCTTCGGGCCTCTCGTCTATCAGCAGAACTATCAGTTTCACCTCGGGACAGTTTGTGCTGATGGCGTTTGCCATTTTCTGAAGCAGAACCGTTTTGCCAGTTCGGGGCGGTGCAACTATCAAACCTCGCTGACCCTTCCCGACAGGTGTTATCAGGTCGATTATCCTCATATTCAGCTCGTCAGGACTGGTCTCCATAATCAGCCTTTGCTCAGGGTGAAGCGGCGTAAGGTCGCTGAATACCACCTTTTCTGAAAGATTGTCCGGGTTCTCGAAGTTGATAGCCTCAACACGCAATAACGCAAAATACTTTTCCGAATCTTTCGGCGGCCGAATCTGTCCCGATACGACATTGCCCGTCCGCAGCCCGAACCGCCTTATCTGCGATGGCGAAACATAAATATCATCCGGGCTTGACAGGTAATTGTAATCAGGGTTTCGCAAAAAGCCGTATCCGTCCGGCAGAACTTCCAGCACCCCTTCGCCATACAACAGGCCGTTCTGCTGGATTCGCTCCTTGAGTATTCTGAATATAAGGTCCTGCTTTTTCAGTGCCGTGAATTCGGAGATTTTTTCATTCTTGGCTATCTCGTGAAGTTCGGCAACGCTTAATTTCTGCAAATCCGTCAGGTACAGGCTGCCGCGCTTAATCCGTTCATATTTTTCGTGGGTGGATTCTTCCGTTTCTTCTTTGGGTTTATCATCTGCCGGCGCCGCTGGTTGTGCCTGGCTAACCGCTGTTGCCGGTTCCGCTGCCGCCTTCTGTTGTTCTGCCGGCGCTTCGGCTTCAGCCTTCACTTCCACGCTGGCCGTCACCTCAGAATCCTGTTCTTCCGGCAGCTGCTCAGTGGCTTCGGAATTCTTCCTGACGACCTTGCGTTTTTGCATGCCGTATTTTCGTGTTTTCGGTGTTACCTTTGCCATAATTACTCCTTTACTGCGATAGATAATTCCGTCTATTTACGGGATTTGCTATTCTGTTGTGATTCCCTGTGATTTGATTTTTTGAATAGCAGAAAAAATTGTAAAATATCAAGAATGGTTTAACAAACAATTTGTTCTATAGTAAGCCCCACTTACCCGTTTTCCATAAACTTTGAGAAGATTTCAGCGATTTGTCTTTTCAAATTTGCCAAACCGGCATTGTTATCAATAGTATTTTCGGTGATTTTTTTCTTCCTGTCCAGAGAAATCTGGAATTTTTCCAGAATTTTTAATTTATTTCCATCAAAAAGACCGTTTTTCTCGGCCCTTTTAACCCTGTTTTTCCGGCTGCAGCTGACAAAAATAAGCTTATCGCACCGCTTTGTCCAGCCTATTTCCGCCAAAAGCGGCACATCGAGTACGATTGCCTTTATGCCTCGCCGCCTGTTAAATTTCCCGATAAGCTGCTCGATTCTGAATAGCACTGCCGGGTGGATTATCCTGTTTAGCTGTGCGACTTGTCGCCTGTTTTTGAAGGCAGCCTCCGCCAGCTTTCCGCGGTCTATCTTGCCTTTTTTATTTATTATACCACTGCCGAAACATCTTTGCAACTCTTTTTTAATTCCGGCTTTTTCTATTACCTCGTGGGCTATCCGGTCGGCGTCGATTACCCCGCACCCGAGTTTCCCGAGAACGCCTGCCGCCGTGCTTTTGCCGCACCCCGGCCCGCCCAGTATCCCGATTATTTTTTTCCTCGCCTTTTTCACCCCTCCAAATTTAATATCTTCTCCTTATATAGTCAACCCCTATTGTCCTTTGTTTTTGTTCATAAGTTGACGGCTCTACCGAAACTCGTTATTATTTCCATTACGACGCACTTGATTCTGCCATTGCTCTTTCAAATATTTGCGGAAATTAAATATGTAAACGTTCCCTAATTAGTAATAATATTAGCAATGATTTGGAGAAAAATAATGAAAAGGATATTTCAACGTATCGTTGTATTTTTAATAGATCTTGTATTTTGTCTTTTGTTTTTCGCAATATTTCAAATAGCATCTCTTTCTGGAATGATCGTTTTTTTTGTATTCTATAAGGTAATTAGTATTCTTGAGCCTGGTATTCGGGTAATAGAAAAAGGTGATTGGCCATTAATAATAGGCCTTTCCGGATATTTTATTTGTTTAGGGATGCTTATATATTTTGATTCAAAGAAGTGGAGACTCACAAGCAGGTTCTTCAAGTTTATCCACGCTAGGCTACGCAAAACTAACAATTGAAGGACAAATCTGGGACGTTTACCAGTTTTGGGATAACAGGGGCAGCGGTATTGCGATTATTTTTCTTAATTCTTACTTCTTACTTCTTACCTCAGTTCTCTCCGCGGGGGACTGACTTCTGTCTTCTGTTTTTTGTGCCTTTGCCCCTTTGTGCCTCTGCTTGCCACGCCGTAGCTTTCTTGTCCGGCGGAACTTTAGTGGAGACGGAAGCGAAGGCGGGTGCCTATTTTTTCTCTGCCTGCTTAAGCAGTGGTATATGCGGTCGGCTGCGCCTGTTTATTCGATGGCTTCTGCAGCGCGGGCAGCAGATAATTTTTCACTACCGCATCCCAGCTCATATTTTTTGCAATCTCGTAGCCGCTCTGCGTCATCTTTTCAGCTCTAAAATCGTTTGAGGTGAGCTGCTGGTACAGCCGGTCGGCAAGTTGTTCAGCTACGCAATGCTCTATTTGTCCGCGCACAGCTTTGTCGATTTGCACGAGATTCTCGACGCTGTCGCAGTTGTAGCGGTGCAGATTTACGTAGTCCGCCACTATTACATTATTGACCTCTTTGTTGCTTGTCACATCGCGGACGAACCCTGCGCATCCGCAGACGCTGCTCACCACGCAGATTCCGCCGAACGTAAGAGCCTCCAAATGAGAAATCCCGAACGGCTCATAAACGCTCATCCCGAATTCCACGTCGGTGCCTATCCTGATATCCGCGAAGGTCGTATCCTGCGGCATCTTGTTTCCGCAGCAGTGCCGGCAGAAGCCGAACTGGTTTATAAACACGACCTTGATGCTCCTGCTCTGTGCGTTGAATTTCTGGATGAGGGTATAGAGGTCCGCCTCTCCGCCCGACAGGTCGGGCCAGAATTCTCTGTGTGCGACCGGCCAGTCGTATTTTGATTCCATTTCGCAAATCAGGCCGGCGGGTCTTTTTGACGCCTCCGTTGAAAGCAGGAACATAACGCCGGTCTTGCCGTCTTTCTGGAATTTCTTTTCGATATTCGTAAGCACCTGCAAATCGCGCCAAAGCCCCTTGCTTTTGACTAATCTTGTGACGTGCGTAAAGACAAAATCGGGCGTAAAGCCGAGCAGGTTTTCGCAGTATTTTTGCAATTTGGCCTTCGATGATAGTTTCTCTTCCGCCGTTATGTTGTAAGATGGTATCCCGTTATAGACGACGCTGATATTTGCCGTCTCGAATTCCGGCGACAGAAACCGCAGCTCCTCCGCGGTGAAATCTCCCACCGCAAAAATATAATCGCAGTGCTTCGACGCCTCCACAAGCGGGTGCTTGAAATAATGGCTCTGGTCGCCGAACACCTCGTTGATATAAAAATTATTTTCCTGGCAGTATTTCAGCACGTTATAAAACATCGTATCGCAACCCGACTGCTTTTCGACTATATTGCGGACAGTCGCCACCTCATGTGCGTAAAAAACAGTCTTGTAATTGCAGTGTCGTTCGAGAATGGCTGCCAGCGCCGTCGGCATTCCCATAAATTCGTGTGCGATTATTGTCGTTTCATTATCCCGGCCTGTCGGGACCATCGCCTTCAAGGCTGCCATTGCAACCGGAGCGAGTCTTATGTATTCCTCGTAATCCCAGATATGCTCATAGAGGTCGCTGCGAATGCCGAACCGCTCGAACAACGCACTTTTGAATCTGTTCACCGGCTCTCTGTACGCGAGTCTCACGTCGATAAGCAGAATCTCCGGGTGGCTTTCGATGCCCGTCCGCTGGTCGCGGAATATCCTTGTGCCGTATATGATTGCCGTGTTAAAGTCTCTTTCGATTTGCCTGAATGCGTGTGCGTATTGTGTATGGGCAAGCCCGTCGCGGGAGGAATAAAGTACTTCGATATCCTCTCCGAGCCGGTTTTGTATAATTCCTTCGTAAGAAAACAAAGGCCCGATGATTATAGAGCGACTCGTTGCCTCTAGGTATGTCTTGCTGGTGAGCAGTCCCTCAATGACAGCGCCGATGCCGCCTATTTTTCCTGCCGCCTCGTGTGTGACGTGAACAAATGTTTTCTCGTTTGCCATGCTCGTTTCTCTCCAGTATCAACGTTAATTTCAACAACTTCAGTTTTTCTCTATGTAAAGTCTAAGATACATATTTGGCAGGTGCAAAATGATGTGTTCTTTTCGGACCTTGAAATTTCGCTGTCCGATAAGAGTTTTATTACGGAAGGAAGTCCTGTGTTTTTTGAGGACCGTCAGGTTTAGTCAGAATATTTTTTTTAGCGCAGGTTCTGTTTTGCTGCCGTAACCTTGTGGATACCGCTTGCCCGTCAGCTGATTTTGCTTCGAAGGTTTCTTACAAGCGTTAATAGTACCCCTCGCGGTATATCCGCCAGTTCCGTTTCCGGTATTTCGCTGGCGGCAATTTTATCGAGCAGATGCAGCGACTGCTCGCCGTAGGTGGTTATCTGGCGTTCCATAGCCTCTGCGTCGTTCAGTTTGCCGTCCCTTACTTTACGCAGGTAGGAAATTATCCTCGCCTGAAGCACATTGTCGTCTATCAGGGACGGGGAACTCTTGCCCTTACCGCCTGCCGCGTTATCGCGTTCCAGCAGGATGTCCCGCGTAAGCTGGTAGGTCTCGGCCATCAGCTGTCTTTTTTTACTTTCTTCCTCTTCGTCAACCGGCGCCAGTTTCAGGTCGTCGATATCGACATTTAAATCAGGTATGTAAATCTTGTTGTGGCACACGGGGCAGATTCCCCATTTGCCCGCCGACTCGTCTTTGGCCGTTATTTTATTATCACAATGTACGCAGTGAAACGTTATGCTCATCTTCGTATCCTCGAAAAGATTTTCAAAAATCTATTTCTAAAAGGCATTTTTACTTTTTATTTTTGTATTCCGCACTCACTTCCGTCGTTATGCCGCCTCGCGGCGTAAAACGGGAAACGATTTTCATCCACCGGGGCTTACTTATCTTCGATAAGTCGTCCAGGATTTCATTGGTTAGAGCCTCATAAAAAACGCCCCGGCTGCGGTAGCTTTGCATATATATCTTCAGGCTTTTTAATTCTATGCAAAATTTGCCAGGCCGGTATTCTATCGTAATCTCGCCGAAGTCCGGCTGACCCGTCTTGGGGCATAGACTTGTAAATTCAGGACACCGGATGACTATGCAATAGTCCCGCTGCCGTTTTGGATTCTCGAACAATTCAATCCGGGGTTTTTTACTCATATTATTGAACCTCAGTGAAAAGTCTGCTAAACTGAATATAACGTATTTTGCCTGAATTTGCAAGACGGATTATGCCAAAAGGAAATAAAAAAGCTATTGTGCTGCTTAGCGGCGGGCTCGATTCGGCCACGACGCTGGCTATCGCCGCCGACGGGGGCTTTCTATGCTATGCCCTTACCTTTGCGTATGGGCAGAGACATTTGCGGGAAATAGAGTCAGCCCGCAAGGTCGCCAAAGCCGCAAAAGTCAGGCAGCACAGGATTATCGACATCGACCTTGCCGCCTTTGGAGGCTCAGCCCTTACGGATAAAAAAATACCGGTTCCAAAAGACAGGCCGGAAAATAAAATGGCAAAATCCATTCCCATTACTTATGTCCCGGCGCGAAATACGATTTTTTTAAGCTATGCGCTTGCCTGGGGTGAGCTTTTGGGGGCATACAACATTTTTATCGGCGCTAATGCGGTCGATTACAGCGGCTATCCCGATTGCAGACCTGCGTTTATGGCTGCCTTTGAAAGGCTCGCCAATCTCGCTGCCGCCGCTGCCGTAGAAGGCAAAGGCAGATTCAAAATTCATACTCCCATTATAAATATGACAAAATCGCAAATTATAAAAACCGGCACAAAACTCGGCGTCGACTATTCCTTAACGCACAGCTGCTACGACCCCGACAAAAGCGGCAGGGCGTGCGGTCGTTGCGATTCCTGCATACTCCGCTTAAAAGGTTTCGCCGACGCAGGACTCATCGACCCAATCGGATATGTAAAAAAATAATGAATATCGAAATTCGGATTTGCATAAAGCATAAATGATAATAAATGAAATATTCCATTCTTTGCAGGGTGAAGGCCAATTGGCCGGCACGCCGAGCGTCTTTATTAGATTGGCTGGCTGCCCGCTTCGCTGCAAATGGTGCGATACGAAATACGCCCGCGACTACAACGCCGGCAGCGACCTTACAATTCCGCGAATTGTCAAAGAAGTTCAAAAACACCCCTGCGATTTTGCGGTCATCACGGGCGGCGAGCCGATGGTGACTGCCGATTTGAAACGCAGAGAGGATTTGAATGAATTGGTAAAATCCCTTAAAGCTCTTAATAAGCACATTACCATCGAAACTGCCGGCCTATGGTATGAGCCGGGCCTCACCTGCGATTTAATGAGCATCAGCCCAAAATTAAGCAATTCGGCGGACGGGGAGGCTGTTCATCATTTTAACGCAGCGGTAATCAGGGAGTTGATTGATAATTACGATTACCAGTTGAAATTTGTTGTGGACGTAAAGAAGGATATTACCGAAATTTTGCAGGCAATAAAAATAATCGGCAATGTCGATAAACGGAAGGTTTTTCTGATGCCGCAGGCACAGACCACCGATGAGCTTTTGGCCAAATCGCCAATGGTTGCTGATTTGTGCAAGCAGACCGGCTTTATCTTTTGCAATCGTCTGCAAATTCTTCTTTGGGATAATCAAAAAGGAAAGTAAATTCTCACCTTTCTCACTTTTCACACCTTTCATACCCTTCACACCTTTTTCACCCTTCTCGCTTTTCTATATCGAATAAGCATTGACAAAAAGCGATAAATAATGAATAATAAATTGAAAATCAGGCTATGTCGCCCGGGTGGCGGAACTGGCAGACGCGCCAGCTTGAGGGGCTGGTTCTCGCAAGGGAGTGCAGGTTCAATTCCTGTCCCGGGCAGTGGTTCGAGGCAACAGATGGCTAAAAACCATCTGTTGCCTGCGTGCAATTGCGGTTTTAATGCAAGTCAAAAGCCGAATCGGCAAAAATATAATAACGGAATTTGACTAAGGATAAATTGTATGTCTAAGAAGGTGCGATGGGGCGTACTTGGCTGCGGAACAATCGCCAATGAATTTGCGCAGGATTTGGCTTATACGAAAAATTGCGAGCTGTTTGCGGCTGGGTCAAGAACATTGAAAAAAGCCAGGTTCTTTGCGGATAAATATAAAGCCCCGCGAGCGTATGGAAGCTATCAGCAGCTCTTAAATGATAAAGATATTGATGCCGTCTACATTGCGACTCCGCATCCGTTCCATATGGAAAACACGCTGCAAAGCATAAAGGCCGGCCATGCGGTGCTGTGTGAAAAACCTGCTGCTGTTAATGCGAAACAATTTTGCAAAATGCAAAAGGCAGCGGCAGGAAAAGGCGTGTTTTTGATGGAGGGTATGTGGACTCGTTTCTTTCCAGCGATGCGGCAGTTAAGAAAGTGGTTGGATGAAAAACGTATTGGGGATGTGCTCGAGCTGAAGGCAGATTTCGGATTTCATTTCAAGGTGCCGCCGGAACATCGGATACACAATATTCTTCTGGGCGGCGGTGCCTTGCTGGACCTTGGAATTTATGTCGTTTCGCTTGCATCTATGGTTTATGGGGTTCAGCCGAAAGAAATAGTCTCTGTTATTCACAGGGAAAAAACAGGCGCAGACGACCAGGCTTCTATCCTGTTTCAATATGAAAATGGGGCGTCTGCTTCTCTTTCCTGCAGCAGCCGGTTTGCCATGAAGCAGCGGGTTTGTGTCTATGGCACAAAAGGAATGATAATTATCCCTGACAATTTTTATCGTCCCTCCGAAATTATTCTTGAGATTGAGGGGCAGCAAGCCGGAACTTATGATTTTGAACATCCGGGAAACGGCTTTCAATTTGAGGCGGACCACGTCGCGGATTGTTTGGAAAAAGGTAAGATGGAAAGCGAAATTATGCCCTTAAGTGAAACCGCTGAGATATTGAAAACAATGGACAAAATCCGCAGGCAATGGAAACTTAAGTATCCCGATGAATAATATTCTTCTTGTGGCACGGCCATCCTGGCCGTGCTTATCATAAACTATAGCATGGGCTGGAAGCCCATGCCACGTTATGAAATGGCTTGTAATCATTTATTTAATCAGGCGATTATCAGGCCAGGCCGAGTTTTCTCGCTTCATCATACAGCCCGTAATGCTTCATCTTCTTGAACAGCGTTGTGCGGTTTATATCCAGCGCCTGTGCCGCTGCCTGCCTGTTCCAGTGATTTATCTCGAGGGCCCGGCGTATAATACTTTTCTCCGGCTCCGCAAGGGCTTCTTTGAGACCCATCGATTTGAAAGCTGCCGGCTGATGACTTTGCACCTTCAGCGGAATATCGTCAACTTCAATGTATTTGTTTTTGCTGATTAAAACCGCCTGCTCGATTACATTTTCCAGCTCCCTGATATTTCCCGGCCACGAGTACCGTTCCAGAATCTCCATCGCCTCGTCGGTAATTCCGAGTTTCAGCTTGTTGTGCTCGTCGCAGTAAATTCGCAAAAAGTGTTTCGCCAGCAGGCTCACGTCGCCCACGCGGTCGCGAAGCGGCGGCAGGTCTATTGTCACAACGTTCACGCGGTAATACAAATCTTCTCTGAATCTGCCCAGCCTTACCTCTTCTGCCAGGTCCTTGTTCGATGCCGTTATAATGCGGGTATCGACCGTTTCCGTTCTGTTGCTGCCTACTGCCTCGAATTGTCTTTCCTGGATTACGCGAAGCAGTTTCACCTGAAGGGCGGGCGAGGCGTTGGAAATCTCATCGAGAAAAATTGTTCCGCCGTCCGCCGTCAAAAATTTTCCTTTCTTGTTGCCTATCGCTCCCGTAAATGCGCCCTTTACGTATCCGAAAAGTTCACTTTCGAGAAGCGTCTCCGGCATCGCTCCGCAGCTTACCTCCACGAACGGCTTGTTCCGCCGGCTCGAACGGTGATGTATTGCGCGGGCCAGCATGCTTTTGCCCGTTCCCGAAGGACCACCCATAAGAATTGAGGTCTTGCTGTCCGCCACTGCCTCAACAAGCTCGAATATCTTCGCCATCTTGTAATTCTGGCTGATGATATTTTCGAGACTGTATTTGTGTTTCAACTGCGAACGCAGATTTTCATTTTCGCTCATTAGCGACTGCTGATTTAACGCTCGCTGAATTACCATTCGCAGCTCGTCGTCAACTACCGGCTTTACGAGGTAATCGTGAGCGCCGGCCTTGATTGCCTTAACCGCCTCCTCAATCGTTCCGCGGCCGGCCAAAATCAGGCTCACCGTCTGCGGATAATCTCTCTTTATTGTCTCCAAAAATTCGAGGCCGTTTCCGTCCGGCAGATTCGCCTCCGTTACAACCAAAGAAAAACTATTCTGCTCGAGCTCAACTTTAGCTTCTTTAATGCTTCTTACCCCCTTTGCCTGGAACCCCTCATTGGTAAGGAAACGGCAAAGCTGTTCGGAAAGTATCCTGTCGTCGTCAACAATTAAGATGCTCTTTGATTCTGTTAAATCCATTCTGAATTTTCCTTATCAATGCGAACAATTCATGTACTAACAATTGTACGAATTTGCAGGGGATTTTTCAAGGAAAATGTTGATAAATTCAAACATCGCCGTTGTAAAAAAGCTACTTTTGCGGGTCAAATGCCATTTTTTAGGCTGAAAACGCCCTCGAAAACCTCAACGGCAGGGCCTGTCATATAAACGCAGTTTGTTTCCTCGCTCCAGAATAATTCGAGGTCGCCGCCCGGCAGATGGGCTGTGCTTTTGCGTCCGCATCGTTTGGTTAGTACCGCTGCCACGCAGCACGCACACGCACCGGTTCCGCAAGCCAGCGTAATTCCACTGCCGCGCTCCCAGGTGCGCATCGTAAATTCGCTTTTCTTATTGACCTGAACAAAATGAACATTAGTTCTACTATCTACTTGGACAAAATGGACATTAGTTCGCTGCGGAAACATTTTGTGGTTTTCAATCGCCGGGCCGAGCCTTTCGAGTTCGATTTTTTTAACATCTTTGCAGAAAAATACCGCGTGCGGATTGCCCATCGATACGCACGTCATCAAAAGCCTCTGTCCGAGAACCGTAATCGGCTCATTAACGACAATGCTTTTTTGAATACCTACCGGAATTGCTTTTGGCGAAAGTATCGGCTCACCCATATTCACGCATGCTTTTTGAACCTCGCCTTTTTTGTTAATGGATAATCCAATAGTCAAAACGCCTCTGCCGGTCTCAATCTTCAGGCTGGCAGGGAAGGGGGGTTGGCCAGGAATTACAAATCGGCCTGCGGTGAGCTTGTCGAACCCGCCACTGGATTTTGCAATTTTGTGTTCATAGACGTATTTTGCGACGCAGCGGATTCCGTTGCCGCACATTTGCGCCTCGGAGCCGTCCGCATTGAACATTCTCATTCGGACATCAGCTTTTTTCGATGGAGAGATTAGGATTAGGCCGTCACCGCCGATACCGGTGTGCCGGTCGCTTATGATTCTGGCTAACTTGCCGGGGTTTTTGACTTTTTCTTTGAAGCAGTTGACATAGATATAATCGTTACCTATCCCGTGCATTTTCGTAAATTTCATTTTTTACCTCGATTAAAACTTGATGGGATTGTATCAGAAAACGGGTTCTTTGACCAAAGAAATATGACGTGAATCAAAGGCTTCGATTAGCCGTGCTCCGCCGCAGGCGGATGGGCAGGGCTAATTGTCTTATTCGGAGATGGAGGTTTTATGCAGCTAATTCTTCTTTTATGTTATCGCGCTTGCTCCAAAGAATAGGGTGTACCTCATAACTCTTGAGAGCATCGACCACATTTTCAGTGATCTCTTTGTCGCTGTCATTTAGAAAGGCATAAGCACGGGATTCGGGCGGACGAACGTCACGAGTATCAATCCAAGAAAAAGCAATTGCTTGTGCCGTTTCTCTGCTTGGGTGGTTTATTGTCTGCAAAATTCTTTCAGGTTGCTTTTTGGATTTTGGAATTACAAAATCAAAGCAATGGTCGTAACCGGTTTTTCCTGTAAACTTAACCTTGGATGTATATCTGACTTCACTTAAATCCAACCATGAAGTAACATCTTCCAAGAACAAACTTTTTACTATTGGTTCCGCCAAATAGAAAAGATCATTCACTGCTAATATTGCTTGTAAGAGATTATGTTTTTGCAGAGCAAATCTTTCTTTTGAAGTATGAACTTCAAGGGCATCTTTATTAAGCATTACACCAAAGCCGTTTAAAGTTAATTTTAGCAGTTCCTTACGTTTTGGAGTTTCAATATTACATCCTGATATTCTCAGGTCTTCTATTGTGTATGCATCATCAGTAAGAACATAGCCGCCGTTATCTCTTTTAGCATAAATCTGGATAGAGTCATTGTTGCGGTCTAGATACGGTGTGGTTATCTCAACCCAATCTTCTACTTCGCGCAAAGTGGTATTGTCTCTTAACCATGTCGTATACTTATCCAATAACTCTTGTATCTCACTAATTATCAAAACAACCCCCTTTCAATAACAGGTGGCTTGGTTATATTACAAAACTTCATAAAATCCTGTAGCATTTGCCAAATATCATTCGTCTTTGAAAAATGATTTTTATTTATAGGCTCTGCCCATTTATGCCCGAATCCTTCGCGGTAAATATGAATATGCGGAGATGTTACCATATTTCCGTCAGGATTTCGATGCGGTTTTGCTCCAAAATCCAATCTTACAAGTGTAACTATTTGTCTTGCCCGATTTTGGTAAGTTCCTTTTAGCATATCAATTCTTGCTCGTCGTATGTCTAAAATGAAATCCTCTCGCTTGTTTGCAGAAATTAAAGGAATTGTCACAATGCCGTTGGATGGAAATGACCACTTCCGATTATCAACTTTATGCTTTTCCATCTGTATTAAAGCATCAGCTTCCGACTGAGATAGATTGATTTCTGACATTATCTTAGTTCCCAATCTAAGCAGTGTTTTTGATTTACTTTTATTTTCCCATTCATTAGTTTTGGCAAAAGAGTAAAATAGAATTTGAAAAACGTTTTTTCACAGCTCTCCCACCTGTTGTTTAAGTATGTTGTTTCTTTTGCCATTTTTTCTCTGTGTCTTCAGCGGTCAATATTTTCCCTTGTCTTACAACATAATCTGTATTCTCCTTCCAAGGGTTCTTGTTGTCAATAAATTACTTGTCCTATAACGAATATCCTGGTCATCCTATGAAATCGTAGCTGGTCAATAACTTTTTTTCTTTTTTATTCATCTTGTTCTCCCTAAACTGCGGTCGTCGAAGGCCTTGCCCGCAGGTGGCCCGCCGGAGGCAGGATAAGCGAAAAGGCGGGGGAGGAATTACCCAGGAAGGTCCTAAAAAAAGGGGCAAGGGGAAATTAGTCGTCAGTCCGCCACAAGAATGGCGGATCTTCGATTCGCCACGGCGAATCTTCGACATTTAGTCTGCCGGAGAAGGTCCTAAAAAAAGGGGGCGGGGGCGGGTAAAAGCGGGCATATTCGGGCAGCCTAAAAAAATCTTCATTTCGAGCAAAAAAAATTTAAAAAAACTTTAAAAAAAACTTGACAAGATACCATTTTTGTAAAAAATGTGTTTTATATTTTACATAACTTAAAATATGTTTTGAATGGATGGCAACCTTGAAAAAACAACGCAGGAAGCTCTTTTGAATGAAAACGGATTTTGCGAAATGATTATCAGACTAAAAACGGTCGTTAGCAGGACAAGGATGTAAGCTCAATGCAGCAATTAGCAAAAGACAAAAGTTTTCAGATTCCAGTGAAGATGTACCGCATTGGTGAAATCATCCGCTACACCCCCTTCTCCCGCCAGACAATTCACAACTATACTATTATGGGTCTTATACGAGAATCTCAGTGGACCGAAGGAGGACACCGCCTTTACGATGAATCAGTATTCGAAAGGCTGCTGCAAATATCAGAATTGAAAAAGACAAAGACGCTGGTTGAAATAAGACAGCTTTTGGGCCAGCCGGCGGATAATAAGGCGTAAGTGAAATAAGGGCAGTTAATTTTTAAATCCAAGGAAGGATAAAAAATGAACCAACAAGCGGTAATAGCTGACAACATTACTGAGGTGCTAACCAAGATTATCGAATTCACAAACGCAAGACAGAAAATCCTCACAGACAATATAAACAACGTCCACTGTTTCGGGTTTCTCCCGAAGGACCTCGCGGTCAACGAGTTTTCCGATTTGATGGAGGCAGCGGTCGATGAACACGTAAGGAATCAGCGGTTAATCATGTGCGATTCCCAAACCATAACATTCGGCGCTGACGGTTTTTTCGAGGCCAGGCCGGTTATCGATAACTTCGCCAAGAAGCTGCTCGACGAAAATAAAGACGAATACATCGAGCTGCAGATAAACAAGCTTCTCGAAAACGCAATAAACCAGAGGCTGGCGGCTGAACTGCTTTGCCAAAGACAGGACGTTGCAGGTTCGCCGTTCGGCCAAGGTTAGAACCGGGGTTTTATTAGTACCTGCCAGAGGAGATTAACGATTGTATCCGGCAACAGTTAAAGCGAGTTCCGTCATTTTTTTTGCTGAAGCAAAAGCCTGCTGGCAGATTGTGCTAAAGTCCGGCTGCAAAAATGCGATAACAATCTTATGCAGGCCGCTAAAGATGTAGGTGCGGAAGGAAGGTATTTTAGTTGTGATTATAGGACTTATATGCGGTTAAGGAATTATTCGATTACGCTCACGGAGGATGCACAGTGAAGACAAAAGAACGCGCACAAAAACAAAAACACGACATCGTCGAAGTCTGGGAACTCTTTCACAAAACAGGCGGCGACCAGTATCGCAATATGTTAATTGAGCATTACCGGTACCTCATCAAATATACCGCAGAGCGTCTGCATACCAAGCTGCCGGATAAGGTTGAAGTTGACGACCTGATTAGCGCGGGCAACTTCGGGCTGATGGACGCGATTCACGCATTCGACCCGAAAAGAGGCGTAAAATTTGAAACCTTCTGCGCGCCCCGCATCAAAGGTTCGATTCTCGATGAGCTTCGCAGTATGGACTGGGCGCCGAGGCTTGTCCGCAGCCGCACCAGCCAGCTTACCAAGGCAACGCAGTCGCTCGAAGCGAACCTCGGACGCAAACCCACCAAGGAAGAGCTGGCAAACAAACTCGACCTCGGTATGGACGAATTCGAACGGCTGGAACGCGACGCGACGGCGGTGAGTCTTGTCTCGCTCGACAATCAGTATAATAACGAAGACGGCGAAAAGGACATCCGCGAAATCGACGTAATCAAAGATGAGAAAAGCCTTGACCCGTTTCTCGGCGCACAAAAAAGAGACCTGAAAAATCTCCTCAACAAAGGCCTTACCCGTGCGGAACGGCTTATCATTACGCTTTATTATTACGAAGAAATGACGATGAAGGAAATCGGACTTACGCTCGACCTTTCGGAATCGCGTGTTTCGCAGATGCACTCATCGATTGTGGCCCGGCTCAAGGCACAATTGAACCATCGCAAAAAGGAATTTTAAACCTGCCAATCCGTAAAATTTGCCAAGGCCACAGAGAAAAAATAGGCACAGAGGCACAAAGGCACATAGGCACATAGGCACAGAGTCTACAGAGATTTTTAGTGGTTAGGTAAAATCTGTGGAAATCAGCGGGGTTTGCGGCTCGGTTCTCCGTATGCATAAATAATGGTCAAAGCTTCGGAACGTGAGATTGAGCCTGGGTTGATGCCGGCCTTGCCTTCGGGAACAGATACCCCTAATTTTGAAAAGTATTTTTCCCACACAGGCAATGTTTGCCCTGTATCAGGATCCTTGAAAGTCATCGGCTGGAGTGCAAATAAAGGCTTGCTGCCGGCCCGGCGAAATATTTCATAAATCAACTCCGAACAGTAATAAGCATCATTATTGACATCAAAGACCTTATCGTAAGGTTTTCCTGTAAGAGCGGTAGCTTCTTTTAATGCGGCTGGAATCAATTTGTGATAAGGCTCCTTCAGCCGTCCGACAATGACTTTGGGCCGGCCATTCGCATCGGAACTTCGATTAAGAAAAGTCTGCAAGCCGGTGGTCCTGACACCGTCTGACACAGCTTCAATAACGATGATGCTGCCGGCAGCGTTTTTTGCCGCAATGCCGACATGCGATAAATCCGCACCGTCATAGCCGGTTGTGACTTTTTCTATCGCATCGCAGAGAGGCCCGCCATCGAGGTCCTGGAAAAGTAAATCTCCCGGCTGAAGCTCGAAATTGGTTGTTTTCACAAGATTGCATTGTTTGCAGCCGGCGGTCAGCAGATTAAAAGCGACCAACAAGATTATCAGCTTTTTTATCATTTGTTTTAATTTTCCCCGGCAGAATGTTAACACTTACTGATATACCAATGCTTGGCGAATGCGCCCGGCGGGATTCGAACCTGCGACCCCCGGTTTAGGAAACCGGTGCTCTATCCTGCTGAGCTACGAGCGCAAAAGAAACAGCAAAAGAGGATACAGCTTAACGGCCAAAAATTCAAGAGCGAACTATAAAACGGCAAAATATAAAAGGAACCTCTAAAAATATGTTTTTGTAAGTACGAAGCCATTATTTTTGACCGCTCCCTTACGGTCGCGGCTCTGATTTTCTGAATTTTTAGAGGTTGCCTAAAATGTTCAATGAGAATTATTTGCCCCGTTAGAGAGCTATGCTTCAAGGGTTTAGTATTTACCTCCGATTTGCCGACATCCACGTGGCTCTCTAACGGGGTTTACTGTGCGGGGTGGTTTCGGGCTGAATCGATAAGCCACTTGCGCCAGTTTTTGAAACCCTGGCAGGTGCGGGCGGAGAGAGGAAAGATTTCGATTTTTTTATTCAACCTGCGAACTTCCTTTTCGACTTTTTTGAGATTAAAATCAATACTTGCACCGGCGGCGAATAAGTCGATTTTATTTATCAGCAGGACTTTCGCACGGGCAAAGATTTCGGGATATTTTGCGGGCTTGTCGTCGCCTTCGGCAACGGAGAGGACGGCGATTTTTGCGGATTCGCCGAGCTCGAAGACGGAAGGGCAGACGAGATTGCCGACGTTTTCTATAATGATTACATCGAGCTTGTCGAGGGGCAGCAGCTTCAGGGCTGAATGAACCTGCGCGGCGGATAAATGGCAGCCTCCTTCGGTGTTTATCTGGACGACGGGCGCGCGGGTTGTCCTGATTCTGCGGGCGTCGAGGTCTGTTTGTATGTCGCCCTCGATGATGCCGACGCGGACTTTTCCTTTCAGGCGGTTTATCGTTTTTACGAGTATTGCGGTCTTGCCGGAGCCGGGCGATGAAATCATATTGAGACAGAGGATATTATTTTTTGCGAAGATGGCGCGGTTTTTTTTCGCGTAGGATTCATTTTCGCTTAATATGTTTTTTACGACTTTTATTTTCATTTTTTTTCTCCGATTCAAATTCGATTTCTTCGAGGATAAGCGGCGCATCCGGCAGGAGCTGGAAATCGGCGCTTCCGCAAAAAGAGCATTTTATATTAGACAAATCGATATTAAATTGTTTTTTGCATTTTTCACAGAGGCCCTGCGGGGGCTTGTGTTCGATTTTCAGTTTCAGGTTTTCGGCTGCAGTTCCTCTGCTTATGGCGCACAAGGCCTCCCGCAGCAGCTCATCGTTGACAGCAGCAAAGAGGCCGCAGGATATTTTAGCGGCGACCGGTTTTGCTCCGTATTTTGCGGACTCTGCCAGGATTAATTTGTGCAAACGTTGCGCCAGTACAGTTTCGTGCATTAGCAAATCCTCGGAAGCTCTCTGCCGTAAGGCATCTGGACAATCCGCCTGCCGCCAATAATGGTTTCCATTTCCACCAGAGGCGTATCGGAGGCGCCGGTGATTTGGCCGATGATTTTTGCTTTTTTGCCGAGTGGATGCTTTTTGCAGATTCGCAGGACTTTTTCGGCGCAGGCCGGCGAGACGACAGCGACAAATTTTCCCTCGTTAGCGATTTCGAGGACGTCGAAGCCGAGCATATCGGCGGCGGCCTGCACGGCGGGCTTCACGGGAATTTGTGATTGTTTTATTTCGATATCGAGGCCGGTCTGCCTGCAAATCTCGTTTAAGGTGGCTGCGAGGCCTCCCCTGGTGGGGTCTCGCATAAACCTGACGCCCGTTGTGCCGGTAAGAATTTTAGAGGTTAATCCTGAGACGGCTGCGCAATCGCTTTTGAGTGTGGTCTGGAATTTTATATCCTGCCGTTCGGAGAGGATAGTGATGCCGTGGTCGCCGATAGAGCCGCTAAGGATAATTTTATCGCCGGGTTTGATTTTATCGAAACCGAGGTCGGCGGTTTTGAGCCTTATGCCGATTCCTGCGGTGTTAATGAAAATTTTGTCAGCCTGTCCTGCGTCAACGGTTTTGGTATCGCCCGTGACAATGTGGACGTTATTTTGCCGGGCGGTTTTTGCGATACTGTCGATGATTTTTTCGAGAATATCAATTTCGAGGCCGGTTTCGATGATGAATGACAGAGACAAAGCAACGGGGATTGCACCTGCGACGGCAAGATCGTTCAGGGTTCCGCAGACGGCGAGTTTTCCGATGTCGCCGCCGTTAAAAAAGAGAGGTTTGACGACGTAGCTATCGGTTGTGAAGCAGATTGATTTCGAGGAGAGATTTATTTTGGCCGAATCTTCAAGGCCTTCGGGTCTTTTTTCGCCTAACCTCGCGAGAATTGTTTTGCGAATCAATTCATCTGCGAGTTGTCCGCCTCCGCCGTGCGCGAGCAGGATTTTTTTTGTTTCTGCCATTGCTGCCGTCATTTTCTGCGTTCGTACTTGTAATAGGCTGCACAGGTTCCCTCGGAGCTGACCATACAGGGACCTACGGGTTTTGTGGGAGTGCAATCTTTTGCGAAGAGTGGGCAATCGGCGGGTTTAATGAGGCCGCAGAGGACGTCTCCGCACCGGCAGCCACTTTCGTCGGATTTTGCAAGGGGGTCGATGCCGAACCGGATGTAAGCGTCGAACCGGCTGTATTGTTTTTTGAGTTTTAATGTACTTTTGTCGATATTGCCGAGACCTCTCCACCGGCCCTGCGCGTGGTCGAAACAATCTTTGATAATTTTTTGCGCTTTTTGGTTTCCTTTTTCGCAGACGGCGGCAGTATAAACGGATTTTACAGAGGATTCGCCCTCTGCGAGCTGGCGGCATATTTCCGCGAGGCCTTCGATAATCTGCATCGGTTCGAAGCCGGCAACGACGCAGGGTCTGCGGTATTGTTTTGCAATATTTTCGAAGGCGCCGTAGCCGATAATTGTGCTTACGTGGCCTGGGCAGAGAAAGCCGTCGATTTTATCGTTTTTGCCGCTGAGCAGGGTCTCCATTGCCGGCACCACGAGTTTGTGTCCGCAAAGAATACAAAAATTGTCGATGTTCTCTTTTGAGGCTTCTTTGACGGCGACGGCGGTGGCGGGGGCGGTGGTTTCAAAACCGACCGCGACAAAGACGACAATTTTTTCCTTATTATCTCTGGCGAGCTGCAGGGCGTCTTCGCTGCTTAAAACGATTCTCACATTATTTTTGAAGGCGTCGGTTTCGAGACTGCCGCCTTTGCCCGGCACGCGAATCATATCGCCGTAAGTAGCGATTAGACAATCGTCTCTTTGGGCGAGCGAAAGTATCGCGTCTATATAGGCCTGGTCTGTGACGCAAACGGGACAGCCCGGGCCTGAAAGCAGATTAAGCCCATCGGGCAGAGTCCATCGAATGCCGTTGCGGAAAATGGAGACCGTGTGCGTGCCGCAGACCTCCATAATGTTGATTTGCCTGCCGAGCTTTTTGCAGGCGTTTGCCATAATAGTCTGTGCCTTGTAGATTCTTTCGAGCATAACAGAAACCTAACCTGAGACTTTATTTTGAGTTTCGTTGAATTCGTCGATTTCCTCGATGAGATTCCAGGTTTTGCGGGCCTCGTCTTCATCGACTTTTGTGATAGCAAAACCTGCGTGGACCAGCACGAGGTCGCCGAGTTTGACATT
>PLLP01000008.1 GCA_003141315.1 Phycisphaerales bacterium
GCGATTGAGGCGTCTCAGGTAAAGATTAAATGGCAGGGGGAAGAAAGAATTTTTACCTGAGACGCCTCAATCGCCACTATCTGGGCATCCTCGACCTTCTCGCCGAGTTTATACCATCTGCCGTTTATCAGAACCTCGCTTCCGAAAATGCCTGATACATTTTTGACGGGATTTTCCTTCTGCGCCATACCAATCGCAAAGATATTTCTCTTCTTCAAATCATTCGCAATATTTTGTGAAGGCGCACACAACTGGTCTATATTGGCAGATTGCTTACTCTCCTGCTCCTGCTCGAATGCCTTTTTGATAAGCCCCTCGGCCTTCGCGGAGGAAACAAAAAAATCCGCAAGCTTTACAAAAACCGTAAAGACAAGAACCGCACCCACACAAAACAGCACAAACGACACTGTCTCCTTTTTTAATTTGATTTTCAAAAAACGCTCCATAAAATCACCTCTTGACAAAAGTCGATACTTTTAATTCGAGATTTACATCCCTCGATTGAGGATTTCCCGCGCTGGCCTTGCTTATCACCAGTTCTTCTATGCCGACAAGGTACGGGTTCTTTTTCAAATCCGCCAGCAGGTTCAGCACGCCTTCGAAACTCCCTTTGCCACTGCACTGGATAAAGAGGTATTTGTATTCGGGCCTTGGCGATTTTGCGACAACGGAAACCTTAAAAGGTTTCACCTGGATGCCTGCACGTTTCAGCTGCATATTGAGGGCGTCCCTGAATGCGAAAAGCTGTTTTTGTTCCTTCTGAGGAATTTCAACAACAGGCACTTTTGTGCGAAGCGCCGCAAGGCTTTCATCCGAACCCGAAAGATACTGAAGCTGCTTTTGACTCTGCGATATGGATTGCCGCAGCATTCTCCAGCTGTCAAGCCAGTTCAGGACAATCATTGCAAAAATGATAACCAAAAGGCCGGCAAAACCGAGCTTCAGCGCCTTTTTGCTTCTCTGGTCCAGATTAATATTCATAAATTCTCCACATTTCTGCTCTTCGCAGCCCGATTACGGCTGACCCGGCGTCTTTTTGACCGCCCAGTCCTTATAGGCGAAGGTTATAGTGAATTTTAGCCTTTTTGTTTTTTCATCCTCAGGCGCACTTTGAATTTTTACATCTTTTATGTCTTTTTTCTCCGAGAGCCTTTCCTGAAACTGGTAGAGCTGGTCGGCGCCGGAAACAGTGCCGGTAATTTTTACCGCCTGACCCTTTTTGAAATCAAACCCGTCCACCACGACGCCATTAACGTTGACGGAGTTCAAAACGCTTAACAGCTCCAGCACATCAGGTCTTACGCCGGCTATGATTTCGGCAAGCTTCTGTTTTTCGACAAGCGTATCGTAATTCATCTTTTCCTTCATTGCATCGAGCCGGCCGGCAGTAGCAACATCAAGCAGGTAAAAAAGAAAGATTGCGCCCGCAAGCATCAGGCCTGCCGCCGTCAAAACTTTCCGCAGCGATGACAAGAAAGGTGTCTTTTGCCTTTCGCTCGCAGGCCTGCACAGAGAATCGAAAAGCCCGAGCGTTTCATCCCCGTCAATCGCTGCCAGGGCAAGCCCTGTCGGCACACGATAATCATAAATCTGCCTGCCGTCTTTCACAGATAACCGGCTGGAAAGCGGACCGGACAAGTCCGCAATCTTCGCATTAACGCCGCCATTAGTCATAGACGAAACTATCGCTTTAATTATTGCAGATTCATCGTCAGGTTCGGCAGCTTCGCCATTTCCGCAGGAAAGGAAATTTACCCCGACGTCAGCTGGTTTCCTAATCCCAAACAGGCCAAGAATGTTCCGGGTATCCTGAACGAACCTTTCCATAACCGCCGGCGAAACCTCGCCGGATTCCGCACGCAAATCCTCGAATCCTATATCCACAATCGCCGCATTACTCATGCTGCCGGCCTCGACAAGGCATATCTTTGTCGACGTCGCACCGATACTTGCGACAACGGCAGTTTTTTCTGACCCGCCGAAGAAATACGACCATATCTTCGCAATCGCCTCGTAATCGAGCATAATCCTCGAAGGTGCGACTGTCTTTACCGAATCGACGAAGCCCTGAAGGTTCTGCCTGCGTGCGGCAGCCGCAATAACAGGAATATGCCCGTTATGCAAAGCCGACGCCCTGTATGAAAATTCCACCTGGTCGGCGGGCAGGGGCAGTTTCGTCTCGGTCTGAAGCCTGACGATTTTCGCAATCTCATCTTTGCTTACAGCGGGCAAATCGAAATGATAAAAGACGACGCCGAGACTGTCATAACCAATAATAACAGACCCATTATGTCCGGAATCCGCTCCGCCCAACAGGACGCACTGCCGGGCAAAGGATACCCAGTTTTCCTCGCCGGCCTGTGAATCCTTCGTCCAGGCGATTTCCACCTGCCCCTCTCTTTGCGAAAGGCAGGCAGCCCTGAAGCGATTGTCTTCTCTGGTTATTGCGATAACCGTTTTTGCTGCTGTATCTTTTTTCTCGAACATATAATCAGTCATTCACCTTCTTGTCCGCTCCGCCTGCGGTCCGCCGGAGGTCCGCCGAAGGCGGAGCGGATAAATTAATTTGTTTGTCCCTGATAACGGTAAAGAATCCGGTTTGGCCGGCTGCTTCTGTCAATCACTTCCTCGGTCTGCAATTGGGCGGTCGTCAAATTGCCCCTCTCGGTCGTTGCGAAACTGCGAACGCCAAACACATACGACCGCACCGTGATAACGTCGGCAATCTGTTTGAAACTCGCCGTATCCATCGATAGCACGCTCACCAGCTCGCCTATACTTTTGATGCCGTCCGGCAAATTGTCTCTGTAGGAGATAATATTATCCGCATACTGCTCGGCATTATTGACATCCGCCAGCAATCCCAGCAGAACATATCTCGGCGCAGTATTGATATTGATTTTGCCGACAACCCTGTTGACGTCATTTATGCTTATCTTTTCAGCAATATTGGCAAAGGTGGCTGCATCGAGCGGTGTTGTCTGTGCCGATTGACCGGCTTGCGAAGCCCCCTGTCCCGCAGTTGTCCCTGTCTGGCCCGTCTGGCTGGTCGTTGTTGTGGTCAGCAGGTCTGCTACGCTGGTAAACCGTTTTGTCCGGCGGGTCTGAATTATCCAAGCGGCATTCTGCTGCGACAAACCGAGAGAATCGATAAGAGTTGACTGGCTGGCGGTATTTACGTTCACCCGTGCGCTGCCGTCAGGAGCGAGATTGGAATCAAACGAATAACAGGTAAGATAATTTATCCAGCCATCATCGAGAGTGTATTCGGTATTTTCATTCAAAACGCCAACACTACCCATCGACTCACTGGAAGCGACCCTGCCGCCCCACGACTTGTCGGGGTTGTAGCCATACAGAAGTTCTTCGTTTATACCCTTTACGAGCAGCAGTTCCCTAATTGTTCTGAACGGGCCGTTGCGAATCATATAGCCAAACGGCAGACTCTGATAGTAGCCGCTCTCGACGCCGCTCTGGTTCGGCTCGTCATCGGTATCGCGCCAGTCAATTATCGCATCGGCAATCTGCTCGGTCATATTGGGAAGCATAAGCAGCTGGTCCCGGCTTACGGTATTGACGTTCAATTTGCCGGATTCGTCTGTCACAGTCACATTAAATCTGGAATTGCCAAGTCTAATATTATTAAAATCTGAGGTATTATAGCTCCATAAATCCGTAAAACTGTCGGATTCCTTCGAATCCTCATTAAGAACCGCCTGTGCGGTTTCAATACCGGCTCTTGCCGCCCATTTGCAGCGAACCGAATCAATCGATGCGGTGCAGAGCTTGGTATCGAGCTGGCCGTTGCGGGCAACCGATGCGACGATTATAGTGAGCAATACAACCACCCACAAAACCACAATGATAACCAGCCCTTTTTTATTTTGTTTCATTTTCATCGTTTAATTTCCCGCCCGCTCCTATTAAGAACCGCCGCTCGTATCGGTAGTCGATGTAGTTTCCGTCTCGCTCTGCTGTGCCTGCTCCATTGCCTCCAGCGTATTTGTCGCAGTGGCATTACTTTTCAGGTTCACCATTACCGTCTGCGCCATCACGTCATTAGACAAAGGCGTTCTGCCGAGAAGCGTCACTTCCACAAGGTCGGGCAAAGTCTCTAATTGCTCGGATGACCATTGCTCATACCATTTCTGGCCGTCAAAATACCTGACGGAAAACGTTTCGATATTTTCCGCAAGCTCTGTAAGTATCCCTGCCGGCCTGGAACTCTTATCAGGATTTGGCCAGAGGCGTCTTTCCAACCTTGACTTTCCGCCATCCTTCGAGAGATAATATTCGACCTCGTAAATATCCCCTTCCGGCTGGTCGAATCTCGCCTTTGTCCCGCCGACCGTATAGAACGTAATAGAAGATAGATTGCCCTCGGGTGTTTCTTTAACTTCTCCCACCAATTTACGATATAGAGAATTGCTGTCTTTGTATAAATTCGTAAGGTCTGTTTCAATTTCTCTCGCGGCAAAACGCACTTCAGAGGCCGTATCGACCGCACCGCTCATCTTCTCCGATGTCGCGGTAATAGCCCGAAGCGCACCTACCGCCACCAGCATAATGAACGAACCCAGCAGCGAGGCTATCATTATCTCGACAAGTGTGAACCCTTTTCTCTTTCTCAAACGCAACACCTTAACCTCCGGATGAGCTTGTTTGTGTCGTGCTGCTCGGTGCAAGCAATTCAACAGTGCCGCCCGTGCCATTCAGCCTCGATTCCACGACAACCTTGTACTGCCTGTTGCGATGCATCCAGCTTACCGTAAGCGTGACGCCATACAGGTTGTCGATTCCGAGATACGCAATATCTGCTCGCCAGGTATATTTGACCTGGCTATTTTCAAATTCGCCTTCCGTCTGCCCCTTCTGAATAAACACGTCGACACCGGCATAATCTATAAGCGAAAGCTGCCTGTCCGCCAGCGCCGCCGCGGTTTCGTATTGACCGTTCAGCTTCGTCTGCGTAAGGCACACCGTCCCTACCGCCCCAAGTGTCACGACCGCCCCGCAAAGAATCACGTTCGAGACAATCGTTTCGACAAGCGTAAAACCCGCAGCAAATTTTTCTTTCGCTCTTTTAATTTTTCACTACCTCGAATAATTTGTCTTACTGAACCAAATTTAAATCCACAACGCCGGTCTGAGCATTTTCTGCGGTACCGGAAGCTAACTTTGCCCTGCCGGTTGCGGGATTAATGTTCGTCGTAAAATGGTCCCGCCCGTCGCCAATCTGCACAACGGCTGCCTGTGCCGTTCCATCCGGGTAAAAAAATACCGACAGAACAGTCTCACCTTCCCCGGTATTTTCCGGCGCACCAATATTGTTTATCTGAATATCCTCGAACTGAACGCCGTTCGGCAATCTTGTCGGCTTAAAAAACTGGCTCCTCACAGGCGTCTCCTCAGCCTGACCCGTCCGAAGATTATAACGTTCCGAAACGAGCGAATAAGAATTCTCATTTCTGTTAATCGCAATCTGACAAACCTGCTGGCTCTCTATGGCGGTTATCCGCGCGAATTTCGCAGCGAGCAAAAAATCTCTTGCCCCCTTTTTAACCAGCAAACCCCGATAAGTGCCCGCGGCAAAACCGGAGCCGACGCTTGCTATCAGCCCGATAAGCAAAATCACCAGCATTATCTCCATCAGGGTAAATCCCCTTCTGCTCTGCGCAGCACGAGTTGTGGTGAGCCTGTCGAATCCACTGCTAATCGTTGTAGATGTCTGCGTTATCACCTTCGCCGCCTTCGACGCCATCAGCGCCATAACTTATCAAATCATAACTGCCCTGATTGACCTCGCCGGCCGCCCTATAGATGTATGGATTTCCCCACGCATCGAGCAGGTCGCTTTTTTTCAGGTAAGGCCCTTTCCATTTATCTTCAAGACCTGAAGGGCAAACAAGCATCGCCTCCAAACCTTCCGAATCATCAGGATATCTATCACAATCCAGATAAAACCTGTTCACGGCATTTTCGAGGGTTGCCATTTTTGCCTTTGTAAGCTTTGCCTTCTGCTGGCCAAGGCTTTTGAACATCCTCGGCGCTATCAGGGTGGCGATAAGACTGATGAGAATAATCACCACAAGAATTTCAACAATTGTAAATCCGTTTTTTCTCTTCTTCATAATCGTCCTTCCTTAAAATTTACAGGTTCGCTGCGCCGAGTTCCATCATAACCAGCGGCAGCAAAGTTGACGCAATTATAAAACCTACAATTAGTGCCAGCAGCAAAATCAGCACCGCCGGGTAAATAGCCACAAATCTGTTAATAGCGGCATCGGCCTGCTCGTCGAAGGTCTCCGCGGCATTCAATAATAACTCATCGAGTTTGCCCGTCTGCTCGCCAACAGCAGTAATCTGGACAAGCAAAGGCGGAAAATAACCTGACTGCGCCAGAGGCTCCGCGAGAGTGGCGCCCCCCCTTACTTTTTCTGCCACCCTGTCAATTTCGCTGCCGAGAAGCTCATTACCGAGCGTATCCCGGACAACCGACAACGCTTCGAGTATTGTCACGCCTCCCTGTGTAAGCGAGCCGAGCGTCCGTGCGAATCTACCGACCGCTATCGAACACAAAACCGAACCAAAAACAGGAATCTTCAGCTTAAACGAATCCCACTGAAGCCTGCCTGCCGTTTTAGTCCATCTCCTGAAATAAACAAAACCGGAAATAATAAGTGCAATAAAGAACCAGCCCTGCACGGTAGTCACACAGACCGTGAAAAAATGGCTCATCGCCAGCAGCATCCGCGTCGGCAGCGGAAGCATCGCCACGCTTATTGTTATAGTGCTTAAAATCTTCGGCAAAATCCAGGTAATAACAATTACAACCGAAACAAGACCAAGACTGAGAACAAATATCGGGTAAGCAGAGGCGTTTTTCAGATTGGTCTTGATTTTTTCATCCCTCGAAAGCAGGTTCGTAAGCTGCGAGGAAGTCTTGTCGAGAAACCCGCCTGTCTCGCCGACCCTTATCATCGAAATATAGAGCGGACTGAACACATCTGGAAACATCAAAAGGGCATCCGACAACGACTGCCCCGAACGGACGCTATCGGCTATCCTTTCGAGCATTTGCCGAACCTTCGACTTCGTCTGCTGCTGCATAATCAGCTCAATTGCATTAAGCAGGGGCAGCCCCGCACGCAGGGCGGTACTCAACTGGCTGGTAAACGCCAGAACATCCCTGCTGCTGATTCTGCCGGCCCCGAAATTTAAAATCGACTTCGACAAACTGCGAATCCCGGCAACATTCATCGTAACGGGCTCTGCCGTACCCGCAGCGAAGCCCTGTTCCATCTCGATAACAAATTGCCCCTTCTCCGTAAGAATGGCAACAGCATCTCTGCGGTCAGGGGCATCTAACTGGCCGGTTATATGCTCGCCTGAAGACGTAACAGCTTTATAATTGAAACTACTCATAATTTTTTGGTTTTAAGTTTTAACTTTTTATGTTTCCTCATTGTCTGCCTGCGTCACCCTTAACACCTCTTCAGGATTCGTCAGGCCTGCCAGAATTTTTGCGATGCCGTCTTCCCGCATACTGATATGGTCTGCCGGCGCCGCCTTCATAATCTGGTCGGCAGAAGGTCTTTCCGCTATAAGCTGCCGAAGCGTATCGTTTATTCGAAGCAGTTCGAATATGCCCATCCTTCCCTTCATCCCAGTCTGCAGACAATCGTTGCAGCCGGCGCCGTGGTAAAATTTCATATTCGCTTTCAGCCTGATGCCGCCGTTAAAACTTCTAAGCAGGGCCTCGTCAGGCTGATAACTTTGTTTGCACTTCGAGCAAATCCTGCGAACCAGCCTCTGCGCCAGCACAGCCTCCAGACAGCTTGCCAACAGGAAAGGCTCCACGCCCATATCGAGCAGCCGCGTAATCGCCCCCACCGCATCATTGGTATGCAAAGTCGAAAAAACCAGGTGACCCGTAAGTGCGGCACGAATGGCAATGTCGGCTGTTTCCCTGTCGCGGATTTCACCGACCATTACAATATCCGGGTCCTGACGAAGAATATGCCGAAGCCCCGTCGCGAAAGTCAAACCGCGTTTCGGATTTACCGGCATCTGGATAACGCCGTCGAGCTGATACTCGACGGGGTCTTCAATCGTAATTATTTTAAGCGTGGGTGTATAAATTTTATTGAGGGCGCCGTAGAGCGTGGTCGTTTTTCCGCAGCCGGTAGGCCCCGTCACAAGAACTATACCGTGTGCCCTCTGCAGCGCCTGGCTAAATCCCTTAAGGCACTCATCGCTCATTCCGAGGTCGGTCAAATTCATCAGCGACGCCGACCTGTCGAGAAGCCTCATCGTCACTGATTCGCCATAAATAGTCGGCACCGTCGAAACGCGAATATCAATCTTGCTGTTTTTGCCGTGAAAATCTATGTGCCCATCCTGCGGCACAAACCGCTCAGCTATATTCATACTCGCCATAATCTTGATGCGCGAGGTAATCGCCGCCTGAAGCCGTTTCGACGACGGCGCCTTTTCCACAAGCAAACCGTCAACGCGATATTTGATTTTTACTTCTGTCTCGAACGGCTCGATGTGAATATCGCTTGCCCTCGCCTCGATAGCTTCGAGGATAATCAAATTGACCAGGTTCACCAGTGACGGCTCTCTGGCAAGCTCGCTCAACTTCGCCTCTGAATAGTCGCCGTTAGTCTGCTGCTCATCTGGTTTGCGGTCCTGCGGCGCAAGGTTGTCGAGCATTCGCGCCACGTTGCTGCCGTAGTATTTCAGGATCGCTTTTTCCATCTGCGCCGGTTCCGCATAAAATCTTTTAATGGCACAGTTCGCAACAAGCCGCAGGTCCTCGACAATCTGGGGATTAAACGGGTCCGTCATCGCCACTGCGAGCCTGCCATTATTCCGGCTCACGGGAATTATATTATATTTGCTTACAAGCTCCGCAGGCACCAGCGAAATGACTTCCGGCGGTATCGTAAGGCCGGCCAGATTAATTTTTTCAATGCCAGACTGCCCGGAAAGAACCTCATTCAATTGTGCAGCGGTTATGTAATCGAGGTCGAGCAGTATTCTGCCTATCGGCTTATGCTCTTGCTGCTGACTATCGAGTGCAATATGCAGGCTCGCCTCGTCCAGATAGTCCTTCTCACAGAGAAGCTCTCCAACCATTTTTCTCGCTATTGATGCCATCTGCCTCTCAAAGCCTAATTAAACAAGATTAAAAAAATATGCCCATTTAAAGTTATAATTATATACAAATAAAGAGTTTATGTCAAATTAAAGCCATAATCCAGACCGCATTCCGACTTATAACTATTTAGACGTCTGCTGGCTGCGTTTTATTACAGCAAAATGTGTGATTTTAAGCTTTTTTCTGGGACTATACCGCCGCAGGCGGATTCTCGATGAACTGGAATGTGAAAAATTTTTAAGCAGACTGTTTGCAGTTTGCGCCGCGGCGCAGAAAAAAACGCCCCGAGCTTTTATGCTCGGGGCGTCTTAATTCCAAATACTCATATTCCTCGTTGCTTATTTCAGGTTCGGCTGGCTCACCGCAGGCAGGTTCGGCTGAACAGCGTTTGAATCCAGAACCCTTGCCTTCATTTTCGCCAGAATATCGAGAAGCACATTCGCAGCAGGAGCATTTCTTATATCCTGGTTCGCCTGAGTCAAATGCGTCTCGGCATCATCCAGCTCGCCAAGACCCAGCATCTGGTAACCCAAAATGAGCTGCAGGTCGGCATCATAAGGATACAACTTTGCCTTTTCATCGAGCAAATTTATCTGATTGGTCAAAGTATCTTCATCAGCATACAGGCCTCTCGGATAAAATACGCCTTCCTTGTCCGGCGTCACCTTCACCATTGCCGTCCGCAGCACATCAGCAGCCTCTGTATATTTTTCGAGAGCCACAAGCGACTGGCCATAAGCGAACGGCAGAATCATATCATCCGGCGCAAGTTTCATCGCCTCGGCAAACTTGTCGGCTGCGAGATTGAAACAGTTAATCTCGAAAGCCTTTACAGCCTCTTCAAAATAGGCATCCGCCTGCGTGGCAGCATCAGGTGTGCGCTCTGCATTCTGCTGCATCCTCGCACGAACGTCGGCAAATGTTGTTTCATCCACAGGTTGTGTCGCGGCTGATGTGGTATAGGCAGCAGCGGTTGAACCATTATCAGTACTCCCGTAATAGTTGTAAGTGTAATAGTTGCTCGTATCGCCGCTATAAACTTCCTGCGGGACAGGGTAGTATCCATACCAGTCATAACTATGATAAGGATACCAGTAGTATCGCACGCAGCCGTAATCAGGCCACCAGCCGCCAAGACTTACGAAGAGGTATTTGTGGAAATAATATGGGTGGACATAACTGAATGACCAGGAAGGCCCGCAGCCGTAACCAACATAGAAATAATATCCAGGCCAGGTGACAACGGTGCGGAAGTTATTATGGTAATCCCTGTAGCTATGTTCAAAGCGATCCAAGTGTCTCACATTATAAGGCCGGTCGTGAAATTCGATTGTCCTCGAATGCTGTCCATTGCGGAATTCAACCCGTTTATCGATGATATTCCTATCCCTTGTAATGCTGGTTTCTCTTACATTTTTACCAAATACTCTTTCTTCTCTATGGCCCGGCACCCTTTGTTCCATCGCCCTGTCTTTTCCTGCTGAATCAGAATTATGCGTCCGCAGAAAAGAGTTTTCCGGAATTTGACTGCGGCTGTCTCTTTCATTTTTCAATGTCCTGCCGCCCACATCTTTTGCTCTTTCCAGATTCCCAGGACGGTTATCGGTATCTTTAGCTACACGCCGTTCCACCATTTGGCCGCCTCTGTTGTCAGCAATGCCTTTGCCGGGATTGTCCTTTCCAATTACGGTGCCGATTTTTTCCATCTCGCTTTTAGGTGCAACCTTTGTATCTCCCTGATTCCTGTTGCGACCGCCGTTTCTATCCAAAGCGACTGAATCAGCCGGCCGATTTGTCCTGCCAACATTTACATTTGTATTTTTGTCATCGCCGATGTTCCTTCCTATCCTCGACGCCCTTTCAGTATTGATTTTTACCGGGGGTTGTTCTTTGGCAACATTCGTATTTACAGAACCGGCAGGCGCAGGATTGGATTTCACTATCTGACGTGGATTGTTCCTTTCAACCGTCACCTGCGGCTGGTTAGCAGCCCGATTCTCCCTGCCCTTGTTGGTCACTACCGTAGAAGCCGCATTAGCATTTCTGTTTTGAGATGCAGGCGGCGACACAGTCACCGTTGGTGCATCTTGCTGCCTGCGAACCGTCACCGTAGGATTTCCAGAGACATTATGTGTTTGTGCGGGGGTGTTTTGCCGGGCAGGCTCTGCCGAACGAACATTAGATGGTTGTGATTGAACGGCAGGCCTCTGTGTTTCAGCTCTGTCAGGTGCAGTCTGCCTTGAAGCAGGAGCCTGCGCCTCAGCCCTGGCAGGAGGAGATTGCCTCGAAGGCTGGCTTTTCCGGACTTCCCCGCCTCCCTGGCCCGAAGCCGGGGCTGACCTCTGCGGCGAAGATTCCCGACTTTGAGCAGAAACGTTTCCCTGCCCCGACCTGCCCTGCTCCTGGCCGCCTCCACGACCCTGCCTCGAATCAGAATATAGTGCCGAGCAAAAGTAGAGGTTAATTATCAATGCGAGGCCGATTGTTAAATAAAGTTTGATTCTTTTGCCTAACATAATACGCCTCCTTTTCTCTATTTTAACATCTAATCCATCTCTTGTTTAATACCCAAATTCCTTCTATTTTCACTTTCATATCTACATTTCATCATAATTAAAGACGCTTAAAAGTCAAGTATTTTTTTCATAATTGTTAAGAATTTTTTGCTTTTTCGTAAAATCTATATAACATCCTGCAATACAACGACTTAAGATATATGGCTTTCAACTGATAGTGTAAAATTTTGACAATTTAGCTTGTTATTTTTTACATTGCCCCTATAATCGCCAATGTTGAGCAGCAATAATCCCGATAAAACTCGTAATAATAAGGGGATAGACTAATGGCAGAAAAAATCCGAAATCCTCTTGCACAGGCGCTCGGATTGGTTTTTCAGCACACCAGAGACAAGATGGGCGGCGTTTCATCATCTGATATCGCCTCGCGTCTTGGCCTGGCCGCATCGCACTACCGTATGATTGAGGCTGGTTCCGCCATTTTGCAGCCATCAAGAGTCATAAAGGTAATACAAACCTTTGAAACTATTGAATATGTTCCTCTGTGCCAAATCCTCGTTGCCATACAAATTCTCGATTCAGTCAAAGATTCGGTTGATGATATGCGGACAACGTCGGCAGTCCTCGCAGAAGCTGTGCCTCCGATGTCAGGAATCTTCAAAGGACTCAGCAGACTCTGGAATACAATAGAAACAAAAGAGCCTTTTGACGTCACAAAAAAAATGATTGGCGAGGGAATTGTTAAAGAGCTTGAAACATTCCTTACCACCGAGCCTGTGCTGCTCACGGATGGGCAGCTCAATAATTTTATGACGCCGACTTATCAATATCCCATTTCAGGTCAGCTATACAGCAAGATAGGCAACATCCTGCACGGCGTCGCCCCGTTTTATCTCGATACGATTTTGCAGCTTATTGAAAACCTGAAAGGAATTACCCCTCGCGTCACCGCTGAAGAGCTGGCCCGATGGGAAAGCAGGCACAAAAACAGAATCACCCATATAATAGGAATAATACGAAACCCTGAGATTGTATTCAACGTGGAATCCTTCGATTATGGCTTCCTGTGGGAAGAGAGCTTCCAGAAACTGCTGATTATCCACAGAGACCAGCCGAATCTCAAGGATACATCCGTCAGGGAAAAAATTGTCCAGTCTCTCAGGAAAAAATATGAGACCGAACGCGTAAAATACGAGCATCAGATGCAGACCTTCGAAAAAACACTTACTTCGAAACTCGACGTAAAACACGCAAAGCAAAACAAGGAAAAGATAGACAAGATTCTTACCCACAGAAATACGAAAATGAACAACCTGTGGCTTTATATTATGAATAACGGCTACGTCGTGCCGTTTATCGATAACGCAGCGATGAGCGTATCAGCCGAAAACCTTTACGGCACAAGTTTAACTTATGACGAAACCTGTGAAAAACTTGCAGATATTAAGGAATTATGCACTGATGCCGGATCCAGCATTTAAAAGTCCAGATTTGCCGCAGATAAGAATTGTCAAAACCATTCCCAAAGCGACTCAGCAGCAGCTTTCCTCGTATAAACATTGTTATATGGGCATAAGCCTCGATAATCCTTCGTTTTACGGTCGGTCACTCCAGGCCCTGCTATTATGGGCAGCAGGCAATTATGAACAATGTCTTGTTATCGTCGGCGATTTCCTGCGAAGATACAACGAGCAGATATTCAGCGGCACCGCCGGCGAGGCTGCGGAAAATGCGTCACTACAGTCCGGGGAAAATTACATCGCACAGACAAGGGAAATCTTCAGCCGGTTTTCAGAACCCGCCGTCAAAATTATCAGGTGGAAAGACTGCCTCGAAAAAGAGGAATATAAAAAGGCAAAGAAAGTCCTCGATAATCTTTACGATTCGGACGAGGCCTTTCGTTCGAGCCTGCAGAAGGACGCTTTTTCTTTTATCAACAGGCAAAAACGAAATAAACAAAATCCGAAAGTATCCATCGAGAACGCTATCGATATTTCGAGCAAATATCTTCTCGAAGAGGTGGCCGTTTTCAGCGCGCTGTCGGAAGCGGGCTGGAACGTCGAGATATATCCCGGCCCGGAACTGAACGTCCTTGTCGATATTGCAGGGGGAAGTTTCAGGGATGTGCCGGCAGGATTGAAAAAAAGGATTAACATCGAACTTCAGATAGACAAACAGCAGATAACGCAGGGAAAAAAGACAGGATATAGTAGTCAGTAAAGGAATTCGGGCGACAAGTCACGAGCGACTAAATTATGAGTGTAATTGTAATAGCTGCGCTTCTCACGTCATTTACCATCTGCACAGTCGTGAGCGTATATCTCGGCATTCGCGCAAAAAGCGTTGCGGATATGCTGCCGCTTTCCGAAAAAAAAATGGCGCAGATAAAAAGTTCGGGCGAATTTTCTGCCAGCACCGTCGCTACCACGATTTCGCTCGCCACGGTGGTACTGGCATTCTTCGAGCTGGCCGACAAGTTCGGCCTGTGGCTCTTCTGGGCGGTAATTACGACTTCGGCGGGTCTGCTGCTGGTGCGGCTTTTCGCAAATAAAATCTGGACAAAAATTTCCGCTTACGACCATCGCCCGACATTAAACGAGTTTTTGGGCAGGGAATTTAACTCAACGTCCGTACGCTCCGTAAGCGCGGTCTGCACAAGCCTGGGCTTTTTAAGCGCGTTTGCCCTCGAACTGATTGTCGGGTCGGCGTTCTTCGCAGGATTAGTGCCGGGCGTTAAACCTTTCACAGCGTTGGTCATCCTGTCTCTTGCTGTTTTCCTCTATACAGCCGTTGGCGGTTTCCGGGCGGTAATTATTTCCGACAGAATACAAATGTTCACAATCTGGATGTTTCTTTTCTTTTTGTCTGTCTTTTACGCCTGTTATGTAATGCAAAATGGCGGGTGGGCAAAGGGAATTGAAAATATACCGCAGGGCGTCTTAAATCTTTCTGGCAGAGAAGGCCTTTCCTCGTTCCTGGCGGGCATATTCGTTATGAACGTGCCAACGTATCTTTCGGATATCGGCATCTGGCAGAGAATCGCAGGCGCGCAGCACTCATCCATTGTCCTCAAAGGCCTGCTGCGAAGCGCACTGGGGGCAGCCATAAGCTGGTCGCTGATTATTCTGCTTGCCTGTTTCGCGTTTATGTTAATCAAAACAGACCAGACTACCAACCCGCTGATTCTCGTCATACAAACGGTCAGCAGCAGTAAAAGCTTCTTTGCCGTTCTCGTGCTTTTTTTCATTACCCTCGGACTCTACGGCGCGATGCTTTCAACGGCTTCGACACAGCTGATAGCCGTTTCGCATACCATTTATGAAGATATTCTTTCGAGTATGAGAAATCGCTCTCTCAAAGAACGGCTGGTTTTAGCAAAGGAGCTTTACATATCGAGATTGATTCTGGTTGTTTCCGCTATTGCGTCCATCGCGGTCGTTTATTACCTGTGGCGAAGAGGATTGTCGATAGCAGACCTCGTTTTTACGATATACGGCGCACAGGTCGGGCTTTGTCCTCTGGTGATTGCCGCCCTGCTGCTGAAACCCGGCCAGCTTGCCCGATTATCCGGCTGGGCTGTCGCTGCGGTATCGGTCGGCTTCCTGACCGGCTGGTCGAGCGCAATTTATGGAAACTTTTTCGGAACGGAAAGCCTGGTCTATTCGTCTCCCGTCAGCAGCCTGTTTGTTTCGTCAGTCATATTGCTGTCGGGTCTGATTTTTACATCGAAAAAATCAAAGGGTGAAAAATGAACTGGGTATTGATAAAGGCCGTTCATAAAGCCAGGAAAAAAGGTCTCCTTCATCTCAAGCGAGCCGATAAGCCTTTGCAATTCGTTTGTCTTGCGGAAAAATGCGGCCTCTGCTGCAAACTGCTGGGTTCGCCCGTAGTTTCCGAAAAAGAGGCGGAGAAAATCGACCCAAACCATATCTTAAAAAACAAATACGGCTTATTCATCAAATCAAATGACTGCACCTGTTCTGTCCTCAAAGACAATCTCTGTTCTATTTATTCTGTAAGGCCGAGAGGCTGCCGGGAATACCCGTGGTATAACATTGACGGCCGGTTGTTTTACGATTCGGGCTGTCCCGGCTTTACCGCACAAGGCGACAACAGGCCGGATGTAAATACGATTCAGCCCTTTGAAAATTTCTTCCCGGGGTCATCGAAATTTTTTGTCTCGCTTATAAAAAAAATCTGCCTGAAAAAATAAACCGGCCTTTAGCATTTGACAATTCTGTTTCAGCCGTTATAATATACCTGAGTTCGTAAAAATATTAAGATGCATCCTTTTTTTGAAAGGGTTTCAGAATGTGTAATACCTGCGGCTGCCGAAGCGGAAAAAAAACAGTGAAATCGAAGGCAAAATCCTCGAAGAGCAAAAAATCCTCAAAGAAATAAGGCCGCCGCCGCTCAATAAAAAACACCGGCGCCTCTTTTAACAAGACCAACGTTCTTAATCAGATTGTTTAGTCACAGGGGGATTGTTCTTTCCTCATGAAGGCGCATCCCCTCAAAAAATGCCGCCTGCCCACTTTTGCCGTTTATGCCGAAGCGAATAATTATAGAACCTTGCGGAAATCCGCAAAACCGTTTATTATTTTATTCATAAGATATCGAAAAGCTGAAAATATACAGGGAAAAGATATGGCTGAAAAATTTGACATTGTAGTAATAGGCGGCGGGCCGGGCGGCGCAAGGGCAGCAAGAAGATGCGCACAGAAAGGCAAAAAAGTCGCCCTGATTGAAAAAGAATATATCGGCGGGGTCTGCCTCAACTGGGGATGCATCCCGACAAAGACTCTTCTTGCTTCGGCACATACCCTTATTAAAGCCAAAGAGGCCGCCGAGATGGGCATCATAATTGAATCCGCAAAACCCGACTGGGAAAAAATTCAGCAGAGAACAAAAAAAATAGTCGAAACTTTCCGCAGCGGAATGAGCTTTACAATGAAGAACAGCAAGGTAGCCGTCTTTCAGGGTAAGGCATCTGTCCTTTCGCCGAAATTAGTGCAGGTCGAGACAGAAACAGGACGCACGGAACTGCAAACCGAAAAACTGATTATCGCAACCGGCTCCGAACCGTCGCAGATACCGGCGATGCCATTCGACGGACGGGCAATCATCAGCAGCACAGATGCGCTTTTCCTGCCGCAAATTCCGAAATCAATGGCCGTCATAGGCGGCGGATTTATCGGCTGTGAAATCGGCTGCCTGTATGCCGCTCTCGGATGCAGCGTCACCATAATCGAAGCGCTCGACAAAATCCTGCAGCGGGAAGATGAGTGGGTCAGTAAATTGCTTATAAGAGAATTCAAAAAATTAAACATCAATGTATTAACAGGCAGGAAAGTCGTATCCGCGGAAAAACAAAATGGCACTGCAAAAATAAACCTCGAAGATGGACAAACAATCGAGGCTGAAAAAATCCTCGTCGCCGTGGGCAGGAAACCATACTGCGATAAACAAATCACCGGTGCATTAGGACTCGAAATGAACCGTTCGGCAATCAGGGTCAATGATAAATTCGAGACAAACGTTTCGGGCGTCTTTGCGGTTGGCGATTGTATCGGCACAACTTTCCTCGCTCATGGCGCAACGACAGAAGCTGAAGTCGCAGCGGCAAACGCTGCCGGCGGAAATGAAAAAATGTCAGATTACGATTTGATACCGCGGGCAATTTTCACATTCCCCGAGGTCGCAGGCGTCGGTAAAACCGAGCAGCAGTGCAAGGCTGAAGGATTGGACATCGCCGTCGGCAAGGCATTTTTCAGGGCGGACGGCAGAAGCGTCGCCCAAAACGAGCCTGCCGGCGAGATAAGGGCCATCCGCAGCAAGACCACAAATAAAATCGTCGGCATAACTATGGTCGGCGGACGCGTCACGGAATTTGCTGCGCTGGCGCGAACGCTTATCGGAACGCAGGAAAAAATCGGCAGTATCTGTTTTCCGCACCCCACCGTTTCCGAAGTCGTGGGCGAAGCGGTCGAAAACGCATTCAGTGCAAAATAGGAAAATCCCGCCGTGCCGGCAATAACAAAAAACATACCGTTGCAAATAATCGATTGCGGCCTTGCCGATTACAAAGAAATTCTGGGTTTGCAGCTGAAACTCCAGGAGCAAAGACGCAGCGGCCAAATCCGCGATACTGTTTTAATTGTCGAACATCTGCCTGTTATCACGCTCGGCGCACGCAAACCTGCTAACAGGTTCACTGCGAATGAGGCGATGATAAAGACTAAAAATATCGACATTATCCAGACCCGGCGAGGCGGAGGCATTACCGCTCACAACCCGGGACAGCTTGTCTTTTACCCGATACTTAATCTTTTTAAACTTCACCTCGGCATCACGGAATACATCGGCAGGCTCGAACAAATCGGCAGAACGCTCCTCGCACAAACCGGCGTAAAAAGCGAAAGCAGAAAGGGTTACCCGGGTTTGTGGGTCGGCGAAAAAAAAATCGCATCTATCGGCGTTCGCGTTTCAAAAGGCATCACCTGCCACGGTATGGCAATCAACATCAATAATGATTTGAGTATTTTTGATTTATTTGTCCCCTGCGGTCTAAGCGGCGTAAAAATTACAAGCGTTTCCAATGAGACCTCAACAGAATACCCGATTGCCTCTGTAAAACAAAAATTGTCGCAGATTTTGAAAGAATATTTTATCGAAAATGAATAACGAGATACGGAATACGGGCAGTGAGCGACGAAACTTACCGGACTGGCTTAAAAGACCACTGCCCGCGGGTCATAAATTTTCACACACGCAAACCGTTCTTTCCTCGCTCGGCATTCAAACAATATGCACAAACGCAAATTGTCCCAACAGGGGCGAATGCTGGGACAGGGGAACCGCAACGGTGCTGATTCTCGGCAAAACCTGCACGCGGGGCTGTAAATTCTGCTCGGTCGCAAAAGGAAAACCGCAGCCGCCCGACCCGGATGAGCCGGCGAAACTCGCGCAAATGACAAAACAAATGAACCTGAAATATTTAGTGATTACAAGCGTGACCCGCGATGACCTGCCTGACGGCGGCGCTTCGCATTACCGGGACTGCATCAATGCGGTAAGGAAAGAATTGCCATTCGTGGAATTCGAGATTCTGACTCCGGATTTCCGGCATTGCCAGAAACCGGCAATCGAAATACTAACCGATGCGCTGCCCTTCGTTTTTGCACACAACATCGAGACCGTGCCTTCTTTCTACCCGATTGCCAGGACAGGTGCGGATTATCAGCTTTCGCTGAACCTGCTGAAAATGGCAAAAGAGCATTATCGCACCATTCAGACAAAATCGTCCATTATGCTCGGACTGGGCGAGACCGACAGCGAAGTGAAACAGGTCTTATATGACTTGCGAAATGCCGGCTGCGACAGAATCACGATTGGCCAATACCTCAAACCATCAAAGGATTGCCTCGAAGTAGCCGAATTCGTAAAACCAGAAAAATTCGAATTCTGGAAACAGAAAGCCGTCGAAATCGGCTTTAAGTGGGTAATGTCTTCCCCTTTTACACGAAGCTCATATTTCGCAGAAAACAAATATACAGATTAAACAAATCCAACAACAGGCTACCAAAGACGGATTGTCTTCTGGGTTCTGGGTTCTGGATTCTTATAAAATAAATCCCCTTCTTATCGGACAAACCCGATAAAATATTATTTTGCGCAAAATCCACAAGACATTTTTGTTTCTCGTTAAACATTTGTTATATTTTAAATTGTCAGGGTAACGAGAATAGCTTCAATGGCCCTGTTTAGGGGGATATTTTTATGAAAGCGATAGTTAAAAAGCTCATTTACCGTAAATCGTGCGGAGTCGCCATGCTGGCAGCGCTGATTTTTGTTGCCATTTTTTCCGCATTTGCCATTTCGATGGCGGCGCTGTCCACGACCAACGCCCAGATTTCATCGCAGCAGCATAAAGTTAATAGCGCACTCGCTGCTGCACAATCAGGCCTTGACTGCGGTAAATATCTAATCGCACAATTGCCTGCCCAGGCCAGCACAAACGACAATACTGTATCCGCAACAGAGGCAGGTATCGTCTGGGATAGTCTCTGTGCCAAAATTACAAGCACCCCTATCAGCAACAAAACTGCAATTGTCAACGGCAACGAGGTGAACATACCATCCATTTCTTACGGCGGCAATGCAGCATTTAAGATTACATTTACCTATAACAGCAACAGCGATCCCAGGACAATCACTGTTAAATCCACGGGAACGGACGGCCAGGTTACAAGGTCCGCCAGTATTGTAAAAGAAATTACCAAAAGCGCGGATGTCCTCAAATATGCTATCGCCTCCAGAGGCAGGATGTGGATTACCGGCGACAGCACCATCCACGGCAGCGTATATAGCGCATGGAACCTCTCGACATCGCAACTTACGCAACTGACCGCGCTCGATGCGCAGGTAAAGGCGAAGATGGCTGCCGGGACTCTGAACAGCACATCCTTTGCGACCCTGGTGACATCGCTTTCACTGAGTGCCACGAATCGCACGACAGTGCTGAACGAACTGCTTGCCGGCACTCTGAGTCCTGAGAAGGCAGCTGCCAGATGTATCGGATTTATGTCGACATCTTCTCTCTCGGTTGCGCCCTTCAACATGACCGGCGACTCCACTATTCTGGGCACCATTAATACATGCTGGACGAAGGACCAGATAGAGCCCAAGAGCTGGCAGTTCGAGACATGGGATGCCGGCAAAAATCCCATCTACCGGACTGACAGCAGCGGCAACATCATATATGAGAAAGACAGTAGCGGCAACTTCCTGCTCGACGACTATGGCGATAAGATCAAGTCCAGAGTGGTAAGCTCCGGTGATGAGATACAAGGCGTCTGCGCGGGCATCAACTACGGCGAAGCTCCCCAGAATCTGGCCGGCATGAACATCTCCGACTACGATACGACGGTATACTACAATAAGACCAAAACGGTTAACGGCGGCAACGGAGATATTACAACATCTAGTACCACCCGCACCGAATACTTCCCTAACGGCGTTAACTCGAACGGCACAAACAACTATCAGAAATCCGTTTCAGGTAGCCTCGCTCTTACAAGGCACGTCTATACCAACCAGACCTTTACCAACAGACGGCTAAAAGCCAGCGACAACGCACTATTCCAGAACTGCACGTTTAACGGCGTCCTGTTCGTTGACTGCTACGGCAATGTCGCAACGAACGCTGGCAGTTCAACCTATAATAATGTCCGCTTCGACAGCTGCACGTTTAACGGCACTATAGTGTCAAATACTCCACAGACTTTCAACTGGCAGAAGAACACGCTGTATTTTACCGGCAGCGCAACATTCCCGGAAGATTCAAGTGCCGATACGAAAATCCTGGCGCCTCACTTCAACGTGAACCTCGGCAATGCGAATCCAGTCGCCGGCACTGATAACGTCCTCCACGGGGCTATTGTCGGCGGCATCGTGGACGTTCGCGGAAACGCCGAGGTATTCGGTACCATCATTTCGATGGCAGATACGAGTTCATACACCAGCGGCTACGTCACCAATATCGGCGCTACGCTCAACGACGGCGGCAGCGAAACAGTAGCTATCGGCGATATCGGCACTATCAACATAACGCCCGACCCGGCCAAACTGCTGCCGAGTGGAATTAAAACCCCTATTGTAATCATAGATAAGCTGGATAGTTATTCAGAACAGTAATTGTAATTATTAAAGGAGAAAAAAATGAAAACCAAGACAATGATGTTGATGCTTGCGATTGTTCTGATTGCAGGATTTGCCGTTGCCCTTGCGCAGACAAACACGGCGGCCTACTCCGATGACGACCCCAATGCACCACCGCCGCCGGAACTCTGCCTTCAGACAACAGCCGGCAACCAGGTGGCACTGCTCGATGACGATGACCCGAATGCACCACCACCGCCGGAACTATTCTAATTAAAGCGATTAAACACCAACGATTCTTCACCATTGGAAAGTAAAGAGGTCCACGATGCCGAATGCCCGATAAAAACTCAGGCATACGGACAAGCCCCTTAATTATGGCATCGTGGATATTCGTGGCTATGAAGAAATCTCACAGAAGGCATCATTTCGTATAATATCCTTTATCCGATAAAAACCCTTTTGAGCTGAAATATCAGATATTTTTTTGGTTATCGGAATTATTTTTTATACTTTATTCTGAGAGGGTTTAGATTCTTTGCAAATACGGTCTATAGTTTGGGCGGGTCCAAAATGCGACTTTTATCAAAACAGTTAATTCGTTGTAAAAAATACGGCGCAGTGCTGGTCATATCGTTAATATTTATCGTTATTTTTTCTGCCCTTGCAGTATCACTTGCATCTACATCGACAGCCAACGTCCAGATAGCAAATAACTATATAAAAGCCGACCGTGCCAGGGCTGCCGCAGAATCCGGCCTCGAAATCATACGGTACTGGATTGCCAAAGAACCCAATACTATTCCAAGCGAGATTGAGCTATCTATGAAAATGCAGGCAATCCAGTCGAATCTGAAAAATAAGCTCAACGGCGCAACGAATATCCCTATCTCGGACGTAGATCCATCGAACAACACGGTAACAATCCAACCGGTAATCCTCAATACTAATCCGGTTCAAAACTTTGGCGTGGTCTTCAGTCTGGCTGACAGCGGCAAAAAACTGCGAGCGAGGATAACCGGCACATACAGTGATGCCAGTAAGCAAATTATAGTAGATTACAACGTTGTTCCGAATGCTCTGAACAGCAAGGGAGTTTTTGGTTACGGCGTTGCCACAAAAGGGACTATGAGCATGAAAGGCCAGGCGAATATCGCTGATGTAAATATCACTGTCAAGTCGGGTGTGTATATTGAGGGTGATGGTACCGCCAGTGATGCATTTTCGAGTACGAGTAACACAAGCGTTGCAGGCGACGTGAGCATCGCAGATCCCTACGCGACCGTTTCGGTGGGAGGGTCGGTCGGCGGGGTGCAAGGCGGTGTCGGCCATGTTCATATCGGCGTTCCTGAGGTTGATTTCCCAACGCCAGATCCTCAGCATTTTCTGAAGTATGCTACAGTGCAGGCAATAGATCCAAAACAAGCCACTGTTTTGAGCAATATTATCATAGAACCCAATACCAACCCGACATTCGCAAAAAACATCACGATAAACGGAGTATTATATATTCAGCCGCCAAATCAGGTTCATTTTTCCGGCAAGGTTACGGTCAACGGTATTATCGCTGGAGCCGGCATCGAAAATGGCCACAATGGTACTTCAGGCCTTACATTCTCGGGACAGGTAACCAGTAATGATGTTTCGGTGCTGCCAGACTCATACGGCGCTTTATTAAAACAGGAGACCGGCACATTTATCTGCGCTCCCGGCTTTCAGCTTGCGTTCACCGGGCAAGACCTCAATATGGGCGGCGCGATTGCGGGAAACGGCATATCCTTCAGCGGTCAGGCGGGGGGAATAGTCAAAAATTCAATCATCAATTATTCAAAGGATCCAGATTCTATGACTATGGTGGGCCAAGGCACATTAACATTCAACCGCAGCGACTGCTCTAAGCCAGCGGCGGGTTTTGATCCGCAGCTGCCTGACGAGAGATTGGACTTTATGCCTGACTCATATTCAGAAATCGCAGGACAATAAATTACCGCTGATGTTAATTTTTTTAGCGTTTTTTGCCTTAAAAAACGCCATATAAAGCGTCATTGGCCGTAAGCCATTTTATGCACCCAGCCTGCAAAAACCCCCTGTTTAACCGCACAATTCAGGCCACAAACCCAGAATTCCCGAACATTTAGCTTGACGCCGAAAGAAACTTGTAGTAAAATAGGTAAACTAATAAGACTACTGTTTATGGACATTGAGAAGCGGAAAATGGACAGTCGTCATAAGGAAAGGGTGAGAAAATGAAGAGGGTGTTGGTATCTCTGGTCGTAGCGTTAACATGCCTTGCAGGCAGCAATTCCTACGGAATACTAATGTCGGTCTGGGATTTTGGTCCGGACCAAGCAAATTTCACGCTTGTTCCGCAATTCGAAAATGTTTCAGGCATACCTACTTTAGTCTTCGGCGGCGCCGACTTTGACATAAACGGCGGGAACGGCACTGCATTCACCGATGCCGCAGGAAATTCTCATATTGCCGGTCAGTGTCTCCATTGGAACGATGTATCGAAAAGCGGCGGCAACAACGCTTATATCATTCTTACAATCGACACTACCGGATGGCAGGATATGTCAATCCGCTGGGATTATAAATCGAAAGATGCCACGAAAAAAGGGCCTGACAGTTTTGATTTGGATTATGTGGTTGGCAACGGCAGCTGGGTCAACATTCTGAACAATTACGGAATTATAAGAGATGGTGCCTGGCACGAATTCAGTTACGATTTATCTTCGATAACCGGTATTGACAATCAGTCATCTGTGCAATTCCGCATAAATGATTTCAACCAAAATGACCTGAACGGCGATTATTGGCAGGACAATATCCAGATGACCGGCACTCCGGAACCTGCTACATTACTTCTGCTCGGCCTCGGCGCGATGTTGATGAGAAGGAAAAGCTAATCACGCCTTCGTGTCGTATTTCAGTACCGTTCCGTGAAAAGTTTTTCAAATCTTTGCTTTGCTTTTAAAACAGTATCGCTTAAGATACTGCCCTATGGCAACCAGCTTCGACAATTTGTTCACGCATAATTTTTTTCTGGTAGAGATTCCGCCTGAAGAAACCGCCGACATCGAGAAGTATTTAAACGAAGCCCACGAACAGACCCGGGAAAATAACCATACAACCAAATTGCCGAAGGTAATCGGTATCCTGCCGATTCGAAATGTGGTCGTCTATCCCGGCACGGTCACGCCCCTTGCCATCGGCCGCGATAAAAGCAAGCGGCTGGTTGATGAAACCAAAGTCAACGAAACCGTCGTAGGCCTCGTCACGCAAAAAACAGCTGAAACAAACGAGCCGGGTTTCAATGACATCTATTCGGTCGGTTCAGCCGCTACCATTCTGAAGGTAATAAAACTTCCGCAGGGTTCGATTCATATCGTCGTTCACGCATTGTCGCGATTCAGAATAATCAGGCCTGTGACAACGGAACCGTATTTGAAGGCGGCCATTGAACAGCTCGATGTAAGATTCAAAATGACAAAGAAGCTGCAGGCCCTTATGGTGGGCGTCCGCAGGGCAGCAGGCCGAGTCATCCAGTTAAGCCCTAATGTTCCCGAAGAGGCCGCAGTGCTCCTTGAAAATATCGAAAATCCATCGGCGCTGGCCGATTTCCTGGCAGCCAACTTAAATATCAAAACACCTGAAAAACAGGAACTGCTCGAAGAGCTCGATGCCGGCAGGCGGCTCGAAAAAGTTTCGCTCGCACTGGCAAATCAGCTCGACGTTCTCGAAATGAGCCACAAAATTCAGGGCAGGGTAAGAGAATCCATCGAGAAATCGCAGCGGGAATATTTTCTGCAGGAACAACTAAAGGCGATTCAATCCGAGCTGGGCAGGGAAGACAGCCAGACCGAGGAATTAAAGCAAATCAGGAACAATATAAAAAAGGCCAAAATGCCGAAAAAGGTCGAAGAGGAATCGCTTCGCGAACTTGACAGGTTAAGTAAAATTCCGCCCGTCTCGCCCGAATACAGCGTAATCAGAACCTATCTCGACTGGGTCTGCGAGCTGCCCTGGTCCATGCAGACAGAAGACAAGCTCGACATAAAAAAGGCGGAAAAAATTCTCAACCAGGACCATTACGACCTTAAAAAAGTCAAGAAGCGAATCCTCGAATTTCTCGCCGTCCGCAAACTAAACCCGACAGGCAAAAGCCCCATACTTTGCTTTATAGGCCCACCCGGCGTAGGCAAGACCTCGCTCGGCAAATCAATCGCACGAACATTAGGGAGAAAATTTATCCGGATATCGCTGGGCGGCATACGGGACGAGGCCGACATCCGCGGGCATCGCAGAACCTACATCGGGGCACTGCCCGGCAGAATCCTGCAGGAACTGCGAAAGGCTGCCAGCAGGAATCCTGTTTTTATGCTCGATGAGCTTGACAAAATTGGCGTCGATTTCAGAGGCGACCCCGCAAGCGCACTTCTGGAGGTGCTCGACCCCGAGCAGAATAATACCTTCTCCGACCATTACCTCGACCAGCCTTTCGACCTCTCGAAGGTGATGTTCATCGGCACGGCAAACTATACCGAGCCGATTCCACCCGCCCTCTTCGACAGAATGGAAATTATCGAGCTGCCCGGCTATACCGAGACGGAAAAATTAAGCATCGCAAAAAAATATCTTGTGCCGAGACAATTATCCGAAAACGGCCTGACAAAAAATAAGCTGGCCATAAAAGACGACGCAATTCTTTCGATAATAGGAAATTACACGCGTGAGGCCGGCGTCAGAAACCTCGAGCGAAATCTCGCCGCAATCTGCCGCAGCGTCGCAACTCAAATCGCCAAAAACAAAAGATACAGGGCCAAGATTACCAAAAATGAACTGCCGAAGATTCTCGGCCCCACCCAGTTTGAATCGGAGCTTGCCCTGCGGACGGGCATCCCCGGCGTGGCAACCGCACTCGCATATACGCCGGTCGGCGGCGAGTTGCTCTTTATCGAATCCGCATCGATGCCAGGCAGAGGCCTTCTGCAACTAACAGGACAAATCGGCGAGGTTATGAAGGAAAGCGCGCAGGCCGCCTTCTCCGTCGTAAAGTCAAATGCCAAAAAGCTCGGAATCGATGCCGACAAATTCAAGAAATTCGATTATCACATCCACGTCCCCGCCGGCGCTGTCCCGAAGGATGGCCCAAGCGCAGGCGTAGCGATGTTCACTTCTCTGGTTAGCCTGCTTTTGGGAAAGCCGACCCGGCCCGATGTGGCTATGACAGGCGAGATAACATTACGCGGTCTGGTTTTGCCGATTGGCGGCCTGAAAGAAAAAATCCTCGCCGCAAAAAGGGCCGGCATTAAAACCGTTATCCTGCCTGCCAGAAACAAAAAGGATTTGCCCGAAGTGCCCGTAGAGGCCAAAAAAGGCCTCCATTTCAAATTTGCCAAAACCACCAGCGACGCCCTCAAAATCGCCCTGGGTGATTAATTGCGTTTATCACATTTACTACATCCTTCATTTCGGCGACGTCGTGCACGCGCACAATCGATACGCCGGCAGCGGCACAAAGGGCAACAGTAGCAGCGGTTCCAAAAATGCGGTCTTTTGGATTTTCTTTTCCGGTGATTTTGCCGATAAAGGCCTTGCGGCTCGTACCAACAATGACTCCGAAACCTGTTCCGACAAACTTATCGATATTTTTCAAAAGCAAAAGATTATGCTCGATAGTCTTGCCGAAACCGATGCCGGGGTCGATAAAAATTCGCTCCTTCGATATTCCAAATTGCTCAGCACGTTTTGCGCGTTCGAGAAGAAATTGCAAAACTTCGCCGACTACATCTTTATATACCGGATTGGCCTGCATAGTTTTCGGCGTGCCCTGAGTGTGCATTAACACAACCGGCACCTGTCTTTCAGCCGCCAATCTTCCCATTCGCTCATCGCTTAACGCGGTTATATCATTTATCATTACTGCCCCTGCTTCGAGAGAGGCTCTGGCAACATCATAGTTATAGGTATCGATACTAATCGGCACATTAATTTTTTTCGAAAGAGATTTGATTACAGGAACTGCCCTTTTAATCTGCTCATCAGCCGGCACCGACTCTGAACCGGGCCTGGTCGATTCTGCCCCGACATCGATAATTGCCGCCCCGTCGGCAGCCATTTGCAGGCCGTGCGCAATCGCTTTTTCGGAATCGAAAAATTGCCCGCCGTCACTGAACGAGTCCGGCGTGACATTTAAAATTCCCATCAAGAGGCACCCCGCCGAAAAATCCAGCCTGCCTCCGGGCCACTCAAGTATATCTTTTTTACCGCTTTTCGCCTTCACTTACCTTGAATCCAATCCCTTTTAGTTTTTTTACTAACCTTTTCTCTGTGGCTGAAACCTTATCTTTACCCTCTGTAGCTAAAACACAAACCGTATTATGGAATTCCCTGCGAAAATGATATGACTTCCGCAGCCGGTCGAATATAAAACTCCTCTTGTTGGAAGGAAGCTTCAGAATCCGCCGAAAGTCCGCATCATCTTTTGTGATATCGTAAATCCTTTTAACTGTCCGCCGCAGAATGTCCTGTTCGCCGGCATCACTGATTTCGATTTCGACTTTCGGCACATCGGCAGCGGGCAGAAAATCATCCACATTTTTTTTCATCGGCAGGCTGAAATATTCACAAACCGCATTTTGGACCATAACCATTCCCGCCACTTTTCCGTCGAGCGAATAGCCCGCGATGTGCGGCGTGCCGATGTCGGCCATTTCGAGAAGCTCAATATCGATATCCGGCTCATTTTCCCAGACATCTATCACAGCCGCCTTTATCCTGCCGTCCTTGATTGCCTTTTTCAACGCACCCGTTTCCGCAACGGCCCCGCGGGCGGTATTAACAAAAATGCAGCCGGCCTTTAGCGAATCAAAAAAATTCCCGTCCGCCAAATGATATGTTTTGTCAATCCCTTCGAATGTAAGAGGCGTATGAAGCGTTATAAAATCGCAACCAAATAATTCTTTCAAAGGCAGAAATTTTTTATCGCCCGTTTGTCTTTGCAGAGGCGGGTCGTTCAGCAAAACCTTCATACCAATCGCTGCACACTTTTTCGCTACCCTGCCTCCGATTCTGCCCGCGCCGATAATGCCTATCGTTTTGCCTTCCAGCTCGAATCCGTTTTTGTGTGCCAGTTCCAGCAGTGCCGCAATTACAAACTCCGCAACCGAATTAGCATTCGAACCCGGTGCAGAAGCAAAACCAATACCTTTTTTTTTGAGATACTCAATATCTATATGGTCGAACCCCGTTGTAGCCGTCCCGACAAATCGCACACGGCTTTTCGTAAGCAGCTTTTCATCAACCTTCGTGGCGGTTCCCACAATCACAATATCGGCATCGCTTATCGCCGCAGGCGTAATCTCTCTGCCGTCCAAAAGAACGAGTTCGCCAATCGGCGAAAAACCCTCAGCAACAAAAGTCGTACTCTTATCCGCTACTATCTTCATATTCAAAAACCAACATTAACCACGAAGACACAAAAACACTAAGTTTTTATTCGATTCATATTAACCGCAAAAACAATAATAACTACAAAATCATTCTTTTTATTCCATCTTTTGTGTCTTTGTGCCTTGGTGGCGAAAAAACTAAATTTCAAAGCCGGCGATTTTCGCACCGCAATCCGGACAGGCCTTTTCCTTTATTGCATTGGAAAGAACCCTGTAGCCGATGCGGTCCACCAGCAATCTGCCGCATTTAAAACAAAAAGTCTTTTCAGTTTTTGTGCCGGGGACATTTCCGAGATAAACATAATGCAGCCCTGCCGCCCTGCCGATTTCGCAGGCCCGCTCCAGAGTTTCCACCGGCGTAGGTTCGGAATCCTGTAATTTATACTGCGGATAAAACCTGCTTATATGCCAGGGAACATCGGCGCCTGCCTTTTTGACGAGAAAATCCGCCAGCCTTTTCAATTCGTCATCAGAATCATTTTCTCCCGGCACTAATAACGTCGTAATCTCCATCCAGATTTTCGTTTCCTTTGCGATATATTCAATCGTATCAAGCACCGGCTGCATCTTCGCCTTACAAAGCCGTTTATAATAATCCTCGCTAAAGGCCTTCAGGTCAACGTTTATGCCGTCTAACCAATCCTTCGCAAAATCAATCGCCTCTTTGGTTTGATAGCCGTTGCTTACAAATACATTGGCCAGGCCATTCTTTTTTGCGAGCCTGCCCGTCTCTTCGCACAACTCCATAAAAATCGTCGGCTCGGTATATGTATATGCGATTGATTTACAGCCGCTTGCCGCCGCCTCTTCGACAATTCGCTGCGGGCTTATCGGCTGGCCGTCGATTGTCCCCTGCTCGACAGGCGCCTGGCTAATCTGCCAGTTCTGGCAAAATCCGCAGTGAAAATTACAGCCTTCGGCGGCAATCGAAAAACTCTTTGAGCCGGGCTGAAAATGATATAAAGGCTTTTTTTCTATCGGGTCAATATTGGCAGCGCAAACCTTGTAGAAATTCAGCGAATACAATACGCCTTCGATATTTTTCCTTACCGCACAAAAACCCAGCCTGCCTTCGGCAATCAAACAGCGGTGCGCGCATAAAAAGCACTGCACCTTCTTATCCGAAGCCTTTTCCCACAAAACAGCCTTCTTTAAATTTTCTCTTTCCATAATTGAAAAATTTTCCTTTTACCAAAGAATGTTATAATTTAAAACCCAACAACTATGGTACATGTATAAAATCCTTCAAACCAACTATATTGTCTACCTCACCCGATGCGATATACTCATAACTTGTAACCGAGTTAGATATGCCTAAACAACATGCAAACTTTTCCATCCGATGACTTGCAAATAAATATTCATTATCCTCCAAATTCCTTACCTTATTAGTAAATCCTTTCTCAAAAAACACCCTATTCATTTCGGCATTCATTTCCTTTTGCTCTTCAGGGCTAACATGAAGAATCCTATATTCTTCAGAGTTCATTCGACTCTTCCTAAATTCTTCAACTATTTTAATTATTAATTCATGCATTTTCGGATTTATCTCTACATATTTCCGTAATTCCTCGGGATCTTTCAACCCCTTACTCTTAGCTTCTTTCGCCAAAGATTTAAATGTCTCCTCTGATAATTGTGGATTCTCAGATAAAAAATTCTTCACTTTCTCAGGAGTATTAACAAAAACACTAATTTCCTTCGATAAAGCCCCCCATTTTTGAACTTGTTCTCTTATCTTTTTAGGGAGTTCTAAGGGTTTGCGAGAAAAAGAGGGTTTAAGAATTTTACCAATCTCATCAATTTCACCAGAACTATTAACTAAATGCGTAAAAACTTCAGGGCGACCTTTAAGCCTTTTCCTTTCAGATCGAGAAGTTTCTTCACCAAAATAATCTGGAAATGAATTGTATTCATCTATTAACTTTTTGTTTCGATAATACCAATAACAAAAAAAATCATCGTCATGAACCATCAACCCCAAAACATCAAAATCTACAAACTCTGCTATAGCACCAGCAAGAGGAATCTGCCCGTAATTATCAGGAAAAATGCCAATCCATCCACTAATTGGTTTCGACATATAAAATTTATAACCTTCTTTTTTCGAAAGGTTTTCAAGAACACCTTTTATCAAATCAAATGATCCTGAACGAATATGAACTGAACCATAAAAACCACCCATATAAACACCTCTGTTATCTCACAAGAACTTTCCCCACAAAACAGCCTGTTTTATTTTCTGCTCTGCCATTAAAATCCGTCACAATAAGAAAAACCTTCAGTGAAATTGCTGAATTAACGCGGAATGTTTGTCCACAATTTGGTGGCGTCGTAAGAATCTCGCATCCGGAGGATTTCAAGCTCCTCCTCACTGATTTGCCCGTTAATAAACTGCTGAACCACGGGATTGTTAATGTCGCGGATATAATCAGCAGAGCCGTCGGCAATTATTTTGCCCTGATGCAGCATAACGATGCGGTCGGCTATCTTATAAGCGCTCGTCATATCGTGAGTGACGGCCACGCTCGTAATCTTCAGCTCGCGTTTCAGCTTGAGGATAAGCTCATTTATCACATCGGAACGAATCGGGTCAAGACCCGTTGTCGGCTCATCATAAATTATCACCTCAGGACTAAGCGCGATTGCGCGTGCCAGCGCAACCCGCTTTCGCTGCCCGCCGGAAAGCTGCGAGGGATAACGCTCCTGGAAGCCATCCATGCCAACCATTTGCAATTTTATCTTCACAACTTCTTCAGCCTCTTTTTGGCTTGGAATCTTAAAAAAATGCTCTATCGGGAAAAGAATATTTCCCGCAACGGTAAGGCTGTCGAACAATGCGCCGCTCTGAAAAAGATAGCCAAAATGAACGCGGATTTTACCAAGCTGGTCTTCGTTGAGATTGTCTATGCGTTTCCCTTTGAAAAAAACCTGGCCCGAAGTCGGCCGAAGCAAACCGATGATATGCTTAACCAGCACGGTCTTTCCGCATCCGCTCGGCCCAATCACTACCGTGGTTTTTCCGCTCTCTATCGCAAGGTTAATTTTATCGAGAACAATATTCTGTCCGAAATTCCTGGTCACGTTCCGCAGCACAATTATGCCGTCGTCCTTCGATATTTTATTATTGCTGTCACTCGCTTTTACCACTGCCTGTCAATCCTTCAAACTATCCCTGCAATTAAAACATACTCCTTAAAGGCCAGAGAGTATTGTAAATCGACTTGAAAATAACCACCAGCATAAAATCGAGCGCCAATATCGAGATCAAACTCGCCACAAAAGCCTCGGTGCAGGCCTTGCCTACCCCGTGGGCGCCATCTTCGCAGTTAAACCCCTTATAGCAGCTAATCACAGCCATTGCGGCGCCGAAGAAAAACCCCTTAATCACGCCGACCGATACATCCCACAATTCCACCACCGATGCGCTGTAATCCCAGTAAGGCCTGCCGCTGATACCCAAAACATGGACGCTCACGAAATACCCGCCGAGACTACAAAGCAAATCCGCATAAATAATCAGCACCGGCGCCAAAAGCAGGCACGCCAGCAGCCTCGGTGCAACAAGATAATACATCGGGTCAACGCCCATGCTCTTGACAGCCTCAATCTGCTCGGTCACCTTCATTGTCCCCAGTTCCGCCGTCAATGCTCCGCCGACCCGCCCTGCCAACATCACCGCAGCAAGCACAGGCCCAAGCTCTTTTACGCCCGAAATATTTATCAATGCGCCGAGTCTTTCTTCGAGTCCCATGCCGGCAAGCTGGTCATAAGCCTGCACCGCCAGCGTCATCCCGACGAATGCGCCTGTAATCATAATCACCGGCACGCTGCGGACGCCGATAATATACATCTGCGACCAGATGAGCGGATATGTTGCGGGCTTAAAACAGCTGAAAAACGAAACAACAATTGCCCGCCAGACAAACCGCCCAAACTCTCCGAGGCGTTCCAAATGATCCGCAATTCTCCCTGCCGCCGCTGGCATCCTCATAAAAACGCTCCTGTAAAAAACCTATAAAATCCTTTCTGCCCCCACACCTTTTTTTCGCAGAATAGTGGCGAGGTCAGGTTTTATACAATAATCTTGTATCCTTATTTGATGCTTTTAGCAAAAAAAATTTTACATTCTTTTCCATATTGACCCCATCAAATGCCAGATACCTGTCGCTGATAAAATCCGGAGTCGCAAAAACACACCCGGCACAACCATTATAAACCAAATCATACCCCTGAAACTGTTCAACAAGTCCGAGGATTATTAACTCGAAAAAACTTCAAATGCAAAAAAAGTTTGGAAACCAATTTTTATCGAAGGTCCTAAAAAAACCCGAATAAAACCAAAAATAACCCTTAAAAGACTCTCTCGTCAGGTTAAAATTTACCCGTGTATCACATCTTGCCTATTTTAACTAAAGAAATTAAACGGACATTTCCGAAATATATATTATCCAAATTAACATTCTTGTTAAAAGCGATGTTAAAATAGACAATTATTTAGCTTGGAGATTGAATTATGACAGAGACATCAGTTCACGCCCAGTATTTGGAATCGCTTGTAAAAGGAGACAGGAGCAAATGCCGTTCTATAATAGAGAAGGTTCTTCAAAGCGGCACTCCTACAAATGTTGTCTATACAGATATTGTCTGGCCGATTATGGTCGAAGTTGAAAAACTGGCCCGCAATGACCGCATAACGATTTGCGCGGAACATCTTGCCACCCGCATTAACAGAACCATTGTTGACCAGCTTCAAAATAAATTGCCGAGAAAACCTCTCAGAAACAAAAAGGTAATTATCTGCTGTGCGGAAGACGAACTGCAGGAGCTTGGGGCACAAATAACCGCAGACCTTTTCGAAAGCGACGGTTGGCAGGTTAAATTTCTCGGCGGAGGGCTTACCAATGATGACATCCTCGCTTATGTCAACGAATACGCCCCCGACATACTGCTCATATACGGCACGGCGCCGAGACAAACGCCGTCCGTTCGCAAGCTCATCGACACAATAAAAACCGTCAATGCCTGGCCCAGGCTGCAGATTATGGTATCCGGCGGAATCTTTAACAGGGCTGACGGCCTTTGGGAGGAAATCGGCGCCGATATTTTTGCGGCAACCGCCTTCGAGGCCGTCCAGGCTGCTTCATCAGAACGCTCAGCGCAGCCGCAGACAAGAATGATTAACAAGAGAAAAAGAAGATTCAGAAAAGTCGAACAGGCAGAGGCAGCCGCACCGGCAGCCGTCGCAGAGTTTGCAGACTAAAAAATTATCTTATATCCTTCTGCAGCTTGTACTCGACGCCGTCAATGAGTGCCTGCCAGGAAGCCTCGATGATATTTTCCGAACAGCCGACGGTGCCCCAGAACGAATCTTTGTCGCGGAACTGGATGTTGACGCGAACACGGGCGGCGGTACCGGCCCCGGCGTTAACGACACGCACCTTATAATCAATCAGGTGAATATCGCTTATCGACGGATAAAATTTTCCGAGCGATTTTTGTATCGCAGCATCGAGGGCATCGACAGGACCATCGCCTTCACCAACCTGGTGTTCCACGTTGCCTGCCACTTTAAGCTTAACCGTCGCCTCGGTGAACATCTCGCCGGAAGCGTGTTTCACCACTGACGTATTGTATTTGATAAGCTCGAAAAACGGCTTATACGTCCCCATAACCTTCCTCACAAGAAGCTCGAAGCTGGCGTTGGCGGCCTCGAACTGGTAGCCCTCGTTCTCGAGCCTTTGAACTTCATCAAGTATTCTGCCGGCCAGTTTCTTGTCCCCGGCAATCTTTGATTTTTCAAGCTCAGCGAGGATATTCGATTTGCCGCTCAGCTCCGATATCAGGAATCTGCGTTCGTTTCCGACAACAGCCGGGTCGATATGTTCATAAGTGCGCCTGTTTTTGCGCAGGGCATCGACGTGGAGGCCAGCCTTATGAGCAAATGCGCTTTCCCCGACATAAGGCATATTTATCACAGGCGACAGGTTAGCAATCTCAAAAATATAGCGGGAAACCTCCGTCAGCTGTTTCAGTTTATCAGGCACAAGCACATCGAATCCCATTTTTATCGCCAGGTTCGGAATCACCGAACACAAATTGGCGTTCCCACACCGTTCTCCGAGGCCGTTAATCGTCCCCTGGATATGACGGGCGCCGGCCTGCACCGCCGCAAGGCTGTTTGCCACCGCGCAATCGCTGTCGTTATGCGTGTGAATGCCAATCTCAATTTTGCCGAATTTTTTAAATATAGTTTTGGTAATATTGAAAATTTCTTCCGGCAATGTCCCGCCGTTCGTATCGCAGAGAACCAGCACATCGGCACCGGCGCCGCAGACCGCTTCAAGTACCTTTGCCGCATATTCCGGATTGTCCCGGAAACCGTCAAAAAAATGCTCAGCATCGAAAATCACCTCAAGCCCCTTGCTTTTAAGATACTTGACCGAGTCCGCACAAATCTGCAGATTCCTGTCGAGCGAACAGCCGAGAACCGTCTCTACCTGCATATCCCAGGCCTTGCCCACCAGCGTAGCGACAGGTGTTTTGCAGGTTATAATACTGTTAATGGATATATCGTCAGCAGGTTTTGTATCGGCACGGTGAGTGCTGCCAAACGCCGCCAATCTCGAATTCTTCAGGCCCAGGCCGGCCGCATCCTTAAAAAACTGCATCTCTTTGGGGTTAGAGGCAGCATAACCGCCTTCGATATAATCAACCCCAAGCCCATCGAGGCGCTTGGCAATCAGCAGCTTATCTTCCAGTGAAAAGGTGATCCCTTCCGTTTGCATGCCGTCCCGAAGCGTAGTATCGTAAATTTTTATCTTTTCCATAATTTTTGACTGAATACCTAAAAAATCAAAAATAAATATCCCGAAACAACCAAACATTCTATATTTCCGGCCATAATTGTAAAGGCCTAATTCAGAGACAAACGATGCGGCATATACCAGAAAATCTGCACGAGAGGGGCTGAAAATTTAAAAATTTTTAATAAAATGCTGGCTTTCCGTTTGAATTAAGTTATAATTCCCCTTTTCAATTTTAATAATGACATTTATATTTGGTATTGAGCCTGAATAATTATGAATTTAACGCAAATTCTTCAGCCGGGTTGTGTAAGAATACCCCTTGAGGGCAAGGATAAACAATCGGTAATAACCGAACTGGTGGACCTGCTGGATGCTAATCACCTCCTTTCAGACAAAAAGGTTGTTCTCGATGCCGTGTTGCTTCGCGAAAAAACGAGAAGCACGGGCATAGGTTCCGGCATAGCGATACCGCACGGCAAGTGCGCCGCCGTCAAGGAACTGGTAATGGCTTTGGGCATTGCGGAGCAGCCTGTCGATTTCGAGAGCATCGACGGCAAACCGGTAAAGATTATCCTGCTTCTCGTTTCACCGTTAAACCAGACCGGCCCGCACATCCAGGCACTCGCAAAGATAAGCAGACTGATGCTTGACGAATCCTTCAAAGGCAAATTAGAGAAATGCACCTCCGCACAGCAGGCTTACGAACTGATAAGCAAAAAAGAAGGACTGTAGCCTTTTTCACATCCCGGTCAACAATCAGCTTTTCGCATATTTAATTTTTCGATTCCCAAAGCACCAGACCCAAATCGTTCGGGTCGGCAATATCCTGGTGTCTCGGCAGCACCCTCACAGAATAGCCTTGTCTGCCTGAGCTCGTAAAAGACATCGACCCGCGATACTGGTATTCGCTGTCCTGGCCGTTAGGGCCTTCACAATTCATTTGAACAGATTGGCCGTCCACAATATTGCCCCAGGCATCGACCTGCCCGTGGTAAAGTTCCACCGATACCTCTTCAGGCCTGATTGAGCCGAGCCTGATAAAGGCCTTAACTGTAAGTTCGGAACCCACTTTAATCTGCGTTTGGTCGGGCTTAAGCTCCTTTGGAGGTTCTCCATTCTTTATAGTTGCCTGAACATCTTTTATGGAAAGCTGATGCCATGCAGACCTGATTTTCACCTTCCAGTCGGCCAGCGCCTTTGCACGAGCCATTGTCTGTTCGGCAAGATATTTCCACTTGTCTGCAGCGGGGTTGTAAAATCTTGTCGTATATTCGGCAACCATCCTGTGCGTATTGAACATTGGCGTAATCAATTTAATCGATTCTTTTACCCTGTGAATCCAACCCCTCGGCAGCCCGTCGGCACAGCGGGTATAGAACAGGGGAACTACCTCCCTTTCAAGAATATTGTAAAGCGCCTTGGATTCTATCGCATCCTGATAAGCGGTATCCTGGTAAATCTCACCATTGCCGATAGCCCACCCGCCCTCAGGTTTGTAGCCTTCGCACCACCAGCCGTCGAGAGTGCTGATGTTCAACGCTCCGTTAAGTGCAGCCTTCATCCCGCTCGTGCCGCTGGCCTCCAGCGGCGGCCTGGGGGTATTGAGCCAGATGTCAACACCTCTCATCAGGTACCTGGCAACGTTCACATCATAATCTTCGAGGAAAACCACACGCCGGCGAACGTTATATTGACTGGCAAAATGAATAATCTGCCGGATTATTTCCTTGCCCTGGCTGTCTTTCGGATGGGCCTTTCCGGAAAAGACAATCTGCACCGGCTTTTCAGGGTCGCTGAGCAGCTTAACAAATCTGCCGGCATCCTGCAGAAGCAAATTTCCTCTTTTGTAAGTCGTAAATCTCCTGGCGAATCCGATGGTAAGGGCCTGCGGGTCAAGCACTTCATCCGCCCAGTTCAGTTCCGTATGATAAGTGCCTCTTCGCTGCATCTGGGCCTTAAGACGATTCCTGGCAAACGCCACCAGGCTCTCTTTGCTTCGCTGGTGTATTCGCCAGAATTCCTCGTCGGGTATCTGGTCAATCGTATCCCACTTGAGACCGTCAACAATATCTTCCGCCCAGTTTGTCCCAAGGTATCTTTCGTATAAGGAATTTATCTCCTCGGAGAGCCAGCTTTTGACGTGAACGCCGTTGGTAATGGAAGTAATAGGCACATCATTTTCCGGTAAATCCGGCCAAAGCGGAAGCCACATCTTTCGTGAGACCTGTCCATGCAGCTTGCTTACGCCGTTTCTGTAGGTGCTAAGGTTAATTGCCAATACGGGCATCTTAAACGTCTCTTTATCATCTCTGGGGACAACCCTTCCGAGCCCCATAAACTGCTGATGGTCTATGCCGAGTTTCGGATAATAATCAGAGAAATATCTATCCATCAAGTCCGGCGGAAACTCATCGTTGCCGGCCTTAATTGGCGTATGAATTGTAAAAATGTTTCCGGCTTTCGTCGCCTCGAGAGCCTGCTCGAACGTCATATTCGAAGACGCTCTCAATGCCCGAATCCTCTCCAGCGCCATAAACGCGGCATGTCCTTCGTTCATATGGCAGACAGCCGGCGATATTCCCAGCGCATCGAGAGCACGCAGACCGCCGATTCCAAGCATAATCTCCTGGCAGATACGCATCTCGAGGTCGCCGCCGTAAAGATTTGCGGTAATCATACGGTCCTGCGAAGAATTTTCAGGAAGATTGGTGTCGAGCATATACAATTTGATTCTGCCGACGGAAATCGACCAGATTTGCGCCGCCACCTGCCTCGACGGATATTCGACTTTGATTTTTACCGGCTTACCTTCGCTATTTTCTACAATTTCTATCGGTATATTATACAGGTCGTTGTCGGAATAGACTTCCTGCTGCCAGCCGTCTATATTCAAATATTGCCTGAAATATCCTTTTTGATACAACAGGCCCACACCTACCAGCGGAACGCCAAGGTCGGAAGCGCTCTTCAAATGGTCGCCCGCCAGAAGGCCGAGCCCCCCCGAATAAAATGGCAGTGATTCGTGAATGCCGAATTCGGCGCTGAAATATGCAATCACAGGTTTGCCTGATTTCGCGGTATTTCGCTCGTACCAGACGGGCGCGTTAAGATAAGAATCCAGCTTCTGACGGGCCCGCTGCACTTCCGAAACAAAGCCGCGGTTTGCGGCAAGCTCATTTAATCTTTCCTGCGTCACCGCGCCAAGAAGCTTTACCGGGTTGTGGGAAAAGGCCTTCCAGAGACGGCTGTCTATCCGATTAAAAAGCCCGACATAATCCAGATTCCAGCACCAATACATATTCCGGGCAATAAAGTCCAAATCCTTCAAAGCTGCCGGCAGCGCAGGCACAACGGTAAAAGTATGTACACCTGACATGACAAACCCTCAGTTAGTCCTAAAAAATCAGTAATAGTTTATCCAGCCAAAAAAACGTTCTATCTAACCTAAGATAATCGACAATTCTGCCGGTTTGCTTAATCGCAAAAAACGCCGCGGGATAGCCAACATCCAAAGTCCTATATAATCACAGGTTTCAGCGAAAGATAAGATAAACGGTTCTTAAAGCCATTAAAATGTATAAGGAAAAAACCGTTGTGTGAGAACTGCTTCAGAATGAAAGGAGAAGATTACCTGAGCCGGTCAAAAAATATAGTGCTTTTCTGCTCTACGCAGGCAGCCGCATAAAGATACATCGCCGCCGACCAGCTCTGCCAGTCCTGGCCGGCAGGTTTGCCGTCCTGGGCCTTTAGCCACTCATTAAAACCGAATTCGACATCGGCCTTTCGTGCAGGCCTTACGAGTTCGGTAAGGTTTAACAACCTCTGCTCGGCAAGTTCATATTTGCCCGCCGCAACAAGGGCCGCCACATAAAAGCCGCATATAAAAGGCCAGATACCCCCGTTATGATACTCGCCCGGCTGATTATATTTTTCATACCGGCTCATCCAGTCGGCATCTTTCGGCCTGATAAACGGAAACAAATTCGGCGGCAAACGTACTGCCAAATCGCCGCTCTTTCTTAATGCCGTTGTTTCCCTTTCAACCCAGGAAATTATTTTTTTCGACCGATGAGAATCCGCCAAGCCTGAAATTATCGCCAGGCTGTTGCCCAAAAGGTCAAACCGTTCGCTCTGATACACCTTATACGCCCAAAGCGCGTAATAAGGTTTATTGCGCACCTTCAATCCCTCGTGAACCCGGCCCGCTGGTATTGCGAACCTGTCCATTGCCTCCCGCAGATTTGCCGCCCGCTTATTCTGCCCCAAAAGCCGCAGATACGTGTACACTATCGTATTTACATACAAACCATAACCGAGCACCCACTGCTCATCACGCCAGTCGCTTGTGGGAAGCTGCGCAACCAGAAAACGATTCGTCGGGCTTTGGTATTCCATCCACTTCATCGCCCGCTGCAAAGCCTCTTCGAGAAATTTCTTCTCGCCGGCCGTCTTGCGATACAGTGCGACAGCCATAATAAATAACGGCGTCGTATCGCTTGCCCCCCTGTCATCCTTGTCGTGAACGAGTGATGGGATATGCCCAAGCGGCGACTGGTTTTTCGCCAGCGTTTCGAGAACCCTGCGGAGCATCCCGATTAGTTTTTCATTCCCGCTGGCTAAAATCCCCAGCGAGCTTATCAGCAAATCTCTTGTGTAAGGTTCCGGATACCCCCAGCCCGCAGCCCTCGGCAGCCCCCTGAAAGGCCCCCTGTTGTTATGCAATAAAACCTCAACAGCCGCCTTCTTCGCACGATTTACTAAACCAATATGCTCTTCATTCATTTTTTATTCTCCGCCGCAGGCGGACTGGATTTCGGATATCCGATATTCCTGATAATTTTCAATCTATGCCGAGTTTTCGCTGAACTATTTCGACAAATTTTTTCGCCACGACGCGATAATCGAAATTCTCGACAACCCTTTTTCTTCCCTCCTGCCCCATCTTATCCCGCAGCGACGCATCGGTCATCAGCTCCATCAGGTACTTCGCAATATCGTGAACGCTCGCCCTGTAATCCACAATGCGGGGGCTCTTAAACACTATCTTCTGCACCGTCCCGTCGCCGGAATCATCGCCGGATACCATTTCCCGCAATCTTATCTCCGTCGCAACATCCGCCAGGTATCCCGTTTTCCCGTGTATCATCGTATCGAGCATTCCCATCGCTTTTATTCCGATGACAGGCTTGCCGCAGGCATTCGCCTCGACCTGTATCATACCGAACCCTTCCAGCCTCGATGGCGCCGCATAGATATCGCATGCTGCCAGAATATACGGCATAAAATTACGCGACACCCGGCTTGTCGTATAGACAACATTTTTGTCGATGCCGAGATGCGCCGCCAACTGCAAATCCTCGAAGTTCTGCTTTTCTGTTCGCGGCTGAGGCCAGACCTTGCAGACATATTTCCAGTCCGGCGCCTTTGTGTCGTTGATTGCAAGGGCCTGCATAACCTCCTGCCCGCCTTTCGATGCCGCATCGCCGCCGACGGTAAGAACCATAATCTGGTCATCGGCAATACCAAGCGTCTCGCGAACCGCCGCCACTTTGGTATCCTTTTTGTCGCGGGGCATAAAGGAATCCGTATCACAGCCGACAGGCAGCACCTCGATATTCTTACCCGAAAGCCCGTCCCTGATATACACCTTCTTAACCCAGTTCGATGTCACAAGAATCAGCGGCAAATCTTCCAGCACTTCCGCATAATTGGCAAGATAACCATCAGCTACCAGCCACGGAACAGGCGTAATGCCATATCTTTGAGGATGAAGAACCAAATGCGGTGTATGCCCCCAATACCCGACGCCGACAACTATATCAGGCTCGAACCACCGGTAATACCATTCCTTTTCCTGGGCAGCCTCGAAATTTACCGAATGAACATCGACGCCCATCTCCTCCAGCCCCCTGTGAAGCAGATGTCCCTGCGTCGCCAATCCTGCCGGCGAAGGCGGATAATCATACAAAAGCAAAATCTTCATTGACCAGACTCCTTTTTTGAACCAGTATTACCAGTCTTGTTTTTCAGCCAGAACGCCTCCTGTCCTGGTGTCGTCCTTGCCTCGAAACTATCCTTACCAAATCCGTAAAGGCTGGTGATAATCTCGTATTTTTTCCGCCACACTTTTGCGGGCAGCTGCGTAAATAAATCCGCACCTTCTATCGCCCTCGGCAGATACTGCATGAGGCCGTCCTCATAAGCAAAGGTAAACACACGTCCCGCCGACAGCTCGCCCTCCCGCCATAATTCCAGCACCGCACTGCCCGTTTCCTCGTGCCGGAGGTGCCTTGTGTATTCTCCCGAAATACTGTGTGTAATAATAACGTCAAAACTCTTTTCCGGCAACAAGTCCATTATTGTTCGTTTGACGAGTTTTCCATCGAGCGGCTTCTTGTTCGCATCTGGCGAATCATCGAGGTCGCCCATAAATCCCGCTGCTCCGTATTCCTTTACAACACGGAAAAATTTCGGCGCCCTGTCCGCATCGCTCTTCCTGCAAAGCGTTATTATAGTCCATTTCGTCTCCGGGTGCATCAGCATAGTCCCCCCTGCCCATAATGTTTCATCATCAGGATGTGCGACAATCACAGCGGCAGTGCCGGCTTTCGGAAAAAATTCGGGACTTTTTTTGTCGCCATTTACGGCCATCAGTTCACGAGCCTTTAGTTTGTGCGTAGAGCAGAACCAGGTCTATGATAAACAAAAGCACGATTGTGGTTTCCAGCACAACCATCAGGAAATTATTCGCATCCTGCTGCAGAAGCTGATAAAGGTCGCCGAGAGTCTTCTGCTTCTCCTGGATAATCCTGTGCCAGTCAAAAAGGTGAAAACGCTTGGAGAGGTGCTGATAAATCCTCGCAAAGTGCCAGTCGCCGAAAAATTTCGTAACGTTCAAAAACTCGTCGCTAAGCCTTGCGAGGTCCACGCGAATCTCCCGCAGATTTCTGTGAACCTCCCTGTTAATCCGCATCCTTCTGCGGGACATATCCCGATACGCCACCTCGAGAGCGGCATCCATAATGCGGTCATAAGCCTCCAGTTCCACCAGCTGAACGTTTGCCATTTCCATAATATGCAGGATGTCCGCGAGGTCCTCTTTTTCCCCCACGACCAGCGCCGCATCCCAGTCCACAACCACCAGGTCGCTGTCATAATATGTAAGGTAAAATTCGGTCGATTCAATCATTTCCTGTTCCGAGAGGGCGGTTTCATTTTGCTCTTCCGTAAGCATCGCCGCAACCTCTCTTCGATTACTCATCAGCCACTGCTCAGCCGATATTTTCGCCTCGCCCTCCGAACCCGGCAGCGACTTCAAACAAAAAACCGTATAATTCTCGCTCTGCTCAAGGCTGGAAACAGGCTTGATACAAAATGGCTTTATTTCCTTGAACACATCTTGTGCGAGGGTTCTGGCCTGCGCCTCTAAAGAAACGCCGTCAATATCGATGTTGTGATACCCGACCAAATCCTTTATTTTTTCAACCTCGAAGGGAACGCGAATCTGGATACTCACGGCACCGACATTAAACAGCTTCACACTTACTCTAACAGGCACCTGTGCAGAACCGACTTTTCGCATTTTCTCCGGCAGTTCCGCCATTTGTGGCCGGTAGAAGAACAGCTGTTTCGGGCTGCGTTTATCCGGCTCAATCGAATACTCCTTCAGAGGCACGCCCAGAAGCTGCTTAATCTGTTCGCGGCTCATATCGTAAGCCAGGTCAAACGCAAAAATATAGACAACTTCTCCACGATACATAAAGTCTTTTCCCGGATTTCAATAAATCAGCATCAAGCACACGTCTTTTATCTTACCAGATTAACTCTGCTTTTGAAAGCGTGATGGTTTTTCTCTTGTGAATTTTGCGCCCCTGCCCGTCACAATCTCCTTCTCTTCCCGCACAAAATCTATATGCTGCAAAAGCGCCCAGGCGGTATTCTGCCATCTCATCTGATAGCCTCTTTCGTGCGCCTGTTTTTCCATTCGCAGCCTGCGGGCCTCATCAAAGACCAGATAATCAAGGGCCTCGGCTATCTGGTCAACAGAATCATCCCGGCTGTCAACGAGAATCCCGCGGGCGTGTCTTCCAATCACAACCCCCGCAGGACAGGTCTTGTTCGAGAGAATTAGTTCGAGAGCATAGCGGAATTTGGTCGCTATCGCCGCCCTGCCCGAACCCATTGTATCCGCCAGGATGCCGCTCGATATCTGCTGCATATTGAGATATGGCAGAAGCATAACATTGGCCGCCCCGTATAATTTCAGAAGGAAACTATCATCGAGAAATGCATCCAGAAATACCACGTCATAGTTTCTAAAATCCAGCCCTTTCAAATCCGTAACGGTGCAAGACCTCACCTTTGCGTCTTCGAGGCTTTTCTTTAGCGTATCCTGAAACTGCCGGTACGATTGCCCGCCGTCACCTTTTACAAATTCAGGGTGACACTCGCCGGCGATTAAATACACAATCCGTTTCTTCTGCTCTGCGCTGCACGACTCATCCAGAAACCTGCCATATCCCCTGATGCCGTATTGAATTCCTTTATCCGGCGACAAAAGTCCGAGCGTCAGAACAAGAAAGAAACCATCCAGACCCAATTCTTTTTTCACCGCTAATCTGTCATACTGCGACGGGTGCTGCATCCGTATCCCGTGGTCGATATGCTTAAGTTTATTGTGGTCTATGCCGTAAGTTTTCGATTCGAGTATCTGGATTGCGCTCTCGGTCGTCACAATCAGGGCCTGGCAGTATTGTGCCAGCGATTGCAGAACCATTTTCTGGTGTTCGTCCGGCTCATCGAGCACGGTATGCAGATATGCGAAGGTCGTCATTCCGTTTTCGGCAAACGCCTTCGCCATTTCGACAAAGTTTGTCCCCTGTGCATCGTGCCCCTGGCCGTCCGGGTCAAGGCCGTATTCGTGCTGCAGCAGAACAATCGTGGGGATTATCGATTCACCGGCACGGGCAATTATATTTTTTGTGCAGTCTTCCCAGGATTCCGGGATATATTGGTCTATTACCAAATCGACGGGTATATTGTATGGCAGCCTGCCGTTATCTATCGCCGCCACCCTTATATGCCCCACTTCGCCGGTGAAGTGCGACAGCGCACCCGCGAGGTCTCGCGAAAACGTCCCGATTCCGCACCTTCTCGGCGGATACGTGCTTACTATTCTTATATTATATGGCATATTCAGTCCCCTGCAAAAGTTGAAGCCAATCTTCGCTTGATTTATCTTAAATCCGTATCCGAATTAGTCAACACTTTTCCCCCGCCGAAGGCGGAGCAGATTGTATTCTGTCTTCTTATTTTCTGATAAAATTACGAGTCCCCTTGCACATAGGATATCGAGAACACCCATAAAACTTGCCAAATCTTCCATTTCTAAGAAACATTTTGGAACCACATTTCGGACACGGTTTTGCCTCACTTGTTGATATCTTGATGCTATCGGTATGAACTGGATGAACTGGTGATATGCGTTTTTTATTTTTACAATCGCAGCATATCCTGCCGACTTTTGTTTTTAGCTCGCCATCCTCAAAATACCGAAGCTCTTTATACAAACCACATTTGGGACATTGCTTGACATCGCCGTTGACAATCTTTGCATAGCCATCTGCCATTTCGGTATATAAAGGATTATCTAAATTTTTTTTTTACAATGTACTTCCAACTGCTCATTTAGGAATGTTATAGGGTCGTCTCGCAATAAAAACTTATTCATGCGTATAAACGGGAAACCATATGATTCGATGGTTTTTCGTCTCTCTACATCACCCTCAACATAGAATCTGTCATAATTAAACTTGTTTATGAATTCCGAATCCTCAAAATGGTTTTCATAACCGTCATATTCAAGGATAATCATTCTGGTTTGTTCTTCGCCGTTGTAAATAAATAGGAAGTCGTTTCTATAATCTGGAATTTTAGCAAAGATATCAAGTTGCTTGATATACTTGCCTATCTCGAACTGAGGAATTATTTCGATTCGGGATTCGTTTTCCTTATAGAATGGGGTCTGCTTTACAAGATTGTAAAGCTCAGCTTCTTTACCATGTGACTTGGGGTCTGTTTTTTTAATCAATTCGAAATCGTCGGGCTTTTTAAGAGCTTTCTCATACCATCGCAATGCCTCGCCCACCGCACCACGAATATCTTTTGGATTTTTACTTAGAACGAACCTGATGCTTTCTTTGGCTCTGCTAAAACCAACGTTTAGACGTTGAGACTTCAATTTCCCATCATCGTCACCGACACCATTTGGATCGATGGGGAAAATATGTCGCAGGATATCTTCATCGAGTTTTTCAACCATTGAATAATAAATAATATCCTTTTCATCGCCTTGGCAAGAATCAAACGTCATTACTTTCAGCTTGAATTGATTCTGATAGAATGTCCAATGTTCAGAATCATATACTCTGCTTGAAATCAACTTTTGCTGATTTGTGAAGGGTGTAATAATTCCTATCGAACCTTGGAAATTTTCGTTTTTGAGCCGCTGAAGTTCAGCAAGTATAAAATCAACCTCAGCTTGATTTGTGTTTTTGTATTTTTCTATTTTATTTTCTGTTTCAACTGGATAAAATTGAATGACATCGTTAATGCTTTTGCCTCTTATCTTCATAACTTGAAGCGAACCTTTATAAAAGGTATCGTTGGAATAACCAATAATTTCCATGTATCCCCTAAAATGTTTTTTCAACATACAGCGGTAATTGGGAATGCTTCTAATAAAGTCAAGGATAGAATTCTTGATATTGAAACTCTCCACCTTATCTTTGACTTTCTCCTTTATATCAACGTCTAAATTGCTAATGCCACGTTTAAAAGCATCTTTGACATGGTTTAATAATTGGTTATTTATTTGCTTGCCTGCGTTATGAGATTTTACATTGCTATACTGTTTTTCATCTCCTAAAACGACAACCTTTTTCCCCCTTAGAATCGCCGGGAAAGCCTGCGCGATACTGACTTGCGATGCCTCATCTATGATAACAATATCGAACAAGTTAGGCTCCAATGGAATAAATTCCCCCAACTCTCTGACACTTACGATTAAACATGGAAAAGCTGTTACCAATTTTTGTAGATAATCCCGTGGAATTTTTCTCTTGGCTTTTATTATTTTTATGAGTTCTTGAGCATCAGCATAATTGTTCTCCCGGAAATCTATAACGCTCCCATCTAAAATGTTTGTCATCTTAAAGACAAAACAGTTTTCCAAGGCCGCTCGCATCGAGGTGTAATCGCTACGCACGATTTTTGCGCTTGCGTCAAGAACAGAAAAATAGTTTGTTAAATATTCCGTTAATTCTGAAATGTCATCTTCTTTAAACTTGAGGAAACTATTCGACAAAACAGTATTTACATCTTCGACATTGAGTCCCATCATTTGGCATGCGGCTGGCAACTCGTCTATAACGGACAAAATGGTTTGGATTGATTGACTCATCTGTTGTAGAGTTGTACTAACTTTGTTAAAGCAATTTTCCTTTAGTACCACAAAAAGGTCCAAGCTGATGTTGTTCCAATTTTCGTTTATTCTCTGGCAATACTTGTAAAGCTGTAATTCTTTCTGTAAATGTTTTCTCTTGTGTTTAAGGGATATGGTTGCCGAAACAAAAAACTGTTCTTCAAACTTTTTTTGAAGAGCTTCGACTTTCTTGCCGCTGAATAGATAACCTATAACTGGCTTTTTGAGTTTCTCTATTTCTGTGAGGCACTCTTCAAGAAAATCTACGTTTTGCCTTGTGATCTCTTTTGATAACAGAATTGAAGGATATTCACTGCAAATTTTCTTATGCAAGGCAATCAGGTCTTTGTCTAGCGATACCGTGATTGTATTAAGTGCTGCAAGTGGAAGTTGTGTTTTGATTATATTGATTTTGAATTGGCTATTCAATGAATGACAAGCCCCATATAAATCACGCAACGCCCGCCACAATGTTTTTAGCAGTTCTAGGGAATTTCCCGTGTCCTGCAATTCGTCCAAATCAAGCAATTTATCCCATAATGTTTCATAGGTTTTTTCATACTGTAGTATTTTCTGAATTCTTGCTGGATCAAGTACGAGTCCCCCTTCTACTTCATCGTCGATATGTCTTTTGATCGCACTTAATGTATTCTCAATTTCTTGCTCGACACGTTTTTTGTTGCGTTGATAATTAATGAATCGATCTTTAATTTTTCCAAAATTTTCTTGTTTGAATATTCCAGCAAAAGTATTTTCTTTCTTTCCCAATCTCACAATTGGGTTCTGTATAAAATCCTCTAACTTCATTTTATCGAGTACGCCATTGATTTTTTCCTCAACAACATCTAATGCTTCTTTTTTATCAGAGACCATGAGTACAGATTTCTTATTTAGCAACGCATGATAGATTATCGCAGTTATTGTGTGGCTTTTCCCAGTTCCAGGCGGCCCTTCTATGATTATTCGATCACAGTCTTTTTTGGTAATGGCGCTTAAAACCTTTAACTGTTCCGTATTCAGTGGGATAGGGCTACTGTATGCCAGCTTGGTACTAACCCCTTGGTTATTATATTCGTCATCAACTTCTTTGGTAAAAATCTTTGGATTCTCTCCAAAAAGATAATCGGCACTCAACTTTGAAAAGATTTCAAGGGCTTCGCCCTCTTTTCCAGAATTGATTATGTTTAGAAGTTCTTCATAATCGTTGAGTATCGCTTCATCCGATTTGTCGAATATCGAAAAATAACATTTGTTGCTAATATCGAGATTCCCATTATTGATTTCTGTGGCTATGATTTCGTCTATTTTTCCAAATTGACGTAACCCGAAACATTGGCAAATTTCGTTCACTATCTTTTGGAGGAAAGAAAGTAAGTCTCCTTTCTCCTCGAATTTACTTAGATATACATGACGCGGCGGCAAGTCTATAATCGGCACTTTGTCATTCTCATTGCGGAGTTGTTCGTTTACATATTGAATGGCTTTTTTGTTGATTAAAAGAACTGGGTCGAATTCTACGGCAAATCCTCCCTCATCAGTACGTTCAATAGTTAGAGGCATATAGAAGAGCGGGTAAACCACGTCTTTGAACTTTAAGTCGAAAAGATACAAGTAGAAGTCTTGCTTATCTAAAACTTGCTTGTTCTTCCAAAGGTCATAGATCTCATCGTAGAACAAGTTTGTGGCGTCGTCTGATGAGCTTTGTTGAAAAAATCCATTATCTTCGTATTTTGCTTTTCTTGTGTTGGGCGAATCTTTTTTGCAAATATTTGCAAAAGGATTTTTTTGAAAATTAGATAAAAGTGAATTTATTGCCTGCTCATTGAGTCTCGGGTATTTTGATAACCTGATATCGGTCATAAATCCGTCATTATTGCGGAAAGATATTTTCCTACTGGGCGGTCTATTCACATGAAAGTCCGTCTCGAGGAATTCCATGTAATATTTGCACAACTCGATCAAAAACTCTTTGGGTTCAAATGCTATCTGGGGCATAATCTCCCATCTTTCTGTAGCGTGCGTCTTTTGTCATAGCTCTCCTGAAATCTCCGTTTGCTATAAAATCTTCCAGCATTTTCCTTCAAATATTATCTTTTGTCAACATTAAATAGGGTGTAGGGAATAGGGTATAGGGGATAGTAAAAATCCGTGTAAATCAGTCCGCCATCCGCCTAGGCGGAGCGGATAAACTCCATCTGCGGTTAAATATCTTTGTGTCTTTGAGCCTTCGTGGCTCAAATTGACAACTGGTGATTGACTCAAACAGCCTGAACATTTACACTTACCGCAAATGGATAGATTACTCATAATTAACGCTGACGATTTCGGCCTGTGCGAAGGCGTCAACAGGGCAATCGCAGAGGCACACACAAACGGCATCCTCACAAGCACAACCCTTATGGCAAATATGCCATCCGCAGAAGACGCAATCAAAATCGCAAAATCATTACCAACGCTCGGCACAGGCATCCATCTCAACCTCACCGATGGCAAACCCCTGTCCAAAGAACAGACTGTTAATCTTTTAACAGATACCAATGGCAAATTCTGTTTCAAAGCCAACCAGTTGGCCTTAAAATCTTTAGCCTCCCGTAAATTCAGAGCAGCCATAAAAGCCGAGCTTGCCGCCCAGATTCAATGGGCAATCGACAAAGGTATAAAGCCGACTCATCTCGATTCGCACAAGCACATCCATAGCTTCCCCTCTATATACCCAATCGTTTGCAGCCTCGCAAAGCAATACAACATCGGCGCTATACGTTTTACTTACGAACCGACGAGCGTTTTTTCGGCGCCATGGCCGCCAACGGACAAAGACGCCCCCAAAAGAACAAGGCTCACCAGAATGATGGCCCGCATAAACCGGTTCCAGAATCCAGAGTTTTTGAAAACCAAAGCAACTTATGGTATTGCACATACCGGAAAAATTGATATAAACTTCTTTAAGGCCTTGGTAATGGATACGCCTTCAGGCTACAGCCCTGCCGAGGTAATGACTCACCCGGGATATATTGAAGGACTGGAAAAGTTCAAAACAAGGCTCGTCGAGAGCCGGAAACTCGAATTCGATACCCTCTGCAGCAAAGAGGTTCGACAGTTTTTGCAGGATGCAGGCGTAAAACTGATACATTATGGACAATTATAAAACTAAAACCCAAATCGAATGCTCGGTTATTGTGCCGCTTTACAACGAGGCGGCAGTCGTAAGCGAGCTTTACCAGCGGCTCACAAAAGTGATGAAGCAGACCGGCCTGAATTATCAGCTCGTATTCATAAATGACGGTAGTGAAGACAATACGCTTGAAATACTGAAAGAAATCGCACTCGGCGACGACAGGGTTGTTGCCGCGGAGCTTGGCCGCAATTTTGGTCAGACCGCCGCCATTGCCGCCGGTTTCGACATCGCCGCCGGACAGATTCTCATTACTATGGATGGCGACCTCCAGCACAGCCCCGAAGAGATACCGGATTTCCTCGAAAAAATTAACGAAGGTTTCGACGTCGTCAGCGGCTGGCGAAAACAGCGGGTCGATAATCTTCTTATGCGGAAAATCCCATCCAGAACCGCCAACTGGATTGCCTCCAAAATCAGCGGCGTCGATATCCACGATTTCGGCACAACATTCAAGGCATTCAGACGCAATTGCATCCAGAACTTGAACCTTTACGGCGAAATGCACAGGTTCATACCGGCCCTGCTTTCCAGCAGCGGTGCAAAAATTACCGAAATTCCAATCAAAAATATCGTGCGCCCGAAAGGGACGAGCAACTACGGCATTTCAAGGACGTTTCGCGTCGCCTTCGACCTGATTACAATCAGGTTTCTGCTCAGTTATGTCACGCGGCCGCTGCACTTCTTCGGAAAACTTGCCCTCTACTGCATCCTGGCAGGCACCCTTATAAGCGGCTATATCCTGTATGATAAATTTGTCTATAACGTCCCTGTCATCGTCGCCCACGGCCCGCTGGCAGGAGTAGCAGGACTGCTTTTTATCACAGGACTTATTTTTATCACGACCGGCCTGCTCGGCGAAATGATAAGCAGGATATACTTCGAGGCCACAAATAAAAAGATATACTCGGTTCGTAAAATATATAATAAGGAAAATCTTGTCTCTGAAAAATCGAATGGGTAAGAAAAAACCTTCTATCGTAAAAAAGATATTAGTGATTGTGCTGATTGCAGTGAGTGTATACCTGCTGGTCAAGCACTTTCACATCAAGGGTTTTCGCACAATAGAACCTGCCATTCTTTACACGAGCGGTCAGCCCCGCGGAATGGATTACACCAGATTACGCTATAAGTATCACATCACTACGATTGTCAACATCCGCACCATTACTGAACACAAAGAGGACAACTGGCACAGCGAAGAAATTGTCGCATCGAGAAATAACGGCTTTAATTATATTGAGATGCCTATCGAGAGAAACAACTATTTCCCCAACAACCAGATGCAGGATGCCTTCTTTTCAATAATGAAGGATAAAAATAATCTTCCTGTCCTGCTCCACGGCAGCGGCGACGACAAAAGGGTTGCTATGCTCGTGGCCGCATGGCTCGAAAAAACAAAAGGCTATTCCATCGAAGAAACCGTCAGGGTTATCAAAAAAATCATCGACGACCGCGAATTGACCAATGAAGAAATATCATTTATCAACAATTTAACAAAATAGAAACAAAAATAAAATACGTCCCCCTGCTTTTTGCATTCTCTATTCCGATTTATGAAAGAGGCCTCCTACTGCGTGTTTTCGCAGTTTAGGCTGATAAGCCTTATAGTAAACCATCCCGAAATGGCCGTCCTCCAACAGACCGACAACATCCGCTGATGTCGCCACAATCCAATCCCCCTGCTTGTAACATTGATAAAGACTCTCACTATCCGGTATGGGCTGCACCACAGTACCATAATAATAAACAAAAGTACTCGATACTCCCCCATAAGATACGAGCTTCGCACCTTTAGGCACTTTCTCTGCAATCTGAGAGGCAAAATCCCTCACCGGGCGAAAATCCTCAACTACTGTTGCATCATACCATACGTAGACCATAAAGGAAATGCTCACTGAAACAAAACACACCGCCAGTGCCGCTACAAGCTTTCTCTTGTAGAATAACAAACTCATCAGGATAGTCGCGCCCGCAGCAAATAAGCATAAGATTGTCACTCCCGCAAGCTTCGCAGGCCAAAAAATCGCCGCTGCTCCAATGCCGCCGACAACAGCAATAGTAACCAGCGATACATTTACAATTGCAAACCGGCGAATAAATACCGGCGGATAAACCTTCCGGCTGAAAACCATATCCTCAAGCAATATGCCGACAAGTATGGCCATTGCCGGCATAAGGGGCAAAATGTAATGCTGACGCTTGCCGACATCGATTGTTAAAAATATAAAATCCACAACAAACCAAAACCACAGGTATTTCATCACCGCTCTCTTTTCCGCCCAGCCCTTAAAAAACGGCGCCGCCATCGCAACAGGCAGAAAAACAACCCACGGCGTAATGTATTTGAACATCATAATAAAATAATAATAGAACGGGTATCGCCCCGGTGCATATTCGCCGACAAGCCGGTCCAAAAATTCCTTTTTCCAGATTACGAGGTTCCAGTTCACCTTATAAGCCACGATTAACGGCCAGGGCAGCAGAATCGCAAGAAAAATAATAATCCCCAAAACCGGCATCATCTTTGGCAATACCGACCATTTGCGATTGAAAGCTATATAGAAAAATAAAGGAAGCAGCACAAGCGGCAAAGGAGCCGGCCCTTTCGCAAGATTGCCGATCCCGAAACTTATCCAGAAAACCATTGCATAAAAAATTTGCCTGCCACGGCTTTCGCTGATTACAAAAGAGTAGAAGCTCAAAAGACAAAGAGTGATGAAAAACGCGACGGGCATATCCGGCCTGCCTATATGCGAGCAGCGAACGTAAGCCAGGGACGTCGCCCAGACGGCCCCCGATAACGCCGCAATCCGGAAACCAAGCCACTGATAGACAAAATAAAAAATAATCGCCGCTGAAAGGACTGCAAAAACCGCGCTCGGCAATCTCGTTGTAAATTCGTTTATATGGCCCGTTATTTTCCCCAGGCCCGCAACGAGCCAGTAACACAAAGGCGTCTTATTTATACGAGGCTGCCCGTTCATTGTCGGCAGCACCCAATTTCCGCTTGCAAGCATCTCGCGAGCTGTCACCGAAACAAAACACTCATGGTCTTCCAGCGTCGCTGCCGGCAGCATCCAAAAAGCATTCACGACGCCGAGAGCCAGAATCCCGACAAGAACAAGATATTCTTTTTTACCCATAAGACTCTGCTGCCCTTTTCTGCGGATCCCTTTCGTCTGTCACGCCGGTCCGCCTGCGGCAGATTTAGGCATTCTATAAATCAGGTGAAGATTCCGCAAATAAATAAGCGTGTTGAGCGAAAAGCCGAGTATAAATACAGGGTTGCTTATATGAACCGAATAGCTCAGCAGCATCAAACTTCCGATAATGGATAAATACCAGAACGCAACGGGCACGTAAGACTGCTTTCTGTATTCGCTTGCTATCCACTGCAGGACAAATCTGCCTCCGAAAAACAGCTGCCCCAATAGCCCTACGCTCGCCCAGAAAGGGTCGTGCATAATCTGTTCGGTTACAATTTTTCTGAAAAAATCAATTATCGCATCAAACATTTTACTGCTCCAAATAATCCCGCAGATAGTCTGCAAAACTTTTCTTTCAGACCATATAATATCAAAATGTTATTTTAAAATCCTTATAAGTATCATCGGGATCTGTCTCTTCAATCCTGGTTTCTCTGATACTGCCCGCAAACGCTTCGCCAATAGCAGATAGACATCCATCTATATCCTCCGCCCGTCCCTGTGCAAATATCTCGACGCTCCCATCGGGCAGATTCCGCACAAAGCCGGTTAATTCCCAGTGTCTTGCAATACCATGCGCAGTGAAACGGAAACCCACCCCCTGCACATTACCTGCGAAAATAATCTTCTTTGCAATCATATTTTCCCTTAAACAACCTTTCTATATAGGATACTCTTTCAAAGATTTACAATTTTTTAACCAAAACATCAAACATTTTTTACCAAAGTGAGTATTATTAAATCCGAATACGCCTTTTGGTCCTGAATATGGGGCTTTGAATCCTGATAAGAGTTTTTCGGATATTCGTATTCACGAACGATAAAAATTACTGTATAATTCGCTTTTTTAGTTTTATTAAAACAGAACAGATATGGAAAATGACATAAACCAAATTGAACGACAAGAGCAGATTTATCAGCTCACGACGCTGGTCGCGGGGGCATTCTCACTTCAGGAGGTGCTCGACAAGCTCGCAGAGGCCGCCGTTAAAATTACCGGCGTGAAGGCCTGCTCCATTCGCTTGCTCGACGAAGATGCCGGCAACCTGAAGATGCGAAGCACCTACGGCCTCTCAGAGGAATACCGCAACAAAGGTCCCGTCACCAGGGACGACCCAGTTATAAAGGCCGCCTTCGCAGGCGAGGCCGTAATACTCGACGATATGCGAGATGATGACCGCGTCGGCTACAAAGAGGCTACCATAAAAGAAGGACTCGTAAGCCAGCTCACCGTGGCGATGAAATTCAGAAAACACGCCATCGGCGTCCTGCGGCTCTACAGCCCGAAGCCGAAACATTTCGACAAAAGTGACATTGCAATCGCCCGCTCTGTCGCATCCCAGTGCGCCGCCGCAATTACCAACGCCCGTCTCTACACCGAGGCCATTGAAGGCGCACGCATCGCCGAGCAGGTCCGGCTGGCAGGAGTAATCCAGCGAAGGATGATTCCCGACAAAGCGCCTTTCGTCGAGGGACTCGACATCGCCGCCACATACGTCCCCTGCTTCGATGTCGGCGGGGATTTTTACGACTTCCAGTCTATCGGCAGCGGCAGACTCGTCATTACCATAGCCGATGTGATTGGCAAAGGCCTGCCCGCCGCACTAATGATGGGACTGTTCCGCGGCGCAGTCAGGGCATACACCGACAACGAATGCTCCCGCAGTTTGCCTGCGCAAACAAGCAGCGGCGGTATCGAACAAGTCATTAACAAACTGAACAAAATGGCATGCAGGGAATGCCGCGACGGCGAGTTCATCTCGCTCTTTTACGGCATCGTCGATACCAACACCAAGACAATCACGTACTGCAATTGCGGCCACGAACCGCCTCTCCTCGTCCGCAACCAGGAAACCGCCGACCTCGACAAAGGCGGCCTCGTTCTCGGCGTCGATGAAAATGCGTCTTATAACATCGATACCATCGACCTTAAAAAAGGCGATTCTCTCTTTTTCTACACGGACGGCCTTATCGACGCCGCCAACTTTGATGGCCAGTTCTGGGGCAGGGATAATTTTGTCCAGACCGCAAAAAAATGCACCCAAGATTCCGCCGAGCAAATTGTCAAAAATATCATCGGCTACAGGAGACGTTTTGTCGGCCTCGCAAAACAGATTGATGATACCAGCGTAATTGTTGTGAAATTTAATCTATAATATAGGCAAATCCCGAAACGGTCGGGAAACTAATCGAACCTGAAATGGCTGAACTTGTAATTACAATTGACGGCCCTGCCGGCAGCGGCAAAAGCACCGCCGCAAGGCTCCTCGCGAAAAAATTAGACGCCGCCTTCCTCGATACCGGCTCTATGTATCGGGCGGTCACTCTCGCCGCTATGAAGGCAAAGATAGATTTGAATAACGAAAAACAGCTCCTCGCCGTCCTGGATAAAAACGATTTCAAATTCGAAGCGAAACAGGATAAAATGCTTGTTTCAATCAATAACGAGGATTCAACCGAACAGATAAGAAGCCCCGAAGTCACCGCCAATGCCAAATACGTGGCATCTTCACCGAAAGTCCGTCAAAGGCTGGTACAAATGCAAAGAGATTTTGCCGCCCGTTATGATAAGGTCGTCACCGAGGGCAGAGACCAGGGAACAGTCGTCTTTCCCGATGCGATTGCCAAATTTTTCCTGATTGCGGACCTCGCGGAGCGAGCCCAAAGAAGACAGGCTGAACAATCCGCAAAAGGCATCAATGAATCAGTCGAATCGATACAAAATGCACTCGACCGGCGGGATAAAAGCGACCGCGGCAGAACAGTCGGCCCGCTGAAACCCGCACAAGATGCAGTCATAATTAATACAACAGACCTTCCAATCGACCAGGTGGTCGAGAGGCTATTCGAAATCGTGAAAACAAAATGCTCAAACAAAAATTAAAATCTTTATGGTATCACTTCGCCAAAAGAGCCTGTTATGTCTTTTGCAAGATATGTTTCAGCTACAAGACCTCCGGCATGGAAAACATCCCCGCCGACGACGCATTTATTATGGTAAGCAATCATCAGAGTTTCCTCGACCCGCTTTTCTGCGCCTCCGGAATAAAAAGGCAAATCAATTATCTTGCCCGCGATACCCTTTTTAAAAATCCGTTTTTTCGCCGGCTCCTTTACTCCATTAACGTAATGCCGCTTCGCCGGGACGAAGCAGATTTTTCTGCAATGAAAACTATTGTTAGAAAACTTCAGGCCGGCCAGCCCCTCCTGCTCTTTCCCGAAGCTACACGAACTTCTGATGGCAAAATTGCTCCATTTAAACCCGGCCTTGCTTTTCTATGCAGGCGCGGCAACGCCGCTATTGTGCCTGTGCTTATCGATGGCGCTTTCGAGTGCTGGCCAAGACACAAAAAAATCTTTTCTCTCGGCAAAAAAATCGTTGTCCGCTACAGCCGACCCATCCCCGCCGACGAGGCCAAATCGATGCCCGACGAAAAGCTCGCTGAATTTCTCACAACTACCCTCCGCAATCTCCAGACCGAAGTCCGCCTCGAACAGGGAAAACAGCCCTTCTCTTATGCGTAATCCCCCAATTCCGATAAAAAACTTGACTTTCAAAACATAGATGATATAAGCTTATATTGATCCCGTTGCAAACGGGCAGGAAAACTAAACTCCGCATCTTATGTGGACCAATCTAATTTTGTTGCTGGGTGGTATGAAGCAAACAAGAATAGAATAAGAACCATGAACCGTACGACAGAACAAGCTTTAAGCAAAGTCCCCGAAGTAACCCTGATATTCTGGATAATCAAAGTCGCTGCTACTACATTGGGCGAAACCGGCGGCGACGCGGTGTCGATGTCGATGAATCTTGGTTATCTGGTTGGTACTGCCATTTTTGCGATTATTTTTATTTTTGCAGTTGCCGCCCAGATTAAGGCCAGGAACTTTCATCCCTTCCTGTATTGGACAACGATTATTGCGACAACAACAGTTGGCACGACCTTGGCTGATTTCGCTGACCGCTCTCTGGGTATTGGCTATGCCGGCGGAGCAACACTGCTGTTCATTCTGCTCATGGCATCATTGTCAATCTGGTATTGGTCGCTCGGCTCGGTTTCAGTCGATACCGTAAATTCGCCGGCGGTAGAGATGTTCTATTGGATCACGATTATGTTTTCTCAGACGCTGGGTACTGCGTTTGGGGATTGGACAGCCGATACGGCTGGTATCGGCTACGGAGGTGGAGCGATTGTCTTCAGTGTTCTTCTGGGATTGGTGGTTGTGGCCTATTACTGGACAAACATCTCAAGAACGCTGCTTTTCTGGGTGGCCTTCATACTTACCAGACCCCTCGGTGCCGTCGTAGGTGATTTTCTTGATAAGCCAATCAGTGCCGGCGGCCTGGCATTAAGTCGCTATTCAGCATCGGCTGCGCTCCTCGTAATCATCATTGCCTGTATTTTGATTTTTCCACAGCGGACGCCCAGAAGTTCAGGGCCTTCTTATGCCTTAAAAAAACCTCTTGCCGAAGACGAGATTTAGGAATTAATCGTGAAAGGCGTTTGTCCATTTCACACTGAACCAGTACACACTCGCTGTGATCATTCACGGCGGCTAAGTTTGGGCGTTCGGCAGCAGAGATATCGATAGAAAAAAGCGAAACAGCCCTTCTCTTACACATAACAAATCCCCCAATTCTGATAAAAAACTTGACTTTTAGAACATAGATAACGTAATCTTATATTGAGCCCGTTGTAAACGGACAGGAAACCGAAACTCTGCATCTTCTGCGGATCAATCTAAGTTATTGTTAGACTGCAAGAAAGGGAAAAATACAGAAACCCATGCGATACGATGAAATGCAAGACAACTCAAAAGCCTTTCCCCTAATGAATGTGAAGAGTTCTGAATACTCTCCCAATAAGTGCGTCTTCCGAAACGATGAATTTGGTGTCTGGCTTTATCAGGCCAATTGTATCGAATTCATGGACATGCTGATAAGTAAATACCCCGATGGCAGGTTTGATATGATATTTGCCGACCCTCCTTATTTTCTCTCAAATGGTGGAATTACCTGTCATGCTGGAAAAATGGTCAAGGTAGATAAAGGCCAATGGGACAAATCAAACGGGCCGGAAATGAATCACGAGTTCAATACAGCATGGCTGTCGAGATGTCAAAAGCTATTGACGCCCAATGGAACGCTTTGGGTATCTGGCACCCACCACGTCATTCATTCTGTAGGTTATGCTATGCAGCAGATAGGAATGAAGATTTTGAATGATATAACATGGGAAAAACCAAATCCGCCGCCGAATCTTTCGTGTCGCTATTTCACGCATTCGACAGAGACGATTATCTGGGCAGCAAAAAACGAAAAATCCAAACATTGCTTCAACTACGACAAGATGCGCGAAATGAATTCAGGCAAGCAGATGAAGTCCGTTTGGACTATGACCGCCCCAAATGGCGACGAAAAAGGATTAGGAAAACACCCGACGCAAAAACCCGTTCAACTTCTGGAGAGAATCATTTTGGCAAGCACAACTGAAGGCAACTTGGTATTCGATCCGTTCTCTGGAAGTTCGACGACTGGTGTTGCCGCTGTAAAACTAAGACGAAAATTTGTCGGTTGTGAACTAGAAGCTGAGTTCTTAGCATTATCTTCAAAGCGTCTTAAAATGGCAATCAAAGAAAGAACATCTTCTCCTGATTTTGTGGAGGTTTCCAGATGAAAACAGGCGGTTTGGGCGGCGCTAATACACTCACCGGATTGAACTTTGAAAGCAAAGTTGACTTTCAGAAACTTCTTGGGAAAATTTCTGGGTATAGCATTGACAAGATTCCTGATAAGGCTGGTATGGGTGTATTCTTTGAAGGCAAATTGGTCGCCAGATGCTTCAAGAAACACGATTTTTATAGATTTTTGGAAGAGTCTAAAGTTGATTGGCAGAACATGCTTTCTAAAAAACTACTGCCGGATGATGCAATGCTCGTCATCATTCGCGAGACTTTGTTCATTATTGAAGTCAAGTATCAACAGGTAGCAGGATCGGTTGACGAGAAATTGCAGACATGTGATTTTAAGCGGAAGCAGTATTTGAAATTGGTCGCTTCATTGGGATTGAAAGTTGAATATGTCTATGTGCTGAACGACTGGTTCAAAAGACCAGAATACAAAGATGTATTAGATTATATACACAGCGTTAATTGTCACTACAGATTCAATGAATTACCTCTCGCGTGGCTTGGTTTACCTACAAAGAAGGCTTAACAAAGCGATATGCCAGATGGCAATTCCGCTGCTATCCATTACCACCCGGTAAGATTAGACATTCAGCGGTATAATATGCCGACAGAAAAAACAAAACAACCGCTATGTTATGGCTGAAAAAGCAAACCGAAAAACTTGTTAGGCCGATAAAATCGCATTTTCTGATAATTTAGGCAATCCCGCCATCGAAAAAGACCGCTGCAAATTGAGAACATAAGTCAAATTGGGTAATTCTGACAAATCGGGATAAATTAGGCTTGTTTTTATCGCGGTTTATGGTAAAATACAAATAACCATTGATAATAAGAACGAAACCCTTTTTAAGGCTAATGAAATGAAAAAGGCAGTTAGCCCGTTAATTATTTTTTTGTGTTTAACAGCCTCTATTTGCATAGCCGCGGTTCCGAAACCGGCCATTGTCGAGAAGCCCAATGAATGGACCGCTGACGTTCGCTTCACACACCCGCAGCAAATCCTGCTGAACACAGAGAACGGCAAACCTGTCCGCTTCTGGTACTCAATTATTACCGTCACAAACAACACCAATCGCGAAGTCGAGTTTTATCCGCGGTGCGAAGTGCTTACCGATACGTTCCAGCTGATAACAGCCGGCAACGGCACGCCAGACGAGGTATTCAATGCGATAAAAAAACGCCACATCGGCACATATCCATTCCTCGAACTGCTCGAAAAAACCGGCAACAAACTTATCATCGGCGAGGATAACGCAAAAGACATCGTCATCACCTGGCCGGATTTTGACCCGCAGGCCAAGGCAATCAAAGTTTTCATCAGCGGCTTGAGCAACGAAATCGCAGTAGTCGACCACCCCCTGCTAAAACAGGATGACGGCAAAGCGGAAAGGGTATTTTTACGCAAGACACTCGAACTTGATTACGATTTGGGCGGCGACCCGGCCTTTCGAAATGACACCAAACTTGATTACGCCGCAAAAACCTGGATTATGCGCTGAACAAAAAAGGTAATAATCACTTAAACCCCTTCTTGTCCCTTACAAGTGGTCGTGCGGTATCCAGTCTTATCGGCAATATCACGTTAGTGACCCCGTTCCACTGCAATCGTCTTTGAATGGCAAAGGCGGCTTCGTTATGGAGCAGCCTGTGATAAAATTTCTCAAGCCGGAAAGAAAGCTGTCCGGAAAATACCGTAGATTTGTGGAATTCTTTCGATATCTCCAGCGTCAATTCGGATGCCTGCTCGACAAGCTCAGTGCCTGTCGCTATTCTGTATTCAGCCGGGAATCCGAGCCTGCGGGCAAGCTCGACGTATTTCTTCAGGGAATCCTCCACGGCTTTTTTTAATTCCACCAGGCCTTCTTCGCCCTTGAATACGCCCTGGTCTATTACGGCAACGGAAACAAAGACAAAGTTTTTATACATACCCGGGAAGGACCGGATAATCGAAAAAAGAGAATGCACCCCGACACCGTTAAAGCCCCCGACCAGCAGTATCGCGGTCATATCGTTTTTATTCACCGGCGATGTATTAATCGAATCCGATTTCGGCATCTTCATAAGCACTTCATCCAGCTTTTTCAGTTGGGTCTTCACCTTCGAGTAATGGCTGTTGATTATGTAGCAAAGCAAAATAAGCAGTGAAGTTATAAGAAGAGTAAGCCAGCCTCCTTCTCTGAATTTTTCACAGATTGTTATGGTAAGAATCGTCAGACAGAATATAAGACCTGTCAATTGAATACAGAGCTGCCGCTTCCATTTAGGAACAATTTTTCTATTTTTTATATAAAATCGCGCCATTCCAAACTCTGACAGCGAGAACGTGATGAAAACATTTATTGAGTACATAACCACCAGGGTTGAAATCGAGCCGTGAGTATAAAACAGCACGGCAAGTGCCAATACGCCTATCATCAGAATACCGTTGCGCATCGTAAGGCGTTCTGAAAATGAGGCGAACCTGTGAGGCAGCCACGAATCAACCGCCATATTTGCCATAACACGCGGAGCATCGATAAAACCTGTCTGTGCACCAACCAGAAGCAGCGCACCTTCGGAAAGAATTGTCACCAGAGCTATCCAGTAGCCGAATTGCCAGTTTTGGTATAAGCTTTCGGCAAGAACGGCGTTAAGCGTCTTTCCGGAAAGAGGCTTTGCTTCAACAAGCAGGTAGCATAAAAAAAGCCCGCCTGCGGTCAGGGCAAGCGATGCAGCCATATACAACATCGTTCTCTTGCCAAACTGGACTTTAGGTTCTCTGAGAGCCTGAAGACCATTTGAAACGGCCTCTATTCCCGTATAGGTGCCGCCACCCATAGAATACGCCCGCAGAAATATAAAAAGAACACCGAAAAATCCCATAGTAGAAAGGTCGCTGGAAAGATTAGATTGGAAATTGTCAGCGACCTGCTTAACCTGGCCTGCGTGACTGAATATGCCGTAACCTAACAAAAGAATATGTGTGATTAAAAAGATGATAAAGATTGGCGCTAACACTAATATGGACTCTTTTAGTCCTCTAATATTCAGAAGCATCAGCAATACAATCAAACCCGCTGCGGTTAAAATCTTATACTTGTGATATTCCGACGGCATAAAACTGAACAATGCATCAACGCAGGAAACTATTGAAACGGAAATGGTGAGAACATAATCGACAATCAGGGCGCAACCGGAGACAACGCCTGCCTTTTCACCAAGCATGTGAGTAGCGACTATGTAACCGCCGCCGCCATGAGGAAAATGTTCGATGATATTTGCGTATGCATAAGAAATAACCGAGACGGTTAGTGCCGTCGCAATAGCAAGAAATATAGCAAGGTAGACGTGGCTTCCCAACGCCTTAAACGCTTCTTCCGGGCCGTATGACGACGAGGAGAGACCATCGGCGCCCAATCCTATCCAGGCAAGCAATGGGATAAGGGCCAGCTTGTGAAAAATACGCGGGTCTTGAATATCACGCGGAGCGCCGAATATTTTCCTGGAAACTTTTTCAGTAAAACTCAATTTACCGTCGGAATTTGAATTCATTTTATCTGCAATTCAAAGATGAGCCGCAAAACAAAAAAAACTGCCGGCAGAGCAGTTTCTTTAGTATGCGATGCTCTCCCAAACGCCTGCGAGGTTAGCTGACGGGCTCAAGCCTGGAAGTGCCTTATCCCCTGCGGGAATTCGCCCCATAAGCTCGCGTCCCCCGTATCCGTAAATTAAACGGATTTCGGCAACATTATTTCCCATATTTACTGAATCAGAATTCTCCATTTCACAATTCTGCATCAAATTTCGATGCCATACTACGCAATTCGCGTAGAAAAGCAATATATTTCTCACCCCGCCGCTGATAGGAGGCAATTCAAATATGCCCCGCAAAAATAAAATCAAACCGGACGGCACTATCCAGGACAGACAAAAAAATATTGTGCATTTTTCCCGCCTTTATGCTAAAATGGACATTTGGTTAAAATGGGAAAATCTTATGAGGCAGATACAAAGCCCGAACATAGCACAGCTCTTAATGCAAATGCATTTTGTGCCGGTCGCAAAACGACACAGGCAGCTGGCAGAGGCGGAGAAGCTGCTCGCAATCGTCGAGAAGAATAAAGAATATCCCTACGAGTTTGTCTGCTATCGCATCACAGGATACCTGCCGAAAACCAGCACCATCAAAGAGGTCATAAAGGGAGACCTGCTCGCTGAAGACCTGAGGCTTTTCATATCGAAACTGAGCGGCCAAATAGCGGAGCCCATCGTCAATCTGAAGGAGAAGATTTATACGATTGAGCAGCTCGCTGCCGAATTGTCGGTCACCACAAAAACAATAAACCGCTGGCGAAAAAAAGGACTCGTCGCAAAAAAATTCGTTTTCGAAGCCGGACAAAAAAAACTCGGGATAACCCAGTCCGCTCTCGATAAATTTATGGAGGCAAATCCGAAACTCTCAAAAAAAACGCAACGGTTCAAAAGGCTTACCGCGGATGAAAAAAGACAAATAATCAAAATCGCATCGAAGCTGGCAAAAAAAGCCGGCCTGAGCCTTTATCAGATAATCGAGCAGACCGCAAAATTAACCGGCAGAAGTCACGAGACCATCAGGTACACGCTGCTGAAATATCAGCAGGCGCACCCCGACCGCATTATCGGCAGAGGACGCGGCATTATCGGCACTGACCAGGCAGCGGAAATCTACAAACAATTCAAGGAAGGGGAAAAAGTCAAAAGGCTCATAGAAAAATCCGGTCGAAGCAAAAGCACATTGTACCGCCTTATAAAAATGAAAAGGGCAAGAACCCTGCTCGGCCAGAAAGTCGAATACATATTCAGCGATGAATTTACGCAGGATAAAGCCGAAGAAAAAATACTGGCAGAAAAACTCGACTATAAAGGTTATTCACTGCCGGAAATAAGCGAAAAAAATATATCGGAATATGCCAAACACCTGCAGGATACACCGACTCTCAACAGGCAGAGCGAGCTGAACCTGTTCAGAAGATATAACTTCCTAAAATATCTTGTAAATACCCGGCGGGCAGGAATAAGGCCTGCCGGCATCTCCGGCAGACAACTCGATTCTATCGAACACTATCTCAGAGAAGCGCAGCTTATCAAGAAAATGATTATCGAGGCGAACCTGCGATTTGTAATAGCCATTGCACGCAAGCACAACAGGGACCAGACTATGCTTATGGACCTGATAAGCGAAGGAATCTTTTCGCTGATGCGGGCAATCGAAAAATTCGACTACACCAAAGGCTTCAGGTTCAGCACCTATGCAACCTGGGTTATCGCAAAAGATTTCGCCAGAAAGACGCCGGAATCCGCCGCAAGCGGTCGAACGGCACAGGTGGAAACAATTCAGGACAACGTGGACCAGAACAGGAGAATTGCCGAGGCCGTCGATTCAGGCCTGATAGAGCAGGCAAGGCAGAGCCTTACGCAGGTAATCAGGGATAATCTCGACGAGCGAGAGCAGTATGTTATCCTGAACCATTTTGGACTTATAGGCTCCAGAATCAAAAAGGAAAAAAAGACCCTCCAGCAGATAGGCGAGGAACTGAGCCTTACAAAAGAAAGAGTCCGGCAGATAGAGCTTACCGCTTTGCAGAAGCTGCGGCAGCTTTTGAGCATGGAAGAATTCGAACTGCTCACCGAATAACTCTTGCAGAAACAAAAATCGCCCGGCACGTTAAGTAACGAACATTCACAAATCCTTAAAAAATTTAAAGACGAATCTAATGCCGGAAGTTACTTGGCCCTTGACACCATCGATTCCACCTGTGGTTCCGCTGGCAGTCATACCATGGCCAATGTCGCGGCCAGGGCCAACGACCCGGGCAGATTACATTAACATCGTCAGTGCCATAGAAATACTGGCCGGTCTTCAATCGGCCTACAACAGCAAGTTCTACCTTTCCTTTGCCGTCAATAGCAGACATTAAATCATCCTTATCGAACCAGGCCGAAATGGTCGTCTGCCACGCCCTGCATTTATATGCGTAGTCCCTGCTAATCCACATCCGCTCTGCCTTTATTTCACCCGGGTATAGCAAAAGCAGCTGTTGAGTATCTATCTGGTCTTTGGTAATCCCCTTGGGCAGCAGTATCGTTGTCATTATCTTTGGCAGGAAGCTTTTGCAGTTGAGCACCTTCGGCATCACACACAGGTTCGCCTTCACCGCCCCCGTAACCGTTATGTTCACATCGTTCGGCTCGGAATCGACTATACCGTCATTAACGATTAACGAGATAACATACTGCCCGACAGGCAGTTCAATTTTTGGCTTTACGCCATTTGTGTCATAAGTATTACCATCGATTATCCAGCTCCACTTATAAGTAAGCGCATCGCCATCCGGGTCGCTTGAACCCGACCCATCCAGATTTACCTCCGCTATGCCGTCTATCCAGGCATAAACCGTCTGATCCGGACCAGCGTTGGCAGTTGGAACAACATTCAAAGGTTCATAAGATAAAGTTAAGGTATCTTCTGTTGTGCTCGCAGTTAAATCGGCAATAATACGCTCTCCTGTGGTAATTTGGCCTTCATAAATGTTACTCGTCACACTGTTACCATCCTGTACACCATTGATCGCCAAATGGAACGGGCCGTTGCTTGTGCCAAATAGTGCGATTCTGTAAGTACCCGGATTCAAAACCGGCATATTGATTACTTGCTGGAATCCTTCATCGGGAGTGTTGCCATCGTATGGAACTTCGTTACCATCCGCATCGAGGATATTGAACGTCGTCCCTATGATATTCTGGTCTATTGAATTTGTCACATAGTTCGCACCTGTATGTTTGCCCGACGGGTCGTATAAATGAAGGTCTGCATGAGAGTTAAGCACAATAGACATAGCTATACCTTTTAATTGCAAAGATGTCCCTCGCCCCGTTGCTTCTTCAAGGGCAATGATTAATTCTGAGTCGTAACTATCGTGGTTTAGGTTCCAAGTTCCAACTCCACCGATATTCTGACCCAGTATTTGACTTCCAAAGAGAGCGTTTCTTGCTTTTGCTCTAAGACAAGCACTATCATTTACCCAAGTTGTAACGGGAAAAAAATGATACGGTGGTATAAATGAATATACTTTTTCTAAATACCAAGGATTCATCCACGCATTTGCAATGGCAGCTTTTTGATTATTATCGACAAAATAAGACCATGATACATAATCTTCTGATCCATAGCCCCATTTACAATAAAACGGCATAGCTAATACTATTCGATTTGGTGGATATTTCTTGGAGATGTATTCCAACGAACCTTTTATATCATATGGAGAGGCTATCCAAGGTCCCAATGGCAATATACCGGCATAATAATCATATCCCATTAATATACAGTAATCAGTAACGTCTTTCATTGTCTCTAGAGAATACCAATCAAGCTCATAGCACCCGACTGCAAATGTAATTAATTTATTTGGAAGTGCTATGCGTAGCGCTTTCATAAGATTACAGAATGCAGTAGAAGTTTCTTCTGAATTTGGAAACTCCCAATCTATATCAACTCCGTCATATTTTCCATCATTTATTGCTGTTTTAATAGAATTGACAAGTATATCGCTTTTGTTTTTATCGGTACATATAATGCCTAATTCGGTACTCTTTGCTTCTCCGTTTGCTCCCAATGAAAAAAGAACTTTACACTCAGGATTTTCCCTTTTGACCATATCTACATAATTATCTGGTAATCCTACTTTGAGATAATCATCACGGGAAGAATCTGCTTCTGCACAAGAAGCAATGATTACGTGTGTACAGTGCTTATAACTATCAGGATTGCTTTTTCCGTAATTGTCATAACCGACGATTATAGGTTTTTGTTTTTTCGGCGGGGCTAATTTTATAAGATATACATCGTCATTCCCTGCACCAAAGGACGAGGTAGAGCCTGCGATTATGAATCCGCCATCAGAGGTTTGCTGGACTGACAAGCCCCCGTCAGAATTGCCTCCTCCAAAGGTCTTTTGCCACAAGCTATTTCCTGATGAATCGGTCTTTATAAAATACACATCGCTACTCCCTGCGCCAAAGGACATAGTGTAGCCAGCGATTATGAATCCACCGTCAGAGGTTTGTTGAACAGAATAGCTACTGTCCCTATTGCTTCCACCGAAAGTCTTTTGCCACAAGAGATTCCCAGCCGAATCCGTTTTTATAAGATATACATCGCTAGACCCTGCGCCAAATGACCAAGTGTAGCCAGCGATTATGAATCCGCCGTCAGAGGTCTGCTGAACAGAATAGCCAGAGTCATCACCGCTTCCGCCGAAAGTCTTTTGCCACAGCAGGTTTCCTGCTGAATCTGTCTTTGCAAGATATACATCGTAAAGATAGAACTCGGGAGACCCTGTGACAAAGGCCCCGGTTTCGCCTGCGATTATGAATCCGCCGTCAGAGGTCTGCTGAACAGAATGGCCAAAGTCATTATCGCTTCCGCCAAATGTCTTTTGCCACAGCAGGCTTCCAGCCGAATCTGTTTTTACAAGATATACATCGCCCGACCCTGCGCCAAAGGACCAAGTGTAGCCAGCGATTATGAATCCACCGTCAGAGGTTTGTTGAACCGAATAGCTACTGTCCCAATTGCTTCCGCCGAATGTCTTTTGCCAGAGGAGATTTCCTGCTGAATCTGTCTTTACAAGATATACATCGCTACTCCCTGCGCCAAAGGAAGAGGTTTCGCCTGCGATTATGAATCCGCCGTCAGAAGTCTGCTGAACAGAATAGCCAAAGTCATTATCGCTTCCGCCAAATGTCTTTTGCCAGAGCAGGTTTCCTGCTGAATCTGTCTTTACAAGATATACATCGTAAGACCCTGCGCCAAAGGAATGGGTCGTGCCTGCGATTATGAATCCGCCGTCTGTGGTCTGCTGAACAGAATAGCCCCAGTCCTCATCGCTTCCGCCGAATGTCTTTTCCCACTGGACAGCCGGCCCATCGGCTGAGGCAGACTGGGCTAAAACGCAGATAATAAGGCAGAATAAGAGATAAGTGATTGAATTTTTTGCCTCCTTCACTTTTCGTCCTCCAAAAATAACAGCGTATATTAACCCGTTTTTAATAGCAACTAACAAACGCCGATGTCCGGCTTCAAAAACCGCAAAATGGATTTATCCTGTCCTCAACAAAAGCGAGGGTAAATCTACCACATTTAGAGGCGGAAAGCAAGGAAATTATCGGACATTTCTCGGTTTTTTGTGGCAATTCCATTGTAGAGCTAAAAACCCTTATTTCTGTAAAAAAACAAGGGTATTTTATTCCTAATTGAGCGACTTTTGCTTACAAAAAGGCTGCTGATTAGTGTATGGATTCGCATCTGAAAAATTTACCCCGTTAGAAAAAGCCGCCAGCAGAGTCGGCGGTAAATCCGACTGCCCGCCTTCGGCGGATTTTCTAACAGGATTTGCAAGCCTAATGGATAACAGCTTCAAGCCAATACCTGGCAAATATCCGAAAGTCATTGAAATTGACTATGCCGTCCCGGTCAAGATCCGAACCTTCGCACCAGCCGGGCGCTGAACACGCATCCAGCCAGTAATTTGTAAGAATTGCAAAGTCAGTGACATCGACAAAATTATCCTGATTAAAGTCCGGCTTGACAACATTTATCCGCCATTGAAGCGATTTTCTCATCAGCTGTGCCCGTTTAACTTCATTCCTGACCATAGAGGTATTATCAGTCACCGTCACCGAAACCTCATGAATACCATCAGTCAGCAAAGCTACATCCGGGCTGAAAGTTGCAGCGTTAGCATCAGATACAGGCTCTCCATCGACATACCATTGAATGCCGATTGTATTGGGTATCGGTTTGACGGGAACAACGTAGAAATTGGTATAACATGATATCGGCACGGACGACAGAGGCGTCGAGTTGTCGATTATGGAAACGTTTGCGTATATCCGAAAAATAATCTGCTCGGTATTGACCTCCTCAAAAGGCCTGTTAAGCGAGCGCATCTTCGAATTATATGTCGGCCTGTATATCCCGTACATACTGTAATTTGCGCCTTCATACGTATCAACGTTCGGCAAATCAAGCCACCTGTACCATTTCGTCTGCAAACTTGCCTGCTGCCCTGCATCGTAGATACTAATATTTATTTGGGGAGGCTCTGGACCTGTATAGGTTTCAGGCCCGTCGTATTCGTATTCATCTGCAAGCTTTCCGAAGGAATGCCCGAACTCATGCAGGGCAAGTTCCACACTCTGGCTGTTGTTTCCGGCCATAGTAGCAAGACTGGTATAACCCGCGCCGCCGTACCTGGTCGAATTAGCAAGGGCTAATATCTGGTCTGCAGCCGGTGCTGCTCCCGCGGCGTTCCAGGCCTTTGCGGTGTCAATACAAAGAAGCCGGGGCGTACCACCACAGTTATATGACATATCCAGAGCAGTATTGCGATATATGCCGTAGTCAGGTTCATCGACACCGGATTCATTGGATATTACATCGACCCTGTGAACATTAAAAAAATTGATGTATGAAGCAAGAGGTTGCTGTGCAAAATACCCGCTTAAAATATTATCAACATGCAGATAGTAAGCATCCATATCGGACAGAGTATAACCATCGCCTACTACGACAATATCAATACGGTTTCCCGGAGGGCCATTGTTGATAATAGTTTCACAGTTCCAGGAAGCTGAAGCCTGCTGCATTATGCCTTGATACTCGACGACCGGCGGCAACGCCAGCGTCGTTTTGCCTCCAACAAGTTTGCCGTCTTCGATATTGTCATAATATACTTCAACCTCGCCTTCATTTTGCTGGTAATAATTGTTGTATAATGCAAGCCCCTTGTTTGCAGAAATTGTATTAGCGGTCTGTGCAACCGTCCCGGCAAAAAGCTGAGGGCTCAACAGCAGAAAAATGCTGAAAATATGATAATGAAATTTGCTCTTTGGTTTGCTTCTCATCACCTTAAAACTCTAAAAACACAAAGCCAGTTATTGGATTTTATCGCTTTTACACCCAAAAGTCAAGGAAATTATAGGACTTCTCGTTTTTCAGTATGGTCGCACCCTGTCTGAAAAACATCATATCTCTCCAAAAACAACTGTTTACTGTTCTTCCTGGACGATTTTTGCTTTCATAAGTGATGACTTGTCGGGATACTGCCGTTTGTTTCAAACAAAGCTTGAGTCAAAAACAAGAGTGTGATAAATTAGCAAAATAAACCCCCGGAAAAACCAGGGGCTAAATAAAATTCAGGGGTTTTGAAATGAATGTACTCTTAACAGGCAGCGGCGGACGCGAACACGCTATCGCATGGAAGCTGGCACAGTCAAAGGAGCTTGAGAAACTTTACATCGCACCGGGTAATCCCGGCACCGCGACCTGCGGTGAAAATGTCCCCATTAAGGATAACGATATAAACGCCCTGCTCACCTTCGCAAAAGAAAAAAACATAGGTCTGCTCGTCGTCGGGTCTGAAGAATCGTTAGCCCTCGGAATCGTTGACGCCTTCGAGGCCGCCGGCATAAAGGCGTTTGGCCCTACCGCTGCTGCGGCACAATTGGAATCGGACAAAGCCTTTGCGAAACAGCTTATGCGCTCCGCTGCAATTTCAACCGCGGAGGGAAAAATCCTCGACAATTTCAAGGATGCAAAAAAATACATCGCCAGCAGGGATGAGGCGATTGTTATAAAGGCAGCCGGCCTTGCGAAAGGAAAAGGCGTCTTTGTCTGCGACGACCCTGCCGATGGAATCCTCGCTGCGGAAAAAATGATGATACAGAGAATATTCGGCGATGCAGGCAGCAAGATTGTCGTTGAGGACAAACTGCTCGGCGAAGAGGCCTCCATCCTGGCGTTCGTGGACGGGTTTAATATCTATATTATGGAGTCATCGCAGGACCACAAGCCCATCGGGGACGGCGACACAGGGCCCAATACCGGCGGAATGGGTGCATACAGCCCGGCTCCGCTTATTACCGACAAACTTATGGAGCAGATTTCTCGCGAAATTCTCGTTCCTGTAGTTGACGCAATGAACCGCAACGGAACGCTCTATAAAGGCGTGCTTTACGCAGGCTTAATGATTACCGCAGGCGGACCGCGCGTCCTCGAATTCAACGTGCGGTTCGGCGACCCGGAGACCCAGCCGATTCTGATGAGATTAAAAAACGATTTACTGAATGTCTTAACCGCGGTCTGCGACGGCAAACTCGACCAGGTCTCGCTGGACTGGGACAGCCGCCCCGCCGTCTGCGTTGTGATGGCTTCAAAAGGTTATCCCGGCAATTATGAGAAAGGGAAAATAATCACGGGTCTCGATGAAGCCGCCAAACTGCAGAACGTTTTAGTTTTCCACGCCGGCACTTCCAAAAATAATGGCGATATAGTCACTAATGGCGGAAGGGTTCTCGGCGTAACGGCCATTGGACAAACGATTGCAGCGGCAAAAGCGACGGCCTATCAGGCCGTAGAAAAAATCAAATTCGACGGCGCTTACTGGCGAAAGGATATCGCCGACAAAGCCCTGAAAAGATAACGAATGAAATTCTCCAAAATATGAAACTATAGTGGATAATACCGAAAACAAAAACGCATTAGAACGAAAAAAAAATATCCTGAGACATATTCCCCGGATATCGCTGGAAATCCTGTTTGCAGCGGCAATTCTCTGGGTACTGTTTATTCTTACGTCGAGGTACTCCTGTAAGGCGGCGCTGATAAGTATCGGCAAGGAGACCGGCACGAAAATTACCGCTGACGCACTCCGGATAAAACTCGACGGCTCCGTGGAGATTGACTCCCTCACAATCAGGCCTGACCAAAAAAACCTGCAAGACCAGATTTTCTTAAAAGCACAAAAGACAAATATACGACTGAGTCTGCCGAGTCTTTTTTTGCTGAAACCACGGCTTAAAAGAATCAGCATCGACGATTTTACGCTCAGTGCTGTATATGACTGCAATAACGGCAGATGGAACCTGCCGCGAATCGAACAAAAGCTGCCGGAAGCGAAAACCAGTGAAATCCCGACAATCTATTTAAATAACGGAACCTTCCAGTACTGCAAGATAAGCGGAAAAGACAAAAATATCATCGCACAAATACCGTTCCAGTTCCGGCTTGTTCAGCAAAAAGAGCCTATCAACAGGATTTTACAAAAAAGCGAAAAAGTTTTCCAATTCGAGTTCGCCGCCAAACAATGGTCGAATATCGGCGCAATTAAATTAGACGGCACAATCCGGCAAAACAAAATTGAAATCAGCGGCGCAGTGCTGCCTGCAAATCCCGAATCTGCCGGCGGCCCCCCTTCGACGAATTTGCAGGTCGAAAATATCAAGGCCTTCCTGAATTATCAGTCCGCCGAAGGCGGACCAAATTATTCCCTTACTGCTGATGTAAATGGTCTCAAAAGCGGGAAAACCAATTTCGCAGAGCAGTTTAAAACCATCAGGTCTTTTGCCACTAACCCGCAGCTCGGAGAGAAATTTCAGAATTTTCTCGACAGGTCACAGACAAAAGGCAGCCTCGATGCGAAAATCAATATAACAGGTAATCTATACAAGATAATGGAGAGTAAAATTATAGGAAAAGTTTTTTGCAAAAACATAAATTTCTGCGATAAGGGTTTCGAATACCCGGTAGAAAACCTTTCGGGGCCTATTGACATTACGGAATCAAGCGCTAACCTGAACAACCTTCAGGGCAAACACAAGAATGCGGTATTTCTCATAAACGGCTGGACAAAAGGTTCGCAAGGGCAGGTCTATTACAAGATTAACGTTTCCGGCGACAACGTTCTGCTCGACAAAGACGTATATTCGGCTCTTACCGCCGCTAAGAAAAAAATCTGGGACGATTTCTCGCCAACAGGAAAAATCGCAATAGATTATACATTTGCAAAAGAATCCGCCCTGCCAAAAACAGGCACAATGAATGTCACCGCCAAGAATTGCCGCGTCTTTTGGAAAATGTTTAATCGTCCTTTTAACAACATAACAGGCCGTTTATCCATCGAAGAAAACCAGGTGACTTTTTCGCAGTTAACCTCTAAAAACGGAATTGAAAAAATAATTATTGACGGCAAAATAGCAGTAAAAGAGCCAAACCGTGCGGCCTTCGATGTCAATCTGAATGCAGAGAATATCGACTCGAACTCCATCCTGCAGAAAATCGCATGGGCAGACCTCTCGCTTCTCGCGGGAATAAACAAACCGGCAATCATCGACAATATGCATCCGTCAGGCCGTATAACTCTCACAGGACACTTCAAAAAAGACTCCACCGAGAACCAGTGCAGCATTGATTGCAAAGTTAACTGCCTCAACGACAGCCTCGAGTATAAAAAAGTGCCTTATCATTTCGAAGAGATAAACGGAAATATTTATATACAAAATAACCGCATAAGGTTCGAGAATCTGAAGGCGGCGACCGACAACCTCAAACTGGCGCCCGAAAAATCTCTTATAAAAATCGACGGCGAAATAAAACTGGCCAATGATAAATTCGACAGCGCCGAGTTGCGTCTTAAAGCCGACGACATCGCCCTCGATGAGCGGCTCGGTGCAATACTGCCCGAAAAAATCCAACCCCTTTATTTCAAATTCAACCCGACGGGACTGGTTGACCTCAATTTTGACCAGCTCAAAATATCCGATTCAAACCGCGGCAAAAATTCCATTGAAGCAGCCGGAACCATCTATCTGAAACAGTGTAATATCGAAACAGAAACAAAACTCACGCAGCTGCAGGGTCTTCTGGATATTCAGGGTTTGTACAAAAATGATGAAGGCTTATGTGCCGGAAGAATCAGGGCGCAGGACTGCAGTTTGGCAGTCAAAGAAAAAAAGATTACAGAGCTTAACGCGGACATTGTCTATGATAAAAACAATAAAAGCTGGCACAGCGACAACCTTACGGGCGATTGCTACAACGGAAAAATGAACGGCTATCTCGAACTCGACGAAGAAGACGACAATGCGTCATATCTGCTGGATTTAGGTTTCGACGGTATTGATTTACACAAATTCCTTTCCGAGCCGGCGCAAATCTATTCCGACGCAAACCATACTGCTGCGAGAAGTGAAAAGGAAAACAGCAATAATTATACGCGAGGCCGGATGGACGCCGCAATAAGTATCTCCGGTCAAATCGGACGGGATGATATGACCCTCGGAAGGTGCTGCCTGAAAATCAAAAATATGGAAGTCGGTAAAGTCTCACTCCTCGGAAAACTGCTGAGCATTTTGCAGTTTACAGAGCCGAGAGATTTTACTTTTGAACAAATGGTCGTCAATTCGTATTTAACAGGAAACCGGCTGCTGCTCGACGTTGACATATCAGGCCAGAAAACTGCCTTTCAGGGAGAAGGCACAATGGACCTCAAAAAAATGATTATCGATTTGCTGCTCAAAGCACGCGGGCGGCGTTTCATCGGCAGCAAGCCAGGCCCACTGCAAACGCTCACCGAAGGTCTCGGGCAGGGAATCGTCCAGATTAACGTCAAGGGCAGCGTATATAGCCCGCAGCTCGACGTCGTTGCCCTTCCGGTAATCAAGGGAACAATGGGATTGTTCGGAACCAAAAGAAACGAGAAAAAAATAAATTAGCTCACGGCACCGCAGATAAAACTTTCCGAAGTTCATCCAGACAACAGTTAAATTTGCCCGTCAAGAAGCTTCCGCAGAAAAGGCATTGCATCAGCCAAAGATGGAAATATCTTAAAAGCAAGCGATGCTGCCTCTTTCGTCGGCTGTTTTACATCCGGAATCATAATTACAGGTATGCCCGCTCTATGCGCAGCATAAACACCGTTTTCAGAATCTTCAAAAACAAGGCACCGCCCGACAGGAGCATTTAATTTCTCTGCAGCAGCGAGAAAAATATCCGGCGCAGGTTTTCCGCTACGAACATCATCGCCGGTAATAATTATCTGAAATCTGTCGATAAGACCGCCCGCTGCAAGTTTCTTCATCGCTGATTCCCTGCAGGAAGAAGTCGCCACTGCCTTGCGAATGCGCCGGCTTTCAAGAAAATCAAGCAGTTCGCCAAGCCCCGCTTTAAAAGTCACCCCGAATTTGTCGAAATGCTCGTACATATACCTCAGCCTTTTTTCGTTTGCCTGCTCCAGCGGAAAATCCGGGCCGAAAGCATTCTTGAATATCGGCTCCATATCAGGCACAATCAAACCGATAATCTTATGATACATATCATCCTCGAGGGTAAAGCCAAAATCGGCACACGCCTGTTTCCAGCCCTGGTAGGAAACAATTTCCGTATCGAGCATAAGGCCGTCAAGGTCAAATATAGCAGCTTCTATAATATCGTTATCCTTCATACTGCGGCGAGAAGATAACAGAAACAAGGATATGCGTCAAATATTCCTCAACCAACGTACAAAAAAATATCGGCCCTGTCACAATTTGACAAGGCCGATATATATTTACAGAAAAACTTCAACTATCGAAAATTCTACTTTTGGGCATCTGCCTCAACATCTGATTTCACAGGCTTCGGCCCTTGGAACTCGGTCACTTTATAATTCTGCATTTCGGTTTCCGACATTGCAGGCGTATTGATAATTCTCGGTGTCACGAAGACAACCAGCTCGCTGGTTATAGCCTCTTGTCCTTCAAACCTAAACAATGCACCAAACAGCGGCAAATCTCCCAGCAGCGGAACCTTATCAGTCTGCTTGGTCACTTCCTTTTTCCTCAGACCTCCGAGGACAACTGTCTGACCATCTTTTATCAGCAGGGTTGTGGTTGCATCACGTTTATCAACGACCGGCTGCGGATATTTCGCTCCCGAAGCATCGCCGACATTGACCGTGCCCGTCTGAACACTGAAACTGGGTTTAAGCTGTAATCTTATAAGCCCGTCCCGCGTCACATGAGGAAGGACATTAAGCGTCACGCCGACTTCTTTGAATTCGGTTGTGCCAAACGCGACGCTTGAACCGCCGCCCTGATTAAGCTGCTGATAAGGTATCTGCGAGATAATCTTAATCTCGGCTGTTTGATTATCGAGAACAAGAATTCGCGGATTGGCAAGCAGTTTGGCCTTAATAGATTCGCTTTGCGCTCTTAACAGAGTGTCGATATCGACACTGTCATTGAGAAAACCAAGACGTAAAACGCCCTTGGTATCATTGGACTTGCTGACGGTTCCGTTGAACAACCCTGAGATAAACGGGGATTGCTTACCTGCGGTCGGGTTGGTACCCACGCCGCTAATTAAACCTGTTCCATCGCTTGTGCCGCCTGTCCCGGCGCCATAAGTCGTATTTCGTCCTGCCTGCCATTCGACTCCGAGGTCGAGACGGTCCTTGCTGGTAAGATCATAGATGCGGGCCTCCACAAGAATCTGCGGCGTCACACGGTCAACCTCCTGAATAAAGGTGTCGATGGCCTTCATCTTGCTTTCGGTATCGGTCACAATTATATTGCTCGTCCCCACATTTGAAGAAAGCGAACCCTGGGCAGATTTGAACTTATTCAGGGCCTTCTCAACTTCAGCCACATCGGCGTATGTAATACGGTATATCTTGCTTACAAGCTGTTCCGCTCTTTGTGCAATCTGCTCGGCAGGCGCTATCCTTATCATATTTTCGGATATAACGTATCCGTAATTATGAGATGCAAGGATATTATCCAGCGCCTCCTTCAGGGGAACATTGGTAAGCTTGGCTGTCACGGTGCCGGTCACATCAGGACTCTTTATCACGTCAATATTTGCCTGCTCTGCCAGCACCTTGATAACATCATCAATCGGTGTATCACGAAAATCCACGCTCACCTTTTTCTGCAGCCTCTGTTCTATACCCGACATTACTACTTTGTCGCTCGTCTGCGCGGTTTCAGGCGCCGCCAGCACATAAGTCGTCATAGCCAGAACGACGGCAAGTAAAAACGCCAATGTCAAACCTTCTCTTTTCTCTATCGAAATCATAATTCTTCCTTTCCTAATTTTATGTCCAAAATTATTATTATTGCGTCTGGTCTGATGGGTTCCAGTTCTGGCCGACCTTTAAGGTCTTCGTCTGGCCTTTCCATTCGAAAGTCACCATATTTTTCTCCACCTTCACTATGGTAACGTCTTCGATTTTTTCTCCTGCATACATAATCTGAGAACCAATAATTGCCGCTGCTTTATCTTCACTGAATACAATACCCGCTAAAAAAATCCCCCCGGCAGCGGAAGGTTGTATAGTGTCGTCCGTCTGCCCATGGCCCTGCACCGGAACAAAATTCCCCGTCCTCATAGGGTCTCTAAGCGAGGCTGAAATCGGCTGCGGTATCTGCCAGTTAATCTTTACGGATTTTACAGCCTCGTCCGCCCCCGTCTGAATTACAGGAACATGCACCTTCTTCGGCGATGGCGGAAGTACAAACTTGACGAAAATGAAAACCAAAACAAGACACAAAACAGGCACTAATATAAGTGAAGCTTTCTGTCTTTGAAGTTCGATTGCGGATGTTTTTGGCAGAAGTTTTGCCTTTAAAGTCTTATAAATTCTGGAGAAGGCCGTTTCCTGTGGCGCTTTCACTTTGGAAACCGGTTTACGTGGTTCTTCAACTGTGTCCGTGTAAAACTTTTGAACCGGCCTGGACGGCGGAGAATATGATTGCTGCTGCGTTGGATACGGCGCTGCCCCCGACCCATCAGGCTGCCCCGGTACGAAATCTGCCACGGCTGTCTTCTGCGAAACAGAATCTGCCGAATCCTTCTGTAAAGGCACACCGTCGAATATCGACGATATCCTTTTATGCAAACCTGCTTTGAAACTCGCCATACCAAAACTCCCAAATTATGCCGAAACGCTTGTAATCTCTACTGCAAGCGCACGGTATTCATCGGAACCCGTGCAATTCGGTGCATAAAGCAGAACGGGCAAACCCGCGCTCGGCGCCTCAGCCAGTCTGACGGTCCTGTGAATCACCGTATCAAAAACCATATTTCCAAAGAATTCTCTCATCTGCTGCTGAACCTGCTTGCTCAGGGTTGTCCTCTTTTCAACAAAAGTAAGCAGTATCCCAAGTATCTTCAGAGACGCATTGAAACGCTGCCTGACTATATCAATCGTTTCGAGCAACTGCTTGAGGCCCTCGAGGGCATAATACTGCGTCTGAACCGGAATAATTACCTCATCGCTGGCGACGAGGGCGTTGAGCGTCAAAAGACTAAGCGATGGAGAGCAATCTATAACGCATACGTCGTAGCTGTTGCCGGCGGTATTAAGAAGCTGTTTAAGTGCGTATTCTCTTCCGAAGCGGGGTGCAAGTTCGAATTCGAGACCGCTAAGCAGAATATTACTCGGTGCCACGCTCAAATTGTCGACTTTTGTTCGCACAATCACTGAAGAAAGAGGCAATTTTGCATTTGTAAAAGAATCATAAACTGTCTTACCGATATTTTCCGGGTCAATCCCCAAACCTATAGTTGCGTGGGCCTGCGGGTCAAAATCGACAACAAGGACTTTTTTACCCGCCAGCGCAAGCGCACCGGCGATGTTGACGGCAGTTGTCGTCTTGCCGCACCCGCCCTTCTGATTTGCTATCGCTATAGTTCGCATCCCAATTTCCTGCACAGAAAAAAAACGGCTAACTCTTGTTTTTAGAAGTATCTTTCTTTGGAGTTTCAGGAAGTTTTGTCACAAAAACATCCAGCCCCATCGTCACATCATTGCCCGCCTGCTCCTGTCGCGGCTTGTTTATCGAAAACGTATCAATAAACACAACGGGCTGATGCCTTTCGAGGGCATTGAGCAGCAAAAAAAACTGGTTAAAGCTCGACGTAAAATTAATACTAATCTGGCTTTCCGAAATATGGTCATAATTCTGAACGGCCTGTTCGCCTTTGGTTTTGATTACAAGCGATGAAAGCTTCAGCTGTTCGGAAAGCCGGCTGATGTCGAAAGTAAGATTCGAGGCATTTTCCCCCTCAGCCACAAAAGTATTTGCGTCATTCTTCAAAACTGCAATCTGTTTATGCAGTCTCGACCTGTTCGCTTCGCTTACAGAATCCTGTGCCTGTTCATATTTGGCGGTTAATTTCGCAAGCTCGCCATTGAGCCGCTTCTTTTCCGCTCTCTGCGGCGACAAAGCAAAAATATACATCTGGAGAGCCACAAGAAAAAAACCCGTCCATACGAACAGGATTTTTGATAAATATTTTTTCATTACTTCTTTCACTATCATTTCAAAACCCTCATAGCCGGGGACTGAATACTAAGAATATCTCGTACGATATTACATCTTTGCCATCGACCTTTTCACATTCCTGCGAAACCTTGATGTCGTCAAGCTTCGGACCGACGGCAGGGTCGGCAAGAAGACTGTCGCGGTAGTTCTTTACAACCTTGTCAAAATTATTCTGCTGGTTTGTAGTCAAACTAAGATGCAGAATTCTGATAGGAACGGCAACCTCTATCGTCTGCGCCTTCGCATCCTTCCCGCCTTCCACTATCTTCTTGACCTTTTTGCTGTCCTTCTTGACATCAATTTCTTTCAACATAACCGAAGACGGCATATTCTTTATAATTGCTTCCAGAAAAGGAGACCATTGAGTCTGAGTATTGACGGCATCGGCAACATCGGTCAATCTGCCGGTTAAATCTTCTGTCTCCTGTTCGAAACTTTTTTGCTTCTTTACCGCATCACCCAGAAAACCTGCTTCGAGCTCTTTTTCTATATGAGTTATCTTGTTTTTGGCTACGGATATTTCGACCCTGTTGGCAAAAAAACTGCCAACCATAACGACTGCCACAATAACAGGAAAAGAAATTGTCACTATAACAGCCGCAACGCCTTCAGGCCTGCTCTTCGCTGGAACTCCCTGTCCTTTTAATAAATCAATCGCGAACATTAAAATATCCCGTTAAATCATTCTCATAGCAAGCCCCGCGGCAACTGCCAGCGCAGGCCCTTCTTTTTTAACCAAATCAGCATACTGTGCCGGCACACCGCCCGAAAAGAATTCGAATGGGTTCCACAACTGCACATTCGCCGTAAAGTTTTTTTGGATAATCTCAACGAATCCGTCAACGAGGGCGAAACCGCCGCTCACATAAATTTCATCCACTTTGGTCTTTTCATTGGCAGAGTAATAACGAATCGTTTCGGAAACATCTTCAATAAGTTTCTGACTCGCGGCAGGCAGGGCATCCTTTATATTGAGTTGTGTCAATTCCGGGTCTTTTACGCCCAGAATATGCTTCTGAATCACCGCCGTTTCAACGCCAAGCGTAGTTGCAAGGTTGCCGATGATATCGCTGCCCGCGTAAGCAATGTCCCGGATAAAAGGCAGATTATCGTTATCCACTATCGCAAGTGTCGTAAAAGAGCTGCCGACGTTCATAACCGCAACTTTCCGGCCCTGCTTTGTCTTTTCGCAGTTCTGCAAACAGTTAAGAAGCGCCAGGCCATCGACATCCATCAATACCGCCCGTAAAGACGCCTCCTCAGCGAACCATTTCTTCTTCTGGACTAATCTGTCGGTTGCCGCCACGAAGATACCGCGAACGGAATCGTGGCCATTCGGAACAATCTGATAATCAACGGCACTTTCATTGATGTTAAAAGGACATACCTGCGCCGCCTCGAGCATAATGGCGCCGTTTATTTCTTCCTTCGGTAATGGCGGAAACTTAAAATAACGAACCGCTACCTCGGGACCGCAAACACTGCAAACCGCAAACGGAGATTTTGCGGATGAAAGCCGGAAACATTCCTGAATAGCCTTGATAACGCCTATGTCAATACCGCCTATTTCAGGTACTTTGGCAGTATCAATTCCAACCTTTGCCGCAGCAACAACACTAAAACCTGACTGCTCCCTGCGAAGCTGAACCATCTTGACTGTGTATGAACCGATATCCAGTCCAAGTATATCTTCGTGTTTAATTTCCAGAATATTTTTAAAATTCATTTTCATACAATAGAAAATCCAATCTAAATAGTTCTAATCCCGTACTATCTATATAAAGGGCATTCGCCCGGAACCTCTTTTCTCGTGTATCGACTTTATAAAACAGTGAATTTCCCAAAAAGAACCCCTTCAGGAAAACTCTTTAATCGCCTTATGCCCGGAAGGTCATTGTCCTATAAAATCGGAAAAGCCGGGGTACTCTCCCGCTTTTTTGGAGTTCGGCAATACTTGGGATGGGATCGGTAATGGAAAGAATTGTTATGAAGGCCAATCTTGAGAATTTACTGTCCTATAATGCAGCAGAATTGAAAAAGGCAGAAAAACATTTTTGAGCCACATTGAAGCTGCCTGCTTGTTTTCCTAAAACCGCGCAACCCTTAACACACCCCTTTTCCCCCGGCTTACCCCGCACGGCAGCGGGTTAGTGAATGGTTTCATAATCATTCCAGCCTGCTGGAGCCGGAATATATTTTCCCTGCAGCCATATATCTCCCGGAAGGATACCTTCGAGAAACCTTCTATCGAAATAATAGTGCTTTAAAAATCCATCAGTACCAACCGTTCCTACAACTCCCCTTATAACTTCAGTAATAGTTCCACGAACGATAAGGTCATCCTGAGGACTGGAATATTCCCTCCTGCTGCCCACGTTTTCAGCGCCCCAGCCCCCGCCGCCGACAGTCATAGCGGCCTCCACCACCATCTGTTCCGGCAAATATCTCGAGTAGTTAGCCGGAGAATGTCCAAATGGGTCTGGTATTCCTATCGGTGCATAATCCGGACTATTTTTCAGCTGATTTCGTTCAGAATTTCCCAGTGAAGATGGTATGCCGGGGTCAACAACCTTAATAACTCCCTGGGAGATAAGCCCGAGGGCATTTGTGTTGCTTTTTGAAGGCATACCATCGGCATCATGATCACCGTCGAGAACTATGGAATCTGCCACCCAGATATTCCCCGTGGCTACAACGGTTATTTTGCCATTTACAACCTGTGCATTACCGCCGACTGTATCGTTGCCGCCGATAATGACATCTCCATTTACAAATATCTGACCGCCTGGATCCGATGTAACGCCGCCGATTGTCTGAGTGACATAAGTGCTGGCTATAGTTTGCGTGGTTCTTTGGCCTGTGGCATCGGCATTTGTCGGACTGTAATGGTAAGCGTAAATATTATACTGTCGATACTGGTCGGTTGTCCCGGGTTTCAATTCGTAATCTCTCGAACCCGCCGGATAACCTCTTACTGTGCAATTGTTGGTTATCCTTACTTTACCCACCCCTCCCTGAACAAAGAATTCCAGCTGCACCGCACCCTCAGGAGTCGTTAAAGAAGCCGGGTGGCCAGGCGTAAATGTGTATGAGCCTTTCGTGCTGTTTTTGAATCTGTCAACTTTACTCTGGACAGCTGCGGTGTCGGTAATTTTGCTGTCAGGCTGGTCAAAATCAATACCCGCATCGAAAACGCCTATCTGGCCGGCATATTTATCCACACCACCGCTGCTTCTGTATCTGTCTTCGCCCATACTCACTGTTTCCAGAAACTGCGGGTCGCCGCTTACAAAAATATCCATATTGTCGGGGCTGTCGTCTGCCTTGTTAATATGTATTGGCATATCAATTACTTCGCCATCGGTAAAATATACAGGCCCGGTGGAAGAAGTCCCGTTTGGAACCTGGCACATTCCCATATCCCAGCCGCTCACCGCCTGAATTACAAGAACGTCGTCTGTTCTGCTGAATTTTCCGCAGTGTCCGTTTGATGTCACGCGATAGACCGGCCTTGAGCCTGAAAACGAATACAAAGAAACCGTATAATCACAGGTACTGTTCGGAAAGGTAAGCGAACCTGTGTAAGCCCCTGACGCCTGTATATAAGAAACCATATCGTTTTGCTGCTCCATCCAGAAAACCGCTGTTTCGTAACCGGCTTCTGCTGCGAGCATGGCAATAGCCTCATTCTGAATCTTGGTGGAGTTGTACCTGACGCCGTAAGAAATGGTCAACAAACCCAGGCCGAGTATCGATAGTATTACCATCGACAATGTCACAATTACCAGGGCTGAACCCCTTTTATCCCGCAATATCGCTAATGGCAGTCTCATTTAATTACCTTTCCAGCTTACCGATAAATTACCAGCGTTTCAGCACATCTATTCAACCGTTTCATAATCGCTCCAGCCGCCGGGAGCAGGAATATATTTTCCCTGCAGCCACACATCGCCCGGCAGGATACCTTCGAGAAATCTTCTGTCGAAATAGTAATGCTTCAGGAAACCATCGGCTCCTATCTGCCCGACAATTCCTCTTATAACTTCAGTAATAGTCCCGCGAACAATCAGGTCGTCCTGGGTTCCGCTGAATTCCTTTCTGCCGCCATATGGTGAACGCTGCACATTTTCAGCGCCCCAGCCCCCTCCCCCGACAGTCACCGAAGCCTCCACCGCCATCTGGTCAGGCAGGTGCCTTTTGTATGAGTCAACAGGCTGGCCCACATCCGGCACACCAATAGGCACATATACCGAATCGGCAGGGGTGAGAGGCTGACCATCGACATAAGAATATTCGGTCATCCCCGGGTCAACAACCTTAACAACCCCCTGGGCAATAAGCCCCAGCGCATTCGGGTTATCTTTAGAAGGCATACCATCGGCATCATGAGCGCCGTCAAGAACCACGCTATCCGCTACCCAGATATTTCCCGTAGCAACAATGGTAATTTTTCCTTTTACCACCTGCCCATTATTATACAGGATGTTATTGCCGCCTATGATAACGTTTCCATCTACAAATATCTGACCGCCAGGCTCCGATTCCACCCCGCCGATTGATTGCGTAACGTAAGTATTTTGAATATCTTGAGTCACTCTTTCGCCTGTAGCGTCGGCATTTTGCGGCATAAAATGATAAGCGTAAATATTGTATCTTGCATACTGGTCGGTCGTGCCGGGCTTTACCATGAAATCCCATGTTCTCGAATCACTCGCCTGCATAAAACCCCTTACCGTACAGTTATTGGTTACCCGGATATTTCCCACTCCTCCCTGAACAAAGAATTCCAGCTGCACGGCAGGCACAGGATAAGGCACAGCGGCTTTTGCAACAGGCTTAAACGTGAACGCTCCTTCTGTACTGTCCTTAAACCTGTCAATTTTTTTCTGGACAACCGCCTCATCGGTAATTTTGCTGTTCGGCTGGTCAAAATCTATCCCCGCATCGAAAACACCCATCACATCGGAATACTTATCCGCTCCCCCGCTTGTGTACCTCGATTCGCCCATACTCACCGTTTCCAGGAACTGCGGGTTGCCGGTGACAAATATATCTCTGCTGTCAGGGCTGTCGTTTGCCTTATTTATGTGTATTGGCATATCGATTACCTCGCCGTCGGCAAAATATACAGGCGACGTGGATGATGACGCGCTCGGAATTCTGCACATTCCCATATCCCACCCGCCTATAGCCTGGACAACAAGGACATCAACAGTTCTTTTGAATCTCCCGCTGTACCCGTTTGAAATAATGCGATATGTCGGCCTTGAGCCTATGAATGAGAAAAAAGATACCTGGTAATTACAGCCGCTGTTCGCAAAAGCAAGTGAATTCGAATAGCTGCCGCCCGTCTTCATAACATAAACCATATCGCTCTGCTGGCCCATCCAGAAGACGGCCTCTTCATAACCGGCTTCCGCTGCGAGCATCGCAACAGCTTCACTCTGAATCTTCGTGGCGTTGAATCTGACGCCGTAAGAAATCGTCAATACCCCCAGCCCCAGCAAAGACAATATCACTATTACTACTACAACATACAGTAGAGCCATACCTTTTTTATCGTTCAGAGCTTTCAAGGGTTTCCTCATTTCGACGCCTTATGAACTGTTTCAAAATTATCTCGGCCAGATATTACGCATCGTAGTTGCGGTCATCACGTTGACGCTGTCCGTGTTATTAGGGTCGGATAAGCTTACATTAATTCTTACGCAACCGCTGCCGACATTATTAACAACAGTATGACTAAAAGCCTTCCCCGTGCCTATTTTTTTGGCATTTGTAGCCAGAACCACGGTAGTAATTCCGGTTGTATTCCTCGTTCCGCCTCCGTTAGGGACGCCGCCAGGCGGATACGGACCATAGTCAACCTTCAGGACATTGCCGCTCAGATAAAAAAGGGCATAAGCTGTAGCGGTTTTATCCGGGTCAAGAAGGTTGTGGCTGTCGGTAGAATCAAGCGGCACATCCCAGTACCGAAATTCCACCGCATCGCCCGAAACCACCTCCGTATCAATTAAACTTACGGGCGCCGCGGGTGTGAACGTCTCGCCTGATACATTATACACCTTGTAATTCAGCCGGTTGGATTTTCTTCCCACCTGCCCGAAGGCAATCATAGTTGACAGGGCCTCCTGTTTAAACGGCTTGTGCACGGAATTATATGTATTGAACCAGATGCGATTGCCCGTGTACAGCAGAACTCCCGTTGCTATTATAACAATCAGAGAAATCGATATCGAAATAATAGTTTCAAGCAGAGTAAAACCCGCTAATGAATCCCGATTAAACCGGCACTGGTAAAAATTGGCGGTTTTCTCCTGCGGGATAAATGCGTATATTCGATTCTCTTTTTTTATCGAGTTCATCCGGGCTCCTTCTCGTCCGCTCCTGTCAGGATGCGGCAGATTACATTGTGATATTTAAATTCTGAATTTTCCTGTTTAATCGAGCTCATTTTCACTCCGGAAAATTAACCGCCTGACGCATCAATTCTTGCATAAGTAGTAAGGGTAATAAAAGGGTCGTCCGTCGCAGGTGAACCGTTCTGATAATCTCTTCTCCATGCTACTTTCACGTCAAGCCGGCGAATCGTCACCCCCGCTGCAGCATCATGGGCAACGTCAGTGCTGCTAAGGTTTATATACATCGGAAGGCCATCAACAGTTATATAATAACCCCATCCTTTATCGCTCGGTTTAGCAAACCCGAGCTGAAGAAAAGTCGGGTCATAAGCTGTAGAGCCGCCGCTGTTTTTCCAGTCTTCAATCAATAACTGTCCGGTCCGTGTTGCTGTTATCTGGGATTTGGCAATATGATTATGCGTCGCCGCGAAATACTGATAGCTCAAAGCTCCCAAAGCAATTATGGACAGCGACACTGCCGCGATTACAGTTTCAATTATTGTAAAACCGCTTTTTTGCTTTATTCGTCTTTTGCTCATATTTGTAAATCTCTTTTAAAACCAAATTCATTTACATTACCGCAAATGTCTGCAATTCTGAATCATCTTTGTACGCAGGCAATTGCAGGAAACTTGCAGGTCAACACCGCTGCTGCATTTCCCAATAAAATAAAGACAGATATGGGGGCAGCTCTGGTTTGTCTGCCCCCACATCAATTATTATTTCAAAATCTGTCTTACTTATATTGCACAATTACGGCGTCCAGGTGCCGGCCTGGTTAAGCGTCACTGTCGGCGGAGTCGCTGGTGCATTTGTACCGGTGGGCGTACAGGTAATCGTAAATACGAGGGACGGATTCATACTTGTCACCGACATTGTAAAATCGGTGTCTTTAAAATAAGTGCCCGTCAGGTCAGCTGCTAAAAAACCAAGAGCTGTAGCACCAGTGCCAGTAATGGCCGTCGGCAATGCTCCATTCGGACCCTTTTCGGCAGCGTAGGCGCGAATCGCGGTTGCAATTGTGCCCATCATTGACTTTCCTTCCGACCATTTTGCGGAATCAATTCGGCCCCGCAAAATCGGTATGGCTACTGCCGCCAGTATCGCCACAATCAAAATTACTACCATCAACTCTACCAGTGTGAAACCTTTCTTTTTATTCATTTTTAATTTCTCCTTAAAATCACTCAGAAGGTTTTAAATCTTATTTTCAAAAAATCACATCGGAATAATTTTGCACTTACTTTAACTATATAAATAATCCGGCACTAACTTCCGTTTTTTTACTTTGAAAAATCCGATATCGAGAAAATCGGCAAATACAGCGCAAGCACTACGACCAGAACAATCGCTCCAATCGTCACAATCATTATTGGCTCTATAAGCGCCGTCATTGTTTGAATCGTAGATTCGACCTTTCTCTCGTAATAATCAGCGGTCTTTTCAAGCACTATCGGCATAGACCCGCTTTCTTCGCCCACCTGTGTCATCTTGACAACCATATTCGGAAAGAAAGGAGTTCTGCTCATACTTGCCGCAATCCCCTGACCTTCCACGATATGTCCCTTCGTCTTGATTATTGATTCTTTTATAATATCGTTGCGAGTCATTTCTGATAAAATATCGAAAATCTCGAGCATAGACACGCCGCCCGACAAAAGCGTTGACATAGTTCTGCAGTACATCGAAATAAACGACTGGCTGAATATCTTGCCGAACAGCGGCAGTTTAAGAGATACCGCGCTGAAGAAACGATGCCCCTGGCGTGTCTTCGTATAAAACAGATAAATGCCCATTCCAGCAAAAAATGCAATACCTATAAGAAATATTAAGTTATTGCATATCATATCGTAGACCTTCATAAAGGCGAGGGTAAATGCCGGCAGCTTGGAACCGAAATTCGCGAACATCGTGCGAAACCGCGGGATAATAAAAGTCATTATCACAATCAGTATCACGCCAATGAAACTTACGACAAAGATAGGATACGCCGTTGCACCTTTCACTTTTTTTGCCAGTTTATCACGTTCCTCATAATATATCGCGAGTCTTTTGATGGCTCCCGCCAGGTTTCCGCTGCTCTCGCCGGCCAATATGATTGCCAGCGAAAGACGGTTAAAAATATTCGGGAACTGTGAAACACCGCCCAGGAAACTTTCCCCCCTGTTGATGGATTGGGAAATTTTCCGCAGAACATCGCGAAAATATAAATTCTCCATATCATCGGCAATGGTATCGAGCGCAGTAGTAATCGCAATACCACCTTCAATCATTGTGCTGAACTGCCAGCAGAACGTGGAAAGGTCTGCCGATTTTATGCGCCGCCATCGCGCTTTTTTAGGACCTCTCTCCTGGATAGTATTACTTATTTCCTCGACAAACACCGGGATATAACCCTGCTCCCGCAGGAAACCCAGCACATCATTCGAGGAAGAGGCCTGTTTCGAGCCTTCTTTCTTGAAGCCGGAAGAATCACGTGCTACATATTTATAGGTCTTCATTTACAAAATCCGCCTATAAGCTGAACACTAAACATAAATATAGACCGTCTGCTCTGTTTCACTAATACTGTTTCCAGACAACTATTCGGTCTGTTTAATGGCCGTATTCAGAAAAAAATCCCTGCCGCCCTGAAGATATTAAAAGCCGTACCATTAACTCTGCTTAACCAAAGTCGGCCGCTTGCAAACAGCCGGATAAAGTCCCAAAAAAACCCGATGGAAACTATCTGGAGAACTTAAGACTGGACATCCTCCATAAATGCAACATCGATAATTTCTTCCGGCGTGGTCAAACCCTGCACAACTTTATTGGCGCCGCTTTCGAGCAATCCTCCGTATCCTCTCTCCCGTGCCATCGCCCTTATCTGTGCTTCCGTGGCATGCGAGGCAATCTTTTCCCGCATCGGGTTATCTATCACCAAAAATTCGAAAATGGGAAGCCTGCCGAGGAACCCGGTATTTCTGCAGTTCTTGCACCCCTTCCCCTTGTAAAATGTCGCACTCGCCGCACGTTCGGGTGTAATTTTCAGCCTGTTTAGAAGCTCAGCGTCCCATTTTATCGGCTCTTTGCAATGTTCACAAACCCTGCGAACCAAACGCTGTGCAACTATCAGGTTGACAGTCGAGGCAAGCAGGTACGACTCAACGCCCATATATAACAGCCTGCTCAGGGCGCTTGGGGCATCATTGGTATGAAACGTGCTTAAGACCAGATGACCCGTCAGAGATGCCTTTATCGCTATCTCAACTGTTTCCTTATCACGAATTTCGCCTATCAAAACAATATCAGGGTCCTGTCTCAAAATCGCACGCAGACACAGTGCAAAATCAAGATTAATTTCAGGCTTTACCTGAACCTGGTTGATGCCGCCCAAACGGTATTCGACAGGGTCTTCAACCGTCGTTATATTCTTTCGCGGGTCACGCAGGTAATTCAAGGCTGAATACAACGTCGTGCTTTTACCGCTTCCCGTAGGCCCCGTCACGATTACTATGCCGTGAGGCTGAGATAATATATCTTTGAACCTGCCCAGAAGCTCAGGCTCAAAACCAAGCTCATCAAGGTTATGATTTACCGCTGCTGCGTCGAGAATCCTCATTACGACTTTTTCGCCGTAAATTGTCGGAATTGTCGAAACTCTCACGTCGATGTTGCGGTCCGCTGCCTTGATTTTGAACCTGCCGTCCTGCGGCAGTCTTCGCTCTGCTATATTCATCTTCGACAGAATCTTTATCCTTGTCGCAACCGCAGATTGCATATTCCGGGCGGGCGGCACCATATCCTGAAGAACGCCGTCTATACGCATCCGGATAATCATTGTCTTTTCCTGAGGCTCGATATGAATATCGCTTGCCCGGCTTTTGACCGCCTGACTGAGCAGAATATCGACAAATCGTATTACAGGTGCCTGCAACGCGGCGGCTTCGCCATTAATGTTGGCTTCCGACACATCGGTTTCCACGTCCAGCTGAATATCATTCCTGTCGTCTTCGCCCTCGACGATATTACGCAGTTTCTGCTCTTCGACGTCCGAGCCGTGATAAATCGCCTCTATTGCCTCGTTGATTTCCTTTGCGGAACCGACAACCGGCTTGATTTTGCGATTGAGTTTAAGAGTGATAGTATCTATTGCAACTACATTAAGAGGGTCCGACATCGCAACAATAACAACGCCGTCATCCTCACCGATGGCAACGAGACAAAATCTTTTTGCTATCGCTTCCGGCAGCAGCCTGGCAACACTCAAATCGAGTTTGCTAACATCCTCCAGGCTTGCATATTCCATAGAGAGGTATTCAGCAAGTGCGCGTGAGATATCCTGCTCGTTAAGCAATTTCAGACGCAGCAGAACCTCTCCCAGACGGCCGCCCTTGCTTCGCTGTTCATTAAGGGCTTCTGTAAGTTCCCTGTGGCTGAGCAATCCCTTGGAAACGAGCAGTTCCCCGAAGAAAAGATTTGATTTCGACCCTGTAGGTTTCTCTGTTTCTTGTCTAATTCCCATATTCTTCTCTCATCACCATCTTATCATTCTTCAATAACCGGCAAACCGAACCTTCCTGATTACTTTCAGGGCGGCAAGTTCGCCGAACCACTCTGCGGGCATCCAGCCAAATCACCGGCCTGCCTCGTAAAGTATATGAAAAAAAATCAAAGACAAAAATTTTTACCCGGCTTTTATTCAGGTTCCGATAAAAACAAACACACAGGAGACACAATGCGATTACTTTTTTATGAGGACTGAAAAATTGAGCCAAAAATTGTTTGCGGATACCCCCAAAGAAAAAGCGGGCGACCGGATTCGAACCGGCGACTTTCAGCTTGGGAAGCTGACATTCTACCGCTGAATTACGCCCGCAATTGAAACCGTTATCAAGCTCTGCTTAACACCGCATAGATTATACCAGCCGCAAAAATAACTTTCCAGCTTCTATTGATTATAATATTGAAGGAAATTTTTACGGCCTTTATGATGAATTATCCTTCTAATAAGCCGATTTTATGCCGATAACAGGCAAAAACCGGTATAACCTCACTAAAGCTATAGCCAGAGATAATTCGGCATTGAAAATAATGAAAATTTATGCTAAAATCCAGATATTATCGGGATTGTTTGGTTGCTTCAGCTCGACTGAGCTCACCGAGGTCCATCGCAGGAGCTGGTTTGTGATGAAAAGACTTTCTATTTTTATTCTCATCCCGGTATTATCGGGATTGTGCCGGCAGCAGGCCAATGGCGATATATTACACGTCCCTTCCGCTCCAAACCCAACAATCCAGTCAGCCATTAACAATGCAAAAAATGGCGACACTATTATAGTTCAGCCCGGCACATACAGGGAAAATATTAACTTCATCGGCAAGGCCATAACGCTCAAAAGTCAGGACCCAAATGACCCCAACATCGCAGCTGCCACAATCATCGACGGCAATCAGCCGGCAGACCCAAATAAAGGCTCGGTTGTCACATTCAGCAGCGGCGAAAAAAATAATTCTGTCCTGGCGGGCTTTACCATCACCGGCGGCACAGGCTCCTGGATTCTCGTCAGCTGGCAATACAAAGGCCTGAACTGGAATCGATGCGGCGGCGGCGCACTCTGTAATAATATGTCGGAGCCAACAATTAAGAAAAACATCTTCACAAACAACTTCGCTGGCCAGGGCGGCGGCATATACGCCTACGGCAACCCCGTCAATCCGGATAACCCGGCCAATCCACCTGTTCACGTAAAGCCCGTTATTGCCGACAATACTTTTTTCGATAACCGTGCAGTAGCCAATCATGGTTTTATGCCGCCGGATAATATTCACCCGCATAACGACCACGGCGACGGCGGTGCTTTCGTCGCCTTTCAGGGTTGCGACCCCTGTTTTACCGGAAATATAATACAGAACAATCTCGCTGACTTTTATGGCGGCGGAATACACCTGCGACAATGGAGCAACGGACTTATTCAGCAAAATTATTTCCTGAATAACTCATCAGAACTCGGCGGCGGAATCCACATCACTTACAATTCAAGCCCGACAGTTAACAAAAATATAATTAAACAAAATATCACATGGGGCTTGGGCGGCGGCGGCATTTACGTCTATAACTGCTCCAACCCTGTAATATCATATAATATCCTGCTCCAAAATGACGCCAACGGCGCAAAAGGCGGCGGCATCGGCGTATTCTGGGATTCACAGCCCGACATCTTTCAAAATATCATCGCAAAAAATACTTCACGGTCGGGAGGCGGAATTTATTCGAATTCGGGACCGCTAAATATATCATACAACACTATTGCTGAAAATTCAGCTACAACCGGCTCCGGCATCTGCCTCGAATCCGCTGACCCCGTCAATGTCGCCGGCAATATCGTTGCGGCCAATACCGGTTCTGCACAGATTTACGGAGATGACGCAAATGCCATTACAGCGGCTTATAACAACGTCTGGAGCAGGAATACAGCCGGCTTCGGCGGTTCATTGAAAGACCTTACAGGTGCTAACGGAAATATTTCCGCAGACCCGAAGTTCGCCGATGCCGATTCGAACGACTACTCAATAACCGTCTATTCACCCTGTGTAAATGCAGGCGACCCAAATTTCGTAATGCAGCCAAATCAAAAAGACATAAACGGAGACGACCGCGTAATCGGACAATCCGTTGACATCGGCGCCGATGAGACCTGGCCGATACAGAATATAACAAAACAAACAAAATATATCCACATTCAGGATGCAATCAACCAGTCGAATAACGGTGATACCATTATTGTCGGTCGCGGCCGCTTCTTCGAAACCTTAAATTTCGGAAACCACCAGATTGTTCTCTCTTCCGCCGACCCAAACGACTGGGGCGTTGTGGAACAAACTATAATTGACGCAAACCATACCGGAACCGCAGTTGCTATATCCGGCGGCCAGGACGCCAACACAATATTCAAAGGTTTTACCATAACCAACGGCAACGCCACAAACGGTCACGCAGGAGGCATCTGGTGCTACGCAGCCCCGCGAATCGAACGCAACATAATCAGAAACAACTACGCATCCTACAAGGGCGGCGGTATGTATTTCTGGAACACCGATGCACACCCGCTGGTGACCGATAATAAAATTATTGAAAATACCGCACAATCCGCAGGCGGCATCTTCTGCGATTCTTCCAGCAGGGCTACTCTTGCAAATAACTTCATCTCTGCAAATCGCTCCCTGTCTGCCGGCGGCGGTATCTACTTTGGCGGCTGCGGACCGACAAAGTTAATCAACAACATAATCTCCTCAAACTATGCTAAAAACGGCGCCGGTATTTATATGCTGCAGGCAACTGATAATGTATCCGTACTCGGCAACCTCTTTGCCGGCAACTGCGCCTCTGTCGCCGGCGGTGCAATCCAGATAGATAAAGGCTATTTTGACATCATCAATAATACCATAGTCGCCAATCGCGCACCTGCCGGCTCTGGAATTTATCTAACTTCCAACAGTTCGCCGAATATCGTTAATAACATCGTTGCCTTTAATGAGCCGGACTATGGAATCCGTGCGAAATTGACCGCCAGCGACCCGAACTTTATCAGCAACGATTTTTACGCCAACCAGCCCGGTAATTACGGCCCGCCGTTTTCCGACCAGACCGGTTTCGACGGCAACATAAGTATCGACCCCAATTTTGTAGATAACGGATATTGGGACGATGCCAACACGCCCGCCGATGCGAATGACGACTTCTTTGTCCCCGGCGATTACCATATCAGGCCGGGTTCGCCTTGTTTCAATACCGGCGATACAAATCTCGTGCCGGCGGTATTGACCGAAGATTTCGACGGCGAACAAAGAATCTTTGCGGGTGCGGTCGATATCGGCGCAGACGAGATTGTGATAACCAGCCCCTTCGACCTCAATAATGACGGCAGAGTCGATTGCTACGAGTTGCAAATACTCGCTGAAGAATGGCTCCAGAGCGGCACTTCCCTGCGAACAGATTTTCACAAGGATAATTTTATCGACTTTCGCGATTTGGCGGAGCTGGCAAACAATTGGTTCTGGCAAGCCTTCTGGTATCAATAAAAAAACTAAAAGTCAAAAATTTAATTCAGCCACAGATTTCCCGAAAGACACGGGGAAGCAGGCATCCGGCAACGACACCGGAGCTTTCACTGATTGCACTGTTTTTAATTTTTTTATCTGTGGCTCATTTTTTTTATTAATTCTAGTCCGCCTGAGGCGGAGCGGACTGATTTTTTTACAAATATTTATTTAATCCGTGTAATCAGCCCGCCATAAGAACGGCGGATAAACTCCATCCGTGGTTTCTGTAACAAATAAAAAAAGAGACAGCCAAAAGGCTGCCTCTTATTCTACTTAACTAATCAAAGCTGATTGTCTTATTTTTTTCTGCGTGCCAGGAACAAACTACCCAGACCAAGCAGTGTGAGCGTCATCGGCTCAGGGTTAATAAGCAGAATCCCATAGCCTTCGCCGAGATGATGCAAATTCAGTGCTGCGTCAAGCTCAAACGATTCCATACCATTGGTATTCGGATTTTCCACCAATGTAACAGTAGCAGCACCAAAGATGTTTTCACAATGGAGCAGGAAGTGGTCAAGGACTATTCCCGGCGCAACGCTGCCGAAATTATTGGCTACAGTGTCAATCAATGGGTCACCATTAGGCAGAATTGTAACCCTCGACAGGTCCATATCCCAGCCTGGAGCCCAGGTGATGGTACTAATACTTGCGGTCATACCGCTTGAAGGGGATATTACCATCTCTTTACTGATTGAACCAATGGTCATACCCGGGTCTGGTATATATACAACATCAACGCCAATTACATCAGACGGAAAAAATGTAATTTCATTCGTCGGGTTGATTGGCTGGCCGTTAATACTTGAAATCTGCAAATCAACTATACCAGCGTTGGCAACATTGACTATTGCCATAAAAATAAACGCCGCTGCTAATCTCTTCATCATCTCTCACCCCTATCTTCTCATCCTAAATCAGGAAAAAACAAGGGGGGCAGATTTAAATCTGCCCCCCATTTTATCTACCTAACTATCAAAGATGTTGGCTTATTTTTTCTTGCGTGCAAGAAACAAACTGCCAAGACCAAGAAGTGTGAGTGTCATCGGTTCCGGAACCTGGTGAATAATCAGACCAGCGCCGCTATCAAGAGGAGTCAAGTTAAAATCTGCAGTTCTATCAGACTCTTGCGATGCCCCAGCGCCTGTCATTCCATTTTCGACCAATGCAACAGTCAAATTGCCCAGGCCTTCGCAATGGAGCAGGAAGTGGTCAATGACTACTCCCGATGCAACTGTGCCGTGATCGTTGGCGACTGCGTCAATCAATGCATTGCCAACTCCACCTATGTCAGGATTACTAATAATACTGACGTTTGAGAAATCGTTACTCCAACCTGCCGCCCAAGTAAGTGTAAGAGGGGCTGTCGGTTTCGAGAATGTCCCGCCAATGCTTACAGTCATAAGAGCTGGATTCGACATTACCACCTCTTTGCTGATGGACCACAGGTCCAAACCCTGGCCTGGTGTATATACTACATCAACGCCAATCGTATCAGATGCACTAAGTGTAATTTGATTCGTCGGGTTGATTGTTTGGCCGTTAAGGCTTGAAATCTGCAAATCAACTATACCGGCGTTGGCAACATTGACCAGTGCCATAACAAAAAGTATTGCCATTAATTTTTTCATTTCACGTCCTCCGTTATCTAAAACATTAAACTTCGGTTAACAATAAATTCACAACACATCGAATTACGGGCAAGTCTTGGTTGCACAAGTACCCATACCTTTTTTGCCGTAATTCGTCTTAAAAATCGAGTAATCTGTAGAGTTGACACCACCACTGTGGTCAAAATCACAGCAGCAGTTGTACTGACCTGCACCTGTCCCATGAGGCGAACTGGCTGAATTCGTTCCATAAGCCTTTTTGAAATTGGAATAATCTGTACCATCTACAGTGCCATTACCGTCGGTGTCGCCGGACGGTTGTCCCGGGCAAAGCCAACAATTATGGGTAGTCCTGCAAAAAGACAGCTTCGGGGGCCCATAAGTACATATAGGGAAAGTAACGATAGGAATAGAGTTACCATCCTCGAGGACAATCCCGCCACGTACAGCATTTGCCGAAATGGATACGTCAACTGTGCCAAAATTACCTGTCACTTTTGAGCAGTCCATACCGAATTGAATCAGGTTTCCGCTTGAAGGCGGCGGATTCTTATGGTTCGGGTCACTCGGTGCATACAGTGAGGCCATCTCAAGAATGAAACCATTGGCATCATTCGGATAGATGGATGGTGAAACCACAGGTGAGCCATTGCTGGAAATGTATGTCTTGCCGCCTGAAGTCGCTGCGAACTGAATGTTGGAAGGAGTCACGTAGTAGTTCGGCTCTAATCTTATCGCCGACCCGACTATGTAAGCCCCTTTCGGACTAGTAGAAGTTTTAACGTTGACAGTCAGCGCAAAGGCTCTTACTTTTTCGCCTGCGGAACAATTGTAGCTAATGATCGCCTTGTTGGCATCAGTGGGATGCCTTTTAATCTGGACAGTCACCTGGCCCATCACGGGCATAGCAATAGTCAGTACCAAGAGAGCTAAAAGAATTTTCTTCATAAATACTTCCTTTCTTCGTCTTTCCTTCGCAGAGCCACACCCTCTGCATTTTGGTTTCGATACCCTGTCTACAAATCCATCGCTTAAGTTTCTCTGCCGAGCCAGGTACTGTAGCTGGCAAATAAAACCACCGGTTAACAGGAAAAACCGGATAAAAAAATTCCTTTTCTGCCCTCCCGCCCCCTTTCTCGCCAAAGGCGTTTGTATATGCACAGCGTTTTTACCACACAACTTCCGCCATACATAATGGTTAATCTGGCAAAGGTCATCCTTAAATTAACACATAGAATCAGGAAAAGCAAGCGAAAAATAAAAAAAATGTCAAATTCCGATAAAAAACCGGCCATCAGTCAGGTAAAGGTTAATTTTTGCGGTTCAGCCATCAAAAAAAAGCTATCTCAAAAACGCCGTTTTCAATGCCAAAAAAGCTGCCCCAACCCCTCAACTGCCACCAGCTTTTATGTTGATATTTATCAACGCACCGTTATCGCCAAAAACATCCCCAAAATACCGCTGCCGGCTGATAAAAATTACGCAAGTTGGCTTTGATGTCCCGATAACGATAGATAGACCTCTCCTGACAGGTTGGCGTCAATTATTTTGCAAAAAAACGTTATTTTGGTATTATTTCCTGCTTATGTTTCAATTTTTGACAGGAAGGCTTGTATTTGTAAGGCTGTTAATGCTGCTCGCTGTCGCAGCGTTAGTCGGCATCGGCATTGCCACCATTTATGCGGTAGGCAACCCCGCGGAAATCGCTGCCGGCCATGCCGAAAAAATTAGTAATTACTGGCAAAAGCAGCTGCTTTTCGCGATTCTCGGCGTTGTCGCATTTATCCTGATAAATAGAATCGATTACCGCCGGCTCGGTGAATTAAGCTATTCACTGTACGGCTTTGTCATCATTCTGCTTATGCTTCTGCTGGTGGATAAATACATCTTCAACATCCCCGACATATTTATCGAGCAAAACCGCAACACGTACCGGTGGGTAAAGATTCCATTTACAGGCCTGAGTTTTCAGCCCTCCGAATTGTGCAAACTGGCGTATGTGCTTGCGCTCGGCTGGTTCCTGCGGTATAAAAGCAATTATCGAAATTTCAGTTCGCTGGTCGGGCCTTTTATCCTTACCCTGCTTCCGATGTTCCTGATTCTGCTCGAACCTGATTTGGGCACAGTACTTTTAATGATGCCTATCCTGTTCACGATGCTCTTTGTCGCAGGGGCAAAGGTAAAACACCTTTTAACCATAATTGTCCTTGCCATTCTGGTAAGCCCCCTGCTTTGGGTCGTAATTCAGCCTTACCAAAAAATGAGGATTAGTTGCGTCCTGCTGCAAAGTAAAACGCTCCGCGGGATTACCGAAAAAAGTCCGACGCTCGCAAAAATATTAGTCGGCCAAAACTTCACCGAAAGACAGTGGGAAAACGACTGGGGTTATAATCTAATCCGTTCCAAATACGCCGTTTCCGCAGGCGGCCTTAACGGCTACGGCTTCCGAAAAGGACCGTTTATTAAATACGACTTCCTGCCGGAACGGCATAACGATTTTATATTTGCGACGATTGCCCAGCAATGGGGTTTTATTGGGTCTGTCGGCCTCATTGGAATTTATCTAATCTTCTTTATCTGCGGCCTCGAAATCGCATCAGAACACACAGACCCCTTCGGCAGACTCGTTGCTATGGGCATTGTATCGATGTTCTTTGTCGAGTTAATCGTCAACGCAAGTATGACTATCGGCCTGATGCCGATAACGGGTATTACGCTGCCATTTATAAGCTACGGCGGGTCGAGCCTCTTCGTAAGTCTGGCCGCCGTCGGCTTGCTCAACAACATCGGAAGGTGCAGGCCGTTCACTATCGCCTCTTCAATCACGCAATAAACATTCACAAAAACGACGGGATAAATCTGTAAGCAATTTCTGACGCACAAGACGATATATATATCCATATCCGCCGCTGGCTTATTCGCCGTCTTTATGGCGGCAGCAGCCCGCCGCGGCGGGCTTCTTTCCGGGAACAAAACTTTTATGATAAAAGGTTTCAGGCAGATTGCATCCTTCACCGTCCTCAGCAGGATTCTCGGCTTGCTCCGCGAGATGACATTCGCAAGTTTCTTCGGCGCAAGCGGTGTGATGGATATCTGGGTGATTGGCTTTAAGATTCCGAACCTCGCACGCAGGCTCTTCGGAGAAGGGGCGGCCTCTTCGTCATTCATCCCGGTCTATAGTCAGAAACTGCAGGAAGACCCAAAACAGGCGCAGGAGCTTGCGAATACCGCTGTCACCGTCATCACCGTCCTGCTTACCGCGATTGTAATAGTCGGCGAGGCATTCATCTGGATTTACTACGGTTTTTTTGCGACGCTCGAAGGCACAAAACAAATGTATGCGCTTTCCGGCATTATGCTTCCCTATATGATTTTGGTTTGCGTGGTGGCAATTCTCGGCGGCGTGCTAAACACACACCGGCATTTTGCCGCACCAGCCGCCGCGCCGCTCATCTTAAATATCTTTCTCCTCGGTGCACTGTGGTACACGGAAAAAATCCTCCACACACCCGGCATAAGACAGGTCTATTATATCTCTATCGCGGTTTTACTCGCAGGTCTGGCTCAACTGGCAATCCAGATTCCCGCTCTCAAATCGGTCGGCGTCACTATTGGGGCAGGTTGGCAGGTGCATTCCGACGCATTTAAAAAAATATTCCTGCTGATGGCGCCGATGATTCTGGGACTTGCCGCCACGCAGATTAATACGCTCGTTGACGACATCACCGCAAAATGCCTTTCCGGCTCGGCTGAAAAAGGAGAATTTTTTTACCTCTTCGGCACACAAATAAAATACCCGCTCTGGGAAGGAACTGTCGCCAGGCTTTTCTATGCACAAAGGCTCTACCAGTTCCCGCTCGGCGTCCTGGGCATCTCGCTGGCTGTTGCTATTTTTCCGGTTATGAGCGCACAGGTTGCAAAAAAAGACTTCAGCGGCCTAAGTAAATCCATTTCATCCGGATTGCGAACCTCTATCTTTATCGCCCTGCCCGCAACCGCTGGACTAATCCTGATTGGCAAACCCCTGATTTCAGCTATCTATCAAAGAGGACTTTTTACCGCCAACGACACTTTAATCACAACCAAAATATTATCCTGCTTTTCGCTGGGCCTTTGCGGCTACTTTGCACAGCAGCTTATCACAAGGGCATTTTATTCGTTCCAGGATTCCAAAATGCCCGCCATCAGCGCAGCCATTGCCGTTGGCGTAAATCTGGTATTGAATCTTACTCTCGTCTGGTTCATCGGCGCTGCCGGCCTTGCGCTTTCAACAGCTCTATGCTCATACCTGCAGGTCTTTTTCCTGCTCATCGTTCTGCAAAAAAAACTCGGCAGCTCGCTGCTCGACGGCCTGCCGGCTGTGGCGCTAAAGACAATCGCAGCCACTATCGCTATGACACTTACCGGCCTGCTCGCTTTATATCTGCTGCGAAACCTGCCCCACAGGTCGCGATTTGATATTATCAGGGTTATTGTTGTGGTTATTTCTTCCGCATCTGTTTATATCCTGGCGGCAAAAGTTTTGAAAATCGATGAACTAAAACTCCTTACAGCCAAAAATAAATAGCGAATAACCCCCAAACCGCCGCCTTAAAATTTATAACCTCCTTGTTTTTAACTACTTAAGAAAAAAAATATTGCTAATGAGCGAGGGAAAATCACCCGAAAAATATTAAATGGCAAAGTTCTTGCCCTTTCAACTGTGCCAAACGTATAATCTCTGGTCTGGAATGGAGCAGTAAATGCAAAAAAAAGCGGGCTTTCAACTATACTTTATCGCAGCGTTTATGGCGATTGCCATACTGCTCTGCGTTCCGCAGGCTTATGCCCGCCCTGCCGATTCCGGAGAGTTTTCTTCCGAAGCAAGCGCAAAAACCTTTTACGAACTGTCGCTGCAGATTGCAAGCGCCAAGGATGTCAATCAGGCAAAGGCTGAACGTGCGATTATCTTTCTGCGGGCGGCAAAGGAACTCGACAAACAGGCTATTTACGTCTTCCCTGATATGGCAAAACTTATCCGGCAGTATTCGTCTGGCGACCAGACTGACCTTGTTAAAGACATGCTCCTCGAATATACAAAAAAGCCGATAGATTTTGAGGTAATCAAAAACGCAATCTCTTATCTGCTCGACAAGTCCGGCGACAGAGAAAACAGGTCGAATCTCACCGAGAATATGTACATGAACCTGCGAAGCAGGAATCCATACCTCGATTCGGAGCTGCTTAGCACGCTCGGTTTTCTGCATCTGGAAGTGGCAGACTCGAACGCAACGAATATGTTTATAATGGCATATACCGCTAACCCCTATAACAGGCTTGTCTATGCGAAGCTGCGGGAGCTTGTGCCTGACAAAATCAACGCCCTTGCTCATCTTGAACATTTAAGGCTTATGCTCGGCGAAAACCCGCTGGACCTCGATGCGGCAATGAGCTTTGCAGACTTCGCCCGCAGATTAGAGCTTTATCAGGCAGCTTCAGACGCCTACAAATACTGCTCTGACCTTTACAACTATCTCTTTCCCGGCAAACCGCTGCCTCCCGAAATTTACCTGCCCTGGTCGATTAGTGATTACAACGACGCTCCTAATCTGAACAAGTGCCTGCAACTGGCCAGTCTGGTTCGCCAAGATGGACGCTTTGACCTTGTGCTCGACGCGATAGCCGCAAGGGCTGCCCTGAAGCTCTCAGACAGCAATCAGGCAAACCAGATATTCGAGCAGGCTGAAAAAAAGGCAAAGGAAATCTATAACAGCAATACATCAAATGTCGAGCTGGCCAAAAAACTCGCCTGGTATTATTGTTTTGCCAGACCTGACCCGAACCAGGCATCCGAATGGGCCGCGGCAGCATATTCGGTCGAGCCGAACTCGCCGATGGCAGCAGCTTTATCCGCCTACAGCCTGCTTACAAAAAAACAGACCGAGCAGGCAAAACGGCTGGCAGAAAAATTCCAGAACAATCAAATCTCGCTGATAGTCATGGCAAAGATAGCGCTTGCCGATTCCAAACCTGACAAGGCTGCCGAAAATCTTAAAACGGCTATTGCCCTGGAACCCGGCACACTCGAGGCAGAACTTGCCAAAAAGCTGCTTGCCGCACTCGGCCAGTCATATACGGCCCTGCCAAATCCCGAAGCAAGTCTTGCGATGTTAAAAAACAGCCTAAAAAGAGCATTAGTCCCAAAATTTACTACGCCTGACAAAATTTTGTCTTTCGATTTAAACGTCACGGGAAAAAGGTTCAGCTATTTCAAAGATTTTGGTGCGACACTTACGATAAGCAACGTCTCTGCAGAGCCCGTTTTAGTCTCCGATAATGCAATCTTCACAGGACGTATCAGGGTCGATGCCAAAGTGAGCGGCGACATTGCAGCAATAACAATTCCAAATCTTGTTAACCTGAAAATCGAACCTACAAAACCCATCGAGCCGGGCAAAAACATGCTTATAGACCTCAACCTTATGACGGGACAATTACAACAAATTTTACTTTCCCGCCCGCAGGGCAGCTTCCAGATAGATTTCACCGTTTATCTTGACCCTGTCACCACAGACGGAAAGGTAATGAACAAATTAGCCGATATAAAACCCATCGAACGCCATATCGAAAGAACCGGCGAACAAATTACAGCCCAGTCTCTACAATACGGGTACAACTCGATAACTAGAAACTACAGCAGCCCGAAAATCACCGCTGCCCGTCTCTTTGCCGGATTGCTTGCCGAGTATAACCTGTCGTCAAAAGGCAAAATTTCCTACAAAACCTACCGCACCGACAACCTGTCGCAGTATCTCAAATCAGGCCTGCTCAAATGTCTCGAAGATAACGACCCTGAAGTCAAAATCCAGACACTGGCGGCTATGAATTTAATACCGCTGGATGCCGCCTTCACGGCAAAACTCAATGAATTCATCAATCCGGCAAAGGCCGACTGGCCGGTCAGGCTTATCGCCGCCTATCTGCTCGCTGAAAAAACTTCCAATTTCCGCAAAGTCCTCGACTCAACCGTTAGGTATGACTCCGACGAACTGGTAAGAGAAATGGCCGTTTCATTCGGCGTAAAGATGCCCCCCGAATTCCTGATAAAACCTGCCGCAGTCGCACCAAAAGAACCGAACAAACCTGCCGCAGCCGCTTCAAAAGAACCGAACAAGCCTAAAGAGCCAAACAAGACTGATGTAAACGCTATTCCCGCACAATCCGGCCGCATCACAAAATAAACAAACCCCCGGCGAATAAATTACACAAATTTCCCACGTCCTGCCGATTTGTTAAAATTAGTATTGTATTATCCCCGTAATTTTGTAGAATTCTGGCCTTCACAGAAGTTTTGTTTTTTTTGAAAGGGTTTATAATGGCGGCTATAGTTGATAAAAGTAAATGCACCGGTTGTGAAACATGTGTTGGCGAATGTCCCAGCGAGGCAATTAAAATGGTCGATGAAAAGGCCGAAATCGACCCCGAACTCTGCATTGATTGCGGCGTATGCGTCGATGCCTGCCCCGTTGAAGCCATCAGCCTCGAATAGTTTTAAGTTTTGAACTTTAAGTTTTTAGTTTTGAATTCGCCGGTTTGTTATCTCGACTAAAAACTGTCAGCTATCTACTAACAACTTTGTTTGTGGCCCCATCGTCTAGGCCGGCCCAGGACACCGGGTTTTCAACCCGGCGACAGGGGTTCGAATCCCCTTGGGGCTATTTTCCCCGTCTATAAACGGAAAAAATAGAATCCGCATCGATTGGCTCAACTAAGAATGTCATCGCTTGTATAAAGAAAGGAGAAAGACTATGTTCACTCAAAAATCAACCAGGTATGTATTCGCAATGGCCACAGCCTGTATCGCAGTTTTAGCCGTGATTTCGGGCTGCACCAAAGTTGCGGAAACGAATGTTGCGACCCCTGCAGAGTCGAAGTTGTCACAGTACGAGGCGGAGGCGAAAGCCATTGCCGGGCACATCGCCACCTTCGACACACTGGACTACGTTGTTTTCACCCAGCAGCAGTGGGAGCGGCTGCATGAGAGCCACTCCAAAGACGTTATCGTGCACTGGCCCGATGGACACCAGACTCAGGGTATCGAGAAACACATCGAGGACCTGAAGAGTATGTTTGTCTATGCCCCGGATACACGGATAAAGATTCACACGGTAAAGTTTGGTTCGGGTGAGTGGACAGCCGTAATCGGAATAATGGAGGGAACCTTCACTAAGCCGATGCCCACGCCGGATGGCAAGATGATACCGCCGACCGGAAAGCCGTACAAGATTACGATGTGCACCGTAGGCCATTGGAAAGACGGCGTAATGAACGAAGAGTATTTGTTCTGGGACAATCTCACGTTTATGAAGCAGATTGGTCTGATGTAATAAACTTTATAATTGGGCTAACGCCTTTAATAACACCGGTCTAAAAATAATAGGGAACGTCGGGGCTGTTGAAAAAGTCCCACATTTGCCTATTTAATTCCCTTCTCATTCTCGCCATCAACATCCGAAATAACAATAACTAAACTATACCGCAATATTATGGTTCCCACCGAAGATTGCTAACTTTACTTCTTGATATCGTCATAAACTTTGGCGCATCACTCCCCTTGCAAAGAACATTGAATTTTTTTGCACCAAAAGGAAAGCTATGCTTGTTAAACCTTATCAAGTTAGGTCCGCCATTCTGATTCCAGCCGGGAATACTTTCAAACAAAATAATAGTATTCGGGTCTACTTCATTCCATGTTTTCCCATTTAAATTCTTGTTCATTGCATAGCCAGAAAGGTCATCTTCTACATCCAGACAATGAAATGTTTCTTTTGTAATATAAAAATTCGGATCAGACAAAAGAGTATCGCACCACTTCGTAGCTTGTGGAAATTTGCCATTGTGTTCATCACAGTAAAGTTTGATGCCGTTGCCTAAATTCGTAATTCTATTTTTACAATAAGAGGAGTCTATAATAAACATATCCCATATCATATAAGTCATTCCGACACATAATATCACAGCCAATGCAGGTACGATACTGGCAAACACTCGATAAGCCAAATTGGAATCTTTTGTTGTTCTTTTCACTCCAATTCTGCCTAACGCAAAAGAGACCACCCAAATAAACCAACAGAGGTAAATAATACCCGGTATTTTGAAATGCAAACCACTTAATAACCAAGCAATAACTGCTAATACAAGAGAAGTAACTGACAGATGTCCTGATATTATTTTCATAATGGTAATAATACCGAGTTTGTGTGCCGTCCGCAATTTTGAACTTTGAGTTTTCTTCGTGCCCTTCGTGTTCTTCGTGGTGAAAAAAATCAGACTTTCATTCCGGAGACGTTTGTCTCAAAGACAACAGTATCATTTACGACGCCCTGTATAAAAGCGGAATACGCCCTGCTGCGAACTGCTGTTAGATGACCAAGCAAATAAAGCCTCGCGGGCGGCTGAACAGCAGCTCGAAACTTCGCGGATTCTATACCCGTAAAACCTATGAAACCCTCGACCCCCAAGATGTGCCTGACGAAAAAACTCAAAAGCTGGGCGGCGCACTCAATCATAATAACGCCCGGCATCAAAGGCCTGCCCGGAATATGCCCCCTTATCCAGAACTCGTGTTCGGTCACGTCTTTAAAGCCAAGAATCAGCCGCTTATCCTTATCGAACCAGAGGATGCCGTTAAGCTGCTGCATCTCGAAATTCTGGGGGTTGACCTTCAGAATGGCCTCTTTATCGAAGACCGGCTTAGCTTTCAGGTCTATTCGCGATAAATCAAATAATAACGGTGAGGGCATAACCAGCCTCAAAGAAACTGTGTAATTCGAAGTCCCGGCCTTCGGCCATCCGAAGGCGGGCAAAGCCTCTCTGCCATCCTTTACCGTAAATCAAGACGGCTCGAATGAATCAACCGAAGTCCGCCTACGGCGGGTCAGCACGGCGGCATTCCCTGCCCGCCGGTTACGCTGATGCTGTGAAAAGCAGATGCCTTACTCAGCAGAGCGAAGTTCGAGAACGGCGCTGCGAACTTCCTGGGCAGTCTTCTTTATATCCTGCATCTGTTTTCGAACTCTGGTGCCGGCTGCCTTGTTGCCGCCCTCTGCCTTGTTAATATCGCTTTCAATCTCCGCAACCAATCCTTTTAGCTTTTCGTAAGCCTGCATTAAATTAACCTCCACTATTGTAAAATTAATCCGCATTCAGTGAAGTCGCCACCGGCGAAATCGACACGAAAATAACCTTTGCAATACCCTTTGTCAAAGGAAAATAGCGTTTTTTGCAAAAAAATTTGGTTCGCCTCAAGGCTGCTTAAACAGTCTTTTCGTCAGTTCCGCTACCCTTTTGCCTCTTCGGATGCACTGTTTTATCACGCGCTCGTCAGGTTTGCCGATTGAAACCGGCCCGTAATGGTCGCCCTGCGGGTCGCCTTCGATAATCATACCTGCTATCAGCATCGCCTCGATAATGCCCATAATGGTAGTCTCGTTGCCGCCGCCGATATTGGCGGAACTGCTGAAGGCTGCCCCAACCTTGCCGTCCAATTTGCCGTGAATTTTTACCGACTCGTCAAAAATCTCTTTTATCTGCGCCGCCATCTGCCCGTAATATGTCGGCGAACCGATAACTATCGCATCGTATTTGAGCAGGTCGTCCGCCTTTACTTTTTCTGCCGGATTGCAGTCGGTTTCAACGCCGTTTTCATTCATCGAACCGGCTATCAATTCCGCCATCTGCTTGGTATTTCCGCTCCGCGAATAATAAATCACTATCCCCTTCGCCATCGTTATTCCTTTCAGAAATTATACTCTTTCTAAAACCGCCGTTTATTTATCCTTAAGGGGAACTATTTCCACGCCAAAGCCTTTGGGAATTTTATATTCGAAAATCTTTTTGTCAATTTTCTGATTTACTTTCGGCTCCAAAAATCGCACCCGGTAAATATCGCCGTCGGCATTCGTTGCAATAATTTTGGCAGGCAGGTTAAGTTTGTCATCAATCCATAATTCAATCGTCTTGTAATCCTTGTATTCCGAATCCGCCTTGGGCGAAAGGTTCAAAACCGCGTATTTTTCACCGCCTTCGCTTTTCTCTACAGGCTGGTTTATATCGTAATTTTTTTCCAGCTCCTCTGCTTTGGAAAATCCTATTATAGGAAAATTCTTTGCAGCAAGGTCAAACACATCGACTGCCTCTCCCTCCTTTCCGCTTTCTGCGGACTGATAACGCTTAACCTCCTTTACCTGATAATCGATATGCGTAAGCCAGACGCCATCGAAGATGTATTCATCCTGATATTTTTGCTCTTTTTCCTCTTCTTCTTTTCGGGTCGCAAAGTTTATCCGCAGCAAAGATTTCGCCGTCTTCGTATCTGAACTGCCGCCGTCTTTAATATAATACAAAACGCCCTTTTGCAGCGTTTTCGTCTCGAATACAGGCTGCTCGAACAGATACTCTAATCTGCACTGGTAGCTTTCCAGCCCTCTGGTTCGGTTGTTCAGTTTTTCGAGATAATCACGAGCTACTTTTTTTTTTCGCCCGCAACGGGGCATCGCCAGTCAAAACCTTCCCGCTGTGTATGCTTGAAAGTGTCTGCGATAAACTCAGCCAAACCGGGGTCCTGCTTTTGAAGCTCTTCTCTTGTCTTACTATTAGTTAACTGGTTTCCACCGCCGCAGTCGAACCAGCTCTGCACACCTTCAACATAATAATCAGTGGGGTTCATGCTCGCCGCAGTTTTTTTAAGCAGCCCTTTATCTATCGCATTGTTGTACAATTCCACAAGCTTCTTCATATATCGCTCATCAACCCGCACAACCCCGTAAAGCTCATACTGCTGCTTATCACGACGGCCCTTTTCGAAATTCGGGTCAAAAGGCCTCGTCGCAACCATTGTGCAAATCGCCTTTGCAAATTCCTTCACGAGCAGGTTCTCCCCATATTCGCCCGGATTCAGAATATAATCCTGCCCTATAATCATACGCGGCGACGATTTTACCTTGTGGTCGGGAACATCAGCAAGGGTTTCTGTTTCCGCGAGAACAACAACCCGCAGCCCATCGTCTATCATCGCCTTCAAGATATCGTGCCGGTATGTGAACATATTCCTGATAATCTCGTTCGCCTTCAGCATCGCCTCATCGCTCACCTTTTCGGAACCGATTATCGGCAGGCTCCTGCAGTCAACGTATTTCGTATAAAACTTATCTGCCTTCAATTTCGCCGGGGGCGTCGTCACCGCGGGCTGTTTCGCAAGCCACTTATAACGCCAATCCTGGCCCGGCGTAAGGTTGAACGTCTCGCCTATAAATTTGCATACATTCGGGTCGTACTTCGCCAATTCCTCGCGTGTATGCACCCAGTTATGATTCCAGTTGTTCCTGCGGTCGCAGTCAAAATAGCACTGCACCGCCTCCGCCCAGTATTCCGCCGGGTTCGAGCCAGCGTAAGTATTCTTCCAAAGCCCCCTTTGCGTGGCGTCCCTGTAAAGCCGCCGCAGCTTCTTGCTGAAGTTCGGGTCTATCGCACGCAGCGCGCTGTCAACGCAATGCCCGCCGAACTCGTGAATCATAATATTCTCGTCATCATACCGGTCTATCGCCAGGCACAGCAGGTTCTCTTCGCCGAAACTCGTCGTTGACCCGCCATAACCCCGCACCCTCTCATTTTGAAAAGCGCTTCTCACAGGGTCATCCGTGAAATACTCCGGCACTTCCGATACATCTTCATTTGCGCCGATAATTATCAGCCGGTAGTTGTCTTTAATCATTGCCTGCAATACGTCAGGCCTGCCCGCAAGCAATTTACTCAAAAGGTCATCCGCCTGCAAAAGCGCCGCATCCGCCACCCTCGCGGAACACGTTATCGGCACGCCTTTCGCGTTTATCATTTTCTTGTAGAAATTCGGGTCGAGCTTGAACTTATCTATAATCGATTTTGGAATCTCGATTACCTTATCTTCCGGTATTTGCCCGACGTTTGTCTTATTCACATCTGCCGGGTGGCGGTCGCTGTATTTCGTGTATCGCCACTCGACTCCTTTTAGCGTATCATCGATTAGCTTCGCAAGGTTCGGGTCGTAAGCAATCAGCTCTGCGCGATTACCCACCTGGTTATGCACGCCGTCCGCCTTGCCTGTCCTGCTTTTTCTGCAGCAATCGAAATACGCCTGCACGCCCTCCGCCCAGTATTCCGCCGGGTTCGACGCTGAATATGTATCCTTCCAAAGCCCGCTATCCATAGCAGCCCTGTAAATCCGTCTCAGCTTCCTTCCGAAATTCGGGTCCATCGTCCGCACGTGATTATCGATACAGTGTCCGAATTCGTGGATGAATATATTTTCGCCGGTATATCGGTCGCCGCGATAATTCAGGAGGTTCTCCTCGCCGCAGCTCGTTAGTTCCGGGCTGCCGTAACCCCGCACACGCCTGTTCTGATACGCCGCCTTGTTCGGGTCCGCTATATAATACTCCGGCACTTCCGATACCTGCTCTTTGAAACCAATCACGACGATGCGGGTGCCCTCATTCGAATCCGCCATCTGCTTCCAGATATCAGGCCGATGAATCAGCATATTGCTGATTGAATACCGCACCTCGTATAACGCCTCATCCGCCACCTTGTCGGAGCTTGTGATGGCGATTCCGTTGGCGTCTAAATACTTCTTATAAAACGGGTTGAGATTGAACCTTTTAACAATTGATGCCGGCGGCGCAGTTATTTTGCCGGCCTCCGCCTTTGCAGCCTGGTTCGGCTCAGCCGACGCTATTTGCCAGATGGATAGAAAGATAACGATTGCTGACAGGAGATGTTTTTTCATAACATATTCCTTCCAAATAATGGAAACGAATTGCTTCATACCCGCCAAAGTCTATCACAACCCCCATATAAATCAACCAAAAACTTTAGACACTGACCTGTTCTTCGTAGTCCCTTATGGACGAAGAAGGATTGACACGCCCGAGGGCGAGGTCTCGCCAAAGGCGGACAGATTTTCACAGATTAAGGCGGAGTTATAATTTGGTTGAAAGATTGTACCGGATGCCTTTAATCCACTTAGCAATTTGTTAAGCAAAAAAGGTTCTGATCTCTTTAATTCTTCACAGCTTCAGTCGTTTCCATACAGCCTTACCTTATTTTCAACTTCGATATATGGTTTCAACCATTCATCCAATTCATTCCATGATGCATCTTTAGGAATGGGATGTTCATCCCATTCAATACCATCAACAATAGCACCAAAGGAAACATCTACACTCCGTCTGCTGCACTTGGAAATCATTGAAGAATAAAAATCATTATGGTAGCCATAATGATGGGAATGAATGAATTTTTCCCAACGCTCGCAAATGGTCTTCTCATCAATTTTGTCAATGAGTTCAATTTGCTCCATACTCCGTTCATATTTATTTCCCCACGCTTCACTTAACAGATCAACAGCCTCAACATCAGAAGATGGAGCACTATACCCAAATATGGTGAACATATATGCCCTTTTCAAGTAAGATTTCACATCATTCCAACTGCTCTTAATGAATGGGTCGATGTTGTAATCTTTCTTACCGATTGGATAAAGAAGTTTACTTCTACTACGACGGCTCTTGCATTTTGAGCACATACCACCTTTATGGCCGATTTGTATTTTTTCATGCCTCGTGCATACTCCTACTGCCGTATTACCGTGCAAATAAAGAAGGTGAGGAAGATTGTCTTCGCCAACTCTATGACAATTCCTGCATATAGCCTGCCACAAAAAAGGGTCCCAATTAAATGTAGCTACGGCGTCACGAGCCGTTAACGACAAAATAAGATGGTCATAGAGAGTCGGTTCATCAGGTAACTCCATTTGTGCAAAATAATCGTAAATTATTTTTTCAATAACCTGCCTGATTTCATCATACTGTGAGTCCTCATATAGAGAATTATATAAATCCTCAAAGTTCTGCCCTTTATAATCAATTCTGCATTTACCAAGGTAATCTGAAAGTCCATTTACTGTTTCAACAAAATTATTCATCAAAGGCACTTTCAGGCCGTTCTTTTCGCCGTTCGGAAATGCTGCCAAACTTGCTCCGGCCCCAAGTAGAACAAGGTGAGGCCGTTTAATGCTTAAGGCATAGACATTGTAAGCACGTTCTTTCATATTGTTCTTCTTGCTGTTCTAAAATGATTATACGGTCTTTATAAGAAGTTCCCGTTGCTTTGTCATATTATTTCCCACCCAATTCCTTACCGGTTTTCGGCGGTAAATTCTTTTAAAATAGGTGTATTATCCACCTTACAAAATAGAATAAAACGCCCAACGTTATACTTGTAACAATCACCTCAGTGATAAAGGTACGAACTCTGAACGATAATTTATTTTTAACTTGGTCAACGTTCATATAAAACTGACGACCGATCGAAATAAAAATCGCGATAACAATTATCCAGATATTTATATTTCGTTGCATAAATAAATTACTTATTCTCTAAATTTTACTCTCAGCGTCTTTTATTGCCTCGTCAATGTCTCTTGATTGAGCATTCAAAACCACTTTTTGTATTTGGTTAGGCTTAAAAGTTTTTTGCAATTCTAAAAATTTCTTAAAAGCACTTTTTGGGATAACTAGGGACAGTCACCTATTATTTCCTTTTTCACTTTTTACTTCTCCCATAATTCTACCCAAACCGAATCCTTTTTCAACGACAAAACTTTCGGAGACAAACCGTCCTAACTCTTTCGCCCTCAGTTTATCAGTGAAATTACTCCGAAGCGGGCTGGCGAGGCATAAATCCTCCCGCAATTACTGTCAATCCTTTATTCAGAATACAGAAGACAGAATACAGAAGTCAGAATAAAAAACAAAAACTCTCTGCGTCCTTCGTGTTCTCTGTGGCTAAAGTAGTCGTTAGTATTTAGTATTCGGTATTTAGTTTAAAAAAGAATCTGTGAAAATCTGCGTTAATCTGTGGTTAAAAAAATCTCTGTGTCCTCTGTGCTCTCTGTGGCTTAATTTATCTTTCAATAATGTCGAAAAGTTGTTCGAGTCTCGCAATCGTAAAATCGGCGTGTTTCACAAATTCATCCGCCTTTTTGTGATTCGTAAGCAGAACAGCCGGCGCGCCGGCAGCCTTTGCGCAAAGCAAATCGAAAAGATAATCGCCGACAACAAGCGTCTCTTTAGGCAGCACATCGAAAATCCTGCACAGCTCCAAAACGCCGAATGCGTCCGGCTTAACCGGCCCATCTTCTCTGCTGACTACGGCATCGAAAAGCAATCCGTGCCTTTTTGCTACCGCATAAGCATTATCTTTAGTGTTGCGGGTAAGTATGCCGATTTTAATCCCCGCCTTACGCAGCCTGTCGAGCGTCTCAGCGGCGCCGATATTGAGTTTCGATTTTTCGACGGCGAGCCTTTCGTGATAGTCGAGAATTTTTTCAGCGGCCTTTCGCTGCGGCGCCCCCATCTTATCGAGAGCCTCCAGAATCGGCCCCGCGTCTTTAGCCAATCCCATCTCAGCTCTTATGGCGTCGAAATCAAAAAACGGCTCCGTTATCGTGCCATCGAGGTCAAAAATTACAGCCTTTACCAATTTCATACAGACTCCAGACCCAGGACAACAGACCAACGATAAATTCACCGCAGAGGCCGCAAAGACCGCAGAGAATCTTTCCTGTACGCTACACGCTATTTTTGATATTAAACCAGAAACTCCCCCTTTAGAAAAGATTTATCTCTCCCTCCTTTGCCCCTTTGTGCCTTTTTACCTTTGCGCCTCTGTCCCTCTGTGCCTATTATGCCTTTGTCCCTTAATTTTTTTATACCTTTTTCTGCAGGACGTCCACAAAGGCCTTGACGGCGTTCGAGCGAATCGCATTCTTGCGAACTATTATACCCGTCGGCCTGATAAAATTCTCATTCGAAAATGGTATCGCACGCAATGAGCCGCTGCTCACCTCGGCAATAATCGTCGTTCGCGGCAATATGCTCACGCCGACGCCTATCTCCACCGCCCGCTTGATTGTCTCGACGTTATCGAATTCCATCACGGGCCGAACCGTTATCCCGTACCGCTGCAAAATCCCGTCTATCCACAGCCGGCTCGGAACATCGGATTCGAACGCCACAAAAGGCTCGAACTGTATCCTGTGCATTTCTATTTCAGGTTCTGCCGCAAGCTGATGTTTCGGGCTGCATACGAAATCCAGCGGCTCATCTTCGAAATCATAAACGTCCAGCCTTTTGTCTTTTTTGGGAACTGCCACAAGGCCGATATCGAAATCGCCCCCCAATACAAGCTCATAAACTTTCGAAGGACTGAAATACTCGATATGAACATTGACCTTCGGATTTCTTACCATAAATCTTTTTACATAAGCCGGCAGCGTGTGCATTCCTATACTGTAAATGGCCGCCACATTTATTCTTGTTTGTCCGCTCGACTTTAGCTCGTTCAATTCCACCTTAAGCTGCTCATACCGGTCAATCATCTCCCGAAAGGCGCGGTGCAGAACCTGCCCTTCAACCGTCAGCTCTATCGGCCTTTTTTTGCGATTTACCAATTGGCAATTATACTGAAGCTCCAGCTGCGCAAGCTGCTGAGAAACCGCGGACTGGCTCATGAAATTTTTTTCCGCAGTCTTCGAAAAACTGCGTAATTCAACCAAATCGCAGAAAACCTTGAGGATTTCAATATGCATTATTACTTCCCCTTATATTTTCTATTACTACAAAAAGCTTTCCAAAACAACGAAACTTTGCTACATTTTTGTCACTTTACAACTGGAACTGCCAGCAATTATCAGTAATGCTTATTATAATGATTAGAAAATAAAAAGAAACATATTTTTTAGGAGAATTGAAAAAATGTCAGCCAACAGCGAAGTAGAAGCCGTTTATCAGCAGGTAATTCAGCGAAACCCCGGGGAGACCGAGTTTCATCAGGCCGTCAAAGAAGTCCTCGTTTCAATCGAGCCTGTCATTAAAAAGCATCCCGAATATGTAGAAACGAACATCCTCGGGCGCATCGTCGAGCCGGAAAGGCAAATTACCTTCCGCGTCCCCTGGCAGGATGACAAGGGCAATTTCTGCGTTAACCGCGGTTTCAGATTCGAATTCAACAGTGCGCTCGGCCCGTATAAAGGCGGCCTGCGATTTCATCCCACGGTAAATGCGAGCATTATCAAGTTTCTCGGCTTCGAGCAGGTTTTCAAAAATTCACTCACCGGCCTGATGATGGGCGGCGGAAAAGGCGGCTCAGATTTTGACCCGAAGCAGCACAGCGAATACGAAGTAATGAGATTCTGCCAGAGTTTTATCACCGAGCTTTCCCGCCATATCGGCCCTAATACCGATGTCCCCGCGGGCGATATCGGCGTCGGCGGCCGCGAGATTGGCTATATGTTCGGACAATACAAACGGCTCCGCAACGAGTTCACAGGCGTCTTAACAGGTAAAGGCCTCGAATGGGGCGGCTCTCTGGTCAGGAAAGAGGCCACCGGTTACGGCCTTGTTTATATAGTCGATGAAGCACTCAAAGACGCCGGCAAGTCAATCGAAGGCGCCACAGTTTTGGTTTCCGGTTCAGGCAACGTCGCCATTTATGCCGTCGAAAAAGTTCATCAGCTCGGCGGTAAAGTCGTGACGATGAGCGACTCGAACGGTTTCATTTACGACCCGGAAGGCATCAAGCTCGACACCGTAAAACAGCTCAAGGAAGTCGAAAGAAAGAGAATTAAAGAATACGTATCGATACACAAAAAAGCAAAATACACCGAAGGCAGCGACGGCATCTGGAACATCAAGTGCAGTATCGCCCTGCCGTGCGCAACGCAAAACGAGTTGGATGAAAAGGACGCCAAGGCCCTCGTTAAGAACGGCTGTATCGCCGCGGGTGAAGGCGCTAATATGCCCTGCACGCCGGAAGCCGCCGATGTGTTCATCGAAAACAAGGTTATATTCCTGCCCGGAAAGGCTGCCAATGCCGGCGGCGTCGCTGTTTCAGGACTTGAAATGGCTCAAAATAATCAGCGAACCGCCTGGGCTTTCGATAAGGCTGACAGCGAGCTGAAAAATATTATGACGACTATCTACGAAAACAGCAAAACGGCTGCGGAAATCTACGGCAAAAAAGGCAACTTCGTCGTCGGCGCAAACATCGCAGGCTTCCTCAAGGTCGCCAACGCTATGATGGCACAGGGCCTCGTATAAAAATCGCAAACTTCAAATTAAAAAGGACGCATTCGTAAAAATGCGTCCTTTTTATTTCTCGAAAATCCTGCCGCTATTCTATGTTCACTGTTGTGGTTCCTACCTCATTATAATGACCATTATAAACCTCTAAAACTATGAGGGTATAGGTGCCGCTTGTGAACGGCCCAAGGTCTGCGGTTACAGGGTAATCGCATTCACACGTGCACGGCATTCCATCTAAATATTCCCGTTCATATAAAATAATCTGATTACCATATACTCCCATCGTAACTTCAAAGCCGGTAAGGCAGCAATTGGCAGTCACCTTATCTCCGAAATGAATATTATGGCCGTTAACCGTGACGGTAAATCTTGTCGCATCTGCTTCTCTCATTAACAACAGACCCTCGCCGCAACCGCCCACATGGTATGTTATTCCCGGTGCAGGGTTTTCTTTGTAGTATTCGCTGCCGAATATGGCAAAATCCATAAAATTGACGTCCCCGTTTCTATCGAGGTCTGCTGCCAGCAGAACCCCCTGACTGAGCCACTTTTGAGTGAAAAGTTTTAGGTCATTAAAATCCACATCACAATCATTATCCAGGTCAGCGATACTGCACAACGTTGACAGCGACATACTTGCCTGCGGCGTTCCGCCGTAAGCACCCATATTGATTCGTCTGCCGTTAGGCCACAATTCCCTCCTCCAGTCCGAATTTGGGTCGCCCGCATCTATACAAAGGCTGGTGACATCATCTTTCACCCAGCTTTGCGTGCTTGGATTCCACCTGCCCGCCTGTGATTTCAAATGGTAGTTGCCATTATTAGGGTCTGCGAAGAGTGGGTTGGTATCTATATTGCCAATCCCGGCGTAGCCGCCCTCGACATCGCTGTAAGCGACAGAAATGGTCGTTCCACTCATCGGGTATATCTGGTCGGGCGCGTTGTCCCATACAATGCTGTTGGTAATCGTCATATATCCGTTTCCACCGAACCAAATACCCCCGCCATTATCAGCCGCCGAATTATCCACGATAGTACAATTGGTAATTGTTGAATTGCCGCTGCTTCCGTGGCAGATACCCCCGCCTTCCCCTGCATACCCCAGGGCGTAATTATTACTTACGAGGCAATTATGAATTGTTGTATCGGAGAGTCCTTCACAATAAATTCCTCCTCCCCACCCCCAGTCGCCAACAGAGTTGCCGCTGATAGTACAATTGGTAATGAGCGGACTGCTCTTGGCTTCGTAAAGTCCACTTATGTAGATTCCACCTCCGAAACAAAAACACAAAGACCCACTCATCAATTCCGCGTGGTTATCAGTTATAACACATCTGCTTATTGTCGGCGACGAGACCACTATATATATGCCCGCACCGCCTTCACACATTACTTCAATGTAAGCATTGGTAATGGTCAACCCATCGAGGATTGATGCTCGCCCCTCGCCGCTGACAAATTTGAATCCCCTATGATTAGTGCCTCCGCAGTCAACAACCGTATTGGCTACAATCCAGGGATCGTTTGGTTCGGTACTGCGAACTGTTATAGCCTTGCCAAGGAAATCAATGTCGCGGTTGCCGGGACCGGTATATGTGCCCGGCTGGACAATGATTGTGTCGCCATTGTTAGCTGCATTTATTGCAGCCTGGATGTTGCTGTAGTCCGCAGGGGCATTATCATCCACGGTAATAATAGCAGCTGGACAGACCGAACAAAGTGATAATACAGAAATGAATAAGAAAATTTTCCGCATTGCTAACCTCCTTAAATAAATTTATTATGGGTGATTATACCACAAAATTATTTCCTTGCAACCCTTTTTTCAAAAAAATTTATCCTTTTTTATTGCCTGTTTGACCGCTTTTTCTTACAATTTCAACCGGCTTGTATTTAATTAAATTCAACCGGAAAGGCAAAAGCAATAATGCAGACAAACAGCTCAATTTTAAGCACGGCACTGCACAACTTCGAGCAGTCCGCCAAACGATTAAAACTCGATAGCGGCATCCGACAGAAAATCGGCCAGCCCAAAGAGAGAATCGAGATAAACATCTCGCCGGTAATGCCCTCGGGCAAACTCGCACATGTCCGCTGTTTCATAGTTCGCCATCACGACGCTCTCGGCCCGGCAAAAGGCGGCATTAGAATGACCGCAGACGTCAATCTCGATGATATTACAGGCCTGGCTATGGAGATGACCTGGAAAACCTCGCTCATCGGCGTCCCGTTCGGAGGCGGCAAATCCGGAATCCAGCTTGACCCCTCGACCGTCACCCCGCAGGAAAAGGAAATTATTATCCGGGGCTTCACACGCGGCGCAAGCCGGCACATCGGGCCCGAAATTTACATACCGGCTCCTGATATGGGCACAAACGAAAACGATATGGCGCACATCCGCGACTGCGTCTCTTACTCCGAAGGCACTTCGATTACCAAAGGCTGCTACGTCACCGGCAAACCCGTAATCATCGGCGGTATTGTCGGCAGGTCGCAGGCAACGGGAAAAGGCGTCGTCTATACCGCTCTTGCGATGTGCAACAAACTCGACCTCGACATCGCAGATATGAAGGTGGCCATCCAGGGGTTCGGCAATGTCGGCGCCATAACCGCCGCCGAATTCGCAAAATATGGCGCAAAGACAATCGCCATCGCCGACATCACAGGCGGAATTGCCAACCCGAAAGGTCTCGACATCGATGCCCTCCAAAAACACGTTAAAACAAAAGGCAGCGTAAATGGTTTTGCCGGCGGCCAGCCGATAGAGAAAGAAAAAATATTTGAAATCGACTGCGATATACTTGTGCCTGCCGCCGCAGGCTCGCAGATAACACTGGAAAACGTAAAAAAAATCAAGACGCGTTTCATCGCCGAGGGCGCCAACGCCCCCACGACGCCCGAAGCCGATTGTGTTCTTGCGGAACGCAAAATCCCCGTCATCCCCGATATTCTCTGCAACGCCGGCGGCGTCTTCGTATCGTATCTCGAATACACTCAGGAGACCCAGCGCGAGCAGATGACGCTTGCCGAAGTCGAAGGCAGGCTCGAAACAAGAATGAAACAGCGGTTTGAAGATGTCCACAAACTGGCGGAACAAAAAAAACTTACAATGCGCCAGGCCGCAATGGACCTCGCTGTAAGCAGGGTCGTCGAGGCTGTTTTCGCCCGCGGGCTTTATCCGTAATATTTATTCTGGATATATAATCTTATGAACATTAAAAAAGCAGTCGAGCAGCATATCGAAATGGAAAACTTTTTCACAGGCGGCCTTTGCATCCGCAGCCAAAAAAACGCTTCCGGCAAAATGGCTCAGCCTGATGAATCGACTATCCGCAAACAAAAAGAGCTTGAGCAAATCGCTGAAGAGGTTAAAAAGTGCCGCAAATGTGAAATCGGCTCAACCCGAAAAAATGCTGTCGCCGGCGAAGGCAATCCCAATGCCCGTATAATGTTTATCGGCGAGGCGCCGGGAGCCGACGAAGATGCCCAGGGCAGACCTTTTGTCGGAAGGGCCGGCCAGCTGCTCGATAGAATCATTGCTGCGATGAGACTTAGTCGCGAAGATGTTTTCATCGGCAACATTCTCAAATCCCGCCCGCCTGAAAACAGGACGCCGAAGGCGGAAGAGATTATCAATTGCCTCCCCTACCTGCAAAAGCAAATCGAGATTATAAAACCTGAAATAATCGTGGCGCTCGGAGCCTACGCCGCACAAACCCTTCTGGAGACAACAAAGCCGATTGGCCAATTGCGGGGACATTTTTTCGATTACTATACCGGCCTTGGCAAACCCCCGATAAAATTACTTGCCACTTTTCATCCTGCGTATTTATTGCGTAATTACACGGTTGAATCCCGCCAGAAGGTCTGGGAGGATATGAAAACTGTCCTCGCCGCCCTCGACCTGCCTGTGCCGAAATAAATTGGCAAATCACGTTGCGCGTATAATAAGCCGAAGTCCAGCCCGTTCGTTTCCTGCTCATATCCGGCAGGCCCTTAAACCAGCCGGTCGCCTGGTGCGGCCCCATCGTTATGAACACACAGGAAGAATTGCAAATCGCCTTCGATGAATACCAAAACGGAACGTTTATAAAATACAAACCGGCAAGCCATCGCTAAACCGCCGAAAGAATACAAAAAGTATATCAACTAAAAGCTTGGTTGACGCCCTCCACCGGAGATGAAGGCAATCTGCCTTTTCTCAAACCAATCAAAGATAACCAGAAATTTTTTGTGGAACTTTGCCGGCAGAAGATTGTATAACTTGTAAAAGACAATACAGGGTAAATTTTCAGGAAACGGAATGGCTGAAGAAATCAGCATAATAAGAGCTGTTTTAGAGGGGCAGGTCGAGTCTTTTCGAGAACTGGTCCAGCGGTATGAAAAACCGGTAATTGGGATGATAAAAAATATTATAAATGACCGGGTCGATTGTGAGGATATCGCGCAGGATGTATTTCTTACTGCTTACAGGAAGTTGTCGTCTTACGACCCTGCGCGCGGCAGCTTCTCAACGTGGTTGTTCACAATCGCCAGGAACAAGGGCATCAATGCCGCAAAAAAGAAAAAGATAACCTCGATTAACAACCTGCCGGAAAATTCGGACCCATCCGCACCGGCTGACAAGCTGACTCAGCAGGAATTTTTCGGCCGGCTGGATAAAGCAATGCAAAATTTGCCTGTTAAGCAGAAAACTGCGTTCATCATGGCTGAGTTTGAGGAACTTCCTTACGAGCAGATTGCACAAATTGAGGGCGTAAGAATTGGGACAATAAAGTCGAGAATTAACAGGGCCAAAGCCAGACTCAGATTAGCTCTTAAAGGTTTCGAGGAAGATTAAGTATGAAAAGCGAAGAACTTTATAACCAGTGGAAGAGGCATAAAAGCCAGACCGAGGTTGGACAGGATTTTTCGGAGAAGGTGATGCGCCGGGTATATCTGTATGAGCAGAAGAAAGGGGAGCCTTTGCTCAATATGCGGCGATTTTTTGATAGTTTTTGTACCCGCCCGCTGGCAAAGACTGTTGTGGTTGCAGCCGCCGTCATTATCGGTTTCGCAAGAATAGCTTTTTCAATTTATTTGTTTTTAAGAGCCTAAAATTCTAAGGGGAAATAAGATGACTGACCTATCAAAGACAGGAACAAGAAAGCCTTTTACGGCTGTTGCGCTTTCACTGATTATGCCGGGCCTTGGACAAATGTATTGCGGCAGGTTTGCAAAAGGATTAGTTCTTTCTTTTCTTTCGTGGATATTTATTCCGGCATTCTTTGTCTCGTTATTAATAAACAATTCACCGGCCCGGCTGATAATTATGATTACAGTGATATTTGCATCGTTAGTCGTATGGCTGGTCGCAATAATCGACTCGTGGTACACAGCCAGACACACAGCGGACAGCTACCTGCTCAAAGATTATAATAAATGGTATATATATCTTCTTTTGATTCTGATGGGCGCAGGGGGCGTTCCGGCAATCGCTTCTTATGTCAGGGCCGACTATGTGGAAACATTCATAATTTCGAATGCTTCCAATTATCCAACACTTGTGCCAAATGACAGATTCCTTACGAACAAACGAGCTTACAGCAAAAGCGACCCGCAAAGAGGCGACCTTATTGTTTTTCTTAATCCTGAAAACAGGCATATACGTAATATCAAAAGAGTCGTGGCCCTGGCGGGTGATACCGTGGAAGTTAGAGACGGCCAGCTTTATATAAATGACCAGAAACTTCAAAGACGAAAACTTGACCAGTCTGAATTGAACGGGATTAGAATCAATGTTGAGGGCAAGCCGCTGGAGGGAGAGGTGTTTGAGGAAATCAACGGTACTGCTAAATACAACATTCTCCCTACTAAACTGCCGCAGGATAATCCAGCCGGTGATTTTGCAAAGATAACGGTACCGGCTTATCACTGTTTCGTTCTCGGCGACAATCGAAACCTGTCGCTAAAGCTGGGACCTATTCCTTTAACAACTATTATAGGCAGGGCTGATTATCTGCATTGGCCGGCCAAGGACTGGTCGCGATTCGGTAGTTTAAAAAAGTGAAAACCCATCATTAACTCATGTATTGCCGGCTTAGCCCTTTGACCGGGAAATTGGCCTGTGTTATGATTCCCATTTATATTTTAAAGGTAACTGCGGCTTTAACCATCGCCGCATTTCCTTTTACCATCTGGCTGGTATTGTTTCGTCGCCAACTGCCCAGCCCAAAGAGAACCGGCTGCGGGGTTGCTGCGTAAAGTTATAGAGATATACTATAAGGAGATTCGAAAATGAAGGCCTTTTTTGCAGGAATCGCAGTTTTGATATTTGCAGGAGCATCGCTTATGGCAGAGCAAAATGATAAAAAAACTACCTATAATAAATTAACGCCCCAGGAAGAGCGGGTAATAATTTACAAGGGAACGGAACCGCCCTTTACAGGAAAGTATCTCAATAATAAAGAGGCCGGCACCTATGTCTGCAAGCGATGCGGCGCACCGCTCTATCGCAGCGGCGACAAATTCGCAAGCGATTGCGGCTGGCCTGCCTTCGATGATGAAATTAAAGGGGCGGTTAAACGCATACCCGATGCCGACGGCATCCGCACCGAAATCATTTGTGCAAACTGCGGCGCGCATCTCGGACACATCTTTCTCGACGAAGAATTGACCCCGAAAAATACACGACATTGTGTAAATTCTATTTCGCTTGTCTTTGTCCCCGCTGCCAAAGTTAATGCCGACAAAAAAGACCCGAATACAAAAACCAGCGACCCCAACAAAACCAAAACCGGTAAGCCAAATCAAATTAAAAAAGCCTATTTTGCGGGCGGATGCTTCTGGGGCGTCGATTACTGGCTAAGAAAAGAAAAAGGCGTCACCGCTGTCAATTCAGGCTTTATGGGCGGCTGGACTAAAAACCCGACCTACGAGCAGGTCTGCACCGGCAAGACCGGCCACGCAGAGACGGTCGAGGTCGTTTATGACCCGAACAAGGTAAGCTACGAGACTCTTGCCAAACTCTTTTTTGAGATTCACGACCCGACACAGCGAAATCGTCAGGGCCCCGATATTGGTAATCAGTATCGCTCTGTGGTTTTTTATACCGATGACCAGCAGAAGGAAATTGCTGATAAGCTTATAACAGCATTGCGGAAAAAAGGCCTTGATGTCGCCACGACGGTCGAGCAGGCCGGCCCATTCTGGAAGGCCGATGAGCATCATCAAAACTATTACGGCAAAAACGGCAAGCAGCCCTATTGCCACATCTTCACAAAAAGATTTTAATCTGGTTCGACAAGCTCACCACTTAGTCGCCCGTCGCTCGTGACGACCGTGCCATGCTGTGCTATAAAATAGCTATGCTGTCGCCAGATTTCTTCACCCCTCTTCTGCTATCCTTTTGCACTCCTCCTAAAACCTATAGCACATATAAAATTTTCATTTTCATCGACCAGTAATTCCCCTATGATATGAATATTTTCTCCCATTACAATTATGGAATAAGGTATACCAATTTTTCTTGGAAATCCTAAATATGACCCGACAAAAGTACCATTAGAATCTATAATTTTCATATCTGGAAATCTTAGAACAATTTTATCTTTGGTAATTTCACTTACTTTTGCAGTATTCCAGTCGATGCTGAATTCTTTAGAGAGACGGTCTTTAGTGAATGTAATATTTTCTTCGCCGCTTTGGATAGCAAACAAAACATAACCTAAAGGATATTTCTGAAGTAATTGAGGGGAATAAGTTTTATCAGTATGCTCAATCAATTTCAATATTTTATTCTGAGCAAGAGAACCCGAGATAGAAAAATATATTGTTAAAACAATACCAATAATACTCAAACAGATCGCAATTTTAGTTGGGGAAGACCATCTCTTATATTTACTGATAAGATTCTTAATTCCCAACCCCAATCCTCCCATTTTCCCCTTAATATATTTTTGCTTATGAGCCCGATATATGTCTCTTTTTCTCTTCCCTTGTTTGGAAATTCTATTCATCGGCTTTGGACTCATATATTAAACACTTGGATACGCAATCTCATTTCCGGATGCCAACATTGTATACATTGCATCCTAAAATACTATTGCGTCTTATTCTTATGCGAAATATAGTCAATTTCTGTAATATTTGTCAACATAAAACAGCTTTTCTTTCTCGATTTATCCCCAAACGCTCTGCGGATTCTTTTATTTTTTCTTTGTGCCTTTGCCCCTCTGTGCCTATTTTTCTCAGCATTCTCCGCGGTGAATCTGTCTTGAGTCTTAGGTCTTGCGTCTATTTTGTCGGATTTGTGATTTGTTTTTCGAGATTTGAGAGAAGCGGTTTGAATTTGTGGTCGGTTTTTTTCATATCTTCGATTTTGTCGCAGGCGTGCATAACAGTCGTATGGTCTCTGCCGCCTAAATGACCGCCAATTTCTTCGAGGCTGTGCTTGGTCAGATTCCTCGCCAAATACATACACACCTGCCGCGGCAGCGTAATCGACTGGCTGCGTTTCTTGCTCTGCAAATCGCTCAGCCGAACCCCGTAATAATCCGTCACAACCTCAATAATATCGGTAATGCTGATATGTCTTTCCGGCTCGTCTTCGAGGGCGGCCTTTGCGAGTTCGACGGTAATCGGCTTACCTATTGTTGCAGAGAGGGCGTAAATTGTCGTGATAGCGCCTTCAAGCTGGCGAATATTCGACTGGGCCTTTTTCGCGATGTAGTCCGCCACCTGCTCGCTGATTTCGATGCCGCGCAGGTGCGCTTTTTTTTGCACGATTGCGACCCGCGTATCGTGGCTGGGCGTATCGATTCTGGCCACTAATCCCCAGGTAAATCGGCTGATAAGCCGCTCTTCGAGTGATGGAATCTCAACAGGAGCGCAGTCTGCGCTTAAAATTATCTGTCTGCCGCTCTGGTAGAGCGTATTGAAGGTATGGAAAAATTCCTCCTGGCTCTGCTCGCGCTCCCGCAGGAACTGAACGTCGTCAATAACGAGCATATCAACCGAGCGAAACTGCCTTTGGAAGCCCGACACGTTGCCCTGCTCGATTGCGGAGATAAACCTGTTGACAAATTCCTCGCAGCTTAAAAGCTGGATAGTCATCTTAGCGTGCTGTTTCGTTTCGTGACAAACGGCGTGCAGCAGGTGCGTTTTGCCGAGGCCGGAACTGCCGTAAAGAAAAAGCGGGTTATAGGTATTGCCCGGCGAACGGCTCACCGCCACACAACTGGCGTGCGCCAGCCGGTTACACGGGCCGACGACAAAATTGGTGAACGTGTAATCAGGATGAAGCTTCAATTCGCCATCCTGCCCCTGCCGATTCGACGGCGAACCGCCCGATTGCAGACAGAAATCGACGCTTACCAGGTGGCCCGTTATCTGCTGTGCGGCACGGGTAAAGGCAGCCTTGCAGTTATCGCGAAGGAATTCGACTGTCGCATTATCAGGGCAGCCAATCTTCAGCAGCCCGCCGTCAAAATGAGCCGCCGTCAGGTCGTCGAACCACTTGCGGGTATTAACCGGGTCGATGACCTTTGAGCGTTCTATAATCTGACTGAATATATCCTCGATTTCCGCTGTAGCCAAGGCTGACCCCGTTCATAACAACTTCACAAAGCTCGCTGAAATTTAAAATACGCCCTTTAATGCGAATCAAGACTGAATTCCATTATCAGGAAAGACCAAACAACCGAAGTCTAATAACGCTTCAATTTTTTGTCAAACAAAAAACGGCAGGACGGCATAATCGCCGCCTGCGGCGGATTTAACGGCATCTTTATAAAAACAATTGAAGTTTCCGGCAATTTTTATTATAAGTAGTGCTTGTCGAATAAGTAGCTAATGTGCGAAAAACGAAAAAACGTTCCGCAATTTTGATTTTTGAAATTTGATATTTGAAATTTGAGATTCTCTCGAGTATGGGCTTTTTTACAAAGACGGCGTTGTATATCAAGGAGCGGCTGAGCAAGACCCGCGAAAAAATCAGCGGTTCGCTGTCCGCTGTTTTAAGTCTCGGCAGGGATATCGATGACGAATTGATAAACAAACTTGAAGAGACGCTTGTCGGCGATGACATCGGCGTGGAGGCGACCGAAAAAATTATTTCAGACCTCAGGCAGGGCTACCGCGAAAAGAAGATTGCCAAAACCGATGATATTATCCCGTTTCTGAAAGAGCGAATTAAGGGTTATTGGCCGCCGCAGGATAGGCAGCTCAAAACCGCACAGTCCGGCCCAACGGTTATTCTCGTCGCCGGCGTCAACGGCACAGGCAAAACCACCAGCATCGCAAAGCTTGCATACATCTTAAGCCAGAACAATAAAAAGGTAATCGTCGCAGCCTGCGATACATTCCGGGCGGCGGCGGTCGAGCAGTTATCTATCTGGGCAGAGCGAACGGGCGTCCAGATTGTAAAACACAAAACCGGCTCAGACCCTGCCGCTGTCGCATTCGATGCCTGCGAGGCAGCCGTCTCCAGAAACGCCGATTTCCTAATCCTCGATACCGCCGGCAGACTTCATACCCAAAAAGACCTGATGAGGCAGCTTATAAAGATAAGAGACGTCGCGGCGAGAAAAATCCCCGGTGCGCCTCACGAGGTGCTTTTGGTTCTCGATGCCACTACAGGGCAAAACGCTATTTCGCAGGCGAAACTTTTCACACAGGCAATTAACGTCACCGGCATTTTTTTAGCCAAGCTCGACGGCACAGCCAAAGGCGGCATCGTCATCGCAATCAGAGACCAGCTCAACATCCCCGTAAAATTTGTCGGCCTCGGCGAAAAACCCGACACTATTGCCGAATTCGACCCCGATACCTTTGTCGAAGCGCTCTTCAGTTAAGATAATTACAGCAAAGTCCGCAGCCTGCCCTGAGCGAACCTGTGGTGAGCTTGTCGAACCAGTCGAAGGGAGAAAAAATTGCGCAAATAAAAAAGAGCTGTGCATAAAGCACAGCTCTCTTCTTTAATACATCAGGATGTTATCACTTTATTTTTTTGGGCAATTCGGGTCAGCTTTTTTTGCTCCCTCGCCTTTGCAGTTCGGGTCGCTCTTATCCTTATCGTGTCCCTTGCCGGCCTTGCTGTTCGGGTCGCTCTTGGTTGTGCTGTGGGATGCTTTTGCCGTATTGGCGGCGCTGTGGCTGTGAGAGGAAGCAGCAGCAACCTGATGCTGACTGCCGGTCTGTGCCTGTGCCGTTGAATTGCTCAGAAGAACGGTCAACACTACCGCTACAACTGCAACAATCACCAACACTAATCCAAATCTTGACTTCATTTTTACTACTCCTTAAAAATGTTAGTTAATATTAAAGATAGTCATTCTACCAATGTTCCTTTCAGTGTCAAATACATTTATTGGTATTTTTACGTCCACATACGACATTGGTTCTAAGGAGTATTAAAATTTTTCCATTATTTCCCAGGCCGATTGTCCGTAAGGCCGTCCAAACACAACCAAGACTTGTGAAATTCCTTAAATGGTCAGTTTTTCATCGACATCGGCTGGCCCGTAGCGTCAATGACGTCCCGCCAGAGAGGGCCTTCGGGATTGATAACGTTTTTGCAGGAGACGGCCATCTGTATCGGCAAATGGACGAAGTGATTGTGAATCAGGCTTATCAGTAAAGTCGTTTTTCCCGCCATAGCAGCGTGAACGGCGTTGGAGCCGAGCCGCTGACAGTAAATCGCATCGTTGGCGTTGGCGGGCGTCCCGCGAATAATATAACTCGGGTCGATATAACGAATGTTGACCTCGATATTTTTGGCTTTGAAATGCTCCGCGATTTTGTCCTTCAAGAAAACACCAATATCGCCGAAAACCTTGTTGCCGGAGGCATCGACATTGTTGGTATCCGGTATCAAATCCTGCCCCGCACCTTCCGCAATCAGAAGAACTGCGTGATGGCGATTTATAATTCGCTGTTCGAGAATAGTAAGCAGCCCGTTCTGCCCGTCGAGGTCGAAAGGCACCTCGGGAACAAGAACATAATTGACGTCATTAATCGCCAGCGCCGTATGAGCGGCGATGAAGCCGGATTGCCGACCCATAACCTTCACAATTCCGATTCCGTTGACCGCACAAAAGGCTTCGACGTGAGCTGTCGAGACCGAATCGACCGCTTTCGAAACCGCCGTCTCGAAGCCGAAGGATTTTTGAACGAAGCTCAAATCGTTATCGATTGTCTTTGGAATTCCGACAACGGCAATTTTGAGACCTCTTTTTTTGATTTCGGTTGCGATTGCGAGCATACCCTTCTGCGTGCCGTCGCCGCCGATGCCGAAAAGAATATTGACGCCCATCCGTTCGAGCGAATCGACGACATCCAGCGAGCGATGACCGAACCCGCGCGATGAGCCGAGAATAGTGCCGCCCCTTGTGTGAATCTCAGAAACCACGTTGGGATTAAGATCCATCGTTGGCATCGCAAATTCTGGCAGAAAGCCCCGCAGCCCGTACCGGATGCCGCTGATTCTGCGGACGCCGTATCGATACCACAGGCACATTACGATTGCTCGAATAACGTCATTGAGACCGGGGCACAATCCGCCGCAAGTCACAATCGCTGCGTGTGTCTTTGTGGGGTCAAAATAGATTCTCGCCCGCGGGCCTGCCAGCTCAAGAACCTGTTCATGGCTTCGAGCCTCTTCGAGCAGAACGCCCCCGCCTTCGATATGGTACAGGACAAACTGGTCATCCGAAACGAAATCCGCCTGGTTGTCATTTTTGAGATTCGAAAGAGGCACAGGAGAGGCAATTTTTCTGTCCCCCAGCTTTTCAATGGTAAAATTGAGTCCTTCCATTTTTCGCTCCATTTTCTATAGGCCTAAATTTATTGCCGGAAGGATGAAAAATCATCCGTTACAAACAAAAAAGAGCGAATGTAAAACAGATGCCCTAACCACAGCCGGCATCATCAAACGGTGGGGTAATCTGCCAGGAAAGTCGTTTTTGGCAGCCCGCCGGTCAGCGGCATCGCATATTTTACAAAGGCATCCGTCACGCCGTTGCCGTCAGAATTGATAAATTCATCGGGCAGCAGTTTGGTCTTCTCTGCAACGTTGCTCAATTCCGTTAAAAACAGCTCCGTTTTATATTGCTTTCCATTGAGCCTTCTGATGGCAACGGAACCGCTTGTTTCCTTCATCGCATATTTTACAGCCGCCCTGCCGCAGAGCCGTGCCTCTTTGAAATCAACCGATGACTGAACGCCCGCAAAGCTTCGCTGCAGGTAGCCGAACGTATCGCTCCTTATGCGTTTCGCCTTGAAATTGCTCCTCACCTGTTCGGCAAGATAATCCGCCAGCGCGCCGGAACCCGAAAGCTGAATGTTGCCGTGTGCGTCTCTTTCGTCGCGGGTAGAGGCAATTTTTTGTGCCCAGGTCACGCCGTCGGTATCGCAGATGCCTTCGCTGACGACAACTTCGCAGCGGCCGTATTTTTTATAAACCACCTCGATATCGCCGAGGAATTTTTCCATTGAGACCGGCCTTTCGGGAATATAAATCAGATGCGGGCCCGCATCTTCCTTATTTTTGGCCAGCGCAGCCGATGCCGCAAGAAACCCGGAATGGCGACCCATAACACAATTAACTTTTATGCCCGGCAGAGCCCTGTTATCAAGGTCGTCGCCGATAAGGGCAGACGCCACGATTTTCGCAGCAGTGCCATAGCCCGGGCAGTGGTCCGTCACGAGCAGGTCGTTATCGATTGTCTTCGGGACGTGGAACGCCCGCAGCTCGTAGCCGGTCTTTGCCGCCATCGAGTTAATGATATGAACGTTATTAGCTGAATCGTTGCCGCCGATATAGAAAAAGTACCGCACGTCGCGCTTCTTGAATACCTCCAGAATTTTCACGCACAATTCCTCATTCGGCTTATCCCTGCTCGAACCGAGCGCCGATGACGGCGATGCGGCAACGAGTTCGAGTGTTTTGGGTGATAATTTTTTCAGGTTGATGAACTGGTCGTCGAGAATGCCGGCTACCGCGTGGGCAGCGCCGTAAATATTGCGGATTTCGGGGTGTTTTTTTGCTTCTTCGATTACGCCGACGAGCGACGCATTTATTACGCAGGTCGGCCCGCCCGACTGCCCTACCACTGCATTAGCCTTTGGTGCCTTTGACATTTACAAAAATCTCCAATTTATAACTGGCTTGTCGAACTAAAAAACAAACGCTGTTTATCAGTATCTTCAGCCCTTTTTTACGAAGCAGGTATTATACAAAATTGATTCCAGCAGACAAGAGTTTTTTTCGTTAACCGTGAAACGTAATGATTATCGTGTAATGCGCCCGGCTCTGGCGGATTGCGATTGGCTGCCAGCGGCATGCTGTATATTTACTGATTATTTTCACTCAAAAATATCCCAGAATTTTCTTGCAATCTATATCGCCTTTAGGTTAGAATCAAGTTCGATAATTTTGGAGAGTTTCTCGGTTCTTTTTCATCTTAAAAAATGCGGTTTTTTTACGTTTTAGGAGGTAACAAAATGAAAAAATCCTTTTTCTTATTCAGTCTGATGTTTTGTCTTTTTTATGCAACACCCCTGAAGGCCGATATTCCAGTAGAGTTCGTCAGCCAATGGGGAGGTGGACAAAGCTTTGCTGTTGCTGTTTCAGGAAATTATGCATACATAGCTGATTATTCCGCCGGCCTTGTAATAATAGATGTCTCCAATCCTTCTCTGCCTGTCTACGTCGGCGGATACAATACAATCGGACACGCCTTTGATGTAGCCATAAGCGGAAATTATGCATACATAGCTGATAATGATTCCGGCCTGCAGATAATAAACATCTCTAATCCTTCTACGCCTTACCTTGTCGGCGGACGCGTGACAAGCGGAGCCGAAGGTGTTGCCGTTAGAGGAAATTATGCATACATAGCTGATGATGGTTACGGCCTGAAGATAATAAACATCTCTAATCCTTCTACGCCTTACCTTGTCGGCGGATGGAATCCAGGCAACATAATGATTTATGATGTAGCCGTAAGAGGAAATTATGCATACTTAGCTGATAATAATTACGGCCTGCATATAATAGACATCTCCAATCCTTCTACGCCTTACCGTGTCGGCGGATGCGTGACAAGCGGATGGCCTTCTGGTGTAGCCGTAAGAGGAAATTATGCATACATAGTTGAAGAGGACGGCGGCGGCATAAAGATAATAAACATCTCCAATCCTTCTCTGCCTGTCTACGTCGGCGGATGCAATACAAGCGGAAATGCCTCTGATGTAGTCATAAGCGGAAATTATGCATACATAGCTGATGGTGGTCCCGGCCTGCAGATAATAGACATCTCCAATCCTTCTCTGCCTTCCTACGTCGACGGATACAATACAAGCGGAAATGCCAAAGGTGTTGCCGTTAGCGGAAATTATGCATACATAGCTGATTGGAACGGTGGCCTTGTGATTGTACGTGTAGGTTATCCCGGAGATTTTGATGGTGACGGCAATGTGGATTTTGAAGATTTCGCGAGATTCGCTTTGCAATGGGGTAATTCCGGCTGTTTAAGGCCTTACGGCTGTGAAGGGGCAGACCTCGACAATGACACCGATGTTGATTTTTCTGACCTTGCAATCTTTGCCCAAAACTGGCTTAACGGCACCTAATTATAATCGTGGCTCGTGACCCGTAATTTGTCGTGCGTAGTGCGTCCTTCCCACTTCTGGATTTCGGAGATCCGCCCCGCCGGAGGTCCGCCATAGGCGGAGCGGACTGATTTTTTATGTCAGCGCTGCTACCAAATCATTCGGTATTTCGAAGTTGGCGTAAGTATTCTGCACATCCTCGTGGTCTTCAAAATCATCCATCAGGCCGATAGTTTTCCGAGCTGTTTCCTTATCCGACACAGTGATAGTACTTTGCGGCATCATCGAGACCTCCGCTATTTCCGTCGGGATATTCTTTTCCTTAAGCGCAGCCTTTAATTTTTCAAACACCGCCGGCTGGCAGGTGATTTCATATCCTGTTTTGTCGGCATTGGTCTGCATATCTTCCGCGCCGGCCCCCAAAACAATTTCCATCAATGAATCTTCGTCAATCTTGTCAGCCGCCACGGTAATCAGGCCTTTCTTGTGAAACATCCAGTTGACACAGCCGCTCGTTCCCAGCAAGCCGCCGTGCTTTTCAAAAATCTTTTTGATTTCCGGTGCCGTCCTGTGCCGGTTATCGGTAAGGACCTCGACCATAATTGCAATGCCGCCCGGCCCGTAGCCCTCGTAAAGTATCTGCTCGTAGTTCACCTGCCCCAGTTCGCCTGTGCCTTTCTTGACCGCCTTTTCAATCGTATCTCGCGGCATATTGGCAGCCCTGGCCTTATCTATAGCATAACGAAGGGTAAGGTTCGCATCCGGGTCGCCCCCGCCGCTTTTGGCAGCCATGATAATCATCCTTGCAACCTTGCTCCAGACTTTGCCGCGTTTGGCGTCAACTATCGCCTTTTTGTGTTTTATTCCTGACCAGTGCGAATGCCCCGACATAAGTACTCCTGCAACAAGCTTTGTTTTAGGCCTTATTTTTTGACTTGCTTATTATAATGGATTTTCCCTCAAATGCCTAACCTAATTTTTTCATAATTTTTACCTTAGTCTGGGGTCTGGAGTCTTAAGTCTGAAGTCTTGCGTCTTGGGTCTTGTGTCTTTAAAAAAAACCAGGGCCGAGCAGAGGAGGAGAGGAGGAAGCGGATTTACTCGGCCCTGTAAGACTAATGCGTTAAAGAACTCGTTGCAACCTCATTTGCTGTCCATTCCTAATATATATTACTCCTTTAACGATAAATTGTTCTATCCGGCAAAATGTTTTAACAATAATTACAAACCCAAAAATTTTTCCGGCTTTTAACCGGCAATTTCCCGCCCGTCAGCCCATAAAATTAAAACATCATTGAAAATCTAACCTTTCGCTGGTAAAAATAACTTAAATATGCGGTCTTAAATAAGGGTTCTGCTTATGTCTGTTCAGTTTATCCTCGGTAGAAGCGGCTCAGGCAAGTCAAGATACTGTATTGACAGCCTGATAAAAGAGCTGCTCGACCGGCACGATACCACGCCGCTGGTTTTGCTTGTTCCAGAGCAGGCCACCTATCAGGCTGAACGTGCCATACTTTCCCATCCGCAAATCGCAGGTTTTCAATCCGCCGTAGGTTCGCCGCAGGCGAATCCGCCAAAGGCGGACGCCTTTTCAGACCCGCCGCAGGCGGGCTCTCCCAACCCGTCGGGATTGCAGCCCGGCTTAAATATCCTTTCCTTTGACAGATTGCAGTTTCTGCTTCTCGGCAAACGAACCGCGGAAAATAGCCTTTCAGGAATAGGCCGGCAAATGATTGTCCACAGAATCCTTATCGAAAACAGGGACAAATTAAAGCTCTTCGGACGCACCGCGGTCTCGCCGGGCCTCAGCCAGAAAATCGCCGACGCCATTATCGAGCTGCACCAGTATTCAGACAGCCCGCAAGATGTCCGCCAGCTCGTCGAAAAATTAAATCAGGATGAGGACGCCTCCGTCTCAGCGTTAAAATTCTCCGACCTCGCTTTCGTCCTGCAGCAGTATCTCGAATTTATCGAAGATAGCCTCGTTGACCCCGATACCCAGCTCGGCCTTGTAAAAGCTGCGGTCGGGCAATGCACTTTTTTGAAAGACGCCAGGCTCTGGGTCGATGGTTTCGCGGGCTTTTCAACAACGGAGCTTTCCCTTCTCGCGGAACTCTTAAAAATCGCCTCGCAGACCCATATCGCACTTTGCCTCGACACGGACAAAATAAACCTCGATTATCCCGATAAAAATTCCGCTCTCGATGCAAGCCTCTTCCACCCAACCGAAAAAACATACACTGACCTCTTCGGCATAATCAAAAAAAATAAACTCAAATTAGCCAAACCAGTTATCTTAAAACAGAACCGCAGATTCCTGAACACTCCTGCGATGCGGCATCTCGAACAGAATATATTCAGACAAAACGCGCCCAAAATAGCCGCCGGCGACAATCTGCAAATCGCCTCGCTGCCTGACGCCCGCTCCGAGGTTCGATTTGTCGCAAGGCAGATTTGCCGCCTCGTCCGCCAAAAGCAGCTTCGCTACCGCGACATCGCCGTTATCGCATCGGACCTGAAGCTATACGAACACTATGTCAGGGCTGTTTTCGAAGATTACCGGCTGCCCTTTTTTATCGACCGCAGACAATCCCTCCGTCATCATCCGACGATAAGCCTGCTGGTTTCCGCACTTCGCTCCGCTGTAAGCGGCCTTACAACCGCCGACATAATCGCCTGCCTCAAAACAGGCATTTTTGAAGTTAGCCCCGTTGGAGAACCTCGATTAAATCGGGACTCTCTATCGGCCTCAAGCGGTAATGACCGCCGATTAAAATCGATTGCTTTCTCCAACGGGGTGAGCGATTACGAAATCGACAATCTCGAAAATTACTGCATCGCCTTCGCTGTCGCACCTGATGCCTGGGCAGCAGCCGGCGACTGGGATTTTGATGACATCGATTCGCCCGCATTCGACCAGGCGCAAGTGAACCGCATTCGCCGAAAAGCTGTTGCACCACTGCTCAAACTTCGCGCAGGCCTTTGCGACTCCGGCGGAATCCCGCGAAAACTTACCGCCCGGCGGTTCACGGAAATCGTTTTCGAGTTTCTGGACGCCTGCCAAATCAGCAAACAACTGAAACTCCTCACAGAATCCGCGGAATCGCAAAAAGATTACGAAGCCGCCGACGAACATCGGCAGGTCTATGACCGCATCGTCGATATCTTCGACGAATTGTGCGAGGCGTTTGCGGATTTCGAACTATCCGCTGATGAATTCTTTTCCATCATTCAGGATGCATGCTGCCGCGCTTCTCTCGCCTTGATACCGCCCGCGCTCGACCAGGTCACCGTCGGCTCAATCGAAAGAAGCAGACACCCGGACCTCAAAGCCGTCTTTTTAATCGGCACAACCCAAAAACAATTTCCCGCACCCTTGAATTACGAACGCCTCCTTACCGACGAAGACCGCCTCACCGCACAGTCGGCAGGCGTCGAGCTTGCGCCGGCAACCGAACGCCAGCTCTCGGAACGCAGATACCTTTCCTACATAGCATTCACCCGGCCATCGCAGTTTCTCTCTATCAGCTATCCTGCTGTTGACGACAGGGGCAGGCAAATCTGCCGCTCGCAATTTATTGACGATGTCGAAACGCTTTTTGACGACCTTTCCGAACAAATACCCATCCCGGAAGAAGCCGATTTAGCCGCCGGCCTGATAAATCCCGATACCGGTGATAAATTGCCGATAAATAATGGAGAAATTTTTACCGATGCCGAATTTGCCGACCTGCTTTGTCTTCAGGCCGCAAAAGATGACCGCCTTATGAGCCTTATCGATTGCCTGAATAGCGATAAGCAGCTTTCAGAACTCACCGCCCTGGTCCGCTCGGCTGTCGGCTACAGCAACGTCGCAAAACTCCAAAAAGGTATTGTATCAAAACTTTTTACCAAACAGCTTAATTCTTCCGCCACCATCCTGCAGACCTTCGCCGCCTGCCCCTATCAATATTTCGCCCGGTTCGTCCTCGAACTAAAAGAGCGAAAGGAATTCAAATTAGAACCAATTGATTTAGGCATATTCTATCATCGATGTCTCGATGCCTTTTTCACGCACATAAAAACAGAAAAAATCAATATTAACTCCGTCAAAGACGATAAGCTGAAAAAAATTCTCGAAAAATCTATTGCCGACGTCGCCGCCGGCAGCTCCTATTTTACGGCCTTTTGCCGCCGAAGCAGCCACAATCGTGAAATAATCAGATTCGCCTGCCAGAACCTCCAATCATTTATTCTGGCCAATATACAAATGATTCGTGCAGGCAACTTCCGGCCCGCCTTTACGGAATTATCTTTCGGGAAAAATAATTCTCCGCTCGGCTTCTTTAAATTGAAATTAAAAAATCCCGATAAGTCGGAACTTTCTTTAAGCGGAAAAATCGACAGGGTTGACCTGGCCGCCGCCTATAACGACAAACTTGCGATAGTTTTCGATTACAAAACAAAAGGCCGGTCGTTTAACTGGCAGAGATTTTTCAGCGGTCTCGACATCCAGCTCCCGCTTTATATGCTTGCCATTCGTAATTCGAAGCAGAAAGCTTTCCAGAGCACCGGCGTCGCAGGTGCCTTCTTTCTACCCATCGAAGTTGCGCCGGAACCGGCAGACCTCGACAAAATCGAAGAAAAAATAGGACGTTTCAATTATAAGGCAAAAGGAATATTTAACGGCGAATACTACCAAACGCTCGACAGCGGCATCGAATCAGGCTGGAGCAGGTATTATAAATTCTTCATCAGCAAAGAAAAACAACAATACGGATTTTATGATACATCAAGCGATGCTTTGACAGCAGAAGATTTTGAAAACATACTAAGGTTTGCCGAAAACAAAATCGTTGATTTGGCACAAAGGATTTTAACCGGCGAAATACGCCTCCGGCCATACCGCCTCGGCAATATTACTGCCTGCCAGCTTTGCGAGTTCAAGGCACTGTGCCGTTTTGACGGGCAGATAAACGATTACAATTTCTTACCAGCGGTCTCCAAAACAGATGTTCTTGAAACTACGGCCTTCTCACCAGTACCCAAAGAATCTAAGAATCAGATCAATAAGGCAGGTCAAATCCTTGTGAAAGACAACCCAAGCAGGAAAGAACTTGATTGGGCACGAAATTTAACTAATAGATGGCGTGCTTGCCATGCATATCCTATCAATACTTTTCAAGCTACTTTAAGAGTGAAACTCAGGGATTTCCGAGATCCTATTGTTGCCCAGCGTCTTAAACGAATGCCAACTATAATTGACAAGCTAAAACAATATCCTGACATGCAACTTACGACCATGCAAGACATAGGTGGTCTTCGGGCAGTTTTAGGATCGGTTGCTGACGTTTACCGACTCGCGGATAGTTACCGTGACAATATTCGACTTATACATGAACTGATAGGCGAGAAGGACTATATTGAACATCCTAAAGAAGATGGCTATAGAAGTTTGCATTTGATTTATAAGTATAAAAACAAGAGGAATTCCGCTTATGACGACTTAAGAATAGAATTGCAAATACGCACAAAACTACAGCACACTTGGGCTACCGCCGTAGAGACCATGGGTACATTTCTCGGGCAAGCGTTAAAATCTCGACAGGGTGATCAAGAATGGATTGACTTTTTCGCGATTACTTCATCAGCTTTTGCATATAAAGAAGAAACACCTTGCATTCCACGTTACAAGCACTTGTCGCATGAAGAAACTTTTTCGGCTGTTGTAAAGGCCGAATCCGATCTTGGTGCGTTAGATAAAATGAGCGGTTTCTCTGTTGCTGTTAATGCGATAGTGAAGAGCAAAAGAAAAAGTTGGTCTTATCACCTGATCGTATTGAACTCATTAAAAGGAACCGTTTCAATACGACCTTATGATCGCGAAAGTTTTGATCAGGCAATGGAGGATTATTCAAAAGTTGAAGCAGAAGCTGCTGAAGGCAACAAGATAGAGCCAGTTCTTGTATCTGTTGGGCGTATTGACGAACTTCGTAAGGCATATCCTAACTTTTTTCTTGATATGAGTGATTTTATGAGTATTGTGAGAGAAATTGTTAAAACTGCGAAAAAGTAGAGGGGAAAATAGGATTGCGGCGGTTTCCAAAATAGACGTTCTCGAAAGGGCAAAACAGGAAAATGGCTGACGAAAAAATAAAATGGACTAACCAGCAGGCCCGCGCAATCCGCAGGCGCGGCAGCAACGTCCTCGTCACCGCGTCGGCAGGCACGGGCAAGACCGCTGTCCTTTCAGGCCGCTGCGCCGATATCGCTGCTGACATCGCGTCCGGCGCAGCCGTCTCGCAGATGCTCGTCCTCACCTTCACCGATGCCGCCGCAGAGCAGATGCAGCAGCGAATCCGTCAGCAATTGCAGGCGAAACTCCTCGAACAGCCGGAAAATAATTACATCCAGACCCAGCTCATCCTCCTGGCCGGCGCCGACATCGGGACCATTCATTCATTTTGTCGCAAAATAATTCTGGAGCATTTTTATAAACTATCCAGCGAGGTTCCTGACCCCGCCTTTGTGGTGCTCGACGAGGATGAGCAGCAGCTGCTAAAACTGGACTGCCTCGACAAAACTCTTCGCTGGGCCTGGGAGCAAAGCAATCTGCAGCCCGCCCTCGACCAGCTTTTCGACCGCCGCGACCCAAAAACCGAAAGCCGCACCGCTTCCAAAATTATTTCCATAAGCGAATTCCTCGACAGCATCGCCGGCAGAGACGCCTGGTTCGAAAGAGCCTTTACGCTTACCGGAAACCTCGACCCGCTCACGGGCACGTTCGGCAAAAAACAGCAGCAGATTATCATCGATAAAATTCACGGCATAATCGTGCAGGTTCGTTCCGCACAAAAGCTATACGAAAAATATGACCCCGGCGCAGGCTGGTCTGTAAAATGGAATACCTTTTTAGATACACTGAACCGCTGCATCGAATCTCACAATAGCGGCAAATGGCAAAACGCCGCTGAACAAATTCTACAATTTAAGAAACCGAGAATTGACACCCCGAAAGAGATTGACGAAACAATCGCATCTTTTCTAAAAGATACCGTGAAAAACGCCGTTGACGATTTTGACAACCTCAAAAAACTGGCTGTTTTGAATCCGGATTATCTCGATAAAATAAGCAGCCTTGTTTCCATAGAGACAAGGGTGCTTATCGAGCTTGTAAGAAAATTCGACCGGCTTTACCAAAAGGCCAAGCAGGCGGTCGGCGGCCTCGACTTCGCGGACCTCGAACATTACGCCCTGAAAATATTATCCGAAACCGATGACGGCGAATCGCCCCCCGCACCTTCGCAAATCGCCCGGACGCTCAGCCAAAAATACAAATACATATTTGTCGATGAATACCAGGATATAAACCCCGTTCAGGAGACAATCCTCAAATTAATCAGCCGACCGGACAACGTCTTTGTCGTCGGAGACGTAAAGCAGAGCATTTACGCCTTCCGCGGCGCAGAGCCCGGAATTTTCCTCAAAAACCTTCAGCCTGCTTCTGCCGACCCGGCTGCCGGCGAAATGCCACTGCGGGTGGATTTGAATATCAACTTCAGGTCAAAGAAAATAATTCTCGACTTTATAAATACACTATTTACCAATATTATGACAAGCCCGCTTGCGGGAATCGATTACGACATTAACGCCCGGCTAAATGCCGTTGCTGAAAAAAGCGAACCGGAGACAAAAGAGCCGCGAGTTGAGCTGCACATCATCGACAAAGAAGGCATCTCCGGCGATGACGAACCAGACGCAGACGAGCAGCCGGATACCGCCGAAGGAATGCAATCTCCGCTTTCCAGTTCTCAGCACCAGGCCGCCCTTACAGCCCGGCGAATCAGGCAAATGGTCGGCGACGACACAGGCAGTGCCGAATTTCAGATTTTCGATGCGAAATTAAACTCCACGCGCAGCGTCCGCTACGGCGACATCGTCATCCTGATGCGCTCGCCGGCAAAAAAAATTAACGATTACGTAAAAATCCTCCGCCTCGCCGGAATTCCCGTAAGCAGCAGAGGCACTGAAGGTTATTTCGAGGCAACGGAAATCACCGACATCCTGAGCGTGCTGAAAATTCTGGATAATCCGCAGCGAGATATCGAATTCGCTTCCGTGCTTCGCAGCCCGCTTTTTAATTTCAGCGACAGCAGCCTTGCAGAGATTAAATTTTTCGCACAGAACAACCTGCCCGCCGACGGCCAGCACCAAAAATCGCAACCCGGAAATTTTTACGACTCTGCACTTCTCTATGCTCAAAGCGGCCCGGATTCAAAACTGGCAGAGAGTCTAAACCAGGCGTTCGACCGCCTCAGCCTCTGGCGTTCCGCAGCACGCTGCGGCAAACTATCCGATTTGATTTGGCAGATTTACCGAGAGACGTGGTATTTATCTTTTGTCTCCGCACTGCCTTCAGGCCCGCAGCGAAGGGCAAATCTGCTCAAGCTGCACGACAGGGCTATACAGTTTGAAAATTTCGCTTCCAGCGGCAGCTTCTTTTCGCTGGCGCGTTTCGTCGAATTTATCGAAAAGCTCCAGCAGAGCAACATCCAGTGGTCATTCGCCGAATCCCCCGAGATGGCACCCGACAACGCCGTAAAAATAACCAGCATCCACAAAAGCAAGGGCCTCGAATTTCCCGTCGTTATCCTGGCGGAGCTGAACACGCAATTCAATATGAAGGATTGCTTTGAAGATATTATCGCCGACGCGGACCTCGGCCTGGCAATGCGAATCATCATCAATCAATCCAACACAAAATCAGACTCCCTCGCACACCAGGTAATCTCTGAACAAAAAACTCTTACCAACCTCGCGGAGGAAATGCGAATCCTTTACGTCGCCGCTACACGCGCACGAGAAAGACTTATTCTTGTCGGCTCCGAAAAACCGAACACCTGCAGGCGAATCCTTCTCGAAGGGATGCTGGCGGAAAAACCTTTCGACCTCCGGCTGCTCCGCAGGTGCAAAAATTTCCTCCAGTGGATACTGCTCGGCTTATCCGGACACAAAATCCTGCGGCAGGTCTTCGAAATCAATTTTGAAGACGGCAGCACCGGTGAAAATCTATTTACCTTCAGCCGTTACGGTCAGCAGGATATAAAAGAATTTACCGAGTATGCCAAAAGGCCGCACCTCGGCAAACAAGCCGCTGTCCCAAAACCAGACACAAGTTCGCAGAGTCGATTATTGCACGCCGTCGAAGAAATTAAAAAAGACCTGAACTGGAAATACCCGTTCGAAGCAGTCTCCCTGCTGCCCGCCAAACGCACGGTTTCGGAATTGTCTTATGCGAATGACGATTTCAAAAAAATCGATTATTCGAAATCGCTCGAACGCAAGCCGGCGATTTTGGCCGGCGTTTCTGATACCATCGACAGCCTGCAGCTCGGCACCGCGGCACATCTATTGATTTCAAATCTCGATATTACAAAACCGGTTACCGCTGAATCCATCGAGCAGACAAAACAAAATCTCGTCGCCGAAAAAATCATCAGCCCCGCGTTCGCTCAAAAACTCGATAACAACTCCATCGCTGCCTTCTTTGGCAGCGACCTCGGCAGATATGCATTAGACCCCGCCAATACCATCTGGCGTGAATGGCCTTTCACCTTCAGCATCCCCGCAAACCAGCTTCAGTCCGCCTTCGTCCCGACATACGACATCGGGACTACGGCGGACAGGCCGGACACAAATACAGGAACGGCCTCGCAAACAATCGCCGCTGATGAATCCATAATTGTTCAGGGAATTATTGATATGCTCATCAAAACAAAGGCCGGCCTGATTGTAATCGATTTTAAAACTGATAATGTATCTATCCGCCAGGCCGCCCTCCGCGCCGAAAATTATAAAGAGCAGCTCACTCTTTATGCACAGGCTGCTTTCGCTGTTTTGAAAATCCCCGTTGCCGCCAAATGGCTCTATTTCCTAAAACCCGCACAGCCCGTCCAAATCACGTAAAGAATCTATTCATAACCATTCCGCCGAAGGCGGACACGGATTTTCACAGATTAAAATAAATGCCTCTGGAGAGTCAATGCCGTCAAATACTGTGGCAGTGGTACTTTATATCGTATATCGGATAGCGTATTTTGCCTGCTGATATGCCGCGGTCTTGCTCATAATTCACCGGGATATTTGAACTCAACGTCTTGAAAAGTCAGCGGTAACAGTCCACTAAGGTAAATTGTTATGTGTTTACCAAATCATCCCAATTATCATTAATAAACATTGCTAGCCGCAATAAAAGGGCTAATGATGTATATGCTTCATTGTCTTCAATTTTAGAGGTTCTTCCGTGAGATGCTTCGTCTCGCCAATATTTTAGCAATGTTGAATAAGCCCTATAGTCATCTTGTAATTGCTTTCGTGCTTTGCCAATAAGAATATTTTCAATGGTATGGCGACCATTTGCCGAACGGTATTTCTTTAATACCTCTGTTTCGTTTTTTTCTTTTGCAATTGCTGCTGATAGTATGATGGATTCTGCAGATGCGCCGCACATAACGCAACATGCCAAATAGACATGGGCACCATAACAACGAATTGCCTGTTGAGCTCGCTCATGAAAACCGGCACCAAATTTAGATTTGTATTTTGCTAAAATTTCGCCAAATCTTTCTGGTTCGGTTGGAACAAAATCATCACTGTTGGATTCTTGAAGCCAAGTACGACCAAATGGGGTAATTGAATAACCATTTCCCGCGCCACCATCGGCGGTAGCTTGTTCGCCGTATCGCTTGATGCCAGGCCGCAATATTCCTCTTCTGCAAAGTTCCCAGCCCGCTGCATAAAAAATAGGAGATATTTCATAAAGTTTTTGCTCAGCATCTTGATCTTGTATTCCTTGTTTTCTAAAATAGGTTCTAAGAAGAGCAGGGAGATATATTTCATACCCATATTTCCCAAATGACCCATGATCGGGATTTCTAAGAAATTCAATTAATAATTTCGTAGCATCTTCGAGTATCATTTTTTATTCTCTCATATAACAATGGTTATACAACCTATTTTCTGGCAATGCCCTACGACTTTGTTAAGTATTTTGATTCTTACAACATTCCAACCATTTCGGCAGAAATAATTGATACATTTGAGAATTCATCACCTAATACTTTTTTAAATTCACTTATATATTTTTGTGGCAACATCACAGCTACTAAATCAGTTTCGCTAAAATTCCATTCGTAGGCAGAACGCCATTCTCGCTCATAATAAAAATTGTTTTTTTGCTCTTCATCCATGCTTGGATCTAAATGAACAGGACTCAGTAAATCTCCTCTTTTGACGTACGTTCCTAGTATACATAAAAATTCCTGAAGCGCTTCGCTTAATCTTTCATGGGGAGAGGCTAATTTTTCCAGTTCACATAGTAAGGGTTCAACATGTTTTAGTAAGGGGTGATCTTTGTGCATATAAAACACTGGATTAAAGAAACCTTTTAGTATGGCATTTTCCTTTTTGAATGCGACTCCAAAACACCCATATCTTTCGGTGTGTATCTTTAAATCTTTAAAAGGAATGTCACACATACAAGAGCATTTATGTCCTAACCGGTTTTCTCCGCTTGGCATTCTAATAAGGGTAGTCTTTTCAGATATTTTTAATGATTTGCTTTTTATGATTGATACCAACCTTTTATAAGCATCTGGTTCGCTTCTTTGATAGCCACTAAAATGCCATAAGACTTTCGTGCTAAATCTTTGCAAATAATCTGCTAAATTAATGCTATTACTCATAATTATTTCTCATCCAATTACTAATTACGCAGTCCGCATAAAACGCCAAACACTGCTTATTTCTGCCAGTATAAACAGTTCCCGCTGTTTCTTTGATAAAGAAATAGTATATCGTTAAATTGGAAAGAAAAGCAAGTATATTTATTCAGAATCCAGTTCGCCTTCGGCGGACTAACCCCTATACCCTATCCCCTAAACTTTATCATTCGAATGCTTGCCTGTGGATTCGAAGACGGCGATAATCGCCAAAATCATAACCGTCTGCAAAAAGATTAAAATCGCGCCGGCGGCATTGACCTGATAGAGAAAAGTCGCACCCAGCCCAGTGCAAAGCGTCGCAAGATACAGAGCAAGAACCGTCTGCGTCTGCGAAAGCCCGCGCCTGTTAAGCCTGTGTGAAAAATGCTGAGTATCCCCGACAAAAGGACTCTTGCCCTGCCGTATCCGCAAAAAAGTCACGCTCGCAAAATCATACAAAGGCACCGCCAGTGCAATCAGCGGCATAAAGACAGCGAACCATTTGCCGCTGCCCGCCTGATGATAATAAGTCGTCCGCAGACTGATAAGGGCAACGAAGAAACCGATAACCAATGAACCTGCGTCGCCCGCGAAAATCTTCGCAGGCGGAAAATTGAAGGCGAGAAACCCCAGCAGCACCCCGATAAAAACAATCGCCAGCCCGCCCACAAAGGCCTGCCCGCTAAGCGCCGCCGCCACCAGCAGCACCGAGCTTACGATAACGGCAATCCCCGCACAGGCGCCGTCCATATTGTCGAGAAAATTAAATACGTTAACGATTAAAACTATCCAGACCGCGGAAAGCAGCGTCGTTATAATCCTGCTGTGGATAAACATCTCGACGCGCACGTCTGCAAAACCGGCGGCAATTAGCGCAGCTGCAAACTGAACCCCCAGCTTTACGAACGGGCCGAGATGTTTCTTGTCATCCCAAAGCCCCAGAATAAAAAGAATAAATGCACAGCCCAGCACGAACGCAAGCTGATTGAACTTCGCAAAAAAATCGGCGGATTTAACATTAACCAAATCGAGAAAACCGCTTACGTATTGCTGCACGAACGGAGCCCGCAGCGATATAACAGCCGACAGAATAATAAAAGACAAAGCCGCAAATATCGCCACGCCCCCGCCCAGAGGAATGGAGCGTTCGCCGAAGCGGTCTGTTCTCGGCTTCGAGACAAACCCGATACGTTCCGCCCACTTCCGCACCGCCGCCGTCAGAATAAACGACAGCAGAAACGAGCCGACAACTAATCCTGCCGCTATAAAAATCAACTTTTCGATTTCAATTGCTCCAGCAAACGTCTTTTTACCTTATTGAAAAAATTCTGATAACCGGACGATTTATAATCAGGATAAGTATAAGGCAGGCTCTGCCACTTCCCGCCGTCAAAAATAAGCGTCACCTCCGCATACATTTTTTTACCTATGTAAATACGATGCGAAAAATTTTTTGTTGTCGCCAGCACTAATTTTGACGGCTCTATGAAGCCAGGGTCGAGGTTCACCGGCCTCGGCAGACCGGCTTTGAGATTTTCCGCCAGTTCCCGCTCAATCTGGTTCGTCTTATGTTTTACATCCGCCAGTTCGCCGGGGTCAATCAGCTTTTCGACGCTGACGAACTTTCTCAAAATATTTTCGCCTGTCTCTTCCTTATAATAGCTTGTCTGCGTGAAAGGCCAGGCATCGCTTTGAAGGTCTATTTTGCCGAACTCTTTACCGGCAGCATCAACAGCGGCTTCCAGACATCGCTTGTCCGCCGCCAAAATGCCGATTATCAGTTTAACAGGTGCCGGCTCTTTTAATTCCCACATTTTGACCGTCGATAAATTTACACTTTGAGCTTATCTTTTAATCCGTTTATAATCGCAAGAACTTTTTCAGCGGATTTTTCAATTTCAATCGTCTCACTTTTCTTTTCGGTGCGAAGTTTGATTTCGACATTGCCTTTTTCAACCGAATTTTTGCCGACCGTCACCCTCACCGGAATCCCTATAAGGTCGGCGTCCTTGAACTTAACGCCCGCACGCAAATCTCTGTCATCGAGCAGAACCTCAACACCCTTTTCCATAAGCTGGTGGTAAATCTTTTCCGCCACGTCGGCAACTTTTTTGTCTTCCTGGCCGATACAAGTAATAATCACCTCGAAAGGTGCGATGCTTACCGGAAAGATAATCCCGTCATCGTCGTGGCTTATTTCTATCGCCGCCGCCACAATCCGGTTAATACCTATTCCATAGCAGCCCATCAGGCTGGATTTCTCCTCGCCTTTTTCATCGATGAATTTGGCGCCGAGTTTGTCACTGTATTTTGTCCACAGCTTAAATACCTGCCCGACCTCGATGCCCTTCTTGAAAAGCAGCTTTTTCCCTTCGAAACTGTCGCCTTCAGAAGCGATACGCAAATCGACAACCTTGATATTTTTCCCTTCGAGCGGAAAATCCCTGCCCGGCACAACGTTCCTGATATGATAATCGGTCTTGTTCGCCCCTGTAATCGCAACCGCCATCGCCGCCGCCGCATAATCTATATATACGTAATCCACATTACCCGCAATCCCGACCGGCCCCGCGAAACCGACCTTGGCGCCGGTTGCTTTTTCAATCGTTGCCGCATCCGCCAATTCGATATGTCCCCCGCCGAGAGCCTGCGTAAGTTTTTCCTGGTTCAGCTCGTGGTCACCCCGAACAAGCGCCGCCACCGTCTTGCCGCCGGCAGAAAAAATCAGTGTCTTAATCAAATCCTTCGGCTTACATTTGAGAAAATTGCAGACGTCATCGATGCTGCCGATTTGAGGCGTATGAACTTCTTCCACTTGGCCGACTTGTTTTGGTTTCTCTTTCGGCATCGCATCAACGGGCGCCTTTTCCAGATTCCACGCCCGCGAGCCGTCCTCGAAAAACACAGTCACGTCCTCGCCCGACTCGCAGGGAACGGTGAACTGGTGCGAACCGGAACCGCCTATCTCGCCGGATTCCGCCTCGACAATTACATACTCCAGCCCGCATCGCCTGAAAATCCGGCAATACGCATCATACATCTTCATATAACTTTTATGAAGGCCTTCGGCATCGACGTCAAAACTGTAGGCGTCCTTCATAATAAACTCGCGGCTGCGCAGAACCCCGAAACGAGGACGAAATTCATCCCGGAACTTAAACTGAATCTGGTAAAGATTTATCGGCATCTGCTTGTATGATTTTATCTCGTTTGCCGCCAGGTCGGTGAAAACCTCCTCCGCCGTCGGCACAAGAACCATTTCCCTGCCGTGCCTGTCCTTCAGATGAAACAGGTTCTCGCCATAATCGACATCACGGCCGCTCCTTTGCCACAGCTCGGCAGGCTGGATTATCGGCACGACTATCTCCAATGCGCCGCTGCGGTTCATCTCCTCGCGAACGATGTTCATCACCTTCTGCAGGCTGCGAAGACCCAGCGGAAGATAATTATATGTCCCGCTCGAAAGCCTCCTCATCAGCCCCGCACGAATCATCAAACGATGGCTTACAATCTCCGCTTCGGCTGGCACTTCTTTGACCGTCGGCAAAAAATACTCGCTTAATCTCATAGCATTTCCTTAAAAAAAACAATCCCGACAAACTGCAGAGAGAATTCAATCTTATAGTGAAAAACATCGTGTTTTGCAAGCATCATTCGGACTTTGAGCCATTTTCTTCATATAGTCCTAAATTATTGCGCTTATTTATATTGATATACACACCGCCCATCGTTTAAATCTCTCCCGAATTTCAACAGACAAAATCAGCCAAATTTATCGTTAATTAGAATACCTATCCTGCTGTAATTGCTTATTTTCACAAAGCTTTTTTAAGCAAATTTAAGCATCTTTACTTTCGCCGTCTCTTTTTGGTAATCTGATACCGCCAAAATAACAAAATTTCTTCAGCTATTAAGTATTTGCAAAAAAAGGGGTTATATCAAATATAACATTTGCGTGGCTTTTTTATAATAAAAAACTTGATTTTATCGGTCAAACCGTTTATAATTCCGGTGTAAGTGTTGAAAAAGCCGTTAAAGATATAGGTCTTTTGACCTTAAATTATTAAAGAAACATACGGTTTTTGCTGAAAAACTATAGATAAGGTTCTGAATGAATCGCGTAGAGGCCGTAAAATGCAGGAAAGAAACTGTAAAACTGCATTGACTGTTTGTATTAAAATGAGGGTGGGGAAACTTTTTATAGTAGTTTTTCTGTTAGTGAATCTGCCTGCCTTGCAGGCTGTAAATATAGGTTAGCTTTCTTCCACTGTTCGGTACTAACGGTGGTTTCTGAAGGCAGATATTTTTGGTTTAGCAATGTTTGCCCGGCTCCGAGCCGGGTGAAATACCACACGCATTGCTGAATGTTAAGGTATTTGCCGAGAACTATTTTTGTTATATAAGGGTACAATATGAAAAACCTCAATCTATTTGTTTTAAAGGAGGAATATCTATGAGTAAAAAATTTATTGGTTCGTTGGCCTTTGTGTTGATTCTCTCGTTTGTTGTCACTTCACAGGCTGGCGTGCTTCTCTGGGATGATTTCAACACACCTCTTGACTATAAGGCAATAGCAAGTGGTTCTGGGTTACTGCCAGGCACGCCATGGGATGGCTTTGTCCTCAGATGCGGAGCAGCCTGGGCTAAGACCCGTATTGTGCATTGGGAGGCAAATGGTGCCCCCAACAGATGCATGTATATAAGGACAACAGATCAGAGCTGGACCGGCTATACCGGCACGAGCCCGGGCTGGATGATGTACAAGAACGTCGTTGGAGATTTCACTGCTACCGTACACCTAACCAGTTTTACAGGCCCAGGCTGGGGATATGGTAATACCTATGTAAATTATAATAACGCCGGTCTTATGGTAAGAAAACCAGCACCAACTCCCGCAATGCCTCTTCCCTTAAACTACAGAGATGGCACATGTAGGAAGGAGAACTGGTTTTCAAACGATTACTTCCCGCCATGGGATATCAATGGTAATGAATTAAGATATTGCGAAAACGGGTACCGAACCGACATACAGGACCCAAACCGCAAAAACCAAAGCGGAAACTCGCTGCATTGGAATGCCGGCCGTTGGCTGAAGTTGAAATGTGTTAAAGACACGCTCTCAGCGTATTGGAGTTATGACGGCGTCAGTTGGAACGCCCTTAGTCTTGCAGACCCGGCGATGTTTTATCGTCCTGATATAAAGGACGGCAACGGGATGAGGCAGGTTGGTTTGTTCCAGTGCCAGTACGGGGCAGCCAGCGCCTGGGCTGAATTTGATAACTTCAGACTCCTCGCAAGATTAACAGGTCAGGCCTGGTATCCTGACCCGAACGTTGATGCCGAAAATGTTGACACTGATGTCGTTTTGAAATGGGATAAATGGGATGCAACTATTACAAGCCACAACATTTATTTCAGCGAAACCTTCAGCGACGTCAATACAGGTCAGGCATCTGTAAAGCACGTCCGTTATACGAATAGTTACGACCCCTGCGGCCCAAGCAGCAATCCACGATTAAAAATCGCCACCGAGTATTATTGGCGCGTTGATGAGGTCAATAGTAGTCACACTTATGCAGGTGATGTGTGGAATTTCACAACTGATAGAGGCGTAGCCTTGAATCCTAACCCATCTGATAACTCGGTTGGTGTAGATGAGATTACTACTACCACAGTTCAATGGACACCTTATAAAGCTGCGCTTGCAGCTTCGGGTGGTCAGGTCCTCTATATCAGCACCGACTTCAATGATGTAAATGAAGAAAAGCCAGCAGCCGGTCCTCACAATTTACTCGGTACTGCAAACAGTTACCCAGTCACCCTCCTAAAGAACACTATGTATTTCTGGAAAGTTAACACAGACTGCGGAACACTTGGGTTTGCGAAAGGCGATGTCTGGAACTTCACAACAGTTTTTGAAGCCCCAGCATGTGATGATTTCGACACTGCGGGCTGGGACTATATTCAGGACTATTCATTCACAGGTACCCTCTGGGACGGCCTGGTCGGCGAAGAATTCGTATCAGAACTCAACACTGACCATTGTGCCGGCTGTCTGTATATGAAGACTTCCAGTTGCTCCTGGGGCGGCGCAAACACCGGCGTACTTCTCTATAAGGAAATTGTCGGTCCGTTTGTAGCTACTGTCGAAGTCAAGATGTATCCTGGATTGGACGGCACACCAAGTGCTGCTTTGGCATGGTGCGCTATTATGGCAAGAATCAGCGACGTTACTCTGGGCGGCCCAGGCGAAGACTGGATTGCCGTTGCCTATTGCCCGGTCTATGCTCTGTTTGGAAACAGGGGAGACCTGAACGGCTGGTATACAAATACCAACGAGCAATTCTTTGGTGAAAATGGCCTTGGCTACAACGCTGGAAGATTCTTACAAATGAACTACGTAGGAAACGGCAAATTCTACCTCAGGATAAGTCTTGATGGTACAACCTGGCAGCTGCTTAATCCTCTCGATCAGCCGACAGTTGCAGGTAATCAAATCAAGGTTAATCCGACCGTTATGGACCAGTGGGACGGTATCCCGCTTCAGGTTGGTTTAGCCGCTTGTACGTTTAATTCGGGCGCCGAAGCTGAATTTGCCTTTGACAACTTCTGCATCGGACGTATCCCGACCCCGTTCGGCTACGGACCGTCTCCATCGAGCGGCGGCGGAATGAACCCGATGATTCAGAACTTAAGCTGGAACTCGGGCGACTTTGCCAATTACGAAGAGCTTTATTTCGGCACAACTTCCAACGCTGTCACTATTGCAGGACACGGCAACCCGGAATACAAAGGCACTACCAATCCGGGTGGCCCGGTCTACAACCCCAATATCATAGGTATTGATCCTGGCGTTTTGCCTGCGTATAAGAAATATTCTTATGCAATCGGGGATTACGTGGCCCTCCAAATGGGACAGACCTATTATTGGCGTGTTGACCAGGTGCAGGCTTCACCTCCACAGACATGGACAGGCACCATCTGGAATTTCACACTTCTAAATTATGCCGTTATAGACAACTTCGAACGTTTTGCCTCATCCGGCAGCCAGGATGAGCAATCCCCACTCTTCAATCCGCCTGCGAATAACACGCTGCGAAAAACCTGGATAGACGGACGCTTTGATGTAGTATGGCCAGGTCAGCCTGATCCTCCTAATGACGGAACTTCAGGTTCTTATGTCCAGGTCAATGTTGACCCATGCGATGGCAAGACAACCGAACTGCCGTTCTCAGATTCCAACAATTTCGCTAATGGCGGTTCAAAATCAATGAAGTTCTACTATGACAACGGCGGCGATGTCAACTGGATGAATTCCCTCCAGTTGGTCAACGCTGGACGTGATCTGTACTGGCACTATGCCGCTCCCAAGTACTCAGAGGCAGTTGCTGCAATTACTGATGGTAACCAGCTCGACCCTGACAACCAGAAAAGTCTCGAGCTGAAAAGCAACTGGCATGCATATAAGATACTGAAGCTGTCTTACTACGGTAACTGGCAAAATGCTAAACAGCCTATGTATGTCGGCTTACGCGACAAAGCAGGCCATGAGGTCACGATTATACATCCTGACCCGAACGTTGTATTGCTTGTCGGTTGGCACGATTGGAGCATTAAGCTCAGCGCATTTTATGCAACTAATCACCTCTTTGACCAGAACAATGTCGCCAGAATTTATATCGGCTTTGGCAACAGAGGTTCTCCGGTTACAGGCGGAAAGGGTGCGGTATTCTTTGACGACATACGTCTCGAAACCGAATCTGTCTGTATTCAGAACTCTGTCCCCGGCGACTTCGGTTCACGAACATCAAACGTAAGCGACTGCAAGGTCGATGCTAACGATTTGATGAAGTTAACAGAGGTTTGGCTCGGTTCAGTGCCTACTACACCACTACCTATCATCAGGCTCACTGCCGAGGCAAATATGACTTCACCTGTGACTACCTGGTATAACAGAGGCACCGCAGGCGGCAAGTTTGATGTCAACACGATAGACACCTATTGTCGGCCTTCAATTGTTACAATCGAAGGCAAGAAAGCTGTCTGGTTTGACCTGAATGATTATATGGTCTGGAGAGACACCAAGAAGAACAACAAGACGGCTCCAACCGCAATCACGGGCAAGCCAACCTACACCGTGATATATGACGTCTGGACGCTTAGTGTTCCGGATGAGCAATGTGTCATATCCTGGGCAAGACGTCATGACGATGGCAACGACTTGTCAGGTACATGTGCCTCCTTCAATTACGGCAGCAGTGCCTCGTATGGTGCAGCTACTCACTGGGATCAGCCTAATGATATAGGCTTTGACCGTGGCGTACCGGCTGCTCATACATGGCATACTATCGCCGACTCCTACAAGACTAACGATCCTAACATCACTAACGGCACAGAGACTGTTGTAGTTGATGGTATTCGCTCCACAAGAGAGAATAACAGGACGCTTGTCATCCGTAGCGGCGACCCGGTGGTTCTGGGAACATACAACATCCCTATCACCAGTGAGCCGAATAAGATTGTGCCCGACATGGGACGTACCTACAAAGGCGCAATCGCCAAGATTGAGGTCTATGATTATGCTATGACGGCTGGACAAATGGCTATGGTTATGGGTTCATCTATTGATATGAAGAAGGACAACGTCATTGACTTTAAGGACCTTGCTCTCTTTGCCAAACAGTGGTTGGTTGGACCAATACTGTGGCCGTAATTGAGGAATGCTAAACCGTATTTAACGGATTAGTTACTCAGCAATTCAGGGCCTGCTCGATTTTCAGAGCAGGCCCTTTTTATTTACACTAATCTGCCTCGCCTCTGAAAAAAATCGGAATTTGGCTCGCTCGCAGCCGGAGCAGCCTGTCGTCCATAGTTCGGGGTCTGTTGTCTTGAGTATTGGGTCTGGTGTCTTTAATAATTTGCCCGTTGCACTTCAGTAAATATATATTATGATATATCCATAAACAGTGGTGATGAAAATATATTTTTGCCTGAAAAACTATTATCCGGAGCACTTAAATGCCGCACAAGCTTATCAAGGAAATCGAGCCGGGACAAACAATTAACGATATCTACATCTTAAAAGAGCCTATCCTGCGAAGCACTACAAAAGGCGACCTCTATATTGCAATGTATCTGGGCGACCGTAGCGGCCAGCTTAACGGGCGAATGTGGCAGGCAACCGAAGCTGTTTATCAATCGCTACCCAAACCGAGCGGCTTTGCGTATATACAGGGCAGAAGTGAAATCTATCAGAACAATCTCCAGATTGTTATTAATAGCATCGCTCCTGCCGATGCGGCCAGGATTAACCTCGACGATTATCTGCCGCGAACCGACAAAGACACCGACCTGCTTTTCAGCCAAATCAGGGAAATCCTCGCGAAGATAAAAAACTCGCAGATAAAGGCGATTGTAAATGAATTCCTGGCAGATAAGCCCCTTATGGAGAAATTTAAAAAAGCCCCTGCTGCAATAAAAGTGCATCATGCTTTTCTGGGCGGTCTCCTCGAACATACGAATTCAATGCTCAAGGCCGCTGCTGCGATACTGCCGCTTTATCCTCATCTTCAGGCTGACCTGGTCCTGGCGGGAATTTTTCTGCACGATATCGGTAAAACCGAAGAGTTCACTTACGATACGGTTTTTGCATACTCCGATTCAGGGCAATTGTTAGGCCATATTGCACAGGGACTGCTGATGTTGAAGCAAAAGGCGGATAACCTCGCCGACAAGAAGCAGCCCATCGAACAGGCAACGCTGGATGCAATCGGGCATATTATTTTGTCGCACCACGGCCAATACGAATTCGGCTCTCCCAAATTACCCGCTACCGCTGAAGCCTATATGGTCAATTACATTGACGACCTCGATGCAAAGCTCGGCCAGGTAACCGATGCCATTGAGAATGAAAACAATGATTCGAACTGGACAAGCTGGCAAAGAACTCTCGAAACCCGCCTTTACAAAAAGAGGATTGAATAAACTTTACACCTCATTAACAAAAATCGGGAGGAAGTGATAAGTTTGCGAAATGTGCCGGCGCCCGCTTGTCCGTACCGCAACAAGTCTAACCAAACAAACGCAATTACAGAAACGGCCCAGCCGGCCCCCCGATGTATGGCAGCTGGACCGCTACTTTTATATAAGTGTGGGTGCTCTCTGAAATTTTTTTATCCGGCTTCTCCAGCCTTTTATAAATCATCGGTCGTTTCAAACAGTCACGCAATAGTCTAATAACACCGGTGACAATACTCTGTCACTCTTTATTGAAATATTCTAAAATAGCCTTGCCTGTGTAGTCTTCCCGCCTGCCTGCAGTGAGCAAAATCGAAATGTCGAAGGGGAACGAACCAAAATAATGAACTTGTGCTGATTTGTGAGGTAGTGGGATTTTTCGCTGCGAAGCACAAATCGAAATAAAAATTTGATTTAGTTTTACCAGCAAACCCAAAAGCTGCTTCAGATATGATGTGCTGGCAGACTAGCCTTTAGTGTAATACCTGTAAAACGCCAGACTTTTTCAAATTGCTGGCGGGTCATCTGCGTCTTTCCAAACACAGGGTCGGCAAGAAATACGTCCTTGTCGCCTACCTTGAGAACAACAATGCAGTGGTCTGTAAGAAATGAACTTTTGATAATAGCCAGTGTTAAATCGGCACTCTTGAGCTGCTCGACCGAATCAAAATGGCGGAAGTGACAATCGAGCCCCCTGTCGCCGTAGCAGCTGCGTAGCGTATCTTCCAAACATACTGGAAGCGTTCCTGTAATCGGGTTCGAATAAGAAAGGAAGGCAAGCCGGCCCTCGTTGGCCGAAAAACCGAGCTTCCCAAGCGCCGTGACTGCCGCCGCTGGAGCACACGTAAAATTGGTGCTCTGCAGGCAGATGCCGTCAGAATCGAGAATCGTCGGTAAGCTCAGCAGCCTCTCTTTCATCAGGCTGGGCATCAAAAGCGGCAATACCGCAAACCAGATTACAAAAACCGCCATTAAAATGTATAAAGCCACCTTTTGATATAAATGCCTGAGGCGGGCGATCGGCGTAGTCAGGCCGACCGTTATCGCTAATGCCAGGACGACAAATCGAAACCGCCCTGCCAGAAGAAACGAAAACGGCGGAATGAAAACCAGAACATGGAAAAACCGCACCGCCGCCAGCAAAAAAAGCAGCACCATCGGGACAGTGCAACCCCACAACCAGTTATTCCCCTTTGCACGTGAAATTTTCAGGCCGACATAAACGCCGAAAAAAGCAACGCACAAAAGTCCTATCGCATCACCCAAGGAATTCATAAGCTTTTTCCCTCAAAACCACCCAAATCATCCTACCAAAATTCAGCTGAAAAATCAAGAAAATTCCCTCAAATAACCTGTGTTTCCATTAAGAAATCAACGGGGTTGATAAAATCAGCCTTTTGAATATAATATCATAATATATGGCAAAAAAAGAACTTACAATATACACCGTCAGCCAGCTCACCTCGCTGATAAAAGCGGCATTGGAGGAGGTTTTGCCGCCAAAAGTATTGGTAGCGGGTGAAATCAGCGACTGGAAAATTCACTATTCGAGCGGGCATTGTTATTTTTCTCTCAAAGACGAAAACGCCGTCCTGCCATGCGTTATGTGGGCAAGCGATTTCAAAAATGTAAAATTTAAACCCGAAAACGGACTGTCCTGCATAGCTAAAGGCTTTATTAATGTTTATCCCCCGCAGGGCAAATATCAGTTCTATGTCGAAAAACTCGAACCCGCAGGCGTCGGCGCATTGCAGCTCGCCTTCGAACAGATGCGAAAACGCCTCGAGGCCGAGGGCCTGTTCAACGAAAACCACAAAAGACCCCTGCCGAAATACCCGATGCGAATTGGGATACTCACAAGCGAATCCGGCGCCGCTTTACACGACATCGCAGACAGCATTCAATCCAGATGGCCTTGCGCGAAATTATTTTTATATCCCGTTCTTGTCCAGGGCGAAGGCGCAGCTGAAGATATCGCAGCAGCCCTGAAAAACGTCAACAGGCAAAACACCAAATTGAAATTAGATGTCCTTATCGTCGGTCGCGGCGGCGGTTCGCTCGAAGATTTGTGGGCTTTCAACGAGGAAGTCGTTGCCCGTGCGATTTTTGCATCAAAAACACCTGTCATCAGCGCCGTCGGCCACGAGGTCGATATAACGATTGCAGATTTGGTCGCTGATGCAAGGGCATCTACGCCGACAAAAGCCGGCGTAATTGCCGTACCGGATAAAAATGAAGTATTAAAACAGATAGCCAATTGCCAAAGCAGACTGTCCGCCAATTTAAAATCGGTTTTGCAGCTCTACAGGGAAAATCTGGAAACGATTCTTGCAAGCAGGGTATTCAAAACTCCACAGCTTATTGTTCAGAACAGGCAACAATGGGTCGATGATCTAACAATGAAAATGAAGGTCTCCGTAAGACAATATTTCGCAACGGCTAAAGAAATCCTGCGAAAAAACCTGGAGCTGATTGTCAGAATTGAGCCGCATCGATTACTCGGCAAAAAAACCGTCGAGCTTAACGAACTAAAAAACCGCTCGGCAACGGCTGTTGCGACTGCTGTTCATAAACTTACGGTAAATCTGACGGCACAGGCGAATCGGCTGGGAGGACTGAATCCAAAATCGGTTCTTAACCGCGGATACAGCATCACCAAAAATAAAAAGACAGGACTGCTGATAAAAAAACCCGGCGACGTCGAACTCGGGGACATAATTATAACAGAATTAGCCGAGCAAAATTTGATTGAAAGCAAAGCGATAAAGAAGTAAAAATTAAATATCACAACAGTGCCCCGACCGTGAGGAAGGGGTTAAAAAGGGACAAAGGAAAAAGGATATGGCGGAAAACAAGGAAAACAATAATATAAGCAAACTGACCTTCGAGCAGGCCATTACAGAATTGACCGGCATTGTCGAAAAGATTGAGCTGGGCAAAATACCGCTGCAGGAAAGTATCGAGCAATACGAAAAGGGAATGGCCCTGATTAAACACTGCCGTGACATACTGCAAAAGGCCGAAAAGAAAATCGAACAAATCTCGAAGGAAAAAGAATAACGAATTCGGAACAATATAAAAAGCGTCCGCAGAAGGCGGACTCCTCAATTTTGATTTTTTATTTTTTATATTTTATATTTCTATGCGAGCGTGGCGGAACTGGCATACGCGCAAGGCTTAGGACCTTGTGTCCGTAAGGACGTGGAGGTTCAACTCCTCTCGCTCGCAGTGAAGTGCAATAAGTAATTATTGGGTTATTGCTTGAAGTGAAAGATAGCGATTTCAAACTCGATGTTCGACTCACAGCCGAACAGGTAGCCGAACGTATTTCGTCTGTCCTGGACAAAGATGGTTTTTTTCTAATCATACCACGAGGAGACAAACCTCTCATTGGCAAGGTCAGAGGCTCAACATTTTGCGTCCGCAAGAGGAAGGATTATGCGAATTCATGGAGCCCCCTATTATTCGGCGGCATCGAGCCGGTAGATTCGGGGTGCATAATCAAAGGTAAGTTTAGGTTACATGCTTTTGTGAGAATTTTTACAATCATTTGGTTCGGAATGATATTTTTCTTTGTTGCGATTGGAATCATGACGGCCTTCATGGAATCACTGAAAGACAAGTTTGATCCAAAGACTTTACTTGTCGTTTTTGTACCAATGATGCTGATAATTGGGTACGTGTATCTTGCAAGATGGGGCAAAAAACAAGGGGAGCAGGAGGCTGACGGTATTCGGGAGATTATGCGGGAGCTATTTAAGGATGTATTGAGCAATAAATAACCGTTTATACGGAAGTCGAATATGGCGGGTGATTATTTTGAGTTGAGGGCGAGGGGAACGAACGTCAGGACGGAAATCGTCGCAGGCCTGACGACATTCCTCACGATGGCATACATCATTTTCGCAAACCCCGCAATACTGGGCGACAGGACCGGAATGGACCGCACCACCCTTATTGCCGTCACCTGCATCGTTAGTGCAATTGCGACATTTATTACAGGTTTTTTCGCCAACGCACCGATAGCAATGGCCCCGGGCATGGGCATGAACGCCTTCTTCGCATACCTCGTCGGCAGCGGCAAAATGGACTGGCAGACCGGCTTAGGCGTAGTTTTCCTTTCAGGGTTTTTATTCCTTATTTTAACAATTCTGGGCCTGCGAAAAAGAATCGTCGAGGCCATACCCGTATCGCTCATCTCCGCCATCGCTGTCGGAATCGGATTATTTATCACGTTTATCGGCCTGCAAAAACTGGGCATTGTCGTCAAAGATGAGATTACCCTCGTAAGAGCCGCCCCGCTTAATAAAACAATCTTAATCGGGCTGTTTGGTCTCCTTATTATGCTTATTTTCGAAATGAAAAAAATCAGCGGCGGCCTTATCGTCGGCATCCTCGCATCAACCATTCTGGCTGTTCTCTTCGATAAAACAGTCGCCCTGCCAAAGCAGATTATAACAACGAATTTCAATATCAGCCAACTTGCTTTCAAACTCGATATCCTGGCGGCTATCAAGTGGAGTTTTGTCGGCAGCATTTTGACTTTTATGTTTATGGCTTTATTTGACGGCATCGGCACTCTCGTTGCCTGCTGTCATCAGGCCAGAATGGTTGACCAGGAAAACAGGATAAAAGGACTCGACAGGCTACTCGGAATCGACGCTGCCGCTTCAATGATAGGCGCTGTGCTTGGCACTTCCACAACCACTGCCTACATCGAGTCGGCGGCGGGTATCGAGCAGGGAGGCAGAACCGGCCTTACTTCCATCGTCACCGCTGCCTGTTTTGTCCTGTCTATGCTGCTGGTGCCTCTCGTAATGATTGTGCCGGTTTATGCCACCGCACCGGCGTTGATTATGGTCGGCCTTTTTATGGCTAAAGAGGTAAAAAAAATCGATTTCGAAAATCTCGAAGAAGGCTTTCCTTCTTTTATTATTGTCGTGATGATTGCTTTAAGCTACAGTATCAGCACCGGCATCGCCTTCGGTTTTATTTCTTATACGATAATTAAAACCATCAGAGGCCGGGCAGGACAAATTAAGCCCACAATGTGGGTTGTCGCAGTTCTTTGTCTCGCGTTTTTGATGCTTGATAAAATTTCAGAACTTATAAAGGTCCTTACGACCTCGCAATAAAGTGATGTAAGTACTTGATAATGCTAAAGTTATAACCAAATATTATTTTAGTTGAGATGGACAATTGGAAATCAAAATTATAAGTCCGGCCTTCGAAGATGGCGCACTGATACCGAAAAAATATACCTGCGATGGCAAAAATATCTCACCGCCGTTGAAATGGGGTTCGCTGCCGAGCGGCACCGAAAGCATCGTAATCATCTGCGAAGACCCTGATGCACCAGCAGGAACCTGGGTTCACTGGATTTTATTTAACCTGCCCGCAGATTGCAGAGAGCTTGCGGAAAATATTCCCGATGATGAGACCCTACCCGACGGCACAAGGCAGGGAATCAACGATTTCGGCTCTATCGGCTACGGCGGCCCCTGCCCGCCCTGGGGAACACACAGATACCTCTTTAAAATTTTCGCCCTCGATGGAACTATTGATATTGTACATCTCGCAGACAAAAAATTCCTGATACTCGTTATGGAAGGCCGAATCATTGCAGAGGGCTGCCTTACCGGAAAATACCAAAAAAAGTAAATCTGCGAGTACCGCGATTAAAAGTTTTTGATGATTGCAGCGGTATGAATGGAAATAAGCATCAGGTAATCGAGGTCGCTCAGGCCGTAATGTTCATGGGACATATCGTTATCGACATACACCACGCCGAAGCAGCCGTCCTTGCTGATGACGGGGCCGACCATCGCAGAGTTGATATTTTGCTTATCCCTGATTTCGACCGGCATTCTCGGCAAAAGCAAAAACTGTTTTGTTTCTATGGCATCGGTAATCTTATCACTGCACGATATCTCGTCAAACGGCATCCTGGAGCCGTCGCGGCGGCGCCCCCCGTGAGCCGTCATTGAGCCGCCGGGCACATTTCGCAGGGCAACCCAGCTGTGAAACGCGCTGAACTGGGAATTGGCCACTTCGAGCAAAGCGCTTATCAACTCATCGTGATTATTTGCTTTGCAGATTGCATCGGCCGCCTTCATAAAATCCTTTACGCGTTTTGCCGGCAGCCGCATATCAGGCGCATGCTCGAAATCGGTTTTCCTCGCGATAATCTGCAGCTTGCCGCTCTGCTCGACAATGGCATCCTCGTTATAAGCGGTTTTTGAAAGCGTATCTTCGAGAGTCGCCGCCTTTGCCGCCTCGCTTTTTTCCTCGATGCTCACTTCGAGAGTAAAGTCGCCGACTTTCACGACACTGCCGTTGGCGATTTCTGCCTTCTGAATCTGTTTGCCGTTAAGAAAAGTCTTGTTGGCGGAATTCAAATCCTCGATAAGCCATTTGCCGTCTTCGCTGTTGAACATGATGGCGTGATGGCGTGAAACCGACCTGTCGGACAGAAAAACGTGGCTGTCGTTCTGCCTGCCTATCTGGATTGGGCCTTTTGCAAACTCGAACTCGCTTATCTTACGGCCATCTTTTTTTATGGTCAGCCGCATAGGCCGGCCTCCTTTTCCTTACCTTGTCGATTTACTATATTATCGTCTTTTTGGGGCTGCCTGTCAAGATAACTTAAGGCAAAAATCAGGGGACCATCAAAAAATGCCCTGCCGAATTTGCGAAAGTTTTTAAGCTCGTTGTGTCGAAAAACTCATTATTAAGGAAAATTGATGAACAAGGCTAAAAATATCCTTCATCTTTATATCATCGTCAGCCTGGCCGCCCTCGCAGGAATGTCGGTCTACGGCGCATTTATAGGCCCCTTCGGAACCAAATCGTTCTTCAATTCCCCGACACTCGTCTTTTTTTGGATTATTTTTGTCGTTATTATTTTTATCTCGCTGTTTCTTCTGGCTAATCCTTTCCGTTCCCCCGGCCTCTTTTTTATGCACGCAGGAATCATCTGTATCATAATCGGTTCCATTTGCGGCTCAGCTAACGCAAACAAGCTAATGAAAAAACATCTCGGAATCGACAGAATTCACCGTGGGACAACGCAAATCTACAAAGGCCAAAGCCAAAACTTCGTTTTTGACGCAGATGACTCCAATTCGACGAAACCATCTCCTGCTTTCAAACAGCTGCCTTTTTCGATAAGCCTCAAAAACTTCCGCATCGATTTTTATGAGCCGGGAATTTTGTATATCAAAACCGAACAGAGAATGCCGTGGCAATGGAAGATGGAGGCACGCCAGGGCGATGAAAAACAGCTCGGTGACACCGGTGGCACAATCAAAATTCTGAAAGTCTTTAAAAATTATCAGATGGATACGAATGGAACCCCCGTTGACCGGCCGCAGGATGGTTTTAACGCTGCCGTCAAGATTGAATATAATACGGTCTTCGGCTCATCGATAACAAAATACATCTTTGAAGGTTTCGAAAATCCTGTCCTGCCTGATGACAAAATATTTTTAAGCTACAAAAGGCCGGGAATAAAGAATCTTTACAGCGACATAGAAATAATAAAAGACGGCAAAACAGCCGCTCAAGGCACTATCGCCGTGAACAAGCCTTTTCATTACGGCGGATTTTATTTCTACCAGTTCGATTATGACGGCCAGACAGGACAATTTACGGTGCTTCAGGTCGTATCGGATACCGGCCTGTTCATTATCTACGCAGGCCTGCTTTTGCTCGTTCTCGGTGCATTCTGGCATTTCTGGTTCCAAAATATCGCAAATATGTTAAGACAATTAAAGGTTCGACAGGCAACCAATGTATATTAAATATTCAATTCAGGGACTTCTGATTTACATCGCATTGGGCGCATACATCCTGGCGTTTTTATGGTCAATTCTTCGCTTGCGAAAGACAGGACATCTGTTTTTCATTCTCGGCTTTGTCGCCGCCCTGCTTTCGTATGTTTTTCGCGTGCTTCAGGTAAGACACGTCCCGCTGCAAAATCTGTTTGATGTATTTCTGCTTCTCGGCGCAATTATTTATCCGCTGTCGCTTTTTTGCAGAAAGGTTCTCAAGACCGGCGGTTCCGCAAGCGACGCCCTGATTGGCGCGATTATTCTTTTTCCTGCCGGTTTTGTCTTCCCTGAAACGTCCGCCGCAGGCGGTTTGCCTCCTGCCCTGCAAAGTCCCCTGTTCGCACCGCACGTCGCCGTTTATATACTTGCGTATCTGTTTATGACAAAGGCCGCCGTCCAGGCATACTTGCAGATAATCGGCGCAAAATATAATCCGGAATATGGTTTCGTTAATTGCGAAGAGGCGACATACAGGCTTGCCTGTGCAGGTTTTCCGCTGCTCACCCTCGGGCTTGTCATCGGCTGCTTCTGGGCTCAACTTGCCTGGGCGGATTGGTGGGGTTGGGACCCCAAAGAAATGTGGTCGCTGGCGACATGGCTCGTCTTCGCCGCCTATTTCAATTTTCGCGGTCTCTTTGGCACAAAATATCCGCGTCTCAACAGCGCCTGGGTGCTTACCGGCTTTACCTTTATTGTAATCACGCTTCTGCTGGCCAACATCCCCAGACTTTTCCCCGGCCTCCACAACTACGCATCATAGTAGTTTCGTCAAAAAATAAATCTTCCGCTTCCCGCCAACGCCCTCTTGCTCCTCAAAAACATTTTTTATTAGCAAAAAGACTATCGTTTTGTATAATTGCGAATCTGGTTTGAATCAAAAAAAGCAAAATAATATAAAAGGTGGAAAAGGGCAATGATTGAGCTAAAAGGCACAAGCTGGCAGCAGCGGTATTCGATGAAAGAGATATTTACACTGCAATGCAGGATTCTCGATAAGCCGGAAACACTCGCAAAATTTTGTGATATTATCGCTAAAACCGGCAGCTTCATCAGCGATATTAAACTTACCGGCACAGAAGACCAATTCCTGCTCCGCGACGTCACCATATTTGCGCCCGATAAAAAGCAGGTGGAAAAAATCGCGAAACAGGCAGAATCAACAGGGGATATCCAAATATTAAATATCCGTAACGAAACCCTGCAAACACACAGCCGCGGCTCCATCGATGTCGTCAGCAGAATGCCCATTAAGAGCCTTACGGATTTGCGAATGGTCTATACGCCCGGCGTCGCAGAGGTATGCGAGACCATCCAGAAAGACCCCGTAAAAGCCTGGGAGCTTACCGGGATATGCGACAGGGTCGCCATTGCAACAAACGGAACCGCCGTCCTCGGCCTCGGCGATATCGGCACGCTCGGGTCGCTGCCTGTTATGGAAGGAAAGGCATCCATAATGGCTGAATTTGTTCACATCAGCGCATTTCCCATCCTGATAAATTCAAAAGACCCCGACGTCTTTGTTGAAACTATTGTGCGGATTGCTTCGGGCTTCGGTGCAATTCAAATGGAGGATGTTGCTGCACCCGAGTGTTTCGAAATCGAGGAGAAACTCGAAAAAGCCCTCAACATACCCGTATTCCACGATGACCAGCACGGCACAGCCACGATTGTTCTCGCCGCATTGATAAATGCATTAAAGCTCACCGGCAAACAAAAGGAAAACTGCTCTTGTTTAATGCTCGGCGCCGGCGCCGCGGGAACTGCCATAAGCAAAATCCTGCTCGGCTTCGGAATCGGCGATATTGTCGTATATGACTCTTTCGGCCCGTTATATCGCGGTCGAACTGAAAAAATGAATAAATACAAACAGGAGCTGGCACAGATTACCAACAAAAAAAATCAGAAATCCCCCCTCGCGGAGGGCTTTAAGGATAAGGACATTTTCATCGGCGTCGCAAGGCCGAATATGATTACAGGGAAAATGGTCGAGTCGATGGCGAAAAAAGCAATCGTGCTGCCGCTGAGCAATCCTGTCGGCGAAATCAGCAAGGAAGAGGCTTACAAAGCCGGTGCCGCAATAGCAGCAGACGGTCGCGATATAAATAACGCACAGGCCTATCCCGGCATATTCCGCGGTGCCCTCGATGCCAGGGCAACAAAGATAACTATGGCTATGAAAGTCGCCGCCGCCCAAAAAATTGCCGAGCTTACGCCGCACGGGCAATTGGTGCCGGACGTATTAGACAGGAACATACACCGCCAGATTGCTGATGCCGTCGCTGAAGCCTGGAAGAAAAATAAATAATCGAAAACCCTGCCCGACACTATCTCGAAAAATTAGGCCGTCTAAGCGATTGCCCCTTGTCATTTTTTTTCTGGGACGAATCGAGCACCCTCATTGCCTTTTGAACATCAGCGACTTTTAGCACGCCTGTTGTTTTGCCGCCCCTCGCACCCGATGTGCAATAGGCATAAGAAATATTGATATGCTCCTTGGCCAGCTTTTCTGCGACGTCAGCAAGAGCTCCCGATTTGTTCTCAAGCACAAGGCATAGAACATCGGTCTCGTTATATGTCATATTAAGCCTCGACAGCATTTCAGTGGCCTTTGCAGGAACGTCAACCACCACCCGCAGAACGCCATGCTCGACAGAATCCATTACCGTCATCGCCACAACATTAATTTTTAATCTGGCGAATTCGCTGAGAACGTGGGCCAGAATTCCTGGTTTATTGACCATAAAAATTGAAAACTGTTTGGTGATATACATCTTTGTCGCCCTTAAAAAAGTTCACTTAACCGGAATATGTTTGTTCGCGCTTTCCCTGTCCGGGAAAAACCGGAAAATCTTATCCAAATTCGTTATTCTGAAAACCCTGTAAAGCTGCGGATTTATCGAGCTTATCAAAAGCTTCCCTCCCCGCTTTTCGAGCCTGCCCTTTAAATTCAAAAGCATCCCCAGCACCTGGGAAGAGAAAAACTTCACCTCCTCGAAATCAATGATGACTAATTTCGGATTGTTTTTGTCTATATAATCCAGTATTTTGCTGCAGGCATCCGCTATGCCCTCGGCGCCGCTCACCTGCGCAGATTTGAACGCAACAACCACCCTGTCCTGCAGGCAGTTTATCTCAATTTCCACATTCTCTTCCATATTAACCCTCTTATAACCCGCACCGGCTCCTATTATCCCCAATCTTCCCGCTAAAGTCGAGCCTTTTTATAAATATCTGCCCGCCAAATTACTCTTCTTTACTTTTCGCCCTGCAAATCCTGGTAAATCTTTCGCATCTGCCCGTCCACACGCCTGTATTTACCCAATCCGTACCCGTAAGAATTGCTCTTGGCGTTCTTAAGCCATTTATGATACAGGATTACACCAAGGCCGTGTCTTAAAAAAACCGCAGGATAATCTTGCATTATCATCATTTCCGCCTGCCCATAAAGCCTCTCTCTTTCCGGCCCGTCAGCCATCACTGATACCCGCTCGTATATTTTATCGAACTCTACGCTGCAATAGTTAAAACTGTTCAGCCCGCCTTGAATATTTTTGCTGTAGAAAAGCTGCAAAAAGTTTTCCGCGTCAGGATACTGGCCTATCCATCCGCTGCAAAACATCTGGACATCGCGCGACCTCAATTTTTCCTGAAATCTCGGCCAATCGAGATATTCGACAACAATTTCCAGGCCGATTTCCTCAAGAGCGTGCCTGAAGAAATCCGCCTCTTTCCTGAAACCCGAACCCGTGCCGGGCATAGTAAGTGTAAGCGCCGGCAGTTTCCCTCCATAAATTATTTCAGCTTCCTTCAGCAATTCCACCGCCCTTTCGACGTCAAAAGTATCGCCGATTTTTTCCTCTATCTGCGGACTTGCCTGCTCCGCCCCCGGCAAATCTGGCCGACCTTCAAACCTAAGCAAAGGCGGTATTACCCCATAAGCCGCTTCTGACCGGCCCTCGTAAAAAAGCCTTACATACCTCTGGCGGTCTATGGCAAAGCTGATTGCCTGACGCAAAGGCTTATTGCCGCCAAGCACCTTATCCTTCATATTAAACCCAAGCCAAAATGTGCTCGGGTCGCGAAATATATTCAGGCAGATACCTTTTTTTTCAATTTCCTCCTTTAACCGCATATCAGACCCCACCGCCTGCGAAAAAAATCCCTGCGACACCGCCAAAATATCAATCTTACCCTGCATAAAGAGAAACCACCGGGGCTGTTCCTCTTCGATAATCACAAACATTATCCGCTCCGAAAGCGGAAGTTTCCTTCCCGCATCGGCGAGGAATCCTGACTGCGCATCGTTCGGCTCACCATCAGCGGGGTAAAAATCGTCCCTGAATTTCTCGTTTCTAATCAGCTCAACGAAACTATTTTTATTCCACCGCCCCAGCTTATAAGGCCCGGTTCCGACGGGATGATTTACAAAATCAGCGCCGTAATAATCAACCGCTTCCTTCGGAATCGGCGACGCTGCCGGGCGGGTCAGTAAATACATAATCTGCGGCCACGGCTTCTTCAGCCTTATCACCAGCGTAAAGTCATCCGTTGCCTGCAATCCCTCAACCGGATAATTATAATCAACTTCCCGTGCAGTTTTGCATTCCGACGAATATTGACGGAACCGGTCGAGTCCGACTATCCTATCCTCGAAAATCCACCAGTTCCGGCTCAAATTTTTGACATCCGCAATCCGCTTCCACGCATAGACAAAATCGGCTGCCTTCAGAACCCTGCCCTCGCCGTTTGGAAAACACACGTCATCCGCAAAATATACGCCTTTTTTTATCTTAATTGTATAAGTAAGCCCGTCCTCACTTACCTGCAGCAGAGATTCGGCAAGCTGGCAAACCACCTCGTAAGGCCTTTTTAGATAATGATACTGATAAAGAGATTCATAAATCTGGCTGGCAACCAGCGCCGACGTGTTATCGGTAATATCAGCAGGGTCAAGCAGACGAACCTTCGATGTCAAAACGCTGTATTGTGTTGACTCCTCTTTTGCCTCTCCTGCCCCTCTTTTACGGCAGCCGGCAAAAAAGACCAGAATTACTGATGAAACAATTAAAAGAAAAAGATGATTACTATTCGATTGGCCCGAATATCCCGATGGCCGGGTATTAATTTGAAGATGACTGCAAAATCCTTTCTGCAATTCCCACTCCTTTCCCCCATTACGCTTAAATCAACATTACTTAGGCGGCGCCGGCAATGCAGCAGGAGCTGTGCTTTCTTTGCCGTCCGGGCCGCGATATTGAATATTCAATTTGACAGGCAGTTTGCCTTCTGTATTGGCATCACCGAGTAGCCTGTCTATCTCAGCTTGTAAGGCCGCGTTATCCTTTTTCTGGATTGCTTCTCTGATTTTTGTCTGTCTGACTAAAAGCTTGCTAATACATTTATCTTCAATCTCAACCATCACCGTTATTAATTTATCTTTATGAGCCGCGCTTAAATTTACGCCCTTCAGGTATCTTTGACAAACAAACGAATACAGATTGCAGAACCGCTTGGCCATATCCGCCCCGCCCTCGCCCGAAACGATTTTATTATAAAGGGCTTTCAGAACCGCTGCGTCGGTAATCTCATCGTTCACCTGCCATTGCTCATACTGTTTTATTCTCAAGTCTGCAATCCTGATAAGAAGTTCCGTTCCGCCCACAGCAGATTGACTTTTAATCTCCGATGCAAGACCTGATATGAGAACCAGCAGCGTATCATCGGATTTGTCAATTACCTTGTTTATCCGGCTGACAACCTGTGCCGACACTGAATTTTCGCCGGCGTCATTAAGCTGCTTTATTACCTCCGGGCTTGCAAAGCATTTAATCGCCCAGTATCGAAAGGCGGCGTTGTCATCGTCAATTTTATCCACCACTAATGAAGATAACTGGATATCCCCCAAGCCTTCTATAATCATCAGCAGGTTCAGGACAACCTTGAATTTCTTGTCCGCTGGCAGAGACTGCGAAGATTTCAGCGCCGCCGATATGTGCTCCGCTGCGGATTTTGTGAACTGATTATGATACTGGGCCTTCGAGCTTTCGTTCTTTGCAACGCTGTTGGCTATAATATCGCTTCTCAATCTGGAAATTTCTGAAAAATCTTTCGCATCTATCAGTTCCCGAATCGCATCGTCCACAAAATTATCAATAACCACGAAGTCGCTGCTGTCAAGAACATCCTTGTTCTGCACAATAGCTACCTTTCTGTTGTCAACAGCGGTTAAATTGGCAGTAAAAATCAATATAAGACCTGCAGAAACAAAGATTTTAGCCAGCATTTATTCAGCCTTCATTATCTCAAAATATCCAAAATGAAACCGTTTTCCCGATTTGCCCTATCCTCCCCAAAATAACCTAATTACCCTTTTTTGTCAAGTTATTTCGCCGCAACCAATTTTGCGAGGGCAAAACCCGTATCGTAATTTAAAATTCGTCCAATAATGTAGTTTTCTTTACTATTCACTACACATACAGCCCAAAAAACGTATAATATTCGAAAAAACCGGTTATGTTTGTTTAATTTTCACAAAAATATGCCGCAATCCTCAATACAGCTGGTTCGATTAGACCCCCTTCGCCTATTGATGGAACGCACAGGCCAAATGGTCACAGATGCCACTATTTACGCCTCGCAGGCCATCCGGATTGAGCCAGACGCGGTAAGTCAGCTTCGCGACGCCGCCTCTCTGCCCCCCGCCAAAAAAGTTCTTGCCACCGCTGATATTCACGTCGGCTTCGGCATACCCATAGGCTCGGTTATCGGACTACAAAATGCCATAATGCCCGCCGCTGTTGGCTATGACATAAATTGCGGTATGAGACTGCTTAAAACGCCATTTACCAAAGGCCAGATTGATGTTGACCAGATTGCATCCTCTATTGCCCGCGATATACCGCTCGGCGAAGGAAAGGAAAATCTACCTCTCGATAATGCCGGCCTCGAAGCCGTCATCAGCAAAGGCCCCGCTTCAATTCCCCAGCTTGCCCAAAGGATAAAACATCCCGCATGGGAGGCGCTCGACCTGCAGGAGCTGGCCGACGACATAAAAAGAATCGAGGAAAACGGCGCACTGCCGGTTGATTCGATTGATATACCGAAACTCGCCATTGAAAAAGGTGCCGGCCAGCTCGGCACACTCGGCGGCGGAAATCACTTCATCGAAATCCAGTATATTCAGCAAATCCTCGACCACGATTCCGCAAACGCCTTTGGCCTGTTTGAAAATCAGATTGTCGTTATGATACATTCTGGCTCAAGACGTTTCGGTTATGAAATTGCCGACTACTATATGGCGATTGCAGCCCAGCAGCCGGATATGGCCGAAAGAAAAAAGATGCTCAGCTTTCTGCGAACCGATGACAGGCAGGGGCAAAAATACATCAGCGCAATGGCCGCTGCCGCCAATTTCGCCTTTACCAATCGCCAGATTATGACCCTGCTTGTAAGAAGGTGCTTTAACAGGATGTTCGGACAAACGCCCCTGAACCTCGTCTATGATATCGCTCACAATATGGCAAAACTCGAAGAACACCCAGAAGGAAAATTGTGGGTGCATAGAAAAGGCGCAACGCGGGCTTTCGGCCCCGACAGGATGCAGGGTACAATATTTCAGAAGACAGGCCAGCCCATCATAACGCCGGGTTCTATGGGAACGGCAAGCTATTTTCTCGTCGGAACTGGAAACTCCGCCGAATCCCTTTGCTCGATAAATCACGGCGCAGGCAGGGTTATGAGCAGAACCGCCGCTCTCGGAAAATCAAAAAGAGGAAAGTTTATCTCGGCTCCGCAGATTACAGACGACCGTTTTAAGCAGAGTATGAAAGGCATCAAACTCATCACCGCCGACAGAGGCAGAATTAAAGAAGAGGCGCCGGACGCCTACAAGGACATCGACGAGGTCGTCAGGATTGTAAGCCGCTGCGGCTGGGCAAAGCCGGTGGCAAGAATGCTCCCCTTAGCGGTACTAAAAGGATAATTGCTTGAAATAAAAATATTTATCATTAAAATATAATAAATTTCTGTAAAAATAATTGCTGTAATTGTATATTCATCAATTATAATAGTACAAAGTTATAACCTTTTATTGGGAATTAACGAATGCGAAATTTTTTAATCTATACTTCAGCATTATTACTGCTTCTCGGCTTTGCCGCCGGCTGCCGTAAAACCAAAAAGGCGATTGCCAAACCTCAAGCCGCTGTGCAGCTTGCCCCCGCCAACAATTCCCAAACAACCGGGAAAACTGACAGCAACATAACACAACAAAGTAATACCCCTCCTATAAACAAGACCGAACCGAACCTTATCGGCAATACAAATCAGCAGCAGCAACTGCCTTCATTAACGACACTCAACAAAGATTACGCCGAACTTTTATCCGCAAATGTTAACAGCCGCGGGATGGTCAATTACAAGGCGTTAAAAAGAAAACGCATCGATTTGTACAACCTCCTCGACGAACTTAAGCAATTCGACCCGAACGAATATAAGGCTATGCCGGCAGAACAGCAAATCGCCTTCTGGATTAACGCCTATAATATCAAAATGCTCAGTATAATTACAGAGAACTACCCGATTGAATCTAACCGTATTCTGCGGATGCTCTGGCCGCCAGACAGCGTCAGGCACATCGACCAAAAAATCGGCGGTATCGAAAAACAAAAATTTATCGTTATGAACGAGGAATTTACCCTCGCAGAACTCGAACAAAAAATTTTCTACCAGCGGTGTAACGAGCCAAGGGCCTTCTTCGCACTCACACACGCCAGTCTTTCCAGCCCGCTCCTGCGCACTGAACCATACACCGGCAGCAGACTTAACGAGTTGTTAGATGACCAGATTAAAAAATATCTTTCTGCCGACTCTAATTTCCAAATCGACAAAAGCAACAAAATAGTCTATCTGCCTGCGATGCTGCAGGACAGCTGGTACGGCAAATACTTCACGGAAAAATATGGAACGGACAAAAAATTCAAAGACCAGACCCCCGAAACCGCTGCCACACTCAACTTCGTAATCAAATATTTATCTCCCGATGACGCCTCTTTCCTCGAATTGCAAAACTACGATGTCAGCTATATCAATTACAACTGGCTGATAAACGACCAGTAGCCCGCCAAAGTGTTTACCCCGCAGCGACAACCGATACATATTTTCATTTGACTTTGCGCAAATTTCTCTTACAATAATGCCGCATATAAGAATTTGAAGTTTTTACTAACAATTTAATGGCAGGCGTTATCGAATGGCTAAAACTAAATATTGTTCGAATCCTTTTTGCGACACGAAAAACTTCCTTTTAACAAGCGAATCGGTCACTATGGGCCACCCCGACAAGGTCGCCGACTGCATTTCCGATTCAATTCTCGATGCGATGCTCGCTCAAGACCCCGCCAGCAGGGTTGCCTGCGAAACCCTCACAACTACCGGAATGGTCTTTGTGGCCGGTGAAATAACCACAAAAGCCGTTGTCGATATTCCCGAAGTTGTTCGCCAGACAATCAAAAAAATCGGCTATTCGGATCCATCGCTCGGCTTCGACCACAAAACCTGTGCCGTAATTATCAATCTCGATAAGCAAAGCCCCGATATATCCATCGGCGTCACCGAAGGTCAGGGCCTGCACAAAGAGCAGGGTGCAGGAGACCAGGGCCTGATGTACGGCTACGCCTGCAGAGAAACACCTTCGCTTATGCCTATGCCAATCTCGCTCGCTCACCAGCTTTCCCGCAGGCTCGAAAAAATGAGACAGACAGGGAAACTGCCCTGGCTGAGGCCGGACGGAAAAACTCAGGTCACCGTCGAATATGAAAATGGAAAACCCAAACGCATACACACCGTTGTCATCGCCGCTCAGCATTCCCCAGATATTACCTACAAACAATTGAGAAGTAAAATTATCAAAAAAATTATCCTGCCCGTCCTGCCGAAAAAACTCGTTGATAAAAAAATTATCTATCACATCAATCCGACAGGCAGATTCGTCATTGGCGGCCCACACGGCGATACAGGACTCACAGGCAGGAAAATTATCGTTGACACTTACGGCGGAATCGGAAAACACGGCGGCGGCGCCTTCAGCGGAAAAGACCCCTCTAAAGTCGATAGAACCGCCTCATATATGGCTCGCTATATCGCAAAAAATGTCGTCGCCGCAGGACTCGCCGACATCTGCGAAGTCCAGCTCTCTTATGCCATTGGCGTTGCAGAGCCGGTCTCCATTTATATCAATACACACCAGACTGCCAAAATGAGTGAGACCAAAATCAGCCAAATCGTAAGAAAGCTTTTCCCGCTGACGCCAAAGGGAATGATTACTCACCTGAACTTATTGCGTCCCATTTATTTCCAGACCGCGCACGGCGGGCATTTCGGCAGAAACGAACCCGATTTCACCTGGGAAAAAACCGATATGGCTGCAAAACTTCGCAAAGCCGCTGGACTATAGAATCATTCGTATCGCACCCTGTGTGATGCGTATTGCGTTCGGCTTACAATATTCTTCTAATGTTTAAAGTGGCGCTTGCCTGTAAACACGATTGCGATGCCGCATTTATCGGCGACGGCAATAACCTCATCATCCTTTTGTGAGCCGCCGGGCTGAACAATTGCCCGCACGCCCGCACGCGCCGCATTATCGACGTTATCAGCAAACGGGAAGAACCCGTCGCTCGCCATAACGCTGCCCTTCGCTTCTTCGCCGGCCTTTTGAACCGCTATAATACCTGATTCGATGCGATTCATCTGCCCGGCCCCCACGCCGATGACCTTTTTATTTTTTACCAGCACTATGGCGTTGCTCTTCGTATGCTTGGCTGCGAGCCACGCAATCTTCAAATCCTCGAGCTGCTTTTCCGCTGGTTTCGCCTTTGTCGGGTAAGTCAGATTTTCCGGCTCCCACCCGACCAGGTCCCGCTTCTGCAGCAACAGTCCGCCTACAATAAAGCGGATGTCCGGCTCAGAAACGTCTATCTTTGTCCTCTCGACAGGCCCTGTCTCTAAAAGGGAGACCCTGCTTCCCCATCCCTTCAGGGTGCGGATTATTTCGATCGCATTTTTCTCGAATTCTGGTGCGACTATTACCTCCGCGAAGAATCCGCCCGCACCGCGAACCTTGCCGAACCGGCTGTACGATTCCATTATCGTTTGGGCAAGTTCCGAATCGACCCTGCGGTTCAGGGCAATCACCCCGCCAAACGCGCTTACCACGTCGCCCTCGTAGGCCTTCTGATACGCAATTTTTATATCCTCATCGACGGCGCATCCGCACGGGTTATTGTGCTTGACAATCACCGCCGCCGCTTCCGAAAATTCCTTCACAAGCTCAAACGCGGCATTTGCATCAAGCAGATTATTGAAACTGATTTGCTTGATTCCTTCGAGCATACCGGCGCTGCTCACCGACGGCTCGCCGCCTTCCGCTAATTTATAAAACGCGGCGCCCTGGTGCGGGTTCTCGCCGTATCGCAGGTTCTCAGCCTTTCGGGCGGCTATCGTAATTGTCTCAGGAAAATCAACCGACGCCCCCTTATTGAGATATTTAGCTATGGCCGCATCGTAGCTTGCCGTTAAGCCAAACGCAACTCTCGCAAAATCCGCACGAATCTGCTCTCCGACGCTGCCCCCCTTCTGCTGCATCTCCGCAATCACCTTTTCATACTGACCCGGCTCCGTCACCACGGTCACATATTTGTAATTCTTGGCAGCCGAACGAATCATACTCGGGCCGCCAATATCGATATTCTCTATCGCTTCTTCGAGGGTGCATCCCGCCTTTGCTGTCGTATTCTCGAACGGGTACAGATTCACGCACACAAGGTCTATCGGCTCAATATTATGCTCCCGCATTGCCGCCACGTGTTCGCTCTTGTCGCGAAGCGCCAATAGCGCCGCGTGAATCTTCGGATGCAGCGTCTTGACCCTGCCATCCATCATCTCGCCGAAACCCGTGACGGATTCGACGCTTACAACATCGACCCCCGCCTCTTTGAGGCTTTTCGCCGTCCCGCCGGTACTTATAATTTTCACACCCATCCCGGCAAGCCTGCGGCCAAATTCAACAATTCCTGTTTTATCGGAAACGCTTAAAAGAGCAGTTTTCACCAGCACGTCCATTTGCAGCCTTCTCCTTTTTTATCCCGGCAAACAATTCAATATTTGTCCGAATCAGTTTTTCTTTCTCCCGGCTCTTGTCGCAACGGCAGCCTTACCGGGCCCGCACGCCCTCAGCGGATGACGTGTAAGACCGAACCACAGGTTTTATACAGGCAACCCTGCCTGTTTCATCGGCAATATATATATACGAATCGCCGGCATTGGATGCAAAACTCGTAATCCCTGCGAGATTAAGGGAATTAATCCGTTTCCCGCTTTTGCTATCCACAACCAAAAGTGCCGTCCGCCCCAGGCGGGTTGTCATAAGATAATCTTTTCCCGCCGACTCCGCCAGCAGCCCTGTGGCGTCTTCAATCTGCCAGGCAAACTTGCCGCCGGTTTTATCGAGGGCGAAAACCCCTTTTTCCGCCGCATTTTCATAAAGATAAGCAGGTGTAATTATCGGCGCCTTCGCAGGCATCATTCCCGATGGATACTTCCATTTCAGATCGCCGTCTTTCAGATTTATGCAGTAGATATTCGTATCCTTGCTGGCAAAATATAAATCATCAGCATCTTTTACCAGCGGCGCAAGTATCGCCCCTGCCGCACGAAATGACCACATCTTTTGCGGCTTGGCGATGGTCATACATATTACATCGCCCGCATCCGTGCTGAATACCACAAAATCTTCATCTGCCATTACTGCTGTTATTGCGGAACCGTTTCCCGCTGCCGCCTTGAATACCTCAACTTTGTTCTCTGCCTTCAACGTATGAACGCACTTATCCGAACCGCCGACATAGAAAAAATCCTTGTTGCGGGAAGCC
>PLLP01000023.1:0-31671 GCA_003141315.1 Phycisphaerales bacterium
CAGCAAGAATATCAACATCACAAAACTGAATAAAAAAAAATATGCCCTGCCCACAGGTGGCAGGGCTAAACAATTCTGATTTTGAATTTTATACGTCGCAGGCGTATTTACTTTTTGATTCCCCTGCTATATTATCAATGAACAGATTGAATTAAAGGAATATGGCTTGGGAAATAAACAATTGAAAACCAGAACGGCGGGCAAATTCATCGTAATTGACGGGCCGGACGGCTGCGGCAAAAGCACGCAGGTAAAAATGCTGGCAGAATATCTCAAAAAGAGCGGCGTCAAAGTCAAAACCTTTCGCGACCCCGGAGATACCGCTATCGGCGAGAAAATCAGGGAAATCCTGCTCAATCCGCAGCACAAGGCAATGAACACCAGAACTGAACTATTGCTTTATATGGCAGCGAGGGCGCAACTCTGGCAGGAAAAAATCGCACCGGCTCTCGAAAGCGGATGCGCCTGTATTCTCGACAGGTGGCTTTCGAGCAGCTGTGCATACCAGGGTTATGCGGGTTCATTCGGCATTGATAACGTGATAAAGGTGGCGAAAAATTGCCTCGAAAGGGTCTGGCCGGACAGAACAATCATACTCGATATCGATATTCAGACGGCCTCAAAGAGACTGAAGAAAAACCTCGACCGGATGGAACAGAAAGGCGATGCCTATCACCGGAAGGTGCGAAGCGGATTTCTGAAATTGGCAAAAGGCAATAAAAAATTTACGATAATCGATGCGACAAAACCGGCAGAAAATGTTCAAATGGAAATTGTCAGGATTTTAACTAACTAACAGTTATAAATTTTTTGGTATTGGATTTTATGTCTTTTAAGGATATTTTTTGTCAGGATAAAGCGATATCTCTAATACAGCAGGGATATGCCAGCGGCAGGCTGGCGCACGCCTTTATATTTGCTGGTATAGAAGGGGTGGGCAAGTTCAAAACTGCCCGCGAGCTGGGCAAACTTCTATTGTGTAAAGAGCCGGTTATAAAGAACGGGTTTGCGGACTCATGCGGGAAATGCGTTTCCTGCGAGGCCTTCGAGGCCGGCACACATCCGGATTTTCTGCATATATACAAAGAGCTGCTCGAATTTACGGAAGACGGCAAAGATAAAAAAACGCCGAAAGATTTATCAATAGATGTAATCCGGGAATTTGTAATCAAAAAGGTCTCGATAAGGCCTTCACTTTCGGAGGGGAAAGTTTTTGTCATCAGCGAAGGAGAGAGACTAAACAAGGAATCGCAGAACGCCCTGCTGAAGGTTCTCGAAGAGCCGCCCGGCTACTGCACAATAATCCTGCTCTGCACGCAACCGGAAAACCTGTTTGCGACGATACGGTCGCGATGCCGGATTATCCGTTTTGGCCCGATAGCCGAAGAAAAAATTATCGACAGGCTGCACAAGACCGGGCTGGATAAAAAACGTTCGCAGTATTTTGCCAGACTATCAGGCGGCAGTATAGGCGATGCGTGCAGGTGGGCAGAACTCGAATCCCGGCAGGCCGAGACGAAACTCTACGAAATCTGCAACCAGCTTGTCGGCGAGCTGGCCGGCTGCCGGTATGCCGACTGCTTAGAACTGGCCGACCGATTCCTGAAGGAAAGCAGAGAAACCGGTCAGCTCTGGAGCAAGATTAATCCCCAGACAAGCAAGACAGACGTCAGCCGCAGGACGCATAAAACATTCATAAGAATAATTATATCTGTTCTTCGCGATTGCCTTATTTTGAAAGTCGCGGCGGGCGGCGGGCTTACCAATTTCGCCCAGGAGGAAAATATAAAAAAGATGTCGGAAAAGGAGACAGCCGAGCAGCTTTGCCTTAAAATCGGAGCGGCCTACAGAACTATGCAGTGTGTCGATTCGAACATAAACGAGAAACTAATTTTTCACCCGCTCTTGTTAAAGGTCACTTCTTCTGATACAATGTTTGTTTTGCAATCGCAATTGTCGGATGTATAGCCGGATTCGGCTGTTCGACAGACTCACGGCGACTAACAAGGGCGAGCCGAAGGCTCACTATAAATCGGGTCGATTAAAATGGATAATACGGCTTCAGTAAAACCAAAACCGGATAAGAGTAAGAAATATATGATAGTCCGCTACGGGCGGATGAGTGTGCTCGGCCTTTTCGAGCATAACGAAACAAATATCCCCAAAAGAGATACGAGAGTCATCGTAAAGACGGAAAAGGGGCTTGAGCTCGGCTCACTTGTGGGCTGCCTGTGTCCTTACAAGGCAGGACAGTTCAAATTCGACCCTGACCAGCTGAAGAAATATTTCGACGACAGCGCCATTGATGTATCGGTGGAACCTGCGGGCAAATTCATACGATATGCCACCAAAGAAGATGCCGGCGAGGAGGAACACCTTCAAAAAATTGCCAAAGATGAGATGACGTTCTGCCAGAAGATGACGGACGAAATGAATCTGAAGATGAAGATAGTCGACGTCGAGCATATATTCGGGGGCGAACGGATTATCTTTTACTTTATGGCGGACTCACGGGTCGATTTTCGCGATCTGGTAAAAAAACTTGCGCACGAGTACCAGTCGAGAATCGAGCTGAGACAAATCGGCGCTCGCGACGAGGCAAAGATTCTCGGTGATATCGAGTCGTGCGGGCAGCCCTGCTGCTGCATCCGGTATCTCAAGACTCTCAAGCCCGTAAATATGCGGATGGCCAAGATGCAAAAGGCGACGCTCGACCCGACTAAGATTTCGGGCTACTGCGGCAGATTAAAATGCTGCCTGCGATACGAGGACGATCTTTACGTGGAGCTGAAAAGAAACCTGCCCAGGAAGAAAACGCTGGTTAATACGCCGCAGGGACAGGGCCGGGTAGTTGACGGGCTGATACTCGCACAAATGGTTATTATCGAGCTCGGAGACGGAAAGATTGTGACGGTTCCGCTTGGCCAGATAGAAATAGTCGAAGCGGCTCCTTCGGATGGCCGGGCAGACGATACCGCTGATGAGGCATCCGGCGAAACACGAAGAGACGAACGAAAAGATAATTTCAGGAAAGATACCAAACCAGACGACAGCATAAATAACCAGAAGGAAACGGACAATACCGAGGACGACAGGCAAACCTGACGATAAGGATATATTATGCCTCGAAAGATAATCGTGACAAGCGCCCTGCCTTACGCCAACGGCCCGATACATATCGGCCATCTGGTTGAATATATTCAGACCGATATCTGGGTTCGCTTTCAGAAGATGAGCGGAAACAAGTGTTTTTATTTTTGCGCCGACGACACACACGGCACGCCTGTTATGATAAGCGCAAAAGCAGCTGGGATTGAGCCGGAAAAATTTATCGAAAAAATCCAAAAGGAACACAAGGCCGACTTTGACAGATTCCTGATTGAATTCGATAATTATTATTCGACGCATTCGGAAGAAAACAGATACTTCAGCGAGTTAATTTTCGAGCGGCTCAACAAAGCCGGCTCTATTGTAAAACGCAATATCGAGCAGACCTACTGCGAAAATTGCAGGATGTTTCTGCCCGACAGATATGTTCGCGGCACCTGCCCGCGGTGCGGCGCAGACGACCAGTACGGCGATTCGTGCGATAAGTGCGGCGGGACATATCAGCCGACAGAGCTGGTTAATCCGCGATGCGCAAACTGCGGGACGAAACCTGTCCGCAAAGAAAGCATACATTACTTTTTCAGGCTGGCCGATTACGAAAAGCAGCTCCAAAATTTAATGGCCAGCGGCTACGTGCAAAAGTCGGTAGCGAACAAACTCGATGAATGGTTCAAAGCAGGCCTGAAAGACTGGGACATATCACGCGACGGGCCATATTTCGGATTCAGGATACCGGGCGAGGAAAATAAATTTTTCTACGTATGGCTGGATGCGCCGATTGGCTATATGGCCTCGATGAAGAATTATTGCGACAGAAACGGCCTGGATTTCGACAGGCTCTGGCCGGGACGAAACCCTGCCGATAAGAGCGGCGACGGGTACGAAATTTATCACTTCATCGGAAAAGACATTATGTATTTTCACGCCCTGTTCTGGCCGGCGATGCTGACTGGCGCAGGTTTCAAGACAGCCGACAAACTTTTCGTTCACGGCTTCCTTACCGTCAACGGCGAAAAGATGAGCAAATCAAAAGGCACCTTCATAAGGGCAAGCACCTATATCAAGCACCTCGATGCGGAGGCGCTGCGATATTATTACGCAGGCAAACTCGGCAGCGACGTAGCAGATATTGACCTCAGCACGACAGATTTCGTAAATAAAATCAATTCGGACCTGGTCGGCAAACTTGCGAATCTCGCTTCCCGTTCAGGCCCGATGCTCACGGGCAAATTAGATTCGATGCTCGGAAAACTCGACGAGGAAGGCACAAAGCTGATAAACGAGCTGCTCAGCGCAAAAGAGCAGGTGAAAAAAGACTATGAAAATCTCGAATACGCAGCGGTCGTGCGAACGGTCAACAACCTTGCGGATATTGCGAACCGTTACGTCGAGCAAAAGCAGCCCTGGGCAACGATAAAAAACGACCCAGAAAAAACACGGCAGACTTTAACCGCCACAATCAATGCGGCGAGAATTTTGACGGCGTATCTGAAACCCGTCCTGCCGAAACTTGCCGACAAGACAGAAAAATTTCTCAACGCCGGTCCATTAAGCTTTGACAATATAGAAAAAGTTCTGGAAAATCATAAAATAAACCAGTTTGAAAGATTATTTGAAAGAATAAGTGAAGAACAGGTGAAAGCTATGACAGAAGAAAGCAAAGAGAGCCAGCCGGCCTCTCAACCAGCACAAACGCCGGCCCAGCCGATTGCCCCTGAATGCACAATCGAAGACTTTGCGAAGATTGATATGCGAATTGCCAAAGTTGTAAAGGCAGAGGCAGTCGCCGGCGCCGATAAACTTTTGCGGATGCAGCTGGATGTCGGCGGAATCAGCCGGGAAGTTCTCGCCGGCATCGCAAAGGCGTACACACCGGAGCAGCTTACCGGCAAAACCGTAATCTATCTTGCTAATCTGAAACCCCGAACGATGAAGTTCGGCGTCTCCGAGGGTATGATTCTGGCAGCCGGGCCAGGCGGAAAAGATGTATTTCTGCTTACGTCAGATACCGGCACACAACCAGGCCAGCGGATAAGCTGAAACAATTGGCGATGATTGGTAAATGGTAATTGGTAATCAGTTAAAATGAAAAAGAAACTTATAGAAATTGCCAAAGAGGACGGCCGGTACAACGCAGCGGCCTTGAAATTCATATATGAAGGTCTCGCTTATACTGTCAAAAATTTTTCCGAGAAGCCGCAGCACGTAAGCGGGCGGACGCTTTGCGAGGGACTGCGCGATTTTGCCCTGCAAAAATGGGGACGCCTGTCCCTGTTGGTTCTCAACAACTGGGGCGTGAAAAATACCCGTGATTTTGGCGAAATCGTATATCTTATGATAAAAAATAACTGGCTGTCTGCAAGGCCCGACGACTCAATCGAAGACTTCGATAATGCCTACGATTTCAAAACCGTCTTCAGAGACCAGTTCAAATTTACACCCGGAAACCCGAATGAAACAGAAGCCTGAAGCCGAACCCGACAAGCCGGGACAAAACCATAGCCGGGGTTTCGAGCAGGACGCCGTATATTCAAATTGAAGAATAAATATGGTTTCGATTTTACACAGATACATATTTTGGGAAACATTTAAGATATTTGCGCTGGCAACGACGGCGCTAAGTATTATCCTTGGCCTGGGCATGATTCTGCGTCCCGTTCAGGAGATAGGCGTCGGCCCGCAGCAGGTGCTCCATCTTGTCGGGTATATGCTGCCGATAACACTTACCTTTGTGCTACCGATAGGAGCTCTTTTTGCGGCATCGCTCTGCTACGGGCGCTTCGCCGCCGACAACGAGATCGATGCCTGCCGGGCAAGCGGAATAGGGATGTTCAGCCTGGTATATCCGGGTCTTGCGCTTGCGATTATGGTGGCAATAGCCAACCTGTTTTTAAGCTTCTATGTGACACCGGCGTTTGTCCAGCGGGCGGAAAAGGCCCTCAAGGCAGACGCCCAGAAAATCATCTTCCGCAACATTCAGCAAAAAGGTTTTTATAAGGCGCCCGACGGCGGGTGGGAAATATATGCCGATTTTGCAGACCCGAAAACCGAAATTCTTTCGGGCGTCGTGATAACAGAGACCAAACAATCAAAAATCCAGAGAATCGTCTGCTGTGATGACGCTTATGTTCATATAAACGCACAGAGACGCTTCAATGAAGTGCAGATAACGGCAGTCAACACGTCTCTTGTCGATATGACCGGCAACAAAACATCTTATGCGCAGTCTCCGAAACTATCGATATTGAAGGAATTTCCGCCGCTTCTTGGCGACAATATCAGATTCAAAAAAATCGACGAGATAAAGCGAATCCGCGCAGATTTTATGAACTTTAATCCGATTGCAAAAGAAGCCCTCGGGATTTACCGTCAGTATATTGCCGAACTGGTGGCGCAGGAAATAAGAGACAAGATAAGAATCAACGACAAATTCTGCCGGCTTTCAAGCGGCCAGAAGCTTTTAAGATTAACCGCCGACAAATGCACGGCAAAAGGAGGAGGCGGAATTCTGCTGGAAGGGAAAATCATTGTCGAGGAATACCTCGATTCTTCAGCCAAAGAGGCCGACCGGATTTCCAGCAGCTCACAGGCTGTTATGCAGGTCGGCGTCGAGAGTGGAAAGCCGAGTCTGACTATGACGCTGCGCAACGCAAACTGGCACACAAAATCAGGCTCGGAGGGTATCGCCGACAGCCTCACTTTTCAGAACATCGCAATGCCCGAGGGCGTGACAAAGGTGATAAATGACAAATCTGCCGACAGCCTGCTCGATACCATCAGCGCCGACAAAATTAATCATAATATAAGGGCAGGAGCAAGCAGAGAACTGGAGACCCTGCTAAGCAATCTCGATATGAAGATAAGCAATGTCAAGGCTACGATAAAGGCGGAAACACACTGGCGGCTATCTTTCGGAATCGGCTGCATACCGCTGGTGCTTATCGGGATAGGACTCGGAATAATCAAAAAAGGAGGCCACCTTCTCGGCGCGTTCGGCGTAAGCTCGATACCCGCGGCGATTTTAATCGTATGTATAATGAGCGGCAAAAATCTTGTCGAAAACCTTACCTCGCACTCCGACGTTGGAATGCTCGTTATCTGGGCGGGGCCGGTTATCCTGGTTCTTCTGGCAGGCGTAATTTATGGTGTGCTGCTGAAGCACTGATTTTAATAATTCGATATTAGATATGAAAATACTGGATAAATATATCGCAAAAAATTTTCTGATTGGCTATGCAATAGCCTTCAGCGTCCTGATCGGGCTTCGGATTATTATAGAGATGTTTATCAACCTCGACGAATTTACGGAAAAGGCCGGCATCGGAACCCTCGCCATCATAAGCAACATCTTCCAATTTTACGGCCTGCGGATAACGCTTTACTTCCGCGAGTTTGCCGGAATGATTACCGTGATGGCCGCTGTCTTCTCGTTCGGCAAAATGGTTCGCAGCGGGGAACTTATTGCGATTATGGCATCGGGCGTAAGCCTGAAACGAGCCGTTGCACCGGTAATCGTTCTGTCAATTTTTTCAACGATGCTGTTTGTCATAGACCAGGAGTTAATAATACCGCCAATGGCCGACAATCTCGTTCGCGGTGAAGACGAACTTGCAGGAAAGGAATTTTATGAAGTAAAATTTATCAGCGACGCACAGGGTTCTTTGTGGTTTGCGCCGAAATATTATTTGAAAACGGCCTCGCTCGGCAATCCGACATTCCTGCTTCGTAAAAGAACAGCAAGACCCGGCATCTGGGATGTGACAGGCTGGATAAACGCAGACAGCGCGGTATTCAATCCTGATAAAGGCCGATGGGATCTGGTCAACGGCACCTTTACCGAAAAAAATCCCCAGTCAGGCCCCCGCCCGATAGGTTATTATTCGAGCGATATTACCCCCAAGGATATTCCCGTAAGGCGAAAGGCGGAATACAAATCCCTTCTTAGCTGGATGCAGCTTCGCAACCTCGCCCAGCAGGGCAGTAAAATCAAAGACCTGGCCCAGTTATACGCCCAGATGCAATCTCACATAACCGACCCGATTATAAATCTTGTAATGCTGCTGGTGAGTCTGCCGATTCTTATCTGCCGCGACCCGAAGGCGATGAAATCCGCCATTGTGATAAGCTTTGCGGCGACCTCTTTATGCTTTATCGTCACATTTATCTGCAAGCTTTTCGCCACGGAGATATTTTTCGATAAAATAATACCGGAATTCTGGGTCTGGCTTCCGATTTTCATATTCCTGCCCGTGGCCGTCATCGAACTTGATTCGATGAAAACATAGTTTAGCGTAGAGCGTGCGTATAGATTGCACGCTATATGCTGTTTGCGATTTCCCTGTTGATTCTTGCGCTGCACCAGTCTTTTCCGCACATAGTACAGTAATCGATATCCACATTTTTGACGCCGGCTTTTTCGCAGGCCTCGTCGTGCATCCTCGCAGCGGTCTTCGGGTCAAGCGATTGTGCAATGTGCTGCTGCCAGTCGAGTTTGTTTCTCGCGATGCTCAATTTTCTGTCGCGCTCCGACGCACCTTTTAGCCCGCGGGCAATGTCGGCGGCGTGACCTGCAATCTTCGCTGCCACAACGCCCGCCCGCACATCATCGGCGGTCGGCAAACCGAGATGTTCTCTCGGGGTGACATAGCAGAGGAAAGATGCCCCATAAAACGCTGCCGCTGTTCCGCCGATAGCGCTGGTAATGTGGTCGAAACCGGGAGCAATATCTGTCACAATCGGTCCGAGAACATAAAAAGGAGCGCCGTCGCAAAGTTTATTTTGTATCTCCATATTATACTGAATCTGGTTAAAGGGAATATGTCCCGGCCCTTCGACCATAACCTGACAGCCCTTTTCTCTCGCCCTCTGGACAAGCTCGCCGAGCGTGCGAAGCTCCGCGAGTTGTGCCTGGTCGGTGGCATCGGCAATTGCCCCCGGTCGCAGGCCGTCACCGAGCGAAAAGCAAACATCGTATTCCGCCATAATGTCGCACAAATCGTCGAACATCTCATAGAAGGGATTCTGCTTATTATGGTGCACCATCCATTTTGCAATCAGTGCGCCGCCCCTGCTTACGATGCCGGCGACTCTCGATTTGACGAGGGGCAGGTATTCTTTCAGGACGCCTGCGTGAATCGTAAAGAAATCCACGCCCTGCTGTGCCTGTTTCGTTATGCAATCGAGTATCGTTTTTGCATTCACATCCTCGACGGAGCGGTCTGCGACGACCTGATAAACCGGGACGGTGCCAAAGGCAACGGGGCAGGCCGATATGAGCTGCCGGCGAATGGCATCAAGGTCGCCGCCCGTGCTTAAATCCATAATCGCATCAGTGCCGACTTCGAGAGCAATAGCCAGCTTTTCAATCTCCTCTTTCACAGAAGAGCTTACAGGGCTCGTGCCGATATTAGCGTTAACCTTAACAGAAAGGATTCTGCCAATTCCCACCGGGCGTAAATTCGCCTTCAGGTGCAGCTTGTTGGCGGGGATAACGACACGCCCTGCCGCTACCTCTGATAAAAGCAGCGAGCTATCGACATTTTCCTGCTGTGCGACAAATTTTATTTCATCGGTAATCCTGCCTGCCCGTGCCTGCTGTAATTGAGTAGCCATTTAATTTTGCTCCCGCTAAAAATAAAAAATCGCCCCTGCAAGCAGAAGCGATTTTCAATAATTCCCGTAAAAAACGACTCTATAATCACTTCCCTACGCAGGCATATCATCCCATCCTGCTTTCCGGCGAAAACAGGAGCAAGAACAATTGTCCTGATCAGGTTCAAAGGGTCTAATCTCAGATTCGTTTATTTACGAATCACCCCTGGTGAACAGACTGATTATATCTTACAAAAACAATTATTGTCAAATAAATAGAGCCGCATAAGAGAAATGATTATTCCCTTCTACGAAAGCAGGAATCCGTTTTCGATTAAATCAGGATTGCGGCTTGTAATTAGGCGATTTTGTTATTAGAATGCGGCGGCTCTTTTGGATTTTTGTTAAAAAAACTGAAAAAAAATATGATATTACCGATAAGAACAAATATCTGGCCGCAGCGAACGCCTTATGCAAACTACGCCCTCATTGCCATAAATATCATTATATTCATGGTGACTTACGGCCCCCATACATCCTTAGTTCTCGAAGAAGGTTCCCTCGTAAGGGTACCCGAGGTCCTTCGCAGCTGGGCAGACGGCTTTATGCTTCAGCCAACGCACTGGGCCTGGTATCAGTTCATAACTTACGCCTTTCTGCACGGCGGATGGCTGCATATTATCGGCAATCTGTATTTTTTGTACCTGTTCGGCAACAACGTCTGCGATAAACTCGGAACGGTTAAATATCTGCTGCTGTATTTTGCAGGAGCGGTTTTCGCCGCCGTCGGTCAAATGGGGCTTACTTCGTTATACAGCCCTGACAGCGTCGGCGCCCCCCTTCTCGGCGCCAGCGGAGCTATCGCAACCGTAACCGGCGCATATCTGGTTTTGTTTCCGCAAACGTCTATTACCATCATTTACTGGTTCTTTATTATAGGCACATTCGATATCCCTGCCCTTTATTTCATCATCTTTAAACTCATCATTCTTGATAATATAATCGAAACCTATACCTCCAACGTCGCTTATGAGGCACACCTGGCAGGTTATGCGTTCGGGATAATTGCAGCGCTGGTATTTCTTGTAACCGGTCTTGTGCGGTCGAGCGGCTTTGACCTGCTTGATATGTTAAAACAGTGGAACCGGCGGCGTAAATTTCGGGATGTCGTGGCAACAGGGTACGACCCATTTTCAGGTTATTCGGTAAAGAAAGATGATTTACAGGTCAAATCGAAACCTGTTGGCGAACCTCCAGGCGAACTGAGAAACCCGGTAATATCGGGATTGCGAAGCGAAATCAGCAGCCGGATAATAGAAAGAAAACTCCCTGCCGCCGCCCAACTATACTTGGATTTGATGAAAATCGATGATGCGCAGGTGCTGCCGCAGCCGCAAATGCTCGATATAGCCAATCAGCTTGCCAGCGAAGGCAAAAACCAGCAGGCGGCAGATTCTTATGAAAAATTCATAAAGCACTACAGCAGCTACAACTATATCGGCCAGGTGCAGCTTATGTTAGGCCTGCTTTACAGCCGCTACCTCAACCGGGCTGAAGCGGCTATTAATATTCTGCAGCAGGCGGAGAAAACCCTTACAGATGCAGCCCAGATTCAAATGTGCAAAGATGAACTGGCGAAACTGCAAACATAACCCGCCACAGGCGGGCAAAAGCCCAGCCAAATTTTGAGACAATAAACGTTGACAACGACAGGTCAGAGTGGTAATTTCTACTCAAATTGTTTGTAAGGAAACAAGGGTTTCTTTTTAGGGAGATACAAAATGATAGTTCGTTTCATTTCCATTATCATAGTTTTGCTGATTTTTGTTATGCCGGCAATGACCATGGCGCAGGAAACTGCTGCAAGCTCACCGAATAAGCCGATTCAATCGATTCTTGTAAAGCCGGCGGAAGCAAACCAGATGCCCACTCTGCCTTATGTGGCACAGATAGTGGGCGAGAACATCCAGGTTCGTTCCGGCCCCGGCACAAATTACTATGTCTGCGGCAAATTAAACAAAAATGACATCGTCAGGGTAGTCTCGCAAAAGGCCAGCTGGAGCTGCGTGTTGCCGCCGCCCGGCTGTTTCTCCTGGATTGCGAAACAATACGTCAAAATCGATTCCAATGACCCGTCAAACGGCACCGTCACCAGCGAGAATGTCAACGTAAGGGCTGGCAATTCGGATGGAATGCCGCTGCATTCATCGACTGTGCAGGGAACACTGAACAGGGGCGACAAGGTAAAGCTGATGGGCGAAGAGCAAAGCGATTATTACAAAATTCAGCCGCCGTCATTTGCTTATGTATGGGTGAGCGGAGAATTCGTAAAGCCGCTCGGCTCTGTGGCGAATATCGGCCAAACGGTAATCGAGATAAAAGACGGCAACAGCACATCAGTTGAGGCAGGCATGCTGCAGCAATACTACGCCCTCGAAAAACTTGTCAATGCCGAGGTCACAAAACCGCTGCTGGAACAAAATTACGCGAAGGTAAAACCGCCTCTTGCGTTTCTGGCAGAGAGCAAGACAGCAGGAAAGGCCGCCCGTTTTGCCCAGTATCAGCTAAAACGCATCGAAGGTCTGGAACTGGCGGTAAAGATAAACACCCAGCTGCAGACGCAGGATAAGCAGCTAAAGCAGGCGATGGAAAATATTCAAAAGGCCGTGGAAGCGAGAAAGGCGGAGCAGCCGAGTCTCGGCAAATTTGCCGCCGTCGGCAGATTCCGTATCTCCGCGATTTACGGGGAAGAGCCGGAGTTCAGGCACTATGAAATATTAGACACATCGGGCAATATAATCTGCTTTGCGGTGCCTGAAGGCGCAGCGGCAGAGGCTAACCTCGATAAATATATGAACAAAAAGGTAGGCCTCGTCGGCACAATCTCGCCGAACCCGGAAACGTCAGGCGCACTGGTGAAATTTACCGAAATCGACCAGCTGGATTAGAATAAATCCAAAAACCGATTTCGGTTTTCCGATCGATTCGGTGTTCCATAAATACTTAACCCCGCGCTTAACGCGGGGTTTTTTTATAAATTGTTCAGCCCTCACCCCGGAGTTTACCCGCCTTCTTTTTGGCGGGGCGGGGATTTCTGTTTTTTATTTTTTGTTGTCTACCGCGGAAATTATTTTCCATCCTGTCGGCAGCAGCCACGCCGCTAATGCAACCTTGATAAATTCGCCCGGAATAAAGGGATACAAGCCGACTGCTAAAATCTTCTGTATGCCGACACCTCTGATAACAAAAGCAAGCCAGCTTAACCCGAAGGTATAAATGACGACATTACCCAGCACCATCGCCGCCACCATTGTCACAATTTTCCTGCTCCATCCCCTCTCCGCCAAAGAACCCACAAGGTATGCAGCAACGAGAAAGCCGATGATATACCCGCCGGTAGGCCCCAAAAGAACGGGCAGTCCCGCCTTACACTGCGCAAAGACAGGTAGCCCCGCGAGCCCTTCGCAGATATACGCCAAAACCGCCAGCACTGCCCTCCTGCTGCCGAGCGAAGCTGCCAGCAGCAGAATCGCAAATGTCTGACCGGTCACCGGCACGGGCCAGCCGAAAGCAACCTGCGCACTTATCGCAATCAGCAGGGAGCTGCCTAAAATCAGAATCGCCTCATACGCAAAGGCCAATCTTTTTTGTGCCGGCCTGAAACAATCCGCAAAGGTTAAATTTGACAACATAATAACTCCAAAATAAATGCTTTCAGATTTAATATCTGTAATTGTCTGCTTTATAAGGCCCATCGACAGGAATATTGAGATACTGTGCCTGCTGCGACGATAGTTTAGAAAGTTTCACGCCGATTCTTGCGAGGTGCAGCCGGGCTACTTCCTCATCGAGCTTCTTTGGCAGGGTATAAACCTTCGGTTCAAGTTTTTCGGATACCAGCATAATCTGAGCGAGGCACTGGTTTGTGAAGCTGCTGCTCATAACAAAACTCGGATGTCCCGTCGCACAGCCGAGGTTGACGAGCCTGCCTTCCGCCAAAACGATTATAGACCTGCCTGATTTAAGAGTCCATTTATCGACCTGCGGCTTAATCTGCTCGCGTTTGCACTGTTTGCTGTTTTCGAGGTAGCTGATTTCGATTTCGCTGTCGAAGTGACCGATGTTGCAGACAATCGCCTCATTTTTCATCTGCTCCATATGGCTTCCCCGAATAACATCACAGCAGCCTGTAGCAGTCACAAATATATCGCCGATTGGCGCAGCCTCTTCCATCGTGACGACCTGGTAGCCTTCCATCGCCGCCTGCAACGCGCAAATCGGGTCAACTTCTGTAATCAGGACTCTTGCGCCAAATCCTCTCATCGATTGAGCGCAGCCCTTTCCAACCTCGCCGTAACCTGCGACGACGACTGTTTTTCCCGCCACCATAATGTCTGTCGCCCTTTTGATTCCGTCCGCGAGGGACTCCCGGCAGCCGTAAAGATTATCAAACTTCGATTTTGTAACCGAGTCATTTACATTAATCGCGGGAAAAGGCAGCTCGCCCGTCTGCTGCATCTGGTAGAGCCTGTGAACGCCTGTGGTTGTCTCTTCGGAAACGCCCCGCAGATTTGCGACAATTGCTGTCCATTTTTTGGGATTAAGGGCGAGACTCCGCCGGAGCCTGTCATAAATTATCCGCATCTCTTTATTGTCGGTTTTTTTATCCAAAATAGACGAGTCTCTTTCAGCCTTTGCGCCGTACACGACAAAGAGCGTGGCGTCGCCGCCGTCATCGATAATTGAGTCCGGGCCGGAACCGTCGGGCCAGGTAAGCGCCTGCTCTGTGCACCACCAGTAATCTTCGAGGGACTCTCCCTTCCAGGCAAAGACAGCAGCAGAGCCGGCCTTTGCGATTGCCGCCGCCGCGTGGTCCTGCGTGGAAAAGATATTGCAGGAAGCCCAGCGGACATCGGCGCCGAGGATTTCGAGGGTCTCAATCAACATAGCCGACTGAATCGTCATATGAAGGCTGCCTGTAATCTTCACGCCTTTGAGAGGTTTTGTTTTGCCGTATTTTTCACGAACAGCCATAAGGCCCGGCATTTCATTTTCCGCCAGTTGCATTTCCTTTCGGCCCCATTCGGCAAGCTTTATATCCGCCACCTTGCAGGCAAGAGCCGGTTCTAATTTTGGTATATCGCTTTTCATATCTTTTGTTGCTTTCATAAAAACCTCTCTATAAATCCCGTAAAATAATCATCCCTGGAAATCGGGGTTCAGCTTTGCTCAACAGATAAATGGTGCAACTGCATCATAATTACCAATTATTGCAAGCTTGGGGATGATTGTAGAACAGAATCGCCTGACTGTCAACCCTGTTAGAGATTGCCAACGATTTCGGTAAGCCGAGGGCGAATTAAAAGAAATATGTGCAATGAACAAGCTGGAATTGCATGGAAAATTGAATACAATGGGCGGGCATGGGACAGATAAAGATACTCGAACAGAATATGGTAAATATGATAGCGGCAGGCGAGGTAATAGAAAGGCCTGCGAGCATCGTAAAAGAGCTGATGGAAAACAGCATCGATGCGGGCGCCGCCAAAATTACCGTTTCGGTCGAGCAAGGGGGCAGCAAACTTATCTCGGTATCTGACAACGGCAGCGGGATGGACGAAGAAGATTTACGGTTCGCATTCGAGCCGCACGCCACAAGCAAGATAAAAAATGAAAAAGACCTCCAGGCAATTTCCACTTTTGGTTTCAGGGGCGAGGCGCTTGCGAGCATCGCAGCAGTGGCACAGGTAAAAGCGGTGACGCGGACGAACCAATCGTCTATCGGCCATTGCATAAATATCGATTGCGGCGAGAAAAGCGGCGTCTCACAGTGCAGTGCCGATTACGGCACGATGATACAGGTTAGAGACCTGTTTTATAAGCTGCCCGCAAGACGAAAATTCCTTAAGACCGCAAATACCGAATTGTCGCACATCATCGAGATTTTCTCCCGCATCGCCCTGCCGAATGAAAAAGTGGATATGGTTTTGCTATCCAACAATAAAGAGCTGCTGCATACCGGCGGCGGTTCAGCTCTGCGGCAGCGAATCGCGGAACTGCTCTCGCAGGAAGTTGCAGATAATTTAATCGAGACTGAAAGCACAGAAAAAAAAACGGGCCTGCAAATCCGTGCGCTGCTCGGCAGGCCGGAACTGGCAAAATCCAACAATAAATTCCAGTACATATTTCTTAACGGCAGGTTCATCCGCGATAAATTTATCTCGCACGCAATCAGGGAGGCTTACCGCGGCACAATCGATGAAGGCAGATTCCCCGTGGTATTTTTATTTATACAGATGCCTTATGAAGATTATGACGTGAACGTGCATCCCTCGAAAATCGAGGTTCGCTTCTATAACGCAAATCTTGTGCATTCACAAATCCTGTCGGTGCTGCGTGAAAAGATATTATCTTCCGACCTCGGCGTGGACGCCAGGATACCGCAGCAAAAAGCATCCAGCCGGCAGATAAGCGATGCACTGGCGGATTTTTTCGATAAACACAGGCCGTCAATGTCCCAGCAGCATATTGATTTTGAACCCGCCGCCGCAACAGCAGACGAAAGAAGCGTCCCGCAAAAATCATACCCTGAACAAAAGGAATCCGCCACACGAACGGCGGACAGGTACGGGCAATATTTCAAGTCGAAAAATCATATCCAGATTCACGATATGTTCATTATAACGGAGACGGACGATGGTTTTATGATAATCGACCAGCATGCCCTTCACGAAAGGATAATGTATGAAACACTTCGAAGCCGGTTTCAGGCAGCCAGCCGGCAGCGGGTCGAATCGCAGAAACTGCTGATACCGGAAACTTTCGAGGCGACGGCGGCACAGACCTCCGCAATGAAAAATAATGCGGAGATTTTCGAAAAACTCGGCATAGAAATTGAGCCGTTCGGGCCGAGACAATTTGCAATACAATCGTTTCCTTCAATTTTGGCAAAGGCAAGGCCGTCCGAGCTTGTTAAGGATTTGCTCGATTTGCTCTCGGATAAGGAGAAAATCGCAGATGAAAGCCGGCTTATGGAAGACGTCCTGAATATGGCGGCGTGCAAAGCGGCAATAAAAGCAGGCCAGAGACTTAACGATAACGAAATCGAGCAGCTGCTCGCCGACAGGGAAAAACTCGAACAGGCCGGCCGCTGCCCGCACGGAAGACCGACTATGATAAAATTCTCAAGGGCGGAACTCGAAAAACAATTCAAGAGAACATGATAAAGACAGAATACAGACTTACAGTCCGCCGAGGCGGAAAACCCGCCTTCGCTAAAGCTACGGCGGGCAGGCAGAATACAGAATCCGCCTTCGCCGAGGCTTCGGCGGACAGGTACAGAATATGGATACTTATCATTGCAGCAATAGCCGTGATTTTTGCGGCATTTGGCTGCCGAGAAAAAAGAGTGCCTGAGACAGCGACGCCTGTCAGAATAATAACAATCTCGCCGAACATTACTGAGATAGCCTTTGCACTTGGTTTGGGGGAGAAAATAATTGCGGTATCGAGCGACAGCGACTGGCCGGCAGAGGCAAGGGAAAAAATAAAGGTCGGCTCATTCTGGCAGCCGGATATCGAGGCTGTCATAGCGGCAAAACCGGACCTGGTAATAACGGAAAAATACGAAAACCAAAAGGCAATCGCAGACAACCTCGAACGGCTCGGTTATAAGGTTTTGAACCTGAAAATGGAAACAATAGCGGACCTTTTTACCGCAATCCAAAAAGTCGGTGATGCAGCCGGCTGCAGACAACGCAGCGAGATAGTCGCCAAAGATATCCAAAAACAAATCAACAACATAAAGGCAAAATCCGCCTCGATGAGTAAAGTAAAAGTTTTATGGGTCATCCAGCCTGACCCGCTGCGAGTCGCGGGCAGAAACACTTTTATAAATGGAATGATTGAGATTGCAGGCGGTGAAAATGCCATCGGCGCTACTATTCAGCCATACCCGCCAATCAGCGGCGAGGAGCTGTCCGGATGCGGCGCCGAGGTGATAATCCAGTCGGCGATGGGGACAGCCGGTATCAGCGAGCAGAAAAAAACAGCGGAGCTGTTCTGGAGTAAATTTTCAAATCTGCCCGCCGTTATAAATAACAAAGTATTTGTAATCAATGCGGATACTGTGCTGCGATTAGGGCCGAGACTTCCGGAAGGAATCGAAGCAGTCGCCTTGCTGCTGCACCCGGAAGAGTTTTCGGAAAAAACCGGCGTAGATAAAGACCTGAAATGACCGAAACATTAACTGCAAAAAAATTTGTATCTAATATCATTTTCTTCCTGCTCATACTGGCGGCGGTAATGGCCCTGTGCACACTTGCGGGAACTCAAAAAATCTCCCTGGAAAAAGTATTCGCAGGCCCGGGTAAATCGCCCGGCGAAAACATCGATTACGAAATCTTCGTCGGCGTAAGGCTGCCACGTGTAATCCTCGCGGCGCTGGTGGGGGCTGCCCTTGCAAGTGCGGGCGTAGTTCTGCAGGTTCTTTTGCGAAACCCGCTGGCAGACCCGTATATTCTCGGCATCTCAAGCGGCGCCGGGTTAGGAACCATCTTAGCGGTACTGTCGGGAATAAGCTTCAACCTCTGGGCAGGCTCGCCCGTAAGTTTATTTGCACTGGCAGGAGCGTTCGGCACGGTCTGGTTAGTGTGGACAGTCGGCAGATTCGCGGGCAGGTGGCAGGTGACAAGCCTGCTGCTTGCGGGCGTGGTAATCAACGCATTTTTTTCAGCAGTAATTATGTTCCTCACATCCATCGCAAACAGCAATGAGCTGCGAACAACGGTGTACTGGCTGATGGGTAATATTACCGCCAAAGACTGGCCCGTGCTGATTATAGCGGCAATCTGTATTGTCGGCGGAGATATCGGGCTGTTTTCCATAAGTAATAAATTAAACGCATTGAGTCTCGGCGAACAGGAGGCACAAAATCTCGGCGTAAATATAATCAGGATTAAGACTGTTGCTTTTGCACTTTCGGCTTTTATTACAGCAATTGCCGTGAGCCTGTCGGGGCTTATCGGGTTTGTCGGCCTGATAATTCCTCACGGCGTGCGACTGATTCTGGGTCCCGACCACCGGCAGCTCCTGCCGGCAAGCGCAATTGCGGGCGGCGCATTTTTAGTTATTGCCGACACCATCGCAAGGACTATTTTTCAGCAGGAACAGCTGCCGGTAGGGATTATTACCGCTCTTGCCGGCGGGCCTTTCTTTCTTATCCTGCTTGCCAAATACAATAAAAAGGTCTATTGGCTGCAATGAACAATATAATAAAAGTGAACAATTTGACATTCGGCTACGCAGGTAAGCCTCTCCGTCAAAAGGACGGCGGAGAAGTGCTGAAGGATTTGAGCTTTGAAGTAAGGCAGGGAAGTTTTTTGAGTATCGCAGGGCCTAACGGGGCAGGCAAAACGACGCTGCTTAATCTGCTCTGCGGCCTGCTCAAGCCGCAAGACGGAAGCATCGAAATCGATTCTGCTATGATACAGCAATACTCAGCGAAAAACCTGGCGCGGAAAATCGCTGTTGTCCGCCAGGAATTTATCCCGGTTTTCGAATTCACCGCCGCTCAAATAGTATCTATGGCGAGACTGCCTTATTCGGATACATTCGGATTTGAAAGCAAAAGGGATAAACAGATAATAAAAGAAGCCCTCGAAATAACAGATACCCTCCGGTTTGCCGACAGGACTATGGGAAATTTGAGCAGCGGAGAAAGGCAGCGGGTTTTTATCGCAAGAGGCCTCGCACAGGACACGGCGATAATGCTGCTTGACGAACCAACCAATTTTCTTGACATCAAACACCAGGTAAATATTTTTGACCTGCTCAAGACCGCCCAGTCAGAAAAAGGCAAGACCATAATAGCAGTCACGCACGATATAAACCTGGCAGCACAGTATTCGGATTTCGCCCTGCTTATCGGACTGAAGGGAGAATACAAATTCGGTTTTTCAAAAGAAATATTCACCGGCTCCCAAATCGAGTCGCTTTTCGAGGTAAAGGTATTTTCCGGCAGGGTAAATGATGCGAATTTCTTCCTTCCCATTGGAAATTTCGCAAAAGACAGTGAAAAATCGCCCGAAAAACACAAGCCGGAAAGTGCCGTATAAACCATAAAAGGTGCAATCTTAAGTTCTAATCAGCCGAAGATTCAGAGGTCGAAATTCAAAACAAATTAACAAGGGGGTTGCATAATCTCCGAAAAACTGTTATATTGTGTTGTTTTGTAAAATTCGATTATATTCCTTATTTAGGTTCGGATGTGAATAAGAAAACCAAAAAAACACCGGTTGTGAAAAAGCCAGCGGTTAAGAATAATCACGAGAAACTTACCGCCGAGGATATTGTGCATTTCAGGAAACTGCTTCTCGAAAAGCGTAGAGAGATTCTCGGCAGCGTCAACGAGATGGAAGACGAAGTTCTCAAGCAATCCCAGCAGGATGCAACAGGCAACCTTTCGAGCATGCCGATTCACATGGCCGACCTCGGCAGCGACAACTACGAACAGGAATTCGCCATCGGGCTGGTGGGTGGCGAAAGAAAGCTTCTGCGGGAAGTCGATGACGCGCTTGCCCGCGTAGAAGACGGCACTTACGGGATTTGCCAGGGTCTTGGCACGCCGATACCAAAAGCCAGGCTCGAAGCACAACCATGGGCAAGATACAGCGTCGAATATGCGAGCAAGCTCGAAAAAGGACAGGCAGAGGAAGAAAGGGAATAAATTTCCCCGGGCCCAAACCCAAAACCTCTAAAAGCACAAACAACACTGAAAATTCGAAGATTAGTCAAAAACCATATAAGCCGCAGGTTGATAAATTTGAAAAGCCTAAACCAATGAAGTACAGATGCCCAACCTGTAAAAAAAACTTCGACAACACTGCAGACCGGCAGGAATTTTTTCCCTTCTGTTCGTCCAGGTGCAAACTTGTTGACCTCGGCAGCTGGCTGAACAGCGAATATAAAATAGCCGAAAGCCCCGTTAATTCTGTAAATCAGGACGTCCCCCTGCGGCAAACGGGCAAAAACAATACGCCGTCCGAAGACAGCGAGGCAAACCACTAAATAACAAATATAAAAAATCTCTGTTAAAATCTGTTGAAAATAACGTGCCGTGAAAATATATTTAACCTGTTTCCATAAAGGCAGCCTTAAGGAAAATTACGAAAGGATTTTGTATGAACGGCAATAAAGAATCAGGTGAGTTTTTCCCGAATTTCCTTTTTCATAAAATATTCCACTCCTTCCGGATAGCCGTTCACCCGAAAAACCTGATGATTGCATTTTTCACCCTGGCAATTATATGGGGAGCAGGCAAGCTTTTGGACCTCAGGCCAACCGTCGTCAGCGACGACAGCGGGCAGACAGAACTGGATATCTATCTGCAAAATCCACAGGCACTTCCTGACTTTATCAATGAAAGTAACCAAACTGGATATATGCATCGGGGAGTATTTGAGACAATCTGGCAATTTTTGCCGGTGCAGCTGAACTTTGCAATCATTTCACTTCTGCAGTCTGACGTATCGCCATTACTCGAAATGCCCGAAAAATACATCCGGACGATTCAATGGGCATTTCTTTATCACCCGATTTATTCGATTATTTTTGCTATTTTAAAACTTGTCGTGATTGCTATCGGGGGCGGTGCAATCTGCCGCATTGCTGCCCTGCAGTTTGCACGGGGAGAAAAACCCGGGATTTTCGAGGCTGTTCATTTCAGCTCGAGAAAATTTTTCTCGTTTTTTGCCGCACCGCTTGTGCCATCAGGAATAATATTTCTTATGGGTCTTTTCATATCCGTAATCGGATTATCCGCAAACATCCCTTATGCCGGGCCGCCGGCACTGGGCGTTTTAATGCCTCTCGCCCTGCTGTGGGGGCTTTTGGCGGCGATAATCGCGGTAGTCTTTACCGCCGGTTTTGGGCTGATGTTTCCCGTAATCGCCTACGAGGGTTCTGACAGTTTCGATTCTGCCAGCCGGTCCTTCAGCTATACGTTCGCCAAACCATGGCGAATACTTTTTTATGACCTGGTCGCTTTTTGCTACGGCCTTGTCTGTTATCTTTTCGTCAGATTTCTTGCATTTCTGGTGCTTTTTATTACGCGCTCGTTTCTGAAGATAAGCATATTCACCGAGAGCAGCGACAAATCCGCAAACACCCTCACGGCCCTGTGGCCTGTCTTAAGCTTCAGCAATTTTACTAATTTTTCAACTTCAAATGTCCAGAATATGCCGGAATCCATAGGTGCTGTTTTGATTTTGATTAATCTTCTGTTTGTGAGCGGCCTGGTATTGTCTTTTCTTATCAGCTTCTTTTTTACCGCTAACACGGTTATATATGCGCTCATCAGGAACCAGGTTGACGGGACGGAGATAAGCGATATTTATATACATCCCGACGACAGTGCCGTTATTGCCGGGTCAAATTTGACTTTTGTCCGCACCGGGCAATAAAAACGACCGATAAATAAACCCTTTTAGAGAATCTCGATTATATCGGGACTAACTAAAAGCGGCGGTTTTTCCAATGGGGCGATTTATCCGCTGCCTTGCAGATAAAAAATCTTAAAAAGCCGCATCCGAACGTGTCTGTTTATGCTCCACGTAAAGTTTGCAGGAAGTTTGACAACCCTCTTAAATCTTTGCTATAATGGTTTCCGCTGCTAAATAGGCAAGGCAGTCTGGACGATAAAAAGATATGTCAGAAGCAGATAAGAATCTGAAAGAAAAAACGATTTCGATTTCAGTGTTGCCGCCTCCGGCAACACTGCTCAAGTTCCGCAAACTTTTGATTATCGGCGCTCACGTCCTCTGCTTTACCGCCGCCCTGCTGCTTTCTTTTTTGCTGGCCAATAATATGCAGTTCACCAGCACCTGGTTTTTTGAGCAATACCCTAAATTGCTGATACTTTTCCTTATCATCAAGACGCCCGTTTTCGGTTTTTCAAAACAATACCGCGGATGGTGGCGATACGTTGGCATTTCAGACCTGATAGATATAGCAGCCGCTTCGCTAATCAGCACACTGATTATCGTCACACTGTGGTTTGCACTTATTGTCACGGTTCTTCGCCAGCAGCCCTTTTTTGAAAACCTGACGGATATTGCCCAGAGCATATTCATTTCGGATATGTTCTTCACGTTCCTGCTCCTCGGCGGGCTGCGTATGGCAATCCGTCTTTATTACGAAGAGTTCCGCACCGTTGAAGGCACCAGGCTGAAGCGATTCCTGATTGTCGGGGCGGGAAACGCCGGCGAGGCGCTGCTGCGTGAAATCCACCGTATGCAGGTAAGTCAATACGACGTAATCGGTTTTGTCGATAACGACCCGATGAAACAGGGTATCAATATTCACAGCATACCCGTTTTAGGCGCCATTGACCAGTTGCCGAAAATATGTGCGGACCACAACATCGAAGAAATTGCCATAGCAATACCATCAGCAACCCATCAGCAGTTAAGACATGTAATTCAGATATGTGAAGGCATCAAAATTCGCTTCAGAACGGTGCCGTCCATTACCGACATTGCTTCCGGCAGGTTCAGGGTTTCGCAAATACGCGATGTCGATATCAACGACCTGCTGGGCAGAGAAGTCGTGCATCTCGACGTAGATTTAATCGAGGCCTTTGCAGCGAACAAAATTATATTAGTCACCGGCGCCGGCGGGTCGATAGGCTCAGAGATGTGCAGGCAATTGTGCAACTTCAAACCAAAACTGCTGCTCCTGGTTGAGCAGGCGGAAAACCCGCTGTTTTTTATCGAGAGAGAGCTGAAAAAAACACATCCTGATGTTTCGCTGATGACTCTTATCTGCGATATAACCGACAAGACAAGGGTGGAGCAAATTTTCGAGCAATACCGGCCGCAGGTCGTCATCCACGCCGCTGCGCATAAACACGTCCCGCTGATGGAGCTGAATCCCGGCGAGGCCATCAAGAATAATGTCATCGGAAGCAAAATTATTGCCGACACCGCTGATAAATTCGCAATCTCCAACTGTGTTATGATAAGCACCGATAAGGCAGTCAACCCCACCAGCATTATGGGTTCTACAAAACGAATCGCGGAGATGTATATCCAGAATCTGGCCCAAACCAGCAAGACCAATTTTGTGACCGTCCGCTTCGGCAATGTTCTCGGCTCCAACGGCTCAGTAATACCGATTTTCAAACAACAAATCGCCGAGGGGGGTCCCGTCACTGTGACCGACCCTGAAATGAAGCGGTATTTTATGACCATACCGGAGGCCAGCCAGCTCGTGCTTCAGTCGGCTTCGATGGGTAAAGGCGGGGAGATTTTCGTTTTGGATATGGGTGAGCCGGTAAAAATTGTCGACCTCGCGAGAGAGCTTATAACGCTGAGCGGCTTTAGGCCGGGCGAGGATATCGCAATTGAATTCACAGGCACCAGGCCCGGCGAAAAACTCTTCGAGGAGCTTTCGATACAGGGCGAAAATATGCAGCCGACACGACATCCGAAAATCAGCATCTGGAAAAACATCCCGACCGACCGGCAGAAGCTGGAGGCCGGCATAAATGAGCTGCTCAACATTACCAAAAACCAGAACCGCACTGCGATTATCCAGAAAATCAAAGAACTTGTGCCAGAATACATCGGCAACAACAATAATCACAATAACCATTAATTTTCGAGATTTGCCGGTAATAAAAAAGGCCGCTTTTTAAAGCGGCCTTTGAAATTTCAAACCAGTTTAAATCTGTAGTTTCTTACAGCTCTGTTCCGCCGTCATTTGTCTGCGGTTTCGACTGGCCATCGCGAGGATGTGCGCTGTCATAAACCTCTTTGAGTTTCTTGGTAGTAAGGTGAGTATAAACCTGCGTAGTCGAAAGCGACTGGTGGCCGAGCAGTTCCTGGACGCTGCGGAGGTCTGCGCCGTTGTTCAGCATGTGGGTGGCAAAGCTGTGCCGCAGTGTATGCGGGCTGATAGCGGGGTCGAGGCCTGCCAATTGCAGGTATTTGTCCATTTTCCTGCGGACACTTCTGGTGCTGAGGCGTTTGCCGTGCTTATTTACGAACAGGACTTTCGAATCGAAGCCGTCGCTGTTCTGCGCCCTTTTGTTCCTGAACTCCATATAATGCTGAATGGACTGCAGCGCCGATGAGCCGATGGGGACAATCCTCTCCTTCTTGCCTTTTCCGCGAACGTGAATAATCTCGCTGAGGAAATCGACATCTTCGAGATTGAGCGCGACAAGCTCGCTTACCCGGACGCCGGTGCTGTAAAGAGTTTCCATAATGGCCCTGTCGCGGGCGCCGAGCCAGGTGTCGGACGGAGGCGTTTCNNGCGGGAACCGAGCCAGCTGTCTGTCGGCGGGGTTTCCAGCAGCCTTTTGACCTCTTCGTATTCGAGGCATTTCGGCAGTTTCCTGTCCTGTTTCGGCGTTCTTATCAGCAGAACAGGATTGGTCTTAACAACATCTCGCCTGACGAGGAATTTATAAAAGCTGCGAAGGGTCGCCAGCTTTCGGGCGATTGTCGATTTAGACTGCTGTTTGCCCGTGAGGTATGCCATATAGTTCCTGACGGAATCAATATCAACAGCAATCAGCATCTGGTCAACGTCGATATCGGTATGCGTCTCGACCGCAGTCGCAACACCGCCCTGATGATGGGCTGATGCCGAGAGGTCGGCATGCTCGCCTGTCAGATGGTCTGCATCGGAACCTGTCGTGAGGAAGAGGCCGAATTGCCTCAGGTCTGCTCCGTAGCATTTTGCGGTATGCTCCGAAAATCTCTTTTCGAAACTCAAGTAGTTCAGGAATTCCTGGATAATGCGGGTATTTTCCATAATTTTCTATCCTAATATCAAAATAGGTTAATCCGCCGTGCCTCTGGCAGATAAATTTGTCCGAACCCTAACATTCGAATTCTGCTGTAAAATCTCGTCCGCCTGCCCGATGAGCGACTGCGTGAGCTTAAAGCTTACAACAGCGGCATCGAACCAGTCAAAACTGGTCCTCTTGTCTTTGGCCTGCTCAATCAGCGCATCGAGAAGTTTATCCTCGCTGCCCTTTTCGTAGCGGAAGATATACTTCTCTGCCCCCTTGTGTAAAACTAATTGTCTTTTTATTCCATCCATAAAAAAGCGACACCGGTATTAACTTTATCGGTCGAAAAAAAATTCTCTTAAGTAAAAAATATTTTAGACCGCATAAAAACTCCGTCCGCGGAGAAACCACTAAGGTTTTATCGGCCAACAATGGTTTAGGCTTTACAAAAAGGGATACAAAAAAGGCGGGAAAAACGAATAAAACGCAAAAAATTCCTGTTTAATACAAAAGTGCGGCTCTTATTATTTTGCTTTGAAAAAGACTACCCCACCTATCCGCTCGGAACTTACAAGCCCCCTGCTTTGAAGTTCGGCAACATATTTCGACGCCAGATTTTTATCGAGTCCCAGACCTTGGCAAATATCCTCCAGCGAACAAGGCCTGCGTTTCAGTATTGATAACAGGTCTTCTGCCCGCGTCTGAGCATCTCCATCAGCAGCCGCCGTATCTTCCTGCCGGCGGGCGGGCGTGGAAAGCGGCCCGTCTTTATGAGGGGCCCCCCTTTTGGAAAAATCGGCAATAACTTCGCAATCCGGTCCCAAAGTCCGTGCAATTAACAGCAGTTTATCTTCTTCAACTTTTTTTACGCCCGGTTCGGCTGTCGGCCTGACGGCGGTATTAAGCTGAACCTTATCAGGCTTGATTAGCGCTATCGCATTCTTAATCGCCATAATCTCCGGCTGGCCGGTATTCACCCCATCAACAATAAATACCTCCAGCCAAATTTTGCCGCGGTATTCTTTGCGAAACTCGATGAGACCCTCAACCACTTTTTCGACACTGATATCGGGGTGCGGCCGGTTAATCATGGCAAAAGTCTGCTCATCAGCGGCATCGAGCGAAGGAAGCACCACATCGGCTTTGGCACAATCCCGTCTGACGTCCGGCAGATAAAACAATGTGCCGTTGGTAAGGACGGCAACCGGAATGCTGGTAATTTTTTTGATTTCGTCGATGAGAAAACCGAGCCTGGAATTAAGGGTCGTTTCGCCTGAACCGGTTATGGTAATAAAATCTGCACGCAAGCCCTTTTCCAGCCTGGCTTTAAGCTCGCCTAATACAGCCGCGACAGGTACGTATTCTCTGCGTTCAATGGTTTTTTTTGTGGTAAGGCCGACTTCGCAATAAATACAGTCGAGCGTGCAAACCTTCGACGGCACGATATCGAGGCCGAGACTGAGGCCCAGCCTTCTCGAAGGTACAGGCCCAAATATATATTTTTCTTCAGCCATTATTTCACCTGCGGACAATCTCAAAAATCTGTTTGCAAACCGTAAGCAAATCTTCGAGCCAGTCTATAGGCATAATGCTGGCGGTGTCGGATTTGGATTTTTCCGGGTCGGTGTGAACTTCGAGGAATAAGCCGTCAGCACCGGCGGCGACGGCGGCCTTCGCAAGGATTGGCGCCATTTCTCTCTGCCCGCCGGATACGCCGCCCAAACCGCCTGGCTGCTGCGTGCTGTGAGTGGCATCGAAAACCACAGGGCAGCCGAGTTTTTTCATAGCCCCAATAGCCGTCATATCGTTGACTAATCTGTTATAGCCGAAAAACGTCCCCCGCTCGGTAAGGATAATTTTGCGATTGCCGCAGGCATTTAATTTATCGACGACGTTTTTCATCTCGCCGGGGGAAAGGAACTGGCCTTTTTTTACGCTTACGGGTTTTCCGGTTTTGGCGCAGGCACAAAGCAGGTCTGTCTGCCTGCACAAAAAGGCCGGCACCTGAAGGCAATCTACCACAGCAGCAACTGCTGCCGCCTGTGCAGGCTCGTGGACGTCGGTCATAACCGGCAAACTCGTCTGTTTGCGGACGGCAGCGAGAATTTCCAAACCTTTTTTAAGACCCGGCCCGCGAAAGCTCGATATGCTCGAACGGTTGGCCTTGTCGAAACTGGCTTTGAAGATTATGCCGATATCAAGCCTTTTGCCAATCGCAGCAAGCCGGTCTGCGATATCGAGGCAAACTTTTTTGCTCTCGATAACACAAGGGCCTGCCATCACAAATAATGGTGTATCCCGTCCAATCTCAACCGCTTTTATGCGTTTGTCGCCGATAATAATACTCACAATTTGACTCCAAATTTATATGTGTAATTTAACCCAAGGCCCTTATAAGCCTTGTTCTAATACCGGCGGGCCTGGCGCCCTTCGGCACTAAAAGAGTAATCGCCTGCGGTATTACCTTTATCTCGACCGGCAGCGACGGCCCCGGGTCGCCGTCAATCTCCGTAGCAATATCCGAAGAGTGTGAGCTTATCCGAATCTGCTTTCCCTGTCTATAAATTACATCGCCGCGACCGCTGTGCTTTTTCAGAATCGTGAGAATCGAATGTTTGACAAGATGCGGCCGATTCGAACATTTATAAACGCAGACGTCCAGCAGCCCGTCGCCGAAATCGGCATAATGCAGAATCTCAAGGCCAATCGCATACCGCGAGATATTGCCGACAAAAACCATCGCCCTGCCCTGATAGATGGTCTCGCCGTCAACCTCGACCTTCATCGGTTCGAATTTGTAATCCCAGAAGGTTCGCCAGATAGGCCAGACGTAATCGAGATAATCGATATGCCCGCTGCGCTGCCCGCTTACCCGCTTGACGATTTCGCCGTCAAAGCCGAAGCCGGCAACAGAAGTAAAGGATTTTCCATTGACGCTGCCAAGGTCCATAGGCCTGGTAAAACCATCCTCGAATGTCTTGATTATCGTCTCAACCTTCTCATCGAAGCCGAGTTCGTTTGCCAGAAGATTTTCCGTCCCGCCTGGAATTATCAGAAGCGGTTTTCCGTTTCCCTTCAGGCCGTCAGCCACCTCTCTTATAACGCCATCCCCCCCGACCACGACAACCATAGCACAATCTTTGCTTTCCGCAGCTGAGCGTGAAAATTCAAAACCGTCCCGCAGGCAACTTGTCGTCAGAATCTGAACCCTGAAACCTTTGCTCGAAAGATAGCTGATAAACTTTCGGCTGGTCGTCTTCAGACCGCTTGCGCCGGCTTTCGGATTTATAATATAGAAAATATAACCGTCTTCAGGCTTCATTTATGATTATCTTTCAATTTTTAACAACCGTTTTTTTGCCAGAAGGTCTGCATAGCTGTTTTTTATATGCTTGAGATTTTCCAGTTCCAGTCGTTTTTGGACTTTCGCAATTTTCCTATTATTCGGGCCTTCGATTTCGACGAAACTGCCCAGGTTCTTTACGCTGTCGAGCAATACCAGGCAGCCTCCCAATCGCCAAAGCTGCCGCTTTTTTTCAACAACAATCGCTTTTTTGTATCCGAGAACCAACAAAAGCTTTTGCGTCACATTGAAATCGCCAACCTCAATTTCCAATTCGGCTCTTTTTTTGAAATTACTTTTTTGTTTAGGCCCTTTGAAAGTCAAAAAAAACTTTTCGCCGCTTTTTCCGCTCTGCCTTCTTAATCGCAGGCAGCTGTCCCGTTTTACAAAAGTGGATTTCGAATCGTCAAAATAAAAATCCGTTTCTCGCAAATCCGCAACAAACTCTGCGCCGCAGCGGCGCAGCTTTTCCGCCACGTTCCGATGCGATTCAACTTTCAGCTTGGCTTCGATTTCAATATGCATTGGTTTTTCTTTAATACATAAACCTTCGTAAAACCGGGGGTTAATATCTTTAATATTACAATACGATATTTACTAATCTCGATTTAATGACAATTACTTTTCGCGGCGATTTGCCGGCCAGCGCGGCGATGACCTTTTCGCTGGCGAGGGCTTTTTGCTTTATCAGCTCTTCATCGGCATCGGCGGGAACAATTATCTTGTCTTTTATCTTGCCGTTGACCTGCACGGCCAACTCAATTTCCTTTTCCTTGACAAGCTCAGCATCATATTCCGGCCAGTTTTCGTAAGCGATGGTTCCGGTATGGCCCAGTTTTTCCCAAAGCTCCTCGGCAATATGCGGCGCAAAAGGCGACAAAATCAGGATAAATTTTTCCACAACCGATTTTGGTTTTATCTGTTGTTTGCCGAGGTTATTTACAAAAATCATCATCGCGCTGATTGCGGTATTGAATCCGAAAGTTTCGACGTCGCTGCCGACTTTTTTTATGGTCTGATGCAGCAGCCGAATTTCACTTTCGGCGGACTCGTCAGGAGCGACGTCCTGCACTGATTTGTCAACAAGCCCTGTCTCCTCGTCAACAACAATTCGCCACGCCTTCTGAAGAAATCTGTGGACGCCCTCGACACCCTGCATAGACCACGGCTTACTGGATTCGAGCGGCCCCATAAACATTTCATAGAGCCTCATCGAATCGGCGCCGTAATCAGCGATTACTTTATCGGGATTGACGACGTTGCCGCGGGACTTGCTCATCTTCTGGCCGTCTTCGCCGAGAATCATTCCCTGGTTGATAAGCTTGTGAAAAGGCTCTCTGGTGCTTACATAACCCAAATCGAAAAGGAATTTATGCCAGAAGCGGGAATATAAAAGGTGGAGGACGGCGTGTTCGGCGCCGCCGACATATAAATCTACGCCCGCAGGCGACATCCAGTATTTTTCCTTATCGCTGTCCCAGCCTTTTTGCGTGTTTGCCGGGTCGATGTATCGCAGGTAATACCAGCAGGAGCCTGCCCACTGCGGCATTGTGTTGGTTTCTCGTTTTGCGATTGTGCCGTCCGGCATCGGAACGTTCAGCCAGTCGGCAGCGGCGGCAAGCGGCGATTCGCCTGTGCCGGTGGGTTTGAATTTATCAAGCTCAGGCAGAACCAGCGGCAACTTTTCCTGCGAGATGCTGATTGTGCAGCCGTCGGCGGTATGCAAAAGCGGAAACGGCTCGCCCCAGTATCGCTGCCTGCTGAAGAGCCAGTCGCGAAGTTTATAATTGATTGCCTTTCGCCCCGCGCTCTTTTCTTCAAGCCGGGCTATAATTTTCTCTTTGAATACCGGCGTCTTCAATCCGCTAAACTGCCCGCTGTTTATCGCAATGCCATCGCCAATGAAACAAGCTATATCGGTCCTACCTCTTCCCCACATGTCACCGCCACCAGGTGCTGAACCATATCCATAGCCGCTTCCGTCTCCCTCTCCAGCCCCATCACCTGTCCCACGACCATAGCCAATTTCTTCCTCGGAGGGTCTTTGAACCACTTGAACTACCGGTAAATCGTATTTTGTTGCAAACGCAAAATCCCTGTCGTCGTGAGCTGGGACGGCCATAATTGCGCCGGTGCCGTAGCTTATCAGGACATAATCGCTAATCCAGATTGGTATTTTTTCGTTATTGACGGGATTGATTGCGTAGGCACCTGTAAAGACGCCGGTTTTTTCTTTTGCTAAATCTGTCCTGTCGAGGTCGCTTTTGCGGGCAGCATCTGCACAATAATTTTTCACCGCAGTTTTTTGTTCAGCGGTTGTAATAATATCGACAAGGCGATGTTCCGGCGCAAGCACCATATAAGTCGCGCCGAATAACGTATCGGGCCTGGTAGTAAAAACCCAAAGCTCCTCATCGAAGCCGGCCAGTTTGAAACATACCTCTGCACCGGTGCTTTTTCCAATCCAGTCGGCCTGAAGCTTTTTAATCGATTCGGGCCAATCTACATCTTTTAAGTCATCGATGAGCCTTTCAGCGTATTTAGTAATCCGCAGCATCCACTGCCGCATAGGTTTCCTGATAACGGGAAAGCTGCCGCGTTCGCTCAGGCCGCCGATGACCTCTTCATTAGCGAGAACCGTCCCCAGTTCCGGGCACCAGTTGACGGCGACCTCGGCTTCGTATGCAAGACGGTGGTCGTCGATAAACTGCTGTTTTTCTTTTTCTGACAAGCCGGCAGGAATGGCGAGTTGCTCAATTGGCTTTGCCTTTTGTTCGGTTTCGTCAAAGTAGCTGTTGAAAAATTTTAGGAAAATCCACTGCGTCCATTT
>PLLP01000023.1:31700-219050 GCA_003141315.1 Phycisphaerales bacterium
CCAAAGGCGTCCCAGCCCATCGGGTGCAGGACGTTAAAGCCCTTCATCCGTTTGTAGCGTGCAACGATATCGCTGGCGGTATAACCTTCGGGGTGGCCGACGTGCAGCCCCTGACCCGATGGATAGGGGAACATATCGAGTACGTAAAATTTCGGCCTGGCGTCGTAATCAACGGCCTTAAAGGTCTTGCTGTCCTGCCAGAATTTCTGCCATTTCTTCTCTACGCTGTTGAAGTCGTATCTGCCGTTTTTCTCAATCATTTTAACTTTTTAAACTCCATTTAAACCACCGCAGCTTTCTGCGAAAGCAGAAGCGGGGGCTAAATATAATTCTAATGCCCGGAATGCGGACAGGAATGGTCGCTGCATGTGTGGCACTTCTTCGATTGGCCTTCTTTGACTACGGCGCTGAATACCGAAATCTGCTTTACGACATTTTCGCTTCCGCAGTTAGGGCACTTCTTTTTGCCGGCATCAGAGGCTTTTTCGAGCAGCTCAAAATCGTTTCCACACTTTTGGCATTTATATTCAAAAATCGGCATATCTTTTTCCTGTTCACCCCCCGCCTGTCCAAAAAAATAATTGCTCTATTCCGATGACTCAAAATCGGGGCGAGTGGATTCGAACCACCGGCCTCTTGGTCCCGAACCAAGCGCTCTAGCCAAGCTGAGCTACGCCCCGAAAAAATTCCAAAAATCAAAACTTAAAAATCAAATTTATGGAAGGATTAAGTTTAACAAAAATTCTTATCTTTGCAAGCTATAATAAATTGGCGGGGTCGATGTCGATTGCGACCTGGACAGCGGGTTTTACAGGGCCGGCGGTACGCAGGATGCCAAACAACTGCTGCAAAACAGCGGCGTCAGGAGCCTGTATGATAATCTGCATTCGATGGAATCTCTGGATTCTGCTGATAAGGGCAGGGGCGGGACCGCGAACAACCGCCTGCAAACGGTTCTGCTGAATAATCGCATCTATCAATTTTTTCATATTATTGCAGGCGGACTGAAGCTTATCGAAATGCATATCCCGCAGGATGATTGAAGCCATTCGCCAGAACGGCGGCAGATTACAGCTCTTTCGATGCTTCAATTCTTCTTTTATGAAGCCGTCAAAATCGTCCGCGAGCGCGTACTTTATCGCGGGCTGCTCCGGCAAAAATGTCTGGACAAAGACGACGCCTTTTTTTTCGCAGCGGCCCGCCCTGCCCGCAACCTGGCTTATCAGCTGAAAAGTCCTTTCATTGGAACGAAAATCCGGCAGGTAAAGGCTGGTATCCGCACTTATTATTCCGACAACGGTAACCAGCGGAAAATGCAGACCCTTTGCAAGCATTTGAGTGCCGGCGAGAATATCTATTTTGCCCTGGCCAAAATCGTTCAGAAGCTTGTAATAATCCTTTCCCGCCATAGAGTCGCTGTCAACCCTGGCAACGCGGGCGTGCGGGAATTTCGCCTTCAATTCTTCTTCGAGCCTCTGCGAACCCATACCAATCATAATAAACTGGCCGCCGCAAAGCGGACATCGTTGCGGCACAAGGGTTTTTGCCCCGCAATGGTGACAGACGGCGCTGCCGTAATTGAGATATGAACCTGTAATGGTTTTGAGGTTCCCTTTTTCCGCTGTCTCTTTTTTATGGAAGGTAAGCGTGACGTCGCAGTTGCGGCATTGCAGTATATGTTTGCAGGATGAGCAGAAGACAAAATTGCTGTAGCCCCGCCTGTTTAACAAGAGGATTGCCTGCTCTTTTTTGTCAAGAATTTCCTTCAATGCCCGTGCCAATGGTGCGCTTAGCAGATTTATGCCTTTATTTGACGACAATTCCTTACTCATATCAATAAGTTTCATTTCGGGTTTTGCGGCGTTGGCTACCCTTTTAGGCAGCCGGACGATTGTGAAATATTTTTTACTCTGACAATTATGAAGCGTTTCGAGGGAAGGGGTTGCGCTTCCTAAAATGCAGTGGGCGCCGGCTATTTGCGAGCGTTTTATCGCGACATCGCGGCCGTGATAACGCGGCGAATTATCCTGCTTGAAACTCGGCTCATGCTCCTCATCAACAATAACTATCCCAAGCCGCTCCAGCGGCGCAAAAATCGCAGAGCGTGCGCCGATAACCACGTCGGCATCGCCGTTTTTTATCTTGTGCCACTGGCTGTTGCGCTGGGCACTGGACAAGCCCGAATGCATAACAGCGATTCTTTCAAACCTGCTGCTGAACCTCTGGACAGTCTGGGCTGTAAGGGCTATCTCCGGCAGCAGCACGATTGCGGTTTTGCCCATCCGCAAAACAGATTCAATTACCCTGATATAAACCTCAGTTTTTCCACTGTCGGTGACGCCATACAAAACCGTCACGCCGAATTTTTCACTGCTCAACTGCGCATTTATATGCTCCAGCGCTTTCTGCTGGTCATCATTGAGGACGATTCTGCCGGCTCCTGCAACCGGCGACCCGCCAATCGCAGGCAGGGTCGGTGCGACTTCTTTTTCGAATATCCTGATAACCTGCTGCTGTGCCAGTTTTTTTACCGGCGACATCGCAGCATCAAGTTCGGAAAGCAATTTTTGCAGTTCAATTGCAGAGGCAGCAACAAAGGCTGAGCGTTCTTTGAGGACAGAAACAATTTGGCGTTGTTTTTTGCCCTTAATATCGCCAATCAGCTTTTCAAAATCTTCAGCCAGATAAATAAATTTTTGTTTTTTAACACCGACACTTTTTTTAACCGCAGCCGGCACCATAGATGAAAGAACCTGGCCTAACGGGCAGACATAATAGCTGCTTATCCAGCGTGCCAGAGCCATCAGGCCGGCATCCAATAAAGGCTCTTTATCAACCACATCTGAAATAACTTTTAATCTTCCTCTGCCTTTTTGCGCGGCATACGATTTCGCAAAAGTAATATCCGTATCAACACAGAAGCCGGTTTGGGTTTTATTCCCCTGCCCGAAAGGCGCATCGACCCGCTGGCCGACGACGACCGGCCAAAGTTTGTCGGGAACAAGGTAGTCAAATTCGGCGTCGACGCCTGCCTCGAACGCCACGCGAATGATATGATTAGATGGTGTTTTCTCTGCCGGGCCGGACGAAAATAGGGTTTCGGTATGATACCTGCTCATCAGACGAAATGCTCATTTGTCCAAATTTATACTACGGATTTTTTTCTCAATCTTTTTCATATTAAGGGATGTTCGCCAGGCAAAAAATGCCGCAAGCAACGCCCCAAACACAGCAACTATAACAGCCAAAACGGAAATCGTAATAGTCATCAGAACCCTTGAAGAAATTGAAGGCAATGATACCTGCAAAGGCGGCAGCTGGGAGCCTTCCGGGATATTGAGCTTTATAGACAAGGTGTTGATATCAGCGACAAAAGCCTTCATGAATTTTTCGAGACTATCCCATCCTTCCACCTTGACGGGTATTACCTGCTTTTCTTTCGTGTCAATCTCCACGGAAAACTTCTTATCGGCAGGCATATTCAGCGAAACAGGTCCGCCTCCGGCGGATTCATTTTTAACCCGGACCTCGACAGGCAGCCCGTTTTCATTTTGCAGGCCGACCCTGACGGGCAAACCGGTAGCAGGCGGGCTGCTTTCTTTAGCCTGCTCGGCACAGCCGCTAAAAATTAAGGCAAAAATCAAAAAAATAACGCTTCTTTTAAAAACTTCTCTTGCCATAATAATCCCGCGAAATCACCAGCGAAAGACCTGATTTTCGCTGTTCAACAAATTATTGTCAAGGGCATACGAATCCCGCTGCCCAAATATTTAACAAATTCATATCTTTTTGACGAAATTAAACTTAAATTCCGCCGTTATTGTATTTATCGGCTTTCGGACGAAAAAAATGTCGGACAAAATAAACAAAAGCTCAAACGCCGCCGTAAGCCCCGTTAGAGAATCCACCAGAAGGCGAACCGCAGGTAAGATTACAATATCAGCGGTTTTTTCCGCTTTGATTCTCATTTTTAGCGGCTGCACCACCCGCTACGCTCAATCCAACATATATCCATACTGCGACAAGGCTTACCAGGAATGCACCGTGAACCTTAAAAATTACAAATCGCCGCAGCAGCGTATCGAACAGGATGCGAACCTCGCGCTTACAATAGCAATATCGGGCGGCGGATTCCGGGCGTCGAACTTTAGCGCCGGTGCCCTTGCCGGCCTGGAGGAGCTAAACGCCCCGCTGGCGGCACAGGGCAACTGCCTTTCACAAGCCGATTACTTCTCGACCGTTTCCGGCGGCGGGTTCACCGCAGCCGCCTACATCTCCAGCCTTTATGACTATATGCAATTCACCGGCTCAGCCGATGGCTACTCTTTCGCAAAGGTGCTGCAAAATACCGCCGAAAATCAAAAGCCGGCAAATACCTGCTGCCTCAGTAATATCCCGCTGCAAAATTATTCAACCGACCCCTGCATTAAAAGACACCTCCAGGGCTTTTACCCGGACGATATAAAACATCTTATATCCGATATTATATGCTGGTTCTTGCATGACACCAGGAAAGGCGGCAAATTCGAACAGATTATCGATGATACGTTTCTCGGCTGCCGATTCCGAAAACTGAAACTGCAATCTCTAAATCTGCAAAACGGGAAAACAAGCCTCACCCTCGGCGATATTTTTATCCGTCTCGGTGATTCCAACGAAATAAGGCTGCCCTATTGGGTGCCGAATGCAACCGCTTATGAAAATGGCGCGATTTTTTCGTTCAGTCCAGACCACTTAAAACTCTACGACATTACCGAGTACAAACACCGCAACAAACGGTATCCATACGATTGCCAAAAACAAAATTACGAAAATTTCCTTTATAATGTCCCCCTTGCGGTTGCGGTAATGGCCAGCGCCAATTTTCCCGGTGCGACGTATCCCACAACGCTGGGCAGCAAAATGGATCCGAAAAATCCGTATCTGCATTTATTTGACGGCGGTATGGCAGACAACCTGGCCGTTATAACCGCCGTTCGATTACTGGAAAACGAACAGCAAAAAGTGCAGCGAAAAGTCCTGCTCGTAATCGACGCATACCAGGGAACGTTTGCGCCATTTTCAAAGATTCGCTATCCCCCGCCGCTCGCCAACACCGCACTGCGGGCAACGGCTATTTCTCTCGATTCGTGGAGAGGCAGATACCGCGAAATAATTTCTACCATTTGCGAAGGTAAAGATATAAAGGTAGTTTTCCTGAGTTTCGATGACCTCGCCGATATGGAAAGCTGCCGGCCTCTTGTCGAATTCGGCCTGACAGAAAACGAAATCCTGCAGCTCACCAAAAAATCGAAACTAACAAGGCCTTTCGATTTGCTGCGGAAAATACCTACCGTCAAAACCGGAGACAAGGGATTGCTCACAACTGCCGAGCAAAACCTGCTAATCGCCGCGGGCAGATACGTCATCTATGAAAAAAGAGAGCAAATCCTCGATGCCCTCGGCTGGTCCGCCAAGACGGATTGATACCGACCTACAGAAAAAAACCCGCCGCTGGTTCTCTTTCGCGGAATAAATTCCAAAGTTCCTGAAAGATACTGAAGGTACGCATCTATTGACAAAATACAGAGATTTAAATACAATCGCAGAAAATTTTGCCGAAGTGGCGGAACTGGCAGACGCGCAGGATTCAAAATCCTGTCCCCGTAAGGGGGTGAGGGTTCAATTCCCTCCTTCGGCAGTTCGATTTTTGCGAACAGAAAACAAAGGATATCTAATCAGGATGAGAAAAGAAGTATTATTTAAGATTGCCAAGGCAAGGCTGGTTGTCTCACGTATTTTCGGTACTTTGATAATACTGCTTCTGCTTTTTACGAGTCATTCTTTCCAAAACGGCGGGGTTCTCGATATTTTACTGAAGATAACCGGCCTGATACTGCTTTCGATATGCAGTTTCGGCAGACTGTGGTCGCTTATTTATATAAACGGCTACAAGAGCAATACGCTGATTACCGAAGGGCCTTATTCAATGGTTAGAAACCCTTTATATTTTTTCAGTTCCATCGGCGCAATCGGCGCAGGAGTGGCAACCGGAAATATTCTTGTGCTGGCGCTGATAATACTCTTTTTTATTGTTTATTATCCCTTCACTATTCTTTACGAGGAAACCAACCTGGCGGGGAAATTCGGCGATGCTTATGCAGAATACAAAAGACGTGTGCCGCTGTTCATACCGAAGCTGTCTCTGTACAAAGAGCCGGAAGTGTACAGTATAACGGTTAATAAATTGGTGCGGAATTTCGCCGAATCAATGCTGCTTTTGTGGATATTTATCCTGATACAAATTATCGCAATGCTCCAGGATAAAGGCATTCTGCGGGTTTTCCTGAAAGTGCCATAACCCCGTTAGAGAGCCGCACAAATTCCAAAGAACCGAATGCGAATCGCACTAATCCTTCGAATCGCAGCTTTCTAACGGGGTTCGCATCTCGAATTTATTTATATGCCGAGCAGCAGAGAAAGCTCAACCACGTGCTCCTGCTCGTCAACAATCACGTGACGAATCTCGTGCTCGAGCGTTTCAAACTGATACTGCAGGTCTTTTTTATTGTCCATCACCTTCTGGTAAATCTGCTTGTAGAAATCGATAGCGTCTTTTTCGCCCTTGAGATTGACTTCCAGGATTTTCTTAACGTCTTTGGCCTGGTGCGTTTCAGCAAGATTCATCGACGGCTCACCGCCAAGGTATGAGCCAACGAGATTACGGAACTTTTCCTCGTGCTTCAGCTCATCCGATGCAATCTCCTTGAGCCTTTCAATAATGTCCTCGGCATTGATGCCACTGACTAATTCGGCGTGCGCAAGATACTGAATCCTTGCGGCGTGTTCCAATTCAAGGGCGCGATTCAGCATTGTTATCAATTCTTTTTTGATATCTGCCATCTTAAGCCTCCTTAAACACAAAACTTTTCTATCTTGCAATCAACAATAAAACCGATTATACACTTTTCAGACAGCGTGTCTATTTTAATTCGACGGAAGCGGCTGCATCGAAAGGATTCGTCCTTATCGCGAGCGAAAACAGATAAGGATATTTATTTTTCAAATGCTCCATATATCGCAGCCATTCCGTAATCAGCAAATCATAGACCCTGTTTATATCCCCCGCAAGATGCTTGTAGTCGGCATCCGGCAAACCAGTCAGCCTGGACCTCTGGACAAGCTCATCGGTAAGGTGGAATGTCGCCCAGAGGAGATTGGTGAACGATTCGTGTTCCAGCAGATTGGGATTTTCCAGAAGGACGAGTAAAAATTGCCTTTTCACTTTCAGAAAGTCCTTGAGAGATTCGAGATTACCCTGCCTGCTGTCAATATCGCAATTGTGGGACTTTACGATTTTGAGAATTTTCAGGAAATCCTGATTCGACCAGTCATTAGTCACAACCAGCTGCTGCGTAATTTTGGAGGCATTCTTATCGAAAGCGGAAACCCTTTTCAATAGTTCCGTCCCGACCTCGCTGAAAAAAGTCCCTATCACCATATTTAATTTGTTCAGCATCGCCTTCTTTTCCCTGTACACCAGGAACTCTTCGAGCACCAGTGTCACCAGCAGCACCTGAATGAAAACAAAGGCAAGGTTGCTAATCAGATAAAAAACGATGTTATGGAGGTCCCTGAAAATCAAATAGTGAATATAATATATAACAGCCGACAGACTTATAAGAAGCAGGCCGAACATAACCTGCCAGTTAAAGAACCGCTTCATTTTGATACCCCGCATTCTTTTAAGGGTTAACCGCACACCCGCATAAAATTTGAGAAATTATATAAAAATAACCGCAATTACAACAGGATTTTCGATTGTCGCAGGCCGTCAATAAACATCTGGACGGCGACAGCGGTCAAAAGCATTCCCATCAGTCTTTCGCACGCCAAAAGCCCCTTGGTGCCGAGAAGGCGATTCAAATTGCTCGAGAAAAATAAAATCACGGAGGAAATCAGCCAGGCGCAGAAAAGAGCAAGAGCCCAAACCCACCATCGTGAAGGGTCTTTGCCCATAATCAAAATTACGGTAGTCATCGCCGCGGGGCCGGCGGTCAGAGGAACAGCCAGCGGAAAAATCAAAGGCTCGCTCTCCCGTTCGACATTGAAGACCTCGCCGGAACTGCTGAAAATCATCCTGATGGCGATAAGCATCAGGATTACGCCGCCGGCAATACCAAGCGAAGATTCCGTGACATGCAGCGAGTCAAGGATGTACCGGCCGGTAAAAAGAAAAATCATAAGAATAATAAGTGCGAAAAACGATTCGCGAATAATAATGGCTTTTCGCCTTTCGGGGGGAATATTCTGCAAAACAAAGAGGAACATTGGAACATTTCCCAAAGGGTCGAGAACTATAAAAATTAAAACTAAGGCGGATATAAAAGACATACAGTCTCCTGAAAAAACGAACCTATTTTTTATTCACAAAAGGTGAAAGCTGCCGCAGCCTGTTAATAATGGGCGGAAGCTTTTCGATTAAAAAATCGACTTCCTCTTCGGTATTGTATCTCGACAGGCTGAACCTGATAGAGCCGTGAGCTGCGGTAAAAGGAACTCCCATCGCCCGCATAACGTGCGAGGGTTCGAGCGAGCCTGAAGTGCAGGCGGAGCCGCTGGAGGCACAGATGCCGAATTTATCGAGCATAAGTAGAATGGCCTCGCCTTCGACAAACTCGAAACTGATATTCGTGGTATTCGGGAGGCGGTTTTTTTTGTCGCCGTTGAGTTTGCTGTCAGGACACGTTTTAAGAATTTCCTCTTCGAGTTTATCCCGCAGCTTTTTGACGCGGGTATTTTCGTCATCGAGGAATTTCGCGGCAAGCTCGCAGGCCTTTCCGATGCCAACGATGGCCGCGGTGTTTTCAGTGCCTGCCCTTTTTCCCGATTCCTGGTGCCCGCCCACGATAAAAGGCGATATTCTCGTTCCTTTTTTGATATAGAGGACGCCGATACCCTTCGGGCCGTGAAGCTTATGACCGGAAAGGCTGAGTAGGTCGATTTTGGATTTCGACAAATTCAGCGGAATCTTGCCGACCGCCTGAACCGCATCGGTGTGTAAAACCGCCCCGCTGCCGCTGACGATTTCAGCGATTTTTTCCATGGGGAATATAACGCCGGTTTCGTTATTGGCATACATAATTGAAACAACAGCCGTATTGGCGTCAACCCGTTCTTTCAATTCATCGAGGTCGAGATTGCCCTGCCTGTCAACGCCGAGTTCTACAATGGTAAAGCCGAGCGTTTCAAGCTCGCGGCAGGTCGACAGGACGGCGGGATGCTCGACCCGCGTAGTGACAATTTTTCTTTTTTGCGGATTCGCCTCGATGACGCCCTTTATCGCAGCGTTGTCGCTTTCTGTGCCGCCGCTTGTGAATATGATTTCGGAACTGTCGCAGCCTAACAAATCGGCGACCTGCTGCCGTGCCTTTTTAATCATTTGTGCAATCTGCCCGCCGAACGAATGCATGCTCGAAGGATTGCCGTAAAGCTCGGAGAAAAGAGGCAGCATCACTTCGAGAACCTCCGGTGCGACGCGGCTGGTGGCATTATTGTCAAAATAAATTGTCTTCATTGGTTTTCCTTTTGTTCTTCAACAACTATATCATCACAGACGAATTCTCTGAGCCTGGCTTCAACGACATCTTTCATTGTAAATTCAGCGGTTTTACATCCCGCACACATACCCCTGAGAGCAACGATAACCTTTTTGCCTTCGACATCAACCAGCTCGATGTCGCCGCCGTCGGCTCGCAGAGCGGGCCTGATTTGCTCGTTTATGGTTCGTTCGATGAGGCTGATTTTCTGAATATTGGTAAGTTTTTGTCCTTTTTGCGGCATCTGGACGTGCTGTTTTTCTTTCTGCCCGCGGATACTATCGATAATCTCCTGGATTTTCGGTTTGCACCCGCCGCAGCCGCCGCCCGCCTTGGTGAAATTCGTAACCTGCTCGACGGTAGTAAGATTGTTTTCCTTTATAACCCTTTCGATTTCCTTGTCAGTGACGCCGAAACAGGTGCAGACTATCTTGCCTTCGAGCTGATGTTTCTTCGAGCCGCCCGTCTGGTAATTTTCGATGGCAGCTTCGAGCGCCTCCCTGCCCATAACCGAGCAGTGCATTTTTTGTTCCGGCAGTCCGCCGAGATACTCGGCAATCTCCTTGTTGGTGACTTTGGAGGCCTCCGCGATGGTTTTCCCTTTGATTAGCTCCGTGAGTACCGACGATGAGGCGATAGCGCTGGCGCATCCGAAAGTTTTGAATTTGACGTCTGCAATTTTGCCGTTTTTGTCGAGTTTGAAGGTAAGTTTCAGGGCGTCTCCGCAGGCAAGTGAGCCGACTTCGCCTGTACCGTCGGGATTTTCAACCTCGCCGACGTTTCTCGGATTCAAAAAATGGTCCATAACCTTATCAGTATATTCCCACATAATTTCTTACCTCGTAATTAGTTTATCATAACCGTATTTTTTATTTTCCGCTCACATACAATAACAGCAATTACTTACACAGGCGATGGCAAAACTTCAATCATTCTGTCGAGAGATTTTTTTGCCTTTAACCTTATATCCTGCGGGATAGTTATCTTAAATTTAAGGTCTTCGAGCGACCAGATTATTTTTTCGAGAGTGATTTTTTTCATATTTGGGCAAACGGCATTCTGCGAAGCCGGTATAAATTCGGCATCGGGTCTCTGCTTTTTCAAAGGATAAATTATGCCGACCTCGGTTGCGATAATAAAACGTTTTGCGGCACTTTCCTTGACAAACTTCAGCATCCCTCCGGTGCTGATGACATAGTCGGCAATCTGCCTTACCGGTTCGGTGCATTCGGGGTGAGCAAGAACAATCGCATCGGGATATTTGGATTTTGCATTTTTTATATCCTCCTGCGTTATTATCACGTGCGACCTGCAGTAGCCGGGCCAGAGAATTAATTGTCTGCCGGTCTTCTGGGCGGTGAACTGCCCGAGATTCTGGTCCGGGACAAAAATAACAGGCTTGTCTTTCGGTAAAGACTGAACGATTTCAACGGCGTTAGCGCTGGTGCAGCAGTAATCGCTTTCGGCCTTGACGTCGGCGGTACTGTTGACATAGCAGACAACGATGGCATCGGGATGTTTTCGCTTGAGCTGGCGCAACTGGTCTGCGGTAATCATATCGGCCATCGGGCAGCCGGCGTTTTTGTCCGGCAAAAGCACGGTCTTGCCCGGCGAAAGAATGGCGGCGGTTTCCGCCATAAACAGAACCCCGCAAAAGACTATTACATCAGCATCTGTTTTCGATGCGCTGATGCTAAGCCCCAGAGAGTCCCCCGTAAAATCCGCGACATCCTGAACTTCAGGCATCTGATAATTATGGGCAAGGATAACGGCGTTTCGCTGCTCCTTGAGATTTTTTATTTTCTCAATCAATTGTTCGTTCACAATAAACCTCTGCAAACCCCTGCTATTTCTTCTCGCCTTTATAGACGAGGTCGGCGTGCGGGCTCGAAACAACTACCCCCGGCGGAACCGAATCGTGAATCCAGACGTTTCCGCCGATAGTTGCGCCTTTTCCGATAACAATATCGCCAAGAATGGTTGCCTCGGCATATATAGTAACATCGTCTTCAATCGTTGGATGACGCTTGGCGCCTTTTATGCTCTGTGCGTCTTTAGGAATACGCTTGGCAATCAATGAAACTCCCTGATAGAACCGAACATTGTTCCCGATAACGGCTGTTTCACCAATGACAACGCCTGTGCCGTGGTCGATAAAAAAGTTTCGGCCAATTGTGGCGCCAGGATGTATGTCAATACCGGTTTTTGAGTGGGCGCTTTCGGTCATTATCCGTGGAATCAGCGGCACCTGCTTTAAATATAGCTCGTGTGCAATTCGATAAGTCGCAATCGCTATTATACAGGGATAGCTGATAACAATTTCCTCGGAAGATTGCGCCGCGGGGTCGCCTTCCAGGGCAGCGGCAACATCGCTCTTGATATCTTCCCTGATTTGCGGAAGCTGGGTCAAAAGATGCAGCGTGGCATCGTCTGCCATTTTCCTGCAGTCGCCTGTCTGGCAATTCTCCATCCTGCAGCGATACCTGAAGGCCTTTTCAATCTGCTCGGATAATTCCGTATATATCTGGTAGAGAATGTCCACAACAACAAATTTGACATTCGCCTTTGTGACGGTTCTTTTGCCGGCATAGCCCGGGAAAAGCAACTCGTTCATCAGGTCAAGGCTCTGGAGGATTTTATCTCTTACAGGCAAATTGGCGATATCTACAAAGTTGATGCCGATATCGTCATCATAAGTCCGGCTGATACGCTCAACCAGCTTTTCAATAATTTCGTTTGTCAAATCGTTTGGCATATTCATTTCCTCTGCAACAGAAAAGCAATTCGCCTAAGGCGAACTTACAACCCTTCAAACATCGCGGTCGAAATATATCTTTCGCCGGTATCCGGCAGCAAAACGACAATCGTCTTTCCTTTATTTTCAGCTTTTTCGGCAAGCTGAATAGCCGCCCACACAGCGGCGCCGGAGCTGATGCCGGCTAATATACCTTCCTTCGCGGCAAGCTGTCGAGCCGTCTGCAGGGCATCCTTGTTCGAGACCCGGATAATCTGGTCTATAATATCTTTGTTCAGGACATTCGGGATAAAACCTGCGCCGATACCCTGTATAGCATGCCGGCCGGGTTTGCCGCCTGAAAGAACCGCGGAATCTTCCGGCTCCACTGCAACCACCTTCAAATCCTTATTCCGGCTTTTGAGTACCTCGCCGCAGCCTGTGATAGTGCCGCCGGTGCCGACACCGGAAACAAAGATGTCAACTTTGCCGTCGGTATCCGCCCAGATTTCCTCGGCTGTGGTCTCCCTGTGAATCTGCGGATTGGCAGGATTGTTAAACTGCTGCGGCATAAAGGAGTCGGGATTTTCCGAAAGAAGCTGATTGGCCTTTTCGATTGCGCCCTTCATACCGAGTTCCGCCGGCGTAAGGACAATCTGCGCGCCAAACAAGGCAAGCAGCTTTCGCCTTTCGATACTCATAGAGTCAGGCATAGTTAAAACGAGCTTATAGCCCCTCGCGGCACAAACATAAGCGAGACCAATACCGGTATTGCCGCTGGTGGGCTCAATAATGAGAGTGTCTTTTTTAATAAGCCCCTGCTGCTCAGCGGTATTTATCATAGCAAGTGCTATCCTGTCCTTTACGCTGTGGCAGGGATTAAAAGACTCCAGCTTTGCCAGGATGGTTGCATTCGGCGAGACTAACTTGTTAAGCTTCACCAAAGGCGTAAACCCGATAGCCTCGGTAATGTCTGAAAAAATCGCACTCATAATATCTAATCCCTAAAAAATGATTTAGTGTTCTATATCCGGTAATCCAAAATACCTTCTCTTTTAGTATTTTCAACCAAATCCTGGAGGGTCTTGGATTTAAGGACGTCTTCGATAACGTCGTTAACCTGTTTCCAGAGACCTTTAACCATGCAATCTGCAAAACGGCTGCAGCTTCCCTCGTCATAAACGCAATCAACGAGAACAACCGGCCCTTCCAGCGGGCGAAAGCAATCGATAATCTTAATCTGGTCGGGCGGCTTAGCAAGCATATAGCCGCCAAGCGAGCCCCTGCTGCTCTTAACGATACCGGCGTTTTTCAGAATAACAATAACCCTTTCGAGATACTTTACAGAGACGCCCTGCCTTTGAGCAATAGTTTTCAGGGGCAGCGGCTTCTTTTCATAATTACAAGCCAGCTCCATAAGCGCCCTTAAACCATATCTTGTGCGAGTCGAAAGTCTCATAGGTTTTCCTATTATTCCTACCTTTATAGTAGGATATACTAACCCAATAATCAAATAGTTCAAGAAAAAAACGCCGGGAAGCAATTTTTTTACTATTCAAAGACCTCGCAGCCCCTGAATATCGTAAAAAACGCACAAACACACAACTTGTTGGGGGTTGATGGTCTAAAAATAGCTATATGTTGAGAATTAAAACCTCGTTAAAATTATTGGCATTTTCTTGACAGGGCCTGATTAAAAACCTACAATCAAATTGACTGGCGAGATAATCCAAGAAGGAAACCTTGATGATGGGAAAAAGTGCCCGTAAAAAAATAGCATTTGTTTCCTCATATCCCCCAAGAAAATGTGGAATAGCGACTTTCACAAATGACCTCATCAGCAGTATCTCTTCAGCCGGCAGGGAAAATTTCGAACCGCTTATTGTGGCGATGCAGGCGGGAGACCAGAGCTACAATGAGCCGGTAAAATTCGAGATTCGCCAGGACATCAAAAATGATTATATCTGCGCCGCAGATTACATAAACTTCAGCCACGTGGACCTTGTGAGCATCCAGCACGAATTCGGCCTCTTCGGCGGCGACGCCGGTTCATATCTGAATCTGCTCATCGAGAGAATAAATGCACCGGTAATCACAACGCTTCATACAGTTCTGGAAGTGCCGGAACCGGCATATCATAAATCAACAGCAGCAGTCTGCAATGGCTCAAACAAGGTAATCGTAATGAACGAGCGGGGAATTAGAATGCTGCGGGATATATACGGCATCGCGGAAAATAAAATAGAGCTGATTCCGCATGGGATACCGGACATCCCCTTCGTTGACAGCAGCTATTACAAACACAAATTCGGAATAGAAGGAAGAAAGACAATCCTTACATTCGGATTGCTCAATAAAAACAAGGGCATTGAAACGATGATCAGGGCAATGCCGGCGATAATCAAGACTGAGCCAACGGTATTATATATAGTTTTGGGTATGACGCATCCGCAGGTACTAAAATATGACGGAGAAAGCTACCGGTTCAGCCTGCAGAGGCTGACGGAAGAGCTCGGGTGCAGCGACCATATTATGTTCGTCAACAGATTTGTAAGCGATGAGGAGCTGCATAATTTTTTGTGCGCTGCCGATGTATATACGACGCCCTACCAGAACGTGGAACAGCTTACCAGCGGGACACTGTCATTTGCCGTGGGGGCCGGCAAGGCGGTCGTATCCACGCCATACTGGGCGGCAGAGGAACTGCTGGCGGACGGGCGAGGCAGATTAGTGAAATTCGCAGACCCGGCAAAGCTCGCTGAAGCCATTGTCGAAATTTTCAAAAATGATTCGCTGTATTATTCGCTGCGAAGAAAGGCCTACGATTACGGCAGAAGCCGGATATGGCCTCAAATCGGCCAGGAATATTGGAGGATGTTCGGTGCAATCGAGAGGCCGATTTATTCTAAAACGGAATTGTCGCCGGCCTGCGGCAGGTCGATTAAGGCTAAATCGAGTATAGAATTGCCGGAACCTTCGCTGATTCATATAAGAAGACTTACCGACGATACCGGGATATTTCAGCACGCCAGTTTCATTATACCGGAACGCAAAAACGGCTACTGCACGGATGACAACGCCCGCGCAGTGATGGCGATGACAAAGTACTATACGCAGTACGCGGACCCGCAGGCATTAAGGCTGCTGGAGACCTATCTCGCCTTCGTAATGCATTCTCAGAACAAGGACGGCTTAGTCAGAAACCTGATGAGATTCGACAGGACATGGGCGGCGGATGAAGCCCTCAATGACGCCCACGGAAGGGTTTTATGGGCTTATGGAGTCGTTTTGGCAAATCCGCCCGCCAGCTCTTTGATACCGGTTCTAAAGGATTGTTTCGACAATTCCGCGCAGCATATCACCCCCGGCTTACCGGGGCACGGCCTTGCTTACTCGATACTGGGAATGGCAGATTATCTCAAACAATTCCCGGGCGCAAGCGAGATAAAACGGAAGATGGAATTCGCAGCGGAAAAACTCGTATCGCTATATAAACAAAACTGCACAGATAACTGGCAGTGGTTCGACAACAAGCTCGTATATGACAACGCGGTTTTTCCATACGCATTATTCGTGGCAGGCCAGGTGCTCGGCAGCAAATACACGGAAATTGCGGACAAAACTTGTCGATTTTTACTATCGCAAATATATAACGGGAGCCGTTTCAGTTTTATCGGCAGTGAAGGATGGTTCCCGAAAGGCGGGAAAAAGGCAAAATTCGACCAGCAGCCGATAGAGGTCGCCACTACAGTTATGATGTTAAAGGCAGCCTTCGAGGCGAGCGGCGACAGCCATTTCCTGAAACTGCAGAAAAAAGCCTTCGACTGGTTCCTCGGAGAAAACGACCTCGGACTTGCGGTGTATGATTTCAAGACCCAGGGATGTCGCGATGGCCTGATGGAGTGCGGCGTTAATGAAAACGAGGGAGCGGAAAGCATATTAAGTTTTCTATTGAGCCTGCTCACTATATCCGAAAATTACACGCCTCCTGACAAATTAAAGAATGATAGAAGTGTAAGTGCAAAAGCACAGACCGCCAAACCATCCGGGGGAACTGAAAAGGAAATGCTCTTTCCGATTATTGATTTACCGCCAAAGACTGTGGATGGAAATAATTCGATAACGAGGCCGACACAAAAAAGTTTTTAGCCGGTATTTGGGTTTAAAAGCAGCTGAAACCGCTTCGGCGAAGACAAATCGTCTTCAACGGCACAATAGACGAAGAAAACTTGAATCACGCAGCCCTGACGAAAAGAGCGTAATAAATTATATGCCTTCAAGGATTTCAGCGCTCTTTTGGCCGGTCCACTTTATATCGCCGCCCACACCCTGAACAGTCTGACAGCTCGCCAGAACCAGAAGCAAAATGGCCAGAAGAATTATTAAGAGTAATTTTCTGAGCATCTTTGTGTATCCCTTTTACCTTCTGATAATATCATCTCTTAAAAGTACCGCACTTTTTTATCATAATGCGGTATTTCCTTTATCAGGCATATTTGTATAATATTATCGGCCAGGAAGCAGCAATTTCGATAGTCTAATCGGAGTAGATTATGAAGGTGGCGAGCTTTAATGTGAACGGTCTGCGGGCAAGGCTTGATACAGTTATAGACTGGCTCGACAGAAGAAAGCCGGATATCCTCTGTGTTCAGGAAACGAAGGTGCAGGATAAGGACTTTCCGGGCCAGGCCTTTGAGGATACAGGGTATAAATATGTATTCAAGGGGCAAAAAAGCTACAACGGGGTGGCGATTTTCAGCAAAACCAAAGCTTCAAAGGTGCAAGCGGGGTTCGAGGACGAGCCTAAAGATGAAAGCCGTTTATTGAAGGCCCAAATCGACGGCATTATAGTCGTCAATACCTACGTGCCGCAGGGGTATCTGCCGGATTCCGAGATGTTCGCTTACAAATTAAAATGGTTCGAGCGGCTGCGAAAATACTTCGAGAAAAATTTCAAGCCGACCGACCCGGTTATCTGGCTTGGCGACTTCAATGTGGCGCCGGAGGATATCGATGTATATGACCCCGCAAGATTAACAGGGCACGTCTGCTTCAATCCACAGGTTAAAGAGGCACTGAAAAAGGTGTGCGACTGGGGCTTTGAGGATTTGTTCCGCAAGTACCACAAAGAGGGCGGCCACTATACATTCTGGGATTACCGTGAAAGAGGGGCGTTCTCCCGCAATCTCGGCTGGCGGTTAGACCATATAATGGCTACGGAAGTGCTGGCGAAAAAATGCAAGGGCTGCTATATAGACGCGAAGCCTCGTGAAGGTGAAAGGCCGAGCGACCATACGCCGGTCGTCGCGGAATTCGACATCTGACCAGCCAAAACGTCAACCCGAATTAAAACACCTCCGAAGTCGGCGTTGCCGCTCGTTATTTTTCGGATTTAGAATCGAAATCGAGTATATCCTCTTCCTCAACAGGCATAAACCATTTCTGGGCAATGAACGTAGGTATCACGGCGCTTGCGATTACAACACCCACAAGGACTGAATACTGCACCTGGTCAATGTAGCCGGCCGTCAATCCGAACACGCTCGATATCGTTCCGAAGGTAAGTCCGGTGCTCATCAATAATGTCGTGTATGTGCTGCCGTTACGAATATATTTCCTCGCGAGAAAATAGACGCCGATAAATTTGGTCGCCATTTTCAGCAGGAACAAAATAGTGAACAGCCCCCCTGCTGCGATTATCATAGGCATCGATATTTTAAGCCCGCCCACGATGAAAAATATGGGCGTTATAATAGCATAAGCAACAGTGCGCAGGCGGTCTCGAACCGCTTTATTGCCGGATGTCTCGCCGAAATGGCTGGACATCAAAAGCCCCAGCAGAAACGCCGGCAAAACCGCGTGCCCGCTGCCTAATTTTGCGAAGAACATAAACGCAAGCAGAAGCACAAATACATATTTTATTTCCGGCTCAATCACCTTGTTCTTCAATGCCGGATTGTCAAATACCAGGTGCGAGAATTTCGTCGCAAAGAATATAACGATAACTGATGCAATCAAAAAAACCAGCGTGTAAACAGTTGGCTTTACAAACAAAATACTCAGGGCAAGGGCGGTTCCCATATCCGTAATAAACGTCGAAGCCATAAGCAGTTTGCCTATTTCAGTCGAGGACAACCCCGTTTCAACAAGAACCGAATACACCACGGCAAGGGAAGTCGTCGATAGCGCCACACCAGCAATCAGGGCTGCCTGAAGAGACCAGCCCGCGACAAAATATGTATAAAGAAAGACACCCAGAAAAGGACACAGAAAAGAGAAGCCGCCTATGAGCATACTCTCTTTGAATTTCTCCCGCATCAGACGTGTATCAATTTCCGTTCCTGCCAGATACGTCAGGAGGATACCGCCGAACCCGGCAAGATACATCATCCATTCTTCCGGCTTAAGCCCAAAATACCCTCCGATTGCCCCGAAAAGTATTTCAATTATCGCTACCGAAAGCCCCAGTTTCAAAGACAGTAAGCTCGAAACAAAGACCAAACCTCCAACAACCAGCGGCACCAAATCAGCGTTCATTGTTTTAATTCCTTAAAAAGAAAAAACCTCTATCAATCTTTCGATAGAGGCCTAAAAAAAGAACCTCTACCTTTTACCGGTAGAGGTTATCATCCCTATTTATGAGGGCGGTTTAAGGCGAACCTCATCGCCTTTGTATATAAGAAAAAGGCCGCAATAAATTGAGCAGCAGAAAGTTGAGCAGAAAACCACAGGTAAGCATTTCCACCTGTTCTCCTGTTCAAATGCTCACCTGCTCTGTTTAATTCCGCCGTAGGCGGAATTAAACTGGGGTACTAGGATTCGAACCTAGACAAACTGATCCAGAGTCAGTTGTGCTACCATTACACTATACCCCAAATAATAAAAGCACAACAATACAGCCGGTTAAGGCCTTCAATCTTAGAGATTATAAACGAACAATTGGGGTTTTCAAGGGCAAAAAGGATAAAGTTTCTGAATCGGCCGGACGAAAAAACGTCCGGTAAAACACCGGCACGGCAAATAATAAGCGGAAAGCAGGCGTTAATAAGTCTTATAAATTAGAAAATATTTTTTTGTTCAGCGTCTCTTTTTTTCAGCCGATAAACCTGATAATTATTTGTGATCTCAATTAAAAAGAGAAGTCACAAAATGGGGATCAAAAAAACTTGTTAAAAAATTTTAATAGGGGGTTTTATTTATGAACAATTACAATGTAAAGATTAAAATTAAGGGAGAAAAAGTATTATTTGTGCTCGCGGTATGTGCAATGTGTCTGCTGTTCTTACAAGTGCCTGCAGCCGTCTACGGGGCAGCCAACGAACAGACATACAGCTTCAAAATGGTTTCAACGATTGAATACAGCGGAAAAGGACAATACAGAAGCCAGACAGAAAACACATATACCGTGCAGAAAGAAAGCCTGCCAGACAACACAGTCAATTATACGATAAGCTCGAAAGACGATTGTATAGCACCTGAGTATAAGGGGCGGGTCCAGAACGCAATGGTTTTTGCCCTGGACAAAAATACCCATCAAATGCTGTCGCAAAATCCACAGCTGTCCTTCCTCGAGACAATAAACAATCAGTGCATCAAAAGCTACAACAAGCTCACAACGCAGGACATTGGAAGAAGCTGGGAACAGATTTTCAGTCTTTCGGTTCCAGGCTATCAGCTTCCGGAACAAATAAAGTTCAGCCTGAACGCAACAGGACTGAAAACAAACCGCGGCGAAATGATTGCCGTCAGAGCGATATCGGAGCCGTTCACTGTAAATATCAGCGGCCCGAACGGCAAAGACGAAGCAGTCAAATGCAAAATCAACTCGGTGTATCTGTTTGATACCGACGTTGAACAGGTGTACCTGAGCATATCAGTGTTCGATGCCTCAACAAAGATGAACGGCTACGACGAGCAGCTGCACAACGAGGTTGCCACTTATATGCTCGACGTGGAAGGAAACCCCGTGAACCTGAGCGGCATAAGCAAGGATTTTGAAAAAATGGTACGCAAGCTCGGGCTAAAAAATGATGAGCTGAAGGTTACCCAAAAAGTGGAGTTGCCGCAATGGGTACGCACCTCGCTGGCAAACACAATAGAGGCATCCAATATATGTGCAGCAACAGCATGCGAAGGAGCGACAAATCCCGTTATTACGATTTGTGCGGCATCAACCCAGACATTCCACCTTCAAAGCGCCGGCTATATGCTCTCGACAGGAGCTCCGATGACAGTAAGCAAAGCGCTTGTTCAGACAATACCCGGCATCGGCGGAATGAAGATAGCTATGGCACCGGCCATTATGGGATTGAGCGCACAAACAGCAGGTGCAGCAGCAGGAGCAACAGCAGGAGGCGTAGCGATAGCCGCCGGCGGTTCGAGCGATAGTTCGAGCGCCCGCAGCCCGACTGAATAAAGAAAACGGTTTTGCAGCGGAATGATTTTTAATGCTAATAACGTATTGAAATCAAATTACTGCGATTAAAAAGTTAAAGGCAAAACAAGCCGTCAGGATTTTTTGTTCGCCGAAGGCGGGCAGAAAGTTTTGGCGGCTTTTAATTTTTTACCCACAAAAGGTTATTCTCGAAATCGAGTGCAATAGCGGTATCAAAAAAATACTGCATCCCAAGCAAAGCCCCGCATTCATCAACAAGCGGACAATCATCAGCGAAAACCGAAACCATCGCGTTTTTAACGGCCCTGTTTCCAACCTGCAATTCAGGAATGACCGTTTTTTCGCAATTCAGACGGCCAATATACGGATAAACGTCATTGCCTTTTTTCATTCTGACAGAAGAGAAATTTGGACGAAGCTTCTGCCAAAGGGTCTGGCGGACAGCCAGGCCGTTGCCGCTGCCGGTATCGAACTGCACTTGCACCTTCTCGCCTGCTATAGGAAGCTCGACAAAGAGAAAAGCATTACCGCTTAAGTCTTCTTCAATGGTGATGGGATATTTTTGCCATAAATTATCCTGAATCGGCGCAAAGGATTTGTCGGAAGAAAATTCGACGTCTTTTTTGATGCTGTCAAAAACGATATATTTGAAATGCCGCAGCACCGGCAGGCCAACGATAATAGAATTGTCTTCGCCGGCCAACAAACCACACAGGCTGCCGCCCTTCCGCTCAAGATAAAAGGCCGGCCAGTCAACGATTTTTATTCCGCATAGGTTCAATTCCCGAATCAGGCAGTTTCTTACCCTGTAATCGTTTATTTCTTCTGCAACCGAATAACAGGGCAGCTGGTTTTGGCGAACGTGGGATTCTTTTACGAAAACCGACCGCGATGCACCGGTATCGAGGACAACCGGATATTTTTTTGTGCTGCCCGAAAAGCCGCCTTCGACGACCATAAAGCGGGCGGTACTCCAGAGATTGTGATATTTTATGTGCATCGTATCGGCTTGCACAATATGCCCTTCGATGCCGGCAGCAGGATTTTCATTGTCAGCGGCAGACTGCACCGGCAAGCCGGAACAGCCCAATAAAAATAAAAAGGGAAACAGCGCAACACTCAAAACAACCTTGTACATCTTAATCCTTCTAAACCAAACTAATAAACGAATATAGAGACTTAGAGAGCCTGTTTAACTTTCCGGTATGAAAATATTTTGAGGTGCAAAAACAAATTAGCCACCACCCTTACCCTTTATGGACATAATTGTATCACAATGAAATGCCGCTGTCAAGATAAACCTTTCGCCGGCGGTTCGTGATTCGTGAACAGGCATAAACGTCCGAAAATCAAACGGGGTAAAAAGGAATCAGGAATAGTTATCGGACGATAACAACGAGGAGGAAAAAAACACCGGTAGGACAACCTGATTATCGGCAGAAAACCGGCTGTTCGAGCGACGGGTGAAATTTTTATCGGACGACAAAAACAAATATTTTAGCATTAAACCGCCCTTTTAGAAATACCGAATAATCGGGTTGTATCAAGTAAGTCGGGTCTATGAACTATAAGAACTGTATGCATATTGTTGGGGGCATCAAATGAAAGTGGAAAAAAACTTTCAGCGGTTCGGTTTACTAACGGCAAAAAAAATGCCGGCGCTTGTCCTTTTGTGCTGTCTGGCAGCGGCAATATCCGGATGCGATAACATGCAGGTGACAAGCGGCGAACAGCTCAAGGCCTTCGAGGATGCCGGCATGGGAAACACGGATGCGGAAAAAAAAGGGCTTGCAGAAAAGCCTGTGAAATTTAACGCATACAAAATCGCGGTCGGGGATATCCTCGAACTGCAGATGCCGATGGTTATTAAGGATGTGCTCGTTACGCAAAATTTGAACGACCCGTACTCATCCAGGGTAAATGAAGCAGGCAACGTGTGCCTGCCGATTATCGGCGAATTCAGCATAATAAACAAAACGCTTACAGAAGCCGAAAACGACATCACGAACGCGTATTATCCGAAGTATTTCAAGACGCCGCCCGCGGTGGTTTGCAGGGTAAAAGACCACATGGGCGAAAGGTCATTTACCGTGACCGGCCTTGTCAAAAAGACGGGGGTCTTTCCATATCCGACAAACGTCAAATACAGCCTCGTAGATGCCCTTTCATTTTCAGAAGGAGTGGATGTAGTCACAGACCCGCATTATGTAAAAATCTACAGGCGCAACGACGAAGGCAATATTGTGGCAGCGACATTCAAAATTGACAGCAAATCATTTTCCCAGGCCTCGAATGTAATAATAAAACCCGGCGATGTAATATCGGTTCAGACCACCCCGAGAACACAAACCAATCGTTTCCTCGCGGACGTGCTGCGATTCAATTTCGGGGTTTATGTAAATCCTCAGAGCCTGTAAGAAAACCCTCAAAAATTTGGACTTAAATAGTAAGGAAGCTGTTATGGATAGAAATACAAACGGTCAGCCGGAAAACGGGAACGCAATTCTGCCTGATACGAATAGAAAAGAAAATTCGGCAGGCGGATTATTCGAAATGGCGCTTCATCACCGCAAAATTATTCTGGCAACGATGATACTCACAATGACCGTGGCGTTCATATATCTTCTATCCGCCACGCCAATATACACCAGCGCGGCAAAGATATACGCCGAGCAGACAGGCCCGAAGATGATATCCGATTACGAAGGCTTTATGACCGGTTCCAAAAATTACCTTTACACACAAAAAGAGCTGATTGTATCTACGCCTATTATAAGCGAAGCCGCAGACAAGCCGCAAATTAAAAATATGAAGACCTTCAAAGGAATTGATAACGCGGTAGCGTATATAAAAAATAGCCTGCAGGTATCGGTCGGCAAAAAGGATGATATAATCACAGTGTCGTTCGATTCGCCCTATCCGAAGGAGGCGGCAGCGGTCATAAATTCCGTTTTGGACTCCTACATCGCATACCATTCCACGCATAAGCGCAGCACAGTGCTGGAGGTATTAAAAATACTGCAGAAGGAAAAAATCAAACGCGACGGCGAATTGTCTGACCAGGTAAAGGAGATGCTGGAATTCACCAAGAAAAACGGAATCATAACTTTCAGCAATAACAACGATGGGCAGGTCGTAATTCAAAGGCTGGCAAAAATCTCAGAGGCGCTCACGCAGGCACAGCTGGAAACGATAAGCTCGAAAGCTAACTATGAAGCAACTTCGAATATGAAGGATGACCCGTTAAAAATCAAACAAATGGCAATGGCACAGCCGAATCCGATCGTTTCGCTTTTTTCGAGAGACAAGGAAATCGAACTGGAGTCGCAAATACGAAAACTCGAAGTCGAGATTGCAGACCTGAAGATTTTATATACCGCCTATCATCCAGCGGTTCTGACGGCACAGCAAAAGCTCGACCTCGCGAAGGAACAGCTTAAAGAATACAACAATACGTTCGCCGAGTCATATATTGAAATACAAAAACAAAGATATCTGATATCGCAGCAAACCGAGGAGCAGCTGTCAAAGTCATTAGACATTCAGCAAAAGGAAGCCCAGGAAGCGGGAAGCAAGAATGCGGAATACACGGTGCTATGCTCTGAAATGAAGCGAACTGAAAGGCTGTGCGAAATACTGGATGAGCGGATAAAACAGCTCAATGTCGATGAGGATACGGGTGCTCTCAACATAAACATACTCGAAGTGGCTCGTGTGCCGGACAGCCCATCGAAACCTCAAAAGGCAAAGGTGATGACAATGGCCTTTGTCCTCGGCCTGCTTTTAAGCGCCGGATTAGTAATCCTGCGGGAACAGTTCGATTGCAGGCTGCGTTCAGCCGAAGAGATTTCAGATTATCTCAGTGTGCCTATACTCGGAATCATTCCGACAATTGCCCCGGATTTGATAAATGCGAACACCCTGCTGGAAAAATATACAGTAGTCAAAAATACCCTGATAAAAACCAGGCAGGTTGTCACATCCGCAATATTCAGAAAGCAAACCGGACAAGAAACTCGCGCAACTGCCGGCGGACATCGACATACAAAACACAAATTTACGCTGCACAGGCACGAGGAGAATATAACAGGTTCAGTGCCGGAATCTTCAACGGTCGCGGAGGAAGCTTATCAGCATACCGTTAAAGGCACGGCAGCGGCCGGCTCCGGCATCAGAACAGAACAAGGGTCAAAATCACGGCCTTCAGTCAATGATGCCGACCGGGCAGCAAAAGATAAACTATACAGGCAAAGAGGTCAGGAGGTATTCCTCAAACCAAAGTCGATAGCATCCGAGGCATACAAAACAATTCGCACAGCAATATTCTTCGGCGTCCCCGCGGGCCAGGCAAAAACAATCCTTGTCACGTCGCCGATGCCCGGGGAAGGCAAAAGCACTTTGGCAAGCAATCTTGCCCTGGCAATTGCGCAGGCAGGACAGAAAACAATTATCCTCGACTGCGATTTCAGAAAGTCGGTGCAGCATAATATTTTCGGAGTGGACGGCAAGAGAGGCATTTCCAACGTGATTACGGGAAATATGACATTAAACGAGGCAATCCAGGCCGGGCCTGTTGAAAATCTCCATATCCTTACCAGCGGAACGGATGTGCCCAACCCATCGGAGCTTTTGAACAGCACTGCATTCGAAAAACTGCTCAATGAACTCTGCCAGAAATACGACCGTGTCTTAATAGATTCTCCGCCGGTTCTGCCTGTAGCAGACAGCCATATTCTGGGCGCGACCTGTGATATTTCGATTCTTGTTCTGCGGGCAGAAAAAACCACAAGGAAAGCAGGCCAGGCGGCCCGCGACATACTGATGAGCGTCGGTTCTCACTTGCTCGGAGCAGTAGTCAACAGTGTTGCGAGCAAACACGGCGGATACGGCTATTACAATAGATATGGATACGGATATGGATACGGATACGGAAATGAATATGGTTATGGCAACAGAAAAGAGAAATCCGCCACACAGACGGCAGATAAAATGGAAAAGGCATACACCTAAAACGCAGTGATGCAAACTAAATAAGGTTAAATAATTATGGAATATATTGACAACAAATTGACAGGAAATGACAAGCCGGCAGAATACCACCGCAGCATTTTTGTAGATATACATTGCCATTGCCTGCCGGGGATTGATGACGGACCTGCAACAATGGCAGAGGCAATTTCCCTGTGCCGGCTTCTGGTCAGGGATCGGATAGGCACCGTGATAGCGACACCGCACCAGCTCGGTCGTTTCGATACGAATAACAGTAATCAAAAAATTAAAGACAAGGTAAGCGAGCTGAACAAGCAATTACAGGCTGCCCAGATACAGCTGCGGGTGCTGCCGGGCGGCGACGTTCGAATCGACGAAAGAATCGTGCAGCTTATCAAGACAGGATATGTGATGACCTCTGCGGACGGCGGCAAATATCTCCTCCTGGAACTGCCGGAAAATATACTTATCAACGTTGACCCTCTGGTAGAGGAACTGTCGTCTATTGGAATTAAAACGCTTATTACGCATCCGGAAAGGCACCAGTTCCTTGCGATACAGCCGCAGATACTCTCACACCTGGTCCAAAAAGGGTGCGGCATCCAGATAACAGCAGGCAGCCTTCTCGGAAAATTCGGCTCGATAAGCCAAACAGCAGCGTGGCAGATTTTAAGTATGCCCATTCCGCTGATAGTAGCAACCGATTCACACGGCACTTCAAACAGGTCGCCTTGTATGAGGGCGGCATTCGAGATGATTTGCAGACAATCAGGCGAGAACACGGCAAGATTGGTGTGCATCGAAAACCCGACAAGAGTTGTCGAGGGAAAAGAACTGCTGGAAATCACCGGCAGAAAACCAAAAGTGGGGGAATATGAAAGAATACAAGATACATCCGGAAAACCGGCAACCGGGCAAAATCGATTTAATTATTGAGTGCCTGCTCGGACTGCTGCTGGTTGTTTTGCCTTTGTCTCTGGGCGGCGTAAAGGCCTGGAGTAAAGAGCTCGCTGTCGTTATAGCCGGCGCAATAACCATTTGCTTCACACTTAAGCTCATCGTCTATCCGCAGACAAAACTGATTCGCTCATGGGCTTACGTGCCTGTTGTCATATTTATTCTTTTGGCAGTATTCCAAACAATAAATTTGCCCGCAGGATTTGTCGGCATAATTTCACCGAGCACGGCTTCGCTCCGCAATAACCTGCTCAATGATTCGGAATACGCCGGCAGTCTGTCTTCAATGACGTTGAGCCTTTACCCGAATGCAACCAATCATGACTTGAGGCTCATTTTATCTGTATTTGCGGTTTTCGTTGTTGTCGTCAATACGTTCAGAACCCTGCCGCAGATAAAACGGCTGCTTACGATAATTATAGCGACAGGCGGTTTTGTTGCGCTTATCGCGATGGCACAGAATATCTTCGGAAACGACAAAATATCCTGGCTGAACCTTACAAAACCCGGCGCCTCATATTCAGGCACTTTTGTCAACCATAATCACTACGGCCAGTTTATGAACCTGTCAATCGGCGCCGCAATCGCCCTGCTCTTGATAAAGATTAGCGAAGTTTTCGGCAAAAGAAAAATTACCGCACCGTCGATTTTCGGATATTTAGGTTCATCAAAATCCAGATTTTTCTGGGTTCTTACTGCAATCATAAGCATCGGAGCGGCAACGATATTTCTCTCGCTTACGAGAGGCGGAATGGCAGCAATAATCGTCGCAATGATATTTACCGCGATGGTTATGGTTTCGAGAAAATCGCACAAGGGTCACGGCTGGATAATGGTAATCATTGCGCTTGTGGCATTTGCGTGTGTCCTCTATACCAGTTTCGATGCCGTCTGCAACAGGCTTTCGACTCTTCGGAATTTCACGACCTATGAAAACCGCTGGCAGGTGCTGAAGGACCTTACCGTTTGCTTCGGCCAGTTCCCGGTCTTTGGCACCGGGCTGGGGACTCACGCCGTTGTTTATCCGATGTATGACAGCTCCACAATCGAGGCGATTGCCACTCACGCGGAAAATGAATACGCACAGGTTCTCGAAGAGACCGGCGTTATCGGCCTTATCCTGCTGGGAGCGTTCGGGGTAATAATATGGAAAAAATATATTGAAAATATTTCAAGGACAAATTTGATTATCAGCGGCGCCGCTTACGGCCTGGGCTTCGGGCTTGCCGCGATACTCTTTCAAAGCCTGACGGATTTCGGCCAGCATATACCGGCAAACACATTTTTGTCGGCTATATTTTGCGCACTTATAATCGCGATAAACCAAAGAGAAGACAAGCAGGGTCATCCAGCGACAAAAAGGCAATTGAATTGGCCGATAGCAATGCGAACGGCAACTCTTTGTGCCATCAGCGGCCTTTTTATATATGCAATTGCAGGGGCAGATAATGCCAGAAGGGCCGACGCGGCGTGGAAAGATGTCCAAAAGGCAGAAAAGGTTCTCGCTGAAAAGGGCTGGCAGGCAAACGATGCGGAATATCAGGAATTAATCAGCCGGGCATCGAAAGCGGTAAGTTATCAGTCTGACAATATAAATTACCGGTATTGGCTGAATGTCTATCGCTGGCGGTCGATAAGCAGGCAGACAGATGAAGACGGGAGGGTAATTTTTCCGGAAGGTGCGGACCGGAAGGCTTACGCAATAGCCGGCGAACTCGATATGGCCCGCTTCCTGTGTCCCACGTTCGGACCGCCCTACTGCATACTCGGTCAGATTCAGAAGTTCGTCCTCGATAACCCCAAAGGGTCGCAAAACATAAAGCGGGGACTGCAGCTTGCGCCCTGTGATGCCGTAGTATGCTTTGTCGCAGGGTTTAACGATATTATGGATGGAAATATAGCAGAATCTGTAGGCAAACTTAAAAAGGCGGTTGCGATTAACGGCGGGCTTTTCAAGGAGGTGGCGGCTCTTTACATCAGGCAGGCTGAACGACCCGACCTTGCAATAGCAATTGCCGGCGACGATATGGACAGGCTAAAAATAATTGCAAGTCTCATCGGCAGCAGCAGTGAGTATAAGCAATTACTAAACGAAATCAGAGAAAAATTAACATATTTACTCGAAAAAGAATGTGAAAACCCGGATGCGCCGCCGTCATTACTTGTTTCGCTGGCTAAAACATACAGTTCGAAAAAAGATGGAGAGCTGAAAGCCATAGAGCTTTACCAGCGGGCGCTTGCTTCGGATTTCGGACAGGTAGATTGGCGGCTCAACCTGGCGAAGCTGCTTGCCAAGACAGGACAAAGCGATGATGCGATACATCAGGCAAGTATTTGTTTGAAGATTCAGCCGCATTTGGGAGAGGCGGAATCGCTGATAGGCGAGCTGTCTGTTCGCCGGAATAGTCTTGTCAAAGAATCGGAAAATCCGTAAGGCACAAAACGAGGATGGTGGATGGATGAATCAGGAACAGTTTGCAAATATCAGTGAGTTATCTGAAAACCTTGTCGGTTCACTGACAGGGACGGAGTTTGCGCAAAAGACATAATAAGCGATAAAAAATGGCAAAATATCTACCAATATATTTAGTTTCGCTGCTGCTGGCGATGATTATCACGCCGTTGATAATCTACATTGCCCGCAGATTTAACATGGTGGACAAACCCGACGTTCGCAGAGTTCACACAGCGCCTGTCGGACGAATCGGCGGACTGGCGATTTTCATTCCCGTTATGGCGGTGAACCTGTTTATATTTTTCAGGGACAGTATCGCCAGACCGGCAGACATCCAGGCGGGGAAAATCTGGGTGTTGTTTATTGCCGCCACATTTATATTTCTTGTCGGGCTGATTGACGACATCAGGCATTTGCGGGCGAAGGTTAAATTCCTTTGCCAGATTGCGGCAGCAGCAGCAATCTGCGCAGCCGGCTACCGCATCGGAACGGTATCGATAACCGAAAATTTGTCGGTTAATTTCGGAATTTTTTCGTGGCCATTGACAATTCTCTGGATAGTCGGCATCACCAATGCGGTCAATCTGATTGACGGCCTCGACGGGCTCGCGGCAGGCTTAAGCGCTGTCGCCTGCGGCGTACTGGCGGTTCTCTCCATCTACTTCGGACAGCCTCTTATGACGGTTTTATCGTTATCGCTGCTCGGTGCGCTTACGGGCTTTTTGTATTTCAATTTCAATCCCGCTAAAGTTTTTATGGGAGACTGCGGCAGCCTGTTTCTGGGTTTCACAATAGCTTCTGCCAGCATTATGTGCGCGGCGAAGACCCAGGCAGTAGTAAGTTTAGCCCTTCCGGTACTGGCGCTGGGTATCCCGATATTCGATACGCTTATTTCGGTATTGCGCAGATTCCTTGAACGGCGTTCACTTTTCTCGCCGGACAAGGAACATTTTCATCACAGGCTTCTCGCGCTCGGCCTGAAACAACGCCACGTAGTGCTCGGCGCATACCTGGTTACGCTTCTGGCAACCGGATTCGGAATGTTTATGATAGTGACACGAAGCTGGGGGACGATACTTATATTTGCCGGCATTATAACTCTTTTAGGTCTGGTATTCCACGTATTCGGGCTAGTGAAGATGAAGCAAATTTTATCAACCTTAAGGCAAAAGTATCTCGTATCGAACATTATGAGCCACGAAAAAGAAGGTTTCGAAAACGCCAGGCTTCATTTTGCCAATGCGAGGACTTTCGGGCAATGGTGGCAGTCAATATGCGTGGCCGCGGAGAAAATGGATTTTACCGGAATTTCGCTTCCATTAACGCAGCGGAACGGCGAAAAACTTCTTTTAAAATGGGGCAATGAAACAGACCGCAAAGACTTAATGAAAATGACGATTCCAGTACGCGACCGCAGGTCGGATTCGATGCTGGAACTGCAGGTGGGAATAAGGACAAACGGCTCGCTCGAATCGGCAGGAAGAAGGGTAAGGCTGTTCAATCGACTGATTGACGAGTACGGCATCGCAGAAATCGGGCAAAGAGAGGCTGAATTAGTCACCATCTGAAAAATCAGTTTCAGCAGATTCCGCATACACACAAATTAAAGAAAAATGAGCATTTATTCCGATAAAAACATTACTAACAGTTGCAAATCGGGGCTGGGGTTTAGTCTTTATTCAAAAGATACCGCAAATTGTGAATGGAACCGTTGCGTCCTCACGGGGACGGAGTTTGTCAGGTTCTGCTGCTGAGGAAATCGAAAAACTTTTATGAAAGAGAACTCTTTGTCCCAAATCGACACACCTGAAACAGAAGATAAATTTACGGCTGCCGCTCAGGTCGATTCAAGGAGGTCTTTCCTGCCTTACGATTTGGCAGCACGCATGCGTGAATGGTTCAACGAAGCTTTTCCCGTAGATTCGTTGCGGAGACGATTCACAAAAGGCGCTATCTGGTCATTTATTGGAGTTGGAGTCTCACAAGGTTTTAACCTGTTAGCTTTAATAGTGGCCGCTCGTATTCTGGGACAGACTCGTTTCGGCGAGTTCGGAATGATACAAAGCACTATCGGCATGTTCGGCGTATTCGCTGGCATGGGCATAGGAACGACCGCAACAAAACACGTAGCGGAATTTCTTTCAACGAATCCGACACGGGCGGGTCGTATAATCGGAACGACCCAAATGGTGGGACTTATTTCCGGCGGAGTAATTGCCGCGGTGGTGTTTCTGTTCTCATCGTACCTCACCAGCCATGTTATGAACGCACCGCATCTGCTGCTCGAGCTGAGATTGGCCTGCAGTCTGCTGTTTCTAAATGTTCTGTTCGGGGTCAACGTCGCTGCCCTGGCGGGTTTCGAAGCGTTCCGCACCACTGCCAAGGTTTACTTTTATTCGGGGGGGCTTACATTCCTGTTATTGATAGGCGGAACATATTTGTGGGGACTGCCTGGCGCTATCGGGGGAATTGTTGTTGCGACGATGTGTGCCGCCATTATAAGTTATATTGAACTTCACGGCAAAGCCCGCAAGGCAAATGTCCCGCTGTCTTATCGAGATTTCAAAGCCGACCTGAAGCTCCTCTGGACATTTTCTCTGCCTGTTTTTATCAGCAGCGTGGTGATACTGCCTGCAGAATGGCTGCCCTACACGGTATTGGCTAATCACAAGGGTGGTTACGACCAAATAGCAATTTTCAGCATGGCCAAACAGTGGAGCCAGCTGATTCTATTTATACCGCTGGCAGCGTCCCAGGTTTTGCTGCCCATACTAAGCAGCCTGTGGGGAGAGAAACAGTTCAGGCAGTACAAGCGTGTCCTGGCAAAAAGCATTATTTTGTTTGCCAGCATAGCGAGTTTAATAGCTATTCCTGTAGCAATCGCATCACCATGGATTGTAAAGGTGTACGGACAGGGTTTCTCTCAAGGCTCAATCGTGTTAATCTGGTTGTGCCTTTATAGTATTATATATGTGACGAATGTACCGATTGGTCTTGCAATATGGTCAATGGGCGCTGCCAGGGCAGGTATGCTTCTTGCGGTAGCATATGCTATATTTTTGCTCGGTATTTTCTATTTTTTCGCTTCCTGGGATGCTCTGGGTTTAAGTTTAACGTTCATGCTGACTCGATTACTCCAGACGATTTACTTAATCCCAATCATCTGGTGGTATGTGAAGCGAACCAGCCTTAACGAAGAGTACACTAAATGAACCTCACTAATCGGGAATTTTGGCGTACATATTGGGCAGACTTCGAACCGGGAATTGTAGCCGATGTCGGATTTTCGGATTTGTTTGACAGGCTCCCCGGCCGGGCAAGCAAGTTTATTGAAATCGGCGGATTTCCCGGCAAGTTCTCAGTTTATTTTAACAAGTTTAAGGGATACGACGTAACACTTCTTGATTTTTATATCGATTCTGCGATTATTAAATTAGAAAAGATTAACTCATTAAAACCCGGAACAATCAAAACCATCGAAGCCGACTTTTTCAGCTTTAAATCTGAAACAAAGTATGACATTGTCTTCTCGTCTGGTTTCGTTGAACATTTTGAAGACACAAAGGATATTCTCAGGAGGCATTACGACCTTCTGGCGCCGGGCGGAATATTATTCGTTACTATGCCGAACTTCCGGGGTCTCAACGGGCTTGTTCAACGCCTGCTGCATCGCTCCAACTTTGATGCTCACAATACCAGCGCAATGAATATCAAACTCATTAGAAAATACTGCTTGGAGCTTGGGCATAATCCTGAAATTTTCTACTATGGCCGGCCCTGCCTCTGGATTGAGCCGAAGGCAAAAGTTAGTCCTGTCATACGGAAGCTCGCGAGAATGTTGTCCATTGTTATCAGCCGAATACCTGCAAAGAACAGAATTCTTTCGCCGCATATCGTAATCTTTGACAAACTGCAATCATAAAGAGTATTCCCTTGTCTTACGATTAGCCTGATGGTTGGAGCATTTGGTTTATTATGCGTTTGACAGAATGGTACAGCCGGTTTTTGGAAGTTTGGAAACCCAGAGGACTTCTGGGGTGGGCATTATACTGCTTTATAGGCTATACGATTCTGTGGTCAATGACTGAATTCGAAGAGGAAACCCTCACTTACTCGAAAGTAATTTTAGGGTTTTTGCTTTGCCTGAGTATGTGTCTTTTACTGCTCGATGTCCTGCGGATAGTCACGCACGAGGGGCATTTGCCGTTTCCAATACAGGTTAAATTTCTCCTGTTATTTCTGATTCTATGGGGATTGTTCGTGATTTCACGCGGCTTCAGCGCCGATATCGTAAAGCTCAAGCTGTTATTTGGAGTTTCTTCTTTTGCATGGGCATGGCTTGTGCCCGCTGCGATGGTAATTGGCGCAAATGCATCTGTTTGGAAGCAATTAAACCGTGTATTTATAGCCCATACCTACATTGGAGTCATTGCCGTCTGCTTTGCTATTATAAATTTGTCCAAACTGTCCATATACGAATCCAGTCACGCCGGTGCATCACTTGCCACTTTATATGCAACAGGTTTCCTGCTGATGACCTGGCACGAGCAGGCAAAAAATGTAAGATTTATCTCAATTATATCAGTGTTGCTGATGGGCGCCGGAGCGGCGTTGATGGCCTCTCGGCATACTCTTGTCATAATAGCGTATAACCTCATATCCGCAGGTGGAATGTATATAGCATATTTTCAAGGCCGCGTACGAAGGATTAACGCCGTCATCAAGCTGGCTTTTGCATCTATTTTTTTGATAATTCTAATAACAGTTTTGAGTAATTGCACGTGGTCATACTTTTTGGATATGCGAATCGCACATTTTAGGGAGAAACTTCAGTCGCAGCACAGCGACCGAATGCTGTTATGGCAGGATTTTGTCGAGGAAACCAGCGTATCAGACGCCGTTGTTGGGAAAGGGGTATTCGGCACTTATGAGGGCTGGGCTTACGAGTGGATGGAAGGCGATGACCGTATGAATATCGAGTGCGGATACCTCCAGATAGTTCTTAAAGGCGGAATCGTGATGCTTGCGTTATTTCTCGCTTTAACCGTTCCTGCTGCCATTTTAGGTATATTTTACTCCAATAATTTTTTGGGCAGAGTTTGCGGCCTGGTGGTTCTCGGACGATTAGTGGATATGTTCCCGTACGGCGTCCCAGAGGCAGATATCAGTTATGTGTTTTTCTGGCTGGCTGTCGGCGCATGCTGGAATAAGAATTTAAGGCGATTGCCCGACTTCAGCTTCGCTGATTATAGCTGCAAATAAGCTGCAACAAAACCTTGCAGAAAAAACAAATTATAATAACAAGAAGATTTTTATGAAAATCCTTTGGTTCACCCATATTCCTATGCCGGCTGTGAACAGGCATACAAGATACCCTGTCATTGGAACCGGCCACTGGATGCCTTCTCTGCTCACGAAGCTTTCCGGCCAAAATGGGATTGAGCTTGGTGTAGCGACAGCATCTCCCGGATTTGCCGATATGAATTTTCGAGATGAAGGCGTTGAGTATTTCGTAGCAGGACAGGGAAAACGGAAACCTGTGTTCTGTTTCACAGACCTCGATGCCCGGAAAAGCAATATCAGCAAATGTGTTCACATCATAGAAAAGTGGAAACCCGATTTAGTACATATCCACGGCACAGAAAGATTTTACGGCTTGTTGAGCGCCAAAGGCTATATTAATGTGCCAACTATTATCTCAATTCAGGGTTTGCTGGGACCCTGTTCTCAATGGTCGAATTTTTTCGGCGCTCTTTCGCATTGGGAAATTATAAAAAGTCATCGTTTTATTGCGCTACTGGCCGGCAGGGGTCTTATTTTGAATTACCAAAAATTCAAAAAAGATGCAAAGCGGGAATTGGATATCATTTCCGGCAACGACACTTTTGCAGGAAGAACGCTTTGGGACCAGGCACATATTCGAAGTATAAATCCTGATGCATCATATTTCCATGTCGGGGAAATCTTACGCGAGTCTTTTTACAAAGCAAACTGGAGTTTAAGCAAATGCGACCGGCATAGCATCATCTTCACCAATGCCGGACATCCAATGCGAGGGGTAGAGACACTGCTTGAAGCTATAAGAATACTGCGAAATGAATTCCCGGACACAACTCTGCGCATAGCAGGAAACATTAGCCAAAGAGGCGGTTATGGCCGCTTCGTGCGAAGACGTATCGAGCAGATAGGACTTGGAAACTGCGTAAACTTACTTGGGTATATAGACGCCGAAACAATGGCAGGCAAATTATGCAAGTCGCATGTATTTGCCATCTCCTCATACATAGAAAACAGTCCAAATAGTCTTTGTGAAGCTATGCTGGTGGGTATGCCCTGTGCAGCAAGTTATGCTGGTGGAATACCGAGCTTGGTAGAAGAAGGGAAAACCGGCCTTTTCTTTCCTCCCGGAGATGCGGCAGTCCTGGCAGGCAAAATCCGGCAAATCTTCCTCGATGACGACCTTGCTGTCCGGCTTGGCTCGCAGGCAAGGCTCGAAGCTATGAAACGACACTCACCCGAACAGGTTGTTAATCAACTCCTGACGGCTTACAGAAAAGTAATTGCAAATCATTCGATGCAAGGTTCGTAAGAAGGCCTCGCAGGAAACATCGGTTCAGTGCGTATAGGCCCGCACGCATTTGTCGGTGCAAATTGTGTGATTCTAAAAAATACCACGATTGGCGAAGACGCAGTTGTGGGGGCAGGCAGTGTTGTCACCAGGGACGTTCCGGCCGGTGAAATTTGGGCGGGTGCGCCTGCGAAATTCATACGCAAGGTTTAAATTATGTGCGCGACAGGTTCTTCAACTGAAATAGAAAAGAAAGATGCCCGGCATTTGCCCGGTTATCCCGGCGATTCACGAATGCGGGTTATGCTGGTTACCCAAACGAGCTTTCCTAACTGGTTCGCTTCAGCGGACAGGATACACAAATATGCCATAGGATTGAAAGAGGCCGGTGCGGCGCCATTCGTTGTCGGATTTTGCAGCGGCAATTCTTCTGAAAACCAGACCGGCTGGAATCATACCGAAGACGGGATACCCTATATAAATTTGCCCATGCCTTGCCGATGTGAATCTTCTACGCCCGCGAGGTATCGTTTCCTGAGAAGAAAGCTCGCAGCTATGTTCGATGATTTTCTCGCGAAAGAAAAGGTTGATGTCTTATTTCACTATCAGGATTCACATTTCATCTCCAGCCCGCTAATCAATATTTGCAGAAAAAATAACATACCGTATGTGGGCGAACTCAACGAATTGCTGCCCGCACAGGGCTACAAAGGTATGTACCTGAGCCCCTGGTTTTGGGACCGCCAATACTATCTTTGCCATACACTAAAACGGATAAGCGGGGTCGTTGCCATTTCATCTTTTTTAGAGAACTATCTGCAAAAGCGGCAAATCCCCGTCATTCGAGTTCCCGCTCTGGGCATGGATAAGGCGGATTGTCTGCCGGCCAAACCCAATTGCAAAAACCGAAATGACATTTTTACTGTTGTCTATACCGGTCTGTTAGCTCCGAGGGATATTCCTCTTACCTTATTGGAAAGCGTGCGGCGTGCAGTCCGGCTTGGTGTGCCGATGAAGCTGCTGATAATAGGCATCGCAGACCATCTTAAATCAGGTCGTGTCGCCAAGAAAATCGTTGCTGACGATTCACTTTTGTCTTCGCACGTTAAGTTCACAGGCTGGGTTTCTGATTCAGAACTAAAACTCCAGATGGCAGAGGCGAATGCAATGGTCCTTGTCCGTGAGGATTCCAAACAAACGCGTGCGTGTTTTCCCACGAGATTGCCGCAGTATTTTCTTGCCGGCAAACCGGTAATCCTTTCTGCTGTCGGTGATATGCCCTTGTATTTTACCCATAAGCAAAACGCCTGGCTGGTGCCGGGTGGTAATCATCCGCAAGAGATTGCGGAGGCCTTTCATTATCTCTGGCAGCATCCGGCAGAGGCTGATGCAATTGGACAGCACGGCCGTGAGACAGCGCTTACGCAATTTAGCTGCAAGCTGCACGGCAAACGGCTCTACGATTTTTTTACTACCCTGTCAGAGAAAGCCAGACGGTAATCCCATTTTTCCGGAAGGCATATAATATTTTGTTATAAATTCAGGAGAATATGCAATGTTAGCCTTTTCTAATATCAGCCAAAAAACTGTTTTAGGAAAACTTCTTCGGCTTCCTCTGAGGTTATTGCCGCCAGAGATGCCGGTAATAATATTGCAGGGCAAATTAAAAGGGAAAAAGTGGATTGCCGGGTCATACAAGCACAGCTGCTGGCTTGGATGCTATGAATTTTATAATCAGCGTTTTGTCACCAGCGTCGTTAAGCCGGGAACCGTTTTCTTTGACCTCGGTGCGAACGTGGGGTTTTATACATTGCTCGCATCTGTCCTTGTCGGCGAAAAGGGACAGGTATTCGCATTTGAGCCATTGCCCAGGAATTTGAATTATCTCGAACGCCACCTGCGATTCAACAATGTAAAAAACGTCACCGTCATAAAGGCAGCGGTTTCCGACCATTCAGGAAAGACCATTTTTTATGATATGGGCGAAGAAGGCGGTGGCGGCCAAATATCCTCGGCATTTAACAGTAAAGATAATGCAAATAATACAGGCAATCAAACGCCTTGCAAGGCTACACTCCCCATCGATTTGGTCCAGCTTGACAGCCTTGTCCTCGAAGGGAAATTGCCCGAACCGGATTATATGAAGATAGATGTAGAGGGCGCAGAAGCCGATGTTCTTATGGGGTCGCAGACCATTCTGAAGACAAAACATCCGATAATTTTTCTTTCCACTCATAACAGCGAAGTCCATCACAGGTGCCTGCGCATTCTGGATAATCTCGGCTACAAATGCGAACCACTATTCGACAAAGACCTGGATACCTGCAAGGAACTGGTCGCTGCGTATAACAAACCAGGCAATCCTTCGATAGAAAATGGTATGCTCGCTGAATCCGCACCATCTGTCAGCAGTATTGTATAAGAGCGCCGTCGGCACAATAAGGAATTTAAAAGTTTCGACTTAAATATCCTTTATCTAAAAACAGGAATAGAAAAATGAAAACGCTTCTATTTTTCGGTTTCGATAACGAGATTGGTCTTACGTATCACTTCGTTGACTGGGTGAACGCCCTGGGGAAGGCTTCGAACGGCAAACTAAAAATTATATTCCTTACGTTAAAGAAAGAACAAAATCAGGGGTTGCACGAAAAATTAAAAAAAATTCAATCGATTGATGTTGTCGTTATGGATAAACCCGACGATTTGGAGGGTCTCGAATTCCTCAAAGATGTGAACATTGTTCACTGCCAGGGATTCAGGCAGGCGGCACAATCACTCAAAATAAGGAAGAAAAACAAATTTCAATTTAAAATAGTTATGTCTTTACATTCCTTCAGGAACAGCAACTGGTACAAGCATATCTATGCAAATTTAGTGTCATTTCTTTATGTAAACAAGATAGACGTCATTAATTTTCTAAGTCACAGCGCAAAAAATGAGTTCCTGAAACATAATATTTTTTACAGGCCTTCCAATCGTTCTTTTGTATTTCCTTTGGGATGCAACGAAGATGATTTCACAAGAGAAGAGCCAATTGAAGAGATGCCGTTTTATGACGAGATGGAAAGAGCCAGGAAAAACATCATATATCTGGCGGGATTTTCAAGGGGAAAACAGCACCTATGGCTCCTGAAAACAATAAAGGATATCTTAATCAAAGAAGATGCGAAACTATGGCTGTTCGGCGGCGACGCCGGCCAGCGAGAAAAAACAAAACGATACGTTGATGAAAACGGGCTTGCACAATATGTGCGGATGCCGGGCAGAGTCGATAGAAAGTATATTCCTTCCATTCTCAGGCGGATGAATTTTGCCGTTTGCACATCCAAATCGGAAAATTCGCCTCACGCAATTATGGAGCCGATGTTTTCGGGTATCCCGGTCGTCACATTCGATATTGGAACAGCAAGTTACCTGATAAGAGATTTTTCAAACGGCTTTGTTATCAGGGGAAGGACAGAAAAGGAAAATTTCAGGAAAGCGGTGGAATTTTTATTAAGAAATAAGGAGGTTTCAGAATCGATGGGCAGAAATAATAAAGAAATTGCTCATCGCTCGTTAACGTGGAACACAACAGCGGATAACTGCGTAAATATGTATCTTGGAATAATATGAAAAAATACACAATAGCTGTAAATGCTCTTTCAGCCCTTCAGGGAGGCGGCCAGGTCTATATCTCCAACCTTCTGCGTTATGCAGATAAGTTTCCGGAGATTAAGGTATATATTTTTGCCTCGCCGCAGCTTGCCCCTCTTTATGATTTTCACGGCGTCGAAATAATACCATGCAGCAGCTCGACCAAAGATGTGGTGGTTCGCACCCTTTGGGAGAAATTCAGGCTTCCCCATCTTTTACGAAAATTGAAAGCTGATATCGTGTTTTGTCCCGGCGGCACAATAAATTTTACGCCGCCCGCTGATTGCCTTACAGCCGTCACATTTCAGAATATGCTCATTTTCGACAATCGTACCCGCCGCAGATACTCATCGCCTTACGTACGGTTCAGACTTGCCCTGCTGGAGAAAATATCACGAAGCACTTTCGAAAAGGCAAATTTAGTTATATTTATTTCCGAACATGGAAAGAAAGTAGTCGATGAGAAAGTCCCTGACAGGAAAGGGTTATCGATAGTAATACCCCACGGAGTAGAAGAGAGGTTCCTCAGCTGCAGGGACAAAAATATACCACGATTGAAACAATTACCCGACGGGCAATATTTACTTTACGTATCTTATCTCGATGTTATTAAGGCGCAAATTGAAGTTGTTCACGCCTATAACACCTTGTGCCAGAAACGGTACACGACGGAGAAACTCCTCCTCGTTGGTACGAATCACAACGCATACAGTAAGCTTCTTAAAAAAGAAATTGAACAACTCGGCCTGCAGGATAAGGTTATCCTTACCGGCCCAATTCCGCATTCTGATATGCCGTCCGTATATCACCACGCAAAAGCGCACATTTTCGCATCGCGATGTGAAAACTGTCCTAATATAGTCTTGGAAAGCCTCGGTTCGGGTCGCCCGCTTTTTCTGTCCGGTAGAGCCCCGATGCCGGAACTGGCGGGAGATGCTGCGGTTTATTTTGAGCCTAATAATCCCGATGAGCTTGCTGGTTTGCTGCTGCAAAATCTTGACAAGCAGCAATGGATGAAAGAAATGGGCGAAAAGGCTTTTGAAAGGTCTTCTCTGTATAGCTGGGAGAAAACCGCAAAAGAAACTTTCAACGCATTCAAAGATTTGATTGAAACAAAAAAGCCCTGATATATTAAAGGAGTGTCTGGTAATGTGCGGAATTGCCGGTATAGTTTATCCTCGAATTAAACGTATAGACGAACTCCGTCAAAAAATTCGGCAGATGGGGCTGTGGCAGTTTCATCGCGGCCCGGATGAGTGGGGCGAATGGATTCGAGATGGAGTTGCTCTCGGGCACAATCGCCTTTCAATCATAGATGTCGAGTACGGCAAACAGCCGATGGCTTCGTATGATGGCCAAGTCCAGGTAATTTTCAACGGCGAAATTTACAATTTTCAGCTGCTCTGGAAAGAATTAACCGGCAGAGGATACCAATTCAGAACGGACCATTCGGATACGGAAGTTATTGTCCATGGTTACTGCGAATGGGGCACGGGTGTTTTTGAACGGCTGGAAGGCATGTTCGCAATCGCCATCTGGGATAATAAAAAGCAACAGCTTATTTTAGCAAGAGACAGGGCGGGCATAAAACCTTTGTATTATTCGCAGCTGCCTGAAAACGGAATAGTTTTTGCGAGCGAACCCAAGACCATCCTTGCAAGCGGTCTGGTCAAGGCGGAACTAAGAACCACATCGCTTGTGGATTATTTTATGTTTCGAGCATCAAGAGACCCTTACACTTTATTTGAAGGCATCTCAAAATTTCCGGCAGGATGCTGGAGCATTTATAAACACAATTGCGGCCTGCAGCAGCCGGTTCGTTTCTGGCAGCCGGAAGTGAAACCGACAAAATATTCACTGGCAGAAGCTAAAGAGCAAATTGTTCAGCAGCTCGATGCCGCGGTGCTGTCGCATAGTGTTGCTGATGTGCCGATGGGTTTGTTTTTGTCCGGCGGAGTGGATTCCAGTTTAATTGCCGCACTTTCAAGCAAACATAACAAGCTGGATGCCTTTACTATCGGAACGGATAGTCCCTACGATGAAATTCCTTATGCCGTAAAGGTGGCTAATCATCTTGGCCTTACTTTGCATACACGCAAAGTCACAGCTAAAGATTTTTTAGATAAATTCGACGACTGGATGTATTTCAACGATGACCCGGTTTCCGACCCTTCAGCGCTGGCACTGATGGTGCTGGCGGAATACGCACGAGAGCATGGAATGAAGGTTATGCTCGCAGGCGAAGGCGCTGACGAGCTTTTCGGCGGCTACAATTCCTATCTGCGTTATGCTGCTTTTAATCGGATAGCCAAAATACCATTTGCACCCCTATTAGGTAAATTGCTGGCAAATGCCCCCCATACGCGAAACGCGGATTATCTCAATACGCTGGGCAATCTGCATTTTATGGGTACCGCTCATACGACCAACTTCCAAACGAGGAGGTCATTACTCAAGGGCGAACTGCTCAGCACAATCGAACAAATGGAACAAACCGGATTTTCGGAACGAATAGAAGGCGCAGGCAAAATACGTGAGGCTATGCTATTTGACCAGATTGTGCGGCTGCCTAACGATTCGCTGCCGCGAACCGACCGGGCAACAATGGGTGTCGCACTGGAAACACGGGTTCCTTTTTTGGATACCGGAGTGATAAATTTAGCCAACAGCCTTCCCGACAAGTGGTGTATCAATCTGGGCCAGCGCAGCGGCAAGTGGCTGCTGAAACGTATCCTCTCAGAGCTGGTTCCGCCGGAAATAGTGTATCGGCCAAAGCGAGGGTTTGATTTGCCCTTGACAGGATGGCTGGCTGATGATTTTCAGGATATCATTATTCATTATTTAGCGGAGGAGGCTGTTCCCGGTATTGAGTATAACTTTGTGCGACAAATATATAATACACGCCCCAACATAGAACCTGTTTTGGTATCTTTGCTGTGGTCGTGGCTGGTGCTCGAAAAATGGTACCGTCTGTGGATACTCGGACAAGTTCAGCTTTACCGACCCAAATTAGCTAGAAATGACCTGGCGTATAATCAATTATTGCTCAGAAGTGAAGGTAATCGTTCTGTTGTATCAACAAAACACTGATTTGTTAATTATAGCCGAATTACAAGTCTATGAATTTTCTCGATATTGAATCAATATATCCGCATCTTCCTATTTTTGCCCAGAATGCCCTGTGCTACGGTTACGGGCTAAAAGAGGCACGAGTAAGATTCGGCAAGGCCTTCCGCCGGAAGCTGGAAGAACTAACACTATCCGAACACTGGAGCGAGGGATGTATTGAGTCCTACCAGGACGAGAAAATCCGGGAACTTATAGAGTACGCATACGAAAATGTGCCGTATTACCATAATCTTATGAATAGTCTGAAACTTGTGCCGGCAGATATACGAGGCCGGAAAAATCTTTATAAGCTGCCTGTGCTTACTAAGGAAGATGTAAGGCAAAACTTCGATGGGCTCGTATCGAAAAAAATAAATAAACGAAGATTAATTCTGAAGCATACCAGCGGCACAACGGGAAAGAGCCTTCATTTTTATATGCAGCCATCGGCTGTTGCGTTCCAGTGGGCAATCTGCTGGCGCCACCGAATGCGATTCGGAGTCGAAAGGAGCGACTGGCATGCAAACTTCACGGGCAAATTAGTTGTTCCGCCGGCCCAAACCAAACCGCCCTACTGGCGATGGGCTTCGTCGATGCAACAGGCGCTTATCAATATGCACCATATTACACCCTCTAAGATAAAAGACATTATATGTTTTCTTAACCGGTATAACTTCAAGTTTTATACAGGGTATCCCTCCATAATTCACACACTGGCAGTTACCGGCAAGGATGCGGGGCTGACTATAAATTCTCCGCCGCGATTTGTTTTCACAGGGGCTGAAAATATCCTCGATTACCAGCGGCAAGATATACAGGACTATCTGGGTTCTATACTCACAGATACGTACGGATGCACGGAGGCGTGCGGCGGTGCGTCACAATGCCCTGAATTCGTATATCACGAAGACTTCGAATTCGGGATAATGGAATGTGTTGACCCGTCACCTGCGGACAAAAACGGCAGAATAAAAGGCAAAATAGTCTGCACCGGTTTTGCCAACCCGGCTTTTCCGTTTATTCGGTATGAAGTCGGCGACATCGGTATCTGGGAAGATGCCGCAAAAATGTGCAGATGCGGACGGAAGGCGCGTATGCTCGTTAATGTCGAAGGGCGCATCGACGATTATGTTATTACGCCGGAAAACCGCAAAATTATGCGTTTTGATTATATCTTCAAGGGCACAAAGAATGTGAAGGAGGCTCAAATTGTCCAGGAAAAACTCGGCGCTGTAAAGGTAAGGATTGTCAGAAGACCTCAATTCGGCGTTCAGGATGAGGATGATATCTCCCGGCAAATCGCAAAATGGATCAGCCCAAAATTAGAAGTCACCTTCGAATATGTTAATGAAATAGAACGGGGAAATTCCGGTAAATTTAGTGCTGTAGTTTCCAAAATCAAACGAGATGCCTTGTAAATACGAACTGCTGAATCTGAAAAACCATATTCCGGCGGGATTATGAATATTAATTATTACAAGAGAATTTTAATGGCTTATTTATTAAGCCCAGGCAGTAATCTGAGCTTCTGGCACACTGCCCTTAAAACAAACAGCGTGGCCGATTACGGCGCAATCGGCAGATATTATATGAATTTTGCCGACAAGACAAAATACGCCGGGCCTTTCGATGCCGACGGCATCCCCGTCCTCGACTACAAAGGGCCTCTTGGTCTTCAGTATAATCCCAATGCCATCGCACAATACGCGCTTGGTTTATACGATTTATATCTGGATAAAAAAGAGCCGCAATATAAGGAATCATTTTTAAAACAGGCGGATTGGTTCGTAAAGAACATACGAATAGTCGAGAACGGCGTCGGGCTTTGGGAATATAATTTCGATTTCGAATATCATAAAGGACTAAAAGCGCCGTGGCGGTCGGCGCTGGCACAGGGGCAGGGTATATCGGTACTGGCGCGGGCATACCAGATTACGAAAAATAATATTTACCTGAAAACCGCCTCGACGGCCTTCAAAGCATTCCAAAAGAAAATTGCCTTCCCCGGCGGCGTGGCATTTACCGACGACAAGGGATACGTCTGGTTCGAGGAGCTTATCTTTGACCCGCCCACGCACGTCCTGAACGGGTTTATCTGGGCGCTGTGGGGAGTTTATGATTATTATCTGCTTACAAAAAATCCGGCTGCACTGCAATTGTTTAACAATGCGGTTAAGACGTTGGAGGATAACATTCACAGATACGACATCGGTTTCTGGACGGTTTACCACCTGCTGCCGACAAGGCTGAAAATGGTCGCAAGCCCCTATTACCAGAGGCTGCACATAGTTCAGCTCGATGCGATGTACCGCCTGACAGGCAAACCCGTTTTCAAAAAATACAGCGACAAATGGCAGAAGTATTACTCGAACCCGCTATACCGCTCGATAGCCGTATGCTGGAAATGCTTATTTAAACTCTTGTATTACTAATTTTCAAAGGCACAAAAATGAGCAAAATTGATGTATTGCTGATTTATCCCGAATACACGTATCCGAAAAAATCCCCGCCGCTCGGGCTTGCATACCTGGCAGCTGTTCTTGAGCAAAAAGGTTTGAGCGTAAGGATTGCCGATATGTCGGCGGCAGGTTTAAATCTCGCTGACATCCAGAAGCAGGTTTCTGAAGATACCCCCCGGCTCGTCGGCATATCTTTTATGACAAACCAGTACCAAAATGCCCTTAACGCCGCAAAAGCAGTTAAGCAGGTCAATAGCGATATTCCCGTAATTGCGGGCGGCCCGCACGTATCCGCCCTGCCGCAGGAAATCTTAAAAAGCGATTCGGTTGACGTCGCCGTCACAGGCGAGGGCGAAATTACGATAACCGAACTTGCCGATTATTTTCTGAACGGGCAATCGAAGGACATAAGCAGCATTAAAGGCATCGTCTATAAAAAAGACGGGCGGATAATTGTCAATCAGCCGCAGGATTTAATTGACAACCTCGATTCGCTGCCCTTCCCTGCGTGGCATCTGCTGCCCGTCGATAAATACGCCGTTCCCGCCACGGGCGGAAATGCGACAGAAACCGTTTTTGCCGTAATATCAAGCAGGGGCTGTCCGAACCAGTGCATCTTCTGCGATTCGCACACCGTCTTCGGAAGAAATTTCAGGGCAAGAAGCGCAGAAAACATCTTCAAAGAGCTTATCTACCTGAAAGAAAATTTCGGAGTTTCGCAGTTCGATTTTGTCGATGACACGATAACCGTAAATAAAAAAAGGATACACCAGTTGTGCCGCCTGATGCTGGATAACCACTGCAATTTCAAATGGATGTGCAACGCCAGGGCCAATACTATCGATGCCGAAATGCTTTCGACAATGAAAAAAGCAGGCTGTGTAAGAGTCGAATTCGGAATAGAAAGCGGCGACCCGGAGGTTCTCAAAAACATAAAAAAAGCGGTGACAATCGAACAGATTAAAAACGCACACAAACTGGCTAAAGAGGCAGGGTTAAGTGTCGGCAGTTTTGTTATGGTCGGCAATATCGGCGAAAATTTCGAATCGGTTGTAAAAACAAAAAAACTGCTCGAACAAATCGATACCGACGACATCTACATTGCCATTGCCACGCCGTTTCCCGGCACAGAGCTTTACCAGATTACAAAAAATAACGGCTGGCTGCAAATCACCGATTGGTCCAGATATGTCACGGCGCCGACATACCTCGCGGGGTATCAGCCGATAATGAGAACAGATAAAATGAATCCGCAGGAAATACTGAAGGCGTTTTTCTATCTGCACTCGCAGTTCGCCCGAAAAAAATTCAGAACCAGGTATGGCAGAAATTTCCTGCTGAAGGGAAAATTTTACAGAGATAATGTCCTGAATATTCGCAGCTTCAGGGATTTCAAACACAAGGCAAAAATCGCAAAGCAGCTTATAGCGAATTATCTATAAGGGATAAATATGCACATCTTGTTTTTTTCGCATTATTTTCCGCCTGAAGGCAACGCACCGGCAGCCCGCACTTATGAAAACTGCCGACAGTGGGCAAGACACGGTCATAAGGTGACGGTGATAACCTGTGCGCCGAACGTCCCATCCGGCATCGTTTATGACGGCTACAAAAACAGGCTCTTTTCCCGCGAATCGATGGACGGCATAAATGTTGTCCGAATATGGACTTACATCGCACCAAACGAAGGTGTCGTCCGGCGGATAATAAATTTCCTCTCTTATCTGACCAGTTCCGTTTTTGCATCTTTGTTTATTAAAAAACCCGATGTGATTATCGCCACGTCGCCACAATTTTTCTGCGGTTGGGCGGGTGTCATCGCAAGCCGACTGAAAAATGTCCCCTTCATTCTCGAGATTCGCGACATCTGGCCCGAATCAATCGCTGCGGTCGGTGCGATGAAAAACAAACGGCTGCTGCGCATTCTCGAACGGCTCGAAATCAAAATGTATGACGCCGCCGAACATATTATTACCGTCGGCGACGGCTACAAGCAGAAACTAATGGAAAAAAATGTAGCAGCGGAAAAAATCTCCGTCATACCAAACGGCATCGACCCCGACATTTTCTACCCGAGAGAGCCGGACGAAACAATAACGGAAAAATACGGCCTGAAAAATAAATTCGTCTGCTCATACATCGGAACAATCGGGATGGCCTGCGGACTCGACGTCGTAATCGAAGCGGCAGAAATATTAAAGAAAGATGGAATTCACAACATCGTATTTCTGCTGGTTGGCGAAGGTGCGTCAAAAAAAGAGCTGGAGAAGAAATCAATCGATAAAAAACTCGATAACATAATCTTCGCAGGCAGGCAGGATAAAAGTCTGATACCCGCATATCTGTCGGCGAGCGACGCATGCCTGGTTCACCTGAAAAAAACCAGCATTTTCGAGTCGGTTCTGCCTTCGAAGATTTTCGAGGCGGCATCGATGTCAAAACCGATAATACTCGGCGTAGAAGGCTTCGCTGCCGACCTTGTCAAAAAAGCAGACGCAGGAATTTGCATTGAGCCGGATAACGCCGCCCAGCTCGCCGGGGCCGTAAAGAACCTCGCATCAACCCCCCTGCTATGCGAAAAGCTTGGCCGAAACGGTCTGGACTATGTATCAAAACACCATAATAGAAATATATTAGCTCAAAAATATCTCGATACTATCACACGCATCTGCAGCCCCGATGTTGCAGAAGATGCTATTCTTGCCAATGAGAAATAATGACCACCGATTAGTCCCAATTACACTTGGATAAACGGGATAAAATCCCGCAAATCATCATATCTCTCTCCTTTTTTTCTCCTTCATTTCCATTAACCGCTGACACCAGCCAATTGACATCAGCTTTCACGGGAGATACTCTATTATGGATGAGCAGAATTTTTCTAATCGTATTTGGTTTAAATTTGGTTTTCCTCGCCGGCTGCACGCCGCATCACGAACCCGTCATGGAGACTTTGAAACTATCAGACCTGGCGCCGGCGGCAGGCACGCAGAGGCCTTCTCCGAAAATAAGCACAATAAGCATCCAGATACACGCCTTTGAAATCTCAGCGGAAAACGCCGAGAAACTCGACGAGATTTCGAAGTCGCTTTCACTTCAGCCTTTTCGATTCAGTCAATACGACTCATTTACCGCCAACGGTTTCAAGGCGGGGTTCGGCAGGATAAGTTCCGGCGACCGCATAATTCAGCAGCTCAATGCCGCCGGCGGCCAAAAAACCGCCTCGGTATCGCTCCTGCTCGAAGACGGCCGGTCGGACTACGTCCCTGTCATAAGATTATCTGCGGCAAAAAACATTTTCTATACCGTAACCGAAGATAAAACCATTTCCAAAAGCATCGGGCCGGGCCAGCTTTCCCTCCGTATAACCGTGCAAAAAAGTCCGGTATTCAGGGGCGCCTATACCACAACTTTAGTCCCCGTGATACCGCCGGTGTTTGTTGTGCCGGGTATGCCGATGCCCGATGTCGCGAAGTCGGATGATGTTGTCTTTGACAGCTGCTCATTCAGCCTCCAGTTCAGCCCGGGCGATTTTATTTTTCTCCGGCCCGTCAAATATGCGGCTCACGGCAACTCGCTCGGCAGCCTGTTCTTCAGCCGGACCGGAATCAGGCCCGTTGTCCTGGCATTTCTGATTGTCTGCACCGATATAAGCGAATAAGGCAATATGAGAGCAAAAGTAATACTTACCCGATGCAATGATTACAGTGCGGAAAAGGTGTCGGCCTGCCTGGAAAAACAAATCGAGCTTTTAGGCGGACTCGATAAATTTATAAAAAAGGGAGACAGCGTTTTACTCAAGCCGAATTTTATCGCCCCGCGGCCGGCACAATTCGCCACGCAGACGAACCCTGCGGTAATAATCGAAATAGCAAAATTGGTAAAGGATTTCGGGGCAAGGCCGTTCGTTGCCGATTCGCCCGCCTGGGCGGATGTCAAAACCTGCGCCGGGGCGCTCGGCCTAATCGAGCCGCTCAGGAAACTGAATGTCCCCCTCAAATCACTCAATAGGCCCGTAAAATGCCGGATAGACGAAAACGGCTATTGTCTTGGAATTAGTTCAGCCGCCCTCGATGCCGACGCCATAATAAACCTGCCGAAATTTAAATCGCATCAGCAGTTGGTTGCCACGTTTGCCGTAAAGAATATGTTCGGCCTTGTGAGCGGCAAAAGAAAAGCGATGCTGCACTTTGCAAAAGGGAAAAACGCCGGCAGCTTCTGCCAGATGCTAATAGATATATACAGATTCGCAAAACCTGTTTTTACCGTAATCGATGCGGTGGAGGTTATGGATAGCCAGGGGCCGATACAGGGCAGGACGAGGCCGCTGGGCTGGCTTATCGGGGGCGTTGACCCGATTGCCATTGAAACGGTCTGCTGCAAACTGATAAATATCGAACCGGAAATAGTGCTGATTATAAAACAGGCCCGGAAGATAAATTTCGGCTGCTCAGATTTCAGCCAAATCGAAATTGCGGGCGATGATTATGCCGGCTGTATCTGCACGGATTTTTTGCTGCCGCCGCCGATACCGATAAGATTTTCGCTGCCGCGGGTTTGTAAAAGCATTGCCAAACAGGCTATTCTGCTGTTTAAATCGGCTCTCGGCCACAAAAAGATATAAAAAATTTAACCGCAGATTCCTTCGACTTCGCTCAGGACAAGTGACACTGATTAACACGGATTATTTTTTAAAAATTAGTCGAAATATTTAAAAAATGGGGGATTTTTTAAATATTTTTGAGGAGTTTTTTGGGCGAATCGTGGTTTTTAAGAGAAAAATGAGGGTGGAAGGATTGCCTATTTTATCTATCGTTAATATATTTCCCAGATTAAGCGCAAAATGACCCCACTTTTGGTCAGATTTGGGTCACTTTAGAGCACTTTCGGGTCGGTTTTGGGTGGTTTCGAGGTGAAATCGAGTGGTTTTTGGGTAGTTTTTGATGGCAAATTTTGATGTTAAGATTGGAGATTTTCCAATGTCAGAATAGGCAAGATGGTGAAAAGAGAGAATGCGTAATACAAAACTCATAATAAAATTCAGCCACAGATTTCACTGATTAACACTGATTCTTTTTATAACTAAATATCGAAGATCCGCTCCGCCGCAGGCGGATGGCGGACTAACAACCAAAAACTAACGACTAATCTTAGCCACAGATTGCACGGATTAACACAGATTTTTAGAACCACGAAGAATCCACCACAGGCGGACCTTCGGCGGAAACGAAGAAATTAGACACGGATTAACACGGGTTTCAGATTGACAAATAGTTGATTTGAAAAAATTTCACTTTTTCAACAGCCTCAACGTCCCCAATATTCATTTCGGGATATCCGATTGCTCAACTTTATTGAAGGTAGTACCCTCAATAACACCTCGCACGATCTTCCATTTGCCATTCCTTTTCTCGCAGTTTATCCCGAGAATCCTGCCACTGCCAAACTCTCCCGGCCTCCACGCCGACCAACTATTAGCTGGCTGGACAGGGTAGGAGTAATCACAATAGGAGCGCGCAGCCTCTGCACAAAGCCCCACGCTCCCTTGCCATTCTAACCCGTTAAGTTTATCCGCCTCGCTCAGGGAATCCGGATAGACAACAACGTTTGCTTTCCGGAGTTCAAATATCGTTTTCCTTATATCCGATTGTCCTTGGCGCAAGACTGGGTGAGATTCAATCTGGTTCACATAGTAGGAATCACCAAGTTTCGTCGGTTTCCATAATTCCACGGCTTGTTCCGCCGCTTCGTAATCCAGCGGATTTAACGGCGTTTCGCGCGAAACACTTCGCACAGGAATTCCCGACGAGGAAGTTTTCTTCCCGCAACCGACCGACATAATAAGCACGGATAGCACAATGGCAACACTTAACCTTAACTGTGTTTTCATGGTCGTTCTCCTTTTCAAACGTGGGTATAATGGGTATAGCTACCATTTTTTGAATTTTCACTTTTAATATTTTATTATCAAAGATGATGTTTCCTCAAAAGTCGCATCCCTACCTTAAAGTAGCAGTATATCCCCAACGGTTAATCAGGACAAGGAAATTCAGCTTTGCCCATGCTGAAATTCAACCTATTTGCATTTTCCAGTATTTTGGATTAAAATCGGATTATGCAGACGCAAGGCACAATTAACATATTGGGCATAGAGACAAGCTGTGATGAGACGGCGGCGGCGATTGTCGCAGACGGCAGTGTTGTAAAATCGTCCGTCGTGGCATCGCAGACGAAACTGCACGAAAAATACGGCGGGGTTGTGCCGGAAGTGGCTTCGCGAGCGCATATCGAGAAAATTTACCCGGTCATAAAAGAGGCGATAGAGCAGGCGGGTATATCCAATGAGAAAATAGACGCTGTCGCGGTAGCCAACAGGCCGGGCCTTGCGATTGCATTGATTGTGGGCGTGACCGCTGCGAAGACGCTAAGCTTTGCCTGGCAGAAACCTTTAATTTCAATAGACCATTTGCACGCCCATATTCAGGCGGCGGCGATGAACACGGAAAAAGTGGAGCTGCCGGCAATAGCGCTGATTGTTTCGGGCGGGCATACCAGCATTTACGATTACCGCTCGCCGTTAGAGCCGAAAATTTTAGGCAGGACTATCGACGACGCCGCGGGCGAGGCGTTCGATAAGGTGGCGACGATTCTTCACCTGCCATATCCGGGCGGGCCAGAAATCGAAAAAATCGCAAGACAGGGCAACCCGAAGGCGATTCGTTTCCCGCGAACGCTGCTCGACAAAGGCTCGCTCGATTTTTCATTCAGCGGACTCAAGACCGCAGTTCTGTATTATTGTCGCGGCCATGATATGAAGAGCAAAAGCAAGGTCGGCGAAATGTCGGCTGAACAGATTGCGGATATTGCGGCTTCGTTTCAGGCGGCGGTAATCGACGTGCTCGTTAAGAAAACAAAATTGGCAATCGAAAAGACCGGGGCAAAAACGGTTTTATTCGGCGGCGGCGTGGCGGCAAACGGCGCGATTCGCAGCGCACTGCAATCCGCATGCGACTCGATGAAGCCAGCCTGCAAACTGCTTGTGGCGGAAAAACGGTATTGCACGGACAACGCAGTTATGGTAGCCTCTTTAGGGTATCATAAATTCAAGGCAGGGTTGTTTGCAGACCTTTTGCTGGAACCTAAGGCCTCAAGTTAATATAAAAAATTAAATTGCAAAAATAAAAATGACAGAAATGCAACAAAACAAGGTAAATTTCAAGAACGAGTTTAAGATACGGCTCTACGATTTCACATTAAAATTAATAAAATTTTTGGACAAATTGCCGAAAGATAATGTCTCAAGAAGAATCGGAGACCAGCTACTTCGAAGCGGCACAAGTATTATCGGCAACTATATCGAAGGCCAGGCAGCAAGCAGCAAAAAAGACTTTGCCAACTTCTTCAATACCTCGCTTAAGTCAGCAAATGAAAGCAAGTTATGGTTTGCATTGCTCCGTGACAGCGGACGCACAAAACCGCAGGAAGTCGCCTGGTTTTTAAATGAACTCAATGAAATTGCGAATATCTTCGCCGCAAGTATTTTGACGCTCAGAGGAAGAAGATAATTTTTGCATTTTGGTATGTAATTTTGATATTTGATTTTTGATGTTTAATTTTACGATAATGGCAGGTGCATTATTCAGTCCGAACAACTAAAAAAATTATTGGAGCAGGTTAAAAACGGCAAGCTTGGTGTGGCAGATGCGGTCGAGAAGCTGCGTCAGCTGCCATTCGAAGATATTGGGTTTGCGTGCATCGACCACCACCGGCAGCTTCGATGCGGACTGCCTGAGGTAATTTTCTGCCCCGGCAAGACAACCGAGCAGATAATCCAAATTTTTCAAAGGCTGGCGGAAAGAGGCGGCAACGTTTTGGCTACCCGTGCGGAACCGGCTGTCTTCGAGGCACTCTCGAAAAAAATTCCGCAGGCACATTATGAACCGCTGGCCAGGGCGATTACATTAGAGCAAAAGAAAAGTGAACCATCGAAACATGCGATACCGATTATCACCGCGGGCACGGCGGATTTGCCGGTCGCAAGCGAGGCGAAGGTGACGGCGGAGATTATGGGGCAGCGGACGGAATTGATTTCGGATGTCGGGGTGGCGGGCCTGCACCGGTTGTTCGGCCACCTCCCGAAAATCCAAAACGCAAATTGCCTGATTGTCGTTGCGGGTATGGAAGGCGCACTGGCGAGCGTGGTCGGCGGTTTAGTGAGCTGTCCTGTCATAGCAGTGCCAACGAGCATCGGCTACGGGGCAAGTTTTAACGGCGTGGCGGCGCTACTAACGATGCTGAACTCCTGTGCCGCCAACGTATCCGTTGTCAATATCGACGCAGGTTTCTCCGCTGGCGTCGTGGCAACGCTGATAAACCAGAAAATCGAATCTGCCGAAAGCGGACTCAAGTAAAATATGAAAATTGTAGAATATATTCCAATATTAAAACCAAGACCGGTTGACGCACACAAGGACGATTTCGGGAAGGTCTGCATAATCGCCGGCAGCGTAGGTTTCAGCGGCGCTGCGGCGCTGGCGGGCAAGGCTGCCCTTCGCAGCGGAGCGGGACTTGTAAGGGTAGCTGTTCCGAAAAGTATTTTGCCGATTGTCGCCTCGATTGAGCCGTCATATACGACGATACCGCTGGATGAAGACGCGGCAGGCAGAATTTCAAAAAAGGCGATGAATAAAATTCTCGATATCCTGCCGGAAAATGACTGCATAGCCGTCGGCTGCGGTATCGGCACGAGCGGCGATTTAGGCTTAATGCTGCTTACGCTCATCGCACAGGAAAATTTGAAAATGGTTATCGACGCCGACGGCCTGAACAACCTCGCCGCGATACAAAACTGGCAAAATAACGCAAAGGCAAATATTATTTTGACACCGCATCCCGGCGAAATGAAAAGGCTGTGGCCTTCGGTTATGCGTGAGGCGATGCCGCCCGACCGTACGAGCCAGGCTGTTCAATTGGCGCAAAAAACCGGAACAATCGTCGTCCTGAAAGGAGCCGGCACAGTCGTAACCGATGGCAAATCGCTTTATATAAACAAGACGGGCAACCCCGGTATGGCGACCGCGGGAGCAGGCGACGTTTTGACAGGCTGTATTGCCGCGGCTCTCGGCCAGCAACTTTCATCGTTCGATGCCGCCGTCCTCGGCGTTTATATTCACGGGCTGGCAGGCGACATCGCCGCCCAGAGGTTCGGCCAGGTAAGTTTAATCGCAACCGATATTATCGATTCTCTCGGACAGGCATTTATGAAACATTCCGGATAAGGATTACGACTATGAGCAAAGCAAAACAATTTTTTGAAGACTACCAGAGCAATTTCCCGAAGACGCAGAAAAGCTGCCCCGAAGCAGTGCAGGGTTTTTCATCTATGTTCGCTAAAGTGATGAAAGACGGGGCGTTATCGATGATGCAAAAGGAGCTTATTATTGTCGGAATCGCCGTCGCAATCCGCTGCGAATCCTGCATCAGGCTGCACGTAAGAAAGGCTCTCGAAGCAGGCGCAAAACCGGAACAGATTCTCGAAGCAGCATCTGTGGCGGTTGTTATGGGAGGCGGCCCGGCGACCACCTATCTGCCAATCGTAATCGACACCCTTGAGGCGCTGCAGGAACAGAAGTAAAAAATCGAATATTTGAATTGGAACGTCAGGTCGCCCAGACATATCGGGATTTTATTTTGCTGAGGACAAGAACGGAGAGAGCGGGCACGACTACGCTGTCGCTTCGTCGGGTAAAATTCTTTTCCTTAAAGTCGTTTTTCCAGAGCTAAACCGTTCGTAGCGCAGCAAAGAACGGAGAGGGCGGGATTCGAACCCGCGGTACGGCAAGCCGCACACGGCCTTTCCAAGACCGCTCGATCAGCCACTCTGACACCTCTCCGGCATCAGCAAAGATTTATAACATAAAAAGCCCTGTATCGTCAAGAAATACTGCAAAGAATACAGATTGGATTGCATTCGATATGTTTCGGCAAAAACAGCTGGCAATTATTGATTTTTGTTTTCGATTCGTCTTTTTTTGAAGAAGTCCTGCAGTAATTTACTGCACTGGTCCGCGAGCACGCCGCTGGTGACTTCTATTCTATGATTCAGCCGTTCATCTGTCACGATATTATACAGACTCTTGATGGCACCGGCCTTCGGGTCGTCGCAGCCATAGACGAGCCGTTCAATTCTCGCCAGCACCAAGGCGCCGGCACACATCGTGCAGGGTTCGAGTGTCACGTAGATTGTGCAGCCCTCTAATCGCCAGGTTTCGAGCGCCGCAGCCGCCTGCGTAAGTGCGATTATCTCTGCGTGGGCGGTTGGGTCTTGCAATTGCTCCCGCTGGTTATAAGCCTTGCCGATGATTTGGCCGTTATGAACAATGACCGCCCCGATTGGCACATCGCCGTTCTCTTCTGCGATGCCCGCCTGCTCAATCGCAACCTGCATAAACCGGTTGTCTCTGTCTGCTTCTGTCGTATTTGAAATAGAGATATGCATTTTTGTATGCACTTGTTTTTACAAAGGGATTGTTTATAAGGTCGAATGCTCTAATTCAGCTTCAATCCTTTCGGACAAAAACATTTTCAACAACGATTGATATGGCACATCTTTCTTGTTTGCCAAAAGCTTTAGTTCTTCGACCATCATTTCAGGCAGCCTGACTGAAATTGTTTTGACCGACGGCCTGAGTCTGGCCGGCACAATCCTTTTGCCTTTTTTCCAGTCAACAAAATCCGTTGAGTCATTTCTGCCCCAGAATTGCCTTTCGCTGTTTTCGTTTTTAAATTTAGGAATCTTTTGTTTCATAACGTTCTATAGACCTGCCTTTCCTTTTTGCTCATATCTCTTGCTGAAATCACTCTGATAAGATTTTTACGAATCGCAAAAACAATAAAGAGCAATCTGTTGCTGTCTGTCTGACCTAATACATAGTATCGGGTTTCTTTCTGCGAATGCTTTAAATCATCCTGGACCACCAAAGGTTGGTTGAAGAATACCTGTTCGCATTCAAACAGGCTTACCTTGTGTTTGAGCCAGTTTTTTTCTATATTGTCCTGGTCCCAGTCAAAACCCGTGCAGTTCAATAATTTTTCCATCGCATCCATACTGTTTAAAGTATATAATAGTTATATACACAAGTCAAGATAAAAAAGCGTATTTTTTAACAAACCGGCACATCGCCGTTCTCTTCTGCGATGCCCGCCTGCTCAATCGCAAGCTGCATAAATTGTTCGTTGTTCATATTCCAATATTACTCATCATCAAACTTGCTTTTTATATTGTCGATTCCGCATTTTTCCAACACAGCGCACATGCTTCTGACCACGCTTGTATCATTTTTCAATGGATGAGGAACAACCCCGTATGCTCTGTGAATGGCCGAATATATGTCTATGGCAAAAAATAAAAACTTTTCGAGTAAATCATAACTTTGTATGTCCTTTGGTCTCATGACATCTTCCATATATTCGGAATGTGCGACAACCTTATCCCGCACTTTTTTGATCCTACCATCCACAAAGTATTTTCGACAAAACATATCATATATTTTACCAACATCTGCGAGTAAATTATTTTCCGTAATTTCCTTTCGTTCGCCGAGCAAATCTCTATGCTCATTTATAAAATCAAGTAAAGGTCGTTCATTTTGGGGCTTATAGTGTTTCACGGTTTTCAGTATCGAAGGCAACGAGTTAAGTTCGCGATCTTTTTCTATTTCAAAGACTTTACAAATACCCAAAATATAAGAATCCAGACACAATTTTCGCATATGCGCAAAGAAATATTTCCCCCGACCTATTGCTCTAATCTCCGGAGCATTTATTCTTAAAATTTTGTATAAATCAAGATTAGATTTTATCTCGAAAAGTGCTTTCTCCAATGCAATCAACTTTTCATCCAACTTGTTAAGTTCTGGTGTCATTGAGGATGTTCCACCTTTTCACCTGTTCCGCTGTTTCCGCCTTCGGCGGACTCTATTCTTTGCCTTCGGCAAAAAAATACCCCCAAGGGGAGTCGAACCCCTGTCACCGGGTTGAGAACCCGAAGTCCTGGGCCACTAGACGATGGGGGCGGGTTAGTCGTTAGTATTTAGTATCCAGTATTTAGTATTTAGTCGTTAGTATATAGTATTTAGTATTCAGTATTTAGTCCGCCACACGAATGGCGGATCTTCGATATATAGTATTTAGACGTTAGTATTTAACTTTTTAATTAAACTCATTGTCATCTTGCTAATTTGCTCGATTTCATCAATTAACCAATCAGCTTTCTTTTTTTCGATATAGCCCAACTTTTCAGCAATAATCAGCTGAGTGATAACTTCGGAACAGCTTCCAAGAGATACATATAAAAACTGCTTGTATTCTCTGTTGTGCAACCTCGTAAAACCTTCAGCAATATTCGAAGGTATAGAGACAACTGCTCTTCGCAACTGTGACGTCAATCCATACAATTCATCTTTAGGAAAATCGTTAGTTGCTTTATATACATATTCAGCCAAATCAACACTTCTCTTCCAGATTTCCAGCTCTCTGAAGTTTTTGATTGGCATATTTTTCACAAAATACTAAAAACTGAAAACTAAATACTAGATACTAAATACTAATCAGTGGCGGCGGTCGGAGTCGAACCGACGACCCTGGGCTTATGAATCCCATGCTCTAACCAGCTGAGCTACGCCGCCAAAAAAGCGGTTTTATAATAGCAGTTTATGAAGCCTGCGTCAATCATCTGGTTGGTTAGAAAAATCAGATGACAGATAACAGAAGACAGCTGGCGGAGGACAGCAACATACGCACAACGCATTACGCAATACGATATACCTGCGACGCATCACGCATTCGCGAGCAGGCTGGCGGAAGTTTTAATGCCATTGATAAAATTATCGACTTTGAATTTCTCGTTGGTCGAATGTGCGCCGTCTGAATCAAGGCCGAACCCCATCAGGACAATCGGCTTTCGCAGCTCCTTCCAGAATGTGTTGACGACTGGAATTGAGCCGCCGGAACGGATAAAAACAGGCTCGGCGTTAAAACCCGCCTTAAGGGCATTCATACCCGCCTGAATCATTTTATCCTTAACATCGAAGATTACCGGCTCCGCAGCGGAGAGCGGGCCCGCGACCTCGACATCGGCAAAATCGGGACAGACGGACTTGATAAATTTCGCGACAGCATCGGCCATTTTTTGCGGGTTCTGGTCAGGCACAAGCCGGATTGTAATCTTTGCGGTCGAGCGGTATGGAATAACCGTCTTCATACCTTCGCCCGTGTATCCGCCGAACATCCCGTTGACATCGAGCGACGAACTTGCCCAAAGTCTTTCGAGAATCGCCCTGCTGGGTTCGCCGAAGGTTCGCTTTGCGCCGGTCTCTTTGAGAAAAGCCTTCTCGTTGAGCGCCAGTTTTGCAAAATTCTTTTTCTCCCAGTCTTCGAGCGGCCTGATGCCGTCGTAAAAACCCTGAATTTGAATCCGGCCGTCGAGGCCGATACATTTTGAAATAATATGAGCAAGTGCGGTGTTGGCATTTGCGACCGCCCCGCCGTAGACGCCCGAATGCAAATCTGCGGCGGCGGTTTTGACGGTAATTTCCATCGCCACGATACCGCGCAGGCCGTAAGTAATTGCAGGCGTTTTCTCATCATACATCGAGGTGTCGGAAACTATAACCGCATCGCATGCGAGATTTTTCTTTTCTTTCCTGATATAATCTTCAAGTGCGTTTCCGCCGCATTCTTCTTCGCCTTCGATTAGGAAAATAACATCTCCGGGCAGTTTGCCTGTGGTTTTGAGCAGGGTTTCGACGGCTTTGACATGCGCGAATATCTGGCCCTTGTCATCGGTTGAGCCGCGGGCATAAATGAAACCATCGCGAATGTTCGGTGCAAAAGGCGGCGTAGTCCACTTGTCAATGGGGTCTGGCGGCTGGACATCGTAATGGCCGTAAAGGAGGAGCTTTTTTCCGCTGCCGCCTTTGCCGGATGCTCGCACAATCGGGTGGCCCTTGGTTTCGACAACCTGTGCATCCAGGCCGATACTCTTGAGGTGATTTGCGAGCCATTTGGCGCAATTTATCAGGTCGTTTTTGTATTTCGGGTCGGCACTAACGGATGGGATTTTCAAAAAGTCAAAAAGCTCATCCATGAAACGCTCTTTGTTTTGATTTATGAAATCAAAAATTTTATCAGCCATAATATAAACACCTTAAAAGAAGTTTGTTGCGTTAAACAGAAAACAAGTTTGTATTGATTCTAACCGTATTGCCGTTTCTTTCAAGCGATTGTTTGGCAGGTTTTTAAAAAATAAAAAGGGGCACCGATGATAATTTGTCGATGCCCCTTGAACCTTTTTATTCAAGTACACAAGCAGGATTGAGAGGATCTGTCTGGCAATCGATTAACCAGTTATTAGCCATAACGGCCAAGTCGTGGAAATTAACCGCATTATCTCCGCCGGACGGCCAGATATCGGCAGAAGGCAATGCCGGCGGCTGGAGCCATTGTTCGCACAAAATTTTCAGGTCCGCAGCATCCACTTTGCAGTCATTGTTCAGGTCGCCGACTAACTGCATCGCAATAAAGTTGACCTGTCCGACATTTGCACTGGTCAGCCTGATGCTCAATCCATCCACCAGCCCCGTGAATCCATTCGCCCAGGCGGAGCCGGTTTGAATGGAAAACAAAAGAATCTGCTGATTTTTATAGGCTGGATTGCCGGTCAGATCAGACAAAAACCCGTCGGTGTAGCTGCCGAAATAATTATTGGTTGAATCGAAAAATCGCAGTCTGTTATTTTGGCCTGCTTCGGTAACCCACTGGTTCCATGTGTTGCACGGGTCAACGAGGTTTTCCGAAAAATAAGGCTCACTGCCGATACGATTGCCGTACCATGAGCCGTGGACGGGCAGATTAGAATCGGGTTTGGTGTATATATTAATGTACCAATCTGCTGCATCTTCAGTATGAGTCGTATTTTTCATGGTAAAGTAGCTTATGTCTGAAAGTTCCCCGATGGTCACATCTCGCCCGAATAACATCTGGGGGCTTACATAATATTCGGATTTTTCTCCGGCCACTGTGGCATTTGCCTGCCAGCTTCCCGGCGCAAACCCCGTGGCATATTCGGCAGAACCTGTCGAATTCGCAACGGGTAATGCGCAAACCGTCATTGGAGCCGGCGCGGGAATGATATTGATAGAAGTGCCGATAGTATTGGAATCCGGCACAATAATGTCAACAAAATCGGCATCTCCATAGTCGAAACCCGCAGTAGCGTTGTCATATCCGTCGTACACTCCCCAGGTCAGAGCGGAAAGTCCCGTGGGAGCATCTGCCTTCACCTTAAGAGTGAAGGTGAACAACGTTCCAGACCCCTCCGCAAGAGACTCATACCCGGGATCCCAGTTCAAGTCGATGCCGCCGATTCTCAAAAAGCCTGCGGCGTATTCGTTGCCATATAGCTCCCAATCGTGCGTGAGTAAACCACCTTTCACTACGACCGAGTTCGCGTCGTAGGTGAACACATTGGAATCGCACAAGATGTTCGTGCTAATGGCGGCCATGGTGATGGGCGACAAGACAGTCATATTAACCGACACGTTCACCGTCGAACCCTGAGCTGCGTTCAGCGCATCGGGCACCAATGTTACGGTCGGCGGCGGTTCGGGAACTACGGTCGCCACGACCATAGTATCACGCGATCCAGGAATGGGAACAGTAAAAGGGGTAGCATCATGGTTCGAAGCGAAACGAGGAGCAAGTGATATCTTTTCATTACTACATGCAACTCCCGAATAGCCTGCCCAGTTCATACTGCCCAGCCATGGATCGCCGGGCGTGTACCACTGCATAATGGCGGAGTCGTCGGGTGCACTCAGCCCTGTCGAGCCGTACAAGCGGAGGTCCCCGTAGTTCAGGGGATTAGAGGGATTATTCGGAGTCACCAGGATTTCTGTTGGGGTGACATGGATGTAATAAGCTGGACCGCTTGTTGGATCGCCGGTTAAGGCCGAGACGACTGTGTAGGAGGCCCCACCGTCCCCCGCCGTGATGGTGAATGAGGCGGAAGCAATGACACCCGTCGCCGGATCTGCGGTAATCGTACCCGACACATGGTCAACAAGACCCGTCCTCCTATCAATCTGGTAGTCCGGGTAGTCAACTATGGCGTAAGTTTTATTTGCCGCCTGCGTCACGCCACTGACAGCTAACATCATTATTACTACCGCACAAATTGTAATTACTTTTTTCATCACCATTTTCCTCCGAAACTTACTTTTCAGTTTGCCTGTTGTGGATAACCCACAACAATAGCAATATTAAACTTTTCAAAAACTTTTATGGGGGCGCCGATGACAATTTATCGACGCCCCTTGAGCAGACAGATGAAAACATCCGTATGACAGCTGAATATCTAATCTTTTTAACCAACCTTATGTGCCGACGAGCCAGTTCCCTGCCAGAATCGCCAAGTCGTGGAAATCAACATCGCAATCGCCATCGAGGTCGCCTGCCGGACAAACGCCGACGCTAATCGAAGCGCCGGACATCGCTTCCAAAGGCAGGATAACGTCGATAAAGTCTTTATCTCCGTAGTCGAAGCCCGCAGTGGCGTTATCATATCCGTTGTACACTCCCCAGGTCAGAGCGGAAGGTCCCCTGGGCGCATCTTCCTTCGCCTTCAGAGAGAAGGTGAACAACTTTCCAGACCCCGCCGCAAGAGTCTCGAAGTACTCTGGGTATATACCTAAGTCGATTCCGCCGACTCTCAACTCGCCTGCGGCAGGACTGCCGGCAGCAAGATCCCAGAAGTTCGTGAGCAAATTACCTTTCACCACGCCCGAATTGGGGTCGTAGGTAAACACATTGGGATCGTACAAGATTCTCGTGCTGATGGCGGCCATGGTGATGGGCGACGAAACAGTCATATTAACCGACACGGTCACCGTCGCACCAGGATTTACGTACAACGCATTGGGCACCAATGCTACGGTCGGCGGTTCGGAAACGGCAGTCAAGCCACTCAACGATTCAATATTAGAGGGTAGTTGAGACTGGATGTTGAAGATCGCCGTCGGGTTCCCGGTCGATAAATTGATTTTGTACACGTTGAAATCGGAGTACCAACTGACGCCGAGCAGATCGCCATCAGCTTCGAAGTCCCAGCCGTCGAAGTACCCAATAGGCTCGGTATGGAGAGTGGCTGTGAAATTAGTGTTCATGATATCCGTGGTTGTCTTGATCCAACTGGAAGCGTGGGGAGCATCGTCTCTCCAATCAGAGGCATACCACGTGCCGTCTCTATAGGCCAGTGCGCCGTCTGGTGCCGGATAGCCGCCAATATAGGCACCCAAGGTCGCGGAGATAGGGTCGCCGCTGCCGTTCAGGCCAACCTCGTAGATGTAACCTCGTTTGGCGTAGGCGCTTCCTGTATCACCTATACGGTCGTTTGTCCAGCAGTTCTCCACGGCGTAGAGCTTGCCATCGTGGTATTCGAGCGCGTTCCATTGGGGCTCGTCCGTCCCGGTCAAATCCTTTATTAACGTGTCCGAAAGTACCGCTCCGGTGGCCGCATCCACCTTTGCAAGTTTGAAATTGTAGAAATTGTCAAGCGAACCTGTTGTATTATGCACGGCGTAAAGGATGTGGCCTGGGGCGTAGGTGACATCCATGATTATGTTCCAATCCGAATACGTGTAGGTCGTCCCGACCGTTCCGGTGGCAGTATCCAGCTTGAACAGCACCGGGCCGGTGAGGGTGGTACTCTGCGGTACACTTGCAGAGCCCCAGAACTGGTCGGCCTTCGCCAGATTTGTAGCGGCAAGAACAATTAATGCCGTTATAAGAATTTTTATTACTTTTTTCATCACCATTTTCCTCCGAAAATAATTATTACTTACACTATTTTTTTCGATGTGGAACGCTCACATCAATTTTAAAATCTATCTCCAATAAGTACATCCTTTCCCCCGCTGTACCGACTGCAATTCCTTAATTAGCGGATTATTTTGACAAACAATAAATGACCAGATGCAAAAGTGAATATATTTACAGGTAGAATTGAACGTAATATCGATAACGATATCCCTGAACAGCTGAAATGTTCTACTAACACCACTCCTCATCGTAATCCCTTGTTTCTCTTTGCGGCAACTGCTCCATTCCGATAAACATCAAAGCCGGAAAAGCCTCACGTATATCGCTGTCGCTTCTTATAGCCCATGGTTTCCTTTTGAGGTGTAATTTATATAATATGCACTTGCACTTAAAAAATCAAGAGAAAAGTCCTAAAATAATGCCCTTTATTAACGTTTGAAAGGGGTTTTGAAGAAAATTTCCGAAATAAGCAATCAAACAGGAAAATTGTTTTATGAAAGCGATGGCGATTACAAAAATCGAAATGGCCAAAGACGGGGAGCTGCGGTGTTAAGAGTGGCTCGTCCTTCGACTCCGCTCAGGACAGGTCGCTCGTGACTCGATGCTCGAGGCTCGATGAATATGAAAAGGAAACCTTTTTTATTGTAATACCGGATTTACTCAGAACTTTAACTGCAGTCTGACGAAAAATGTCCGAGCCGGCGTTTCCAAACCAGTGAAATTATTAAAGTCAGATGCGGCGGGAGAAGTCTTATTAAAGACATCGGCCACACCTATCATAAACTCACCACTACCTTTATTGAATTTGCGGCTTAACGTCAAATCAAGACGGTTAATCACCTGCGTTTTGTTGAACGGGCTGAATTGTATATCGCCCACGCTGGAAGTATCATAAGCTCTGCTAACGCCCATATAACTGTAATTTGTATTAAAGACCCAATTCTCATCCACAAACCGTCGATACGTCAGACCTGCTTCGTGCCTTGCAGGGATAAAGGACCTGATAATCTGTGTGTAATGTTCCAAAGCCAGATTGTGATAAGTGTACCAGGCGGAAAGATTACTCTTGTTATCAATCTTTGTCTTAAGTTCCACCTCAGCGCCATAGCAATTCGCCCCGCCGGTATTTACAAAAGTGCTCGTGGTAACAGGAACATACCCTATTATGTCCACTCTATTAACAGCCCCTATCAGACGTTCCATTCTCTGATAAAATGTATTCAGACTTAATGATAAATTTTCCGAAAACTTTCCCGTATAACCGGCTTCAAGTGAATATATGTTCTCATTTTTAAGTTCACTTCCAATACCATGAACATTGAATAAACCGCCCAGACCCGTAAGATTGTACTCGCGAAGCGAAGTGCTGCCTGCACGGAATGACCGCCCGTAAGCAAATCTTAATATATGATTCTTTTCCTCATCCAGTGCATACAACGCTGCTGCTCTTGCGGACCAGTCCGTCTGTGTCTTGCTGAAGTGGTCTATCCTCGCCTGTCCTTCTAATGTCCACCTGTCGGATAGTTTGAACCTGTCAACCACATACAATCCCGCCCAGTATTCATCGTAGGTTTCGTCATTAAAAACAGACTCATTCATTAAACTCGCATTATCACTGGTAATATGCACCCAGCGAAGATTGCCGCCCACGGAAACATTGTGCTTATCGTTTGGCTTGAAATTAATCTGACCTTCGAGGTCATTTTCATTAAATGCATAACGTCTTATTACATAAGAATTATCGAAATCAGCGAAATTCCCAAACCACTGCAAATAGCCATTTGTATTCTCATCAAAACGGTGGTCAATCCTTGAATACAACCTTGTCATGCTGGTAAGGAAATTGTGCTGCGGGAAGTATCCCACAAATTCCCTGCTTCCGCCTTCGGAGCCTGAATAGGCCGCTCCGAAAGACAATTTGGTATCATCAGAAATTTTGTATCCAAAATCCGTGTCGAATTTCTGACTTCTGAAAAAGTCACGTGCCTCATAAGCATCGAAACCCATATACGAATTTAAATACGGATATTTCGACATCATTTTTCCCGCGCCGGCTGCATCGGAATCTTCCAACCCCTCGTATCCGGCTGAAACCCGCCATGAAAAATTCTTATCAACTCCGCCATACCTCAAATGCGTATAGCTATCGCCGAATTCATTTATCGTTGTGCTTGCAAAGACCCCTTTCGCGTCTTCAGGTTTCTTTGTGATTATATTGATAACACCTGTATAAGCATTTGAACCCCATACTGCCCCGCCGGGGCCGCGAATAATCTCTATCCGCTCGATATCTTCCATCAGAACCGGCAGCTCCATCCAGCTCGTTCCGAAAACAGGGTCTAATGTGCTTCTGCCGTTAATTAAAACAAGTGTCCTGTCTGAAACCGTACTTTCAAGCCCCCTGACGCCAACCATATATCTGGAACGGTCCAAACGAACCACATCAACGCCGGCAGCAAAACGAAGAACTTCCGGAATGCTTGTAAGGCCGCTGTAATGAATATCTTCTGCTGTAATGACGGTTGCCGGAACCGAAAGCTCATTAAGCTTCTGCTCCTGACGCGAGGCTGAAACGACAATCGGCGTTTCCATCAGCTGCTCGATAGACATCTTGAAGAAATTCTCATTTTTATTCGGCTCTTGTTTTTCTTCCTCCGCAAATGCCGGCAGGCTAAGAACCAAAATCATCAACATCAATAAGGATATAAATAAACGGTTCATAATCATCTCCTTTTTATTACCTTAACTTTTCTGTCTATTTCAATTCATACTTCTTAGACAAAAACCCGACACTTTTAAAAGCTTTAGCCCTGAAGCCATGCTAACACGGCAATTGCCATTAGCTTATTTTTTTCGGCCATGTCTCAACATGTACACTCCGGTTGTTATTTGCCTCCGGCGACGGCTTTTTCCCATCTACTGTTTTAGCCAGACGCAAAAGCTGAGACGAGATTTTGAGCTTGGCCTGATTCGCATTAACATTATTGATTTCGAACCGGATTTTTTTATCCTCCACGCTGAGATTAATTATCCCGCCGGATTCAAGAAAACCTAGTATCTCTGCGACCGTCAGAACACTGCAATCCTTAACCAAATCCATGATTTCTTTTGATGTCTTCTCTTCTGAACTGCAAATAAACAGCAAATGACATTTTCTGACATCCTCTATTGTTTGGTACATCTCGGCTTTGTCAGATTTTTTTAGTTCCTCGAACCCTTTAACCCATTTTACAATGACTTTCCGGCCCTTAACTTTGTCGTCTTTAATGAGTTCGAAAGCATCGCCAAATGGATTTTTACCTATGACGCCTATAATTATAGGCTCATTGGCGTCGGCCATTTTTTCTTCCGGCCATTCGATAAACTTAATGAAGTTATATAAATATGCAGCTTTTAACTGGTATTCACGGCTGGATGTAGATTCAGCGCGGACCGGCACCCCAGATAGTAAGATACAACACACGACTATAAAAATACGCGTCTTAATATTCATTATCCGGCATTTATCAAACGCCCCCCGACTAAGACTATATTTTGTAATGGTTTATAACGCTCAATGTTAAATAAAATCGGCATATATGTAATATCACTGTCGGCAAAACAGCATATTTTTATGTAAAATAGGCAGAATGTATCTTGACCAAAAAGTTATCGGACTTTTTTTAAACAGTAAATCTTGTAGTGATATTGTTGTCCGTTCCCGTCAATTTTATTCGGGTAGGCAGGACTGCCGAGTGAAATGAGTTTTATATGGAATTATTCCTCTGGCCGATATACAATCTTTTATCGGACTGATGAGATTTTTCAACAAAGCAATTACGACATTGAAAGGAAGCAAAGATGGGAAAGATAAGTTTGTTCATTGATATTTTCATAAAAGTGTTCGTTATTTTGTCGCCGTTTTTCTCGGTGTCGATGTTCCTGTTATTTACGGATAATATGAACAAAAAAACCCGCAACCGCTGCGCCATGCGAACAAGCATCGCAATTATGATAATCTGCTTTATTGTCTATTTTTTCGGCAACCTGATTTTTAAGATTCTCGGCATTACCGTCCCGGCATTCCAGGTCGGCGCAGGAACACTACTGTTTCTGACATCCATTCATATGGTATCGGGCAAACGGACAGAGATTACATTAGACAAGAACGAGGATTTTACAATCGTCCCGCTGGCGATTCCTTTGATTGTCGGGCCCGGCACAATCGGCACACTGCTGGTTCTCGGAATGGATATCAGCGGCACGATTGAAAAACTGATAGCCGCTTCGGCAATCCTGCTGGCGGTATCGATGATTTCACTTTTTCTGCTGATGGCGGTGTCAATCGGAAGGCTGCTGGGACAGAAAGGTCTGCAAATGATGATGAAACTTACCGGATTAGTGCTGGCAGCCATCGCGTCACAAATTATATTTACCGGCATAAGGACATTTTTAACAAAATGAACATTATGGTTTTAACTATCACATTCGATTAAAGCCCGCCCTGCCAAATTGGCATACCGCCTCAGACTGGCTGCTTCTATAACATCTTAAATTTCACATACTTATAAGAATTATGGACTCGGGAACAGTTTTTGCTTATACTTAATAATCAGAAAAAATTAAGCCACAGATTGCACAGATTACACTGAAAGAAAAAAATGAGTGAATATAAATATGAGCAGATAACCGGGCAGATTATTAATGCGGCCTATACTGTTCATAATACTCTCGGTTATGGTTTTCTCGAAAAAATATATCATAATTCACTGATTATAGAACTACAAAAGCGAGGTCTCGGGGTCGAAACGCAAAAACCCGTAACAGTTTATTATTCGGAAAAAATCGTCGGGGAATATTTTACTGACCTTGTCGTAGAAGAAAAAGTAATAGTCGAAGTTAAGAGCGTCGAAACCTTTACCAGTATCTTCGAAGCCCAATTACTGAATTATCTAAAGGCAACAGGACTAACGGTCGGCCTGATTATAAATTTCGGTCCATCTGTTCAGGTCAAAAGAATGGTTTTATAAATTTTAATCTGTGTTAATCTGTGAAATCTGTGGCTAAAAAAAAGGAATAGAAAATGAAATTCGATAAATTTACAATAAAGGCGCAGGAGGCTCTTGCGACGGCGCAGCAGGGTGCGATGACCAAATCGCATACGGTTCTTACGCCGCTGCATTTACTCGATGCGATACTCAGCGATGACGAGGGTATCGCAGCATTAATACTGAAAAAAATCGGCGCCAACATTGCGCGGATTAAGGATATGACGAATGCGGAAGTGCGAAGGCTGCCCGAGGGACAGACCGAGCAGTTAACGCCCGACCCGGTCTTCAACCAGATTATACTCGATGCGCAGATGCGGGCGGACAAGATGGGCGATGAATACCTCGGTGTCGAGCATTTGTTTTTGTCGCTTGCCTCGATAAAAAGCGACGCAAAGCAAATCCTCGACCTCAATTCGGTGTCGGTTGAAAATATTAAAACCGCATTGAAGGATATCCGCCAGGGCAGCACTATCACCGACGAAAATCCGGAAGGCAAATACAAGGCCCTGGAGCGATACGGAATAGATCTTCTTGAAATGTCGAGGAAAGGCAAATTAGACCCAGTCATCGGCAGAGACGAGGAGATACGGCGGTGTATGCAGGTACTGAACCGCAGGACGAAAAATAATCCCGTTCTGATAGGCGAGCCGGGCGTGGGGAAAACCGCAATCGTCGAAGGCCTGGCGCAGCGGATTGTCGCAGGCGACGTGCCGACCGGCCTGAAGGATAAAAGGATAATCGCACTCGATATGGGTGCGCTGATTGCGGGGACGAAATTCAGGGGCGAATTCGAAGACCGGTTCAAGGCTGTCTTAAAAGAAGTGATAGCAGCCGATGGCCAGATTATACTTTTTATCGATGAGCTGCACACCATCGTCGGCGCAGGAAAGGCCGAAGGCGCGGTCGATGCGGGCAATTTATTAAAGCCATCGCTTGCTCGCGGCGAGCTGCGGTGCATCGGCGCAACGACAATAGACGAATACCGCAAACACATCGAAAAGGATGCCGCCCTGGAGCGGCGGTTTCAGCCGATACTGGTTGACCAGCCGAGCGTTGAAGATACGATTGCGATTTTGCGGGGACTTAAAGACCGCTACGATACCCATCACGGCGTGCGGATTACGGATTCTGCACTGGTGGCGGCGGCGACGCTTTCCAATCGCTACATTACCGACCGGTTCCTGCCTGATAAGGCAATTGATTTGATTGACGAGGCCGCATCGAAACTGCGGATTGAAAATGATTCGATGCCGGCAGAATTAGATACGACCCGCAGAAAGATAATGCAGCTTCAGATTGAGCGCGAAGCCCTCAAAAAAGAAAAAGACCACGCAAGCAAAGAGCGTCTGAAAATAACTGAAAAGCAGTTGGCAGAGCTTCAGAAAAAAGACAAACAGCTTTCAGAGCAGTGGGAGGGCGAAAGAAAGGCTATCGATTACATCAAAGAGCTTCGGCGTAAAATCGACGATGCGAATACGCAGTTTGACGATGCCCAGCGCAAGGGCGACCTCGAAAAGGCTGCCCGGCTCAAATATGAAACTATTACAAATCTCAAAAAAGAGATTGCTGAAAAAGAAGAACATCTCGCAAAACAACCGGCTGGCGGCGGGACAATGATACAGAACGAGGTGACCGAAGAGCAGGTTGCATCGATTGTCTCGAAATGGACGGGAGTGCCGGTTGCGAGACTCCTCAGCGGGGAGCGCGACAGGTTAATGAAGATGGAAGAGCTTATCCATCAGCGGGTCGTGGGCCAGGATGAGGCGGTGGCGGCACTATGCAATGCGGTTCGCAGAAACCGTGCGGGACTCGGCGACCCGAATCGGCCTATAGGGACATTCCTGTTTTTAGGGCCGACAGGCGTAGGCAAGACGGAACTATCGAAGGCACTTGCGGAATTTTTATTTAACGACCCCGCGGCGATGGTGCGAATCGATATGAGCGAATTTATGGAGCAGCATTCGGTCGCCCGGCTCATCGGCGCGCCGCCCGGCTATGTCGGCTACGAGGAAGGCGGCAGGTTGACCGAGGCCGTCCGCAGAAAACCATATTCGGTAATACTGCTCGATGAAATCGAAAAGGCACATCCCGACGTCTTTAACGTAATGCTGCAGGTATTCGATGACGGCAGGCTCACCGACGGCAAGGGCAGGACGGTCGATTTCAAAAACACCGTGATAATTATGACGAGCAACATCGCCGGCGCCCAGATTCAGGCCTTCACCGAAGAGAACCGGCCCGACTGGGAGATTGAAACTCACGTCAAAGAGGCGCTCCGCAAATTTTTCAGGCCGGAATTTTTGAACCGTATTGATGAGATTATCGTCTTCCATACGCTCAGCAAAGATGACCTTAAAAAGATTATCGATATCCAGCTGAAGTATGTGGCGCATCGTCTGATGGAACGCAAAATCAAGGTCGAGTTCACCGATAGCGCTAAAAAATTGCTGATGGAGGAGGGCTACGACGCCTCTTTCGGCGCAAGGCCTCTGAAGCGGACGATTCAGCAGCGGTTGGAAAATCCGCTGGCGACAGAACTATTGGCAGGCAAATTCGCCGACGGCGACAGTATCAAAATCGACGCCGATGCACATAAATTTATTTTCAAAAAGACGTAGTGCGTCGTAAGTAGAGCGTATTGCGTAATCCTTCGACTTCGCTCAGGACAGGTGTGTATTGCGTCTCTGTTCCGCCTGGGCGGACTCGTAATGACAATCTCGCTGCCTTAATTCTCTTTACTACCCAAAAATTGCGATTACAAATCCAAGCAATATTTTATCCAATTTGAAACTTTTGTCTACTGCTTACGGTACAGGCTCGATGACGACGGCTGTGCCATAGCACAGGACCTCTGTGGCTGAGTCCACCACATCTGAGGCATCATATCGAAGGCCGACGACTGCGTTCGCACCAAGCTCCTGTGCATGCGAGAGCATAAGTTCGAATGCCTGCTGCCGCGTCTGCTCGCACATTTGGGTATATGCGCCGATTTTCCCGCCAACGATGTTTTTAAGGCCGCCCATAATGTCCTGTGCAATCGTAGGCGAACGCACAATAATTCCCCTGACAATCCCTTTGTATTCCTTGATTTGGTATCCTTCGACTGTGAATGTTGTTGTAACCGTCATTTTCAAGGTACACCTCTTATTTTCCCCGCCATTGCGGTTTATTATTGTCCGTTTTTAGACAGCTGAATGAAGCCAGGCTGTCTATTTAAAAACTAATCAGACAAGTTTATCTATTTTTTGTCAAACGGGAGGATTACGCCGCCGCTTTCGGTCCTTTTAATATCGGGTTTGGCGCCGGGTTCTTCCCGCCAAAAGGATGGCGGATCTTCGACTTTTTTGACAGGCTTAATCCTGCAGATTAGACCTTTTTCTATTTTGCTTTTGTCGCCCCCGACAACCTCGCAATAAGAAATTTTCTGGGCTACTTTTGTAACCTTTATAGTCGCTGCGATACTTTCAAGCTTTCCCAGTGATTCTTTTGTGTCAGCGTCAAACAGCTCTTTTCCCGTGGTGAAAACATCGAGCAGCATACCTTCCTTCATCGAGCCTTCGCCCTGGTCGATAATCACCTGATTTCCCTCAACGGATACAACCTTAACCGGGTAGAGATGGTCGAGGGTATTACTTACAACGTCTTGCGCGACAAGGCCGGCAATACCGTCCCTGATTTCCGCAAAGTCCCAGTTCTCCGAATTCCATTCACGCGACAAGGCCCTTATTTCCTCGTTTTCAAGATACTTATCGACAACGCCTGCGAGGACAATCTCCTTTGTCGCTCCTGCGATAAGACGATAATTAAAGACGAATCTCGCTCTCCATTTTTCGACCTTCTGCCCCGCAGCAGCAAGGTTATATTCTTTCTTTTCGAGTTTGACATCCGAAATATTACCAACCAGCAGGTAATCGGCGCCAAGCGTCTCTGTAAGTTTCGCCAGCTCTGACAGGGGCGCTTCTGCTGCAAGCAAAAGGTGTTTCTCTTTCGCAAAATCGACGACATATTCCCTGTCAAGGATATTGAACTTGTTCGTGCCGACCATAGCGACCGCAATTTTTTGCGATAGTATTGCCGACAATTTTTCCGCGGGAACTTCCGTCGGGCCGATGTTATAGGTATCCGCCATTACCTTAAACGGCATAATGGCGACCCTGGCTCTCTTCGAGCCGCCCGGCGACAGGTTATAGACCCACGCCTTCAGCTTCACCGTTATGGAACCATCGCTGAGTTTTTTCTCTTCGAGGATTTTGTATGTCTTGACGAGCCCGCCGATTTCGGTCGTGTAGGCCGTCCCGCTCGTCGCCACATTGACGGCATCGAAATCTACCTTCCTGCCGCCGGCAGCGCTGTTGACATCGACACTTGCGCCTGCGTAGCCGAATTCGTAGCTGCCTGAGCCAACTTTGACACCTCTCGCCTGGCTTACAGCCATATACAACGCATTCTTAATGGCAGAATCCTTGTCTTTGCCCTGGCCGGTTACTTCATAAGCCGAAACATTTTTATCCGCCGCTGCGGAATTTGGTTCGCCGGCAAAAACACTGCCCACGGCGAAACACGAAATAACCGCTATCAAATATAATTTTTTCATTTTTCGCTCCTCTAAAATTGCTGATTTAAAACCCGCCGGATAATTCCGCCTTCGTCTGTTAGGACTACGGCGGACAAGCCGGCGGGCTTAAGGATACCGATAAAAATTACCTCCCACCACAGGGGGCTAAATATAACGGGACCGCCGGCAGTTTTTACCAGGCAACAGATTTACTGCTTCCGCGTTTTCCGATTAGCGTTTCATTCTGCCACAATCTCAAACCCGACTTCAGGTCTGCGACTTTCAGCTCGAAATAATACTCGACCTGCTGCATGCCCTTGTCGTAGGATATGTTTTTCTGGAATATTTTTCCCGTAATACTCAGCTCCGGCGCAAGAAGCGTCTTCTTCGCAGCTACGGTGTTCTGGTCGAATTCCTCGGAGTCCCTCAATTTTCTCGCATCCTGCACGAGAGGGTCGGTAGAATCTTGTGCGCCGACGGCGGAGGTCATAACAACCTGGCCGCTGTTGAGCAATTCCTGCTCGATTTTTGCCATCAGCTGGTCGATGTCGATTCTCTGCATAGTGTCATTGGTGATTCTGCTGGTAGCGACAATGTATCTGCCGCCGCCCTGCTTCTTAAGTGCGCCTGAGGCGAGCATCGACTGAACCATTTTGCTCGCCGCCTGGTCGAAATCCCTGTAGTCCAGCGCCATCACCGCCTTGCCCTGGTCGTTGGTCACGTCAATATTACTCGTCTGCGGTTCGCATCCTGCAATAAACATCGCCAACATTGCTGCCAATAAAGAAACCGTTATTTTTTTCATTTTTAATTCTCCCATTTTCTGGTATCCATTCTGAAATTAACAGCCTCCGGTCTCGGAGCCACGACCTTAAAACTAAACGGCTGCTTACCCATCGCGGACATCGGCAGCCACACGCTTGTCTTTGTCTCGATTAATCCGCCCGTCTCATCCAGCCATTCCATCCTGTACCTGAATCTCCTGGTGTCATAAGATTTGTTGACGCCATTGACCTGGACTTCGAGCAGGCCCGCTTCGTTTCTTTTGGCTGTGGCATTATTAACCACTATGCCCTCGCCGACTAAGACGCTGAATGCATGCACCACGGGCCTGGTGACGATGTTGCTGGCAAGAGTGTCGCTTGCCACTCCCTCTCTTACGTTCACCCGCGGCTCACCCTGCTGGGGACAGCCGGCAGTGAAAATTACAATCGCCGCCAAAAACAAAATCAGTATTTTCATATTTTTTACTCCTAAATAATTAAGGGTTCGATTTTATTATGCCGTAAAACGGCGCCGCAGTTCTAACCGGTATTTTAACATATACGATTGCATTGCTGCAAGGGGCAATAGCACAATCCAGAATTTTTGCTCCTTCAGGCGAAAAAATTGCTATATTTCTGCCCGCAGGCATTGGCAGCCTTGCGACCTGAAAATCTTTCGGCAGTGTCGTCCAGATTCTCACGTCGGCTGCCGTCGTCGCATACGAGTATGCCGCCACCATCAGAACAAGAAAGGATTTGCCCATACTATCGTTATTGTTGTTCTGCTCTACGGCATATTGCGCCGCGGCCTTGACAACCGCCGACACTATCGCCCGCGTAAGTATCCCCTGAAAATCCTTGTTGAATTCCGTCCGTATCACCCGCTCCATATCCGCCACGACCTCGGTGCGGTATTCTTTTCCGCCGGCATTAACGATAAGATTGCCATAAGCCTGACTGCCCGGCACTAATCTCGGCAGCGCAACTCCCGCATACACCACCTTGTCCGTCATAAGGAACAAAGGCAAATCGATTCTCACTTCCTCTTTCGTCGGCCCAAGGCCGTTCTCGAATATTACCCAGACGGTGTTTTCAATTTTGCCTTTACCCTGTAAAAAACCCTCCGTAGCCGCAAAATCCTCCACCACATAGTGATTACCCGGCACCATCCCCGCCGATTCCTTCAGCAAATCGACCGCCTTTTGCGCATCATTCATAATATTGAAACCGACCCCCGCCAAATATGTCGTGAAGGGGTTCACAAAATCCGGATAAGCCTCGTACTCATACAGGTTGGTATATTGTTTCCTTATTATTTCCTGAATTTTGGGATTCTCCAGGTTCTTATTCAAATTGACGTCTTTTTTTTCCTGCTGCTTCTTTGCCACCTGGTCTTTTAGTTTTGCGATTTGCTGCGAATAAAGCACCTTGGCGCGGGTCTGCCTGTCCAATGCACGGTTAAACTCGACCCTTGCCATGTCGTTTTTGCCCAGCATCATAAAATCGAGGGCCTTGTACGTATTCACCATAATGCCGTCATACTCTTCGCCGGCATACGAAACCGCATTGTCATTAATAATGGTCGATGCGACGGCAGCAGCCGTTTCATTTTGAAAGTCGTAATACTTCAGCATCGCCTCGGCTTTATCAAAATATTCGGCGCTCTTGTTGCAGTCGCCGATTTGAAACTCTGTGGCGGCAACCTGCAGCGACCACAGCAAATCTTCGCCGTCCGGCTTCGCAGTCTTGCCTATCAGGGATTGCGCATACGTTATAGCATTGTTAAAATCCCCCGCCCTGTAATAACAATTGAACGTGGTTAACTGGCTTTTCGGCGCATTACACCCGGCCAGGCAGATTGCGAAAATCAGTGAAATGAAAAGTCGAAAGAAAAAAATCCATTTTTGCTTCATATACATTAATTCTCCAACGCTGTATCACTGTATATCCAAATCGAGATTATACCCTGCATACACAACCCGTCAATTCTAAAAATGAGCTTTGTTTTATCCAATTTCCATTGCAACCGAAACTGTCACGGCTCCGACAGTCTCTTACTATACGATACGTTCCTGTTTTTTCCCCCATACATAACTATAATTCTCATTTATCTTACACACACCATTTTGCATATCTTTTTTCATCGTCCTTATGCCTTTTTCAAAGGATTTCTCCGACACAAGTCTGATGGCCGAGTATGCTTTATTCTTATATTTACTAAACGCATCTTCGGTCATATTTACCTGGTGGCTGGTATGCGTTACATGAATATCCTTAAACCCGCTTTCCCGCATTGTGGTTATAATCTTTTCAAGCGAATGGTAGCGTTGCAATTCCGTCCGCAGCGATTCAGGAAAATATTTTGTCATTGTGCGATTGTGCAAATCTTCGTCCGAATCTGTAACTGTAACGGTAACGCCATCTGCAGTAAGTATTCTGAAACACTCATCATAGTAATGCTTCAAATTCTTCACATAATGAATTACGTCTATAGAATAGGCAAATTCAAACCCATTATCGTTAAAGGGGAATTTTTCTTCTATTTCACCATAAAGCAGCTTCAATCCGGGATTCTTTCCATCTCCTTCTTTGAGCATTTGTTCAGAGTTATCAAAACCGCAGCCACTTGCATTAAATTCTTTCGAGAAAACAGCAAGATAATCTGCTGTACCGCAACCTATTTCAAGAATTCGGCTTATTTGTCGTCCGCTTAATTCATGCATTACGTGGGAAACAATGCGAGGACTGGCATTTCTATATTTCGCATAGCTTTTTGCAATCTTATTGTATTCTATTTTATTCAATTAGAAGACCTTTTTTATCTTTCCAGCCCCAAACATACATTTCACTGAAGGATTGCGGTTATTCTTGTCCGCAGAAAATGGCCGGATGAATATGGATTATCGGGAATTAATGAATTGCTGTCAACTCTAAAGGCGGCGGACAACCGAACGATATACGAAACGAGCAGCGTCACCGCAACCGCCTGACGATTCTGTCATCTGTCTTCCGTCCTCTGCCCCTCTGTGCTTTTTCTCCTTCTCTGTTGACAGCCTAATCTGCACTTCTTACAATAAGCCGGATTAAAATTTAGGAGTCGATTATGGATATAAGGGGAGTCGTTCTGGCGGGCGGCACAGGGTCAAGGCTGCGGCCGCTCACCAAGGTGACAAATAAACACCTGCTGCCTGTCGGCCAAAAGCCGATGATTTACTACCCAATCGAAAAACTGCTCGGTGCGGGAATCGAGGAGATTCTGATAGTGACAGGCGTCGAGCATATGGGCGACGTCGTCAACCTGCTCGGCTCCGGCAAAGATTTCAAATGCAGATTTACCTACAAGGTGCAGGATGAGGCGGGCGGAATCGCCCAGGCGCTTGCGCTTGCGGAAAATTTCGCACGGTGCGAATCGGTAGCGGTTATCCTCGGCGACAATATCTTCGAAGCAAAATTAGACAAATACACAGACAAATTCCGCAAACAAAAAAACGGCGCAAGAATCCTATTAAAGGAAGTCGCTGACCCGCAGCGGTTCGGCGTAGCAGCGGTAGAAGGAAAGAAAATCACCGGCATCGAGGAAAAACCCAAAAACCCAAAATCAAATCTTGCCGTCACGGGGATTTATTTTTACGATTCGCAGGTTTTCGATATTATACGCAGACTCAAACCCTCAGGCCGGGGCGAGCTGGAAATAACAGACGTTAATAATGCTTATATCGAAAAAAACCTGATGGAATATGACAAGCTTGAAGGCTGGTGGAGCGATGCAGGAACATTCGAGTCGCTCGGCAAGGTTAATGAGCTTGTTCTTTCGCAGCCGCCGCAATAGTATTTAGTCCGCCAAAGGGACGGCGGATCTTCGATATTTAGTATTTAATCCTTATCGCTGGGGTGGGGGTTAGTACGGAGAAACCAAAATGAGCAAAAAAGTATTGCAGTTAAAAAAGGTTTTTTCTGATGGTTCTATTATCATAACCGGTTCCGGCGTCCTTATTGAGGGCGTTGCAGCACGGGCAACAAAGGTCATCCCCGATGAGCGTGGAAGACTCGGCGAGATTATGCGCTCCGACGATAAGTGGTTTGAAAAATTCGGCCAGATGTATTTTACCACGACCTATCCGGGTATGGTAAAGGCGTGGCATTACCATAAAAAGCAGACCGACCATTTTTATGTCGTAAAGGGAACCGTCAAGGTTGCACTATACGACAGCCGGGAAAATTCGCCGACATTAGGGGTCGTAAATCAAATTTATATGAGCGAATACTGCCCTGCCCTTTTGCGGATACCGCCGGGCATCCTTCACGGCTGGATGTGTGTGAGCGATTGCGAGGCTTACATAATTAATCTCGCCAGCGAATTGTATAACTACGAAAAGCCCGATGAGTTCCGCACCGACCCGCACGACAACGACATTCCTTATGACTGGAAACGCAAGGATGGCTAATGATTCGACCTGTTCAACATATCGAGCAAGGCCGGGAAATAAAGGAATCGTTATTCTCGGCGGCAGAGGAATGCTCGGTGCGGATTTAACTAACCTGTGCCGCCAAAGAGGCCTGCGCATCAAAGCCTTTGACCTGCCCGAATGCGATATCACCGATGAAAAACAGTTAAGAATCGCCCTTGCCGGCTGCGATACGGTTATAAACTGTGCGGCTTATACCAACGTCGAGAAGGCGGAAAGCGAGCAGCAAGCGGCTTTTAAGGTCAACGCCAAGGCGGCGGGCAGACTCGGGCAAATTGCGAAAGAAACCGGCATATACGTTATTCATATCAGCACTGATTTTGTCTTCGACGGCAAAAGCGACGCGCCTTACAAGGAAACCGATAAACCGAATCCAATCAGCGCCTACGGGCGAAGCAAACTGGTAGGCGAGCAGCTTTTGGCTTCGAGCGGCTGCCGGCATTGCATAGTCCGCCTCGAATGGACTTACGGCCTTGCCGGCGATAACTTTGTGAAGAAGATTATCCGGTCCGCAAAACAAACCGGCCAATTGAAGGTTGTCGATGACCAGGTTGGTTCCCCCACCGCCACAACAGAAGCGGCGAAGGCTGTGTTAGCTCTTCTCGACAAAAAAACCGAAGGTTTGTTTCATTTCGCATCCGCAGGTTTTGCAAGCCGCTACGATACGGCAAAATTTATCCTTGAAAAACTCAACACCCCTGCTACATTACAGAGGTGTAAAACCGGTGATTTTCCTGCTGCTGCCGCGAGGCCTCTGAACAGCAGGTTCGACTGCGGCAAAATCGCGGCCCTGCTGAATGAGCCGATAGAACCGTGGCAAAAACCGCTGGAAAATTTTTTGAAAGAGCTTTCGGATAAAAGGCTGATATAAATTATGAAAAGGATTTTGGTCACAGGCGGAGCAGGATTTATCGGAAGCAACTTCGTGCGAATGGTGCTTGCCGAAGAAAAGGATTGCCTGCTCGTAAATCTCGACAATCTCACTTACGCGGGCAATCTCGAAAACCTGGCAGGCTTTGAAAATCATCCGAACCATAAATTCATCAAAGGCGACATCTGCGACGGCCCTCTTGTCGAAAAAATAATCGACAGCCACAAAATCGAAGTGATTATAAACTTTGCCGCGGAAAGCCACGTTGACCGTTCGATTTCCGCGCCGAAGATTTTTATCGAGACAAACGTTATTGGCACGCTCACCCTGCTCGAGGCAGCGAGGGACAAAAAATTAAAACGGTTCATTCAAATCTCGACCGATGAGGTTTATGGCTCTCTCGGGGCAGAAGGCAAATTCACTGAGGAAACGTCCCTGCATCCGAATTCGCCATACTCTGCGAGTAAGGCGTCCGCCGACCATTTAGTGCAGGCTTTCGGGCATACGTGGGGTCTGCCTTATAACATCACCAGATGCTCGAATAATTACGGCCCCTACCAGTTCCCTGAAAAAATGATTCCGCTTATGATAAATAACGCATTGAACGACAAGGAGCTTCCGGTTTATGGCGACGGGCTGCAGGTGCGGGACTGGCTCTATGCTTACGACCACTGCAAGGCAATCTGGATGGTGCTTACAAAGGGCAAGCCCGGCGAGATTTACAATATCGGCGGATGCAATGAAAAAAGAAATTTAGAGGTCGTGAAATTCATCCTCGAAAGGCTGAAGAAACCTGAATCGCTTATCAGGCACATCACGGACCGCCTCGGCCACGACAGGAGATATGCCATCGATGCCGCAAAGATAATGAGCCGGCTGCGATGGAAGCCGACGGTTTCTTTCGAAGAGGGAATGGCAAAAACCATCGATTGGTATCTTGCAAACCAGAAGTGGCTTAAAAACGTTGTTTCGGGCAATTACCAGAAATATTACGAGCAGATGTACTTAAACCGCTAACCTGCTGCATAAAGTGCGCGTCACGGCGAGAAGGAATTGATTATGGCTGGTTTAATTAAGGCAAAGGCGACAATCTGCATCGTAAATTACAAGACGCCGGATTTTACAAAATTGTGCCTGCGAAGCATACGCAAATTCACCGATTATCCTTACGAGGTAATTGTGGTCGATAACGGCTCGAATGACGAATCGCTGGACAATTAAAAAATGAAAATGATAAGCAACATCGTGTTCACGAAAAATCGGCCTTTGCAGCTGGATGGTTATCTCGAAAGCCTCTACCGGTATTTGCCTGCTGAACAAATACAAACCCATATCTTGTGGAAGCAGGAATTGTTCACACAGGAATACGAGCAACTTTTTTCGCGATACCCGAACTGCACAATAGCGAGGGAGGCGGACTTTTCGATTGATTTTTTAGACATTCTGAAAAGAATTGATACCCCGTATATACTATTCGGCATAGATGACGTGGTTTTTTTCGACTCGGTCTCTTTTGGGCTGATTGATGAAACGTTTAATAAGGCTGATGATATATTCGGTTTTTCGCTTAGGTTCGGAAATAACGTATTAGAAAGCGACAAAGAAAACATCGAAACTGCCGGGCAAAATATTTCCAGAATAAAATGGCCGAAAGGAAAGACCAGGACAAGCAGGTATCCGTTCGAGCTTTGTGCTACGGTTTATCGAACGGAACTGGTGAAAAAAATCATAAATGAATCGCGAAGCAGCAATCACCTGGCGGCCAAATTATTCTCGCCTAACTCATTGATAATAAAATGGTTAAGAACGATTGGTTTAGCCAGAAAAACACTAAAAAGGTTCGGCTTTTTTTACACCCCGAACACGCTTGAAAGCTGGGTTTGCAGATGGTGTCAGGAAAATGCGGAAGTTCTGCCGCCATATTTATATTTTCAAAAGGCCTGCGCCGCTGCGGTGCAGGTAAATACGGTGAACACATCCACAAAGTCGGCAGTGGGAGCAATAAACGAATACACGGTTGAAGCGTTAAACGAAAAATATCAACAGGGCTGCAGGCTGGACATCGACTTTATTGCAAAAAATAAACCGAAACATACCCACTGCGATAAAGAGAGTTTCAAGCTCGTAAGAGAAATTTTTAAATAAATCGGAATGGAATAAGTATTATGTCGAGCCTTTACAGCAGGTGGAAAAGACCTTTAATCAGAACAAAAATAATTTCAGGATTGGTGAAATATTCCCGATATCTGGCAGATCTTTTTCGCTACGGCAGAATGGATGACGCAGAGGTATTAAGGCTTCGCGACACATATCCATGCCTTTTTGACAAAACTCTTAAAACCAGCGTTGACAGTCACTATTTTTATCAGCATATCTGGGCGTTTGAAAAGATTTTTGCGCGCAAACCGGCACTGCATGTGGACATCGGTTCAAACGTGGATTTTGTCGGTATGGTAAGCGTGTTGACCAAAGTGCAGTTTGTGGACATCCGGCCGCTCGATGTTTCCAATATTGATAATCTTGAGAGCATAAAGGGCAGCATTCTTGATTTGCCATACGAAGATAATTCGCTTGAATCTATTTCCTGCCTGCATGTCGCTGAACATATAGGGCTTGGCAGATATGGAGACCCGCTGGACCCGCTTGGCACAAAAAAAGCGGCGGCGGAGCTTTCGCGATGCCTGGCAAAAGGGGGTAACCTTTTCTTTTCAGTTCCGGTAGGCAGACCAAGGCTCTGCTTCAATGCACACAGAATCCACTCGCCCAAACAAATCCTCGAATATTTTAACAAACTTAAGCTGGTTGAATTCTCAGGAACCGATGACAGCAAAAGATATATCAAAAACGCAAACATTGACTTTTTCGAGAATGCAAAATATAGTTGCGGAATGTTCTGGTTCACAAAAAAATAAAAAGGAAAAAGTTTTTCATATTTTTGGCAAATAGTATTTAATTCTTATGAAGTTATCAATCACACCAAGAGTTGTATGTATCTCTGACCCCGCTTTTGGCAGTCGCGCTTACCCTTATGCATTTGGCTGTGTGCCGGCAACGTTGGAAAAAACCGGCATGAATGTGTTTCATATAAATTCTGCGACCGCAACTTTAGAATCATTCCGCAGAGACATCGAAGAGTTCAAGCCGGAATTGATATTCGGTTTTATTCAGAATGCAAGGCAAGTTATGAAAATAGCCGGCTTTCTTAACGAGTATCATCCGGCAGCCGTTATAAACTGGTACCTGGAAGACCCTAATTTAATTCTCGACCCCGACGACCCCGGCATAAATATAATCGAGGCGTCAGCCAGTTTCGATATGTGGTTCAGCCAGGACAGCAAAATGATACCTTTCTGGAAAACCAGGGCGGCATTTATGCCCCCGGCTTTCGACGACAGCATATATCAGGATTATGGTCTCGATCGGTGCTTTGATGTCTCATATATTGGGCAGCTGGGCCCCAGATGTGTAACAGAAATGTATTGGCCATACATGAGGGAATTGGCTCGCTACGGCAAAAAGGCAATGCTTTGTATCGACAGGCCGATGGGCATACCTCTTCTGCCAAAACCGCTGGAAAAATTTATAAGGTCAAAAAAAAATCGCAGCTTTCTGCAAAAGCTGCCTGTGTGGAAATGTGGCTGGCAGACTCCTAAGAATGAGAAAGATAAAGCCATCATAATAAATAAAAGCAAAATACATTTTGGGCTGCTAAGAGTTCGCGGCGACTGGGAAGGCCGCGTCAAAACCCTGCTTCCCAATTACCCGCTGGACAAGCACGGCCTTTTCTACCAGTTCAAGGGGCGGCTATTTCAGGCTGTGGGGGCAGGAGCGATGGCTCTTAATGAATACTGCCCGGAATTGGAAGATATGTTTGACATCGGCAAAGAAATAGTTACTTTCGAATTCGGTAATCCTGAAGAAATAAGAGATAAGCTCAGGTGGTATATTCAGAATGATTCCGAACGCCGGCAGATTGCCAAAGCCGGGTATGAACGCGGAAGAAAACAGCACACATTCGCCGCCAGGGTCAGGCAGATATTTAACGCTATCCGGGAAAAACTTTAGAAAGGAATATTTTTTGAAGATTCTTTACGACCATCAAATATTCGCAAGCCAGATATATGGCGGCATATCGCGATACTTCCTGGAATTAATGAAGCAATTTAGCCAAACTGGGAAGCCTGAATTCGAACTATCTCTTGCATATTCGAAAAATCATTATCTGAATGAAGCAGGCAGCGGGAATCGCAATTTTTTTTTCAAAAATTCTGGATTCTGGATTCGGTTCAGAAGTAAGAAGGTAGTTAATACATCGAAAAGTAAAAAAGCGATATCGAAGCAACAATTCGATGTATTTCATCCGACTTATTACGACCCCTATTTTCTTAGCTGTCTCGGAAATAAACCGTTCGTATTAACCATACACGATATGATTAACGAACGATTCGCCGTGCAATATTTCGCAAAAGACAAAACGGCAGAAAACAAAAAAATACTTGCCCGAAAGGCAGGTAAGATTATTGCAATATCGGAAAACACCAAAAGTGATATTTTAAGGTATTTGCCTGATGTTGATGAAAAGAAAATAGCTGTCATTCATCTGGCAAATTCGCTGACAAAATGCAATGTTTCAAGGCCAAATTTTCCAGTTCCGTCAAGATATATTCTCTTTGTAGGTCCGAGAAGAAAATACAAGAACTTCCTGTTTCTTTTGAACTCAATGAAACCTGTCCTGACTGAGGACAGGGATTTGCATATTGTCTGTGCCGGCGGTAAACCTTTTAAATCTTCTGAAATGGAAATATTTACTAATTTAGGGGTAGAAAAGCAGCTTCACCAATTTTCGGTTGCGGATAGCGAGCTCGCATGGCTTTATCAAAACGCAATTGCGTTTGTATTTCCCTCGTTATACGAAGGTTTTGGGATACCGGTGCTTGAGTCTTTTGCCTGCGGATGTCCCGTAGTATGCAGCAACACCAGTTCTCTTCCAGAAGTCGGGGGAGAAGCCGCCGCTTACTTCGACCCGGCAAGCGAAATTTCAATAAAAAATGCTGTTACCAAAGTAATTTATGACAGTAATGTTAGAAAGAATTTGATAGATATGGGACTCAGGCGTATTAAAAACTTTTCCTGGCAGAAGACGGCAGAGGAAACCGCAAAAATATACAGGAGTATTTTGTGAAAGCAGCAGCCATCCGGCAAGCAGCAATAGAGGATAGTCAGATTTATGGTTAGGGTAAGCGTAATCATCCCGACATACAATCGCGCAAATCTCATCGGAGAGACGCTGTCCAGCGTTATAAGGCAGAGTATGCAGGATATCGAGATTATTGTGGTCGACGACGGCTCGACCGACAACACCCGAGAAGTCGTCAATAAAATCACAGACAGCAGAATAAAATATTTTTACAAGGAAAACGGCGGGGTTGCATCTGCCCGAAATTTTGGCATCGCCAATTCAAGAGGCAAATATATCGCTTTACTCGATTCGGACGATTTGTACCCGGAAAATTACCTGGAGATAATGACCGACCGGCTGGAACAAAACAAGGACTTCGGAATGGCTTATGCCAAGTGCGAGAATGTTTATCCTGACGGACGCAGAGAAGCCGTTTTCGAAAAGGCCAGTTTTTTATCTGGAAATCTTACACGATATTATTTCGGACGAATGCCCTGCATACTGCCGCCGGCAACGGTTTTAAGAAAAGACTGCTTAAACAATTTTTATTTCGATGAGCAGCTGAAACTTACCGAAGACATAGATTTTTTCCTGAGGCTCTCGGTTAAGACAAAGTTTTTGTGTGTTCCGGAAGTAACCGTCATAAGAAGGATTTTTGGTAATAATCTTTCGGTGCAGACACAAATCGCCATCAGCCCAAATACGGCTTTGATTCTGGAACGATTTATTAATTATATGAATGAAGACGGGCCTGTGCCGGCAAAGTTAGCCAGAAAAAGATTAAGCAAGGTGTACCGCAGCCTGTCGAGGATTCATGCAAAAGCGGGCAACCGCACAGCAGCAGTAAAACTGATAAAAAAGGCAATTGCCTGTTACCCCTGGGATTATCGCTATTACAAAAAACTGCTTAAGGCATTGTTTATGAGCAGGAAAAAGGATAAAATGCCCGATTGGCAGATGCCTGAACCTCTGCCGCCTTATATTATTGTGAACGGCAAGGAAATCGAATGCAAATAACATCAGGGACAGAAATAAACCGGCAGACTCTGACCGGCAATCGGGATATTTATATTCAATTTTTGAATCAGCAGAAAAATCAGTCTTTCTTTTGCTGTCCTTATCCGGGTAATCCCGGCGACCGCCTGATTCGCAGAGGGACTTTACAGCTGCTTACAGATTTGGATGTTAAAACCACAAATGACCAGCAGCAGGCGGATATTCTGCTTTTCCCGGGCGGGTGCCCGACGATATGGCCTGACGTTATGGATCTGATTGTAAAAACTTTGGAAAATTACCCCGATAAAAAAATCGTTATCGGGCCTGCAACCTTCGAATTTGGCTTTACAGACTGGCCTGACATTTTCTCCCGATATGCAAACAGAATCGCGGGGCTTTTCTGCCGGGACAACCGCAGTTACCAAAACCTTACAACAGCAGAACTGCCCGAAACGATTGTTCAGGGGCTTTCCCACGACCCCGCCATTTATCTGAAAAATTTCAAATGGCTCGAAGAATTGAAGTCTGATTTATCGGAGGAATACATCCTTGTCGCACTAAGACGGGATAAGGAAATGCTCCCTAGTGCGGAAGAAAGGCTGACAAGGAAGATTATGCCCCTGCTCAGCGAAAAAAAATCGGCAAAAATCCTGCACTGGGCAAAGAAAAGTGCAAAATTGCACAAGTTAAAAGACATCCGAAAATCCTGCGCCCGGGATTTACCAATCAGGGACGTCGAAATATGGCTTTTGGATGATTCGCAATATCTGCAAACAATCTGCGGTGCAAAAGAGGTGCATACCGACAGACTCCACGTTATGATTGTCGCCGCGATGCTCGGCAAAAAGGTGTTCGCTTATAAAACCTTGTATGGCAAACTGGAAAATGTTTATGAACACAGCCTCAAAGGCTGGGCTGACGTGACGTTTGTTGATGCATAAAATATGGTTGTCGTTCGTAACATTGAAAAATCGGTAAATGGTGATAGTGCGGTGCTGAAAGCACGGGTGGATTGCCCATCGCTCGGGTTTAATGATTTCGAACTGTGGTACCGATTTCCAAAGGAGCTTTATCCGCAAATTGCCTTGTCAGGCAACCCGTTTGTGCCGGCTCTTATTTTGCCCTCGATGTATGCGGGCGAAAATCTACACATCGAAGCGTCAGTCTCGAAAAAGCTTCTTGCCGGCGCCAGAAATATCATACAGATATACCGGCATTGGTATGATTTAAGGCCGATAGAAATTAACGCTGCCGAGGAAAAGGTCTCTGAAAAGAGCAGGCAACATAACGCAATGTTTTTTTCGGGCGGGGTGGATTCATTCTATACGCTGCTCAAAAACCACAATTCAGACCTGCCTGATTCGGAAAAGATTTCACACCTGCTTTTTCTTCACGGCTTCGATATTCCTCTGCAAAAAACGGAACTGTTCAATACCATATCAAATTCGATAAAAAAAATTGCACTGGCTTATAACATGGAACTGATTGAGATTTCAACGAATATCAGGAAACTGAGCGACAATACCTGCGAATGGCTTCTTTATCACGGAACGGGACTGGCAAGCGTGGCGCTATGTATGGAGGGACTTTTCAAAAAGGTATATATTGCTGCCGACCATACGTACAAATGCCTCCTGCCGCGAGGGTCACATCCGCTAACCGACCCGCTATGGAGCACAGAGTCTCTCGAATTTATAAACGATGGCAGCGAGGCCGACAGGATAGAGAAAATCAAATGGCAGATTGCTCAAGACAGCGTTGCGATGAATAATCTGCGGGTTTGTTACGAAAACCGGGACGGCAAATACAACTGCAGCGTATGTGATAAATGTGTGCGGACAAAGCTCAATCTGAAGGCAGCCGGCGTCCTCGATAAATGCACCACGCTCGACCACGATATCGATTATAAAAAGATAAGGAATCTGGAAATCGACAACAACCGAAGCAGAATTATTATGGAACAAAACCTAAAGGTCTTTTTGGCCGATGGAAGCGACCCGCAACTGATAAAGGCGTTAAAATACTGTTTAAGCCCGTGGTCGGCATGCGAGAGAAAGAAAAAATACCGGGAAATCAAAAAAGCAATCAGGAAAAAAATAAGGGAATTTCTGCATATTAAGAAACCGGAACGAAGAAAAATATTATCCTGCCGGTAAGCGTAATAATCCCAGCCTGCAGCCAAAACGCAGAGGCCTTGTTTATTGGCAGGAAAAAGGATAAAATGCCGGATTGTTAGATGACCCTTATATCGCAGTGAATAAAAAGGCGATTGGTGGAATCGCCGGTGAACTCGAAGACAAAAATGAAAAAGGCAAAACGGATATTTGTAATATCGGATTTTAAGGATGAGAAGACGTGGTCTATCTGTCTCGATGAACGCAGGCTCATCAAAGGGCTGATACGTTCAGGCCACGATGTGCAAAGGTTCAGCCACAGAAATATCCTGCTTCAAAGCAGCCTCATAGCCAGTAAGAGATTCGCAAAAATCTTTGGGCAAAAAAAAACCGATGACATTTTGTTAAAACAAATCAAATATTATTATCCCGATATAGTCCTTGCTTATAGTATGAAATTCCTCAGAGCCCAAACCGCCGTTTCGATAAGACAGGCTGCCCCTGATGCAATGCTCGTGGGTAGAGACGGCGACCCTTTCCCCGAAATGTTCCCCGAGAGAATAAAAACCGCAAAAGAAATGGATATTATGATTATGACGAGCGCCGGTAAATTCCTCGAAACCTACAAAAATGCAGGCGTAAAAAAATGCGCTTTTTTGCCCTCTACCTGCGACCCTGATATTCAATACAAATATGATACGGAACAATCATGGAAGACTGATATAACTTTTTTGGGAACCGAGGAACATTCCAGAATCCAAAGAGAAGAAGACAGATACAAAATCACCAAAAAATTATCCGAGATGCCAAATGCCAAACTTTACGGCTGTTTCGGCAGACCAAAAACCGAAGGCCTCGACAGCTTTCGGGCAATCAGCGGAGCCAAAATCGGTCTGAGTATAAATATCGCAAACGATGTATATCTTTATCATTCCGATAGATTTATCAACATACCGGCCTGCGGCGCTTTTATGCTTGCCAAAAAAACGCCCGGATATGAGTTAATGTTTGAAGACGGCATACATACAAAATATTTTGACTCTGCTGATGAGTTTTTCGAGCTGGCGGACTGGTACTTAAAACACGACAGCGAGCGGGAAAAAATCGCACAGGCAGGAATGGAACACGCACACAGGGAATTCAACTGCACAAAAATCGCCAGCTGCCTGATAGATTTAATCGAAAAAGGCAGCTACGACGCACCCTGGAAGGTAATTTTTTAATATGCCAAATGTAAGTCAGGAGAGAATTTGAAACATGTTAGTTGACTATGTCAATTTTTACGCGCGAACAAACAGAACAAAGTACACTTTTGAGAAATTTCAAAAATACTTTGGCAGAAAAATTCTGGATGTAGGGTGCGACAAAGCCTTTTTGAAGACCATGATTAAAAATATAGAATACGTCGGCGTTGATATATCGGGAAATCCTGACGTTTATGTCGACCTTGAAAAAACACAACGATTGCCGTTTGAAGATTCTTCTTTTGATTGTGTTATTTGTTCCGATGTCCTTGAACACCTTGATAATCTGCATCTGATTTTTTCTGAGCTTTTACGGGTAAGCGGCAGATACGTAATAATTGCATGGCCGAACAATTGGGTCAACGCCAGAATACCTATTGAACGCGGTCATGGCCATTTCAAGCACTACGGTTTGCCGCCCGAAAAGCCTTTAGACCGTCATAAATGGTTTTTCAGCCTTTCCGAAGCCGAAAATTTTGTTAAAGAGCAGATTCAAAAAAATCGCAACATACAACTTGTCGAGGAAAGGGTTTCAGAAAAGCCTAAAATTTTTCCTCTTCATCTGCTAAGACATATTCGCTATCCGAAACAGGAATATTACCTGAACAGATATGCCCATACCCTCTGGACGGTTTTGCAAAAAAAGAGCGAGAAGAAAACTAATGCCTGACTCAATCCCCTGAACTAATAAATTCGGTGATTATATAGGATTGACGAAGGAGCAGGCCTTTTCGCAATTCAATAAAGGCCAGAGATTTAACTACCGGAGCCCCAGACATCTGCAGTGAATGCCCGTAAAGCCAGCTTTGTTTCGCACCGGAACCTTTGATTGTTTCGCAAAGCGATTGAAAAAACCCCTGATGATTATATCGCTTAATGGCAACCTTACGGCCATTCCACTCAATTACGCTCACAAAAAAGACAGCGTCTCTTTTCACTATCTGGCCAGCATCCATCAGCGAATCGATTTGCCTCAAAAACAATTCGGGGTCTGCTGCACCGATGAAGCCCCTGTCGAAGACGGCAAGATATTGGCCGCTGCGGATTTTCTGATACCTGCTGCTTGTTCGCAGCGTTTTTGCGAGATTTTTTCTGATGATTTTTTTGCGATGCGATGCAATCTTCTTTTTCAACAATAGCTCATCGGCAATTTCCAGTTTCCAGCGGCGGCAGGAAAAATACTGTTCACCAAGCGATTGAATCAGGCCGTCATCGCCAGATAAACACCATGCAAGAAAAGAAAGCTGTGAAAGACTTTCAGTTTTATTGAGAGGCCGTCCGTAAAAACGCATCTGCGCAGGGTCAATTGCGAAGATTCTGTCGTCCCTTACAAGAAAATTTCCCAGGTGCAAATCCTTTTGCAAGATACCCGCCTCGTTCTGCACAGCCAGCTCTCTGCAAACCAGACTGAGCAGGTCAAATTTTCTTTTTGTATCGCCGGCGCTGTTAAACAGTTCTATGGTGGTAGAAGAGCCGGTTATTTTTTCTGTGATTACCGCCCAGCATTTTCGGTCCGTGTTGCCGTAAAAAAGAGGAGACGGAGAATTAATTTTCAATTTTTGCAGGCTGTTCAAACCCTGCCATTCTTTTTTGGCGTTCCGGCGGGCATTAAACCTGTTTGAAAATACCTTAATGATGACAGGCCTGTTTTGCCAGGCCGCATCATATACCGCCCTCGCACCGGGAACGGAGCGTAAAACAGTTTTACACTCGACGGTCTCCATCCGATCTGTAAGAAGACTTTTAATTTCAATCTTAAATGGAAGGTTTTCCAAATTTTAATCCTGTGAAATGAGCTGGTTTTCATAAAGGCTTTGATAAAGTTCGCAGGTTTTTATCATTTCACCGTGCCGACCGGTGGCAACGATTCTGCCCTTATCCATAACAACTATCATATCTGATTTTATGATTGTGCTGAATCGATGAGCAATAATAAGCGTTGTTCTGTTATGGATAAATTTTTCGATAGCCTGATGAATTTTTGCCTCGCTGTCGGCATCAATCTGGCTGGTAGCCTCATCAAAAATCAGTATCGCGGGATTTTTGAGAATTGCCCTTGCGATAACAATTCGCTGGAGCTGTCCGCCGGAAAGGCCTGAACCCTGCTCGCCGATAATCGTTTCATAGCCTTCAGGCAGCGGCTCGATAAACTCGTGGGCATAAGCCCTTTTGGCGGCTTCGATGATTTCCTCTTTCGTAGCATTTTCCTTGCCATAAGCGATATTGGCGGCAATGGTATCGTTAAAAGTGACCACATTTTGCGTGACCATTCCAATCTGGTCCCGCAGGCTGTGAAAGGTGACATCTCTGATATTAAAGTCGTCTATGAGAATCCTGCCGGCATTAGGGTCATAGAAGCGCGGCAGCAGATTGGCAAGTGTAGTTTTTCCCGAACCGTTCGGGCCGACAATAGCCACGTTTGTGCCTGCCTTTATTACAAGGTTCACATCGCAAAGCGCCGGGCTGGCTGAGCCGGGATATGTAAAGCCCACATTCTGGAACTCAATTTGATTTTTCATCGGCCCAAGTTCCGCCGCACCTGCTTTTTCCTCCTCTACCGGCGAATCAAGCAAGGCAAAAACGCGTTCAGCGGCGGCATTTGACATCTGCAGCTTGTTCCAGACGTCGATGGTTTTACGAAATGAATCTGCGGAAAGGCCCAGTGTCAGCAAAAGTATGAAAAATGTGCTGGCATCCATATTCTTTTTCATAATCCAGTTAATGCCGACAATCACGGCAGCCGAGATGCCCACCATACCAAGGACTTCGAGAAGTGGAAGCGAGGCGGATTCTACCTTCGAGACGCGAAGAAGCCTTTTAACAAGCTTTTTGTTGACCTGCCTGTAAGAATCAAGCTCATACCGCTGCTTGTTATACACTTTAACAACCCGAAGCGCACCTACCATATCGCCCACCCTGCCCAGCATTGCCGACCAGGTCATCAGCGATTTTCTCGTAGCCTTCTTAATCCGCTTTCCCATTGAAACACCCAGGAAAAGCGCCAGCGGAGCTGCAATCAGAAAAACAAGCGTAAGATGCCAGTTAATCCACAGCGCCACAGCCAGCATGCTTATCGCCTTGGCAGGTTCGCGGATGGCTTTACCCAGCAGAATACTGATTCCATCGGCGCTCTGGGCTATATCACGCAGCATCCTGCTTACCGTATCGGAAGTTCCCTCTTTGACAAAGTAGCCGACCGGCATATCCATCACATGTGCGAAGACGTCCTCGCGCAATCGTGCAGTAGCAATAAAGACGATTTTTTCGCCGAAGTATTTCTGGAAGAAGGCCGCAAGGCACCGGAAAACAGTGACAAAGAAAACCGCAATCATTATATAAATCACAATCCTCATCCTGCCGGCTGTGGATTGGCCCGGGTCGACAAATGCCGCGAAAGATTGTGCCCATCGAACAAGAAAATGCTTCGGGGTAACAGTAAGTTCAACAGTTTGCACATGGAAAGTCTCATTCGGGTCCATTCGTTTAATCTGCACCGGGAGGGAAGCGGCTTCTGTCGAAGCCAATTCTTCGAGCAATTTGGTTGCTGAAATTTTTTTTACACTGTCGCCGGTCAGAAACGGGCCGACGCCGATAATCTTGTCATCCTTCGCCAACCCCGCCCGTTTCGAGAGGCTTTTTCCCTTCACCTCGGTGACCTGCAGATAATAAGCGATATTGTTATTGGCATCCGAAATAAAATCCGATGCTGCCGGCACATTAAAATTTATGCCGTATCGTGATACGCAGATATTTCTGTTCACCCAGCCGCGAATTCCCTCCTCGTTCATAACGACCTTCAAAAGCGGAATCAGGGTGAGAAGGCTCAGAGAAAAGAAAACTGCAATCGTTAAAGCGCTTGCCACAACCAGACTGATGCGGTGCCACTGCGGCCAGACATAACTCAATAATCGCCGAAAGGCCTTCATATACTGCTTTCTCCATTTCTTCTGCAAAATTATGCTGAAACGATAGCAAACCGCCGCTGCACGGTCAAGATTAAATAATACCTCCCTGATAAACCCTGGAGAACAGCGGTACAACTTTAAGCAGGAAAAGATAAAAAAGGGGATGTAAAATTATAAACAGTACCTGGAAAAAGCCGCAAGTTTGATTTCACAATTACAGTGCTGCTCCGCCTACGGCGGATTTGACTTCCACTGACAGCGGAAGGATTATGGTAAATTTAGAACCTTTTCCTTCTTCGCTCTCGACTTCGACTCTGCCCCCGTGCATTGAAACAAACTCTTTTACTATGGCCAGACCCAGGCCCGTTCCTTCGATTTTTTTGCCCTGCCTGTAGACGCGGTAAAACCTGTCAAAGATTTTTGGCAGTGCCTCCTTAGGAATGCCCATCCCGCTGTCCGTCACACAAATATACAGTCCGCCGGCGGCGGATTCCGGCCGAACCGAAAGATTCACCGTCCCGTTCGCAGGCGTAAATTTTAAGGCATTATTAACCAGATTTGAGATTATTGATTCCATTTTATTTTCATCGCCCTTAATGATAACAGGCTCGTCCGGCACATCTGCGCCGAGATGGATTGAGCCTTTGTTGGCAACCGCTGTAAGGGCTGAAAATACCCGCATAGCGACCGCAGATACATCCACATCCTGCCAAAGCATCTGCATCTTTCCCGACTCTATTTTTGAAATCTCAAGAATACTTCCAATCAGTGTTGCCAGACGCTTGGATTCTTCCTCGATTATCAGCAGGTATTCCCGCCTCGCCTGCTCCGCAAGTGCCGGCGTAGAAAGGATTGCATCCGTATAAGCCATAATCGACGTCAGCGGCGTTCGCAACTCATGAGAAACCGAAGAAATAAAATCTTTCTTCATCTGCTCGATTTCACGCTCCCTGGTCACATCACGCAGAACCACCACGACGCCGACAACATTACCGCCGACTTCGCCGATTGGAGCTGCGCTTACGGAAACAGGATGAAGCTCGCCGCCCTGACCAACAAGACAATCCTGGCTGGTGCCGACTTTCAGCTGCCCCGTCTTAAGAACGACGTCGATAATATTTTCAGAAGGCTCGCCGCTCCCCTCGTTTACAATCTTTAAGACCTCGTCTATATTTTTTCCCATCGCATCGTGCCAAGCCGACCCTGAAAGGGTCTCAACCACCCTGTTAAACAATATTATCTTCTTATCGATATCTACCGCTATCACTCCGTCGCTCATACTGGCGAGGGTAACCGACAAAAGCTCCTTTTCATTGGCAAGCTGCTCGGTTCGCTCCTTGACAAGTTTTTCAAGGCTGCTATGGTACTCCTTGAGCCTGTCGAGGTTTCTCTTATGATTGATGGCGTTCTTTATTACCCCCGGCAGGACCTTCAGATAATTTCTCGACATATCCTTTACAAGATAATCGTAGGCCCCCGCCTTCATAGCCTTGATGGCTACTTCCTGGTCGCCTGCGCCTGTAGTGAAAATCCGGGGTATATCGCCGAGAATATCGAAAACGTCAAATGCGGTGCCGTCGCCGAGTTTATAGTCAACCAGAACAACATCGAAGGCCTTTGTCTTCAGCTGGTTCGCTGCTTCGGCAACGGTACCAGCGACTGTATAGTCATAAGGCAGACCGTCTTTTTTGACGGCCAGCTTAAAGGCCATCTGGTCAACCTCGTCATCCTCGACGAGTAATACCGCGTATTTTTCTTCTTTTATATCACTGGATTCCATTTGGCATCTTATTCAATGTCCAGTACCTGTTAACTATTTCAACCACATTGACAAACTGTTCATAATCATCAGGTTTGACAAGATAGCCGGCAGCTCCGAGGTCGAAACATTTCTTAACATCGACATCGCTGTCGGAAGTTGTCAAAACAATGATTGGAATCTTCTTTAACCTGCGGTCGGATTTCATCTTCTTGAGAAATTCAAAGCCGTCGAACCCGGGCATATTCAAATCCAGAAGAATCATACAGGGTTTCGGGGTGCCGGGTTCGTTAAGATACTCAATCGCTCTGGCCGCATCCTCGGGATGCAGAAGGGGATTGGAAATATTCCTGTCCCGCAGGGCCCGTTTAACCTGCATAACATCAACCTTATCGTCTTCAACCAACAAGATTGGCTTCGAGTCTTTCATTTGTCTGCGCTCCTACCATATCTTTGGGTATAGTAAAATAAAAAGTGCTTCCATCACCAACTTTGGACTCCACCCATATTTTTCCGCCATACAGTTCAACAATCTTTTTAACTACCGTAAGACCTACGCCGGTGCTTTCCGAACTCTTATTGCCTGAAACCGTCTGGAACAACTGGAAGATTTTCTCGAAATATCTTTCTTCAATCCCGGGACCGTTGTCGGCTACATAAAATTTCAGGCAATTCTCTTCGTCTGCGCTGCCGATTCTTATATGCCCTTCGGGCTTGTCGAGATATTTGATGGCATTGCTCAGCAGATTCTGGAAGACCTGCACAATTCGCGTCGACTCGAAAAATATTTTCGGCAGCTCATTATCTACCGTTATTTTGATATTGGCAGGCGGAGCAATCGAATCTATTATCTGCGGAATAAGCTCATTGAGGTTCACATTGCTTTTTTCCTCTCTCACCCTGCCGACACGCGAATATTGGAGAACGCCGTCAATCATCTTCTGCATCCTGCCGACCCGTTCGGAGAGCAGTTTCATTTGCTCTCTTCCGTCATCGTCGAACCTGTCGGAATAATCCGTGACAAGCCACTCCGCAAGCGTCGTTATTCCGCGAAGCGGCGCCTTAAGGTCGTGCGATATTATATATGCAAAATCTTTCAGCTCCCTGTTGACCGACTGAAGCTCCTCGACAAGTTTTGTCTGTTTTTCGTCATTCTTCTTTACGCTCGTGATATCTTCGAATGATTCTATTCCGCCCACAACGTTGCCATCGACATCCCTGAGATAATCGATGTTCTTCGATGTCATCAGTGTTCTGCCGTCTTTTGTCCTTACTTTGCAGTCCCTGCCGATTGCGGGTTTTTCCACATCGTCGGCATACAGGCCGCACTTGCCCTGACAGGGTTCGACCGCAAAAATCGAACAGCTCTTTCCGATAATTTCCTCCGGGCTATATCCCGTCATTTCACACCATCTGTCATTTACACTGGTGACGATACGGTCTTTATCAACGGTACAGATTCCGCTCGGCACAATTTTGAACAGATGCTCGACGCGTTCCTTGGCATTTTTAAGGGCGGCCTCCGCTTCTTTGCGTTCAGTTATATCGAGAACATACTCTATTATCTGTTTAATATTCCCTTTCTTATCGTAAATGGGAAAGGCGTGAATCTCGACATACTGAATCTTGCCGTCTTCATTACAGTAGCTGTGTTCAATAATAACGGGGTTACCCTTTTCCTTCACCTGATTCAGAACGCTAGTATGCTCAGGCCCCTTACACCGACCGCCTTTGCCGCTCGGCAGTCCTGAGCATTCCAATCCCGCGGGCAATTTTCCCTCGCGAGCCGCTGAATTGGTTACCAAGACTGTGTAATCTTTGGCGTCGAAAACAAAAAACGGATACTGCAGCGACTGCAGAACATTATTGAGAAATGCCTCCTGCTCGTCGATTTTAGCACCGGCCTCCTTTTGCCTGATAAGATTGTATCTCTGAAGCGAATAAATAATACCATAAGACAAAATCGAAATGCACACGACAGACAGCACTACGGCCGCCAGAAACAGGGTATAAAGATATTTAAATCTTCCTTCCGTGTAATCTCCCAGCGAACCGGCAAACTGGCTTATGCCGCTGGTGTAAATATGCTTTTGCGTTTCGTAATCTTTCCCGTTCAGAATTTTGGATGCCGCCTTCGCCTTGCCGTTTCGCACAAGCTCGAATGCGGAGTTTTCCATTGCCACAAGCTTCGCATTGGCGACATCGGTCTGCTCAATCGGAACCTTCATAAAATTTTCAGGCGCTTCCAGCGTTGCTTCTTTTATGGCACAGTCAAGCTTTGGTTCGAACTGCCTGTATCGTTTCTCCCAAGAAGAATCGCCGGTCGCAGAAGCCATCTTCGCCGACATCGTTAATACTTCATCATAGTAGGCAATCAAACCTTTCAGCTCTATCACCCTTACATAATCCCTGCTGGCATGCCTGAATTTTCCATACAAATCAGAAATGAACCATACGCTGCCCGATGATACGACGACAGTGACAATCAAAAGGAAAATAGATTTTCTGATTTCAAAATAGTCAAGCAGCTTTTTCTTCTTTTCAGATACTCTGCCCGACTTTTTATTCATCCAGTTTTCGCCGTTCATTTCCGCACCTGCAAAAAACAAGAACAATCAATTAGTTTTCCAAATGCCGTAGACCGGCAACATCTCTCCGGCCAGGATAAAACCCCCATCGATAAATCTGTCTCTAACAGACGTCTTCACAAGCCTCTTTCATCCTCATTAAGACAATAGACTTCAGCAGCTTTTCAGATTCAGTTTAACATCGGCATTTTTCCGCACTGATTTAACTATAAGGCCGCCAATTTCCCTAAAACAAGGCCAGACAACGGCTAATAAAGCATAAAATAAAGAAAAGCAAAAACGGACGTGAACCCCGTTAGAGAAAGCCGCTGATGTGTCCTGATAAATCGGGGATTATTCCTCATTGTAAGCTTTTTCTCTAATCCACCGCAGGCCCGCCTGGGCGGACGGCGGATTCTCTAACGGGGCAAAAACCGCCTTTCCACCCCCAAACCAAGGAATCGCCCCCCTGCTTTACACAAGAACTTATGGGACTGGATAAACGTATATTATTTGTCGAATCAGCATTTAGACGGAGGCAGAAAACGGCTTAAAGTTATGTTCTTTATTTTACGACACTTATGTTGTAAGATTTAGCAGAAAATCGGTAATTATTAGGGTAAAAACCATACCCACTCGGCGAACTACGCAGCCGACAGGGACAGAGTCTATAAAAACAACCATACCGCTGGAAGACAAGGTGTGAGGATGGCATGCCCCCACCGCTTGTCAGAGGTGATGCATCAATTGGAGCAGATGAGGCAGCACTGGGGACTATTAAAGTAGGCTCAAACATAATATGAGCTAACGCGGCTGTGACAATAAATGTCCGAATAATGCTGTTGTAGGAACATTTAGCGCAAAAATTGTTGCAAAAGAGCTAATGATGGCATATAATAAAGAAATAGGCAGAAACAGTTATTTTCACGGCATGGAATGTCGGAAAAGCTTTCGGCATTGGAAGAGAAATGACAAAGATCGAGGAGTGGTTATGAAAGGTATTTCTTCCTTCGGACTGGAGAATATAGAGATGAAAAGACTTAAATCAGTATTGAAGATATTCTTTCTGACCTTATTTTTCTCAACTTCGCCAATTGTGGTCGCATGTGATTGCAATTCCGCTAACCTTGATGGTATCGGTCGCGTCGATTTTAACGATTTAGCCCTTTTTACTGCAAATTGGCTTTCGAGCGAACCAAATANNGAGATATTAACAAAGACCAAAGTGTAGATTTTATTGACTTTCAATGCCTGGCAAAGTATTGGCTGGTATCTTGCGATGAACATGTATCTTCCAACGAATACGATATTTTCCCTAACGGTATTTTAACGCGTAATTCAATTGCATATCTTAACGGTGTTGAATACCCCCCTAATATGCCAAGGTACAAAACTTATGCAGTCTGTGGGCCAAGTGATTTAAATATTCCTTCAACTGTTACTATACCAGGTGTTGGTAATATTCATCTTGTGCCTTACTGTATCGCAGGCGGCTATCTTTATGCCAGTGAGTCCCGTCCAGATATGGGGGCATACGGAATTTACAGGTCGGCAGATGGCGTTTCCTGGACTCAAATGGCCGATAGCAATACTGTGCATGCAATAGCCAAGATATTTGGCGTTCGCGACGGTTCTATTCTTATCTCTAAATTCGATAATGGGTTCTATAGGCTATACAAGTCTTCTGATGGAGGAGCAACTCTCAGTTCGCCAAAAATTACATTTGATAAATGGGCTGGCAATGCAGGAACTCCAACCTGGTGGAGTTATCACCAGGCAAAAAATGGGACCATAATGATGGATGAATATCAAAGTCTTACCGGCGGGACCCGTAAGCTATGGAGGTCGGTCGATGACGGGAATAGTTTCAATATGGTTTATGAGGAGCCGAATCAAAACATAAAGCATTCACATCGGATTATCAAACATGAACCTTCCGGCAGATGGCTGGTTGTGTGGGGAGACGGGGCGCTTATTAATAAAGTTTCTTACAGTGACGACGACGGCATAACATGGGCTGATTTAGAAGCCGGACCCGAGCAGAATTTTCAACCTGTTGAATTCCTTGATGTGGGAGACAGCAACCGTATTCTTTATGGGTCGGATGCGAGTGAGTTTGTAGGTTGGTATAATGTCTATACACATGAAGTAGACCCGCTTTATACCGATGGAAACTGGTATAACGGCGGAGGATATGTTTTCTCCTTGTTTTATTACAACGGTGTTTATTATGCAGGTACTTTTAATGTTACTGATTCTTCTACAATTCCCATCACGAATAGACGAGCAGCCATATTGGTTAGTAATGATTTGACCCACTGGACTGTATATCATCAATTTACCAACGGTGAACTCGGTATAACCAAAATTATTGGTGTCGTAGGCGGCAAGATTCAAGCTGCTCTGACAGTTCCGGTTAACACTCCCTATAATGACGACCATATCGACTATTATTGTTATTTTAGTCCAACAACGGTAAGTGAAGTTAATAGCGTATGTATTGACCCCGCTACCACTAATCTTCTCAGCAATAATATCAGGGCCAGTGTCGAAACCGACGGTAGTATATCAAGCGATTGGAGTATGGGTACAGGTGCAGGGAGTGTTCTAATGGAACCATATTCCCAGGACGCCTTGCAGGGAAATAAGAGTCTAAAATGCACGGCCGAAAATACATCTGTGGGTTTCTTTTGGCCAAAAGGTGTAACTGTAAAACAGGGGGCTGTCTACAGCAGTCGCATTTCAGTAAAAGCACTTGATTATAGCCTTCCGCAGTTCTGTGGTAGATGGTTTACAATCGGCAGCAATAGAGGGAGTCCTTATTTTACGGCTTCTGCCAGCAAACACCGATGGATGGAGATGGTTTTTCCTCCGGCTGTTGGAGTAAATAAAGATATCTTGATTTGTCAGATTGGCACAACCAACCCTGTCCCTTACAGTTTTCTTTTGGACTGCGCTCAGATAGAACCGAATCATCCAAGCAGATGGCAAATACCCGGTGTGCCGAGGGCATACGAAAAGTATAATGAACCAAACAACTTCCCGTCCCTTTGGACCAACTTATTCGTCTGGTCACCCGAATCCCGTGCGGAATGGTATGCTAATTGTGGAAACCAGTATATCAAGACCTGGTATGCTGGTCCTGGAAATTACATCGAGTTATATTTCAATCCGAATGACTGCAAGTTTTACTTACAGGCTACCGTAGATGGCTTTCTACAGAATGTAATATCTACATCCCAAAGATATAACTTTTACCGAAATTCAAACGTATGTTTTGCAGTTTCGTATGACGATGACAGCCGCTTGAATTTGTCTGTCGGTTATGCCGGCCTCTGGTCCCATAAAGCTGGCCTTGGTGCAGATATGATGGCCGGAATAATAGGGAGCCAGACTGGTAATTATGCCGAAAACAATGTTATGTCCGGCGCACTGCTTATAGATGAGGTATATGAGAGACTGCTCGCTCCTTCTGAGATTGAAAAGTTTGATTTCACAGTATTCGCCAGTAGTCATTAAATTTTTGGCTTTTTAGGTTCATGCTGAAATGATTTCAAAACGCCAATCACTTTGTGTTTGTGTGATGATTTTTGCATCTAATATGGCCTGTCTTGCACAACCTGAAGCAGCAGGTAAAATATATAAAGATGTGAATAATATTTCATTCCGTGGAAGCAGTGTCTCCTGGGGCATGAAAATAACAAGCTCTAATATTTCAGATGGTGCATTTTTGGTGGAAACAACCGGTGCAAGATTTGAGTATGCTTCGGGAATTCTGAAAGTATATCAGGGACTCAGCGGCACAAAACGATTGCTGTCTACAATAGCTTTTGACCCGAATATCCTTTTTGAGCGGATAGTTGACACCGATGACCATGTCCTTTTATGGTCGGAGAAATTAAACATCGGGGTGTACGGCGATTCGACCTGCATCATTGCGCCGCGAACAGAACTGATAATGTCGTGCAAGGGTAATTTCAAGCCGGATTTCGAGAACCGCTATAATGGTGAACTTCTGCTCATTGACAGCCTCGGCGGTATGGAAATCTATCCGCAGCGATATGAGGCGGGTTATGAAATTACTAATATTGAACTCGGTAAAAAAGATTGGCTCGCAAATTACCGCCTTAAGGCAAATGAGCGTGTGATGTTAGCGGCTTTTCCGGGGAAACCTTTCGACTGGGATGCTTCGTTTAAGAGCAACGTGATAATGATGTATGGAAGCATGGGATACGGGAAAGATAATGTATACGGAGAAATGCCGCCCGAATCAGCTATTGCCCAGTGGTCCAGGAACTTACATATAATTTATTTGTCTTACCAGGGTCTTTACAAAAACTATACCACACGGAAGTATCCATATCCAGGCGGCCCTTATACTGTGGAAAATGAAGCCGAGTTCAGGCGATTTGTCAAAACGGCACATTCTTATAACCTCAAGGTTAGCCCCTACACATCCCTGTATTACCATCAGCAGATAAAACCGGACGTGGAAGATTATTTTCAACAGGTGAAAGCTCTAAAGACAAAATTTGACATCGATGGAGTTTTCGTCGATGGATTGCTTACTGATGTTGAGGGGCATAAAATGGATGACAAGTGCGGCAAGTGGGAAATGATACGGAGATTGCGGCAGCTGTTCGGCAACGGCTCAATTGTATATCATAGCTCAAACAAAGATATTCCTTTTGACATTGTGCCAAATGTCGATGTGTACACAACCATAACATTAACCGGTGAGAATGTTCCTTTTCAGTCAGTTGACGACGCCTATGTAAAATATGCTGTTCGTAAATACGGAATCTCCAACACCGTTGGGATGTGGATTGTAGGAAAGCATCCCGATACCATAAATTACAAATCGATTGTGGATACTGAAATATCCATGAACTGCAGAAAGATGTGGGGAAGCTATACCCCAATTGACAAAGCCCCTAACAACAATAAGTATGAATGGGGCACCAAGATTGAAGGAGGCTATTTGTATTATCTCCAGAAGCTGGAGATTTTGAGAAAACAGCAACACTAATGGCATTACGCTCTTTAAAATATAACTTTATATGGGCACTTGTCGGAAACGCAATTTCAGCCTTTTGCATGTGGCTCCTGCTGGTTGTGCTTATCAAACTTGGAACCGTGGAGACGGTGGGAATATTTGCTTTGGCACAGGCAATCGCGTTGCCTATTAGCTTGTTGCTTAGTCTGAAACTTCAGGTTGTGCAGGTAACGGACGCTAAAAACGATTATGCGTTCGGCCATTATTATTCCCTTCGGATAATAACATCCTTTCTAACGGTGATCGTGGCAGGGACAGTCGGATTTATATTCTATCCCCTGGAAACCGCCTTGATTATTTTGCTGTTGGGCATCAATTATGCAATAGTGTCTGTTCGTGAAGTATTCCTCGGATTTATGCAAAAATCCGAACGAATGGACAAAATGTCCATATCTGTCGCCATGCAGGGTGTTTTGTCTCTTATTATTTTCGGTATCGTTTTCTGGGTAACTAATAGCCTGTGGCTGTCTGTTATAGGTTTAAGCATTGCCCGGCTGATTGTCGTGTTTATATACGATTTTCCAGTTGTCAGAAGATTGTCTGGTTCAATAGGAGCAAGTTCGGTCAATTGGATGAGGCCAATATGGTCCAAGGATAAGCTTTTGAGTCTGGTGAAATTAACAATACCTCTTGGGCTTGTCGCATGGCTTGCGCAATTATTCACAAGCATACCGCGATTGGTGCTGGAAAAATACGGCGGCATTAAAGAAGTCGGATATTTTGCGGCTATTTCGTCTCTGCTTGTTGTTGGTACAATGGTGGTAGCTGCAATGAGCCAGGCAGTCAGCCCACGGCTGGCGGTTTATTATATTCAAAACAGGATTGCTTATAAATGGCTTCTGGGAAAGTTTTTGGCCGTCGGGCTTTTGCTGGGAATATTAGGAGTACTGATAAGCACATTTTTCGGCAAAATCGTCCTTACGTTTATGTTCAAGGCCGATTATGCCCAGCACAACAAAATGTTTATACTCCTTACATTCGCCGGTCTTGTGCTTTTTCTTTTCTCCGGCATGAACGTCGCTCTTACAGCAAGCAGAAAATTAGCCATTCAATTGCCTCTGTATGCGCTTTCAACACTGGCATGCCTTGTTTTCTCTTTTCTTTTGATTCCAAAGTATGGAATGATAGGGGCAACGTGGGCGCTTATTATATGCTATTTTATCGGGACTTTGGGATGCGCTATCTTTGTGGTTAAGGCATATTACGAAAAGGATGGCCTGCCCAAGTCAGCGGAGGAACTCAGCAATGTTTGAAAACATAAAGCAGGATTATACTCAAAGTATCAGTAAAAGGCCGAGCATGGACAGAATCACATTTCGATTCCTGCAGGATCCAGATTTCCTTGTTTTTTCTATCAGATTGACCGAAAGTACAGGAAGAAATATAGCAAATTAATTTTACAGAAAGGATGCAATGAAACTAGAAGACTATATAGAACAGATGAAGCAAAGTGAAGATACTTCATCATATATAGAGTTGGATAAGGATAAAGAAATTAAATACATGCAAGATCACATCTATAATTTTAAAAGAATTGCAGAATCGATACCAACATTACCTAAGCCGGTTAGATTACTTGATATAGGACCAACTCCTTTTACGATATTTATTAAAAAGAATTTTCCTGAATACGAGATATGGGCGCTTGACCGAACAAATCTAATGGAAAACAGGTTCAAAGAGGCGGAGATACAATTAAAAGTCTGTGATCTTGATAATGTCACTATTCCAGTTGAAGATGAGTATTTTGACATAGTCATTTTCACAGAAGTATTAGAACATATTTTTGCTCCACCAACTAGCATACTTACAGAAATAAAGAGAATTATGCGTCCTTCTGGCAAGTTAATTCTTAGCGTTCCTAATATCGCAAACTTGTCCAGGAGGATACGATTTCTCTTTGGCGTTACACCACTTCCGAATGCCGATGGTCTATTTAAAAAGGACGGGGTACATGGACACGGTCATATTCATGAATATACCCAAAAAGAAATATTAACATTGTGCAAATCGGTCAACTTTAGAATATCAAACGTTCAAATGACACCAATAATGCCATTAGAGATGCTACAAAAAAAAGAATTCAATTTGATTAAATTTATTTATGGATGCATTACTTTTTTAGTTCCCTCATTTAGGGCGATTATTTATATTGAATGCTACAAGTAAAACTACGTGTCTTGCATATACAAGACAACGTACTTTCCTTTGGTTTATCGTGTGTGATAATTTACGCGATGTATGTTCCAATCTCGACATGTTGTGGTATGATTGTGTTAGAACCGACACGAAAAGGTTCCAGTTTATCCCGATAATAATCGGGGTAGGAACCTATGGTTTTTATCCTGTTAATGTCTCATATAAAAGATGCCGATTTCTTTAGAAGCCATTTCATAACCCTCCGGACAGGCCGGTTTTGTCCCTGAAAACGCGGTTTTTCGAGGTTGTGAAATACGCTGTAGATACAAAGGCGTCAGGATATGTGTTATGAATCTAAGTTCAAATAGGTGGAATTGCTTGGACAATCATTGTCATATATCTGCTCGGAGGCATTATTTGGCGAAATGGCGGCCTTGGATTCTTTGTAAGCGGTTCTACGGCAGGAGATAATCCGATATGGGTATTGCGAATAAACCGATTGTCGAATATGAAGACGGGTTCCGCCTGGAAAATCTGGATTTGCCCGCAAGACCCTGGGGGCCAATGTATGTCTCCGGTTTAATAATCTTGCTTGTGATAGCTACTTGTATTTATCTTGTGAACAATAGTTCGGTTGCTCCTGCTTCTTTTTTGTCGGAAACCATAATCATTCTTTTGATGATGGCGGTTATTTTTATGTATAAACTGATGCAGGAAAAACCGGTCAACTGGTTCACGCCAGATATCATATTCATGTCAATTTTTGTCGTATTCCATTTCGGTTACATCATTTTGTATGCCTTCGGCATGGTTGCTTATGACGAAGAAGTTTTCTGGGCGCCGTCTAAAGTGCACAAGGCTGTTCTTTTTAGCTTATATTGTCTCGTTTTATTTCTTTTAGGATATGAGTTTGCGGGTAGCAGACGTAAAGAATCCAATCTTGGTTTTCTGCCGAGTATTCCTCAAGTTCCCCTTGCTATATCTGCAATCTTGATTGTCGGCTCATTTATTATGTTTTGGATTCCTTTTTTGCGAGGAGGATTCGGGGCATTAACGACACAATATAATTCTCTTATTAACCTCGGAAACAGATTTTCTGCGGTCTCTTTAAATATTGCAGCCGTAGGCTTTGCTTTATATTGCGCTTCAAGTGTTCTGCTTTTTCATAAAGCGTTGTATGGAATTACAAAATATATCATTATCGTTTTTGTCACCGGTATTCTTATTACGGGTGACCGTGGAGGTTTTATTTATTTAGCCTCAATTCCCTTTGTTGCCTATTACTATTTCCAGAGAAAAATTAAAATAATATCGACTGTTGCCATAGTGCTGCTGCTGTTTTTTGTTATGGCAGTTGTTGGAGTTGCCAGAACTCTAATTATTCTTAATGTCACAGAGATGTATAAAACCTACCAAACAAGCGAGGCTGGAGGTAAAACGAATGCAGTTGTACATTCTCTGGCAGAATTCGGGGCATCTATAAAAACAGTTGTCATAGCAATGGACCTGGTTCCGAGCCACAACGATTATTGGAAGGGGAAGAGTTATTTGTATTCGGTGCAATACGTTATGCCGAATATTCTTCCTGGCGCTACTCGAGTTGCTGGCGCAAGCACAAGTCCAGCAGTGTGGCTGACAGAAACTATTTTTGGAAGCATTGCCGAGACATGGGGAAGGGGTGGCTCAATTGCAATGGAGGCATATGTAAACTTTGGGTGTATATTGGGTGCAATGACTTTCTTGGCTCTCGGCTGGATGTATCGCATTTTGTATGAAAAAGTTCTGACTCGTCCCAATCTCTTCAATATCACGCTTTTCTTAGGTGCTATAAGTGCTTTAGTATATTGGATAAGGCAGACAAGCATCTTGTTTACCCGAACCTTCGTGTGGGCACTTATTGTTGCTTACCTTGTAAACAGATTCTTTTGCAATCAGGAACCTTCAGGCGCCGACTATGAAACAAGCTAAACCATTAGTTTTTATAAGACCTGCTATGCAATTATACGGAGTAAACATAAGTACGATAGAGTTAATAAAAGAGGTTAACAAGAGACGGATGTCAAGCAACAGCCTCTTGAACCGGAGTTAGTCTATTGATGTCAACACTAAGGCTGGCTTTTTTCGATTTTAACAATAATTTCGGCGGTGCACCGCAGGGAGCATTACATCTCGCAGAGCGTCTTGCAAAGGTCCATGAGGTACATATTGTCGACGTATACGGCAAGTGTGAGCCGTACCGACAGGCTATCCGTGAGGCGAACCTGCCCTATCATGTGCTGGTGCAGGATGCCAAACGTACCTATATCGGCGGTTCGGGTATAGGACGCATGGCGGCACTGAGTAGGCAGCTTCCCGACCTATGGCGAGTTCACGCATCTCTATCAACAACGATTCTGGGCATAAACCCTGACATAGTCTGGGTAATGAATGAGAAATCACTGACATTCGTAACGATGAACCGACGATTGAAAAAATATCCATGTGCGCTCTATGTTCAGGGATGGGGAACCCCAGATCAGGTCGGATGGCGCCTGCGATGGCTGATGAAGCACAAAGCTGCTGCAGTACTTGCGGTATCAACAGCGACGCTGTATCAATTACGAAAGGCGGGTGTGCCTGAGAGTAAACTCTTTCTTGGCTCGATGACAATTGATATTGAAGAAGTTAAACGTGATGCACAGGAGCCACCAGTGGCACCGCTGCCGGGAAATGAACTTTCGCCGAAGATATTGATGCTGGCGGCACGGCCGGAGGTGAGGAAAGGCCATATCACGGCATATAAAGCAATCGCACGGCTCAAGTCGGCGGGGTATAATTCTGCACTGTGGTTGACCGGTAAGCTCGCGGTGGGAGCGGGGAACAATTTTGTTGAAGAACTCCATCAGCTCGCCAAAGAACTGAACATCGTGGATAATGTGTTTTTCCTCGGATGGAGAGACAATATACCCGCGATTATCAATGCTGCGGATATATGCATCCTGCCGTCACATACAGAGGGTTTTCCTCGCTCTATTCTTGAGTCGATGGTGCTCAGACGGCCGGTAATCGCAACCACGGTAGGCGGTGTGGGGGATTCAATCAAAGACGGCGAGACCGGGTTTTTGATGCCGGTAGATGATGACGAGGCTCTTGCCGATAAGATTCAATGGATTATTGCCAATCCGGAGGAAACGCAAAAGATTACCAAGCAAGGATATGACTATACGTATCAACATTTTCATCCCGATGATCACACAAAACGAATTCTCGATATTTTTGAGAAAATCAAACGTACTCGATAGAGAAACACATCTGTGATGAAGAGGATTGAAAGAAGGAAGCAGGCAGTTTTTATTCCGCCTCGGGCGGGCACCTTGAACCTGTACAGTTTATGGCTATGTTTTTTAAGAGCCTCTAATGCTCTATGTATGAATTGTAAGAATAACTAAAACATGGGACAGGTATCGGATAAATTTTTTGGAGAAATTGAATATGACAAAAGTGAAAGTTTACGATGACCCTTTCTATAGTGATTACCGTGGTGAGATACATCGATACAACATCCATGGGGCAAAATATAATGTTCTTTACACTAAAAAAGGATTTATGCGCAGTGGCGACTTTCATCCAATCCCTCAATATGATATCATTTTGAGCGGCGTCTTTGAATTAACGTTGCATCAGGATGGGAAAGATATTGTTATGCAAAAGCACCAAATGGAATTAATTGTCATTCCTCCGAATGTTCCGCACCTGTTTCGGGCATTGACAGACACCGTTATGATTGAATGGTGGCCGGGGCCGTTCGAGGCAGAATACTATGAGCCTTACAGAAATCTGATTGATAAACAAGTTGAGGAAAATCAAACTATTAAATGATTTAAGATATTTAATGAATCGGGATGTTCTATTAGGAATTAAATATGTTAAAAGGTAAAAAAGTATTGATAACGGGGGCAGGCGGTTTCATCGGTTCTCATATGGTGGAATATTTGGTGGAACATGAGGCCAAGGTAAGAGCGCTTGTCAAGTATAATGGACGAGGTGATTTGGGAATGCTCTCGGATGTTTCGAAGGATGTTCGAGAAAGCATCGAGATTATTATGGGCAATATTTGTGACCCTTTTTTCATGCGAAAAGCTGTAGAGGGGTGTGATTACGTCTTTCATCTTGCCGCTCTGATTGGTATTCCCTATAGCTATGTTGCGCCCAATGATTATGTTTCTGTAAATATCCAAGGGACGGTAAATATTCTGGAAGCATGCCGAGATGCCCAAACACCTCGTCTTGTAACTACATCGACAAGTGAAACTTATGGTACTGCGCAATACATTCCAATCGATGAGAAACATCCACTTCAGGGTCAGTCGCCCTATGCCGCGAGTAAAATCGGTCAGGATAAAATGGTAGAGTCCTATTACAGGAGCTTTGGAATGCCTGTGGTTACGGTGAAATTTTTTAATACATTCGGACCAAGACAATCAGCGCGAGCTTTTATCCCAACGGTTATTAGTCAGGCTATAGCCTGTGATAAATTGCGTATAGGTTCTTTAGAGCCGATTCGAGATATGACTTATGTAAAAGACAGTGTTGAAGGGTACGTAAAGGTAGGTCTTTGTGATAAAGTGATAGGACAAGAGGTTAACTTGGGCATGGGCAAAGGAGATACGGTTGGAAAGATAGTTGAAAGAATATTAAAAATTATGGGAAAAGAAAACTTACCGATTGTCCATGACCCGGCTCGAATAAGACCTGTGAAAAGTGAGGTTATGGAATTAATAAGTGATAATTCAATAGCCCGTAAAGTGTGTGGATGGGAGCCGAAGTATTCTTTGGATGATGCGTTAAAAGAAACTATAGAATGGATTCGAAAAAATATCGATTTATTCCGACCGGATGAATATATGATTTAACAGGTATGGAGAAAAAATGAGAAATGAAGACATACAAGTAATCGTTTTGGCGGGGGGCAAGGGAACACGGCTAAAACCCTATACAACGGTATTCCCTAAGCCATTAATGCCAATTGGCGAGATGCCCATTTTGGAAGTAGTGCTTCGGCAGCTTAAATTGTTCGGATTTGAAAAAATCACTCTTTCTGTCAATCATCTGGCAGATTTGATTAAGACTTTTTTCGGCAATGGCGGCAAGCTCGGCCTCGATATCACCTATTGTATGGAAGATGCACCGCTGGGCACGGCAGGCTCAATTTCACTGGTGAAAAATCTTACAGAGCATTTCCTCGTTATGAATGGTGATTTGCTGACTACGTTAAATTATGCCGATCTTGCAAAGACACATATTGACTCTGGAGCTGTAGCAACTATAGGAGTATTTGAAAGAAAGGTGAACATCGATTTTGGGGTGCTGGAAGTCGATCACAATGGAGTATTGATCGATTATAAAGAAAAACCCTGTTACAAATATACTGTCAGCATGGGAGTTAACGCATTTCATAAGTCTGTATTGAACTATATCCCTAAAGCAAAGTACCTGGATATGCCAACGTTGATGATGAATCTCAAGAATGCAAATCAACGGGTTCTTACGTTTGGACCTGAATGTGAATGGCTTGATATTGGAAGACCTGAGGATTACAGGCAAGCAATAGAAAATTTCGAAAATGACCGAGATTATTATTTACGGATAAGATAATGGTTCCCAAAATATTAGTGACCGGGGCAGGCGGTTTTACAGGACGACACATGTGTGATTTTCTTGCCGGATGCGAACAGAAATATGAAGTTATTGGTTCGGATATCACAGGCCAATCGAAACCCAATTGTGACACGATTTATCAAATCGATAATGCAAATACGTCCCAGGTTGAAAACATGGTCAGGGAAATTCGACCAGATTATATCATCAATCTTGTCGGCACATTCCGCTCTGAAGACGCCGAGTCTATATACAGGTCTAACGTTCTTTCTGTGACTTCCATCTTGGAAGCCGCACGAAAATATTCCCCCCGCGCCAAAATCATAACCTCAGGGTCGGCGGCGGAATATGGCCGCGTTGATTCCAGTCGGATGCCCATAACGGAAGAGACCCCCTCTTTGCCTGTGATGCTGTATGGGTTAAGCAAACAGATGGCTACGCAGGCTGCGTTATATTATGCGCGAGTCCATAGTATGTGTGTGATGGTAGTTCGACCTTTTCAAATTATTGGAAACGGCGTTTCCGACAGAACTGCTCCGGGGGCTTTTGCTAAACAATTAAAAATGCTTTTGGCGGAAGGAAAAAAAGTCATTCAAACAGGTAATTTGGAAAGCTCACGGGATTTTATTGATGTTCATGATGTCGTTAAGGCGATCTGGATGTTGTGCGAAAAGCCGATGCCGGGTGAAATATTTAATCTCTGTTCAGGTTCACCGGTATGCATCAGGGACCTTCTCGAAATGATGATCAAAGAATCCGGGGCACAACTGAAAGTTGAGATTGACCCCGTACGGTTGAGGGGTAAAGCTGATGTCAGTCAAATTTACGGCAGTTATCAGAAGCTACATCGTCATTGTGGTTGGTGCCCGACAATTTCACTGAGGGAAAGTGTAAAAATGATGTTAGATAAAGATGCATGATTCAAATTGTTTTAAATAAAACTGTCCTGATAAAAATCGATGACTTCCGAAAACCAACACAAATGTTGGATTTTTGTTTTCATATTGCCCGTTCAATTGATGATGCTTGAGTCAGAGTTTTTACTAATGGAAGGAATATAGGCCGGTCAAAGACTCTTAACGGAATTACTGAATTGGCTCAAGGCAAATCGCTATAGTAACCGGAGAACAATACATGGAAAGACCTGAACTGACGATTGGCATAAGCTTTTACAATACGACCGATACCCTCATTGGACTGGCACAATGTATCTTCGCACAAACATTTAAAAATTGGGAGTGGATATTGATTGACGATGGTTCGACCGATGGAGGCTATGAAATTGCCAGAGCAATCAAAGACCCACGGGTACGGGTTATACGCGATGATGTAAACAGGGGACGTTCTTTCCGTTATAATTACATTACTCAAATTGCGAGAGGAGATTTCATTGCCAGGTTCGACGCTGACGATTTATGCCATCCGACGAAATTTCAAAGGCAGGTAGAGTTCCTTAGGACACATCCCAATGTTGATTTGGTATCAACGGATCTTCTTTGTCTCGGTCCAAATGACGTGCCATTAGGCCGCCATAACATCAAAACTACTACGCATGAGGAGATTTGCAGTAAGCCATTGCAGGGATTTTGGATATCACATGCCCCTATGATGGGGCGAACCAAATGGTTCCGAGATCACCCTTATCCAGAACAATATAAAATCGCGGTGGATTATGCGTTATTTCTCACAAGTTATTCTACCAGCCGCTTCGCTAACATTCCCGAACCGCTTTATTTTTACCGAGAGTATGAAACACACAGTTTGCGAAAATATTACCTTACGAACGTAGCTGTCTCGCGTGCTATTAAAGAGTATGCTCCTTCATCTTTTAGCTCCATGGAAAAGCACAAGGCACGCATGGCTCGTTATCTACGCATAGGCGCCTATGCCCTGGCGACTGTGATGGGCCTACAGAAGCGGTTGATATCGCAACGGAGCTCGCATCAGCTGAGCGAAGAAGACCGTCAAGTGTTCGAAGAGGCAATGAAGATTATAAGGAATACAAAGCCAGATACTAACCTTTAATCTAAAACCAGAATATATTAAATTGAGTACCGAACACCAAAGTGGTTGACAAACAATGCAAGTCAGAGAAAAACTATTGATTGCCGATCACGTCAATACAACCTGTTTCAACAGGCAAGGCAAAAGCAGCAAAACTTAGGTTGAGCCGCTCGAACACCTGCATTTATTCAGGGAAAAAGAGGTATTCGTTCTTATGAGAATTATGCACATCTCAAGAGCAGCGGAAACACTCAGTCGGTTCTTGACTCCTACTATGATTGAGCAAAAAAGATTAGGGCATTATGTGTGTGTTTGCGTTGCCCAAGGACAGGATGAATTGGTTGGGAACAAAAATGTTTCCGCTGCAGAGCATCTGCGCAAAGCAGGTATCGAAGTTTTTACCTACAATTTAAGAAGGAGTACAAATCCTGTTGGCATTCTCAAGGCCATTCTAAGAGTCAAGCGGTTGTTAGTCGAACAGCGAATAGAGGCACTGGTCTGCCATACACCTCTCTGCTCAGCTGTGGGGCGAATAGCCGCTCGTTTGGCAAAGACACCACATGTTATATATTTTGCCCATGGATTGACCTGTGCACCAGCCCAAGGGTTTTTTTCATGGCAACTGCGATATTGGGCAGAAAAGCTTCTCGGGTCTATTACAGATGCCATAATTGTAATGAATGATTACGATGAAAAGCTTTGCAGAACACATCATATCATAAAGAACCCCGAAAAGATATTTCGCATACCAGGGATAGGTGTAGACCTGTCGCGATATAATCCTGATAGTTCTGAACAGGCAAAAAATCAATTGGCGGCAGAATTATCCATCAGCAAAGATTGGAAAATTGTTTTATTCGTAGGAAGAATGATTTATGAAAAGGGGGCGATGGTGCTGGCGGAGGCTGTTAAAAGGATATTAGCTCAACGAGACGATGTTTGTTCTATTTTTGTTGGCAGGGGACCGTTAACAGATGAAATTCAAAAGTTGGCAGAAACAGGAAAGATTGCATCGCATTTTAAGTTAGTGGGCTGGCGAGAAGACGTTTTTATTATGATGAAGGCTGCAGATATATTTGTGCTGCCTACTTATTATTATGAGGGACTGCCGGTTTCCATTCTTGAGGCAATGGCCTGCAGTAAGCCCGTTGTCGCCACGCAGCATCGAGGCTGTGAGGATGTGGTGGTAGATGGACAAACCGGTTTTCTTGTTCCGGTAAAACAGGCCGAACCACTTGCTGATAAACTGCTCCTCCTTCTGGACGATGAGCAGTTGCGAAGAAAAATGGGGCAGGCAGGACGGTTGCGAGTTGAACAGCATTTCGAGCTCAGTTATTGTACAAAGAAGATAGCTGAGGCACTGGAGAAGGCTATTGGTTAGCTTCACCGCAACGCCATAAAAAGCTGCTGTAAGTTCCGAGTCTGGTCATTAAGGATAAAAAAACGAGACAACCGATTAAAATTTGTATTATGTCGTCGATACCGTCCACCCTCTGGGTATTTTATCGTGGGTTGACGAAAAAACTGAAAAATTCCGGATTCATTCTCGATATATGCAGTTCCCCTGACAAAGAACTCGATTATTTTCGGAAACAATTTGGCATAACTGTTTATCCGGTCGGCATCCATCGCCGGATAACAGTGTGGCGTGATATACTGGCGATAATAAAATTAGTCAGAATATTCAGGCGAAACAACTATGATATAGTTCACGCACACACACCCAAAGCCGGCCTGCTGGGTATGATTGCTGCAATTTTGGCGAGGGTTAAATGCCGCATTTATACGTGTCACGGCCTGCCGACGGAGACAGCATCTGGCATCAGACGGCTCGTGCTGAAATCGACCGAAAAAATCAGCTGCTCTCTGGCTCACCAGGTACTTGTGGTAAGTAAAAGCCTGTCGGAGAAACTGGTAGATTCAGGACTTTGCAAATTATCAAAGATAAAAATCCTCGGCAGCGGCAGCGCATGCGGCGTGGACCTGGAGCGTTTTAACCGCACCACCGAATTGGCTGAAAAGAGCAAAGCGATTCGAAGCATGCATTCCATTTCGCATGATGATACGGTAATAGGTTTTATCGGCCGCCTTGTGCCGGACAAGGGTATCGGTATTCTGGTTGAATCCTTTACACGATTGTATCAGTCAAACCCTGATTTCAGACTGCTTGTTATTGGTAATTTTGAGCCTCACCGCGGGCTATTGTCAGATAAAATAGTTGAGATTATAAACAATCATCCCGGAATTAGACGCAGCGAATTCACCGACCAGATTGAATCCTATTATGCCGCTATGGATATGCTGGTTCTGCCCACGAGGCGTGAAGGATTTCCTTATACAATTTTGGAAGCATCTGCGATGAGCCTGCCGGTAATTGCTACCAAAGTGACAGGATGCATCGATGCCGTTGTGGACGGTCAAACGGGACTGCTGGTAGAACCGGACAATGCCGAGCAGCTTTACGAAGCTATGTTGCAACTCTGTAAAAATCCCCAGCTCCGCAAAAGATTCGGCCAACAGGGGCGTCAGCGGGCAGAAACACTTTTTGACTCAAAATTACTGGTTGATAAACATATAAGTCTTTACAAGGAACTTCTCGAACTTCAAAACGGCAAAAAATGAATTCGTCATGCAAGGGGTTTGCCAAATCGTCTAAGATGCTTATAATAAACTGCCTTAAAAAACATTAAATAAAATCTTTAGAAGCGAAATATGGATAACCAAAAGAGTAAAAAGAAATCGCCGGCTCTCTTTTTCATCGCCAGCTTCCTTGCGGTTATAATAATCGCTGTAATCGCAAACCGTCAATCATCCCTCTATAAGGAAATTACCATCCCGTTGAACAACGGGATATTGAGCCTGTTCACTTACGATAATTTCCTGGCGGCAGTAAGTTTCGATAATAAGACGTATCTATTCGACTGGAACGACCTGTCTAAAAAATATCAGACAATCCCGATAAAGTACGACCAGATGGTTTTATTAAAGAACGGCACAATTGTTTCCGTCTCAAAGTATAATGCAAAATCGGTAGCTATTACCAGCATTAAAGACAACACTAAACCGAGGGAATTTGCCCTCGATACATCGGAGAACAAAACCTTTCTAAAAATCGGCAAAAACAGAAATGAGCCGATTCTTATCATTGCAAAACCAAAATCAAATCAGACAACCCTCACATTTTACACAATCGACCCCAACAAAGATTCTCCGCAGTATGAATTTACGATAGACTCCCCGATAGATATAAATCAAAGGATATACGCCGCTGTTTCAGATGACGAAAATCTGGTCAGTCTCTGCGGGGGCAAGGGTCCGCCGAAGGCGGGCTGGATTGCCTTATGCGATTTGAAAGAGAAAAAAATCGCCTGGGAAAACCAGTTGCCGGAACCTTCCCTTTTCTTCAACTGCGAATTTTCTCCAGATTCGAAACTGATTTATGCCAGGGGCAGCGACAGCACCGTATATAAATTTGACGGCAATACCGGCCGGCTGGTAGGCCAATTCCTGCCGACAAAAGAGAACCGCAGCACTATTAAAAATCCGCACGTGCAGCTCGTCCAGGTAAGCAGCGACGGCGCCCTCGTCGCCGCCGTTGTATCAGGAGTTGTCTGCGTCTGGGATACCGCCACCGGCAAGAAAATATTCAATGAAACCCCCGGTCACAAGGTTATGAGCGATATAGTTTTTTCTCCGGACTCAAAATTTCTCGCCACTTCTGACTCCCGTCAGGGCGGGAAAATAAAAATCTGGCGAATTCCTGCCCATTGATTATCCGTTTAATCAAAAAATATGAATGAATCCAAAACAGACCGCAAAATTCAGCTCGCCCTCAAGCGGCTGTTCGATATAATGGCCGCCCTGCTGGGACTTATCCTGTTAAGCCCCCTGCTTTTGATTCTGGCAATTGCCGTTCGTATCAAAATTGGTTCGCCGGTGCTCTTTCGCCAGAACCGCCCCGGCCTGAACGCAAAACCGTTTACAATTTACAAGTTTCGCACGATGCTTGGTTCTGCCGACGCAAAAGGCAACCTGCTGCCCGACAGCCGGCGATTGCCGCCTTTCGGTAAATTCCTGCGAAGCGCCAGTCTCGACGAACTGCCGGAACTCTTCAATTGCTTCATTGGCAATATGAGCATCGTCGGACCAAGACCGCTTATGACAAAATATCTCGACAGATACACGCCTGAACAGGCTCGCAGGCACGACGTTAAACCGGGCATAACAGGCTGGGCACAGATTAACGGCAGAAATACCGTATCCTGGGAAGATAAATTCAGGCTGGATGTGTGGTATGTCGATAATTGGAATCTGTTTATCGACTTTAAAATAATCCTCAAAAGTGTCGCACTGGTTTTCAAGAGAAGCGGCATCAACCAGGACGGACGCGCGACCGTGGATGAATTTATGGGCACAAAGCAAAATGAGCTTAAAGCCGGCCAAAACTAAAGACTGATATATAATGACAACGCACAATCAGATAACCCGAATCGAACGAAAATACGGAACGCCCTTTTACATCTTCGACGAAAAGGCCTTCAGGGGAAACTACGACAATATCGCAAGAGCTTTTAAATCCAGATACCCGAAATTCATACTTGCCTACTCATACAAAACAAATTACATACCGTATCTTTGTAAAATTATAAAAGCCAAAGGCGGATTTGCGGAGGTCGTCTCCAGGCTGGAATATGACCTCGCTATAAAAGCCGGCCAGGACGGACATAAGATTATTTTTAACGGCCCGGTAAAGAAATATGAGGATATCGCTCTTGCGCTGAAAAACAAAAGCACGGTCAACCTCGATTCTCAGACAGAAGTGGATTATGTTAAAAAATACGCCTCAAAAAATCCGAAACAGCAGATAAAAATCGGTATCAGGATAAACATAAGCCTGTCCGACAAAGCAGGACAGTCGCACATCCAGGAGAAATTACCTGCCGGCAGATTCGGTTTTCAGCCCGCTTGCATCGGCAGCATAATCGAGTCGCTCTCGAAACAGAAAAACATCACGATTAACAGTCTGCACGGCCACACATCAACAACGGACAGGAGCGTCTGGTGCTACAAAATTATCACCGAAACACTGCTCGATGTCGCCGAAAGGTATTTTCAGGACTCAATCGAATATATAAATATCGGGGGCGGAATTTTCGGATATATTCCGCCAAAAATTCGGTGGATTGATACGCCGTCCTTTGACGATTATGCACAGGCTGTCTGCGACATCCTGAAAAAACACGACTGGGTAAAAAGGAAAAAACCTTATCTTGTGCTGGAACCGGGCATCGCTATGGTCGCCAACACAATCAGTTTTATAACGAAAGTGGTGAGCAAAAAACGAATCGGTCGGCATATCTTTGTGACGGTGAACGGCAGCGCATATAACGTCAAGCCGACGTTCCACAAAATCAATCAGCCATACAAAATAGTCAAAAGACATCCTGCCGGAAAAATCGAAAAATATAATGTAGTCGGCTCAACCTGTATGGAAAAAGATTTCCTGCTCACAGAGATAACCGATACGGCTCTTGAGCCGGGGGATTTTATTATGATAAATAACGCCGGCGCATATACGGTGGTTCTTACCCCGCCGTTTATCAATCCTGCACCGCCGATATTAGTCAGCCGGCAAAAAGGATACAAGGTAATCAGGAAAAGACAAACCCTGAAAGATATGTTCAGTAATTATCTGTTTTGAAAACAAAAAAAACAGGCTGCCTATGGAAGAAACAAAAATCACCGGCGATAAAATCCGGCTTCGAAAAATGGGAAAGAAGGACCTGCCCGACAAGGTAAGGTGGTATAACGACCCTGAAGTTAATAAAACTCTTTTCCTCGAAGAACCGCTTGAGCCGGGTAAAACTCTCGAATGGTTTGACAGAATCAAGGATGATGATTCACGTATAGATTTCGTAATCGACGCCGCAAATGGTAAGCCGATAGGTCTGGCGGGACTTGTCAATATCGACCGGCTGCACCAAACCGCTGAAATCTACTGTGTTATCGGCGAGAAAGACTGGTGGGGAAAAGGCGTTATGCTCGAAGCCGAGCGACTGCTGATTAAACAGGCCTTTGAAAAAATGGGCATTGAGAAAATCCGGGCTTATGCACACCCCTCGAATATAGCCAGTATAATAACAATGAAAAAACTCGGTTTCAAAATCGAAGGTACGTTACGAAAAGAAAAAAAGATACACGGCCAACGAACGGATGTAATTTGTGCTGGCCTTTTGAAGGAAGAGTTTAAACCATTATGAACCTTCATCATATCGCTTACGTCTGTAAAAACGTGAAAAAGAAAGCAAAATCATTTTGCGAGCAGTTCGGTTTCAAAATAATATCCGGGCCTGTTGTTGATAAATATCAGGGAGTTAAAATTCTCTTTATTCAAAGCGATGACGGCACAAAAATCGAGCTTCTCGAACCTTATGGGAAAAACAGTCCCGTTAAAAAATTCCTCGACAAAGGCGGCGGATTATACCACTTCTGCTTCGAGGTCGAAAATATCGAAAAAACGCTTAAAATCATAACAGGCAACAATAAGGCCTTTGTGGTTCGGCCACCGGCAGCAGCACCTGCGATTGGAAATAAAAAGGCCGCATTTGTCGTCACCGCCGAAAAAGATATTATTGAATTTGTCGAAAAATAACATCGTCGAGATTGTTAAATGAAACTATCCGCAATTGCAAAAACATTAGATTCTAACGGCTGGCTCGCCTGCAGGCGCACAGCGGAACAAATCAGACAGGCCCTGCGCGATAACACTATCGAAGATTGCCGCAAATTAAAAATAGCTTTTGTAAGCTCATTCACAATCGACCCGTTGATTGATTTTCTTATCGTAAAAGTCGCTGAAAATAATATAGCCCTCGATACTTACAAAGGCGATTTCGGCCAAATAAACCAGGAAATCCTTAATCCTCAAAGCGGCCTTTACAGGGCCAATCCGGATTTTACTTTTCTTGCAGCCGAAGCGGCAAGTCTCGATGAAAATCCGGTCCTCGCCGCAGAACAAATAATCAGGCTCGCAACTGTTTTCAAGAACAACTCAAAAAATATTCTTGCAGTATGCACCTTTATTCCTCAGCCTGGCTGGCCCCTGCATATTCTCGAATCAGAAAATGAAAAAGATTATCAAAAGGCCAACAACCTTTTAAAAGAGAAATTCCAGGATGACCCGCAAATACAAATTTGCGAAGTTGACTCCCTCGCATCATATTTCGGATACCAGAATGCCATGTCGCCGGAAATGATGAGTATGGCAAAGATTCCTTTCAGTGAATCTTTTCTGGAACTGCTTTCGCTGAAAATAATGGCCCATATAAAAGCCGCCCTGGGAATGACCAAAAAATGCCTTGTGCTGGACTGCGACAACACCTTATGGGGCGGGATAATCGGCGAAGATGGTATTGATGGAATCAAAATCGGACCCGACTGGCCGGGCAGGGAATTCGTCAGTTTCCAAAAGGCCGTCCTCGAACTATACAAACAGGGCGTTATTCTCGCCGTAAACAGTAAAAATAATTACGACGATGTTATCAAGGTTCTCAGGGAACACCCGTTTATGGTTCTCCGGGAAGAGCATTTTGCCGCCATACATATCAACTGGAATCCCAAACCAACAAATATGCCGCTGATCGCAAAAGAAATTAATATCGGCACCGACAGTATGGTTTTTATCGACGACAACCCCGCCGAAAGAGACCTGATGGGACAAATGCTTCCCGAAGTCTTCACAATTGAAATGCCTTCCAATCCGGGCCTTTTTGAAAAAACTTTAAGAGAAACCAATTTGTTTGCCAAAGCGTTTTTAACCGAAGAAGACGCCAAAAGAGGTCAGATTTACGCCGCACAAAGATTGAGAAATCAGCTTCAGGAAAATACGCCCACTCTCGACGACTTCCTGAAATCGCTTGAAATGGTCGTATCCATCAAATACGCGGAACAAAAAGACGCCAAAAGAATAAGCCAATTAACAAACCGCACCAACCAGTTCAACCTTACAACAAAACGATATTCACAAACAGATATAACGGCCATCATAGAAGACAAATCAAAACGAATCTACGTGCTTTCCCTGAAGGATAAATTCGGAGACAGCGGAATGGTGGGTGTTGCCATTGTCGATTGCGCGAGCGAAAAATGGCGCATCGATTCCTTTTTAATGAGCTGCAGGGTAATCGGCAGACAGGCGGAAGATGCTCTCGTTGACCGGATTTGCAGAGACGCAAAAGAACAGCTATGCCGGATTGTCGAAGCTGAATATATTAAAACTGCCAAAAACAACCTCGTAGCGGACTTCTGGGACAAAAACGGCTTTAAGAAACTTGTCTCTGATAATAATACGACTAAATACCAGCTGCCTTTGAAGGAATATAAACCGAAAAATCTCAAATATCTCAAGTTCGAATAAACAATATGCACAAAAAACTGGAAAAAATATTCAATCGCGCCTTCGGTATCGACAAAATCAACAATTCCACGTCAATAGATAACGTCGACGGCTGGGATTCAATGGCGCACGTTGCACTGATTATGGAACTGCAAAAAGAATTCAGAGTAAGTATTTCTCCCGCGGATGCCATTGAGCTTACGAGCGTGGAAAAAATAATTCAATACCTTGAAGAAAATGCTGTCGGGGATTTAAAGAAGAAGCCCAGGGACTAATTCTGTTATGTTAAAGGCAACCAATATCAGCATTTCTTCTAACTCCGCCGGTGTGCAAATCAGGCAGCTTCGTGTCGAAGATGCCCGGCAGGTCGCCGAACTGCACATAACTGGTATACAAACGGGATTTATCAGTTCGCTGGGCATTGATTTTGTGACAGCCGTTTATCAGGCAATTGCAAAAATCAAGAACGACGATACACGAAGGGATTTTGTCATCGAAAACAAAGACGGCCAGCCGATTGGCATTATAGGACTTGTAAAAATAGACGATATTAACAAAACAGCAGAATGTTACTGCGTTATCAGCGAAAGGGATTTTTGGGGTAAAGGGATTGCCTCTATTGCTCATTCGATGATAATAGAATGGGTGTTCGACGCTTTGGGGCTTGAAAAAATCTGGGCAGAGATAAGGCCGGAAAATATTGCGATAAGAAAGTTGTGGAAAAACTCGGTTTCCGGTATAAAGGTGTCCTGAGAAAAGAAAGATATATCAAGGGTAAAAGAGAAGATGTCCTTCGGATAGTACTTTTACTACAGGAATTTAAGAAAGCTTGTTAGGGAAAATTAGGCTAAAATGGGATTAGACATAAAGAGCGTTGCAGTAATAGGAGCCGGCGGAAAGATTGGAAGCCTGACAGGGGGGATTTGTGCGCAGGAGGGCTTGAGAGTCTATTATTTAAGCCGCTCGCTTGAACACGCCAAAAAGGGGCTGAACAGGGCAATCGAACAGGCCCGTTCGGAGGTGATTGCAGATAATATAATCTGTGGCGATTATGATTCAATGCTCGCAAAAACCATACCTTATGCAGATTGGGTAATCGAGGCAGTTGCGGAGGACGGAAACATCAAACGGCAGATGTATGCAAAGATTGAGCCTTATCTTCAGCCGAACGTAATAATAAGCACCACTACTTCGAGCCTTCCTCTTGACAGCCTGACGGAGGGCAGGAGCAAAATCTTCAGAAAAAATTTCCTGTCTACGCATTTTTACAATCCGCCGGGAAAGATGTTTGCCTGTGAGATAGCGGCGACTGATTCTACCGACAAGGGCATCTATAATTTTATGAAGGATTTCCTGCATCAAAGACTTGGCAGGGTTGTTGTGCCGACGAAAAATTTGGAAGGTTTTGCCGGCAACAGGATTGCCTTTTTGCTATTCAACAAGATTACTCAGCTCGCCTTGGAATATGGAACCGAGATGATGGATTATCTCATAGGCCCATATACCGGCCGACTTATGCCGCCCCTTGCGACTATCGACCTTGTTGGTCTCGATATACACAAGGCAATCGTCAACAGCCTGCATATAAACACAAACGACGAAATGCACGACTTTTTTGTTCTGCCTGCCTTTATCGATATGATGATTAAAAACGGGCTTTTGGGCAACAAGGCGGGGTCGGGCTTTTATAAAAAACTTGAAGGCGGCAGAATATTGTATTACGACCCTGCCAGCGGTGATTACATACCAGCCGTGCAGCCACACCTTGTTTTCGTCGAGCAGGCAAAGCACCTGATTCGTCTTGGAATGTACAGGGAGGCTTTCGAGATAGTCAAAAACGCCCATGAAAAAGAGGCCGATATAGTCAGGGACATCTTATACACTTATGTCGCCTATTCATACAACCGCATAGGTGAAGTCACCGACGAACAATTTGGTATCGACGGGATTGATTCCGTTATGTCGAGCGGTTTTCACTGGGCCTGCCCGAGCCTGATGCTTAACCTGCTGGGCGGCGCGGAAGAGACGGCAGAAAAAATGCTGGAATTAGGCCTTAAAGTGCCGGACAGGCTCTACAATAAAACGGACACGATGCTTCAGATTCTCGATTCCGGAAAATACTTTGTTGCCCTTTAGTGCGTTCGAGGAAGGATATGGATAAAAAGGCAGTATATATTCTCGGCGGTTACCAGACAGATTTTGCCCGCAACTGGTCGAGGGAGAATAAGCATATCTCTGCTATGATGCGGGAGGCCTTTCAGGGTGCTTCATATCAGGCGAAGATTGCCCCTGCCGAAATTGATGCTGCTTTTGTTGGCAATTTTGCATCAGAGCTTTACTGCAATCAGGGTCATCTGGGTGCTTTTTTTGCCGACCTTGATTCAGCATTAGTCGGGCTGCCGACCTGCCGTTTCGAGGCTGCCTGTGCCTCCGGCGGCGTGGCTATTCTGTCGGCAATGGCCTATATCAAGGCTGGTATATATGATTTGATTTTCGTCATAGGTATCGAGCAGATGAAGACCGTAACGCCCCTTGAAGGAGGTCGTTTTCTTGGCGCCGCCGCCTGGTACGAAAAAGAATGCCAGGGCATCGATTTTCCTTTTCCGAAACTTTTTGGCAAGCTCGGCGACGAGTATGACAAAAGATACGGCCTTGATGACAAATACCTCGCAAGAATCGCACAGATAAATTATTCCAACGCGAAGAAGAATCCGAAAGCCCAGGCCAGAGACTGGTTTATGAGCTTTGAACACGCAAAAACTATCGGCAAATACAACTGCACAGTCAGCGGCAGGATAAAAGTTACCGACTGTTCGCAGGTAACCGATGGTGCTGTCGGACTTTTTATCGCATCGGAAAAGTTTGCTTCTGAATACGCAAGAAAAACTAATACACTGCTGGAGAAGATGCCGCGTATTCTCGGGTGGGGACATACCACAACTCATATCGAATTTGAAGAGAAGATAGCGGACTCTGCCAGCGACGAATTTGTCCTGCCCTGGACCCGCAGGGCGATTACCGATGCCTTCAAACGTGCATCGATTAAGGACTGCTGGGACGTCGACCTCATAGAAACTCACGATTGTTTTACAACTTCCGAGTATATGGCGATAGACCATTTCGGCCTGACAAAGCCGGGCGAATCCTGGAAGGCAATCGAAGAAGGTATAATAGAAATACCAGGTAAGCTGCCGATAAATCCGTCGGGCGGTCTGATAGGCTGCGGGCATCCTGTTGGAGCAACAGGTGTAAGACAACTGCTCGATGTCTATAAGCAGGTTACCGGCAGTGCCGGCGAATATCAGGTCGATGGTGCTAAAAAAGGTGCAACACTGAATATCGGCGGAACCGCGGCTACAAATGTGTGCATTATCATAGGTTCTTATGACTAATGTTTTACCGAATGACAGCGAAGTGCATATCAGGGAACTGAGGCCCGAAGATGCCCGGGAAGCAGCCAAACTTCACATATCAGGAATTCCAACGAGTTTTATTGGTTCTCTCGGTCTTGACTTTGTGACGGCCTTATACGAAGCGATTGCAACAAGTAATTATGGTTACGGCTTCGTCGCCGAGACTGACGGCAGGATAGTCGGTTTTGCAACCTTTGCGACGAATTTAAACGCCCTGTATAAGTCCGTCATCATTCACAAGGGTCCGCGCCTTGCCTTTTCTCTGGCAGTGAAGATGTTCTCTTTTAGCAGGATAAAGAAGGTATTGGAGACGCTGTTTTATCCTGCCCGGATAAAGAAAATGAACCTGCCTGAAGCAGAGTTCCTTTCGATGGTAATTATCGAAGAAGCCAGAGGCAAGGGCCTGGCGACACAAATGGTCAGGAAAGGTTTTACCGAGGCGGCAGCGCGGGGAATAGAAAAACTGAAAATCCTTGCAGCCTTTGATATAAGGCCGATAAATGCCATGTATGAAAAGTTCGGATTCACTCTTGTCGGCCGGATAGAAAATCACGGTATCTTAAGCAATGTTTACGTCGCCGACACTAATCACTTCGGGAACTGTTGACCGACTTCGTCCGGGCTCCCCGCAGGCCCTCCATTTTCAGAAAGCCCATCCGCCAGATTACAAGGGCTGACACTATAATCACAACAAGATAAACTATCGCAGCATACCTTGTGCTTATCTGGCTCATTGTAACACCAATCATCGCATAAGCCGCAGCAAGTGCATAACAAATAGCCACCGTCCTGTTCAACGGTATTCCCCTGTCAATCATCTGGTCATATATATGGCCGCGGTCAGAGACAAACAGCGGTCTCTTGTTCAGCAGCCTCCTGACAAGCGCCGTGGCAGTATCGAGAATCGGCAGGCCAAAAACAACAATTGACGCCATCCACCAGCGAGGAATATTCTCGGCAAAAAGTATCATAAGAGCCGCCAGATTAAACCCAAGCATAATAGAGCCGGCATCACCCATAAAAATCTTCGCAGGGTGCCGGTTGAAAGGTAAAAAACCACAAACCCCTCCAAAAAGAGCCAAACAAACTATAATCCTTACAGGGTCCCCAACACTACTGAATTCCCACGTCGAAAGATGAATTGCCAGCAGCAGCTGTGCAAAGGTGATTATTGCAGTCACCCCACCGCAAAGCCCGTCGAGGCCGTCCAGCAGATTAAGTGAATTTGTTGCCCCGAGAACAAAAAAGAACACGAGAATTCCCCCTGCTGCCAGTTCTACATGGTGCGACATATGCCACCCAATGTAGCCGGCAGAATACCGAAGTGTGGGCATTATCCCGACGGCAATCAAAGTACAAGCGGCCAGAACCTGTCCCAGTATCTTTTTGCCCGGGGACAGGTCAAAAATATCATCCACAACCCCGACAAAACAGGATATTGCAGCCCCCGCAAGAATACCCAGAAGCAAAACAGTTGCCTCCTGAAGACACGCCTTGCCGACAAGGCAGTATATACCTGCTAAAACTCCCACCGTAAAACCAATCAGGATTCCCACCCCGCCGAGATAGGCCACAGGCTTCTTATGTGTCTTGACCTTGTTATCCGGACTATCGACAATGCCGAATTTTAATGCCGCTTTTTTGCACAGCCATGTCGCCGCCAGTGCGCATAAAAAAGACAGCACTATAACAGGCCAAAACTGTAATATCCAGATTAACGACCTTTTGGGACCAATAAAATTATCAAACAAAAACATACTCATACCTGCGAAATTTTACTAATTTTATAGCAGACTATGTAGAACGATTTTAACCGCACAAATATATATATGTCCAGCCAAAAATAATTTGAACATTTCCCGGCTTTCTGTTAAAATCCGGTTATTGATTTGATACACCATTATTGCGATGTGTTAAAAGAGGATAGATTCATAATGAAAGTTTTGCTGACCAGCGTCGGCAGGCGAGGATACCTGGTTAAATACTTTAAACAGGACCTCGATAGCGAAGGTGAAGTCTGGGGTGCTGACAGCAGCCAGTATACACCCGCTTTTAAATACTGCGACAAAACTGCAATCCTGCCCGAAGTGAGCGAGTCGGATTATATCGATAATATCATCAGCCTCTGCAAAAATAATAAAATAGATATAGTTATTCCATTAATTGACCCCGAACTGCAGGTGCTTTCACAGCAGCGACAGAAATTTTACGATAATGGGATATTAGTTGTCGTATCCCCCATTAAAACCATACAAATCTCTTTCGATAAATATCTTACTTATCAATTCGCCAGAGATAACGGCATCGCTGCCCCTAAATCTTTTATTGATATCGAGCTGACCCTTCAGTCAATCTCCAAAGGTCAGATGAGCTGGCCTCTGCTTGTTAAACCCAGAAAAGGAAGCGCATCTTTGGGCATATTGCTTTGCCAAAATGAAAAGCAGCTTCGGCTTGCCTTTGAAAGCTCCACTTTTCCGATGATACAACAGCATATTAAAGGCGATGAATATGGCTATGACGTCTTCTGCGATTTCGATTTCAGGCCAATCAGCGTCTTCTGCAAAAAGAAGCTTATGATGCGGGCCGGCGAAACCGACAAGGCAATCAGCACAAACGACAAAAACCTCATCGATTTCGGTTTGAAAGTCGCACAAAATCTTCAGATTTTCGGGCCGGCAGACCTCGATGTTATGGTGGATAAAGATGGTCCGAAACTGCTGGAAATAAACCCCCGCTTTGGCGGCGGCTATCCCTGCTCACACCTCGCCGGCGCTAATTTCCCCGCAAAACTTGTCGCCATTCGCAAGGGCCAAAAACTGGCCCCTGATATCGGCTCCTGCCCTACCGGTGTTTGTATGCTCAAGCAGGACGAAATCATCTCCTTCGAGGCAGGCAATTCCGCCTCAACATAACTAACCCGCTCCCGATGGAGCATTTCCAAAATTCTAAAAACGCTGCTATCTTGCTGTCACACTGATTTCATCAATGTAAATGTTATCAGTAGTGTCGCTGGCTTCACAGCGGAATTTAATCTTCGCATTCGTCGGAAAATTATACTGGCCTGCCTCTGTTCCTTCAGTTATCAGCAACGTTGAATGATAAAACTGGCCATTTGCAAAATCGGTTCCGCTGACAAATTGCTTTATAGTCTGCCAGGTTGACCCGTCATAATACATTAGCCGGAAGGATTTACCGGCTTCCATACCAATGGCTTTGTACCAAAAATCTACCTTTATCTGCGTATAATTAGGTGTGCTTACATCAATACCGCTAGTATGCCAGAACGACGACGCATCTCCACTGTTGGCTACAATATCTGCCGCCTGGATGCCCTCATGAGCATAATTGGGACTTACGGTATATTTATAGATTTTGGCATTGCCGCCGCCGCTCGTATAATTGCCCCAGCCCGATTCAAAATTATCAGAAGTAAGAACTGTCCAGCTTTTGGTTGTAAAATTCCAGACGTCGCCTGTTGTTGTGCCTAACAGGTTCCTGGCATCAATTCTCCAATAATATGTTGTTGCCGCATCCAGCGAACCTGTGTTGTAGGTTGCAGTTGTGGTATTTGTTTTATATTCAGTTTCATCCGGCGTAGAGTCTGTCCCGAAATAAACATCATAACTGGTAGCGCCACCGCCATTAGACCAGCTTAATGTTAACGGGTCTATCCGGTTAATATCGCCGCTCGCCGGATTCGGACTGGTCGCTTTTAAAGGCAGTGTCGGGGCCGTTCCTGCCTGCCCGGGAGATGGCAGGTAAGCAGCCCAGGCGTTGGGGTCGTTGCCGTATAAACTGTAATTCACCTTCGTAAGCGAATATCCCAGGCCATTTGCCCATACAGACCACGGGTCGGTTGCACCGTCAAAATTCTCCGGATGCGAGCCATTGCTGTAGCTTACCCTGTCAATACTGATATATTTGCCAATGTCGCCCGGCATAGATATTTCGATATTTTCGCCGTCATTGTCTAACCCGCCGCTTGTCCATTGCAATTTCCGCACGCCGGCCGGCACGCCCGTATATTGCGCGTTGAAGGCGGTAAGGTTTTTTACCACCAGAAGATAGCCATGAGCCGGTATGTTCGCATCCGAAGGGAAGGTATATTCGATACCATCGGTAAATTTCCAGCAGGAGTTCGCATCGTAGAGATTAACCCTGCTTGCCGTAGTATTGTAGAGTTCGATATATTCAGCATCCCAGTTGCCCCACAATTTTTCAGGCCTGTACATAATCTCGCTTATGATAACCGGCCCGACCTTCGGGTATGCGTTTGCAGCGCTGGAGGTTTGCGAACTCATTGACACAAAGTCATAATTGCCGGTGCTTTTCAGATACCTGCCAAACGAGATATCTTTTTCGGAAGCTCCGAATTTCTGCACCTGCCGATAGCCCGTAAGAATCCCGCCGCCGTCCTTTTTGCCCGTAAGATAAACAGTCTCACCGTTTTCGCTGAGTGCGAAATATGCTCCGAAATTGCCGGCCTCGGTAAATACGACATAACCATTCGCAGGTATCGTCGTCGAAGGAATCTGATACTTTGTAAGGTTCAAATCATTATCACTAAGGAAGAAGCCTGTAATATCTATCGGGCTGCCGGTCGTGTTGTGCAGTTCAATCCAGTCTTCAGGATACGAATCCTGATGGGCGAGCACTTCGTTTATAACCACATCGCCCCAGCGTGGACCGCTGTCAGCGGCGCCTGGCGAGCCGCCGATATTTGTGCCTGCCGACCAGCTGCCTTCCCTGCCCCAGCTGGTTTTGTCAGAATTGTTTTCATTATTGATTGTAAGCGAGTATCCCTCGCCATCCGCAATGCCGCCTGCCCAGGTATCTTTATATTCGAAGTCGAGGATAGTATTGCCGATTGCATCTTCGAGTTTTATTCTATCGCCCGCGTTGCTGAGAGTGCCGCTGTAAACGCCCGCAACGTTGATTCCGCCGCCGTATTTTGCGGTGAATTTGGTTAAATCTTTAACGACAACGATATACCCGCCTGCCGCAAGTGAAGTATTCGGGAATACAAAATGGATTCCCTCGGTGAACTGGGCCCATCTAAGGTTAATCGCCGAGCTGCCGATATTTTTCAGCTCGATAAATTCCGTATCTGGGTCAACGGGCGGCGATTCCTGCGGATGATACATAATCTCTGTTATCCGCAGACTGCTTTGGACGGTGTTGGTGGTAATGTTATAAACAGCTTCCGATAGTGCGCTCCACGTGCCGCCGGAGTAAGCGCGAGCCTTAACCAATACAGGGTTAGTAAGCGTAATTGCGCTGGTATATTTGGTGCCGTGAATTGCGCCTGTAAGCGGCGTCCTTGGGTCTGAGCCGTCAAGAGTATAATATATATCTCCTGAAGTTGCGGTCATCGTAAGCGATGCCGACGGGGCAACCATGCCGCCATACTGCTCAGAGCCGTTGATTTTGAATATCGGCGCAGCCACAGTCGGATACCAGCCTCTGTTTTGCAGTTGTGTAAGAACAGTAGCGGTTCGGCCGGTTATGTATGTATTCAGTACGTAGTCGATTGTGTTAAGCCAGGTATCCTTCGTAAGAGCCGGGCTGGTCTGGGCATCGCCCCAGCGTGCGGATTCAGCGATAATTGCGGAATCTATCTGGGCGGCCCTGGCGGCGAAGAGGTTCTGTGCGCCTGCAATGGTCATCGGGCCGTTATTGAATAAAAATTTATGCACATGGTCCGCAAATTTCAGTATATATTCCGGATGAACCACAAGATACTGGTGAATCGTCTGAGGATTAAAACCAATGCATATCTGGGACGCCCAAGGCTCAACAGGACAGCCCTCTATGAAATTCATCAGCGTAGATGCTGTGAAAGGACCTGTTCTGTCGAGGTCCGCACCGTAGTATTCTCCCATCATAGCGTGTTCACCGTCGTGGCGGAAAAATTTAAAGCCATCGGGGTTGGTATGATTATAAATTCCGAAGAAATTATTCGGAATTTCGTTGCCGTACCAGCCGGAGATGGGGGCATCGTAATCGCCCGTGTAAAAAATCGTTATCATATAATCAATAAGGTTATTGACATCGACAAGTCTCTCATAAGACGGATTTACCGTTCCATCGGTATTCTGTCCCTGGACTTTATAATACTTAATATCGGTTTCAAACCCGTCGAGGCAGGCCTGCCAGAGTCTCTTGTAGGCGTCGAATGTGCCGTCAACACACTCCATGCTTCTGGGCCAGCTCCTGTTGGGTTTTACCGTATCGTAATCATCGTTGGTTCCGCCGAAATAGGTAGAACCATAATTTGATTCCGGTCTTTCCTGCGTTTCATAGAGTCCCCAATAAAGGCCGTTCACATATAAGTGATAATAACGGCTCCTCGTGTAAGGTTCTCCCATCTCCCTCTGGAGGTCGCGGCAGAAAACTTCTCTTACTGCTGTGTTATAAGGGCTGCCATCCATACTCCAGGACCAGTTCTCCTCGCAGCGCAGGTCAACCCTGCTGAAACTGCTTGCGCCTTCGTCGCCGAACAGCGGGAAATTCAGCGCACCGCCGCCATATTCGCTCTCAAGGAACAATCTGAAGGCGTGCTTTGGATTACCATCCTGGCAACTTGTGACGCCTCGCATACTAAAACCGGTATTTATCTGGAAACCCCTGCTGCCGTCGGGATTAATTAATTCCACGGATGCAGGTCTCTTCCACGCATCACCCCTTATCCAGCCCGGTTCACCATACCACCCGCAATTTACATAGAGACCGGCAGTAGTATCAAAGAGATTCTTCAAATCCGTCACAAGAGAAATTGACGGTATTGCCAAAAGGGAATCTCTCATTTGGCCTGAGTACTCGACGCTTGTTGTAATATCAGGGTCCATTTCGTAATCAATTCGCTGATTGTTGGTTGCGGTCGATTGACCCGGCAGAGGCCAGTTGGCATCCGGCCTCGTCGCAGGCTGATTAATAGCATTGATGAGAAAGATATATGTCTGTGTAATACTACTGCTCGGCATCCAGCCGACCTTTGATGCCGCGGCCCGCAGGCACGTTGTTTTCGTAATCTGAATCGGCGAGCTTGCATTATAAACCGTGCCGTTCGAGTCAACAGGATCTTTGCCATCAGTGGTGTAACGTATTACAGCTCCCTCGGTATCAGTTGCAAGCCTTACCTGGAAAGGCGAATCGTAAATACCTCTTTCCACGCTGAATTTTATATCTGCTACATTGCCGAGATAGCCTGCATTATTTCTATAGCCCGGCGTCGGAATACCCATAAACTGCCAGCTATCACTTGCATCAGGATACCTGCCATAAGAAATATCCGATTCCTGTGGTCCAAAATCGACGCGGTCGATAACCGTCTGGCCGTCAGAAGCAAATAATCCGATGCTTTCACCATTTGCGCTTATCTTAAAATTGGTATGTCTATTGCCCTGTTCGGTATCTTCGTCCGCCCAGAATACAATATAACTATTTGCATCGACACCCACCCCATCGGGTATCTGCCATTTCGTAGGATTGGTATCGGGTTTGTCGGTAAGGTACAAGCCGCCCAGCTCGATTCTTTTATCACTGGCATTGTAGATTTCAAGCCAGTCCGGATACGAACCCGGCTCTTCAGGGTCCTCGATTGTAGCGTGATTCGACGCCATAACCTCGTTGATAAACAACCGGCCATTAAAGTCCTGCTGCCAATGGTTAGCAAGTATGGAAAAATCGGAAAAATTAACACCGTTCACCCCGTTAAGGTCTGCACAGCCAAAACCCGAACAGCCCGAGGGGTCAAGCCACTGCTCTGCAAAGAGTTTCAGGTCGTTAACATCCACTTTTAAATCGCCACTGAGGTCGCCTGCCGGCCAAGTGGCGGCCTTCGCTATCGACGGCAAAAAACACATACATACAATCAACACTGTAAGCAGGCATTTACGAGGGCAGGTCATTCCATATCTCCGAATTTAAAGTGAACATAAACTGCTTTTACCTTCAAACGGCACAACAACAGGAAGGGGTGTGATATTCAAGCATATAATACAATAAATCGGTTATTAAATCAAGGTTTTTCGATATTTTCGGCGGAATTGAATCAAACAGCGTTTGTCAGTCGTGCAGACGGCGTTTTTCCCCTCAATTTCGATGAATCGGCCTGCATAAGCGCGGCCGATACCGATTTTTCTATTTTTCCTGTTTCCCTTTTTGACCGGTAAGGCCGGCAGCCGAACGGCGGGCCATCACGCTGCGGTGGCGGCCATAAAAGGAATAGATAAACATTCCGATAAGCATCCAGACTGCCAGTCGCAGCCAGTTTGCCGACGGCAGAGAAAACATCAGAACCAGGCATAAGAACACGCCGAGGATTGGTATAACCGGCACCCACGGGCATCTGAAAGGCCTCTCCGCCTGCGGGTTGGTATGGCGCATAACCAGAACCGCAAGGCAGACGATTACAAACGCAAGCAGCGTCCCGATATTGACAAGTTCCGCAAGGATACCCAGCGGAATTAACGAACCCATCGTGCCTACCGCGATGCCGGTAAGGATAGTCGATTTCCAGGGTGTGCGAAAACGGGGATGAATGGCAGCGAAGAAACTCTGCGGAAGCAGCCCGTCCCGCGACATCGCAAGAAGCACTCTCGGCTGACTAAGCATCAGCACCAGCATCACCGATGTAATCCCAGCAACAGCGCCAAGTGAAATGATGAATTGCGCCCAATGCAGCCCTGCCCGCTGAAATGCCGCCGCTATGGGAGCATCCTTATCGATTTCGGAATAAGGAACCATCCCCGTAAGGACAATTGTCACCGCGATGTAAAGAACTGTGCATATAATAAGCGAGGTAATGATGCCGATGGGGACATCACGCTTTGGGTTGCGGGCCTCCTCGGCGTGGGTCGATACTGAATCGAACCCGATGTAGGCAAAAAATATCATAGCAGACCCTGCGAGCATACCTAAAGGTGCGCCACCCTGCGAACTCTGGCCCCAGATTGTTCTCCCGAAGAAGCTCAATCCCGCCCAGCCGAACGGTGCAAAGGGATGCCAGTTGGCAGCTTTAACATAAAACGCCCCGACTATAATCACCATCAGGACTACCGCTACTTTAACAACCACCATCGTGTTGTTAAAGCGGGAGCTTTCACGAATACCGATGACCAGCACAACCGTAAGTATCGCAGCGATTGCCAGCGCAGGCAGGTCGAACCAGCTTCCCGTGCTTACAAATTTGTTTGTGATTGAATTATACTCGAAAGGTGCGTTGGAAAGGACAGTTGGGATTTTAATGTGCCCCATCTTGATTAGTGCCTGGAAATATTTCGACCAGCCGTGCGATACGGTTGCCGCAGCCACGGTGTATTCGAGGATAAGGTCCCACCCGATTATCCATGCGGGTAATTCCCCCAGCGTCGCATAAGCATAAGTGAAGGCCGACCCCGCCACCGGCGCCATCGACGCAAATTCAGCATAACACAATGCCGCAAATACGCAGGCCGTCCCCGCCACAATGAACGACACCACTAATGCGGGCCCCGCCTTTTCACTGGCGGCTATGCCGGTTATTACGAAGATGCCTGCGCCGATTACACAGCCGATTCCAAGACTCGTAAGCGACCACGGGCCAAGAACCCGCCTCAGCCGATTATCGCTCTTCATCTCCTCATGAAGCAAACTTAACGGCTTCCGCTTGAACACATGATGAGACATACTCCTGCACCTGCCAAAAATGTCATCCTTGTTTATTTATTACCCGACGCCCAAAATCTCACATCTCAATTTTGAGATAAAATCTATAGGAATTTTTGGAATAAAGCAATAACTAAATTTATCACAAAATCCGCTTTGAAATTCGCCAAAAAATTAGCAGATAAGCCCGCCGGCTCATTTCAGGATTTGGTTTGCAATCAACGGTCTGCTGATTCATAATAGGCAAAGTGTAATATAAGTAATTCCTCAACCTTTTTTGGATAGTTTTAGAATATGAAACAACCTTTAGCCCGCTTTATTAAAGTCTCCCTTACTGTGCTGATTATCACTGCCGTTTTATTTTTATCATTCGCCTTCTTTAACGCAAAAAATCCAGCGCAAACCATTTCAACTCCTTCTGAACAACCCGCCGGACGGCAAATATCAACGCCCCAGGCTGTAATACTGGGCATCGTAGAAGGCTTGACGGAATATCTGCCCGTCTCTTCCACAGGCCATCTCATTATCGCCCAGTATTTTATGGGAATGACACGTTTCAGCGACCACATCGGCCCGCTCGGAAGGGTCATCGACAAAGACAAGATGGAAGCCATAAACTCTTTCGACATTGTTATCCAGCTCGGTGCAATCCTGGCCGTCGTCGGGCTTTATCGAAAACGCGTCGGCCAAATGTGCGGTGGGCTTGCCGGCAAAAACTCTCAGGGATTGCGCCTTTTTTCTCTGCTGCTGGTTGCGTTCCTGCCGGCGGCAGCCGTCGGGCTTGTTCTGCACAAAAAAATTGAGCAGGAACTCTTTGGCCCGACCGCCGTCGCTTATGCCCTTGCGGCAGGCGGCATGCTGATGATTGTCGTCGAGCATTTCTGGCGAAAAAAACAAAACCGGCAGTTCGTCACCAACGTTGACAAAATATTTTTCTGGCAGGCAGCCGCTATCGGGTTCGCCCAGGTGCTGGCTATGTGGCCGGGAACTTCGCGAAGTATGATTACCATATTGGCTGGTTTGGTCGTCGGACTCGATATGATTACCGCTGCCGAGTTCAGCTTCCTTTTGGCCCTGCCAACGCTTGCAGGAGCTACGCTGCTGTCGGCTTCTGAGGATTGGGGAATCCTCAAGGAGGCTGCCGGCGTCGATGGCATATTGATAGGCCTGATAGTAAGCGGCATCGTTGCCGCCATTGCGATTAAAGGATTCGTCAAATGGCTGACGCATCACGGCCTTGCCCCGTTTGGCTTTTATCGCATAGCCGCCGCCATTTTCTTAATCTGGCTCGGTATCGGCAGATAACTTCGGTAACCCCCGCCGCAAATGCCGCTGGTGCCATATAATCAAGACTGCTGTGGGTCGATAGTGATTATAATTCATCCTCCAGCTATCTGCAAAATATCTTAAATTCATCAACGCTTAAAAATAATTCCCTATCAAGCAATTCATCTTGAGAGCTTTTATTCGAATTATCTGTCTTCGTTTGTTCCTTTGCTTTTTGCCCAGGATTTGTATTTGTTAAATGTCTCGGCATCTTTCCAGACGTTTTGCTGCCACTGGTCACCAATGTCTATAAAATAATCTTTCGCGTCTTCCTTATCGCCCGCGGCACAGGCCATAAAGCAGGCTTGATTCAAAAATTCGGTATTCTTGAAATCAGGAAATTGTTTGGCAAAATCCTGCTGGCCCTGCTTGAAGCGTTTATAGTCAAAACCCAATTCTCTAAATTGATTCACATCGCCTCTCACAGAATGCGTCATTCTACACGCAAGCAAAAAGTAAAGAGATTGCCCTATCTCATTTTTGGTCGATTCGGCAGCCTCTCTGGCAAGCTGTTCATATTGACCGGGTTTCCCATACCATCGAGGCAGGTATGCCCAGCAATGCTCATCATAAAGGGGATAATAGGTTGGTTCAATCGCAATTCCTTTTTTGAAAGCAGTTTCAATGTCGTCCATCTTATGAAGTCCCGTCGCAGCAGAAATCCATTCTGTATAAAGGGCCGGGTCTTTGACATTTAGCTTTTCCGCTTCCTTCAACACATCCAGAGCCTTTGAAAGATGCTGTTCAAAAGGCTCCCAGGCTGTCGGCGATACTGTATCGGAGAAACTTTTGCCGCGTATATCCCACGCTTGCGCGTCAATCGCTTTTGCAAGTGCGATTCGCGGCGTTACGGAAGCGGGGTATTTAGAAATCCATTTCTCAATTAACTTGATATTGTCATCAAACCGCTGCTGACCAAAGCCGCATCCGAATGAATAATAAAAATGACTCAATTGCCAATGACCGTTACTGAAATGCCTTTTTTCATTTCTAATCAGGGAAACCATTTTTTCCAATTTGTCAAAATCTTCGGTTCTCAAATACATATGTACTTCCTGCCAGTTGAACTCGTTGTTGTTGTATGTTTTGTTCTGACCAAGCATTCCTCCGTCATCGTAAATTCCGCATTTTTTGTTATTAAAGCATTTGTTGTTATCAACATTAGGTCTGGAGTACTTATCAATACTTATGCCATGCCATTTGTTGTCGGCACAAATATTTTCACTTACAATGCCGGAAACACCATTTCTGAAACAGATGCCATTGATTCCGTTACGGCGGCAGCTATTTCCAACAGCAGAAACTCTTATTTGACTGTTAATTTCAATTCCAGTTGTACCGTTGCCAAAGCAATTGTTGTCGCTAACATTAAACGGACTTTTTGAGTCAAACCAGATACCATTACATTTATTTTCACAACATATATTTGCGGATGCTTCTACAACTGCATTGTCTTGAATGGAAATGCCATAGGCGTTATTTTTGCACAAATTACCGCTAACTCGGCCGTCAGCATCCTCTTTGAAATAGATTCCGCTTTTTTTATTGTTAGCACAGATATTGTTCTTTAATTCAGCATTTCCGTTGCCGGTAACAGAAATGCCGGTGGAACGGTTATTATACATTTTACAATCAATAACCGAAACCAGGTCATAATTCTTGCGGCCATTTGTAATTTTGATGCCCTGCGAAGCACTGTCGCAAACGATAAGATGATTAAGCGTTGCGCTGCTATCGTCAATCTGCACGACCGGCCATTTGCCGTCAGCTGCATCCTCCTGCTGCATCTGCATCGGATCATAATGTTTAAGGGTTAAGCGACTGATATGAACATTTTTACACTTATTTATAGCCAATACAGGCGATATGCGCATATCACATTTTATGACAACATTATTGCCATCTTCGCCAATCAAGTTGACGCCGTCCTTGAGCGTAAGCGATTCATCGTAGCTCCCCGGTTTGATGCGCACAATATCACCAGATTCGGCTGCATTGATGGCATCCTGAATTTTCTGATAGTCACGACCGACCAGAAATTCCTTCTTTTTTGCAGCCTGTTCTTGTGCCGATGCTGACCGTGCACCTTGCTCTTGTAATGGTGGAGTTTTTTTCTTACAGCCGGGCAGGATAAATCCCGATACCAGAATCAGAAACAACAGAATACAGCTTGCTCGAAGACATAACGTTTTCATATTATGCTCCCTCACCTTTACTGGCATTTCCCCACATTAAACACCTGTCTAAGCAACCAAACACTCCAATTCTACGATTATATCAATATTTTCTTTCAACACAAACGCTGAAATTTTAATGAACTTGCAGCTGTGAGAGATGAGAATAATCCGTACAACTACACTACTGTCTGACGTCAGCGGAAACGGCACAGATTGAGACTTATAAAGTCACCATAACAAGACTGAAACCTTCTCCTAATTCAAAGGCAAATTCGTCTCATTTTGGCTGACAATGTACAACGCCTAAAAGAAAAGGCTTATGCAACTATCCCCGATGCGATTCGAACGCATAACCTTTGGCTTCGGAGGCCAACGCGCTATCCAATTGCGCTACGGGGACAAAAATTCTACAGAACTTATTATGACAAAAACCGCAAAATTTTCAACTTAATATCCAATAACAGGCGTTTATATATTTTTAACGCACAATTCTCTGAAAAATCGAGTATAATAAAGGGTAAGGCCGCGGACATTGCGGTGATGAAAAAAGACATAAGGCCGGGGTCTTGGTATGGCAAAAAAAATCTTAATCCCTGTGATTTTAATCCTTATCGCTGCCGGCCCGGTTTGCGCAGACCCGAACGATTTAAACTTCGACGGCATCTTCGAGATGGCGCTCGATTTGCCGAGAATATATTTTCTGCTCAAAAAAGAGGCTAACGACCCGCCGCTCGAATACGAAGGCAATTTTGAGCTTAACTGGGCGTTTCTCGATACCGGCGCTTCCGGAATCCTGCTCTCGAAGGAAACCGTTGATATGCTCGGCATTGACCTCGACCCGAACGGCGAATACATAGACGTCGGCATTGGCGGAATTGAAGCCTTCGATGTCTCCGAGCCGCTATACATCGGCACAGATACTTTCGATGACCCCGACCCGTATAATCCGGATAACTATCTTGTGTCAGGAAAGTGGCAATTCCAGGTCAAAAGATTTTACGCGGGCGAATGGCCTGATGAACCCATCGACCTTGTCGGCGTTCCCGCAATGGCAGGCAAAACCGTCATCTTTTATCCAGGCCAAACCAACGACCTCGGCTATTTTATCGCCGAGATAAAAGAGCCGAACGACCCCGGCATTCCGCACGTCGATTTTAATGTGCCGATAAGATTTGAAAAATACATCGCGCCGAATGACCCGATGCAAACGCCGCCTCTGCCCGTTCTCGCATATAACCCGGTAATCGACAATGTGAAATTCGAATATAACGGCAAAACCGCTACCGCCACACTTGTGCTCGATACGGGAGGCACGGTGAGCCTGATTTCATCGGCAATAGCGAATCGCCTGGGGCTTACGGACGCAAACGGCACGCCCATCGTCACGCCGGACTTTACTATTCCTATCGGCGGCATCGGAGGCGAGGTGGAGCTGCCCGGCTATCAAATCAACAACCTGATTATTCCGACTCTCAATGGCTACAATGTCGCTTATAACAATGCAAGGATTTGCGTTTCCGACATCGGAATGATTAACGAAGATACGAACGAATTTGTTATTCTCGACGGAATTTTCGGCAGCAATTTCCTCTGTGCTTCAGCTACGCTCGACTTGGACCTTGCTGCCACTCCTTACGACGCAATCGTACTCGACACAAAAAAAGGCCTCCTCGGTTTCGATGTCAACAGCATTTACCCGCTGCCTGCCCCTTCCAAATCCTGCTGCGGCGATAATGAACATCCCTGGCTGAAAGGCGACCTGAATCGCGACTGCAAAACCGATTTTAAGGACATACGAATCCTCGCCGAAGAATGGTTAAGCCTTTGCGACCCCCTCAACTGGAACTGCAGACAGGCTGATTTCAACCTCGACGGCACGACAGACTTCAGGGATTACGCAGGTATTCTGAATAACGGGTGGTGAGTTTCCATTTCTGAAAATCCGGCTATTGTTTGACAATTCCCGCCTTTTTCACTATCATTACCTTTTTCGTATATACCCTGGAGTTTATGATGTTTGATAAAAAAATTTATATCGAGCGAAGAAACCGGCTTAAAAAAGACGTGGATTCAGGTGTAATACTTTTTCTCGGCAACGAGGAAAGCCCATCTAATTACCCCGATATTCATTTTCCCTTCAGGCAGGATAGCTCATTTCTATACTTTTTTGGTCTGGATTTCCCATCGCTCTATGCCGTTATCGACATCGACAGCGGCAGCGAAACCGTATTCGGCAACGACCCCTCCGTTGAGACAATCGTCTGGACAGGCACTCAGCCGACACTGAAAAGCAAATGCCAAAAAATCGGCATCGCTCATACCGCCCCGCTCGACAGGCTCACGGACGTTCTGCAAAAGGCAATCAAACAAAAAAGGCGGATTCATTTTCTGCCGCCCTACCGGCCGGAACATCTTATAACCCTTGAGAAGCTGCTCGGTATTCACAACAGCATTGTCGCCGGCAAGGCATCGGTCGAGCTTATAAAGGCCGTCGCCGCACAGCGATCCATCAAGAGCGAGGCGGAAATCGGCGAGATTAACAAGGCTGTCGAGATTATTTACCAGATGCAAATGGCAGCGTTCAAAAATTCAAGGCCAGGCAAATACGAAATGGAAATTGCCGGGCTGATGGAAGGTATCGCCATATCGATGGGCGGCGCACTGGCATTTACTACAATTTTTTCCATTCACGGGCAAACGCTCCACAACCCTTATTATTTCAACCGTATGAAAAAAGGCGATATGGCCGTCAACGACAGCGGCGCAGAAGCCGATATGCACTACGCAAGCGACATCACAAGGACTATCCCCATCGGCGGCAAATTCAGCAGCAGGCAAAGGGAAATCTACCAATTGGTCTATAATGCCCAGATAACGGCTATAAAGGCCGTTAAGCCGGGTGTGAAATTCAGGGATATTCACGTGCTTGCCTGCACGAAACTCGCCGAAGGCCTCAAAGAGGTCGGCCTTATGAAGGGTAATATCAACGAGGCTGTCGCAGAAGGCGCTCACGCATTATTTTTCCAGTGCGGACTGGGTCACATGCTCGGCCTCGATGTTCACGATATGGAAGGGCTCGGCGAAGACTATGTCGGCTACACCGATATAATAAAAAGAAATCCGCAGTTCGGCCTGCGCTCGCTTCGCCTCGCAAAGGAGCTGCAGCCCGGCTTCTTGATAACGATTGAACCGGGAATTTACCTTATACCGGAACTAATCGACCTGTGGAAGAAGCAGAACAAACTCAGCCAATATATAAACTACAAAATGGTGGAAAAATATCGTGATTTCGGCGGAATCAGAATCGAGGACGATATTCTCGTCACCGAGACCGGCTGTAAAAACCTGAGCGCAAAAATCCCCAAAAAAATCGACGACGTCGAAAAATTAGCCGGCGATTAAATCCCCGCAAATCTCGGTATCATCTTAAAAAACACCGCCCTCTCTATTGAAGCTAAAGGCTGTCCCGGCATAAATTGGCGAGATGTAAAAATTTTTCGGGCGGGATTGTTTGAGGCCTGCTTTGCGGGTCGATGCCGCTTTTCTCGAAAAGCTCGTCCCAATTGCTGATACCCGCAAGGTCGCCGGCGGCGTATTTCACTATCGCTTTGACCATTTTCCTGCGGTGCTGCATAAACAAACTTACGACCGCGGTAAGTATTCCGGCGTCTTTAACCTGCCCAGCCTTTTGACTGCTGCGAACAAAGCTTATCATAGCAGATTCCACCTTCGGCATCGGCCAGAACACGGCGGCGGGCAGTTTCCGTATTGCTTTAAGGTCGCCGAAACAGGATAAAATCGCGCTTAAAATTCCGTATTCACTGTCGCCGGCCCCGGCCATCATACGCTCCGCCACTTCCCTCTGCACCGTGATATACATCGCATCCGCTAGTGGTGAGCTTGCCGAATCCGCCGGCACAGCTCCGCAAACTAAATTGAGCATCAGCGGCGTGGCGGCGCTGTATGGCAGGTTTGAAATCAACAGGAACCTGCCGCCAAATTCCTGCCTGGCTTTTTTTATTATCCCGATAATGCCGGGGTTGATTGTGTGTTTGTCAGATAACACGTCTGTACTGATTATCTGCACATTGTCGAGGCCGGCCAATTGTCCACCGGCAATCTCGGCCAGCTTTTTGTCAATCTCGACAGCTATAACCAGGCCTGCTTCCCCCGCCAGCTCTTCCGTCAGCGAACCCGTTGCGCAGCCGACCTCCAGCACAAAATCATCTTTAGTTAAACCAGCGGCGTCAACGAGCATCCGCATCAGGTTGCGGTCGATTAAAAAATTCTGCCCGAACCTTTTGTTCGGCCGCAAACCAGCTTCGTCGAACAATTGCTGTATCTGGCTTTTTGTCTGCAAAAGAAAACGTCCTTTCGTAAATATCCCGGGATTTCTGACCAGATATCGTTTTATCCGTCCTTGCTTTTCTTAATTCTTAATTTTTAATTCTTAATTTTTTTGCCGTTCATTGTATTCTGTCCGCCTGGGCGGACTGGATTCTGATTTCTGTTTTTTCGCAGCCGCCATCTTTATAGCCATTAGTATCGCCGCCTTCATACTGGCGGGGTTTGCCATATTTTTGCCCGTAATGTCGAAAGCGGTTCCGTGCGCCGGCGACGTCCGTATGATTGGCAGGCCGATAGTGATATTGACCGCATCATCAAAGGCGACAAGTTTTATCGGAATCATCGCCTGGTCGTGATACATCGCCACCACGGCGTCGAATTCGCCGTGTATCGCCCTGTAAAAAACTGTATCCGCAGGATAAGGCCCCGTGCAGTTTATGTTGTGCTGCCTCGCCAGCTCAATCGCAGGGCTTATTATCCTGATTTCCTCATCGCCGAACCTGCCGTTCTCGCCGGCGTGCGGATTCAGCGCCGCCACTGCTATTCTCGGATTTTCGATATCGAAATAATCTCTTAACGCATCGTGCATTAAATCTATCGGGTCAAAGACACAGCCGATAGTGAACTTGTTGCGAACATCGAAAAGGGCCTCGTGAATCGTCGCAAGTGCAACCTTGAGTTTGTCGCTGACGAACATCATTACCTTTCGCTTCGATTTTGTTTTTTCTGCGAACATCTCGGTATGCCCGGGCCATTTTACGCCCGCCAGCTTCCAGCTTGTCTTGCTGATTGGCGCTGTCACAACGGCATCGATGATTTTCGCCTTCGCCGCCTCGATTGCGTCAAGGCAGAATTTGGATGACGCCTCGCCGGAGATTTTGCCCGGCTCTTTAAGCCAGGTCGGAATCGAGAATTCATCGTAATCCGCCACGACCGCCTTGTATGGAAACTCGCGATTGATTTTCTCGTGCTGAACCCTGCCCCAGAACGGCTCAATCTCGCAGCGGTCAGCTGTCAAAAGCAGCTGCTCATTCATTCCGAATATGATGAACCGTGCCATCTTGCGGATTTCGGGTTCTGCCAGCGCCTTAACGATGATTTCCGCACCGATGCCGAGCGGGTCGCCCATCGTTATGCCCACCACCGGCTGATTCTCTATCGAATTGTTATATGCCATCCCATTCATTTTATTAGAAGCCGAGTTCTCTGAGTTTTTCGATTGTAAGTTCCTGTTTCGGTAAAAGCTGCTCAAGCTGCTTCTTTATTGTCTTTACGATTAAATCAGTTTCGATATTCACCTTGTCGCCGGATTTGGCCGTTCCTAAAGTTGTCCTCTTAATCGTTTCAGGTACAATCGCCGCGCTGAAACTATCCTTATTTAATTCCGCAACCGTAAGCGAAATGCCATCGATGGCCGCCGAGCCTTTGGCAACCATATTGTCGAGCAGCGATTTTTCAGCGGCAAATGTAATATCAACAAACCCTTCCTTTTTCTCAATTTTTTTAATCACTGCAATCCCATCAACGTGGCCTAAGACGAAATGCCCGCCGAACCGGCCATCGGCAGCAACTGCCCGCTCGATATTAACATACGCCCCCGCCTTAAGTGAGCCGATAGTCGATTTGGCAAGGGTCTCGCCGCTCACATCAAAATCGGCGATGCTGCCGGCAATTTTGGCAATCGTAAGGCACACGCCGCTGACGGCGATACTGTCGCCCGCCTTGAACGCCTGCGGCGTTGCAACAAGACTGCCTAAATCGACAGAAAGCCTCATCGCAGTACCGCCAACCCGACCGGCTGACCGAACCTGACAAAGCCCTTCTATCAAACCCGTGAACATCTCTTGACCTTTTTGCTTAACTTGCTATTGCCAAATTTGCAAACAAGTTCTAAAATCAGTAGTTATGATTATACGCTAAAAGCCGTTGAAAATCAATTTTACAAATCGCAAAGATGTTTTAACCTTTTTTGGCAGGAAAAAGTTATGAATATCTGGTTCAAAATCGCTATCACGATAGCCGTTGTGGTAATCCTGGTTATTTTGGCCGGCAGGTTGCTGCCTTCGAATAAACCGCAGCAGCCGGAAAAAACCTTTTACGACGTAATTAAGGAAGATGACAAACGACTGAGGGCTGAGCCAAACATAAAGGAGACGACCGGCTCGAAGCCGCCTGTCGCAGGCCAGCCGCAGCAAGTCGAACAACCTGCAGTGAGCAAAGTCGAACAACCTGTTGACGAAGCCAAACTGAAATTTAAGGAGCTTTCGGAAGATGAGCAGGCCGCAGCGGAGCAGCTTTTTGAAATGGCGATGACCAGCCGCAAAATCGGCAGGCTGCCCGGACTCGCTTATGGCCAAATGGTCGATTACTGCCGGCAGATTATTCAGCGGTTTCCTGGCAGCGAGTTCGATTTCAAGGCCAAACGAATGCTCGCAGACATCCCCAAAGAATACCGCAGCCAGTACAAAATTACGCCTGAGGAAATCGACCTTTCCAAATGGCCAAGACAATGATAGAATGAACATAATCGCTAATGTGGCGATTGTATAGGAAAATTTAATTGCTACTGTCTTAAGAAAATGGAAGTAACAACAAAACTTATACTTGGTGACTGTCGGGAAAAATTAAAGGAATTGGAAAGCAATTCCGTTGATTTGATATTAACATCTCCCCCTTATTGCGACAGCCGAAAAAAAACTTATGGCGGAATTCACCCCGACAAATACGTAGAATGGTTTCTCCCTATCTCGCAGGAATTGCTTCGTATTTTGAAACATGATGGAACATTTGTCCTGAACATAAAAGAAAGAGTTGTTGGTGGAGAACGTCATACCTATGTTCTGCAACTGATACTGGAAATGCGAAAACAGAGCTGGCTATGGACAGAAGAATTGATCTGGCACAAAAAAAATTGCTACCCCGGAAAATGGCCTAATCGTTTCAGAGACGCATGGGAAAGACTATTACAATTCAATAAAAACGAAAAATTTAATATGTACCAGGAAGAGGTGATGGTGCCGGTAGGCAATTGGGCTGAAACGAGACTAAAAAGCCTTAGTAAAACTGACAGAATTAGAGATAACGCCAAAAACGGCAGCGGTTTTGGAAAAAATGTCTCCAACTGGATAAACAGAGATAAAGTTTATCCAACCAATGTTCTTCATCTTGCGACAGAATGCAATAATAAAAACCACAGCGCTGTTTTTCCCGAAGCCCTGCCTGAATGGTTCATAAAATTATTTACAAAAGAAGGCGATACTGTCCTTGACCCGTTTATGGGTTCCGGGACGACAATAGTTGTCGCACAACAAATGATAAGGGATTCGATTGGCATAGAAATTTTGCCAAAATACTATGAGATGGTAAAAAACAAAATAAAAACAACAGATCGCCATCTTTTCAGAGGAGAGAAAATCTTATGCAATTATTAATAAAAGACGTAGCTGAATACGTCAGAGGTAATATAGGCATATTTCATACCAAACGATTGGAAAGTTTAAACGAATTAAGTCTGCACAAAGTTCTTAAACGCAAGAATCCTTATCTTTTTAAGGCCAAAAACATTCTTACTGCACAGGATATAGTGAAGGTGTTGTTGGATGCTTTTCTTTCGTCGCAGGAGGAAACTATCTTTGGCAGTTTTCTTGAACAGCTTGCAATATTTGTAAATCGAAAGGTTTACAGAGGCAATAAATCATCCGCAGAAGGAATCGACCTTGAATTTGAAAAGGACGGCATCAAATATATTGTAACGGTAAAATCAGGTCCTAATTGGGGAAACAGCCGCCAGATTAAGAAAATGAAAGACGATTTTATCAAAGCCAAAAGAATTCTGAGAACTAATGCACCGCATAAAAATATTACCGCAGTTTGTGGATGTTGCTATGGACGGGATAACAAATCGGATAAAGGTGAATACTTAAAATACTGCGGACAGCGGTTCTGGGAATTCATTTCAGGCAATGAAAATCTCTATACACAAATTATCGAACCCCTCGGACACAAGGCAAAACAAAGGAATGAACTATTTTTCGAGTCCTATTCACAGATAATTAATAAGTTCACTTTTGAATTCAGCAGCGAATTTTGTGTAAATGGAAGAATAAACTGGGAAAAACTTGTTGAATTCAATTCTTCGATTGTACCACCGAAAAAAGCCCGAGTTAGATAAACAACACAACAAGGAGGTTAAGACTAATGACAGCAGCATCAGCAGGAAACATACCGACAATCAATATAGAAGCATCCTGTCTGCCGGAGGCGTGGGAAAAGGCTGTGGTGGCGGTTTGGGATAACGGCTTACAAATCAAAACCCAATACGATAAACCCGCCGACCCGCCAAGCAGGGATGCAACGGTAATGGTGGCGGTCGCCGACCCGTTTGCCGAGCCGCGAATCCACAAAAATTTTCCAGGCGGGCCTGAAGAGCTCGAATCATATCGGCAGGAAGTTGTCAGCGGCATCCACGACCACTGGATTGACCCCGCCGCCGGCAAATGGACTTATACCTATCACGAAAGACTTTTCGCATACTCGCCGGTTGAGGATATACGCAATCCGAAATCGCCGAAACCCTTCAAAAAAGTTGACCAGATTCAGTATATAATCGACAGCCTCTCGAACGTTCACCATACCCGCCGGTCGCAGGCGATTACGTGGATGCCGACCGCCGACCCGAAGACCGACGACCCGCCCTGCCTTCAGCGAATCTGGTGCAGGCTTGTCGAAAATGCAGGCGGTTCTTTCTCCCTCAATATGAATACGCACTGGCGAAGCCGCGACCTCTATAAGGCCTGGTTTATGAACGTCTATGCCCTTACCGAACTGCAAAGAATTATTGCCGACAAAATCTCGAAGAAAATCGATAGGCCTGTTTCCGTCGGCAGATACGTCGATATAAGCGATTCGCTGCACATTTACGGCAGCTATTTTTCTAATGCCGCCGCCGAGATTGAAAAGATGCGCGATGGCCATTTTGAAAAACGGAGCTGGCCTTCAACGCATCCCGCTTTTAAGATGATGACCGCAGAGGCCCGCGGCAGGCTCGAAAAAGACCCCGACTGCTTCGCTAAACCAAAAAAATAAGTTCGCGGCGGTTTAAAAAACAAAAGGCCGACGGTTTTTACCATCGGCCTTTTTAATTCTAATCACTAATTTCTAAATATCGAAGATCCGCCGCAGGCGGACTGAAAACTATTTATTCGCTACCGCCGCCTGTGCCGCTGCTAATCTTGCTATCGGCACCCTGAACGGCGAGCAGCTAACATAATCCATACCGACGCGGTGACAAAAATCAATGCTGTCTGGTTCGCCGCCGTGTTCGCCGCAAATGCCAACCTCGAGGTCTTTGCGTGCCTTTCTGCCCTTTTGGATGCCAATCTTAATCAGTTCGCCGACGCCTTCCTGGTCAATGCTCTGGAACGGGTCTCTTGGCAGGATATTCTTTTTGAGATAATCCGGCAAAAAGCCTCCAATATCATCACGCGAAAATCCGAAGCTCATCTGCGTAAGGTCGTTCGTGCCGAACGAGAAGAACTGCGCAACACCTGCGATTTTGTCCGCGACCATACAGGCCCGCGGAATCTCAATCATTGTGCCGAGCATGTGCTTGATTTTCTTTATGTTGTATTTCGCCAGCACCTCTTTATAGACCACATCGATAATCGCATACTGGTCGTTAATTTCCTTAACATCACACACGACCGGGACCATAATTTCAGGATAGGGCTTTTTCCCTTCCTTCATCAGTTCCGCCGCCGACTCAAAAATCGCCCGCACCTGCATCTCGGTAATTTCGGGATAGGTGATGCCAAGCCGGACACCGCGATGCCCCATCATCGGGTTCGATTCGTGCAGATTGTCAGCCCTTTTTGCAAGCTCGTCCATCGAGATATTCAAATCTTTCGCGAGCTGTTCGAGCTTTGCTTTGTCTCTCGGCACAAACTCGTGCAGCGGCGGGTCAAGCAGCCTGATGACAACCGGGAAACCATCCATCGCTTCGATTGTCCCTTTTATATCCCTTTTGACATACGGGTAAAGTTCAGCCAGCGCCTTTTTGCGTTCTTCGAGCGTCTTCGAGACAATCATCTTTCGCAGCAGGAACAGCGGCTCATCGGCTCCCTTGCCGTAAAACATATGTTCCGTTCTAAACAGGCCGATACCTTCGGCACCGAATTGTCTTGCCCGTTTTGCATCGTCGGGCGTGTCGGCGTTTGTGCGGATTCCGAGTTTGCGAACCTTATCACAAATTTTGAGAAAGTCATTAAGAAGCTGATTTTCCGAACCGGCTTCAATCATCGCGAGTTTGCCTTCATATACATTTCCCTTTGTGCCGTTCAATGTGAGCCAGTCGCCTTCCTTAAAAGTCTTGTCGCCAACGGTGACTGTTTTGCTCGCGAGGTCGACGTGCAGGCTTCCACATCCGACGATGCAGCACTTGCCCCAGCCTCTCGCGACAAGGGCTGCGTGGCTTGTCATACCGCCGCGAGCTGTAAGGATTGCCTCCGCAGCACGCATACCTTCGACATCCTCCGGGTTGGTTTCTTCGCGAACGAGGATTACCGATTTACCCTGCTTTTTGGATTCGACGGCATCGTGTGCTGAAAAAACAACCTGGCCTGTGGCTCCGCCCGGGCCTGCCGGCAAACCTTTTGCAATCGGTTTTACGGTCTTTTCAATTTTCGGGTCAATAATCGGATGAAGCAGTTCATCGAGCTGGCCCGGCGTGACACGCTTCACAGCCTCTTCTTTGGTTATCAGTTTTTCTTTGTGCATATCCACTGCCATTCGCACCGCGGCGGGACCATTGCGTTTGCCCACACGGCACTGGAGCATATAAAACGTACCATCCTCAATCGTAAATTCGATATCCAGCATATCGCGGTAGTGCTTTTCGAGTTTGGTCTGCGTGGCATCGAGCTGCTTGTAGAGTTTGGGCATAAGCTTTTCGAGTGAAGTAAGCTCTTTGTTATGCTCCGATTTCGAATACTCATTTACCGGTGCGGGCGTTCTTATGCCTGCGACGACGTCCTCGCCCTGTGCGTTGACGAGATATTCGCCGTAAAAATTATTTTCGCCGTTACCGGGGTTGCGGGTGAACGCGACGCCCGTTGCGGAGCTGGTTCCCATATTTCCGAAAACCATCGCCTGAACGTTGACGGCGGTGCCCCATTCATCGGGTATGCCTTCGATTTTCCTGTAGCTTATGGCGCGTCTGCCGTTCCACGATGCGAAGACGGCGTTTATTCCGCCCCAGAGCTGCTCAACCGGATTATCGGGAAATTCTTTACCTAAAACCTCTTTAATTTTTGCCTTGAAGCTGGCGCAAAGCTTTTTCAAATCCTCAGCCGACAGGTCGGTATCGAGCTTGGCGCCCTTTTGCTTTTTTACGCCGTCCATAATTTTTTCGAGCAGTTTGCGGATGCCTTCGTCGTCTTTCGGCTCGACGCCGGCGGCCTTTTCCATAACGACATCCGAATACATCATAATAAGCCGGCGATATGCGTCATAGACGAAACGCTCACTGCCGCTTTTCTTTACAAGGCCTGGAATCGTCTTTTCCGTAAGGCCGACGTTGAGAACCGTCTCCATCATACCGGGCATCGAACTTCGTGCGCCGGAGCGGACGGAAATAAGAAGCGGGTTTTCGGAGTCGCCGAATTTTTTACCCATAATTTTTTCGATTTTTTCCATAGCCTTCTGCACATCTTCTTTCAGGCCTTTTGGATAGGTCTTTTTGTTTTTGTAGAAGTGCGTGCAGATTTCAGTTGTGATAGTAAAGCCTGGCGGGACAGGGACGCCGAGTTTTGCCATTTCTGCGAGGTTCGCCCCTTTGCCGCCGAGCAGCTCTTTCATTTTCGCATTGCCGTCAGCCTTGCCGCCGCCAAAGAAATACACCATTCTATTTGCCATAACAAAATCTCCTTATATAAGAAAATTACATTTCCATAACCACTGCTGCGGCAAGAACTTATGATACCGCTTGCGCCGCAGCCTGTGCAAAATGAACCACGAGTATATGAAACCGGGGGGCTGTTGTCAAGCCGTGGATTAACTGGATATTTATGCTCTTCCCCACTAACTAAATATCGAAGATCCGCTCCGCCGTAGGCGGATGTGGCGGACTGACAACTAATTAAGCCACAGATGGAATTTATCCGCCATTCTTGTGGCGGACAGATGACACAGATTAAAGAGGTTTTTTAAAAGAATTATTGTCGATGTTTGGGATTTTATGGATAAAATAGTATAGACACTGATTGACACGGATTTTTGAGGAAACTGGCGGAAAAGAAAAATAAGCCACAGAGAACACAGAGGGCACAGAGAAATTTAGACACGGATTAACACCGATTCCGCCTACGTTGTAACTACGGCGGACAAGTGACACGGATTTTTGAGGAAACTAATGGAGAAGAAATAATGTCTACGCCAGAAAAACAAGTACGGGAAAAGAGATGGTGGACTATCAGGCCAAAGATAATGATATATGTTGGCATTGCTATTTTTGTTGCTGTTTTATTGTCTACAGCAGATCCACACTACTCATTGAGATTGAAAGGTACACATCTCCAATTACGGTTTGCCAGAGATAATATAAAGGATTTTAAAGAAATTACAGGAAGAAATCCACACTCTCTTTCTGAAGTAGACCAATACGTCAAAGGCGATCCGAACAGTTTTCCTTCCTTAATAAAATTTGCAGAATTTATATCTGATGCTCACGGTAACCAGCATCAATATAATACATTAAATGGTCAAGGCGGTTTTTTTTATAATTCAGAAACAGGTGAAGTAAAGATAAATTTAACAAAACCCGTTAAGCACTACCTATGGCTCTATTTCGGCAAGGAGAGGAATGAGATACCTTCTGAATGGTAGAATAAATAAATCGGGGACGTTCCGTTTTTGAACCCGCGGGGGCGAATTAGTTGTTAGTTGTTAGTCCGCCAAAAGGACGGCGGATCTTCGATATCTAGTCAGCGGAAGAGAATATAAATATCCTGTTAATCCGGTTATCCTGTCAATTTTTTCTTTTAGCGCCCTCTATGGCAGATTTGGGCATAAGGCAATTTAGTCCGCCACATCCGCCACTGGCGGAGCGGATCTGCGATATTTAATCTTTACTATTTGCTATTTATTATTTATAATTTAAGGCTGTAAATGGTGCAGGGCGCAGCGGTTTAAGCTATACGCTGAACGCTTTACGCCAAATAATGCAATTACGGTGAGTGTAGCTCAGTTGGATAGAGCATCGGATTGTGGTTCCGAGGGTCGCGGGTTCGAATCCCGTCTCTCACCCTTTTTCGTCACCCGTGACTCGTCTCTCGTCGATAGTCGCTCGTATTGACTACCCTAATCTCGGCACTATTTTATTGATTTTCTGCGGGAGGGGCCGGCTGGTCCGACTTTCCGCTGGGACGCTTGAAGAGACTGGCAACGGCTCCCGCTGCGAGCAACACAAAACCAAGTATTACCAGACGCCAATAGGCAAGATACTTTGCCATCACATATAACTTGACTAAAAACGGTGCAAACAGAATTGCCATAACCAGGATGTTTTTTCTGATAAACCACAGTAGACCAATAAGACATCCAGTTGCAGGCAACACGATTATGTAGAGCCAATGAATGTATTCGGGCAGCAAGTCATAAATAAAAACAGCCAGACAAAGAGCCCCGACAACCTGAAAGGCTTTATGCAATTTTTGACCAAACAGGAGGTAAAAGATAATGCAGCCAATGCCGAAAACACCGGCAATAGTTCCAGGCTCTGTCAGGTTCAAGTTCTTTACAAAAACTGAAAAAGAATCCGACTGGGCCAATCCAATACATAGAACGGCAATTCCTGCAAGATAGCTGAACTGGTTGCGAATGATAATTCCATAGATGATAAGTGAAACCACAAGCGTAAAAAAGCAAGCGTGAATATTCAAATCGTGCGGATGCTGCGGGGAAAATCCGACTGTAAGAATTATACCAAGCCCATATAAAAACACCGACACAAACAGTCGATACCACCGGTGATAAATGGCAACGGCAGCTATTGCCGCTCCGGATAGCGCAAAAAACACAGGTGGATAGCACACCAGCCCAAAGCCAAGCCGGTCGGATGCGACGACCGTTTTTTCACTTATAGCCAACAACATAGCGGCAAGCGGCACAAATGATATTAAAATATCTATATATTTGAACCGCCTGCCAAGATGACGAAATATCTCAAGTGCTATTAGAGTAACCAGGGCAATCAAAGGAACGTAATCCCCAAATACGCGTTCAAGTGCAAACATATACGACATAGAATATTGATGCACACCTGACGCGACAAGCAAGATTGTCGAAAAAACATACACCATAACAGGACTCTGGAGAAAGACCCGGTTAGTTTGTCCTGCCTGCTGCTCTTTTTCTCTCATTGCCTCTATGAGCACAATACTGCCGGCAATCAGCATAATCACCCAAATAAACATCCATAGTTCTCTGTGGGCCAAATCCTGTGATGGACTGGTTGACACCAATCGAGCCATAATGGCAGGCCCCAAGTAGTTACATGCCATAAGAACCATCAGACCCAATATGGAAAGTGTTCTAAAGGGGATGCGGATAAAGCGCTTCATGGAATAGAATTTCCCGAAGGCTATCGCAATTCCAAAAAGCCCCACAAACAGACTGGCAGTAATACCTTTATCTGCTGCCGACCCCAGCGCAATACTGGTTCCGACAAGAAATAAAGCTATCAAAACCACAAGAGACACTGCATCATCAACTATCTTCTTCGACACTATCAGAATCAGAACGCCAAGCAGCGATATTTCATATATGTGAAGTGTAAAAATACAAATCAGTGCATCTTTAATAGTATCGCTGCCTGACAGTATCGGCCCCATAACCTTGACAATACCGCAAGCAACAAAGACAGCGCTTAAACAATACAGCAAACTTCCACCAGTCAGATGGTAAAACTCTTTCCATGAATTCGGGTCAAAGATGTCACCTTTGGCTGCCGTTTTGGTCCTTTGCGGCTGCAGCAGTTCAAGTGGAGACCCACTCCCGTTTTCGTTTTTCGTATCAGGAAAATCCATAACTATACCTCCATCTTCCTTTATTTTTATATTTCAGCCAGTCTGAGTTTATTATTATCCGCTAACACGCCCGTCATTGAGCATCCCACCCACCCGGAGGGGGCAACTTGCTGGCCCACGCCCAGGACAGATTGCCGGCAGGACCGAGGCGGCTTTTGCCGCCGTGCATAGTCTTTCTCAGCTGGTCTTCTACACTAATAAGTTCTACATGACCATCGACGAATAACACATTGCTATATCCGCGATTAAGATCTCCCCCTGGGGCCCCATGATATGTAGCGAAGCAGTTGATAGCATTCGGAGTAGGGCTTATCAGCAGAACCGTATCGTCGAGGGCTTTGGTACTCAAAGGGGCGGACAACCATGTGGCAGGTAAGGCAGAATGGTCTGGCCTGAGGCTCCAGGAATTCTCTTCTGCAAAGAAAAATACCCTGCCCGGGTCTCTAACTTCAGATTGCTTCCTTACTCCGCCATTTTCTTCAGCGCCAAGGTATCCATTCATAGTGTAATTGTATTGTGGTTCAATATCTATGTTGCGTTTATGTCCCGGGTTTTCACAAACTCTGGATTCAGTGAGGTCGCGAAAAATCGGACAAGGACGAATACTCCTCTTGTCAAAGTAAGTCCACATCTTCCCCCTGTATTCCGGAGATTTATTCATTATTTCGCCGGTTTGATTCATGGCCATATCGTGCCATCGGCAGCCTATTGGATGAGACTCGGTATTTGATTTCGTTGTATAGAGCCATTCACCTGCTTTGGGGAAAAACTCGTCATTATCATTTAAGTATTGTTGTCCTAAGATGCCGTACGTCTGCAAGTAGGACCCACAGATTGCCCCTGAAGACATTGTTCGTACCCTACTCAAGGCCGGCATTAGCAAGGCAAACAACAGGAAAATGACAATAATCACGCACAATAATTCCCAAATAGTAAATGCCCGCTTGGTATTCATGGTTATGTTATTATTCATAACTTCGATAAGGGTGCTATGAGTATCTGAAATTTCTATTCTCTGGCACTATACTCAAAAATATATCGAATCCTGATACCAATCAAACTTTATTCAATGGTGTCTTCTGACGCATAAAGTATTTTCTCAATGCGTCCTTGTTCCTATCTTCTCTCGCAATTTATCCGGGCTTCATTTCAGCCTTTTGTTATTATTGATTTTCTGCGGGAGGGGCCGGCTGGTCCGACTGCTGCGGCTGTTCGGCGGGCAGGCCTTCGGCAACAACGGTGACCGTCACAACGGTCGACAGGTCATCGGCAAATCTTAACGTCACCTCGTGCGAGCCGACAGTCTTGATATGCTCTTTGAGACTGACGATTTCCTCGGTGACATCGAGACCCTGAGCCTGCAGATTGGCGACGATTTCCTTCGGGCTGACGGAGCCGAAAAGGACGCCCTGCTCGTTTGCCTTCGATGAGATGACGGCCTCGGCGCCTTTGACGGCAACGGCAGCAGCCTCGAGACGCCTGCGTTCTTTGAGACGCCCTTCCGAACGTTTTGCCTTCTCCTGTGCCATAGTGCGGAGTATCTGCTCATCGGGCAGAATCGCTAATCTCTGCGGAAGCAGGAAGTTCCTTGCAAAACCTTCCGCAACTTCGACAACATCGCCGTAGTAACCGATTTTTTTAACGTCTTCACAAAGTAGGACCTTCATCCTTATACTCTCCTTTTTGTATATTCGTTATTCAATCATTTTTTTCTGGTTCGATCCGCACGGCACCTAATGTATCTGGACTTCTCAGTGCCGCACAAGCTCACTAATTATGTCGTGAACGGCAGCAGAGCGATAAAGCGGGCTCTTTTAACCGCTCTTTTGACTTTCCTCTGGCAGCCTGCACAATTTCCGCTGCGTTTGCGGGAATAGATTTTGCCGCGATTGGTGAGCAGCCTTTTAAGCGTTTCGACATCTTTGTAGTCGATGAATTTGTCGCCTCGCCTGCAGAAGCGGCACTGCGTCCTCTCGCGAACGCTGGTCAGGGTTGTCTTATTTCTGTTATCATTTCTCTGGTCATTTCTCTGATACATTTTTGTTCCTTTAATCACTTTTTTATCAAAACAATCTGAACATTAACTTTTTTTATTAACCTCAAAACGGTATATCATCGTCGCCCTTCTGCGGGATAGAGCTGTTTTCCTCTTCAGTCGCCGGCGAATCCATTTGAGCGGCTGGAGATGAGGCCTGGCCCGAACCGCCGCCGATAAATCTGAAGTTTTCGACGGTGACCCTGTGCTTGCTGTGTTTCTGGCCGTCTTTACCCGTCCATGTATCGAAGGTGAGCCTGCCCTCGACGAAAAGCGGCGAGCCTTTTTTCATATACTTATTAACATTTTCCGCCATTCTGCCGAAAGCCCTGCAGTCAACAAAGCAGGTTTCTTCCTTTTGAGCGCCGTCCTTACTCGTCCATTTCCGGTTAGTCGCCAGACCGAAATCGACAACCGCGGTGTTAGACGGGGTGTAGGAAAGCTGCGGGTCGCGGGTAAGGTTGCCCATTAAGAGAACTTTATTGAAACTGCTCATAATCTGTTCCTCGTTAAACTATCCATTCTTCGCTTACCACTCTTTTTTTTCAACGCACATCTGTTTTAGAATACGGTTTCCATATCCTATATTCCACATCCGTCTATAAAGAGGCATCCGGTTCGGGACTGTCTTCGATTTTTTTTACCTCGATGTCAGCCGCATTTCGCCGGGGAGCTTCCTCTGCAGCCAAATTATCAGGCCTTGATGACCGTTCCGGCTCCGCCTGGCCGACTGTGCCTTCTCTTTGGGCTATCATCAGAGGAGTTTCCTTTTCCATATCTTCTTTGGTAAGATGCTCTCCCCTCAAAATCAGCACCCGCATTATTCTTTCTGAAAGCCGGATGTCTCTTTCAATCTGCGAGATTTTCAAGGTCGGGGCGGTAAAGTAGCAGAGGATATAAGTTCCCCTGGACTTTTTGTCGATGTCGTAGGTGAGTTTTCTCTCATCCCATTTCCGGATGGAGATGATTTGCGCCTCGGCCTTTTCGAGAATAGACTTGATGAAAGAGTTAATACCTTCCCAGTCTGAAGCGGCCACTGCCGAATCGACGAGAAACATTGCCTCATAAACATTTTTTGCGACTGTTTTCAATTCAGATACCTCCTGAAATTTTAGGAAAAATATTTTTTCATATATTTAAAGAGCATTAAATTTGTTCATAGTTTTATCGACGCCGGATTCAAGCCAGCAGAGTGCGGCATCCCTGGCGTTTTCAATCGCCTTTTCGACGAGCGGCTTCTGTTCCTCGTCGGGCGGGCTTAAAACATAATCATAAGCGTCAATCCGCTGATTCTGCCCGATACCAATCCTGATACGGCAAAAATCTTCCGTTCCGAGTTTTTCGATAATGTCGGCAAGGCCGTTATGCCCGCCGGCAGAACCCGAAGCCCTTATCCGGATTTTTCCCGGTTCGACCCACAGGTCATCACAAACAACCAGCAGGTCTGCCGGGGTAAGCTTATAAAAACCCATCGCCGTCGCAACGGCCTCACCTGAACGATTCATATAAAGCTGGGGCTTTAACAGATAAACCGTTTTGACGCCAAACTGAGCGACGCCGAACTTTGAGTCGAACTTTTTTTTGTTAAAATCTGTTTTCAAAGAGCCTGCCAGCAAATCAATCGCTTTGAAGCCGACATTGTGCCTTGTATCAACATATTCAGCACCGGGGTTACCGAGGCCGACGAGCATTTTCGTATCAGCCATAATGAAAGAATCCGGCTTATTCTTTTTCCTTCGACTTTTCCTTGGACTTTTCCTTTGCTTCCGGCTTCGCCTCAGCCTGTGCCTCTTCGCCCTCTTCAATCTTCTTGCCCTTGATGATTACTTCAGGACTAAGCGGCTCTGCCTGTGCTACCTGCTCTTCTGTCTTTGCTTCTTCAACGGTGGTGCAGGAAACAATGAGAGTTTCGGGGTCGCTCTTGAGCTTTGCGCCTTCAGGAAGCTGAATATCTTTCGCAAAGATATGACTGCCGACCTCGAGGTCTTTGATATTGATGGTAATTTTTTCCGGAATCTCTGTGACCCTGCACTCGACTTCGAGAGCGGAGGTGTTGGCAACGGTGACGCCGCCTTCGGCTGCGCCTTTCGCGGTCCCTTTAATCTCAATCGGGATTGTGACGGTGACCACGTCGGTAATGCTCACCCTCATCAGGTCGGCGTGAATGATAGACTTTCCGAGATGGTCATACTGAAGGTCTTTTATGATGATGCTCTCGTTCTTTTTGCCAATCTTCAGCTCCATCAGTCTCCCGCCGTGATGAATCGCCTCGCTAAAATCGTGGGCATTGAGCGTTATGGCAACAGGGTCTTTCTTGTGGCCATAAATAATCGCCGGTATCAGCCCCTGCTCTCGCAGCACCCTTGCGGAAGCGGTACCTTTCTGGTCTCTGGTTTCTGCATTAAGTGTCGTTTTTTGTTCCATAAAATCCTCTTAAAAAAGTAAAGTTAATTAATGGTCAATAAAAAGGCTACTGACAGACTGGTCTCTGTGGATGCGTTTTATGGCCTCACCCAGCATATTAGAGACGCTAAGCACCTTTAATTTGGCGATTTTTTTGCTCTGGGAATTCAAGGGTATTGTGTCCGTGACGACAATTTCATCTATCTTTGCCTGCGAAAGCTTTTCAGGGGCATCGCCTGCAAAAACGCCGTGCGTGGCGCCGACATAAATTTTGAGAGCGCCCCGCTGCTTGAGAAGTTCCGTCGCGCTGCAGATTGTGCCGCCTGTCGCAATGATATCGTCACACATCAGGATATTTTTGCCCTCGACCTCGCCGATGATTTCCTGCGCCCTTACTTCGCTTCCCGATAATCTTCTTTTGAAAATTATGGCGAGTTCGCCGCCGAGCCTGGATGCATATTTTGCGGCCATTTTGATACTTCCGACATCAGGCGCCACTACCGTCATATTGCTTATTTTTTTGTCGTGGAAGTATTTACTGAGGACAAGCTCACCCATCAGGTGGTCAACCGGAATATCGAAGAAACCCTGAAGCTGATGAGCATGGAGGTCGATGGTAAGGACTCTGTCGGCGCCGGCGGTTGTAATGAGATTCGCGACGAGCTTTGCGGTGATAGGCACGCGGCCTTCATCTTTCCTGTCCTGGCGGGCGTAGCCGAAATAGGGGACGACGGCGGTAATCCGCCTTGCGCTTGCGCGGCGGAGACAATCGAGATAAATCAGTAATTCGACAAGATTTTCATCGCCCGGGTTGCAGGTGGACTGGACAACATAACAATCCCTGCCCCTTACATCGTCTTCGATACGGACAGACTTCTCACCATCCGGAAAGCGGCTGATTTCCGAACCGCCGAGCGGCACCCCAAGATAGTCGCAGACCGCTGTCGCCAGCCCGATATTACTGGAGCCTGAAAATACTTTCAAATTATCATTGAGAAACATTCGGTCCATCCTTTTTCCAAATTCCTCATTTTACAACTTCTATCCTATAATTCTTTCCTGCTTCCTGCACAGGAACATCCTATTCTTTTGCTCATAATCCCGTTCAATTTATCAAGCTCCTCTTTCGTATTGACGCTCATTGCCTCTTCTGGTCTAACAGCCGCCACGACCGCTACCTTACAGCCTTTCTGGAGCATAATCCCGAAGACATCAGTAATGTAATATTCCTTCTGAATATTGTTATTGTTCACCTGGCCGAGCGTTTCAAAGAGCTTTCGGTTATCGAACAGGTAATAGCTTGGATTAACCTCTTTAATTTTCAATTGCTCGGCTGTGCAGTCTTTGTGTTCGACAATTCCCTTGAGACTGCCGCTGCCGTCCCTGATAATTCTGCCGTAACCGGTCGGGTCATCGAGAATAGCCGTTGCCAGGGTCGCAGTGGTCTGCCCGTTATGATTCTGCAAAAGTTCATTCAGCACTTCCGGCCTAAGGAGGGGGCCGTCGCCGCAGAGGACAAAAGTCTTTCCGGCAAAACTCTTAAGCAGCTCTTTGCAGCAAAGGACCGCGTGGCCTGTGCCTCGCTGCTCGCTCTGGAGAATCCAGGTGACATCGCTCGCATCTGCGAAACGTTTTTTCACAAGCTCTGCGCCAAAACCGATAACGACATAGATTTTGCTGATACCGACCGCCCTGCATGTGTCGAGGACGTAGGCAAGCATAGGCCTGCCGCAGACCTCCTGCAGCACTTTCGGAGTGCCCGTATTCATCCGCTTGCTCACGCCGGCGGCCAGAATTATCGCAACGGTATCTTTTAGTTTCTTTTCCACAGTTTTCAGTTTTTAACTTTAAGTTTTAAGTTTTCAAAGCTACCCGGCCAGGACTCGAACCTGGAATAGGAGGACCAAAACCTCCTGTGTTGCCAATTACACCACCGGGTAATCTTGTATTGCGTATATCGTATTATGTATAGCGCAAAGCAAAAGCAAAGATAATCCCGTTTTTCAAAACGCAATACACACGACGCACAACGAATTTGTCACGGAGGCCTTTCAAAACCGGCCCGGCCAGGCTTCTGTCGGAGGCTTGAGTCAGCAAAGCCGTGAAACTACTGACCCCAAAAAAATTAAAAGTTCAAAAATTTTGCACTTTCAATTTTGCACTTTTAACTTCTTTTCTACCCCGTGCGACAGAGCAATTAATTTCGCACTAATATAACCTGACCGTCCCATCTTTGCAACAGGTTTTTTGAGAAAATTAGAATGCCCTTTTTCGATGGAAAACCCGCATTTTTTGGGGAAATCGGCTAACGGGCGGCGATTACGGACGGGGATGGTATTTTTTGTGAATCATTCTCAATCTTTCGCCGTCAACGTGGGTATAAATCTGCGTTGTGGCGATATCGACGTGGCCAAGCATCTCCTGGATGCTTCGCAAGTCCGCCCCCCCTGCCAAAAGATGCGTTGCGAAACAGTGGCGAAGCGTATGCGGGGACAGCTTTGCGGAAAGGCCTGCCCGTGCGGCATATTTTTTGACTAATCGCCAGATTTCAATTCGGCTGAGCCCCCTGCCGGTGCGCGAGAGGAAGAGAAACTGGCTGCTGCCAATCTTTGTGGTTTCCCTGTCCGGCTGGGACCGGCCGGCGGCGAGTTTTGGACGTAAATTATATAAATATTCCGTAATCGCGGCGATGGCGGTTTTACCCAGCGGGATAACCCTTTCACGGTTGCCCTTGCCGATGCACCGCAGGTAGCCGATATCGCGGTTTAAATCGGAGATTTTCAGATTCGCGATTTCGTTCGCACGCAGGCCCGCCGCGTAAAGCAGTTCGAGCATGGCTTTATCCCGCAGGAAGAAAGGCTCTTTCGGGTCAGGGGTATTGAGCAGTTCCGCGACCTTATCCTTGCTGCAGACCATTGGCAGTTTTTGCCAGAGTTTCGGGCCGTCGAGCGCCGACGAAAAATCGTCTTTGATAAATTTATTGAGGGCGGCAAAACGGAGGAACATTCGAATCGCCACAAGGCTGCGTTTGACGGTAGCCTCATCTTTACCATCTTTTGACAGAGAACGCTGGTAGGTCTGAATCAGGAGCGGCTTTAACTGCTCCAGGTTGCTGATATTGCAGGAGGAGCAGAATTCGAGAAACCCTTTCAGGTCTCTGCCATAACCGAGGATGGAATTTTCGGAGAGCCCCGCCTCGATGTGAAGGTAGTTGAGAAAAGAGAGAACGATTTTGCCGAGAGGCAACTCCGCGATTTTTTCTTTTACAGATTGTGTCTGAAAGAGGGACAATTCGGTCGAAGTCCTATAAGAATTTATATTTTAATGAATAGGAAAACTTCTGTTTCGTTCAATCGATGCTTTGGTTATCGGAATTTGCGGCGATTCAGCTTTAATCCGAGTTTAGGGTATAGGGTGCAGGGTTTAGGGGATAGGGCACAGGGAATAGGGTTTAGTATCTCTTGCACGGCTGCTTTTCTAGTTAACCAGCAGTTCAGATAAGCCGATAAAAATATATAAATTTGGAAACAATAGATGGAAGGGCGACGAATATGGGTATTCAAAACTGGTCGGAAAATATTATACTGGTGGACCTGCCTGCTGAGCCGGAAATAACGGATGAGATGAAAACGGTAATAGAGATGGTTCGCAACAGAGGCGACTGCGACGTGGCGATGGATTTTTCGTGCGTAGATATAATCACATCGTCGAGTCTGTCGGCAATGCTGAAGCTGCGTAAGATGCTCAGCGACTGCGGCAGACGGCTGGTGTTCTGCAACGTGGCCGCGGCAACGAGAAATGTGTTTGCAACGACGGGAATAGACGAGATATTCGAGTTTGCGGATGACAAGTTCACGGCGCTTGCAGGACTTCAAATGGTAAATTAGGCACAGGCTTGACAAGTCCGGCAGTTTTCTATAGAATGCATTTCATCTGCCTTTGTCCTGATTGAACCGGGACGCTGCGCAGAATAAATATTCCGGCGGGTTTCACCATTGAAACCCGGTAAAGCAATGAAGCATCACTGTTGAGCCGGTTACGAAAATCGTTTTAGTGAGCGGCTTTCGTAATCAGCTCGCGGAGCTTGTTCGCTGTAATACGGCGGGCAGGCCGTCAAAGAAAGCGAGTTTAAAGAATGGACAAGGAAGTTTTCCACCAAATCGAAAAGGCAATCGGTTACCAATTTTCGGATAAAGAGCTGCTGCACATGGCATTTACACATTCATCAGCGGTGACGGACCGGCAGATGAGCAACGAAAGGCTTGAGTTTCTGGGAGATGCTGTCCTGGGGATGGTAATCTGCCAGGAATTGTACAAACGATTTCCCGAACACCTCGAAGGGGATATGACAAAAAGCAAGAGCCTGCTGGTATCCCGCAGTATGTGTTCACGGATAGCAAAAGAGCTCGGGGTAATAAAATTTTTGAAGGCGGGCAAGGGAATGATGAGCAGCAAGGCGCTGGGGGGTTCAATATCCGCGGGGCTTCTGGAAGCGATTATCGCAGCAATATATATAGACGGCGGATTCGAGACGGCGAGGAATTTTATACTTACCAACTTTACAGCCGCAATTGACGAGATTAAAGGCGAGAGCTGCCACGGCAACTTCAAGTCGCTGCTGCAGCAGTATGCGCAAAGGCAATCTAACGCCACACCGACATACGACGTGCTTGACGAACAGGGACCAGACCATAACAAATGCTTCGAGATGCAGGCAGTTATAGAGGGCAGGCGTTTCGCAAGCGCATGGGGGACAAATAAAAAAGAGGCTGAGCAGCGGGCAGCATATAACGCACTTATCGAGCTGGGATTGCTTCCAAGCGATTGTGATGCGGAATAACCGGACAAAAAACGAAATTTAAAAATAAAAATTCAAAATTGTGGAGCCGCTTTCGGCGGTGAGAATAATTAATAGGAGAGTTTTTGCCAGGTTTTGTCAGGTCATAAAGTTAGTGACAGCAAAAATAGCAATATTCACCAATACGAGCAAACAAAGCAAAAAGGCGAGGAGGATAATGCTTTCCCTGATAAGCAGGGCAGCCGTGATTTGGGGCAGCTTAATGGTTTTATAAACAACGACACCTGCGACAGCGAGCGGGAGCAGCCAAAGAAGCTGCGCCGGATTAGTGCCAATAGCTTCCGGGGAAAGGAAGGTCGCCAAAAGGGATAAGGTTATCATTTTTCCCGCCCTCCCAAAAAGTCCGGCTTTAGACAGGCAAGGTACGCCGCATTAATAACGCAGAGCAGGTTGAGCATGCCCGCAATACCGGTATAAATTTGTCCTATTTCAGCGGGTTTTCCGAAGACCTGCAGATGGTTTGCGGCAGTGATTTTGCCGAGCAGGGCAACGAGAGGCGAGTTAAGCATCTGGGCAACGTACCAGAGTTTTTCGTTGACCGGGTCGATGACTGCGATGGAGCCGACATACAGGCCGACAGCAAACGTAAGGCAGATGGCAACAAAAATAATAACGGCCCGCTTCTTCTCATTGAGCAGGAAAAACCCGCTGCCCGGTATGCACCATCCCATCAGGGCGACAAAGAGAACAAAAAATAAGCCGGATTGCTTTTGTGTCGGCGGCATTTTCAGGAATCCTTATAGATTAGGCTGATTGGCGTCGGCAGCACGCTGAGGCTTCAGCCATTTAAATTGTGTTCTTTTGAGAATATTATCCGGATTGAAATAAACGAGGGCGAGCGACTGCGACCTTATAGTGTCCTCGAGGAACATTTGCCGGACTTTCTCGCTATCGTAATCATTTTGGTTCACGTGTCTGATGGAGAGGTCTTTGATGCAATAGAAGCTTAAATCGGGTTCGAAACGCCAGATGAAAGGAGTTTTAGGAGTATTCGCATCATCAGCAAGGGCATGGAGCTGTTCGATAAACATACGCTGTTTGAGAATAGTGCGGAGCTCGGAATCGAGGGCAGGATTTCCGGCGGCGTAAAGCTTCAGGGACTCGATTCTCGAATCGGAGATTTGCTGCTGGCTGAACTGACTAACCACCTGAAAGTTGTTTGGGCCGGTAATTTCCTTGTCCGCCGTTTTGGGATATTCTGCATTCAATTTATCGATAGCCTGCTGCCAGTTACCTGTCCGTTCAACCTGCTGTTTAAATTCATCTGCTTTTTGTTTGGTCAGACCAATGGCGGCAAGTTTTTTGAGGTCTTTGGCAACACTTTCTTTTACAGAATAGATTCTAATCTCCCTGCTGCAGGGGTCTATCGCAATGGATTCCTTGTTGAAAGACTGGTTCATGTTTTCAGGGGCATGTGCCTTCTGCGCATCGACGATTCTAACGATAGCCTTGATTTTACCTGACACGTCATTTAACAGGCCGATGTTCTTATACATCTGAGGTTTGGTTGTAGTAAATGAGTCTATGTCGGAAGTGCCGAGCTGGTCAACAGCAAAGACAATTTTAAACAGCCATTCAAAAGTCGGGTTGCGGACAGGGTCGAATTGAGGCCCTTCGAGGATAAGTCTGCCAAGCACGGGGTCATGCTGGATGTCCGATGCGCTTAACAGGCCTGTTCTGCCGACAAGGATGTCTATGCCAAATTCCGTTTTCAATTGTTTGGCAGCGGCTGAATAATTACTTTCGATTTTGAGGAATTGCTCGGCCGAGATTTGATTAGAGGCAGTTTCAGGATTTTCAGTAAGAACCGACGCCCGCTGGATTATCTGGCCGGACTTTGTATCGATTTTTTTCTGCAGAAGAGTCCGCTCGATGGAATCCGCGACTTCAGGAAAAGATTTGGTCTGCTCTATCTGAGTAGAGTTGGGGTCATTGGGGTCGGAAGGAACTTTTGAAGTAAAGTAGGCCTTGTTTTTGGTAAAGAACTGCTCAATTTCTTCCTGGGTTGGTTTCGGGACGATTTTTTCGACGTCGTCGAGCCTGACGGCGATGTATTGAAGCTGTGCGCAATCGGAAATTTTATAACCGAACCCGTAAGGATTCTGCTGCGAGACCTGGCCGATAAAGTCGTCTTTGAATTTCGTGAACTGCTCGTTCAGCAGGCCGACATTCGGTTCAGGTATGTCTTTTATAAAGGCACCTGAGTCGAATCTTACGTAATTTACATCAACAGTCTGCATTTCGTTAAGTATATTATATTTTACCTGCTGCTCCGTGACGTTTTCAGTAGAGCAAACGGCTTTGCAGTATTCGAGGACGGACATAAGGTCGGAGAAGGAAGAGAGAACCTGGTCTTCGGATACGAAACCCTCTGTGCGAAGAGGGGCATTAACAACGGCGTTAATAACCTGGGCATAAGTAGCGCCCTGGAAGAATTGAGGGATGAAATTAGTAAGGAAAATTTTGGCCTGCTCTTTTGAAATTCTAACGCCGGCCTGTCCGGCTTCCTTCTTGAGCAGGAACCAATAGACATAAGCAGGCTCGGTGCGTTTGTATATGTCGTAAATTTGTTTGTCTGATATGGTAAAGCCCTGCACTTTGGCCTGCTTCAGATAGGAAACAGTCATAGGGGAGGACTGTCTTTCGGAAAAGAGGACTTCGCCGAGAGTAATGCCCTGCAGGCTGTTTGTCTGCATCATCGGGATAGACAGAGACCTCAAAAGAGAATCGGCCTTAAGCTCAAGCAAAATCGCGAGTTCCGATTGAGCATTCTGGACGTCGAAAGACGTGATTTTCTGACCATTGCCGAAGACAGCAACAGATTTGTTTATGTTCTGGCCGAGATTTTCACAGGACCTCGTAAGGGCAGTCCCGCCGACAAAACCTACCATCAGAACAACAACAACGACGGCCATAATTTTCTGGTTATTTTTGCGAAACCATTTCATTAAATGCATACAATCACTCCAATATTTAAGTCATAAGTTATGGGCCACAAGCCACAAGTTATAAGTCATAAGCTGGAAAGTCATGCTGTCTTTATATTTTTTTGAGCCATTCAGTATAGACAGAAAAGATACTTTTGCAAGCAAATTAGCAGATTTTTAGGCAGCGGCAGGGAAGGTCTGCAAGGAAATTGCCGGAACAGGCAAAAGACGAGGCGGCCCGCCTTCGGCGGGTTATTTCGAGGAAAACTTAAGGCGTCCGAAAAAAGAGGAGAGCTGCTCGCCTGCCTGCTTTGTGAAATAAGCTCTTTCGAGTTTTTTGAGGCGGCAGTCGCCGGGACAGATTTGCCTTAAAAGATTTATCTGTTCGAGAGCCGCTGTGAAGTTGGATTCGGCAAGAAACAGGTACGCAAGTTCCACAATGGCGGCGGTATGCTGCCCTTTAAGCTCGACAGCCTTTTTCAGAAGTTCTGCTGCATTTTCAGTCCTGCCTTGAAGTATGTTTATACAGCCGAGATAATAATAGGCGTCAGGATTCGATGCCGCCAGGTCGATTGTCCTCAACAGACAATTCGAGGCGGAATCGAGGTCGTCTAATTTCAGGAAAATCGAGGCCATCGAAAGAAGTATATCAGGATTGTCATTTGCCAGCTGCAGTTCGACAGCGAGATAAGCCTTCGCCTTTGCGGTTTGCCCCGCGGATAAAGAAAGAATCGCCAGCCTGAAACGCGGGCCGGGCATTGCGCCGCTTTTTTCGATAGCCTGCTTGTAAAGGTGTATGGCTTTTTTCGTGTCTTTGGAGTTGTAAGCGATTTCGCCGAGATAAAAAATGGCCGCTGCGGACTCAGGATTTAATTCAAGGATTCTGTTGAATTTTTCCTTTGCGGATTCGGTATCTCCAGTCTGAAGAAGCAGCAGGCCGAAATCACCTATCACCTCGACGTCGGCGGCATTCTTTCGAAGCTCTTCGAGGAAAAAACTTCTTGCGGATTCGATATCGCCGTCCGCCCAGCAGGCCTGTGCGATTCGGTAATTTATCTGCGGATGATTCGGGTCTAATTTTTCGGTTTTTTGCCAGCAGAGGATAGCTTTTTTATAAAGGCGCTGGATAAAGAAGCTGTTGCCGATATTGTAGAAACAGATAGGACAGTTCGGATTTATCTGCTGAGCCATATAGAACATCTGCTCAGCCAGTTCGTGCTGGCCTGTCTCGGCATAAGTAATGATTCTGTTGCAATAGGAGGCCTCGAAGAACGGGTCGAGCTGTTCGATTTGCTCGAAGGTCTGGATGGCCAAGTCATAGAGGCCGACCCTCGTGTAGTCAATGGCGAGTGCATTAAGAATTTCGACATCGCCCGGGCTAAGGTCAAGGGCGGCTTCGTATTCGCTGATTGCATCATCGAATCGGCCGGCGGAATCGAGAGCGAGCGCCTTGTCGAAGTGCCAGCAGCTATTGGCGGGATTTATCTGGAGGGCCTGGTCAATCTCCTCGATAGCCTGACCGATTTGGCCATCTTCATAATGCTCGCAGGCCTGCATTGCCATTTGCTCAGCCTGGTCATAAGGACCGTAAATTGTATCGTCGAAAAGCATAATTTTAGCCGCCTGAATTTCGCACTATTCCGGATAAGATTTTTCCGCATAGCGTAAGCTATCCCTTACGGGAAAAGTTATCGCCAATCGGCTTTTGACGGGTAAGGTCTTTTGCGCTCAGGTGGAACCTTTTTGTTAACGGAGAATATTTTTTTGTTGATTTAGTTTATAACTTCTTATAATTAAAGCCTTTAGCGAATGAAACCGGCCTTAACAGACAGTTGAGCAGAAACTGGCGATGGTTTTTTTTGGCAAGAAGGCGAAAATAGTCTTATAATGTTGGTCGAAACAGCGGGCTTGTCCGCCGAAGGCAGAAAGCAATCTGTTAATATTGTATAGATTGCTTCGCTTCGCTCGCAATGACAAAACTACATTTTTTTCGGAGCAAAAACGAAAGTCAGAAAGAATTTGGAGAAACAAGTTATGGTTAAAGAGATAAAGGGTCAGCTTGCTGCCGGCAAGGGAAATTTCGGAATCGTGGTAAGCAGGTTCAATGAATTTGTGACGAGCCGGCTTCTTGCGGGCGCAATAGACTGCCTGCAGCGACACGGCGCCGCCGATGAGCAGATAACAGTAGTATGGGTGCCGGGAATCTGCGAAATAACACAGGCGGCAAAACGTATGGCAAAGAGCGGCAAATACGCAGCGGTCATCTGCTTAGGCGCAGGCATACGCGGACAGACGAGCCACTATGAATATATCTGTCAGCAGGCGGTTCGCGGAATCGGGCAGATAAATTATGATACGGACGTACCGACGATTTTTGGCGTTCTGACGTGCGAATCGCTGGAGCAGGCGGTTGAGCGGGCAGGCGGTAAAAAAGATAACGCGGGAGCGGATGCGGCCATAGCTGCGATTGAAATGGTCAACCTGGTAAAGCAGATATAGTTTTTTGCAATCGCTTTACGCACGGACGGAACGACGTTTTTAACAGGACATTAGAGGTTGAAAAGTGGATAAGAGGACACGGGCTCGCCAGATAGCAATGCAGGCGCTTTACCAGTTGGACGTGCGCGGCGGGAATGCGGTAAGCAGCATAGACAGCTTTTTCGCAGAAAGCGATGAAGATGAGTCTTGCCGGGAACTGGCGAAAAAGTGGTGCAGCGGAGCATGGGAAAACGTTCGCCAGTGCGATAAGCTAATAGAGGAATCCGCAGTAAGATGGAGCCTGTCGAGGCTGTCGCTGGTGGATAAAAGCATATTGAGGCTGGCGGTGTATCAGTTGCAATTCTGCGAGGACATACCGCCGAAGGTGTCGATAAACGAGGCGATTGAGCTCGCCAAAAAATACAGCGGGGATAAGTCGCCGGCGTTTGTTAACGGCGTACTCGATGCGGTACTGAAAAAAATAACGGAAAAGGAGCAGAACCCCAAAGTCGCAGAGACGCAGGAGAAGAAGGAAATTTAAAGTTCAAAATGTAAAGTGTAAAATTTTGGAACCGCCTTCGGCGGGCAAGACAAATTATGAATTAAGAAAGACACTCACAACACGAGACAAATAACGAACTATGAGAAGGATAGCGGTAATAAATCAAAAAGGGGGCGTGGGCAAGACGACATCGGTTGTCAACATGGCGGCGGCGCTGGCGGCGATGGGGCAAAAGGTTCTTGTTATTGACCTCGACCCGCAGGGGCACCTGACGATACATCTCGGGCATGATGCGGAAAAAATCGAGAAAGGCACTTACGCCGTCCTTGCACAATCGGCGGGCTTGGATGAATCAATTATCGAGACCCGACCGAACCTGTTTCTTTTGCCGGCAAATATTCATCTGGTGGGGGCTGAAAGCGAGCTGGTGAGCGTTGTGGGAAGAGAGATTATCCTCAAAGAAGCGATTGACGCTTCGCAACGGCAGTTTGATTATCTTTTTGTGGATTGTGCGCCGTCACTGGGATTATTGACGCTGAATGCGCTGGCGGCGGTCGATGAGGTAATGATACCTGTTCAGCCGCACTTTCTGGGGCTGCAGGGGTTCGGCAAACTCCTGCAGACGATAGAACTGGTCAATAAGAGGATAAATACGAGCCTTAAGGTAAGGTGGATTTTGCTTTGTATGTATGATAATCGATTGTCGCTGTCTTCAGAAGTGAAGGCGGACATCGAACAATTCCTTGCTTCCACAAAAGATGCGAATTGTGCCTGGGCAGGTGCGCAGATTCTGCCGGTTGCGGTTCGCAGGAATATAAAACTGGCGGAGGCGCCGAGCTACGGCAAGACGATTTTCGAATATGACGGCAGCTGCAACGGCGCGCAGGATTATCGCAAGGCCGCCGAGTGTATTCATTACGGCAAACTCTCAAATGCCACAGAGAAAGAAGAAAAGGTTTTAGCCACAGAGAACACCCGCCTCCGTTCCGCCCAGGCGGATTCGCCTGCGGCGAACTACGGCGGGCAGGCAGAGACCACAGAGAAATGCCCAATCAAAATTGTCGAGATACAAAAACTAAGTGATAAAGAGACTTCGCCTCACCCAACCGAGATTTTAACCAGCAGCAACAAACCTGAATGTGGTGATATTGAAAAACAGAAAAGCACCCCTAATTATTAGTTTGGGCTTTATTTTACAAGATGTTGAATTAGCAGATTGAAGCCGTAGGTGTTCACAAAATAATTATTTTTGTTTTCCTTCAAGGCCTGCCAGATTTGACGGTTCTGTTCCTGCGATTTGCCACCCGAAGGATTTACGAGCAGCATATTGAAGAAGATGCCGTCCAAAAAAGCAACGTAATGAACATCAGGTAAGGATTCCATTTGGCTGATAAACTCTGAGATTTCCACAATTTGCTTATCCTGACCGCCACCACCTTCTTTCTCGTGCTTGTGTTCAACAATAAGTATCTTCGGGCCGTGCTTGATTAAAAAGTCTGGACGTTTACCTGCGTGCTGCTTGCACCAAGTAAAACTGATTTTCATTTCAGTGACGATTCGGTCAAATAAATTCTTTCCCCGGCGGTCTGCAAGTATGTAAAAAGACGGGCAACTCATCCATTCTGATTCATCTGTGAGCAGTGGTATATTAAACCCTTTAAGAATCGACTCTATTTTGCGAATGCCACGGCTGCCGGACGCCTTGTGAGAATGGGAGTCAGCTCTGACCTGCAATGTTGTTGCGGTGTACCCATGTTCCTTGTATATTTGATGCCTGTACGCTATATAGGGCAGAATGATGGCAGTCAGGAAAGTCCTTTTGGTTTCGGTGTCGAAATCTTCGTATAAACTATAAGATATATCGTTAACCTGCCAAAATGTTGCAAATTCTGAATAGTTCATTCCGCGGGTTTGCAGAAGAGGAATCATCTTATCGATTATTCGGGCACACAGGCTGTTGTCACCCTCATCACGTGCCACCTTGAAGGTGGTAATCAGGTCAAGAATTTCAGCATTTGCAAGCATCAACTTGTTTGATTGACCTCTTTTGGGCGTGATGACCAAACGACCTTCCGCTTTGCTATCATCGTATTGTTCAGGGTTCTCGATGCAGCGTTGAAGTACAGTTTCGTTGTCTGGAAGCATATCGTCCTCAAAACAATTGCAATTGTCCGTGCTTTCGGCACGAAACGGCTATGACAGCCGATTCGAGAATGGCCCTCGCGGTATAGTAATCAAGGCGTCTTCTTCGGATACCATCTTTCCTGTTGCCTTTGAATGGTGAGAGCGTAATATCCTTTGTGCGGCGGCGGAAATCATCTAAAATTTTATTAGCGTTTGCAATTACACCCGGTATCAGTTTGTCATCGAGACTGGGTATGGTTATGAATGTCATAAGGCGGGAACTCTCTTTGACATTCTTAGCCGAATATTTGATTTGGTTTCTCGGGAGGAATTGAATACAGTCCTCCGATCTTATCAGGTCGACGGCGCGCAGAGCAATAGGGCCATCGGGGTCATTAAACTTTATATTAACCTCGAAGCTCGGTATGAGACGCATCCTTTCATAATCACCTATATTACCCAACAGTTCTTCATTTCTATATACGAGAATTTCTTTCTTGTTTATACGCTCGTTGTCGAAACAAACAACACACACCGGGCAATCGGTATCGCTGAATGGGTTATCCTCCAAAATGGTAATTGAGCAAACATGTTCTTTTGGATAATTACTGTTGATGAACGTTTCGGGAACAATTGCAACTATCCATTTGCATGCAGCCAGACATTTGTCGAGTGCCACCTGGTACAGATCATCGCGGCCCGATACGCGATAATAATGGTCCACTTTTGACAAAACTCCCTTGCGTTTGGCGCTGTGCTTGGCGAGAAACGGCGGATTGGTAATGATAAAACCGTCGTTATGCGATGGGATATTCTTTAAACTGTCGTTTATCTCCCACTTCGAGCCTGTGATGTCATAACCTTTGATATGTTTAACCCCAATATCCCGTACAGCTTTCAGTAAATCACCATTGCCAGCAAACGGGTCAAGAGCCGTGGAACAAGGCAAGGACAATATAAATTCTTTGACCTGAGGAGCTAACCAAGACCGGCCAACGGTATAAAATGAGCCGTTCTTTACCTTATGCGCATCACAAACCTTATAGCGGCCTTTCGCATAGGAGACTACCATAACCGATTGGTGATCATTCGAAATATTCATACGCAACGTACTTTCCACCTCAAATACTTATTTTTAACTACCTAAACTGTCAGTATATCACCTGGCAGCAATTCACGCAACCTCTTAACTCCGAATAAGATTTTCAAATCATATAATCTGTTTTTGGCTCCTGGAGCGGATTTACGAGATTGGTCAGTCTTATGGTTTTTCGTTTCACAAGAAACTGGTGCGGTAAAAGGCTTGACTTTTCTATGAAATTTCGCTATTTTCGGCAGCAATGGTATTAGTCGCGTAATCAGGGTTTTTTCAGGAGGCTGCATTGAGAGTACTATCAGGCATTCAGCCGTCAGGCAGGCTGCACATCGGCAACTACTTCGGTGCGATGCGCCAGCACTTAGAACTGCAAAAAGAACACGAGGGCTTCTATTTTATAGCCGACTACCACGCCCTTACGAGCAGCCCTGAGCCGAAAGCGCTGGCACAATATACGCTCGACGTGGCGATGGATTACCTTGCGCTCGGGCTTGACGCTGAAAAGACGGTCTTCTGGCGGCAATCGGATGTGCCGGAAGTGACGGAGCTTACGTGGCTGCTTTCGTGCATAACGCCGATGGGGCTTCTGCAGCGATGCACCAGCTATAAGGATAAGATTGAGCAGGGCCTGTCTCCCAATCACGGGCTGTTTGCATACCCCGTATTACAGGCAGCAGATATTTTGATATTCAACAGTAACCTTGTGCCGGTAGGCGCCGACCAAAAACAGCACATCGAGGTCGCCCGCGATATAGCGATTCGTTTCAACAACGCTTACGGAGAAATCCTTACGCTGCCGAAAGAGCATATCCTCGAATCGGTGGCGGTTGTGCCGGGCATCGACGGCAGGAAAATGAGCAAGAGTTACGGCAATACAATCGAGATATTCGACAGCGAAAAAGAGATAAAAAAGAAGGTGATGCGTATCGTCACCGACAGCACGCCGGTAGAACAGCCGAAAGACCCGGAAAAATGCAACGTCTTTGCCCTGCTAAAATTAGTCGCTGCTCCTGACGAGCTTAAAGAATGGGAAAACAAATACCGCGAAGGCGGGACCGGTTACGGCGATGTCAAAAAGAGACTTGTGGAACTGCTCATCGAATATTTTGCGCCGTACCGGCAAAAAAGGATGGAGCTTGGCAAAGATATCGGGTATGTAAGAAGCGTGCTTTCAAACGGGGCCCGCCGGGCAGCTTCTGTAGCGAGCGTGACGCTGGCCAAAGCAAGAGATGCCGTTGGACTAGGAGCAAAAAATGTCTGATAAACTCATAACGATTTCTTCTTTTGAAAACTATCTCGAAGCGGAGATTGCCAAAGGCAGGCTGGAAGACGCCGACATAAAGTCGGTGATTGTCGGCCAAGACGCAGCGAACCTTTATGGACTGCCTGCGGTAGGTTTTATCGAGCTGCAGGTCTTCGAGAAAGACGCTGAAAAGGCGCTCGAAATTCTCAAGGCAAAAATCGAACAGGGAGAAATACAACAGGAAGAATTCGAAGAGGAAGAAAATGACTGATTACCGGGTCAATCTCGATATATTCGCAGGGCCTTTAGACCTTCTGCTTTATCTGGTCCGTAAGGAAGAGGTCGATATTTATGACATACCGATTTCACGGATTACCGACCAGTACCTGCATTACGTCGAGCTGATTAAAAGCATAGATATGGACCTTGCGGGCAGTTTTATGGTAATGGCAGCGACGCTGATGCACATAAAATCGGCGATGCTGCTGCCCAAGACAGAGGCTGCACAGGGCGAGAACGATACGGCGATTGACCCGCGTTCGGAACTTATCAGGCAGCTTCTGGAATACAAGAAATTCAAGGATGCGGCCAACCTGCTCGACGCCGCCGCAGACGAGGCACAAAGCAGATTCGGCAGGCCTGCAACGCTTATCGAAAAATTGCAGCCCGGCGCAGAACCGGAAGTCGATATCGAGCAGGTAAGCGTGTGGGATTTGCTGGAGGCGTTCGATACGATATGCAAGGCGACCGGCGCCGGGTTCAATCTCAACCATATTACAGATGAGACGCCGATAGACCTTTACCAGATAGAAATTCTCTCCCGGCTTCAGACGGAAGGCCCGCTTTCCTTTGCACAAATATTCGAGGGGAAAGCAAACCGTATAGTTCTGGTGGGAATGTTCCTGGCGATGCTCGAACTGATTCGCTACGGGCTGATTTCGATAGAGTCTTTGGCGGAAGCGAACACATACAGAATAACCTCGCTTACGGAAGAGCCGCCGGAACAGGCTGTCCAGAACATAATCGCCAGCACAATCCAAAATCAGGAAGAACCTTCCGCCTCCGGCGAAACTGCTGCGGTCGAGGTTTCAGCAGAATCTATTGAGCCTGCCGCCAAATCAGAACCGCCAATACCGATTGTGGAACTGCCCCCTCTGTCTGCTACTGCCCAGCAGCCGCCGATACCGATTGTTGAGCTGCCCGCTGAACGCAAACCAGCCATTGTCCGTGAAAAGATGGAATCGCCATTCGACAATTCCGAACAAATCACAAATTAAGTCCGCCTGCGGTGGCTAAAAATATGCTTATGGAAATGACCGCTAACTTACGTTCGCGGCTCTGAGATTGCTCTCTCATCCGTCGAAGGCGGATAGAACCTGACTTTTACAAATTTTGGAAAGGTGCATTATGAAAATCGTAGACCTGCGAAGTGATACTGTCACGCTGCCGACCGGGGCGATGCGGGAGGCGATTTACAAAGCCGAGGTTGGCGACGATGTTTTCGGTGAAGACCCGACTGTTAAAAAATTGGAGGAAATGTCGGCAAAAAAGATGGGTAAAGACTCTGCCCTTTTCGTCGCAAGCGGAACTATGGGCAACCTTGTCAGCATCCTAACGCACTGCGGGCGAGGCGATGAAGTAATTCTCGGAGACCAGTGCCACAGTTTTCTTTACGAGGCCGGCGGTATCGCTGCACTCGGCGGCATTCACCCGTTCCCGCTGCAAAATCAGCCCGACGGCACAATGAAGCTCGACCAGATACGCTCTGCGATTCGCCAGGACAACGTGCATTTCCCGAGAACAAAGTTAATCTGCCTTGAAAATACCCATAATCGCTGTTTCGGTTCGCCGCTTCATCCTGAATATATGGCAGACGTCTATAAAATTGCGGAGGAAAACAACCTCGCCGTTCATCTCGACGGCGCAAGAATATTCAACGCAGCAACAGCCCTCGGTGTCGATGTAAAAAAATTCACGAGGTATGTCGACTCGGTTGCCTTTTGTTTATCGAAGGGATTATCTGCGCCGGTGGGTTCTGTGATTTGCGGCAAAACCGATTTTATTAAAGAGGCAAGGCGCATCCGCAAAATGGTGGGCGGCGGAATGAGGCAGGCGGGTATAATCGCAGCAGCAGGTATCGTTGCTCTCGAACAGATGACAGACAGGCTCGCCGACGACCACAGGAACGCAAAACGCCTTGCAGAGGGCATCTCGCAAATTAAAGGATTGTCAATCGACCTCTCGCGGGTTCAGACCAACATTGTTTATTTCGGCATCGAGAACGGCAGGATAAAAACCGAACTACTGATAAAGGAAATGTCCCAAAAAGGCGTCCTGTTTCTTTCGACGGGGCCTGATAAATTCAGAATGGTGACGCATTGCGGAATTGAGGCGGGCGATATTAAAAAAACGCTAACCATCCTTCGGCAGGTAATGAAGAAAGCTATCGCTGGTTAAAAAGAATACAACTGCCGGCCGATTGCGGCTGCGTTGCGCATAATCAGCACGAGCATCATAAGGCAGACAAAAAAGTAGACGACTTTCGGAAGCCAGAACGCGAACCGCTCGAAATAAAGCTGCGAGGCCTCTTTATTTTCCTGTGCGAGTTTTTTTGCGACGACGTCGAGCTGTCCCGATTCTTCGCCCATCGCCCAGATTTCAACGAAACCATCCACGAACGGATTCTTAAAGCCGTCAGCGATGCGCATTCCGCTTGCGGCATTGAGGCAGCCGCCTTTGAGCCTTTCCGCAACGACCGCATTTGGCATTGACTGAATCGCCAGTTCGAGACAATCCGTAATGGGCAAGGCAGCCTTGTATAAAATATAAAAAGTATAACAAAAACTGCTAACGGCGTAATGCTTGATGGCTTTTCCGAGATACGGCACCCGCAAGATAACCACATCAAAAACCGAACGCAGCTGCCCCCCCTTCGGCATATACCTTATTAAGGCAAATATAACAGCCGCCGGGATAACAAACATACCCATTATCTCCGCTGACTCCGTCAAAGCCCGCCAAAACGTATATTGATGCAGAATCAATGAAGGCAGCGGCGCAATAAAAGCCGCTATGACAAGCACCGCCGCGGGTAGAACAAGTCCCGCCCTGATTTTTCCTTTAATGCCGTTAGTGAAGTGATGCCATTCCGAAAGCAGCCGAAAGACTTCCGGCAGCGAACCCGAACGGTCAGCCGCTTCAACGGCAACAATATCGAAACCGGGAAAAATATTCGGGAATTTTTTCATCGCATCGGGCAGGGTATCACCTTGCGACACCAAAGCGGAGATTTCCGGGGTTATGCCGCGTATTTTTCCGCGGCAGCTCTGCCCTGCCGGCTCAATAGTCCGCAATACAGGCATACCGGAGTCGAGCATAAGCGCAAGATTGTAATAAAAGTTCTCAAGGTCCTTTGACATAATCAGGCCTTCCACCCGCCAATTGTAATCAAACCATACCTTCCATAATCAAGTGTACAGCAAAGCTTACTTCTTGCCAATGCAAAAGTTATCAATTAAGATAAGCATTAAGGAAAAACAGATGGAACTCAAAGGTAGACAAGCAATTATCACCGGTTCGAGCGGGCAATTAGGCTCCGCGATTGCCATTGCGCTGGGCAAGGCAGGCTGCAACTGTATATGCCATTACAACCGCAATAAGCAAAAAGCTGAAGATACGGCTGAGCAGATTAAAAAGGCGGGCGTAAAGGCGATGGCAATCCAGGCGGACATCACAAATCCGGAACAGGCTGAAAAACTTTTCGAGCAGGCCGGCCGCCTCGGAACAATTCAAATCCTTATAAATTCTGCTGCGGTTTTTTCGAGACAGGCAATTTCGGAAATTACTTTCGAGCAGGGGCAAAAAATAATCAATACCAATCTTATTGCCCCGATATTATTAAGCAGGATGTTCGCGGCAAAATTATCAGGAAAATCCGGAAAACAGCAGGAGCCTACCGGCAAGATAATAAATATCGCCGATGTATGCGGGCTGCACCCGTGGGCCAATTATGCACTTTACTGCTCATCGAAGGCGGGACTCATCGGCGCAACAAAGGCCCTTGCAAAGGAGCTTGCGCCGGGCATCTGCGTAAATGCAGTAGCGCCAGGTATCGTGAACTGGCCGGAAGATTTCGACGAGGCAAAAAAACAAAGGCAGCTTTCGCAGATACCATTAAACAGGATTGCCAAGCCGGATGAGATTACAAAGGCGGTAATCAGCCTGCTCGAAAACGATTACATTACAGGGCAGGTTCTCTGCATCGACGGCGGAAGAGGAATATAACAGCGTAGAGCGTAGAGCAGGCAGGAAAAAAGATAACGGAGATTCAGGAAAGAGTTTATGAAACTGAACTGGGCAAACAGGATTACGATTCTGCGGATACTTTTAATAGTGCCGTTTGTAATTTTTATGCTCAAGGTAAACGACGATTCACTGGGAAAATATCAGCAGAACCTGATTCGCTACGGCGCAACACTTATTTTCTTAGTTATGGCAGTCAGCGACGCCATAGACGGATTTCTCGCCCGCAGGAAACATCAGATTACTCAGCTGGGCACCTTCCTCGACCCGATGGCGGATAAACTGCTTATGACAAGCGCCTGCCTGCTGCTCTTCTCGAATCAGGGCCACGTTGACGGCTTCAGGCTGCCAGGGACGGTTGTTGTGCTGATTATCAGCAAGGATATACTTCTTTTGACTGGTTTTGTTATCGTATATTTTATTACTTCGCAAATTCGGATTGTTCCCGTTTTTATCGGCAAACTGGCAACAACTTTACAACTGGCTATGGTGACCGCAATACTGATAGCGCCGGAAGCATCAATCCCGATAAAGGGTTGGATATGGTTTCTGCGGTTTCTGTGGTGGTCGGCGGCGGCAACCGCGGTAGCCTCTACGCTTATTTATATCCGAAAAGGCATAATATTCGTGAATGAATTCGAACAGCCGAAAAATGGTTCGCCGTCCGGGCCCGGCACTCATTAAGAGATAACAAGTAAAAAGCAAAGCCTGATATGAAAGTGGAATTCAGCGAAATAGCAGAAATACTTGAAGACCTCCGTCAGGGCAAACTGATTGTTCTTATCGATGATGAGGACAGGGAAAACGAAGGGGATTTGGTCTGCGCAGCTGAGCTGGTGACGGCGGACGCGATAAATTTTATGGCGAAATTCGGCAGAGGGCTTATATGCCTGCCATTGAACGCTGACAAATGCGACCAACTCAATCTTTACCCGCAGACCGTCGAAAATACCGCCCGCCTGCAGACGGCGTTTACGGTAAGCATCGACTCAGCAGAAGGCATAACGACCGGCATAAGCGCAGCGGATCGCGCAAAAACAATTCAGGCGACGATTGCAGACGGCGCAAAACCCCGCGACCTTGTTCGGCCCGGTCATATATTCCCGCTGCGGGCCCGCGAAGGCGGCGTTCTTGTGCGGGCAGGCCAAACCGAGGGAGCTGTTGACCTTACCAGGCTTTCCGGTATGAAACCTGCCGCCGTGATATGCGAAGTTATGAACGACGACGGGACGATGGCGAGGGTGCCGCAGCTTCTCGAATTTTGTGAAAAGCACAATCTGAAAATCACATCCATCGCAAAACTTGTCGAATATCGCCTTCAGCGAGAAAAGCAGATAAGCCGGCTCGAAACCGTCGCCCTGCCGACCGATTATGGCGAATTCAGGTTGATTGCATACGGCAGCCTGACGAGCGTCGAGCCGCACCTTGCCATTTGCAAAGGCGACATAGGTCTGCTCGATAAAAGCGACAATCCAATCGAACACAATGAGCCGGCGCTGGTTCGGGTTCATTCGGAATGTATGACAGGAGACTTGTTTCGCTCGCAGCGATGCGAATGCGGGTATCAGCTTGTCGAGGCATTGAAACTGATTGAAAAGGAGGGCAGCGGCGCCCTGATTTACCTGAGGCAGGAAGGCAGAGGCATCGGCCTTACAAATAAACTGCACGCATATAAGCTTCAGGAAGAGGGACTCGATACGGTCGATGCGAATATAAAGCTTGGCTTTATGGCGGACAAGCGCGATTACGGCATCGGCGCACAAATTTGCCGCGACCTTGGGCTGCGTAAAATCCGAATCCTTACGAATAACCCGAAGAAAATCAGCAGGCTCGAAGTTTATGGAATCAAAGTCGTCGAACAGGTGCCGCTGCGAGCAAGGCCTGGCAAACACAACATCAATTATCTGAAAACAAAAAAATACCGGCTCGGGCACCTGCTCGATGAAGACCTTTAACGACTATTTCCGGTCGCCGTTAAATGAAAAAAGACAAGGATAAAAAAATGATGATTAAGATTATCGTGAAAACAATTTTTTGTCTTGTTTTGGCTGTCGTTCTTGCCGGATGCGACGGGATAGTGCCGATAAGAAAGCAGCAGGAACCCGTCGAACAAATCTCCATTCATTTATACGAAAGTTTTCAGCCCGCAGAAATAAGGATTCTGCCCCTTACCGGCGCAATCGATGACGGCAAGACGCAGAAAATCAGCGTTTTTGTAAGTCCGGTGGATGCTTCCGGCATCTGTCAGAAATGGCCCGCGGTCTTCCGCTTCGAATTATACGAGCGCGTCGCGCGTTCAGCCGAGCCGGTGGGCAGGCGAATCAAGTTGTGGCCTGATATAGACCTTACTGATTCTGTCAGAAACAATAAATACTGGCAGGATTTCCTGCGGGCATACAAATTCAGCCTCGACATCGAACATAGCAACATACAAAACTATATCCTTAAAACAACCTGCATATTGGTGAACGAAAAAAGGCTCACCGCTCAAACCCCAATAAAACCGGTCATCCAAAAAAACTCTTCGCAGTAGAATCTTTTGTTTCCATCCGATGCAATCCGGTTTGACTGCAAGCAACTGTGAGGCCTTAAGGCTAAGGCTGAACCTTAAAATAAAAAGCTTGCAAAAACCGGCGTTTTTGTTATTATTTCCGCTCCGTTTTGAAAAATTCGATATGTAAATTATCAGGGAAAATACGATGGATACGGCAAAAATTGACGAACTTTGCGTTCAAACGATTCGATTTCTGGCGATAGACGGCGTGCAGGCGGCAAATTCGGGACACCCGGGAATGCCGATGGGAATGGCGCCGGCAGCTTACGTTTTGTGGACAAGGCAGATGAGGCACAACCCCGCCAATCCGAAATGGCTCAATCGCGACCGTTTCGTCCTTTCGGCAGGCCATGGCAGTATGCTGCTTTACTCGATGCTTCATTTGTGCGGCTACAACATAAGCCTCGACGACCTGAAAAATTTCAGGCAGTGGTCAAGCAAGACGCCGGGACACCCGGAATACGAGCCGGATTACGGAATCGAGGTCACCACGGGACCTCTCGGCCAGGGAATATCGAATGCCGTTGGTATGGCGATTGCGCAGAAATACCTCGCCAAAGTTTTTAACCGCGAAGGATTCCCGATAATCGATTACAAAATTTTCACAATCGCAGGCGACGGCTGCATGCAGGAAGGCGTGGCATCGGAGGCAAGCTCTCTCGCGGGGCATCTCGGCCTGGATAATCTTATCATAATTTATGACGACAACCACATCACCATCGACGGCAGCACAAACTTGTCATTTTCCGAAGACGTGGCGATGCGATATAAGGCTTACGGCTGGAACGTAATCGTAGTCGATGGCGACGGCAACGACCTTGCGGCAATCGAAAAGGCGATTAAAAAAGCCAAGAAATCGACAGGCAAGCCGACCATTATTAAATTGCGTTCCCACATTGCCTTCGGCAGCCCCAATAAACAGGATACGGCGGATGCGCACGGCTCGCCGCTCGGAGCGGACGAGATAAAACTTATAAAACAAAAGTTCGGCTGGGACCCTGAAAAAAGTTTTTATGTCCCTGAGGATGTAAAACAATTTATGCTGCAAACCGCTCAGGCAGGCAAAAAGGCACAAGCCAAATGGGAAAAGCTTTTCAAACAATACGCACAAAGCTATCCCGACCTCGCCAAACAGTTCGAGGACTGGTCAGCAGGCAAAATAAATATAAATATGGATGAAAATATGCCGAAATTTGAAGCCGGTTCCGGTTTGGCGACCCGGCAGGCATCCGGCAAGGTTCTCAATGCCCTTATGCCGAAACTGCCCTTTATGCTGGGAGGTTCTGCCGACCTGACGCCTTCGAATAATACCTGGTTCGACGGCGCAAAGGATTTCCAGAAAAGCAGCCCCGAAGGCAGGTATCTGCGTTTCGGCGTCCGCGAACACTCTATGGGTGCAATCCTCAACGGCATATCGGTAAGCGGAATGCTGCGGGCTTACGGCGCGACGTTTCTGGTTTTCAGCGATTATATGAGGGGTGCGATAAGGGTTGCCGCCCTGTCGAAATACCCGTCGATTTTTGTGTTCACGCACGACAGCATCGGCCTGGGCGAGGACGGCCCGACGCATCAGCCGGTCGAACACGTAGCTGCGCTGCGGGCGATACCGAATCTGCTGGTCTTCCGCCCCGCCGACGCAAACGAGACAGCCCAGGCGTGGAAATTTATCCTCGGATACAAGGCAGGCCCTGTCGCAATTTGCCTGACAAGGCAAGCTGTCAAAACAATCGACCAGCAAAAATACGGTTCGGCTGCAAATGTTTCCAAAGGAGCTTATGTCCTCGTAAAGGCAGATAATCCCGATGTTCTTTTGCTCGCTACAGGTTCGGAGGTCGGCATCGCCGTCGAGGGGGCAGAGAAACTTGCCGCTGAAGGCATAAAGGCACAGGTTGTAAGTATGCCCTGCTGGAAGCTTTTCGAGAAACAGGATAAATCCTATCAGGATTCAGTTTTGCCGCCAAATGTAAGGGCGAGGGTCGGCATCGAGGCGGGCATCGAACAAGGCTGGTGCAAATGGCTCGGCGACAAGGGGATTTTCATTGGTATGTCGAGTTTTGGCGCATCAGCGCCGGCGAAAATCTGTTATGAAAAGTTCGGCATCACCGTCGCTAATACAATCACCGCCGTTAAAAAGACACTTGGAAGGTAATAAAAAAGCCCTGTAAATTTACAGGGCTTTCCGGTTTTCAAGCAGTATCCCTAATTAGCAGGGTGTCACGTTCGTGGCGCACGGGCCTTTTTTGCCCTGGCCAATCTCGAACTGGACTTTTTGACCTTCGTCTAAAGTCGCGTAGCCTGCGGTTTTGATTTCCGAATGATGGACGAACAAATCTTCGCCGCCGCCATCCGGTGTGATAAATCCGAAACCTTTACTTGCGTTGAACCATTTTACTTTACCTGTACTCACTTGTGTTTCTCCTAAGCCGTTTTACCGGCCTTCAAAAAATAATACCTCTCATACTTTATTTAAAAGGGGCATACTCCTGAGAGATGGATAGACTACACCGCCTTGGTTATTATTAGACCATAATAATTAGAATAAGCAACAAAAAAATTCGCAAAACCGAAAAAATATTTACGCCAAACAGCCCCAAAACCGGAGAAACCGCCTTTTCTTCATCAAAAAGCGGAAATTAGCAGGCTATTTTTAGCCACAGAGGACACCGAGGGCACAGAGAAAAAAAACAATTAAAAATGTAAAATGCAAAAAGTTTCGGCGGAGAAAAAAATTAAACGGTTTTTATTATTCCTTTGATCAGATTAAATTTTGCTTATCCCATAGATAATTTTTATTTATTGATTTTTCTTCAAAGTTCCCATTATTAATCCATCGCAAAAACACAGATTGTGAACCTGCTTTTTGCCCTGCAAACCGATCAACTGAAATTAGATAACATTCTTTTACAGTACGGGTAAGAATAACTATCATTTGACATATTTCTATATCGGTAGGTGATTGGTTTTTCTTCGGCAAAATGCCTTCGTTTAATCCCACTGCAAATACATATCCAGCAGAAAGTCCTTTGCAACCAACATAAGTAGTCAAAGCTACCGATATCTGTTGATTATCCTTGACGACATTTTTAGTTTTTTCTTCTTGTTTTACTTTTTCCAGAAGTTTAATAATTGCTTCATGTTTTTGGGCAAGGTCTTGTGGAATATTATCATGCAAAGTAGTCTTATTGTAATGTGTTTTTCTTAATATCTCTTCCAAATTATTAGGTCGGTCGCATTCCAATACAATCCGCCACCCTAAATTTGAGGTCATATCTTCTGTTAATATTTTATAACCTTCCGAAATACTTATCGTGGGGGGAATATTATCTTGTTTTCTATAATCAATTTGCCATTCTTTATTTTTTTCTATATGTGAATTTATTTGTTTTAAATAATGATGCGGTCCTGTTATCAATACTGTGAAATCCGCTTTTTCATTTACTTTTTTAATTTCTTCGGGTTCAAGGCGTTTTATTTCTTGTTCGATAAATCTTGATAAATAGGGAGATTGTTTGCTTTGAATACTGCAATGAGCGTGAAGTATTTTAGGATATTTTCTGTTATCATCCAACTTTTCAGGCAGGTAGCAAATATATCTTTTATTCACTCGCCCCGATAATTTGTTGGCAGATTTTGCGTTTATCAATATATCTTGTATCGCATCCACTATTACCTTGGTACATCTACTACAGAAAGGAAGCTCAAAATGTTCGTATTCATCGCTTCGATATTTAGTTCTTATATACTGAGAAGATGCATCTTTAAGTTGTCCATATAGCGCCTGATCATCATCACCAACAATCAAGAGCGGGCTCTGTTTGCCAATTAAGTCTATAAAAGTAACCTCCAATAAATTAAAGTCTTGATATTCATCTACTAAAATCTGGTCGAATTTGGGAATACCATCAGGATTTTGTTCGAAATATTCAATAACTCTAAAAACCGAATCATCAAACGAAACGGCATTGTAATAATTTGACCGTTTGATAAAAAATTTCAACTCTTCACTATTGCGGTCTAGTTTTGTAAAGCTATGTCGAAAATCGAGTTCTTTCCTTAATAATATAAGAGCATCTGATTTAATCAGAAGACTCAATTTGGGATATAGCGTAAAGTTACTATTGATACCAGTACGCGGGATTCTGTGGAGCAGACTTTTGCAAAAACTATGAAACGTACATACCGTGATTTTTTCTCTTCCTAGATCCCCATTAAGTTTGTTAGCCAAATTATTAATAAAGGTTAATACTAGACAGTCACCCGTCTTTTGTTTTAGTACCTTATGAAAAAGAAATGTTTTGCCGGTTCCCGGTCCCGATACAATGATTTTCTTAGAGGCTGAGGACTCAATTATTGCTTTGGTGAAGTGGTTTCTTGCCTCTTCTTGTTGTCTCAATTTTTCTTGAGCCGTCTTTCCATTCAGAATAGTCGATTTCGAATTGAGATCTTGCATTTTAATTTTCTTATGCCACAGGTAGCAAGTACTTGTTTATTCTAGTTTTACAAGCGAGTATTTCATATCAGTGGTTTTCGGCTATTCAGCCGACCTTAATAATACGACAAAACACAATCGAAACGATAAGGCGAAAAAAGAGTAAAATAATTATAAATTGATTTAAGAAAATGGACAAGGAAAAAATGGATGGGCAAAATACGGGTTTTGGCATATCTTTAAGTAAAAAGCTGCTTCCGGCCGCTCATCTCTCTTATAACCCCGATAAGCCGGGGTATCGGGATTGTTTTGCCATTCATTTTTGATTAAAATAGGGGGAGGTGAAACTTGAAAAAGAAAGGTCAGTTGCCGAGATAATCGCCCGGCTCAAAGCCAACCCGAAGGGACAGGTTTTGGTCGAGGGGACGTGGGGGTCCTTTGCGCCGTTATTGGCGGCACACATTTTTGAATCGCTTAATCGGCCTATACTTTACATCCGCCCGCATATTGACGATGCGGACAAGGCGGCTGACGACCTCGCCACCTTCGGGACAGGCTTAATCGAAACCTTCCCTTCGGATGAAGAGGAAGGAATTGCCGATGCAAGCGATGAGACAAAAGCACAAAGACTTAAAATTGTTCTCCAGCTGCTATCCGGTCAAAAGAAACTTCTTACGCCGGCTTCAATCACGGCGATTTGTCAGCCGATACCAAAACCTGAACTGCTTTACAGCAGCAGTCTCGCATTAAAAGCCGGCAGCGAAATGCCGGTTGAAAACGTCCTCGAATGGCTGGTGGATAATAATTTTGAAAACGTTGACAGGATAGACCTGCCGGGCCAGTTTGCCCGCCGCGGCGGAATAGTCGATATATTTGCGCCGCTGGCAAAAAGCTCATCCGCTTCCGGCCAGGCAGCGATTGAGCCGGCACAAACAGCGCTGGCTGTCAGAATCGAATTTTTCGGCGACACCGTTGAAAGCATCCGCCTTTTCAATACCGATACGCAAAGGTCTATCCAGCAGTTAAACGATATAAATATATTTTCACTTGTTTCTACCGCAGGCGGAACGAGCAAATCCGGTAAAGAGCAGGAAAAAGGCGAGATGCTCACAAACATCCTGCCTGCTGATACGATAATTATTCTCGAAGAACCTCTTCAGATTGAGGAGACGGCAAATCTTTATCTTGCCCGGCTCGAAAATCCGAAAGGACTTTTCAACTGGCAGGACATATATTCATCGATTCAAAATTTCGCCCGGCTTCATATCAGCAGATTCGGCACCGCTGATGAGGATTACATCAGGCTCAATATCAAAAGCACCCAGCAATATCAGCAAAAGGTCAATTTACCGAAGGCGGAATGGGCAGGACACAAAGAATCGCTCGAACGATTAGTCGCCGAGGCAAAGAACGGCTGGTTCGTTTATCTCTACTGCGAAAATACGGCGGAGATTTCCCGCTTGAACGAAATTATTCTGCAGGCGGCAGGCGAAATACCAGCCAACCTGAAACTGCTCAAAGGTTTTGTCAATCAGGGTTTTGTGATTGATTCGCTCAAAACAATCGTCATCAGCCACGGCGAGCTTTTCGGGCAATACAATCTGCGAAGGATTCAAAGGCCGCTGCGGCCATCGGCGCCGATCGATACCCTCGAAGACCTTCACAGCGGCGATTATGTCGTCCACGCATCGTACGGCATCGGAAAATTTACCGGCGTGCAGACAATCGACAAAAAAGACATAAAAGGCGAATATTTAACAATAGAATTTGCAGACAATGTAAAAATACACGTCTCGGTCAATAATATCAGCCTCGTCCAGAAATTCATCGGCACAAGCCCGCGAAGACCGAAATTAAGCAAAATCGGTTCCAAAAAATGGCAAAAACAAAAGGAGAAAGTCGCCAAATCGGTCGAGAGCCTCGCAGCCGAACTGTTGGAGATGCAGGCCAAAAGGCAGGTTTCGGGCGGTTTCGCATTCCCGGCAGATTCCAACTGGCAGAGAGAATTCGAGCAGTCTTTTCCCTATCAGGAGACAGTCGACCAAACAATAGTATCCGCCGACATCAAGGCTGATATGCAAAGGCCAACCGCAATGGACAGGCTCCTGTGCGGCGACGTCGGATATGGAAAAACCGAACTTGCGATGCGGGCGGCATTCAAGGCGGTCGAGGCCGGCAAACAGGTGGCAGTCCTCGTGCCGACAACCGTTTTGTGCGTTCAGCACGGCAGAACCTTCACCGAGAGATTCGCCGATTTTCCTGTTTCCATCGAAGTCCTTAACCGCTTCAAGACGGCAGCGGAAGCGGCGGATATTATCGAGCAGACAAAGCAGGGCAAGGTCGATATTCTGATTGGCACTCACCGGCTGTTGAGCAGCGATGTCGGTTTTAAAGACCTCGGCCTTGTGATAATCGACGAGGAGCAGAGATTCGGCGTATGGCATAAGGAAAGCCTGAAAAAATTTCGCGTCAACGTCGATGTGCTTACGATGACCGCCACGCCGATTCCGCGAACACTGCACCTGTCGCTGCTGGGCCTGCGCGATATAAGCTCGCTCACAACACCGCCGCTCGACCGGCGAAGCATCGCCACAACCGTAGCCGGCTACAGAGACGAGACAATAAAAAAAGCGATTATCCAGGAGCTGAGCCGTTCGGGCCAGGTGTTCTTTCTCCACAACCGCGTCCAGTCAATCGAAAAAAAAGCCTGGGAAATAGCGAAGCTCCTCGAAGGTGCGGATACAAGAATTGCGATTGCGCACGGCCAGATGCCGAAAGGGCAACTCGAAAAAGCAATGATTGATTTCGTGGAAGGCAGAATCGACGTGCTGGTCTGCACAACGATTATCGAATCGGGCCTCGACATCCCCAACGCCAACACAATCATCATCGACAACGCCGACAGGTTCGGCCTGGCAGAGCTGCACCAGTTGCGGGGCCGCGTCGGCAGATACAAGCATAAGGCTTATGCCTATATGCTCCTGCCGGCGACGCGACCGATAACGCCGACCGCCGCCCGAAGGCTCAAGGCTATCGAAGAATATTCACAACTCGGGGCGGGCTTCAGGATTGCGCTGCGAGACCTCGAAATCCGCGGCGCCGGTAATATCCTCGGCGTCGAGCAATCCGGCCATATACAACTGGTCGGCTATCAGATGTACTGCGAAATGCTCGCCCAGGCTGTGCGAAGATTGAAAAACCAGACCGCCGGAGAAATCCCGGCTGTGGTTATTGATATCGGCCTTAATAGTTTCATACCGAAAAATTATATCCCATCCGACAGGCACCGCATGGAAGCCTATCGCAAAATTGCACAATCGCATACAGGCGAGGAGCTGAAGGATTTAACCGGCGAACTTCAGGATATTTACGGCCCGCTGCCGGATGAGGTCGGGGAAATGATTGACCTGGCACAGGTAAGAATCGCAGCAGCAAAGCTGGAAATAAAATCGATTACAACTTCGGACCGGAATCTTGTTTTTTCCTTTGCGGAAAACCGGCTCGCAAAATATAAACGCATATTTGACAGCGTGGCAGGTGAGCCGAGAATTATCGATGAAAAAACAGTATATCTGAATCTGCCGAAGAATTATTTCGAACCGAAAACTCTTTTAAGTATCCTGCGAAAAATGCTGCTGACCCAGCCTAAAAAACGATCAGGAAACTAAAAAAATGGGGGCTTGACGATTCCCGAAAGAATCGGCAAACCCCCTTTAGCTCAATGTGCTATCACGTTAGCGGTTAAGCTCGGTCAGCCAGACTTTGGCAAAGCGGGCCAAATCCTTGAAGTTCACAACATGGTCGCCATTCAAATCGCAAACGTTGCCGGGCGTAGTATTAAGCCAGTTATCACTCAATACCGCAACGTCGCCAAAACCAATGTAACCATTGCAGTCAAAATCATAAATGTTAACGCCAACGTAATTCTGGCCGGCCTCGTCGCAGACAACATTCGTATAAGCCATACCCAGCGGCGTAAATGTGTAATACGATTTGCTCGGTATTACATTGCCCGACCAGTTGTAAGATACCCACACCTCGTAGAAGCCGTTGGCATCGGTCACAACAGTATTGCCGCCGTTATTCGCGCTTACCGACACGCCCTTCACAGGCACGCTGCACTCGTTGCGAACATAACCGCTGATTGCAAAGTTCAGCAGCCTGCCGGCATAGTTCTGGTCAGTCTGGTCAGCCTTCACGTTGACATACGACCTGCTGTTCGGCTCAAATGCGTGAACAGCTTTGGCAGGCGTCACTTTGCCCGTCCAGTTGTAATCCACCACCACCCTGTAGTAGCCGTTGGCGTCAGTTAAACCTGAGCCGCCGCCATACCTGCTCGTCCACTGGCCGCCGCCGTTCTCAGCCGTCACATTAACATCGCTTATCGGCGTAATACCGTCATAGCCGAGAACGTGACCGCTGATTACAAAAGTGGTAAGCGTTGCTGTATAATTCTCATCTGCATCGTCATCGCTTACGTTGTTATACAATACGCTGTTAGGTTCAAAGCTGTAGCCTTCCTTTGTCGGCGTAGCCGTGCCGGACCAGCCGTAAGGAACCGACAACGTATAACCGCCGTTAGTGTCGGTCACGGCAATGCTCCCGCCGTTATTGTTTGCATCCACCACTACGCCTGCTACCGGCGTGTTGCCATCAAGTTCTACAATACGACCGGAGATAATCCTGGCTTGTGGACCTAACGATACAACTATATCAACCGCTGAGCCGATATCGACAGCTGTACTGCCGACCGGCGACTGACTGATTACCTTACCTGACTCAACGGTATTACTGAACTCACTTGTCGTTGTGCCGACTACTAAACTATCAACTGCTGTGATGGCAGTTGTTGCTGCCGCAGTCGTCTCGCCGACTACGTTAGGCACAACTGGTTTACCTAATGATACGACTATATTGACCGCTGAGCCGATATCGACGGCTGTACTGCCGACCGGCGACTGACTGATTAC
>PLLP01000001.1 GCA_003141315.1 Phycisphaerales bacterium
TTTTCATCGGAATAAGGTTTTTGCCGGATATGGTCAAGGATGCCGCCAAAAACCTTATTCCGATGAAAAGGTTCGGCGTCGTCGCAGACGTCGCAAAGACAATCGCCTTCCTCGCCTCCGATGAAGCCGCCTATATTACCGGCCAGGTTATCTGTGTCGATGGCGGCATGGCTATGTAATCGCGTGGTTTTTAATTAAAAAAGAAAAATTAAAAAAAATATTTGTAAAATCTAACCTTTTCCGCTATATTACCCCCCTGAATGGATTAGGTCGGTTTGGTGGTGTTTCTGTGTAGTTTTCTTTTTGACGTTTGTTTTCTAAGGAGAGACCAAAGGTGAGTTCAGAAAATGTTGATATTAAAGCAATTGAAGAAAAAGTTATTAACATAATATCAGAACAAATGGGCGTCGACAAATCGGAAATAACCCGCGACACCTCTTTTATTAACGACCTCAACGCTGATTCCCTCGATACCGTTGAGCTCGTGATGGAATTCGAAGACGAGTTCGATACCACAATTCCAGACGAAGAGGCTGAGAAAATCCAGACGGTAGGCGCAGCCATCGACTACATCGCCAAAGTCCTGCAGACCAAGGGCCCAGAAAATACGAAAAATGAGTAAAAGACGCGTTGTAATTACAGGCCTTGGCTGTGTGACGTCTCTGGCAGAGTCGGTTGAACTGCTTTTTTCCTCGCTTTGTGAGGGGAAAAGCGGCATCTCACTCATCGAACACTTTGACACAAGCCAGTTCCCCGTCAGGTTCGGCGGCGAAATAAAAGATTTTGACATCACAAAATACATCGACAAACGGGAAGCAAACCGGATGGACCGCTTCACTGAGCTGGCCGTTGCCGCTGCTATACAGGCTGTCAAGGACAGCTCACTCGATTTCTCGAAAGAAGACCCATACCGCACCGGCGTAATCGTCGGCACAGGTATCGGCGGTATTAAGGAAATCGAAGACCAGCACATCAGGCTCATTCAAAAAGGACCGAGAAAGGTCTCGCCTTTCTGTGTGCCGAGACTTATGAGCAATGCCGCCAGCGGAAACATTGCTATCCAATTCGGCCTGCGTGGCCCGAATATGTGCGTTTCTAGCGCATGTGCTTCGGGCAGCCATTCCATCGGCGAGGCCTATTACAATATACTTACCGGCAGAAGCGATATTATGATTGCAGGCGGATCAGAGGCGGCACTCACGCCGCTGGGGCTTTCCTCGTTTTGTGCGGCTAAATCACTCAGCACCAAAAACGACACACCGCAGACCGCTTCCAGGCCCTTCGACAAGGACAGGGATGGTTTCGTCCTCAGCGAAGGCTCCGGCATACTCGTTCTCGAAGAATACGAACATGCGAAAAAACGCAACGCGAAAATCTACGCGGAATTTCTCGGCTATGGCGCTACAGACGACGGCCACCACATTACCGCACCGCTTGCGGACGGCGATGGCGCAGCAAAGGCTATGGCATTCGCACTCGCCGACGGGCAAATCGCACTCGAAAGGGTCGATTACATCAACGCCCACGGAACCGGCACGCAGCTTAACGATGCCGCCGAATGCGTCGCCATACGTTCGGTTTTCGGCCAGCAAGCCTATAAACTCGCCGTCAGCTCCACCAAAAGCTGCCTGGGTCATTCCCTCGGCGCAACGGGGGCTGTCGAGCTGATTATCTGCTGCAAGGCTATTGAAAATTCCGTCATCCCACCTACTATCAATCTCGATAATGTTGACCCTGTCTGCGACTCGAAGATAAATTTTGTCCCCTGGAAGCCGCAGGAAAGAAAAATTGACGTCGCCATCAGCAACTCGCTCGGCTTCGGCGGACACAACGCCTGCCTGGCCATCGGTAAAATATAAAAATTATTTAGATAGCCTCTGGTTTTACCGGGGGTTATTGCAACTACAGAACTTCCGAAAAGTATTTGACGTATAAGAAATTTGTTTATTATTTCGTTAAGAATTTTAGGAGACTAAAAATGAAACGGATTGCTTTAATTATTGCTGCTGTAATGCTGGTGTTCGGTCTTTCGTGCGGCTGCTCGAAGAAAAAACAGGCAGCTACGCCGCCATCGATGGAAATAAGCGCTGCTGAGCCCAATTCTGTCGATTCTAATACCGCGAAACTCGACAGGGCTATCCAGAAGACTAAAGATGCTCAATCAGGCGAGCGCCGAAGCCGAGAATAATCCATTTTGAACTTTGAATTTTCTATCTTGCGTCCGGCACAGGATACATCGCTCGTATCTTTACGTTGCCGACAACACGGCCATTTACCTTGTCAAATCTGACACCGCTTCTGTCTAAAATCGCCATAACCCTTTTTTGCGGCCCGTCCGTTCCCAGACGAACGAGGATATAAGCCGTGAACACATCGCTGCGAACCGTCACGAGGTCGCTAATCCTGGCGAAAATCAGGTCCCGCTCTTCCTGGTCATCTATGTAGCCATCGACCTTTGTCCTTCTATTCGTCGAAAGGTCAGGAAATCCTCGCTGGTCTATCCCATCCTTACCGAAATAATGAATGTTTGGAGAAATGCTTCCGTGAATGCTGTTCCAAATAACATTATTCAACTGTCCAATATTTTCAAAGCCTAAGATGCCGCCTCTACCACTGTAATCTAAACCATCAGAAGGTGGTATCGAAAATGCTGATTTATCCCGATACGCTACTATTGCCTTTGCAAGGTCGTAATTCGACGTTGAATTATCGTGGATTGATACCCAGGGAAGCTGCGCCAACACATACCACGGCGCAGTATTGATGTTTATCCTGCCCTGTACACGCACCTCATTTAAATCTCCTATACCGTGTGAATGCGGGTCCATCACCGTAAGATACTCAAACATCCTCTGCATATTCGGGTCATTTATGTCAACCTTTATCCCGCGTCTTGTTATCGTCGGGGTTGAGATGTCAAGTTCGGTATCATATAGATTGATTCTGTCACACGGGTCTTCACAATATGCACTCTTCTTGAATATAAAACCCAGTTCGCCGACATTGTGGAGCTGATGATTGTGAACCTGTAATACGGGCAGTTGTATTTTATTCCACTGCTGCCAATCGAAATTATTCCACCATCCGAGAGTCGGAACGAATCTATTGAGGTCATTAGCATCATACTGCCATAGTCTCCTCATCCTTCCCTGCCAGGTGAGGTCTCTTTGGAAGGTGCGCAGTCTTCGATTTTCATCTGCCTTATTGGGGTCACACAACCACAGGGGTATTCGTGTGTCATTTATTGATGTGTCGCGATATGTAGACAGTGGCGGCAGCATATCAACGAGTATAAAACCTTTTCCGGGAACCTGTCTTTCAAGCCTTACAATAGTACCTGGACCAAAAACCGGAGGTGAATTTGCATCGAGTCTTAATATAATTGAATTAGGTTCTTTGAACCACGTTCTAAAACTCCATCGAGGTTGTCCGTTATCAATAATTGTGCCATCTTTTGTGAGCGGGTTGCCGTCAGAATCGCTGACTCCTGCAATTCGCCAGAAATAAAGAGCTCCTAATTGCATCGGATTAGGACCAAAGGGTTTAAAACAGTTGGAAATTTGCCGTCCCTGATATATTCCTGTAGTATCATTGGAGTCCGCATTGTTTACTCTATCGGAATCTGTTCCGAAATATACATCATACATATTTGCCTTCGACCAGATACCGTTTGCATCCTGTCCCCAGATATCGTCCCAGCACAGGACTACATTTGGGTCAACACCATTTGCTTCATCAGCGGGACTATCTTTCCAGTGAACCAAATCAGAAAGCGGCGCACACGGGTCTTCATATATTGCCACAAAATATCTGCCGCCTCTCTCGTTAAACATTGTTGAAGTGAGCGGTATAGGCGGTACAGTGTTAATATCACCATTCAAACCACTCAAAATTCGCACCCGCCAGTCGCTAAAATCCTCATTTTGTCCGAAGTCTTTGGAAATCTCTATCGCATACGAACGATGCAGATATTTCGGATTGCAGTTCGGGTCGCACGGGTCGTATCTTATGTGATTCGGGTCAAGGTATTTGTCCGCATAAACAAGTTCTGAAATCCTTATGTCCGGCCTTTCATATCCATAATGCGGCTTGCCAAATTCATCTGTAACTGTCGTGACTACAGTATCATTGTCGCTGTAATCCTTTATATTAGCCGCTATTTGAGCAAACTCGGTCCTTAACGTAGAAGCAAGCGGACTGGCTGGATTTATGCAAGACAATAAAATCCCACTACCGGGCGGCTTAGGACTATATAACCACTGTGCCCAATTATCATCATTTTCAGGCACGTTTCGGATATTGACCATCCTCTCGCCATAAGGATTTATTATCCTGTCGATATTATACGTCGTCGATATATGGCGGAAATCATATATATCGTCTTTTGTAAGTACCGTTTTGCTCGTATCAAGTACTGCCCCCTGTTTCCAGTTGGTAAGAGCGGTAGCATCGTCAACCGGCACTGTTAAATCAATCTTGTCATAAGCATTTGTCCACAGATTTTCCATCCTTGTCGTTATCTGATTAAAGTCCAGCAGATACCTGTTTCTCAGTTTCAGCTCATCGGATATATCATACGGCGTGCATGGGTCTCTTGGATTTCCATATTGCCAGATAACACCCCATTCATAATCGGACTTGTTGCCATTCCAATTGCGGTCACTAAGAAGCCTTTGTTCCTTTTCGCCGGCAGCGGTGTGTGTATTGTCTCTGCCGGATAAGCCCAGAAAATTTACCTGCATCTGGCTCGAGCCGTCAATATCGCCTGCATTAACCGCAGGTTCGCCAAACGCAGCGAAAGGAGCAAATTTATAACCCGTATTTACATTGAGCATACCGCCGTTATCAACGACCCTAATCGCCGCATACACCGGCTCTCCCCTGCTGGTAGTAATAAACGGTAAATACGGCGCACTATTGATATCTGTCAATTCTATCCATTTCGAATCCGCAATCCCGTCCCCATCCGCATCTGCCCAGATTTCGTCCAAAGAACCGTTAGTCAATGTCAATTTAGGGTATTCATCAATATATTTTGAATTCCCCGGTAGGTCGACTGGAACATTTTGCCTTGAATTCTCATTGGTTTTCCAATTTGCATTCTGCCAGTCATTGTTCATCATCTTCAGATAGCCCGTAATGTCGCTAATCTGCTGCCAGCGATAATCTTTATTAGAAGTGTCATAATATGGTTCAAGATTTGCAAGCCATGGATTATCGGCATCAGGGTAATCATAATATTTCGGTCTCGGTGTTCCGTTGGCGTCAACATCAACGCCGGGCGTATCGAGGATAAGCTTCTGCGAGATTAAAGCCACCACTGTATCCGCTGCGTTGCTTAATTCCTTATCCTGCTGTATTGCCGTTGCCGTTATTCGCTCGACCCTCGCCCGCAAAAGGAACATCGCCCCAATCACCGCAAGCAGGGTAATAAGCATAACCACAAGGATAATCGCCGACCCCGGCCGCTGCTTTGTGCCTTTGTGCCTTTGTGCCTCTATCAGCGGCTTGCGACTTATGACAGACTGATGACTAATTTTTTGCTCCATCCTTACGCCTTTCCTTTCCGGTTCCCGAAAGTTCTCTCTTTTCTTCCTGCCGGGTTCTGATTACATTTTTTAGCCACTGATTTCCCGAAAAACACGGGGAAGCAAACATCCGGCAACAACACCGGAGCTTTCACTGATTTCACTGCAAAAAATTATCTTTAGTAAGCGGATAAATTCCATCTGTGGCCTTATTGCTCGTTCATATAAACTATATGGCTGAATATCCTGCCTTCTTTCAAAACCTCCTTCGAATCATAGAGCGTGAATGTGAATTTTAACGCCTTCGGCCACTGCTGCCCCTGCCACCAGTTTTGCCACCCAACAATCTCCCTATGCCAGAACAGGCGGCCATAGTAATCCTTATCCCCATAATTCCATTCGATTTTCAGGTTGCCTACACCATCGGTCATAAAACTGCCATAATTTATAAAATTGCCATTAATATCCTGCTTATTCAAATCTACAGGGTGTGCCATAACATAGTAAGGATTCTTAATGAAGTTATAATCCTTCACCTGGAGTGCATTACGGATCTGTGAATAACTGATTATATTGCAGTCTTGTATTTTTTTCACCGATTTAGGTATAGGAGTAAGGAGCGTGACCGTTTTGGCCAGCCTGTATTTGCTGACACAAGGCATACCACTATTCAAGGACTGAGAATCGTGACCCAAATATACTACAGCGATATTACTTCTTTCATAAACATCTTTTCCATATTTATCCTGTCCTGTTACCGCGGATTGGAAATCACCTGTTGTAAAATAGTAAATCCTGCCTGTATTAACATCAGCAAATTTCGTTTTATTGTTTGAAAACTCCTGTTGATTAACTTTGTCGGAATATATGCACAAATAGCCATTAGTACGCACCTGACCAAAATCCCTGTCAAGCTCCGTCGTTATCGTCTGGAGTTTTTGTATAATCTCTGCGTTGGCGCCGGCGAGGCGGTAGGCCTCGATGCTGTCCCTGAAGATTATAGAGGCAAAAAGCACCACTATCACAAGGATACCGACTGCCGTTATCACTTCCGCTAATGTGAACCCATTTTTGTTTCGCTTATTCATATTTTTTCTTAATTTATTGTTTTTAATTTAACCGCTCCCTTATGGTCGCGGCTCTGTTATTCTGATTTCTGGATTCTGACTTCTGGATTCTGGGTTCTGTATTCTTAAAAAACAATTTCCTTCTGATATACCCCTACGCACGGATACCTCCCGCCATTAACCGGCGGCGGCATTACCCAAACCGAAATAGCGCCGATAACAGATACCCAAGGCCTGTCGAGATAAATCTTTTTCCCATCCAAACTGTCGTGACTTAATACCCTGTATATCCTGCCTGTTGTGTCTTCAACTATGGTGCTGCCTGAAGTAATAAGCGTTTTCTGTGCATCATTTATCATAAGTGCGTCAGGAGCAACAACAGTAGTGATGCCTACCTTTACCGGCGCAGGCCATTGTTGATGAGATCCTCCTCCATTCGGATACGTTGCTCCTGCCCAAGTCAATCTGTTCACAAATACCGTTACCTGCACGAGTGTTTCGCCCGGCATTGACCCGGATGCTTTCCTGCACAATGCCGACCAGCAATACTGCTTGTTTATCTCGGAAATATTAGGATCGGATGGATACAAAAATTCACCCATTGCCAAAGGAGGCAGCGGCAGAGCATCCTTAAATTTGAAGCGTGAGACCAACACAAAATCCGCACAGCCTTGAGCTGGTAATCCCCCCGAAACCGGTGAATTCAAATCCACGCCGTAAAGCCTTATCTTCGCAAATGCCTCATCGGCGATAACGGTTGCCATTGTCCGCTCTGTGGAGATTGCCGTAAAATAAATCCCCGCCGGAAACACCCCCGCTATGAAGACCATCCCCATAGCCAGTATCCCCAGGGCCATCAGGACTTCCGCAAGCGAAAAACCACCCCTCGACTTTACTCGGGATGGTGAGCTTGTCGAACCATTTTGTATCCTTTTGTTCAGCATTATTTCGTCCCTGTCGATATTATCTGGCCGCTATACGAATTAAGATATACAGGCTTTGTTGCCAAAGATAACAAATACCCTGAATACGGTGTGCCGTTTTCGCGAGCCTGTTTGAATTTATCCTGCTCATAAATAATGAATTGTCTCCTGCTCGGTTCCGGCCCCAGGCCAAGGTTATCGTACGGTTGACCTTCAAAGTAATCGTCCTGGCAAAACATCGCAGTGCCTAATGTATTAAAAACTTTATCTGCCGAAGGTGGCGTATATCCAACCGTCTTCCCGTCTCCATTTCTTACCCATACGCCGTGAACTACCAGATTACCCTGCGGCGAAAATATTATCGAAAACGTAGTCGTATCAGTTAATTCAATATCCGAGTCAATCTGGCCGTCCAACGTTATCGATTCCTGCGTTGACTCCAAAGGATCTTCCTTGGGTTTATGACCCGTCACAAGAATCATGTCCATTACCCCGATATTTTCCGGCAGTTCTATCGGCTTTATATCTTGCATCGCCCGAAAACCCCATTTCAGGCCGGTCGATTGAGTGTCCTGGATAATAAAAATCATAAACTGCGGCGCCTTAAGCACCGTTCCGTTGCCGGGAATAAAGACCTTCTGGAATCTTACGCCTGCGTATCGCTGCTCTCTCATTGCAATCGCCCGTGCGCTGGCAAGTGACGCATTTATCATAGACTCGCAGCTTCCCGTCGAACCCATCGAATTTAAAAAGGCATTTATCGCGGGCATCGACATCGCACCCAAAAGCACGATTATTACCAGCGATGTCAATATCTCTGTAAGCGACAGACCAAATTGTTTCCTTCTAATTTTCATACTGCACGCTCTATGCTATTTTTTATTTGTTATATTATCATCCGTCTTCAAGAAATCTTTGTCCGGCCCAGCCGATGTAAGCAGCGGATAATTCGGAAATTTCGGCTTAGGCGGCAGCATATTTGATAATTCTAATTTGGTTATATATTGATAATTAATGACATTCTTCCACGCATCGAGAAATACAGGATAATTCTGGCTTCCTACAACCGGCGCAAGCTGCGAATCAGGAATCCTTTCAAGAATCTTTTTTGAATCCGGCACAGAATTAAGCAGATAATATAATGAAGCCGAATGACAAGTTTCTCCCTTCTGGTCAGCAGGAAAACCGACAGACAATAATTGATTCGGGTCAGGGAAATCGCCATTGAAATTTCGATACTCATCCATCGCTGCTTCAATCAGTGCCATAGTGGATTTTGTCTGCCTCGTATTGGAGTCGGCCCAGCTGCCCATCGTTGCCATTAAAACCATAGATACGAGTATCGCTATTAGCGCTATCACAATCAGCAGCTCAAGCAGCGTCAAACCGTATTTTTTTATCTCTATCTTCATAAGTGGTGAGCCTGTCGAAGATCCGCCATCTTTTTGGCGGGTCGAACCATTAATTTCCAAAATTCGTTATATCATCCGCCGTGCCGTATAAGCCGTCTAACCCCGCTGAAATCAAGATAAACGAGTCCGGCCTGTGCGGCCAAGGTTTGCCGGTTGCCGCAAAAACCTTCTGGTCAAGAATCTTATAATTAAGGTTGTAAAAATAATTCCCGTTTTGACTGGCAAGCGGATGTATCAATGTTTTGTCATACATCAAGTCAGTCATCTGGGCAGCCATAATAATATTATAATTATCGGATTGTTGATAAATGGAATAAGTGGACAGGTCGAACGCCAGTTTTGATGTGTCAGCCCTGTAATACAGGATAGGCCGACCTGTCTTGACCCCTGTATCATTTTCTCTTTCGAATTCATCACAAAGAACGTATCTATCATCCACGTAATTCTTTAACATCCACAGATTACTAAATACTTCTTTCAGTCGATAGGCATTTGCGCCTTCAATCTCCAGATACCTCGGCCTTCTCTGTAAAAGATTTGCACTGCTTGTGCTGTCATAAACAAGGGCACCCGCAGAATCCTTTCCATCAGCCCTCCACGCAGATGATGGATGAAACCCCAGTAAATCATAGCCCAATAATGCCTCCGCAAGTTTCATTCCTCCACAGTATTTATCATTAGGGTTTATGTTCAAATTTGACTCGGGATATTCGCCATAGTCATTGCGAAACGCAAACAGGGCCTGTTCAATTGAGGTGAACTGCACATGCTGTTTAGCGACCCTGGCGGCATTTCTCGCCATATTCAGCGCAGGCAGCAATAACCCTATAAGCAGCGAGATAACCGCCAGAACCGTCAGAACCTCTATTATTGTAAAGCCTTTGCTCTTGTTTTTCATAATCGCACCTTTTATAGGAAACTATCCTCAAGCCATTTCTGCGCAAAAACCGCAAAGTCATAAAAATTCACAATGCCAACCTCTCCGTTATCCCCCTTATGCGACAGATTATACATCGAACCGGCTTCGACGTTATCGAGCCAGACGTTTGCCAGCATTGCAAGGTCAGCCGCATCTACCCGGCAATCCATGTTGAAATCCTCAGGCAAATACTCTATGCAGGCAACCATACCTAACCTTACATTATCCCAGTATGCATAATAAGTCGTATCCACATCAAACATTTCTTCATCAACATCAGCTATAAGAGCAAGCGATAATTTATGAGGAGCGCCATCGGTTATATTTATATTCACAGACTGTCCTGTATGCACTCCTACCGCATTACTGTCAAATATATCCGAACTCCAGACAATCTCGTCATCGATAAGCACCGCTGCCGTCCTCTTGTTGATGTTCCAGGCATACCCGGTCGGGTAAGTATCTAATTGCAAATCAAAGGAAATGTGATTTACATCCGTAAGCAAAACATCCTGTGCAACATATATCATATCGTTGGCTTCAAATGCCGTGTACCAGTATGAATTCAGCGTCAGACTAAAATTGCCTTCAGTCGCCCAGCCATTCGATACATATCCCCCCAAATTTCCCGATGGAGGCGCATTTACATCCCAGCCGTTCGGATCTTTGACGCTTATATCACTAATCCACTTGTTCGCTTCGAAGCTGCCGTTGACGATTACACTGCCGCCGACCGGCATTGCATAAGCCGCCAGCAGCACAATTAACACCGCTGAATAATTTATTACCCTTTTCATAATTTCCTCTGCCTTGTTTGTGGCGCCGGCCCGCCGTAGCCTCGGCAAAGGCGGGGCGAATCCACTAAATTTATTTTTCAAAATTAAAGACATCGTCCTTTGTTCCGTAAATCCCGTCAAACCCTGCCGACATCAATATATATGAGTCCGCCTTGTAAGGCCTGTATCCTGCAATATTCTGCATATTCTCATTCCACGTCTCCTTGTAAAACAACGCAGGGTCCGGGGGTTGCAAGTCATAAGTTAATGCTCCGGAAAGTCCGGATTCCATCGGATGTGCCACCGGCTGTACTTCTGTCGGTATCCCACAACGAACCAATGTGTCGTTATCCATAAAATTGTATATGTTTTGCGTAGCTTGATGATTCTTCATTAGGCTTAGAGTTTGTAGTGAGAAGTCGTGACTGTTTTTTCTTGTATCCGCCTTATAATATAAAACCGGCATACCTACATTCTTACCTGTAGTCCTGTGGACTACCTTGATATATACATCACACAAAACAGGCAATGTTGCTGCTCCTGACCCAAAAATATTATTAACAATCGTGGCGTCATACAGGTCGCCTAATCTATAGGCATTCGAATTTTCCAGAGGAAGATAAAGCTCTTTTCTTTCCTTTATACTTGCTTTAATTATATCTATGCTCACAGATGGAACTCTTCGTCCGGGATACAAATCGTTGCCTAAAGGAACCACACCTGTACCACCACTTGGTATACCACCATTTGGTGCACCTCCATCATACGTTCCAATCTGATAAAATTTTGATTGGGGATTAAAGCCCAGTGAATCCTGTCCTACCATAGCCTCTGCCAGTTTCATCGCACCGCAATATGGTGTACCGCCGTTTTTGTCAAACTCGCTGGAATCGGGATAGCCGTCCCTTTCCGTATTGAAAAATTCGATGGCCACATCCATCCCGTGAAACTGGTTTTTCTGTTTGACATAATACGCATGTATTCGCATAGAATTAAGGGCCGGCACCAGCAGGCTCATCAGTATCAATATCACCGACATCACCGTAAGAAGCTCTACGAGAGTGAACCCCGTTAGAGAACCACGACTAAATCCGGACTCTCTAATCCCGCACTTTCCTGCGAAAGCTGAAGTTGGGGCAGCTTTCTCTAATCCCGTTAGTCCGCCGTGGCGGATTGTTTCTAACGGGACTAACGGGGTGAACCCCGCTTTATCGCTTTTCAAACTTTTATTGAACTGTTCCGCTTCTTGTCTCACCGGTATTCTCCTTAAAGGAATTATTCAATTATCAATTTTTACAGACGCCGGATTACAGGCCGCAATCCGTGTTATCTGTCGATTTTTTTTTAGCCGCCGCCCTTGCCGCCGGATGCCCCTGCACTCAAACCGGAAATAACCCCGATAATCGGCAGGAATATCGACAGCACAATCGTCATAACTACCGCGCCAAGCACGATAATCATAATCGGCTCCAAGAGCGACATCATCGACGCTACCATAACATCGACCTGCTCATCGAAGTTGTCCGCCACCTTCAGCAGCATCTTATCGAGGTCTCCCGTCTCCTCGCCTACCGCCACCATATTCGAGACAATCAAATCCACCGTCTTCGACTGCTTCAGCGGCCCGGCAAAGCTCTCGCCCTGCCTTATCGAATTCTGAACGTTAGCGAGCATATTTGCATAAACTTCATTTCCTGCCGTCGTACGCGATGTGTTAATCGCCTCGAGAATCGGCACGCCTGCCCCGATAAGCGTTCCCAGCGTCCTCGTCCACCTCGCAACCGAAATTTTGCCGCTAAGCGACCCTACAATCGGTATTCTGAGTTTTATTACATCGAGAACCAGCCTGCCCGCCCTCACCTTCTTTACGGCTCGCAGAATAAAAATTATCACAAAAGGTATGCCAATCAATACCGCCCAGCCGTACTGGTACGCTATCCAGGTGCTTAAATTCATCACTATTTTTGTTATCTGCGGAAGCGGCCTGTCGCTCATCTGCGTAAGCACGCTCTCGAATTTCGGAATTACATATTTCATCAACATCAGCAATATGAAGAATGCCGCCGACATCACCACCGCGGGATAAACCATCGCGCTTTTCACCCTGCTTTTGAGCTTCTGTGCCTTCTCCATAAAGTCCGCCACCCTGGCGAGAATCAAATCCAGCACGCCGCCCGTCTCGCCTGCCGCCACCATACTTACGAACAGCCGGTCAAACGTCCGCGGATATCTCGATAGCGATTCCGAAAGCGTCGAGCCGCCTTCAATATCATCTGCCACCTGCCGGATAATCTTCTTAAATGCGCCCGACTTCTGCTGCTCCTGCAATATCCTGAGCGACCGCAATATCGGCAATCCCGCATCCTGCAAAGTCGATAGCTGCCTGGCGAACTGCGCCACAAGTTTTACCTTTACCTTTTTGCCCGAACCCCTCTTGACAGTCGCCGCCCTCGCACCCGCCTTCTTCTTTACCCCGTGGGCCTGAACCTTCGTGGGGAAATACCCCATATTCTGTATCTTGCTTATAGCTTCCTTCTGGCTGAGGGCCTCTACCTCATCCTTTACCATCACGCCCTGCGGGTCCAGCGCTTCATATCTGAACAGTGGCATCTTATTTACCTCCCAATATCCTTCGTCTGCACTTCATACTTTTGCGCTTTCTTACTTTTCATACCTTTCACGCTTTTCTTACTTTTGCCGCCTTTTACATCGCCTCTGAAATCGTCTCTTTTACCACCTCATCTATCGTTGTCACGCCGTCATATATCGCCAGCAGTCCATTATCACGCAGCAGCTTCATTCCCCCTTTTTGTGCCGCTGACCGCAATACCGTCGTCGATGCATGGTTCATAATCAGTTCTCTTATCCGGTCGTTGAATGTCATAATCTCGAATAATCCTATTCGCCCCTTGTAGCCGGTCTTATTGCACTTGGAGCAGCCCCGTCCGTAAAAGAATTTCTTGCCCTTCACGTCGTCCGGCAGCAGCCCCAGCTCCCTGAGCTGAAGGTCTGTCGGTTCGAACCCGGTCTTGCAGTTTTCGCAAATCTTTCTTACTAATCTTTGTGCAACAATACCCTCCACCGTCGCTGTCACAAGGAACGGCTCAATTCCCAAATCCAGAAGTCGTGCAATCGAGCTCGGGGCGTCATTGGTGTGCAGTGTCGTAAAAACGAGGTGGCCTGTGAGCGATGCCTGGGCGGCTATTTCCGCCGTCTCGAGGTCACGCACTTCGCCGACCATTACAATGTCGGGGTCCTGACGCAAAATAGAACGCAGGCACTTCGCAAACGTAAGCCCGATATCCTGCTTTATCTGAACCTGGATTAACCCGTCAATATCGTATTCCACAGGGTCTTCCGTTGTAATAATTTTTGTCTCGAGGTCGTTAAGCTCGCTTAATGCCGAATAAAGCGTTGTCGTTTTACCGCTGCCTGTAGGTCCCGTCACTATCACGATGCCGTTTGGCTTGCTGATGAGCTGCCTGAAAACCTTTAATTCGTCCACCCTTAATCCCAGCTTATCAAGATTAAGACTTACCTGGCTGCGGTCCAGAACCCTCAGCACCACGCTCTCCCCGAACATCGTCGGCAGCACGCTCACACGAAGGTCCACGGGATTTCCGCCAACCGTAAGAGAGATTCGTCCGTCCTGAGGCAGACGTCTTTCCGCTATATCCAGGTTGGCCATAACCTTTATTCGCGAGCTTAGCGCCGTCGCTATATATTTCGGCGGCGGAACCATCTCATACAGAACTCCGTCTATCCGGTATCTCATCTTGTATTCGGTCTCGAACGGCTCGAAATGAATATCAGACGCCTTGTCCCTTATCGCCTGAAGCAAAACAAGATTGAGAAGCTTTTTTACAGGATTGGAATTCGACAGTTCCTTCAGCTCACTGAGGTCGATGCTTTGATTTCTTCCCTCGAATTCCGCCAAGTATGAATCATCCTGTATTTCGCTTATCAGCGCATTTATATTTTCTTCTTTTGTCTCGTAAAATTTCTTTAACGACGCCTCAAGTGCGGCCGTATCCGTCATGCACGCCGACACCTTGAAACCCATCAGCGTACTCAAATCATCCGTTGCCCGGAAATTGTCAGGATTGTCGAGAGCCACTTTTAATTCATTCAGCTCTTTATTGTACGAGATGGGAACTATCCGGTATGTCTTTGCCATTTGGGCCGGCACTTTTTCCACGACGTCGGATGGAATATCCATATTGCCGATACTGATGTATTCCATCCCGCGCTGTGCCGCCAGTGCTATCTGCAGTTGACTCTGGTCGATTAAACCAAGCTCAATAAATATCTGGCCTATCTTGACGCCAGGCCTTTTTTGCTGCATCTGCAGACAATCGTGAATCTGTTCACGGGTCAGAAGGCCCAGCTTCGTCAGGATTCTACCGAGAGTCCTGCCTCTTAACTGGTCTAATGGAGGCATCTTTTCCATTGCAATTTCCCCTTTTGATTTTATTCACTTTTATTTCTGACCCTTTAGACCATCCTCATTATACATCAATTAAGACCTTTAATATAAATAAATTACGAAATGGACATTTAGTTATTGGGAATGGCTTATCTATGCTAACTCCCCCATTTTGACGTTATCTACCAAAAACTCGTAGCCGCTTATTAGAGATTCAGATAAATCCCCTAATAATTACTCATATATCCTTTGCGTATTTTAACATTTTACCCGCCAAAGACCAAGCTTTTTTTGCTCGTGCATTATCCAATTCCCAGTTTTTTTTAGAAATCGCATGCAGGTCTTATAATATATTAGAGTTAGGGATTTTTACTGGTGGTTTTTAGAGATATTTGACTGAAAAGCCATTATCTTTTTCTATATTTAATTGGTGAATTTAACCCCCAGGCAAGGCTGTGGATGGTTAATTTTAGCCCCGCACCTGCTGCGGGGGCATTCGTTGCTATATTTATCCGCATATCCGCCACAGGTCCATCCGGGCGGATTTATTATGTTTCCCTAAACAGGGGAAAAGACTTTTAACATCCTCATTTTATTGTAATATTACCTTCTTCTCAATTATCGATAATCCAAAGACCTTCGGTGTAATCCTTCTCATTCTCGGCTTTTCAACTGTCGTCTCACCAACTGCTACATCTTTGGGCTGGCTGGCAGTGAACTGGACGCAAATAATATTCTTTCCCTTGGTCATTGCCTCTGGTATATCATATTTTGCTGTATAAAAGTCGCTTCCCGCTGCCGGCTCACCCGCGGCGGCAGGGGCTATCTTCAAATCTGCCCCATCTATCATAATGGTTGGCGAAATATCCTTATCCTCGACTGCATAAGTACATTCGAGAACCATAGGCTTATCGGACAGGCAATCTAAATCATACCGGAACCAGTCATTACTCTGCACCCACTTGCGTCCTTTATACTCTCCACTGTTACTGTAGTATGCCTGGAAATTATGGTCGCTTTCCGATTCCTTTTCGCCTACCGCCGCGGTGTCAATTACGCCTTCCAGCAATTTAGGTTTCCTTGCCTCTTTTGCCTGCCATTCTGCCGGCGTATAAATATCAAAATAGACCGCATATCTTTCACCATACAGCTGATAAAGCGGCATCAGGTTCACATCATCCGGCTTGCCGGCTCCTGCCGTCTTAAACCGCAGGGCCTGGCCTTCAACAGGCTTTATCCAATTGCTCAATACCGAATCTTTGGTCACCAGGACAGGCGTCTTCCACGATGCACCGTCTTTGAACATCTCATAAGCGCCCTCGCCGAAGCCATCCTTCATCGCCTTTGTCATTCCCTTGTCGCCCATCTCCCCTGCCAGCACTATCGGCCCGTACATAATTGCCGCCATATTAAAGTTGTCCGGCATCCGGGACAGGTGAAGCCCCATCGGCAGCTTTACATCAATTCTGTCGCCGTTATTCCACTTCCTATCGATTGTCAAAAACGTTCCCGCCAGCGGCACATCCTTAACAACCACGCCGTTGACCTTCACTTCGAGCCCCTTTACCACCCAATACGGTATGCGTATCCTTACCAGCATCCGCACAGCGCTTTTGCTTTCTATAACAAGGCTTGTGCCTTCCTGCTGCGGGAATTTCGTTTCCTGCGTTACCGTGATTCCTTTTTCCTTCCAGTTCAATTTCGATGGTATAAAAAGATTCACGTACAATCCATCTTTGTCATGAAAATATATCGTATCCGCCAGCTTCGAGAATGTTTCAATGCCCGTCCCGCTGCAGCAGACAAAATCTTCCTGTGAGTTATTGAATAATTTGAACAACCCCGATTTCAGCGGGAGATAATACATCGTCGCGCCGCCGTCAATCGGGCTTTGCGAGGGGAATATGCCGTTATAAAGAGCCTTCTCGTAATAATCCATAAACCTCGCATCCGGCTCCCATCCGAAAAGCTCCCGCGACAATTTCAGCATATTATACGTCACGCAGCATTCGTGTGTATTGCTGCTTAACTGCTCCGACAATCTGCCCGGCTCATCTCGCCAATACTCGTAATTGCTCGTTCCGCCTGTGCAGTATGCGCGAATGCCCGAAGCCCTGCTCCAGAAATACTCGGCTATATCATAATAATTAGGTTCCCCTGTAAGTTCATATTCCCGTGCAGCCGCTATAACTTTCGGCACCTGCGTATTTACGTGAAGCCCTCTTAATTTATCGATATGCTGTGATAACGGCTCGATTACCCTTTTATGGTCGAATCGTTTTGCCATCGCCATATACTCAGCCTTGCCGGTAATTTCATACAAGTTGGCGAACGATTCCCCCATCCCGCCAAATTCTATATTAAGCATCCTCTGCATCTGCTGGTCGCTTAATTTATCGCACCTGCCCTTGCACCATTTCGCCATACCCTCTGCCAAATCAAGTGCCTCTTTATTGCCGCAGTGAGTATAGACGTCAATCAGTCCTGCCATTATTTTATGCAGCGTATAATATGGCGCCCAAACCTGCTGCCCCTTCTCTACCCTGTCGATAAAGCTTTCCGGATATGCGCTCAAATAGCCGCTTGTCCCAAGCGCCTTCTGGCACTTTGCAAGCTCTGCCACCATATAATCCGCCCTCTTTTTGAATTCCTCTTCGCCGGTCGCCGAATACATCAGCGCACAGGCCGACAGGTAATGCCCTGTAAAATGCCCCCGCAGCTCACAATTGGGTTCCTCCCACCCGGCCAGCGGTTTTGCGCTCGAAGGCAAGCCGGCATTTACGCGAAAATTATGCAGCAGTCTTTCCACGTCGAGACTGACTAAATATTTGCGGTTCAGTTCCATTTTTTCTTTTATGGGGCTGTCTAAAAGTCTTACCTCTGTAAGGTCAAAGCCGGTCGCCTTTATTGGAATTTGCGGCTCGACCTTTCGAATTGTCGATACGCCTGTCTTGGCCGGCATATTATTGCACGACACCGCCAGGAAAATGAAACTTATGGTCAAAGCCGATACAATCAACCCCAAAAACCTGAACTTCATAGTGTTCTCCTTTACAAAACACATTTCAAGTGAGCATTTTGTTTAATATGGAAATGACTATAGCCCAAACCGCCCCGTTTTTCAATACTTTTCAGCCAAACCCAAGCGCAGATTTTCGAGCACTGTCTCTCTTGTCTGGAGTCTTGTGTCTGGAGTTTGTATTAGCTGCTGCTTGGCATGTGGTACGGCAATCTTACGGGATGAAACCGCATTTTGGCCTCGCCGATAAGATAGAAGCTGCCCGTTATGCAAATCAGGTCTTCTTTGCCTACTGCGCTTTTTGCCAGTCGCAGAGCCTCGCCGAGATTGATTGCCGTCTGGAACATCTTATCGCTTATCTCGACAAATTTTTCCGCAAGCTCTTCCGGCGACATCGCACGCGGCGAGTTGCTGCGAGTAAATATCACTTTATCGGCGCCGAATTGCAGCTGCCGAAGCATCCCATCCGCATCCTTGTCGCTGTTGCACCCGAAAATTATAACCATCGAATCATAAGGAACGCTCTGCCCGATAGCCTGAACAAGGGCCTCGATGCTCGCGGCATTATGCGCCGCATCTATCATAATCCGCGGGTCGTCGCATATCATTTCCATCCTGCCGGGCATACGAACATTATTCAATCCCGCTATCGCCTTATTGTTATCTATCTCGAAACCGCAATCTTTTAGCTTATCCAGCAGCGCAAGGGCGAGCCCGCAGTTAACCGCCTGATGAATCCCGTGCAGCGGCACCCTCAAATGTTCGAATTTACTGTTTGCGGTCGTTAAACATATTTTGTTGTGCGGCCCGTACTCACGCGAGTTTTCAAACCGGTACGAAAAATTGATGTCCTGGCCCGTTACGCAGAACGGCGCCTTAACCGCCTCCGCATGCTCTTTTAACACGTCCATCGCATCCGGATGCTGCCTTACCGTTATAATCGGGACTCCCTCCTTGAAGATGCCGGCCTTTTCCTTTGCGATTAACCCGATGGTGCTGCCTAATTGCTGCATGTGGTCCATACTCAGGCTTGTCACGCCCACCACCTCAGGATGTATCAGGTTCGTGCTGTCTAACCTGCCGCCAAGCCCTGTTTCTATTACCGCTATATCGGTTTTAACATCGGCAAAGTACATAAAGGCAAGCGCTGTCATTATCTCAAAAAATGTCGGCGAATCCGTCTTGGCAAGTTTTTCCACTGGTGCATATATACGGTTCATCAGTCCGAACATCTCATGCTCGCTTATCATTTTCGAATTTACCGATATCCTCTCGTGGAGATGTATCAGGTGCGGCGAGGTATATAAACCGACCTTGTAGTCGTTCGCCTCCAGCATACGTGCGAGCATAGTAGCTGTAGAGCCTTTACCTTTTGTGCCGGCTATATGGACTGTGCGGATTTTACGGTGCGGATTGCCCACCAGGGATAACAGTTTCTCCATCCGGGCCAGATTAAACGTCGTTGTATTATAGCTAACCCGCTTTTCCTTTTCGTAATCCGTTCTCTCAAAAAGGTATCTGATAGCACTCTGGTAGCTTGCAAACGCCCTTTTGCTGCCAACTTTTGCAATTTTAACTTTTGCAGAAGTTTTGGGTCCGCCTCCGGCGGATTTGCTGCCGGCCTTGCCGTGAGGCTTAAGTTTAATTGTATGCTTTATTTTAGTCATAGAGCGAATCATTATACCAATATAATACCATTATTGTCAAATGTTCTATCTCTGAATGAAAAAAACAGCGTTTTTTTAGGGCTAAATCATTCATAACAGCCTTGCAGAAATGCACTTAAATGCCTTAAAACAATGTAAATAATCGCATTTCTAACTATATAATTATAAACAATACTTATTGCAATATAATCATTGCTTATTTACGCAACCACCTTTTTTCTGCGGAATTATCGCAAATTACCTGTTAAATTCTTAACACCGCTCTTATTAGAGATGATTTAAGGTGTGTCCCGCCCCTTGTGCCAACAGTTATCTTTTGATATAGAAACTACCCGGCAGCTGCTTTACCGCCCCCTTAAGCTGCAGTGATATAAGGGCAGAATTGATACTTCCCACCTGCAAGCCGGATTCCTCTACTATCTGCTCGATGTGCATCGGCTCACCATTCAGGCAGTCGTAAACCGCCTGCTCACCATCATCGAGCTTCAATCTTCCAGTATCGAACAACGTTACCCCCATTTTTTTCTCTGCCAATCTCGCTGCTGAAACGACCTGCTCTTTAACAGATTCGCCTGCATAACCAAGTGCATCTGTCACATCCGCAACCGACTCTACAAGTTTTGCCCCCTGCTTTATTAACTGATGCGCCCCCCTGCTCAGCGGCGAATCCACCTTACCCGGCACCGCCATCACCTCACGCTCATATTCGCAGGCAAACTTCGCCGTTATCAATCCGCCCGAATTGAGTCCTGCCTCAACCACAATTGTCCCCAGCGACAATCCCGCTATTATCCGGTTGCGGGCGGGAAAATTTTCTCCCAATGGCTCCGTCCGCAATGGCAATTCGCTTACGCACGCACCGGACCGGCTTACCTGTTCAAATAATTTTTTATTCTCCTCCGGATATACAATCGATAAGCCGCACCCTAAAACTGCTATCGTTCTGCCTCCTGCCGCCAACGCCCCGGTATGTGCCGCCGAATCAATTCCCCTCGCTAACCCTGAGCAGATTGTAAAACCGGCAGAGCTTAACAAATGTGCCAGCCTTGTCGCCTGCTCCTGGCCATACAGGCTGCACCGCCTTGCGCCGACTATCGCCAGCGCCATGTTATCTGCTTTAGTAAGCGTTCCCTTGATATACAAAACAGGCGGCGGGTCGTAAATCCCCTTCAATAATTGTGGATATTTTTCATCCTCAAAATTGATTATCTCAACACCAAGCTTATCAGCAAGTTCGAGTTCAGAAGAAGAGTCGAAATTATTTCTTGTTCGCAGGATTGATTCTGCCGTCCTGGAACCTATTCCATCTATTTCGGACAATTCTTTGGCAGACGCCCCCAACGCCTTATCGATTGAGCCGCATTTACTCAAAATTTTCTTAAATGTCACTGGCCCCACGCCGTCGGCATTTATTAATTTGAGCCACTTTTCAATATCTTTTGAATTATCCGCCACCTCGAAATCCTTCCGAAAAACAACAGTTTAATTCCGATTTTGGATGCTGTCAATTTATTTCGGCATGCGGTTTCGACGCGTATTTAAAAAGGAAAAAGGCCGGCCCCCACCCAACTTATGCCGGCCTTTACTCCCCACCTCCCCCCATACTTGGTTCACCTTTCAACCGGATACTTGCCTTTATTCCATTCCTCGAAGCCGCCAACCAATTCCATCACCGGATAATCGTTTTCCGCAAATTCCCTGCACGCCCTTGCGGAAAGCTGGCAAGTAATGGAGTAGCAATTAATCCTGCAGGGCCAATTGTGAACTCAAGTTTCTATCGAAATATTCTACGGCCCTGTGTGTACTTGCGCCCGCTAACATAAAGTGACTCCTTTCGCTTAATCCGTAATCTATATCCTGCTGTAATACTATACGATATGAAATATTAGAGGTGCGTTCCTTCCCCTGTTCCAGGTTATGATTTAGCCCCAGAGAAGAAGGACGGCGACTGTTCAAGGCAATAGGCATAATTTCTCACATAAAGTAAAATACCGGCGCTTGAAAACGCAAAGTGGCACGGGCTTCCAGTCCGTGAACCCAGACGAAACCGGCTATAAAAAAAGAATCCCGACCCTGCTTTTACACAGAGTCGGGATATAATTGCTGGCAATCTCGCAGCGCAGCGAAGATCCGCCGCATGGCGTGAGCCATCCCTGACGGGAGGCGGACGCGCCTATAAAAAGGACAGGGCCAACTCGCTTTAGACGAATTGGCCCTGAATTGCTGGCAATCACCTACTCTCGCCTTTCGACTACCATCGGCCGCACGGGCTTAGCTTCTGAGTTCGGAATGGGATCAGGCGTTTCCCCGCACGTATGCTCACCAGCAAATTTATTTTCTCAGGCTTTCACCTGAAAAATTCAAAATCTCAAAGAACAAAGAACTTTGTTTTTGGTCTAATAAAGAAAAATACAGATTCAAGGCCTCATTCTTCGCCTGCCACCGGCTGGCAAAGAATGGATGAATGCAAGACAAATTAACCATTACCAATCAATGATAGATATGGTCAAGCGTTTGGGCTTTAGTACCGGTCAGCTTAAGCGATTTCTCGCCTTACACCTCCGGCCTATCAACCAGATAGTCTTTCTGGGCCCTTCGTGACCGAAGTCACTGGAATCCTTATCTTGAGGAGGGCTTCCCGCTTAGATGCTTTCAGCGGTTATCCTTTCCCGACATAACTATCCGGCGGTGCCCCTAGCGGGACAACCGGTACATTAGAGGTCAGTGCTTCCCAATCCTCTCGTACTAGGGAAACGTCCTCTCAAGATTCCTACGCCCACGGCAGATAGGGACCGACCTGGCTCACGCCGGTCTGAACCCAGCTCGCGTACC
>PLLP01000022.1 GCA_003141315.1 Phycisphaerales bacterium
GCGATGAGCGACCGGCAGTGGGCGGGGATGATGCTCGGCGACGAGGCGTACGCCGGCAGCAGAAACTTTTATCACATGGAAGAGGCGATTCAAAAATATTACGGATATAAATATATTGTGCCGACGCACCAGGGCCGCGGTGCAGAGCATTTGATAAGCAAGCAGGTGATTAAGCCGGGGCAGTTCGTGCCGGGTAATATGTATTTTACGACCACGCGGCTGCACCAGGAACTGGCGGGCGGGATTTTTGTCGATGTGATTATTGACGAAGCGCATGACCCGGCAAACAAGCACCCGTTCAAGGGCAACATAGACCTGGAAAAATTAGAGGCGTTAATCAAACGCGAGGGTGCGGAAAAAATCGCTTATGTAAGTCTTGCGGGAACGGTAAATATGGCGGGCGGCCAGCCGGTAAGTATGGCTAACGTCAAGGCGCTGCGGAAATTGTGCGACAAGTACGGCGTTAAAATATATCTCGATGCGACGCGTATGGCGGAAAATTCTTACTTCATCCAGCAGCGGGAAGAAGGTTATGAAAATAAGTGTATCGCGGAAATCCTGAAAGAGTTCTGCGGTTATACCGATGCGGCGTGGATGAGCGCCAAGAAAGATAACCTCGTAAATATCGGCGGGTGGCTTGCGGTGAACGATGCGGAGCTTTTCGATGCGCTGCGGAATATGGTGGTGATTTATGAAGGGCTGCATACCTACGGCGGAATGGCAGGCAGGGATATGGAGGCAATTGCAATCGGGATTACCGAGGCGGTGCAGGATGACCATATTCGTTCGCGTGTTTGCCAGGTTGAGTATCTCGGCGAGCTTTTGACTAACTGGGGGATTCCGATTGTTGTGCCGGTCGGCGGACATGCGATATTCCTTGATGCAAGGGAGTTCTATTCTCACCTGCCGCAGGATGCGTTTCCGGCACAGACGCTGGCGGCGGAATTGTATATCGATTCCGGCGTGCGCGGAATGGAACGCGGCATCGTCAGCGCAGGCAGAGACCCGAAGACAGGCGACCACCGGCGGCCTAAACTCGAATTGACGAGGCTGGCAATACCGAGAAGGGTTTATACGCAGGCGCATATGGATGTCGTAGCAGAGGCTATAAAGGCGGTTTATGACAAGCGCAGAAAAACGAAGGGATTAAAGATGGTTTATGAGCCGACGTATCTGCGTTTCTTCCAGGCGAGGTTCGAGCCGCTTACTTAAAAAACTAAAAGTGGAAAACGCTGCCCGGCTGAGTTATTATGGTGCGGAGTAATTCTCAGTCGGGTTTGCCTATGGCGAATCCTGGATGATGTGAAAAATAATTTTCAATAAAGGGACAGGAATGTTTAACAACAGCATAACAGCGGCGAAGGGATTTTTGGCGGCAGGGGTCGCCTGCGGAATAAAGGTGTCGGGCAAAAATGATTTGGGATTGATAGTATGCCCGACAGGCGCAAAGGCAGCGGCGGTATTCACGACAAATAAAATCGTGTCGGCTGCGGTGACAATCAGCAAACATCATATCGGCAGCGCAAAAATTTTCGGCGTAGTCGTCAATTCAGGCAACGCGAACGCCTGCACAGGCGCTCAGGGTATCAAAAATGCGATAACAATGTGCGGCGCACTTGCGGGAAAAATCGGCACGGACCCGCATAATGTGCTGGTGGCATCGACGGGGATAATCGGCCATCAATTACCGGTAGAAAAAATTACGGATGCTATGCCGGCGACGGTACGAAAACTTGCGGCGACGAAACAGGCAGGCGATAATTTTTTGCGGGCGATTATGACAACTGATACGAAAATGAAATGCGCTGTGCGGCGATTTGAAATTTCAGGCAAAAAGATAACGATTGCCGGCGCAACAAAAGGTTCCGGTATGATAGCGCCGAATATGGCAACGACGCTTTGCTTTCTTACGACAGATGCGGCGATAACAAAACCGCTGCTGGCTAAGGCACTCAAATCGGCAATCGGCAATTCGCTAAATAAGCTTACGGTCGATGGTCACCAAAGCACGAACGATACAGCGGTTATCCTGGCGTCGGGACTGGCGGGCAATCGGCAGATAACAGGTAAAGGAACACAATATAAAAAGTTTGCGAATGAATTGGTAAGCCTTTGCGACGATTTGGCAAGGCAGATGGCGCTCGATGCCGAAGGCGCAACGCGGAGTTTTAAGGTAATCGTCAACGGCGCGGCGACTAAAGATGATGCGGCAAAGGCGGCGCGGGCGGTCGCGGGCTACGACCTGGTTAAATGCGCAATCCGCGGCGGCGACCCGAACTGGGGCAGGATTATCTGCGCGGTCGGTTCAGCCGGTGTGAAACTGAATGAGAGAAAACTCTCCTGTAAGATTGGTGATATTGCGGTCTTCAGAAACGGCAGGCCGGCAAAATTCAACGCAAAAAAGGCAAGCGCTGCGATTACAAAATCATTTCACACAATCACGGTCGATTTGGGCGCCGGCAAATACAGCGACTTCTGCTACGGCTGCGATTTGAGCAAAGAATACGTGACTATCAATGCCGATTATCATACATAATTCGTCTGGTGTTGCAAATTCAAGACCACGGATTTCGAACAAACCGACTGTATATGGCTTTTTCCATTATGCTCAGCACAAAGCAGGAAAGTTTGACTTTGACAGCCGGTTTGAGTAAGCTATCGGGGTGCGGTTGCGATGAACCGGAGCTGCTGCATTGGTTTTTACCGTTTGTATAAAGGACTTTGATTTGGCAAAAAAAAGAAAGCTGACGGCGAGGAGCTTCGCGATAGCCGCTGCGAAAGTGGCGGCGGAGCGGCACTGCACGAATATTACCATTTTGGACCTGCGGGGCAAATCGCCCGCAACGGATTTCTTCGTAATCGCCACCGGCACAAGCGACAGGCAGATGCGCACCGTCGCTGACGAGATAAGCGAACTTGGAAGAGAGCGCGGCTTCAACCGGTTCGGCTCAGCGGGCTACGAGCAGTCAAAATGGATTCTGCTCGATTACATCGACGTGGTTGTGCATATATTCGACACCGAATACCGCGATTATTACGACCTCGACCTGCTCTGGGGCGACGCAAAAAGGATAACCGTAAAATCCAAAGCCACAGAGGAAAAGAAATAAATTGGCCACAGATAACATATAGAAAAAAACGTAAATTGACGCAGCTGTTTGCTTACTTTTGGTTTTTTATTTTTAATATTTGATATTTAAGATGAAAACGGTTGTTGATATACTTGAAGAGCGGATTAGCGCGGCGATGGCGGCTGTGGGTTCGGTAGGCTCACCACAAGTGTCGGGGCAAAGCGGCTTTCCCGCAATCGTGCGCCCGGCGGCTGATGCGCAGTTCGGCGACTACCAGGTCAACGGCGTGATGGCTCTTGCCAAAAAAATGAAGACCAACCCAAAGCAGCTTGCCGAAAAGGTGCTGGAGAAAATTGACGTTGCCGACATCTGCGAAAAACCTGAAGTGGCTGGGCCAGGTTTTATTAACCTGAAACTCAAACCTGATTTTGTTGCGCAAAACCTGCTGCAAATTAATATTGATAACAAACGGCTTGGTATTGAAAAAACCGATAGGCCGCAAACCGTTGTTGTTGATTTTTCCTGTCCCAATGTTGCAAAGCAAATGCATGTCGGCCACCTGCGAAGCACGATAATAGGTGATTGTATCTGCAGGCTCCTCGAATTCGAGGGCCATAAGGTCATCCGCCAAAACCATATCGGCGACTGGGGAACTGCATTAGGGATGGTTATTCTTGGTCTATGGCATATGTGCATGGCCGAGAAACGCGGTGGCAAACCGTATTATGAGAATGATATTGAAGATCTAAAGGTATACGCGAACAACAAGCAGGAACTGAAAAACATTTGTAATCGAATACGTATACGACATGAAGAAGATTGGGAGGAAGATTTTATAGAGTGGCGAGGTGACGGGAAAAAGCGATTCAAGCCATTCCTTGACAATCTCAAAACAAGAGAAGACAGCGCAATATGGGAGAAAATTACAATTCTCTACCAGTACGTAAATCTATTGGAAGAATCATTAGTAGGATTGGGGTTAACGACCATAACGCGTGTGAAGAAAAAATCTTATAAAAAAGATGAGAATCCTTTTGAGTATATCTCAATACCATATGAATCCCTATCACGTCATATAACAGCTATGATGCAAAATATCGATGATAAAGATAATGAGCAGGAGAAAGATGCTTGGGAACGTATTAGAAAAATATCATTAAAATATTTCCATGAGATTTATAGAATACTCAATGTTAAATTATCTATGGAAGATGTGCGAGGTGAGAGCGACTATAGAAAGAATCTATCATCCACCGTAAATGATTTGTTGAGACATAATACTGCCGTAAAGTCTAATGAAGCGATTTGCATTTTTCCTGATGGGTTTAAGACGAAAGAGGGAAAGCCTTTGCCGTTTATTATCCAAAAAAGCGATGGGGCATACCTATATGCGACGACGGATTTGGCGGCGCTGCGATACCGGGTAAAAGAGCTTAAGGCAGACAAAATTATTTATGTGACGGACGCCAGGCAGAAGCAGCATTTCGAGATGCTCTTTAAAGTTGCGAAAATGGCCGGCTGGCTGAAAGACGGGCAGGTATTTCACGTTATGTTCGGTTCGGTGCTCGGCGATGATGGAAAACCCCTTAAAACCCGCAGCGGCGAAAATGTAAAATTAAAAGAACTGCTCGATGAAGCGGTTGAACGGGCCAAGGCAGTTGTGGAACAGAAAAATTCTGATTTGCCGGATGAGGAAAAAAAGGAGATTGCAAAGGCGGTCGGGATAGGGGCGGTGAAGTATGCTGATTTCTCGAATAACCGCACGAGCGATTACGTCTTCAGTTTCGATAAGATGCTCGCGATGGAGGGCAACACGGCGCCGTATATGCAGTATGCTTATGCACGGATAAAATCGATTGAGCGAAAGGCAATTTCCAAGGAAGTTGACGTCGAGAAAGAGCTTTCGAAAATTAAGAGTTTGGATTTGGCAGAGCGGGCAGAGCTGGATTTGGCAAAGCAGCTTGTCAGGTACGGCGAGGCTGTCGAATCCGCAGCGGATGATTACAGGCCAAATTATTTGACGAGCTATTTATATGAGCTTGCACAGAAGTTCAGCACCTTTTACACAACTTGCCCTGTTCTGGATGCCGCCCCTGCCAAAAGGCCGACAAGACTTTTGCTCTGCGATTTGACGGCGAGGACAATTGAACACGGATTAAGAAAATTGCTCGGCATCGAAGTCCCGAAGCAAATGTAGGAAAAAATTCAAAAATAAAAAAACAAACGGCAAAATTGTGGAAGAAAAAATATTTAGCCTGTGGTTTTACCACAGGTTTTCAGATGGGTTTGAGAAATGAAGATTATAAACGATGGTTTCGATGTCGGAACAAAAAGCCGTAATCAGATGATTGACATTACCGCCAGGGTCGAGGCGATTGTCGATAAAGCCGGCATAAAAGACGGAGATGTAACCGTCTATTGTCCGCATACGACGGCAGGGGTGACGATAAATGAAAACGCCGACCCCGACGTGGGACACGATATACTGCTCACGCTCAGCGAGCTTATACCTGCCGGCCAGCCGGGTTACCAGCACAGCGAGGGCAATTCCGATGCGCACTGCAAAAGCTCGATTGTCGGGTGCAGCAAACAGATTTTGGTAAAGGATGGACGTCTCCTGCTCGGAACCTGGCAGGGAATTTATTTTTGCGAATTTGACGGGCCTCGAAGCAGAAAAGTTTTTGTGCAGGCCCGCGGCGAATAAGAAATTTGGAACTTAGAATTAAGAATAAAAGCATTTGCTGCTGATTAAGGTGCGTGGGAAAATCGGGGGTATGCGAAAGAAAGAATCTATGAAACAAAAATTTTTCGGCATTAGTCCAAATGTGGTTTGGCTCGGCGTGGTAAGCTTCCTCAATGACGTGAGCAGCGAGATGATAATGCCGATACTGCCGATGTTCATCGAGTCGCTTGGCGGAGGCAAACTGGCGGTCGGGGTACTGGGCGGAATCCGCGACAGCTTATCGAGCTTACTCAACGTCGTGAGCGGGTATATGGCGGGCAGGACGGGCAAAAAAAAGATTTTCGTTTTTCTGGGTTATTGCACGTCGGCGGTTTTTAAGGTACTTCTGGCAATATCGTCGACATTCAGGCAGGCGGTTGTGGTTTCATCGCTGGAGAGGCTTGGCAAGGGAATGCGAAACGCACCGAGGGATGCGATTATAGCCGAGTCTATGCCGCAGGAGCGGGGCAAAGGCTTCGGATTTCACCGCGCCCTCGATACGATGGGCGCAATACTGGGGTCATTATTTGTCTTAATTTTATTGTGGTTTTTTAATTTCGGATTTAAGGCTGTCCTGATTATCGCGGCGTCGCTATCGCTGGTTTGCCTGATTCCGCTTGCCTTCGTAAAGGAGCCGAAACTTGTGCCGGAAAAGAAAGAGGCGGTTTCCGCCTCAGTGGTATTGCCGGCTGGGCTGAAGATTTTCATAGTTATCGCGGCGGCTTTTGCGCTCGGCAATTTCAGCTATATGTTTTTTGTGCTCCGGTCGAGCGAGTTTTTCGCGGATAAATGGGCGAAGGTTTTACCCGTTTTGCTTTACGTATTTTTCAATATTTTTTCTGCCGCTTTCGTTATGCCGTTAGGCGTCCTCGGGGACAGGATAGGCAAACAGAAGGTAATTATCCTGGGGTATTTGATGTTTGCGGCGACGTGTTTCGGTTTTATCTTTATAAGGTCGGCGGCGGGACTGGCTGCACTTTTTGCGTTCTATGGGATTTCGGTGGCGTCGGTTGACAGTAATCAGAGGGCGTACGTATCGGATTTGTCGGGCGGACAGAAAAAGGCTGCTGCGCTAGGGGTTTATCATACGGCGGTGGGCGTGATGGCACTGCCTGCGGGACTGCTTGGCGGCCTGCTGTGGAAATATATTTCAGCAGAGACAACATTTATTTACGGCGGTTCAATCGGCCTGATTTGCGCAATAGCGATGATAAGCCTTGGCAGGTATGTGGAAAAAATAAAATAAAATAAAAATTGGACAGGCCGGTTCGTTTTTTTGGCAATAAAAAAGGCGAGGTGGTGGAACCGGCTGGGGGGGAAACCGGCATGCCACGTTACCTCGCCGAGGTTTAAAATAATCGCTATAAGCGGTTATTATCGCATATAAACAGCAAAAGTAATCATTCCCCTGATGTCTGTCAACTATAAATTTGGCGGTTTATCGAAAAGACGAACCCCACATTCGTATTCTCGTTTCGTTCCTCCAAAACTTAAGTTTCAATATAACAATTTCTTTGAAATAATGCAAGTAAAATCTCTTTTTTTTTGCAGCCTGCCCGTTCTTTGAAACCTTGCGTTTTTTTGAATAATTTAGTATATATTTTAGCCGGGCCGCCACAAAGGCTTTTGAAAACCGGCAGGCGGAAATTACCGGACGATAAACAATAATATACTGAATATAAACCCTGTTAGAGGATGCTACCCCTCGTGTCCCGATAAATGGGGGTTGGCCGGTTTCCGGTTTGCTTTTTGGCGGATTCTCTAACGAAATAAAAAATTTTTCTCAGTTGCCCCTTTTGGAAAACAGGCCGGCTGGTTATACTCTTGTAATGTTAATAACCCAAGGTTGCCTGGTTTAGTTATGTCGAAAATAGCAGATAAGCTTAAACGTGTAAGGGATAACATTAATGCCGCCTGTTCGAGGGCATCGAGAGACCCTGCGGAAATCAAACTGGTGGTGGTCACCAAGTCGGTTGAAATCGATGAGATACAGGAAGTTATCAGGCTGGGCTGCCGTGACCTCGGCGAGAACCGCGTTCAGCAGTTAAAGAAGGTGGCGGCGCAGGTTGATGAATTCATGGCGAAAGGTTCCGCGGACCCGAATCCGTCCGGCCCGGTCAACTGGCACATGATAGGTCATCTGCAGCGGAATAAGGTAAAGCAGGTTCTTCCTATAATAAGTATGGTTCATTCCGTTGATACGCTCAGGCTCGCCGAAGAGATAAATACGGAGTCGGCAACTTTGAATATCTGCCCGATGGCACTGCTGCAGGTAAATACCTCGATGGAACCGCAGAAGTTCGGCGTGCCTGTCGGGGCGGCGATACACCTCGCTGAGCAGATTGCAACGCTTCCGAATCTGAAACTCGCCGGCCTGATGACTATGGCGCCGCTTACACGCGACAGCCAGGTAATTCGGGATTGCTTTGTCCGCGCAAGGGAGCTGTTTATCGAAATGAGGGGCGAGGGGATTGTCGGACGGGAATTCAACGATCTGAGTATGGGTATGAGTTCGGATTATGAGATTGCGGTAGAAGAGGGAGCAACGATATTACGAATAGGCTCGGCAATCTTTTCCCGCTGAACATAAAACAGACTCCAGACACAAGACGCAAAAAAACAGAATACAGTAGACAGAATGCTGCGGACGGCACACAGATAAAAATAGGCACAGAGGCACAAGGGGGCAAAGGCACAAAGAAAACCAGACAGGATGATCTGCCGGCGGCATTTTAAAGGAGAAATGAGCAAAGTGGCTTTGCAAAGATGCCGACAGTTAAATTAAACCCAGCATTGGATACATTGCGGTTATAATGAAATATGTCCTATAAAAAGCGTTTTCTTCGCAATATTCGGGAGGCCAGGTAAATGACGCCGGCAAATGGAAAAAGCGGTTCGACCGTGCAAGCTGCCGACCACAAAGAAATGCCGAAAAATTTTGTGGACAACGAGGCCTTCGCCAGCACGATGTTCGAGCAGTTAAGGCTGGCGGGACAGGTGCAGCGGGATTTTCTGCCGAAATTTCTGCCGGACACCGACAAAGCCAGATGGGCGGTGACGTTTCTGCCGGCGGAGGTTGTAAGCGGTGATATTTACGACGTCGCCAGGATCGATGAGAGGCATATCGGTTTCTATGTGGCGGACGTTGTCGGCCACGGGATGCCGGCGGCGCTTTTAACGATATTTCTGAAGCACGCTATTGTCACAAGGCAGACGCTCGGCAATACATACCAGATATATTCGCCGCAGGAGGTTCTCAAATCGCTGAATATGCGAATGACTGAACAGAAACTCACCAGCAGCCAGTTTATAAGCTGCTGCTATTGCCTTTTGGATATCCAGACTCTGGAACTCACAGTAGCGCGCGGCGGCCATCCGTATCCGATACTTATAAGGAACGGTTCCCCGCTCAGACTTCAGGCTGAAGGGCCTTTGCTCGGCGTCTTCGAGGACGTCTCCTTCGAACAGCAGACCGTTAAGCTGCAAAGTGGCGATAAACTGTTTTTGTATTCTGACGGGGCAGAACCTTTCCTTGGCCATTTCGACCAGACGGAAGGCTTCATATTTGAGCCGGGCTTTTGCGAATTGGCCGCCCTGCCGATAGAAAAACTCAATGAGCAGTTCGAGCTTTTGCTCCAGGGCCGGCAGACAAACGCATCTGAAGTCGACGACATCACAATCGTCGGCCTTGAGATACTATAGACTTTTTACCAGACATAAGACTCCAGGCTAACGAATTTGCTTTTGCAACAAACCGCAAATTGCCATCCCCCTGCCACAAATGAGCAATTTCTGTGTGGCTATAGGAAAACTGCGGAAGACAGGCAATCCGGTAATATGTTATGCGGTCAAAATTATTTGCAAAATTGACAGATAGTTGTTATATTTAGAGGCCTTATTTAACTCATACAAATTCATAATTGGCGGCTCTGCCCGCTGTGCCGTCCGCCGCGGCGGATAGCGGCAGGTGGAAAAGTATTTTTCGGATGCGGAGGTTAATGGGAAAGGAAGAGCTGATGGCTCACAAGGAAAATGATTTCGATTTTTCAAGGATTGAAAAAATTCTTGAGATAATGAAGGCCAATGACCTTGTTGAAATTGAGATAAAGCAGGGCGAGGACAAGATTTTTCTCAAACGAGCCCAGCAGCAGTCGGCCTCACCGATGATGCCGACGATTATTCATTCGCCGGTACCTGCTATTACAGCAGAGCATATTGCGGCGGCGCAGGCAGCGATGGCGCCGGCAGGCGAATCAAAAACTGGGTTTGAGTTTATAAAAGCGCCCCTGGTCGGCACATTTTACGCCGCCCAGAGTCCGGATTCGCCGCCGTTCGTTGAGGCCGGTTTTAAGGTAGAGCCGCAAATGGTTGTCTGCATCATTGAGGCAATGAAGGTAATGAACGAGATAAAATCGGAAGTCGGCGGTACGGTTGTTGAAGTGCTGGTCAAGAACGGGCAGGCAGTCGAATTCGGCCAGCCGCTTTTCAAGGTAAAGCCGGAATAAAAAATCTAAAAATCTCCCTTAATAAGGTTTTGTTCGAGAAATGTTTTCAAAGATACTGATAGCAAATCGCGGCGAGATTGCGCTGCGGATAATACGGGCATGTCATGAACTGGGCATCAAGGCGGTTGTTGTCTATTCGGAAGCGGACAAGAACGCAGCATATCTTAAACAGGCCGACGGGGCGATTTGCATCGGGCCTGCAAACCCAGCCGAGAGTTATCTCAATATCGCAAGAATCATCAGCGCCGCCGAGATAGCCGATGCGGATGCGATTCATCCCGGTTATGGATTCCTATCTGAGAATATGGAGTTCGCACGGATTTGCCGGGACTGCTCGATAGAGTTTATCGGGCCGCCTCTTGAGGCGATGAATCTGCTCGGCGACAAGGCTGCCGCCCGAAGCCTTGCTACGAAAGCGGACGTGCCTGTTGTGCCGGGCTCGGAAGGAATTGTCCGCACGGTTGAGGATGCGGTTAAACTCGCAGGCGAAATCGGATACCCTGTGATAGTAAAGGCGGCGTCAGGCGGCGGGGGTCGCGGAATGAGGCTTGCCCACAACGAGACGAGTCTGCGGCAGGGATTCGATGCGGCCCGCAGCGAGGCGGAGGTCTCTTTCGGGAACAGGGAAGTTTATCTGGAGAAATATATCGTCGAGCCGCGGCACGTAGAGGTGCAGATAATGGCAGACAAGGCGGGCAAGGTCCTGCATTTTTTTGAGAGGGACTGCTCGACACAAAGAAGACACCAGAAAATGATTGAGGAGTCGCCCTGCCCAGTTCTCGACGACAGGAAAAGGCAGGAGCTTTGCGAATCAGCGATAAGAATTATCAAAGAAGCACGGTATGACGGGGCGGCAACGGTCGAGTTCCTGCTCGACAAGAAAAAGAATTTCTACTTTATGGAGGTCAACAAGCGAATACAGGTCGAGCATCCCGTCACCGAAATGGTGACTGGCTTTGACCTGATACAACTGCAGATAAAAGTGGCGGCGGGCGAGAAAATGGAATTCGAGCAGCGGGATATTAAGCACAGCGGAACAGCGATTGAGTGCAGAATCAACGCCGAGGACGCTGCGAATAATTTTTCACCCTGCCCCGGAAAAATCGAACGGTATATTCAGCCCGGCGGCCCGGGCGTAAGGGTCGATACTCACGTTTATCAGGGTTATACCGTCCCTTCCAATTATGACTCGATGATTGCCAAGCTGATTGTTCACAGGCCGACGCGGCTGGAAACGATTGCCACAATGCAGAGGGCTTTGGGGGAATTTGTGATTGAGCCGATAAAGACGACCATACCGGCCTGTCAGGCGATTCTTTCGCACAACCTTTTCATCAAAAGCAAGATAGACACCGGCTTTATCGAAAGACACTTCTAAAGAAATTCATCCGCCTGCGGCGGACAAAAATTAAAATGTAAAATGAAGGAATCCCGCACCTGTTCTGATAAATCAGGATAAGTGCGGGATTCTCTGTTTTAGTTTTTTTTAATCGGCTACTTTTTCTGCGACGAGGTCGCCGACCTGGCTGGTAGAGTATCCCATTTTGCCGGCGGCGAGCGATTTTAGTTTATTTGCGGTGATAAATTTTACCGCATCCTCGATTTTTTTGGCAGCTGTCTCTTCGCCGAGCGTTTCGAGCATCATCTGGCCGGCACAGATTGCCGCCAGCGGATTGATTACGCCCATCCCGGTATATTTCGGTGCCGAACCGCCGATAGGCTCGAACATAGAGACGCCTTCGGGGTTGATGTTGCCGCCAGCGGCGATGCCCATTCCGCCCTGCGTTATTGCGCCGAGGTCGGTAATGATGTCGCCGAACAGATTTCCGGTAACCAGCACATCAAACCATTCAGGATTTTTAATCATCCACATACAGCAGGCGTCAACATGGTAATAATCTCTTTTAATATCGGGATAATATTTTTTGCCCATCTCGTGGAAGGCCCTTTCCCAGAGGTCGTAAATAAAGGTGAGGACATTTGTTTTGCCGACTAATGCGAGCGTGTTTTCCGGGCCTTTACCGCGTGCCTTTTTGCCGTATTTTTTCGTGTACTCGAATGCGTATTTCAGGCAGCGGTCAACCTGGAAGCGGTTATAGACCGCCGATTGCACCGCCACTTCGTTCGGCGTTCCCTTGAGTGTGAAGCCGCCTGTGCCGGTGTAAGCGTCGCCGGTGTTTTCCCTGACGACGACGTAATCGATTTGTTCGGGGCCTTTGCCCTTGATGGGGCATTCGACTCCCGGGAACAATCTTACCGGCCGCAGGTTAATATACTGGTCGAGGTCGAAACGGGCTTTCAATAAAATTCCTTTTTCAAGGATACCGGGCTTGACATCCGGGTGGCCGATAGCGCCGAGCAAAATCGCATCGAATTTGCGAAGTTCTTCAACGGCCTTGTCGGGCAGGGTCTCGCCGGTCCGTTTATATCTTTCGCCTCCGAAATCGAAATCAGTAAGGTTCACTTTGAATTTGAATTTAGCAGCGGCGGCCTTGAGGACCTTTACCGCCTCGTTTGTCACTTCCGGCCCGGTGCCGTCGCCGCCCATCACGGCAATTTTGTAAGTCTTCATTCAGTTGTTTCCTTTCTTTTATCGCGAATTTTCAATCCGCCGAGTGCGGACTGGTTTTGTATTTCTTTCCCAGAAAACGCCATCGACAAAACCCTGGATGGTCTTGTCGGTCTCAGCTTGTTCGAGCCGTTTTTCGGCAAGGCAGCAGTAAGTTTTGTCGATTTCGATGCCGACGTAATTTCTGCCGAGTTTTTTTGCGACGACCGATGCCGTGCCGGACCCCAAAAACGGGTCAAGTATAGTATCACCTTTCATGGAACTTGCAAGGATGATTTTGGCGAGCAGCTTTTCCGGCTTTTGCGTCGGGTGGTCGGTATTTTCCGGCATTGACCAGAATGGAACGGTCAAATCCGTCCATAAATTCGATGGATGTGTCAATCTGAAATCGCCCTGTAATTCCTTTTGCCAATCCTTGGGCTTTTTGTCAACGGTATAAGGCGCTATTACCCGTCGTTTAATTTTTACCGCTTCGACGTTGAAGGTGTATTTATCGCTTACGGTACAGAACCAGATGTCTTCGCTGCAATTTTTCCAGTTCTTTTTTGCGCCTCTGCCTTTTTCACGTTCCCAGGTAATACGGTTTTGAATCTTAAAATATTTTTCCGCAAACAGTTGAACCGCGCCGCAAGCATTCCAGTCCGAGCAGATATAGACCGACGCTGCCGGTTTAAGCAGTCTGAGCAGGGGTTTAACGCAGGTTTCTAAAAATTCGAGGTAGCCCGCCTGCCCTTTCTTTTTAAAACTTGTGCCGTTGAAATCCTTATCGAGATTGTATGGCGGGTCGATAAAAAGCAAATCGACGAATTTATCCGGCAAAAAAGGTGCAGCCGACAGCATATCCTGGCAGATGGTTTTGTTTAGAATCTGTTCAACGCTAACAGGGTTCTCCAGCCGCAGCAGTCTTTTTGAATAATCAGTCAATTCCTGTGTTGGCAAGCGAATCGTCTTATTTCTTTGGGCTTTTATCCTCATCTGTATTTTATATCGGAATTATCAAGCCACCTAAAAAAAACGCCTTCGGAAATCTCTTCGTCAGGGATTTCAGAAAGATGCCCGTTCGTGGCAATCTTGATTTCGGAAGGTATCGAGAATATCCGGTATTTATAAAAAGTTTTGCCTTGGAATTCATCATAAGGGGAATCTATCATAACAGGGAACGTTATACCTTTTTCTTTTATGACTTTTCGCAGTTTATCCAAATTATTGCTATCGACATGCGGATGGATAGATACAAAGAGCGGCCCCTGCGATGACTTGATTGTATCGCCGAATTCTCCCTGCAGCCGAGACAGCTCGCGCATGCAGGGTACACAGCCGATACCCCAAAAATGCAGTATTACCGGCCTGCCTTTTTGAGCGGCAAGGTCAATCGGATTGCTGTTAAGCCACTGCGATGCTTCAAGAGAAGGAGCCGGCTGCTGCCTGAGTTGGCTGTAGAAATTATCTCTGGCTTTAGCGGCAGCTGCCAAAGCATCAATTTTCTCTTTCGAATCGCCGGCTTTGTAGACAATCTTTCGAATATTATCCGTGATTTTGTATCCATCAGGAATAGACGGTGCGAATAATTCGGCTTTTAATTCCGGTTTGTTTACAAAATCCTCAACAGTCAGCAGAGATTGCTGATTAATCTCTTTTTTGCTGCCGGCAGCATCGCCGCGATAAACTGTGAATTCAATTTTCCAGGGCAGGTAAAGCCCATCGCCAACTTTATGAAAGTCGCTGTATTTAATTTCCCTTTCAGGAAAAACAGAGTACTGGAACTTTGGCCTTTGAGTTTCTAATTTAGTGGCGCAGCGGACAATGGCAAAACCGAGATTCGGGTCGAGCGCTAACCGGATTGCAATCGTGTAGGTCACTTTTTGACCGGTTTTGGCATTCGGGTCAACGATAATAGCCGGATGAGCAAAACTTTCATACGCAACCTCTTGCCGGCTGTGTTCTTTTGACCATTGGTCTGCCTGCACTTTATCCTTGAAGAGAGGATATTCCAGTTTCCACGTCCGTTCAAGGATGAAGCACATCCTGCCATCAACGCGTGTGCATACCGGCAGCAGGCGTATCTGCGGGTCGGTGAGGATTTCGAGTATGTCGGGAATGTCCTGCCTCCACTTTCGTCTTAAGGCATCTGCCCCCGGCAATTGAGGAAGAAAATCGGGCAGCGGCGGCGTGTTCCCGAGGGCTACACTCTTAGCGGCCTGTCGGAATTGAGCCTCATTTACGTCCGGCCATATCATACGCGTGCTATTACCATCCGAGGCGGCCTCCATCGTATTCGACCACCGTGAATTATTCCATTTTACCCGCCAATACCACCTGCGATTATCGGAGACCATACGAACGCGGATTTCTTCTTCGGATAATGGAGAGGTCTGTTTAAAGGTTGCGCGGTAGCGGGTCTCCCAGGGCGTCAACGTTTTAAACGCTGCAATCTGGTTTTTTATTTTTGCGACGACATCGTCCTTGCTCATCATTGGAAGCCCCGCCTCCGATGCAGGGATAGTCTCCCAATCTTCTGTGTATCCTAAGGACTGCGTCGGCAACGAATCGGGACCGCCGTCCGAAGGCCTATTGCTATAGGCGCATCCTGCCGGCAGTAGCACAATCGCCGCAATCCAAAAAAGTATCGCCGATGTCCATCGCTTCATAAAACGAACCTTTTGCTTGTTAAGCTCCTGCTTTTTTTATGTGTTCCAAAAGCCCGCCGTTATTAATTATCTCGACAGCAAAATCCGGCAGAGGATTGAATTTAATCTCCTTTTTGCCCGTCACATTCTTGATTACGCCTTTTTTGTAGTCGATTTCAATCTGGTCGCCATCGGCGATTTTTTCCGATGCGTCCGCTGATTCGATTATGTAGAAGCCGCAGTTGATTGCGTTGCGATAGAAGATTCGGGCAAACGATTTTGCGATAACGGTCTGAACTTTTGCACCGCGGATTGCCCAGACGGCGTGCTCGCGAGATGAGCCGCATCCAAAATCCTCGCCCGCGACGATAATATCGCCCGGCTTTACTTTTTTAACAAAGTCTTTATCGAGGTCTTCCATGCAATGTTTGGCCAGTTCCTGTTCGTTATCAGTATTCAGATAACGGGCGGGAATAATCTCATCGGTATTTATATGGTCTCTTTTATAAACATAAGCTTTAGCCATAAATCCTCACTATTTAACCACAGATTTTTAATAAATATTTTATTTTTAACCACAGATTAACACAGATTTTCACAGATTTTTTAAAAGAACCTTTATTTTTCCCCAATCTTTTTTCTGCTCTTTTTCACTCCTTCTCCCAAGCGTTCTTGGAGAGGTATGATAAAGCGGATAAACAATAAATTCATCGAATTTAAAATGCTTTTTTCTAACATCCTTGCCTAAGCGAAATTTTTTCATTTCCTTTAGTGTTTCTGATTCCTTCAAACAATAACCTAATGCTTTGCGTCCCCAATTACCTAAAGTAACTATCAGTTTGGGATTAAGTATTTCTATTTGTTTTTTCAGCAATTCGGAGCAATTTCTCACCTGTTTGGCAGAGGGAGATTTATTCTTTGTATAATCGTTGGTTGGAATGCATAGACAAGCGTTAGTAGAAAAAATTCTTTTTTTACATATTCCTAATGGTTCAAAAAGATTTCTGAAAAGCTTAGCTGTGGGGTCATCATTATTAGGGTTTACTTCGCCTGATTTAGTAGTTCCTTTTAGCCCAGGTCTTTCATTTATAAAAAGAATTTTTACTTTGTTACGTCCAAATTCTTTTGCAGGACTCGGAACAGATATTTCAATAGAGCTATTACCATAGCAGAGCTTTCGTTTAGGGCATTTTTTGGCTTCTTTGTAAAGCTTGTCTATATTATTTATTTTTTTCTTAACGGAATCTTTCATTCTTATTTTTCTCTTAACCACAGATTAACACAGATTTTCACAGATTTATAAAAAACCAAACCTTAACAAGTGTTAATAATTCTCTTAAACTCAAGCGAAGGGGCACCGAAATTGATTAATAACGCCAACGGCAGGCTGGTCGCCTTCAGGTAGTTCAATACCTGCGCATTTTCAATTTCAGACAGCCTCTTTATCGCTTTTAATTCTACTAAAACTTTCCCTTCTACGACAAAATCACAAAAGAACTGTTTGGCAACTCTGCCTTTGTAAAATACATCAACAGGTTTCTGTTTTTCAAAAGGAATCTTTCGCAGATTCAGTTCTATTGCCATTGCCTCTTCATAAACGCTTTCGAGAAAGCCGTTATGGAGAGTATTATGAACCTCTATAGCCGCTGCTATAATTTTCTCTGTCAAATCTTTATGTATAAAATCCTGCTGAACCATTTCCTTATTCGCCTTTTCTCACTATTTATATTTTTTTAATCTGTGAAAATCTGCGTTAATCTGTGGTTAAATATATTTTCTCGGGTCGGTTAGTTTTCCTTCGATTGCGCTTGCGGCGGCGGTGGCGGGACTGGCAAGATACACCTCACTTTTCGGATGTCCCATCCTGCCGACAAAGTTCCTGTTTGTGGTGCTAACGCATTTTTCGCCCGCGGCGAGGATGCCCATAAATCCGCCGAGACACGCCCCACAGGTCGGCGCAGAGATTACGCAGCCGGCATCGTAAAAGATGTCGAACAAGCCTTCGTCCTTCGCCTGTTTCCAGACGGCCGGCGTTACGGGAACGACTATCGTGCGGATGGCAACCTGTTTATTTTTGAGGACTTTTGCGGCGATTCTCAGGTCTTCGATTCTGCCGTTGGTGCAGCTTCCGATATAGGCCTGGTCCATCGCTTTGCCGGCGCAATCGCCAATCGGCACAGCGTTGCTCGGCAGGTGCGGCATCGCCACCATCGGTTCCATTTTCGAGCAATCGAATTCATAGACCGATTCGTATTTGGCGTCCTTGTCGGATTCAAAAACGGTGTAAGGCTTTTTATCCTTTAAATGCTCATCGAGATATTTTTGGGTAATCTTATCGAAGCCGATGATGCCGTTTTTGGCGCCGGCCTCGATAGCCATATTGGTCATGGTCATTCGGGCTTCCATCGACATATCCGCCAGTGCAGGCCCGACAAATTCCATCGCTTTATAGAGCGCACCATCGACGCCGATTCGTCCAATCACCGCCAGGATTACGTCCTTACTGAAGACGCCTTTGGTTAGTTTGCCGTTCAGGACAAATTTTATTGAGGGCGGCACTTTGAACCAGAGTTTGCCTGTGGCGATAGCCGCCGCCAGGTCGGTCGAGCCGATACCGGTTGAGAAGGCAGCGAACGCCCCATAGGTGCAGGTGTGCGAGTCGCCGCCGATTATGCAATCACCCGGCCTGATGTGGCCCTGCTCGGGCAGCAGCGCATGGCAGACGCCAGCTTTGCCGATTTTGTAATAGTTTTTGATTTTGTGCCTCTTTACCCACGTATCGAGCCTTTTGTGCAGTTCTGCACTTGCGATATCTTTCGCCGGCTGAAAGTGGTCGGGCGTAACGATAATTTTTTCCGCATCGAAAACCTTATCGATGCCTTTTTCGGTGAGCATCGAGATTGCCGCCGGCGTCGTCACATCGTGGCACATAACAACATCAATCTTCGCATCAATCAACTGCCCGGGCTTAACTTCTTTTAATCCCGCCGATTTTGCCAAAATCTTTTCTGTAATCGTCATTGACATAATGTTAATCCTTATCTTGTATGCCTGCCCTCCGTAGCTTTAGCGAAGGAGGGTCATTTCTAATTTTTCATTTTTATATTTTATATTTTTTTACAGTTCTGTTTTTATTTCCGGCTCTTTCGACTTGTTCTTCCCCGCCCAGACCATTCTGTTGATGGCGTCAACGTAGGCCTTTGCGCTGGCCTCGATGATGTCGGTGGAGATTCCCCTGCCGACAAAGGTAATTCCGTCATCGATGATTTTGACGATGGCCTCGCCGAGCGCTTCCTTGCCGCTTGTGACAGCCTTTATAGAATAGCTCTCCAATTTGGGCGAAAGTCCCGTAGCCTCTCTTATGGCCTCGTAGGCGGCATCGACCGGCCCGTCGCCGAAGGCGGCTGCCAACTTTATACCTTCTTTGGTCTGTATTTTCACGCTCGCTGTCGGCAGCGTTCCCGTGCCGCTCGATACGTGCAGATATATAAGCTCGAACACCGGCTCAATTGTCCTAATCTGGTCGCTTAAAAGGGCCGCGATATCTTCATCGAAGACTTCTGTTTTCTTGTCAGCCACTTCGAGAAATTTCTGGTACAACTGCTCGAGCTGCGATTCCGATACCTTGTAGCCGAGCTCATTCAGCCTGTGCTTTAGGCCGTGCCTGCCGGTTCTGGCGGTAAGCACAACTTTGCTTTGCGGCGAGCCGACGTCTTCCGGCCGCATTATTTCGTAGGTGAGCGGATTCTTCAGGAAACCATCGACGTGAATCCCGCTGCTGTGCGCAAAGGCATTTGCCCCGACGACGGCCTTGTTAGGCGGAACGCTCGAACCAAGCGCCTCGGCAACCATTTTGCTCGTCCGGTAAAGCTCTTTGGTATTTATTTTTGTGCCGAGTCCGAAAAAATCCTTTCTGGTTTTTATCGCCATCACGGCTTCTTCGAGCGAGGCGTTTCCCGCGCGCTCGCCAACGCCGTTGATTGTGCATTCAATTTGGCGAGCGCCATTGGCGACTCCCGCCAGCGTATTTGCCACCGCCAATCCCAAATCATCGTGGCAGTGAACGCTTATTATGGTCTTGCGAACATTGGGGACTTTCGCATAGATATCGGCGATGAGCTGCCCGAATTGCTCCGGTATCGAATAGCCGGTAGTATCGGGAATATTCACCGTGGTAGCGCCGGCATCGATGACAGCCTCGATAACTCTATAGAGATATTCCTTGTCCGCCCTGCCGGAATCCTCGCAGTAAAATTCGATATCATCTGTATATTGTTTGGCGCGTTTGACGGCTTTTATGCCCATTTCAATCGCCTTTTCTTTTTTGTCATTAAGCGTTTTTCCGTATTTAATATCTGCGAACTTGCTTGCAATATGAATATCGCTGATGCCGAGGCCGGTATGTATCCTCGCCTTTTTGGCTTTCTTCAAGGCCTTGCCGGCGGCATCGATGTCGTCATCGACCGCTCTCGAAAGCCCGCAGATAGTCGGGCCGGCAACCTGCTGCGCTATCAGGCTTACCGCTTCGAAATCCAGCGGCGAGGAAATTGGAAACCCCGCCTCGATAATGTCAACGCCGAGCTTAGCGAGCTGCATTGCCAGTTCGAGTTTTTCGCTGACGCCCAGCCTGGTTCCTGCGGCCTGCTCGCCGTCGCGAAGGGTCGTATCGAAAACAATTATCTTTTCTTCAGAACGAGTCATTTTTTTTCTCCAGAGTTAAATTACACAATCAAAGACGTAATTATGCGCTATTCGGCGCAAAAAAACCACGATTTTAATGATAAAAAGGGAACAGAGATTGTATGTAAAGTGTTTATCGCGCCTTGCGGCGCAAAAGCAGGGCGAGGCCTAAAAAGGCCTGTGCGAATGAACTAATTATACGTTTGTCTGCCATAGTGCATATAATTCTACAATAACAGCCGGTTTTATGCAAGCGATTTTTGAAAATTTTATGGATATGGAAAAACAATCGCAAAAAGAAAGATAAATGCTGCTTGAGGCCGGCATTTTTTGAGATTATAATTTGTCCTGCTCTGATTAGCGGCTTTTGAAATATCCGGCGTGATAAATTATCAAGACGAAGGGATTGACGAAAATGGATGCAGTGAAATTTTTATTCGGTATCTGCTGTTCACTGGCGATTTTGGCAGGATGCTCGGCGGGACAAAAGGCGGGCGAAAAAGAGCAGGTAAAAGAGGTTTGCCTATCCGGTATAGATAAACAGCGGGCAGTTGTAATATCGGAGGAGGTCTTGCGGGATTTTAATTTTTCCATCGCGAAGGAAGATGCGAATAGCGGCTATATACTTACGAGGCCGCTGCCGGGCAGCCAGTTCTTCGAATTCTGGCGAAAGGATAATGCCGATTCGTATAGCGCCGCCCAGTCAAGCATCCAGAGCATCCGGCGGACGGCGGAACTGAATTTGAGCGAAGTGAACGGTCAAATCTGCATCAATTGCGCGGTTCGTAAACAGAGACTTTACCTGTCGGCGCCGCCGGAAGAGAAAGCCGGCTTAAAGTATGACAGAATCACGGGCCAGAAAATCCGCACAACAAATACCGGCCTCGACACCAACCCGAAGCAGATGTCCTGGATTGACCTGGGCAATGACGCTAAATTGGCAGCGGTGATTTTGAAAAAAATCGAAGCAGCAGCATTAAAACGATAAATCCGAAGCACGAAATCCGAAATTCGAGACAAATTCAAATGACCGAAAACAAAAATCCAAAACAATACGACTTGGAAGAACGAACCTTAAAGTTTGCAAAACGAATCAGGGAATTTGTCGGCAATTTGGATAAAAACATTGCTACAATTGAGGACTCTAAACAACTGATAAGGTCTTCAGGGTCAGTTGGGGCAAATTACATTGAAGCAAATGAAGCTTTAAGTAAAAAAGATTTTATTATGAGAATTAAAATTTGCAGGAAAGAGGCCAAGGAAAGTAGTTACTGGCTAAAACTTATAAACAGCCCGGAATCACAGGATGAAAGACTTGATTTGGAAAGAGAAGCAAAAGAACTTACCAATATTTTTGGAGCAATACTGCGCAAAAGCGAATAATATTGGGATGATGCTATATGGAAAACCAAAATGAGTCGGAAAAGATTTTTGAGCAATACCTGGATTTGAATGGATTCCGAGGCAAGTGGACTTATGAACCGTCAATAGCCGGAAAATCCAAAAGGCCGGACTACCTATTGTACCACAAGGGGCAGGAGTGCTTTTTTGAAGTCAAGGAATTAAGGGATAAAACCAATGATCTGACGGGCCGACGTGAAGAAATAAAAAGGGCAGGGGAAAATCTCAATAAACTGATGGAGCTATCTAGGGATATTAATCCATGCCCTACGAACCTACGTGAAAAAATAAACGAAGCAAATGAAAGGTTCTATACACTGATGGGGCTATCTGGACATATTAATCCATATCCTACGAGCTTGCGGGCAAAAATAAATGAAGCGAGAGAAAAATTCAAAGAATATAAAGACTATTGTTGTTCCCTTGTGGTTTTTAATATCAATGATATAAGTGCAATACTTGATCCGCTGTTTGTATTTAGCGCGATGTTGGGAAATTTACGCTTCACAACGGACTTCAATGCTGTTGAAAGCACAACGGTTAAGGGGTCTGAAAAGAACGTTTTTCTTGGCGGTGGCAAAATGATTGATTGCAAAGAGAAACAACCCTGGAACACGACTATAAGCGCAATTATCGTATTAGAGGATAAATTCCTTGATGACAGTAAATATAAGATGGCGATAAAGGAGGAAGTGAAAAAACAAAACAGGCCACTTACAGGTATAGAAAAGTTTGCAATCGCAGAAATTGAAAGCCATCATAGTACTTATGTGACGAGAGTTGTCGTGGTTGAAAATCCTTTTGCACAAATAACATTTCCTGATAATTTGTTTAATGGTCCCTTCGATGAGCGATGGAGATGGAGAAAACAGAACGGTGAAGTTGAAAGGATTTTTGCAGGTGATAAATTACGGGAGCTGAAATCTCCCAAAGCAAGTGGGTCTTCCAACTGTTCCTCCTGACAAGTTGGATACTATTTCGAAGAAGGGCGAATGATGTTTTTGGTAATTTGATATTTGGAAATTTGGATTTGTTTCGGATTTAGATATTCGAATTTCGGATTTTTATAGATGCGTGTCATTTTGATTTTTGAGGTTTTCTTATGAATGTATTGGTTTGCGGCGGTGCGGGATATATCGGCAGCAATATGGCAGCAATGCTAAATGCCGAAGGGCATCAGCCGGTAGTCTATGACAATCTGAACAAGGGGCATAAGGCGGCGACAGGAACCGCAGAATTCGTCAAAGGCGACCTGGCCGATTATAAGCTGCTCGTTAAAACTTTGAAAAAATATAAAGTCGAGGCGGTAATGCACTTTGCGGCATTTATCGAGGTAGCGGAATCTGTCGAGCAGCCGTTAAAATATTATCACAACAACGTCTCAAATACGCAGACGGTCCTGCAGGCGATGGCAGAGACGGGCGTCGAAAGGTTTGTCTTCAGCAGCACCGCCGCCGTTTATGGAATGCCGAAAAAAGTGCCGATAACGGAGGATTCGGAAAAGGAACCGATAAACCCTTACGGCCAGACGAAGTGGGCATCGGAACGAATGTGTCATTGGCAATGCGAGGCGGGCAAACTGCGGTATGCTGCGCTGCGGTATTTTAATGCAGCAGGCGCAGGGGTCAACAGCACGCTCGGCGAAGACCACAAGCCCGAATCGCATTTGATACCGCTGATTATACAGGCTGCGATGGGAAAACGTGATTCCATAAAAATTTACGGCACGGATTACGACACGCCCGACGGCACCTGCGTCCGCGATTACATCCATATCGAGGATTTGTGCTCGGCGCATCTGCTTGCACTTGAAAAATTAAATGAAAACAGGGAGCTGATTTTTAATCTCGGCAATGGCAAAGGCTATTCGGTTCGTGAAGTAATTGATACGGTTAAAAAAGTTTCAAGTAAAAATTTTAAGGTTATCGAAACAGGCAGACGGCCAGGCGACCCGGCTGTCCTGACGAGCGATGCGACAAAAGCAAAAAGTGAGCTCGGCTGGAAGATAAAATACCCGGGCCTCGAAAGTATCGTTGAAACCGCCTGGAAGTTTCATAATAAATATCCAAATGGATACCCGGAATAATTAGTTTTGAGTTTTAAGTTATTAGTTTTGAGTTGTGGATGAAAAATATACTCATTGGAATTGACCTTGGCGGGACGAATATCAAGGTCGGCTGTTTCGATTCGAATCTGAAACTGCTCGGCAAAACGTCTATAGCGACCCGCCTGCGGCGGGCCGATATGGGGCCGCAAACCGTTGTCGAGAGATTGTCGGCGGAAATTGGCAGGCTCGTCGGGCGGTGCGGCCTTAAAACGGAAGACATCGCCGCTGCCGGTATCGGAACGCCCGGACCGGCAGATTACAAGGCAGGAATAATAATCAACTCGACAAATATGCCCGCATTCAAAAACTTCCCCATCAGGCAATTATTAAGTGATAAGCTGAATTGCCCGGTTGCATTCGATAACGATGCCAACGTTGCCTGCCTCGGCGAGTTTGTTGCGGGCGCGGGAAAGAACATAACCGATATGGTTTTTTTTACGCTGGGTACCGGCATCGGCGGCGGGATTATCAGCGGCGGCAAACTTATACGCGGCAGCAGCGGAAACGCCGCTGAACTCGGACACGTCATTATTTATCCCGGCGGCAGGCAGTGCAATTGCGGGCAGCGGGGCTGTGTCGAGGCATACGCCTCTGCGAATAATACCGCAAAAAGGGCAAAAGAGGCTGTGGAGAATGGAGAGCAATCCGGCTTAAAAAAAATCCTGGAGCAAAAAGGCGAAATCAGATGCGAAGATGTTTATGAGTATTTGAAAAATGGTGACGCACTTGCGAAAAGAATTACCGATGAAACCGCAGAAGCCCTCGCAATTTTGTGTATCAATATGCTTCACACAACCGACCCGCAGCGAATCGTCTTTGCAGGCGGTATGATTGCCGCAGGCGATATTCTTTTAGACAGGATAAAATATTACTTCAACAAAGAGATTTGGAAACTTAAAAAAGAGACTGTTGAGATTTGCTTTGCTACTCTCGGCGAAGACGCCGGCATTATCGGCGCCGCAGCAATGGCAAGAGAAAAACTGAAAGCTAAACGCTAAAAACCAGAACTTAAAGTATAAATCTTAACGGTGAAAGTTTTGAATTACAATTTTTGCATTTTTCACTTAAAAACAGCGATTTTTAGGCTAAACTCGTTCCAATTTTCCTACTTTTTTACCTATCTCTTTTTCGTTTCAAGCCGAAGATAGAAGATAAAAGCAAGATTCTGAATTCATAATCGCGATGAAGATTAAGGAAGGGGATAAAAACAATGAAAAATCAAAAACTATCAATACTACAAACTATCGTCATATTTACTTTAGCAATGGTAGCTTTATTCGGAGTTCTTCAAACAATGGCATATACATTCGAGTATTCTAATACTGTGAAGGAATCTAAAGAAGCTGTTAAAAGAAAATATGATAAACAAGAGAAAATTATAAATGAGTCAGGTTTAAGAATATTGGCGGGAAGCAACCAAGAAACCATCCGCCTATCATCAGATGTGCGAGGACGATTCGAACAAGAGATTAGAGAATGGCTCAACGACAAAGATGAGATCAAGCAAGCCGCTCTTAAGTGTATTTCTGTAAATATTCAAGAAAAAGGAACAGATACATACATAGGTACGGCGACCTTTGACAATGGCGAACAAGTACCTGTGGAGGTTGGCAAAAAGGGAGATTCAGGTGAACTGTATTTCCGAGCCGATCTTCCTGCTCTGGTGGTTGTCATGTCAGCTGTGCTTCCTGGCTATGAGCACACGACAATAGGCAAAGCATTTGATATTTTCTTCGCCGATCCAAACTGGATAACACGAATAGCCGCGAATGGTGCAAAGTTTGTCGAGCTTACCGGCCGGTTGAAGAAGGATTTGTTGCTTATTGACCTTAATGACAATCCATTTAGTGACTTAGGAGATGCGTTAAGGGTGGCAGACGGAATAACGCCATCTTGGTCTTGGAAGCAAGGCGACCAGATTTGCATCCGCTTCGCAATTTCGTATGACGGAGATAACTTTGAGATTTGGTCTGTTCAAAGAGGAAATGATCAACCGATCAGGACCAATGACTCGGGAAAGCGAGCAATGCTGGACAAGCTCTTAGAGGCAATATACGAACTAAAATAGTGTTCGCCCCAAAGTCATAATAAGATGGGTGGTCAAGAAATCAGCTAACCTGTAGTACTTTGTTCAATAAATAAAAAGTATTCGCTCCACATTTTGTGCTCTATGCTGGAAAGGAGACTAACATGCAAGTCACATATCAGAATAAAAACGGCGTATTGTTCGACATTGAGGTTCAGAGTGCCCGAGTCCCAACGGATGCAAACTACTGGGGGTACCATATAAAAGCAAACGAACATGAAACAAATTTGGGGCACGTCTATTTTGCAGCGATTAAAAAGGAATTCTGCGTAACGCAGAAAAAGGCTGATTTGTTTATCATGGAAAGGCCTATTGAGTACCTTAAGTCGTCTCTTTTAGACAGGTACGAGAATGGGGCACATCTCCTGATTTGGCCGAATTTATCTAACGGCTGGATAGTAATCTGATCGCGTAGTTAGTTGTCATTCGGTAAATCCAACTATTTTTATTTTGTGACAGCACTGGATGAGGAAATCGGCGGATAGTATTTTTTATTTTAAGTTACCTTGCTTCTACTTCTCTTCTTCCTACAATGCCTCGTTAAGTGCGCCGGAGCGGAAGCCTTGTAAATCAATCGTGATATACTTAAAACCCAATCCCTTCAACTCGGCGACGATTTTTGAGCGATTCGGTTCTTCTGTAATTTTTTTGAAATCCTGCGGATGAACTTCAATTCGGGCAACCGTATCGTGATGACGAACCCGAAATTCAACAAGACCTAATTTTTTCAGAAACTCCTCGGCCTGTTCGATTTGCCTTAATCTTTTTTCCGTAATCGCAAGGCCATAACTTAACCGCGAGGCTAAGCACGGCGAAGCAGGAATGTCGGCGATAGGCAGGTGGAGTTTTCTGCTTAATTTGCGAATATCATCTTTTGTAAATCCCGCGTCAGCGAGGGGGCAATCGATTTTGAATTTTTTTATAGCGAGCAGGCCCGGCCGATAGTCTTTGTTATCGTCGAGGTTGTGGCCGCAGACGACCTTATTGAAACCTTTTTCTTTTGCGATGCCGGTAAGGAGTTTCATAAGATGGGCTTTGCAATGGAAGCAGCGGTCGGCTTTATTGACGGTAAAGTGCGGGTCGGCCATTTCGTTTGGCTCAACGGTTTCAAGTTTGGCTCCGATTTTTTTTGCTAATTTAACTGCTTGTCTGTATTGCGACGCTGGTAGTGACGGCCCTTTTGCAATGCAGGCGAGGACGTTTTGTTTGCCGAGGGTATCGACCGCGACCTTTAATAAGAATGTGCTATCGACACCGCCGGAATAGGCCACAACGACTTTACCAAGCCCTTTTAAGATTCGCTGAAGCAATGCGTATTTATTCTGAAGGTTTGCGATTGTCGGCCCCTTCCACAATTTTGAATTTTAATTTTTGAATTTTGATTTTCCTTACAGCCGATGGTGGGAATCGGACCCACAACCCCGGCTTTACGAAAGCCGTGCTCTACCGTTGAGCTACATCGGCAACAGCGGATTATAGTATCGTTTCGAGGCAGGTTTGTAAACCCCGTTAGAAACTTTTAGCCTCTAAAGATTTGCGTTAGCCCCGTTAGAATTGGGGTTTCTAACGGGGTAAAGGTGTTTGAATAGTGTCTATTTTGCGGCCTTTATGGCGTCGGCCAGACTCAACGTGCCTTCGTAAATAGCCCTGCCGACAACCGCCGCATCGATGCCGCCCAATTTTTTCAGTTGTTTTATATCCTCAATAGTATTTATTCCGCCCGAAGCAACGACGGGGACACTCACCGCATCGGCCAGCGCCTTTGTCATCTCGAAATTGGGTCCTGCCATCATACCGTCTTTTGTTATGTCGGTATAAATTATCGCAGCGATGGGCAGTTTGGCAGCCTCCGCCGCAAACTCCAGAACCGTAAGCGGCTGTTCCTTTGTCCAGCCTTCCGTTGCCAGTTTGCCGCTCCTCGCATCGAGGCCGAGGGCAATTTTGCCGGCAAACTTTTGCGTCATCCGGCCGAACCATTCGAAATCGGTAATCGCCTTCGTCCCGATTATCACCCGTGCGATTCCCAAATCGAGCAGTTGCTGTATCGATTCTTCATTGCGGATGCCGCCGCCGACCTCGATTTTTAATTTTCCTTTTTTGGCAATCCGTTCAACGGTTTTCGTATTCACAGGTTTGCCCAACTTTGCGCCGTCGAGGTCAACGATGTGCAGCCACTTTGCGCCGTCAGCGGCAAACAGGCCGGCCTGCCCGGCAGGGTCATCGTTATAAACGAGCTGGCGATGGTAGTTGCCCTGTATCAGCCGGATGCATCTGCCGTCAATAATATCTATCGCAGGTATTATATACATTTTACACCACTCCACTGAATAACGGGCGGATTGTATCAAATGCCGCTGTTTTTGAAAATTAAAAATCAAACTGAAAACTGAAAAATTTCCTGCCGAGGTTAAAACATATCGAATACGCTCTTGTCCGCTGGGTAAACCCCGTTAGTCCCGTTAGAAACAATCCGCCTGTAGCAGACTAAACAGGACTAACGGGGTAAATTTTGAATTTTGATTTGAATTTTTGCCTTTTGATTTTTGCTGTTTGATTTGTTATATTGTTCGGCAGCCCGGCCTGCCCTGGGGTTCTGGTTGTAATGAGCAGGCTGGAAATATGGAGAGGTGTCCGAGCGGCTGAAGGAGCCGGTTTCGAAAACCGGTGTTCGCCTTTCGGCGGACCGCGGGTTCGAATCCCGCCCTCTCCGTTCTTCGCTGCGCTACGAACGGCACCGCCGCCTTAGCTGCGCGGCCGAACGGCACGGCTGTTTTTGCCAGAAGCAAAACAGGGTCCTGATTTATCAGGGCGGTTTGTCTTTTTGCTGGTTTTGAATCAGGGGAGAAACGATGACAAAAAAATTACTAAAACTATCGTTGGCTTTAACGGGTTGTCTGGCAGTTGTCTGTTTTTGTTCCTGCGGGCGGGGGTCGCCTGATGTATCGGCAAAGAAGATTCAGACGCCTGCTGCGCCGAGACAGCACAGCGAGAATATCCTCAATGACTGGGAAAATCCAAAAATAACAGGCGAAAATAAAGAGCCGGGCCACTCGACTTTGCTGCCGTATCCTGATGTTGAGACTGCCCTTAAGGAAGCGCCGGCAGCATCGCCGTTTTACAAGTCGCTAAACGGCAAATGGAAATTTTACTGGGTGAGCAAACCGGCGGACAGGCCTTTGAATTTTTACAAGGCAAATTTCGATACGAAAGATTGGGCTGATATCGCTGTGCCGGGCTGCTGGCAGCTGCAGGGGTATGATGTGCCGATATACATAAACGCCGGTTACCCTTTCCCGAAGAACCCGCCATACATAGACCACAGCTTCAATCCTGTCGGCTCATACCGGACAACCTTTACGCTGCCGGCCGGTTGGAAAGGCAGAGAAGTCTTTATTCATTTCGACGGCGTGATGAGCGCATTTTATCTCTGGATTAACGGGCGAAAGGTCGGCTACAGCGAGGACAGTATGACGCCGGCAGAATTTAATATTACAAAATACCTCAGAAGCGGCGAAAACATTCTGGCGGCACAGGTCTTCAGGTGGTGCGACGGCAGTTATCTCGAAGACCAGGATGCCTGGCGATACAGCGGGATTTATCGCGATGTATATCTTTTCTCTGCGCCGGCCCTGCACATAAGGGATTTCTTTGCTCAGTCGGATTTCGATGAAAATTACGCCAATGCGGCGTTGAAGGTGACGGTAAACGCGGTCAATTTTTCAAATGGAAAAATAAAAGGGGCGACTGTCGAAGCCAAACTGCTCGATTACCAGACGCAGCAGGTTGTTTCAAATTTTTCGGCAACACTCAGAGGGCCGTTAAAGCCGGGCGAAGAAAAACAGGTCGAGCTTCGGGCAAATATCAAAAACCCGAAAAAGTGGTCAGCAGAGATGCCGAACCTGTATATTCTGGTGATTAGCCTGAAGGATTCCGCCGGCAAAATTATCGAGACCGAACGCTGCAATTTCGGATTCCGAAAAGTGGAAATCAAAAATGGACAACTCCTTGTTAATGGAAAAGCTATTTACATCAAGGGCGTCAACCGCCACGAACACGACCCGAACTCAGGCAGGGCAATATCCTTATGGCGGATGGAGCAGGATATAAGAATGCTTAAACGCAATAATATAAATGCCGTTCGCACGTCGCATTATCCCGATGACCCGAAGTGGTACGATTTGTGCGACCGGTACGGCATTTACCTCGTTGACGAGGCCAATATCGAATCGCACGGCATGGGCCATCACGAAAACCCGATAGCAAACGACCCCAACTGGAAGCACGCACATCTCGAAAGGGTCATACGGATGGTCGAGCGGGACAAAAATCATCCGTCGATAATTATATGGTCGCTCGGCAATGAGGCGGGCGACGGCAGCAATTTCGAGGCGGCAAGCACGTGGGTGCATTTGAAGGATACGACCAGGCCTGTGCAATACGAGCCCGCGAGAGAAAAACCATATACGGATATTGTATGCCCGATGTACCCGTCATTGGATTTTCTTAAACGATACGGCCAAAAGGAGCAGACAAGGCCTTTGATTATGTGCGAATACGCTCACGCTATGGGCAACAGCGTCGGCAATTTTCAGGATTACCGGAACGTTATCGAAACAAATAAATATCTGCAGGGCGGCTTTATCTGGGACTGGGTTGACCAGGGGCTCCGCAAGACCGATTTGAACGGCAGGGTATTCTGGGCTTACGGCGGCGACTTCGGCGAAAAAATAAAAGAAGACAGGGGCAACTTCTGCATCAACGGATTAGTCCTGCCCGACAGAAAACCGAACCCGCATCTATTAGAGGTAAAAAAAGTATATCAGTCTGTGAGAATCGAGCCGGCAGACCTCGAAAATGGGATTTTTTTAATCCATAATAAATACGACTTCAGGAATCTGGATTTCCTCGACATCAGTTTCGAAGTGAGCGAAAACGGGAGGGTACTCGAAAGAGGAACGGTGCCTTCGTTATCGCTTGCCGCAGGGGAAAATACGCAGCTTCAGATTTCCTACAGGAAACCGCTGCCGAAGCCGGGCTCCGAATATTATATTAAGGTAATTTTCAGCCTTGCAGACGATACGATTTGGGCGAAGAAGGATTTTGTGATTGCGTGGGAACAGTTCAGGCTGCCATTTTACGCCGAACCCGAAGCGGTTGATGTTTCATCGATACCGGATGTCGCGCTTGCGCAAACCGATGAGATGGTATTGGCGGCGGGCGTTGATTTTCTGGTGACAATCGGCAAAAAAACCGGAGCGATTGAATCGTTTAAGTTCCGGGGTACAGAACTCATTGCAAAAGGGCCTGTGCCGAACTTCTGGCGCGCCCCGACGGATAACGACATAGGTTTCGATATGCCGCGAATTATGGGAATATGGAAGAATGCGGGGAAAGACCGCAGGGTTGATTCTGTGTCGGCTGAACAAGTGAACGAAAAAATTGTGCGCGTGATTGCGAAATCCACGATACCCGTCGGCGAAGGGGCATCGTATGAAACCATTTACACGATTTACGGAAACGCCGATGTGGAAATTGATAACAGCATCGAGCTAAAAGCTTTGGGCCTGCCGCAACTGCCGCGATTCGGAATGCAGATGGAGATGTCGAAGGATTTCAATACGGTGAGGTGGTTTGGCCGCGGGCCGCAGGAAAGTTATTGGGATAGGTTCACCGGCACAGCCGTCGGTCTTTATCGCGGCTCGACAGACAGGCAGTGGCATCCTTATATCAGGCCGCAGGAGACCGGTAATAAAACCGACGTCCGCTGGGCAGCCTTTACTGACAGCAAAAACGAAGGGCTGCTCGTCAAGGGGAGTCCGCTGCTTTATGTAAGCTGCTGGCCGTTCACAATTGACGACCTCGAAAATGCAAAACATCCGAACGAGCTGCCCATCCGAAATAATATCACCATAAATATAGATTACAAACAGATGGGTGTCGGCGGCATCAATAGCTGGGGCGCGTGGCCTCTGCCGAAATATATGCTCCCGCCGCAACAGTATAATTATAAATTTATTTTAAGGCCTTATGCGCTTTCGATGGGCAGGATAGATACGATTGCCGCAAGAGTCCGCCCAGGCGGACCTGCAACCGCGCAATCAGAGGAGCAGGAAAATGATTAAAGAACTGGTAACCAAAAACAGGAGCTACAGGCGTTTCTATCAGGATTCGGCGATAGATAAACAGACGCTTCGCGAGCTTGTCGATTTGGCAAGACTCTCTGCGTCGGCGGGCAACCTGCAGTCGCTAAAATATATTCTCGTCTGCGAACCGGAAAAAAATGCCGCTGTCTTCGGACATTTACGATGGGCGATATACCTTAAGGATTGGTCCGGCCCTGCCGAAGGGGAAAGGCCGTCAGGTTATATCGTGATACTCGGCGACACCGAGATAAGCGAGAATTTTTTCTGCGACCACGGCATTGCAGCACAGAGCATCCTTCTGGGGGCGACAGAAAAAGGACTTGGCGGATGTATGCTCGCTTCAGTCGACAGGGACGGCCTGAGAAAAACTCTCGACATACCGGACAAATTTGAGATTCTGCTGGTAATCGCACTCGGCAAACCGAAAGAAAAAGTCGTTATCGAAAAACTCGGCAAAGATGGCGATATAAAATACTGGCGGGACAAAGACGGCGTCCACCACGTCCCAAAACGCAGCCTCGATGATATTGTTATCGAATAATATTATTGCAGCGCCGGCGTACTAACGGACTTTTGTGCGGCGATGGTGTGAGTTTTTTTGCTGTCTTTGATATACTTTCGCTCGAAATTTGAGCCTACCACTTCCCCCTGCTGTGCGCCGGCGGCCGGCACAAATGCGACTATCTGCAAATCGCTTCTGCCCTCAATAAGTTTTTGAATCTGCCCAAAGTATTCCGCATGGTCGGTGGCGGCCTGCAAACGGCCTCCTTTTTTCAGGCAGCGCATCATTTGATTAAGATTCGTTTCGCTGAAAAACCGCCTTTTGTGATGCCGGCTTTTGGGCCAGGGGTCGGGAAAATAAATATGAAAGCAATCCACGGATTCATCAGCGATAAATTCCGCCAGAAAGGCTGCTGCCTCGGTGCGAATGATTTTGGTGTTTGCAACATTCCACCTGCCGACGCGGTCAACCGCAAAACGGTAATACCGCGACGCCCATTCGATGCCCAGAAAATTTATTTCCGGATAATTTTTGGCCTGATTAAGCAGGAAGCTCGCCCTGCCCGTTCCGATTTCAACGTGAACGGGCCCTGCCTTGCCGAAAACCGCCACAAAATCAATCCTGCCGTTCAAATCTTCCGGCCTAAGAGAGACCTGTGGATAATCCTGTGTTGGCCGCCTCATATTAGAAACCTGCAAATTCCGGAAAAAGATTTTTTCAGAGATATGGTTTTATTATACATCAAAAATCTGGCCGGTTTGCAAAAATTATCTCGCGGCAGGCAGGTTTGCACGACACCTACTCTATGTGGACGACGCTGCCGCCCTTGTCGGCCTCGAGGCTGTATTTCTTGATAATATCGTAGAGCCGGCCCGAATTGCGGACTTTTTCAAAGTGGAATTCCGGGTCGGTCTTGTCGGTGGTGTAAATAATTACGCTGCCTATGCCGACCATACGGTCGAAGACTGTTTGCCTCATCTTCATATCGATAATGCGGAACATATCGAGGTTATCGACCTTCCTGTCGAAGAGGCCCCTGCTGTATTCAATCCGCACAGGCGTAATCTGATAACTAATCATCTTCAATTCATAGAATTTTTCTGTAATCATAAGAGCCGCTATTAAAAAGATGAGCAGCCCGATGATAATGCGGAATTTCCGAAAGGAATGATAAAAACTGCCCGAATCAGCAGACTGCTGTGCAGCGGAATTGTTTTGCAGTGCGGCGGTTAAGGCCGGCTGGGATTCCGCCTGCGGTGAAGCAGGCTGTCCTAAATTTACCGAAGACGTCAAATCCGCAGGCTTAAAAGGTTTTTCGAACGGGATAATCAGCACAAAAATTGCGATGCAAAGCACAATAACACTTGCTTTGGACTTGCCGATAAACGACCAGTACGATGGCTGCACCATCATAAGTGTTTGTTCGCCGTCGCTTGTATCATTGATATTGGCGGAGAGGGCCCTTTCCACCAATTTTAGTCTGTCGGGCGTAAAAATCTCTCCGCAATACCGGCATTTAATCGCCGGCGACGGTATCTGCTCCGCACAAAACGGGCAGGGCTTGGTGCTGGTTGTATTATTCGCCTGGAAGTTCATTATTCTATTATTATCGGTTTTGACGTGCAGTTTTAATGAGGGTTTCGAGCCGATTATTTGATGCGGCTAAGACCGGTTAAACGCCCAGATGTCATTAACAAAGGAACGGCTGACTGCCAGTCCGACAGCCGCCGTTCCAAAATTTACCCGTTCGTTTTTCCGATTTTATGCGGTACCGAAAAAAACCAAAGCGAAAGACTATCTCTATTTTGCCTTGGCCAGCTTGTTAATGCGTTTTGCCAGCCGCGACTTCTTTCTCGCAATCGTTCTTTTATGCATTGTGCCGCCTGATGCAATCTTGTCGAGGTTTCTTGAAACCTGCAGAAACTGCTCTTTTGATTTTTCCGCGCTGCCGCCGGTCAGCTCCTGTTCCAGCCGTTTAATCTGGGTTTTGATTCGGCTTTTTCTCGACCGGTTAATAAGTTTGCGTTTTGCGTTTTGTCTTACTCTTTTCTTCGCTGATATCGAATGCGCCACTTTAATCTCCTAAAAATATGCCTTGTCTAAAAATAATTTCTGTAATTTACATTATGTTTAATTTGCCTGAAGTAATTTTCTCAGCTGCCCTGCTGCTTTTTTCTTAACGCATCAACCCGCTGGCGTACGTCCTTGTATCCGAAATCGAGTTGGGCAATCTTGCGGTAAATATCGAGGGCTTGTTCGGTGTCGCCTTTTGCCTCGAATGCCCTGCCGAGGTTATATCGCAAATCCTTGGCGATGTTGTCGTCGGTCAGCTCATACGCCTCTATCGCCTGGTTAAATACGTCAATCGCATCTGCATACCAGCCTTTCAGGTAGAAGCACAAACCAATCTTGCCCGATGCTGAGATTTTATGCCGCGGGTCACGGCTGGCATCCTGAAACATCGGTATCGCCTCGTCATATTGTTTATTCTGGAGCAGGCAACTCGCATATTCGTATTTTGCCCGCAAATCCGTCGGGTAATTAATAACGCAAAGCCTGTAATGCTCACGTCTGGTTTCACTAAGCTGCTTTTCAACCTGCTCGACAGCAGCCTTCAAAGCAGCATCGCCGGGTTTTACTTCGAGGGCATCTTTTGCCTGGCGAAATTTGCGGCCAATCTGCCTTATCCTGATTTGGCCCGCGCGGTCCTGAAAGCTGAAATCCTTCTTTTCGACAGAGGTCTTCTCTAATAATGCGATTGCCTCATTTTCAAATTTGTCCTCTTCCATATCGGAAAGCACCTGCGCCAGGTTAAATATGTGGCCGGCAACTCCAGGCTCTTCCGCAAGTTCTTCCCGGGCGTCCTCGATGGCCTTTAAGCGGTAATCCTCGGTCTTAATAACGTTTTCCTGCGATTGCAATTTTTCCTGGACTTCGCGGTTCTTTATCGAGTTCCTGAAGTCGCCCTCCTGGTCGTATTTGCCGCGCGATACAGTAAGCTCCGCAGAAAGCCTTCTGAATTCATCCGCAAGGTCGCCATCCTGCGGATGCAGCTTCACCGCATATTGACAGGCTGCAAGCGCCCTGTCGAATTGGCCTATAGCCGAGTAAGAATCTTTGAGAAAAATATACGTTCGCACGGAAGGTTTGCCGCTGTTGTTGTTGAGCTGGAACAGCAGGTCGGCTATCCACATGGCCGTCTGTTTATAATCGCCCTCGACAGCAGCCTTGAGCATCGATTCGGCATAAGGCAAATGGTCGGGCTCTTTTGTGAAGAGGTATTCGGCGCCTAACAATTGGTCGATTGCTTCCTGCCCATGACGCGGGCGAAGAGCCTTGACCTTTTCCATCATTGTCGGCCCTTTGCCGCCCTTTTCTTTTCGCTGAAGCGCCATTGCCCGCAGCTTCGCGTGGCCGTCAGCGACCTCATCGGGAACGATGCGCAGCCCTTCGAGAAACATATCGATTGCATAATCGAAATTGTTTGTATCGGCTGCCCTGCGAGCCTTTTCAAAAAAAGCCCACGCCTTCGTCATTTCGCCTGTCGGACCTTGTTCTGCCATATTCTCCGGCTAAACCTTAATGTAAGATATTAAAGCACCTTATTTTATGTAATAAATTCGCATTGTCAACCATTTTGTCCTACAAAGGCAGGGTGAACATAGAATGATACTGCAATATTTACCCCGTTAGAGAGCCACACAGATTTCGGCGAATCGAAGGCAAATACTAAACCTTTGAAGCGTAGCTCTCTAACGGGGATTCCCGCTTAATCGGTTCCGTATAGCCACGAATCGGCAAAGATTGCAAGGTCAGTAAAATCCACTTTGCAGTCACCATTAAGGTCTGCCTTCGGGCAAAACTTATTGAATATATAAGCCGAGCCGGAGTCGCTTCCTTTGTCGTCATCGCCAAACGCCCCCACGATTGCGAAATCCCCGCTGATAGCAACAGAACAGCCAAAAACGTCTCCGGCAGCGCCATCCGAGGCCAGTAGTTTTGTCTGCTGGCTCCAACTCGTCCCATCCCACCTGAATATATAAGCCTTGCCGATGCAACTTGAGCCATAGCCATATTGGACCGCCCCCGCTATTGCTAAATCACCGCTGATAGAGACAGAATAACCAAAGTTGTCTCCGGCAGCGCCATCCGAAGCAGTAAGCTTTTGCTGCTCTATCCAGTTTGTCCCATCCCGCTTGAATATACAAGCCGAGCCGGATAATATCCCTTTGTCATCATCGCCATCCGCCCCTACAATTGCATAATCGCCGCTGATAGAAACAGAACTGCCAAACCAGTCATCGGCAGCACCATCCGAAGCAAGAAGCTTTGTCTGCTGGCTCCAGCTTGTCCCATCCCACCTGAATATATAAGCCGAGCCGGAATAGTCTCCTTTGTCATCATCGTCCATCGCCCCGACGATTGCATAATCTGTGCTGATAGAAACTGAATAGCCAAAACAGTCTTCGGCAGCGCCGTCTGAGGCAGTAAGCTTTACCTGCTGAACCCAGTTCGTCCCATCCCTTTTAAATATATAAGCCGAGCCGGAGTAATCTCCATTGTCGTCATCGCCATACGCCCCGACGATTGCGAAATCACCGCTGATAGAAACAGAATAGCCAAACTCGTCACTATCAGCGCCATCCAAGGCGGTGAGCTTGGCCTGCTCGCTCCATGTTGTGCCATCCCGTTTGAATATATAAGCCGCGCCGGAGCCGATTACGTTGCCATCACTGCCACGCGCCCCGACGATTGCATAATCGCCGCTGATAGAAACTGAATAGCCAAACTGGTCGCCGGCAGCACCATCAGAGGCAAGGAGCTTTTGCTGCTGAACCCAATTCGTACCATCCCACTTGAATATATATGCTTTGCCGGTGACACTGCGGCTAATCTGTTCCGTCCCCACTATTGCATAATCACCGCTGATAGAGACAGAATAGCCAAACCAGTCACTGGCAGCGCCATCTGAGGCGAGAAGCTTTGCCTTCTCCAGCCAGTTGGTAGCGGCCCCCGCCTGCGGCGGGCTAAAGGAAAAACACACCAAAACAATCGCCATCAAAATAAAGAATTTCTTGTCCGCCGTGTGTCTGGCTGACTTGTTTTTCTCATCTCCGGACATTGCCAATCCTCCTTTTAAAAAAGGCCTCTAATATCAATATGAATGTGTAATTATACCATTTGTCGACTTTTTAAGCAAATATTTTCTGGAAAGGATGTCGTAAAAATCTTCTCAATACCTTTGCCTTTTGCCCTTGTTTATACTCTGTTAATCCGCGAAACCCGCAAATCAGTTTAATCCGGACTTTTTTTACAGTGGGCTTGATTATCCGGCTATAATGATTTAGGATTTTACCCCGTTAGAGGCCGCCCCGTTAGAAGCGGGGCATATAAAGGCGTTTACCATATTTTAAAGGTTTAGGAATCTATTTATGGCTGCTTCATTAGAACAAAATGACCCGGAAATTTTTAAGCTGATTACACAGGAAGAGCAAAGGCAAAAGCGGATTATTCGGCTGATTCCTTCCGAAAATTACGTCTCGAAGGCCGTCCGCGAGGCAACAGGCGGCTGGCTCACAAATAAATATTCCGAAGGCTACCCCGGCAAACGCTACTACGAAGGCCAGGATGTGGCAGACGTTGTCGAAAATATCGCGAGAGAGCGGGCAAAAAAATTATTCGGCGCCGACCACGCGAACGTCCAGCCTCATTCGGGTTCGCCGGCAAACCTCGCCGCCTACCTTGCGCTCGCCGAACCGGGCGATACGATTATGGGCCTGGCCCTGCCTGACGGCGGACACCTTACGCACGGCTGGAAGGTGAGCATCACGGGAAAAATTTTCAAATCCGTTCAGTACGGCGTGAACCCGCAGACAGGTTTTCTCGATTTCAATCTGATTGAAGACCTGGCAAAAAAACATAAACCAAAAATTATTATCTGCGGCGCAACCGCATACCCGCGCCAAATAGATTTCGAGGCCTTCGCCGCAATCGCAAAAAATGTCGGCGCGTTTCTCGTAAGCGACATCGCGCATATCGCAGGCCTCGTTGCCGGCGGCGCGCATAAAAGCCCGGTTCCATTTTCGGATATTGTGACAACTACCACGCATAAGACGCTGCGAGGGCCGCGTGGGGCTATGGCCCTGTGCAAAGAACAGCACGCACAGAAGCTCGACAAGACTATCTTTCCCGGCCTTCAGGGAGGCCCGCACATGCACACGATAAGCGCAATCGCCGTCGCGCTCGGCGAGGCAGCGACGCCGGCCTTTAAGGAATACGCAAAACAAATTGTCAAAAACGCAAAGGCAATGGCGGAAAAACTTTCGGAGTACGGCTTCAATCTCGTTTCCGGCGGCACCGACAACCATTTAATCCTCATCGATTTGCGGAACAAAAACATACCGGGCAGGAAAATGGCGAAGGCCCTTATGCGGGCAGGAATCGAGAGCAACTGTAATTCCGTGCCGGGTGATACCGCGCCACCGTTTAATCCGAGCGGCCTGCGAATCGGAACGCCCGCCATTACCACACGCGGTATGAAAGAGGAACAGGCTATGCGGGTAGCCGCTCTCATCAGCAGGGTTGCCGATAATATTGATAACGAAGATGTGCTGGACAAGATAAAACAGCAGGTCGAGGCCTTGTGTAATCAATTCCCTGTGCCGGATAGTTTTATTTAATCGCAAAAAAACAACAAAGTAATCAAAATAGGTAAAGGTTCATTGGAAGAACCTGAAAATTTGATGTCGCAATTTGCGACCTCAAGTTCACGCCGGGGTTAAAAAACTTGCCAAGTTTTAGCGGGGTGTTTGTCGATATTAATGGGGGCATAAAGGGGCAGTTTGCGGGCAAGTGTTGCCGGGATGCGAAAGGAGGCCTTAAAAAATTGAAAAAACCGGTTATTATAGAACTTAAAAGCAGCTTTAGCGTATTGAAACATTGTAATAATAAAAAGATATCTCAACTGAAAAGGAGAACAAAAATGAAGAAAAGTTTGATTGTGGCTTCGGTGATTATCGCAGGCTTATTATACATCAGCGGCTGTGAAAACCAGTCTCAAACAGACGCAGGCGTAGGAGCGCTGGCGGGCGCCGGTATCGGCGCTATCGTAGGTCACCAGTCCGGAAAAGCTACTCAAGGCGCCCTGATTGGCGGCGCGGTCGGCGGCGGAACCGGCTATATGGTCGGCAACGAACAGGATAAGAAACAGGCAGCAGCCGAAAACGCCAATATTCGCCAGGAGATGAATAACATAACAGTCAACGTCACCAACAGCAACGGTTCTATTATCCAGGTAGTCCTCAGAAAACAGGGTGTCGGCTACGTCGGGCCGAGAGGAGAATATTACCCAAGCTTTCCCACGGAAAGTCAGCTTAGACCGGTTTATGGATTCTGATTTGTCCCGTGCAAGATAAAAAACAAGCAGGCCGAGGCTTTTTTGTAAATCCTCGGCCTGCTGCATATACACAATACGAGCAACGGGTGACGAATTTAGTCTTGTGCGTCCGGGCAGACCTTGATGTAATCCAGAATGTCGCTCATTTTCGCGCTTGCGACAGCGATGCTGTAATCCGCCGCCCCGTAATATAAATGAAGCAGACCTTTTTTGTCGTCAATTGTCGCACCGGTGGGAAAGACCACGTCGCCAACATCACCGACCCTTTCGTAATCTTCTTTCGGGCCGAGAATCCATTCATCGCTTCGCTTAAGCACCTTCCAGGGTTCGGTCTTGTCTAAAAGCGCAAGCCCCACGCGGTAGATAGACCCCGCTGCCGTCACCCTTACGCCGTGATAGAAAACTAACCAGCCGAGTTTAGTCTCGATAGGCTGACAGGCAAGACCGACACGGTGGCAATCCCAGTAGGCAGCCCTCGTTTTGAGAATTGCCCTGTGGTCGCCCCAGTGTTTGAGGTCCGGCGAAAAGCTCATCCATATATGCGCCTCGCTTCGGACAATCGGGCGGTGAATCAGGACGAAGCGGCCTCTGAACCGCCGGGGAAGCAGGCAGGCGTCCTTATCTTCGGGCGGAAGCAATGCACCGAGCCTGTTGAAATGTTTGAAATCTTTTGTAATCGCAAGCGAAACGACCGGGCCGCCCTCGCTGAATGACGTGTATGTTATCGCATATTGTTTCTGCTCTTCCAGCCAGATGATGCGCGGGTCTTCGAGCCCAAACCGCTCCTCCATCGAAGTCTGGTCCGCCTCCATTGTCGGCGTGGAATCAATATGCCATTTCGTAAAACCATCGGCGCTCCTGGCGACGGTAAGATGCGAAAAGCCCCGCATATCCTCGACCCTCACCAGAATAAGCGTCTGTTTTCCGATTTTGGTAGCGCCGGGATTGAAAATCGCATTGGCAGGATAAGGCCAATCCTCCGGCATCAAAATCGGATTGCCCTTGTACCTTTTGAATAACGAGTACGCCATTTTTTCTCTTTTTAGGTTTGGCATTTTTTGTTCCCTAATAATAATATGTAGATGTCTTTTTTTATCGGCAAACAAGCTGATTTTTGCTTACCAAAATTAACTGCCGCCAGCCAAGCCTGATGCCGGTAAGCCGGCGGATACATTGACGAAACAGGCCTCTTTTGTTAGCATTCTGCGATTTGGGATATTAACATATGTTAGTCGAACAGCTTATTGCCGGTGCATTCGATACCAACTGCTACATCATTGTAAGCAGTAAGTCCGCGGCGGATTGTCTGATTATTGACGCCGGTCTCGAATCTGCACCTATTGCCGGTTACCTCCGCCAAAAAAAACTTAATCCTGTCGGGGTTATCCTGACTCACGGACACATCGACCACATTGCCGGCCTCGAAGATCTGCTGGCAAACTGGCCCGAAATTAAAATTTATATCCACAGCAGCGATGCGCCGATGCTGGCCGGCAAAAATAACCTCTCGGAATTTGCCGGATTATCACCCACAAAAACAAAGGCAGATTATTTATTGGAGGACGGCCAGCTTATCGAGGCGGCACAAATCAGGCTGAAAGTTCTTCACACGCCGGGTCATACGCCGGGCGGCATCTGCCTGTATTCGGCTGATGAGGGAATTGTCTTCGCCGGCGATACTCTCTTCGCAGGCTCCGTCGGTAGAACAGATTTTCCGGGCGGCAATACGAAACAATTGCTGAAGAGCATCAAAGAGAAACTGCTTCCGCTTCCGGATAACACAAAAATTTATCCCGGGCACGGGCCGGCAACGACTATCGCCGAGGAAAAAAAATTCAATCCGTTTCTGCAAAACTTTAACTGGTAGCCGGTAAAATTCGTATTATACTCGAGGCCCTAAATAAATGAGTTTTTCCGACGTGTCGGGATTCAAATTCGCGGTCGGTAGACAAGACCTTTACACCTGCTGGGTTCGCCGTTGAAAAAAAGAACCAATCGGCCAAAAGAAAACTAAATCGTCAATGAACTTGCCGTCAAAACGACTATCACCGAGTTCGGCGCAACCATCACAGGCATCAAGGATTTCGACAGTTAAAAAACGTAATCAGGCCTGTTTATCAAGGGATAAAGTATCAGGTTGTTTTTTGTTATTCTCGCTTTGCTCTAATATCTTTTTGATATGCCATCTTACGAAATGCGGTGCCCCGCACAAAAAATAGATTACTAAAGTAAGCTGAACTGCCCATGTTAAGAGCTGCTGCACGTCAAAAACATCCGATGCAGGCGAATAGACGCTCCTGGAATAAATATAATAGTAAATTTTAGTAATGATATCGGTCAACAAATGGTTCATAAAAAACATACCCGCAAATACAGCCGCAAGTCTGAATGCAACAGGCATCCAGAAATCCTTTGGCAATTCAGGTTTTTCTTCTTCTATCCCGACAATTTTTCCCGCCCAGAAGTCTGCCTTTTTAATCAGGAGAAATATAATTAATAGTATAAAAGCAGTATAGAGCATCAGCGTTGGAAACATCGGCCAGATATTACCGAATGATTTTGAAAACCCAGACAGGAAAAGTAAGGGCAGCGACCCAAGCAGGGAAAAGGCAAACCCAATCAATAAATAAATACCCATCCCTATAAGTAAAATCCTCGTTAGTTTCCGAAGGCTATTCATTTTAAGACCTTTCAATATTTTTCATCACTCGTGCGTTTGTAACGGTGCATAATTTTCACCGATTTTCGCTGCAGATTGCCGTAGTTTTTTCATCTGCCATTTTACAAAGTGGGGCGCCCCAAATGCCAGGTATATGCCCAATGCCAATTTGCAGATTGCTGTGAACCCACGAAGATATGCATAAATTGAGATATTAAACATATTGTCCACATATTTATAAACAATCATATCGACCAAAATCTTTGGGCCGTAAATAAGAAACATCGGGACTTTTGTAATAAAGTCCGCGTTATATACAATTATCAAGACACCACAAAAGACAAGACCAAGCCGCAAGCCCGCTAATATTTGTTTATCGCTAACCGGCTGTTCACATCCCTGAACTTCTCCGACCATTCGCAAAATCCATCCATTGCGAACAAAGAAGACGTTGTAAAAAACAGCTAATAAAATTACCAGCACCGTTGTTGCGATTAATGTTTTTACCACCCAGACCAAAGTTCCCGTTTGGCCTGGGTAAAAGGCGAGATAACCGAATTGACTCAGGCATAAATATAAGGAATATATCCCCAGAATATTAAGGGTAACTTTTGCAATTAAATGAAATTTTGTCATCATACCTCTTGCCTCGGTCAAAATTCTTAAGGCAATTATATTGATAACCTTTGATTTGTATATAAAAAACTCTCGGCGTTGGCAAAAACAATATCAATACTTCGACACGTTGATTGTCTGCATGGAACCCGTCACCAGGAATACGATGCGTTCACAAATATTGGTTGTCCGGTCTGCTATGCGTTCGAGATTGTGAGCCGCCCAGATAAGGTACGTCGCCTTTTTAATAGTTGACGGGTCTTCAATCATACAATCGATTAATTCCTGATATGTCTTGTCATAAAGGGCATCGACCGCATCGTCCTCATTGCAGATTGCGCCGGCTGCCTTGGCATCGCGCTTCAAAAAACTCTCGATGCTCCTATTGAGCATACTGACCGCCAGCTCGGCCATTTTCGGTATGTAATCAAGAGGCTTTACCAGGGGCTCTTTTCCGAGCAGAACCACTATCTTCGCTATGCCTTCCGCATAGTCGCCCATCCGTTCGAGGTCGGTGATGATATTCAGAATAGCGATAATCTCCCGAAGGTCGCCCGCTACAGGCTGCTGCGTGGCGATTAAATAGATACAATTATCCTCAATCAGCTGCCGCTTTTGATTTATAATTGCATCGTCCTCGATAATTTGTTTTGCATCTGCGATATTGCGGCTCTTAAGGGCCTCCATCGAGCGGTTTATTGCGCTTGCGACCAGCGCCGTCATTTCCGCCAATTCGTTCTCAAGTTTTTTAATGTGATTTGCAAATCTTTCTCTAATCATATTTTTATCCTTAATTTAGCCGAATCGGCCGCTGATATAATTTTCGGTCAATTTCTCTTTCGGGTTAGAGAAAATCTCCGCCGTTCCTGCAAATTCAATCAATTTTCCCAGGTGCATAAACGCAGTCTCATCCGATACCCTCGCCGCCTGCTGCATATTATGCGTCACTATTACTATCGTATAATCCCTTTTCAGTATCCGCAGAAGCTCTTCTATCTTCAGCGTCGAGACGGGGTCAAGCGTGGAGCAGGGCTCATCCAGCAGAACAATATCAGGCTTCAGTATAATCACGCGGGCGATACAAAGCCTCTGCTGCTGTTCCAGCGAGAGAGTCCTCGCATTTTTCTTCAGCCTGTCCTTCAACTCATCCCACAATCCGACGTGTTCGAGGGCATTTTGAACCGCCTCGTCAATTTTCTTTTTTTCGCTCATCATCCTGTGAATTCGCAGCCCGAACCGCAGGTTATCGTATATCGAAAGGTTGAATACGTTAGGCCTTTGAAAAACCATCCCCACCTTTTTCCGGAGGCTTATCAGGTCCATCTTGTCTGATAGAATATCTTCACCCTCAATCAGGATTTGGCCCTCGACTTTCGTGCTTTCAACCAGGTCGTTCATCCTGTTGAAGCAGCGCAGCAGCGTCGATTTTCCGCACCCTGATGGCCCGATTATCGCCGTTATACGATGGCGGTGAATCCTGATGTTCACTTCCTCCAGCGCAAGAAAATCGCCGTAATAAAGGTTCAGCCTGATAGTTTCAATTACAGCCTTATCCATATTATCCGAATCTTCCCGTTATATAATCGTTTGTTCGACCGTCTCTGGGGTTGGTAAAAAGCGTATCAGTATCGTCAATCTCCACCAAGTCGCCCATAAGAAAGAAAGCGCATCGCCCGCTCACCCTCGCAGCCTGTTTGGTATTGTTGGTCACCAGAATCTGCGTGTAATTTTCCTTCAGCTGCTGCATCGTATCTTCCACTTTTGCCGTCGAAATCGGGTCGAGCCCCGAGCAGGGCTCATCATAAAGGATAATGTCAGGCTCCACCGCCAGCGTCCTGGCGAGGCACAATCTCTGCTGCTGGCCGCCGGATAACTTCATCGCCGGCATATCTAATCTATCCTTTACTTCTTCCCACAGGTGCGCCTTTTGGAGAGATGTCTCGACGATTTCCTCCAGGCGATTCTTATCCTTAACGTCGTGAACCTTCGGGCCATAAGCAACATTATTGAAAATGCTTACGGGCAGAACCTGCGGCATCGCAAACACAATCCCGATTTTACGACGCAGGATGCTATCGGGCAAAATCCCGATATCTTTACCTTCGAAAATAATCTCGCCGGTCTGCGAGTATGAAGGGTCAAGGTAATTGAGCCGGTTGAGCGCACGCAAAAAAGTGCTTTTGCCGCTGTTGGCGGGCCCGATGACGCCCAGAATCTCATTTTTATAGACATCGATGTTCAGACTCTTCAGCACGCAGTTCTTCTCGAAACAGCAGTTCAAATCAATTGTCTGTATGATTACTTCATTTACCATAATTTCTTCTTCCGGAATCTCGCACGAAGAATTATGCTCCCTAAATTCATCAGGAAAACCAGTGCGATAAGCACAAAAGCAGTGGCGAAGCTGATTTTAGGCGGTATATTCGGCACCTGCGTTGCGATTGCATAAAGATGGTAAGACAGTGCCATCGCCTGGTCGAAAACCGAATGGGGCAGTCTCGGCAGATAAAACGCCGCTACCGTAAACAGTATCGGCGCCGTTTCGCCTGCCGCCCTGCTCAAACTCAAAACCGTACCCGTCAGAATTCCGGGTATCGAATAAGGCAGCACACAATTGCGGATTGTCTGCCATTTCGTTGCGCCGAGCGACAGACTTATCTCCCGGAAACTTGCCGGCACCGATTCCAGCGCCTCCTTCGTGGCCGTTATGATTACAGGCAGACTCATTATCGCCAGCGTAAGCGACCCTGCCAGGATTGACGTCCCCAGCCTGAGAAACAGCACAAAAAGTCCGAAACCGAACAGGCCATAAACAATAGAAGGCACACCCGACAGGTTGACAACCGAAAGTTTTATAAGCCGCGTAAAGAAATTATCCTTTGCGTATTCGACAAGATAAATCGCCGCCAGCACTCCCAGCGGCAGGGAAAAAATCATCGTCCCGATTATCAAAATTATTGTGCCGACAATCGCGGGAAATATTCCGCCCTCCTTCATTCCGTTTCGCGGCGCCTCGGTCAGGAAACTCCAGTTCACCGCCCCGATACCTTTGAAAACCACGTAGGCCATCGTAAGAATTATGGGGATGACCACAAGCATGGTCGCGAAACCGAGGATAAAAAACGCCGCTGTTTGTCTTTTCTGCGCTGCGCTCATTTTTTTGTCCTCTGCAGATATATATCGGCAATCAGGTTTATTAGAAAAGTTATGATGAAAAGTATCAGGCCTGTAGCGAATAACGCATAATAGTGGTCTGACCCGCTCACGGTCTCGCCCATCTCGCCGGCAATCGTCGCAGTTAGTGTTCGCAGCGGCTGAAGGAGTGTATGCGGAATGATTGGCGAATTGCCCGTCACCATCAGGACAACCATTGTCTCCCCGATGACCCTGCCTATGCCGAGCATTATCGAAGCGATAATTCCTGAAGACGCCGCCGGAAGTATGATTCGCCACAACGTCTGCCATCGTGTCGCCCCAAGCCCGAACGCCGCCTCCTTATAACTTTTCGGCACGCTTACTATCGCATCTTCCGAAATACTGATTATCGTTGGCAGCGCCATATATGCGAGCAGCAGGCTTCCCGTCAGGCCGCACATCCCGGTAGATAAATGAAACGTGGTTTTAAGAAACGGCCCCAGCCACACTATCCCGATAAACCCGAGAACCACGCTCGGTATCGAGGCGAGGATTTCGATAAGCGATTTCAGGATATGCTTAAACCCTGCCGGCGCAACCTCCGCAATAAACATCGCCGATGCCACGCCAAGCGGCACGCAGATTACTATCGCCCCGACCGTCACGTATATCGAGCCCAGCAGCAGCGGAACTATTCCGAATTTCGGCGGGTCAGAAACAGGCAGCCATTTTGTGCCGGTCAAAAAATCCTTGAAGGGATATACCCCGAACAGCGACAGCGATTCTTTCAATAAAAGCAGAAAAATCAAAATGACGAAAATAATAACCAGCAAACCGCTGAGTTTGATGCACCCCTCGACGCCAAATTCTCTAATCTTCCTTGACAATCTGCTGTTTCCTCGGAACAAACCCGCTTTCAACCATTTCCTTCTGCCCCGCCGGACTTAAGGCATATTCTATAAACAATTTTGTCACACCCTCAGGCCGGCCGTTTGTAAAAAAATACAGCGGCCTTGAAAGTGGATATTTTTTGCTTAAAACATTGTTCACGTCCGGCACAAAAAATTCACCGCTCCTGCCGACCCCTACTGTCTTTGTCCTCTGTGATGTATAACCCATACCGAGGTATCCGATTGCCGCCTCGTTGGTCACAACCTCCTCGACTATCGCCTGCGACGATGAAAGCAGCAGCGTCTCGGATAAAAATTCTTCCGTCGATTCCTTTTTGCCAAGCTTTACCACCTCATCCTTGAAATATGAGTATGTGCCGCTGCTTACCTCTCGCGACAGTGTCACAATAGATGCGTCTTTTCCACCGAACTCCTTCCAGTTGGTCGCCTGGCCCGTATAAATTCTGTGCAGGTCATCGATGCTGAGTTTCTCGACCGGGTTATTCTTATTAACGATTACCGCCACCCCGTCGTAGGCAACGATAAATTCGTTCGGCTCGACGCCTCTCTTTCTTGCAATTTCAATTTCCTTTTTTGTGATTTCCCGCGACGCCGTCGCAATGCCGGCTGTCTTGTTGATGAGCGACGCAATCCCCACACCGCTGCCCCCGCCCGTCACCGCAACGTATATGTGCGGATACACCTTCATAAATTCTTCGCTTATCATCTGGGCGGCGTTGACTATCGTATCGGAACCCTTCACCTGCAGGAAGCCCACAGGCTCACCAGGGTCTGCTTTTTTTTCGCAGCCGGCAAGAAAAACCGCTGTAAGAATTAAGAGAATTTTCACCTTCATAGCCGCCGCAATTTTAACCGCTGTATTTTTCCTTTGCAAGCACATTTGCCCCGTTAGAGAAAGCTGCGATTTTAATTTCGATTATCCCAATTTATCAGGACTCTAACGGGGTTCCCTTTTGTGCGTTGACATACCGACCATCAATGTTATATAGTAAAATCAAATTTTTAGGATTTGTATCGCAATGAGTGAAATTTATACAGAAAGCTTAAACAGGCTTATCGAGGAATTCGGCAGGCTGCCCGGCATCGGCCCCAAGACCGCCGAACGGCTCGCCTTCCACATCCTCTACGCAAAAACAGATGAGGCCCTCGCCATGGCAAAGGCAATCAGCGACGTCAAAACCAAAATCAAGAACTGTAAAATCTGCTTCAATCTTTCGGAAGAACCCGTCTGTAAAATCTGCTCCGATAACAAACGCGACAAAACCATTATCTGCGTCGTCGAGCAGCCAAAGGATATTATCAATCTCGAAAAGACCGGCTCCTGCAGGTGGCTCTACCACGTTCTCGGCGGGCACATCGCCCCGCTCGAAGGCATCGACGCCGACCATCTCAATATCACCCAGCTCGTCAGCAGGGTCAAAGAGGGCGGCATCTCGGAAATCGTGATGGCTACTAATCCCAACCTCGCCGGCGACGGCACCGCTCTTTATTTGTGCTCCCTGCTCAAAAATACAGGCGTCAAAATCACCCGCCTCGCTCGCGGCCTGCCGACAGGCTCGACTATCGAATTTGCCAACGCAAAAATCCTCACCGACGCCATCACCGGCAGACAGCAGATTGAATAACCCCGCCTTTACCTCCTTTTTTACGGGGCAAAAAATTGGAATTTTATCGCTCCCAATATAAATCTGTCAGATTTAATACGTCCTTTGCGTTCTTTGGCAAAAAATTCTTATCAATCCCCGCATCCTTTCTGGTATAATATAACCGTATCGTAATTTCTTTTTGGTGAATCAATGGATTCGATGAAGCTGCAAATGACAGGGCAGATGAGGTTCGAACAGCGGATGAAGCTCGCTCCGCATATGATTCAGTCGATGGAAATTCTCCAGCTGCCGCTGCTCGCTCTCAAGGACCGCATCGAGCAGGAGCTGAACAGCAACCCGACTCTCGAATCCGATGACGGCCTGCCGCCGCAATCCGCCTCTGCGGATGAGCCTGTCAATACCGCTGAAAATCCCGCAGATGCATCTTCGAGTCAGACGACTACCGCTGAAGCCGATACCGAAAAAGATACCGAGTTTGAAAGATATACCGGCCTCGATGATAATGTCTCCGAATATTTAAATCAGGCCGATTCTTTTCGGCCTCGTTCGTCTGCCGAACAGGCTGACAAAAAACTCGAAGCGATAAAAAATACCGCCGCTCCTCAGATGTCTCTGCACGATTACTTAGATGACCAGTGGCGGCTCGTCGATACTCCTGATACGGTAAAGAAAGCTGGCTCCATAATTATCGATTACATCGACGAGAAAGGCTACCTCTCCGTCAGGCCGGAACAGCTTCATAATGAAAAAAGTGATTTCTCACCCGATGATATAAACAAAGCCCTTGCGCTCATCCAGAAACTCGACCCCGTCGGCGTCGGCGCACGCGACATGGGTGAATGCATGTTGATACAAATGGCCAATTCCGGCGAGGATTATTCCTTCGAAGAAAAATTAGTTTCCAATTATATGCAGGACCTCCTCGAAAATCGCCTGCCTGAAATCGCAAAAAAAATGAATTGTTCCCTCGAACAGCTTAACCATTCCATCGAAAGGCTCGGCAGGCTTGATATTTCGCCGGGCCTCCAGGTCGGCCCTGACCAGAATCACCCCATAACCGCAGACGTCATCGTCGAGGAATCCGACCAGCCCAATGGCTTCTCCGTAAGACTGGCAGATACAGGCCTTCCAAATCTGAGAATCAGCGATTATTACGTCAAGCTCGCCAAAGACCCATCCTCCAATGATAAAACAAAGCAGTTCCTCCAGAACAGCATCCGTTCCGCCCAGTGGATTATCGATGCTATTCAGCAGCGGAAAAATACCCTGCTAAGAGTCGCTCAATCAATCGTAAAATTCCAGCACGACTTCTTCGAGAAAGGCCATCTCTACTTAAAACCGCTCCCGATGTCGAAGATCGCCGAGGATGTCGGCGTGCATCTGGCGACCGTATCACGCGCCGTCGCCGGCAAATATCTTTTCTGTTCGCAGGGCATAATTCCGCTTCGCAAATTCTTTAGCGGCGGCACGGAAGACGTGAACGGAAATCCCCAGAGCTGGCAGACCGTCCGGATTAAATTGCAGCAGATTATCGACAGCGAAGATAAAAAGAAGCCGCTCAATGACGACCAGATTCGACAGAAGCTCGCCGATGCCGGCATCCCGAACCTCGCAAGGCGAACCGTCGCTAAATACCGCAAACTCCTCAACATCCCCACCGCCAGATTCAGAAAAAAATACTAATCCCCGATTTATCCCCTATCGTCTCTACTCCCCTATCCGGCATATCTCTAACTCTTCCTTTGTTTGGCCGCCCCCGTGATTCTAACAGTAGAACGAATAGAATTGCCTTCTACTAATGCACTCAAAACCAGTATCCGTTTTTCTTTAGTCAATATATTCATACTGACTATTATACTTGAGCAGTCAAGCAAAGTCGAGAGAAAAATCAAAAAAATCTTAATTTTTTTGGAGTGCAATATTTTTGACCAAAGCTAAGCCGAGATGGTTTTCTATCATCTTATATGCCAGTGTATTTTGGAATACGTGCATATTACAATGATGAATTGTAAGCACTAAATCCTGCAAGATAGGGTCATTTTCAAGTGGAGAAACAACAAGACCTATCTCATTTTGACATTCGTCAATGTGAATGTGTCTATTGTGGCTTTTATTGCGAGAATAGTCGGTTAATTTTCTAACTACTTTTTTGGCACGCTCATTTGCATTTGGTAATCCCTCAAACATAACCGATTTGAGTTGCTCTTCAACAAACTGTTTCGACCATTGAATAGCATTCTCACATTGGCTAAGGAACGTTGGACGATATTGCCTGATAATAGATTGCCAAATTGGAATCTTAGAAGAATCTCTCTTAACTTCCCTGCAAGCACGCTTAAATTCTTTGATAACTCCAACAGCAGGAATATCTCTCAAATGAGGGTCAATCGGCCCTAAATTTGAATGCTTTGACATTACTATTTCACGACACGAACAAGCAATCATAGTGCCAGCAGACATCGCAATTTGTGGCACAATCGCCCGAATATCATGCCCAAACATCCGCCGCAAATAATCTACAATAGATTCTGTTGCCGCAAGCTCTCCACCTTGAGTATGGAGTATTAAATCAAGCCCTTTTGTTCTATCAAGGTTGTTAATAGTCATCATAAACCCGTTTTTATCTTCATCAGTAATCCCTGATTGTTCTACATACGGTTTGCTAAGAAAACCAGAGTAATACGATATGACATTTCGGCCTGTATGTTTATACAGCAAATCGAGATATTTTCGCCTTACGAGGTCAGGAGACTGCACAGCCTCAATTTGGTATTTTTGAAATTCCTCAAGAACTTCTCTCCAGTTTGGCATCTTTTATTACCCTTGATGAATCAGCAAATCCGTTGTTATCCCGTATGTAGTAAAACTATCTACGTGTTTAAGAGGTGATGGTTGTAAAAGTGATGAAGACTCGTCAGCAGTGTCTAACTTTTCATCAGAAACAAAATAATCTTTATACAATTCTTCTAATTGATTTTGGTCTGGATTAGTATCTTTTTGGGCTTTCATATAAGCACCTCGCTTTCTTTAGTCGTTTTTGTGCCATCTCGCCTGAGCAGCAATTTTAGCAATATCCTTGCGTTTTTCGGCAGATAACTTCCTTGCGCGTGCTTTACCACCTTTAATACCACCCAATCGCCCTAACATCACAGCAGCAGGGTTTTTACCCTCTTGAGCAGCCTTTTTGAACAATTCCTCGCTTGTTGCATCATCTACAATATACTTGGCAAGCTGATTTAAATCAAGACTTTTTTTACTTGACCGCTTTTGCATAGTAGCAGTATATATCGGCCTTCGATATGTGTCAAATTTAATCTTTCTAAGCACCCATCTTAACTTGTAAAAGAGCCATAAACATCATAAAATAGACTTGCCGGTAATTATGCCGGTTAAAGATTTAAGGAGTAAAAACCTTGAAAGCTCTATTGAACTTCTTGCCCCTTGTTCGGTAGCGTAAACTACTGATAATTCGACAAGGCAAGGTCTTTAGGTTGGCAGGGCCAAAGGAAACGAGACCCGCATAAGCGGATAACTAACGCCCACCATTGAATTTTTACGGGTTTGGTGGTTCCCAATAGGGAATAAGGCTCGGCATAGTTTGTCAAAGTTACTCCGAAACTGGCCCCAAGGGGCTTCGCGGCCTAACAGAAGAGGTGTAGCCCACTATTCTGTTTACTTGGGACACCCAGTGCTAAGAGAGCAACGAGGACTATTCCTGCCAACCCTTTTTTCTCTTTTAATTTTCAAAGAACTTCATACTGACCCACTACCTATTCGTCCCATTTCGCTAAATGTCCAAAAGGCTGATGAAGCTGTTTTTCAGTATTAAAAGGCAGGTTTTTCGATTCCATTTGACTTTTTTCAAAAATGCCCTATATATAGGTAGCACAAAACTATCGAAGGGACTGTGCAAAAACACTTTGCTCGATGAGCTTTCGGCTCATTTTAAAGGAAGGCTTTCTAACTTCCCGTGACGAGCCTGCCCGCCGAGCGGGTCTTTAGACAGGCGGGGCGGGCCGCTTACAGAAAGGATTTGTAAGAAATCTTATGTCGTCTTTCGATTACGGGTTGGTCTCCAGGGTTCAGCAGGCCAACGATATTGTTGACCTGATTAGCGAATACATAAGCCTTAAGAAAAAAGGGCGGGAGATGGTCGGCCTATGTCCATTTCACACGGACCATAAGCCCAGCCTTTACGTCAACCCGGCAAAACAGATTTTCAAATGCTTCGCCTGCGGCGCAGGCGGCGACGTTTTGAAGTTTATCCAGATGCAGGAGAATCTAACATTCCCGCAGGCACTGAAAAGGCTCGCCGACCGCGCAGGAATAAAAATCCCGACCCATTCTGTCGACAATAGACCCGCCGCGGGCGGGTCAGCCGAAACCGCAAATATTGACCCGAACAAGCTGTCGGCGGTGACCGCCTGGGTCGCGCAGCATTTCCAGGCAAACCTTTATCATCCGCAAAAGGGCAAATTCGCACGCGATTATCTTCAGCAGCGAAAAATCGATACCGACGTCGCAAAAAAATGGCGGCTCGGCCTTGCACTTGCCGGCGACGACCTCGCAAAGGCCGCTAATGAAAAAAGGCAGCCGCTCGATTTGCTCGTGAAGACCGGCTTATTGGTTAATCAGAATAAGGATAAATTTTCAAACCGTCTTATATTTCCTATAACGGATACCAGCGGCAGAATCATCGCATTCGGGGGCAGAACCCTCGATAACAGCGACCCGAAATATCTCAATACCAACAGCACGCCGCTCTTCGATAAAAGCAATTGCCTTTACGGCCTCGAATACGCAAGACACGGAATGGTCGCATCGGCTACCGCCGTTGTCGTGGAAGGTTATACCGATTGCATAATGGCCCACGCAAAGGGCATCAACAATGTAATTGCGACGATGGGCACCAGCCTCACCACCGGTCACGGCAAATTGCTCAAACGTTTCGCAAAGAACGTCGTCCTGATGTTCGACAGCGACACCGCGGGCCAGGCCGCCGCCAACAGGGCGCTGGAGGTTTGCATCGCCGAGCAAATTGATATTAAACTCGCCTTTGTCCCGCAGGGAAAAGACCCCTGTGATTATCTTATCTCCGCAGGCCAGGAAAAATTTCAGCATCTGATTGATAATGCCGTTGAGGTCATCAAATTCAAATGGGATAAACTCACCTCGCACCTCGAAAAAACTGACACCCTCGCCGATAACAAGGTCGCTATCGAAGAATTCATGCAGACGGTCGCGAATGCGATGCAGGCGGGCGCTATCGGCCATATCGAACGCGGGCTTCTCGTCAATCGCCTTTCCAAAATCCTTCATTTGACCAGCCGGCAGATTGACGAAGAGCTGAATAAAAAATTTAAGGTTGCGCAAAGAACCGCCGCTTATAATCTTGAGAATCAAAAGTCGGTTTGCCTCGAATGGGGTTCCGGCGCTCTCGCTGCCGCTCAAAGGCAAATCCTCGAAGTCATCCTTAACGAGCCGAAACTCATCGACGACGTTTCAAAAAAAATCAGCATCCATGATTTCGATGTTCCGCTGCTCAAGCAGGCCGCCGAGGTAATTTTTCAAACTCTGCACGAAAAACCGGCCTCTTCGGTAAGCCAAATCCTTGCTCATACCGATTCGGTTGAGGTTGCAAACGCAATCGTGCATCTGCACGAAATCGGACTGAAAAAGGGTAATTTCCAGGCCTCTCTAAATGGCGCTCTTGATGTTATGCTTTCTCGCCGGGCAGGCAAACCCGCCTGCTCAAAGACTGATTCGGCGGGCAGGCAAAAGCCCGACATAATTGATAATGACGCAGAATATCTGAAACAAATATGCCAAAAAAATCGTAAATGTAATAGTCGAAGCGTGGGAATGGTCTAATAATTTTAAAATCAAAGAATGCTTGAGTCTTTTGTCTTATGTCTTGAGTCTTATGAAAGGTTGGAAAAGTGGCGAAGAAAACGAATAAATCGGAAAAGAGCGAAAAAGAAAAACGCGCCGCCGGCGCTGAGCCGCCTGTGACTGACGCCTTAAGGGCCGACTCTGTCGAGCAGCGGATTAAGGCTATCATCGAAAAGGGAAAGAAAAAAGGTTATCTCACTTACGATGAGATGAACGCCGACCTTCCCGATGAAGCCGTAAGTCCCGCAAGGCTCGACACGCTGCTCTCCACTCTCGAAGAAATGGGCATAAATATCGTCGATGAGCCGGAGGTCGGGAAAGAGGAAGTCGAAGAATTCGAAGTGCCGCCCGAAGACGATGAATCGAGAAAAGAGCAAATCGAAGACGACAAGCTCCTCGAAAAACAGCTCGTCGGCGAGGAAACAAGCCGGCGCACCGATGACCCGATTCGCCTCTACCTTACGCAAATGGGGGAGATTCCCCTGCTCACGAGGAAAGAGGAAGTTGACCTCGCCCGCAAGATTGAGCTGGCGCGGATGGCTTTCAGAAGAAAAATGCTCGAGGTCGATTATTGCGCCAAGAACGCAATCGGCCTGCTGCAGCAGGTTCAGGAAGGAATGCTCTCATTCGACAGAACAATGAAGATTAGCACCGCGGATAATCTTATACGGGTGGTAATCAAAAGGAGGCTGCCGGCAAATATCCAGACGTCAAACCAGCTTCTCGATATAAACCGCGACATATTCAAAAAATTTGTATCTACCGGCGACATCGAGGAGAAAAAACTTTTACTAAAAAGAATTTCGAGAAATAAACGCAAGATTGCGACGCTGCTCGAGGAATTAAGCCTGCGGACAAGCAGAATACAGGCGATGAAAAATAAGCTGCACGGCATATACGACAAGATGCGTCATCTTGAAGCGATGATGGCAAAAGGGCCCGGCGGCGATATGATGCCTGAAGATATCGAGGCCGTCAGGCAGGAGCTGGCGGGACTCTGCGAGATGGTTTCGGAAACGCCTGAACAGCTTGAAAAAAGATTACGAACAGTCGAGAGGATTTTCACACAATACGAAGAGGCCAAGCGGACGTTATCGAGCGCTAACCTTCGGCTGGTCGTCTCGATTGCGAAAAAATACCGGAATCGCGGCCTTACTTTTCTCGACATCATACAGGAAGGCAATACCGGCCTGATGCGGGCCGTCGATAAATACGAATACCGCAGGGGCTACAAGTTCAGCACTTACGCCACATGGTGGATTCGCCAGGCGATTACACGCGCCATCGCCGACCACGCAAGGACGATTCGCATACCGGTTCACATGATTGAAACGATGAGCCGGCTTCGCAACGCCGGCAAGAACCTCACACAAGCGCTCGGCAGAGAGCCGACCGTCGAGGAAATTGCTGCTGAAGCACAGATGAGCATCGAAGAGACCAGACGGGTTCTGAAAATTTCAAAGCACCCGATTAGTCTCGACAGGCCCATCGGCGACAGCGACGACAGCTACTTCGGCGATTTTATCGAGGACGACCACGTCGATTCGCCGGTAGTATCAGCTTCGCAGGAGATGCTCCGCGATAAGATTGAAGGCATCCTGAATACGCTCTCATACCGCGAGCGCGAAATTATCCGGCTGCGATACGGCATCGGCGACGGCTACACTTATACGCTCGAAGAGGTCGGCAAAATCTTCAAGGTGACCCGTGAGAGGGTTCGCCAGGTCGAGGCGAAGGCTATCCGCAAGATGCAGCACCCCGTCAGATGTAAAAAACTCGAAGGCTTCCTGGACCAGGCGGTTAATTAGCCGCCGGTCTCTCGCCGCCGGCCGCCGGAGAGATGCAACAAGCTCCGGCATCCTGAGTCTTATATGAACCTGATAACAATTATTTTTATCGCTGTCGGCCTGTCGATGGATGCCTTCGCCGTTTCGGTCGTCTCAGGTTCTTTCTACAAACATAGTCCATTCAAACCGGCGTTTCTGCTGGCTTCTTTCTTCGGCGGTTTTCAGGCCCTTATGCCGCTGATTGGCTATGCCGCCGCACTCAACCTGAAACCGCTTATCGAAGGGTACGACCATTGGGTCGCCTCGGCAATCCTCACCGCGATAGGCCTGAAAATGATTTACGAATCTTTTAAGATTAAATCCGCTCAGCAAAAATTCGACCCCTGCAATCTTCCGGTCCTGCTGTTCTTATCCATCGCCACAAGCATTGACGCCCTCGCGGTCGGCGTCTCACTTTCACTGATTACAAACGCAATACTGCTGGCCGTCATTATCATTGGCCTTACGACTTTTATTTTCTGCTATGCCGGCGTCTTCATCGGCAAAAGTTTCGGCCACTTCTTTGAAAATAAAATTGAAGCTGTCGGCGGGATCGTTCTTATCGCCATCGCCGCCAAAATCCTGTTTCAGCACCTGCTTTCCCTATCCGCATAAGCACAAGGCTTAAATTTTGTTAATTATTTACCAAACACCCCCTTGACTTTCTATTCATCTATGCAAGAATATCGCTATGTCTTTGGGCCATATAATAAGGAATAAGAGGGAAGAGAAAAAACTTACCCTCGACGAGGTAAGCCGGCAGACGGGCTTTTCCAAGCCCTATTTATCCACTATCGAGACCGGCAAGGTCAAAAATCCGCCCAGCGACGAGCTACTGGTCAAGCTCGAAAAGTTCCTCGGTTTCGACCCCGGCCTTTTGCTCCACATCGCTCATATGGAACGTATGCCCTCGGATATTCGCCAGGGTTTCGAATCCGTCCAGGCTGAAAACCAGAAATGGCGACAATTTATCAAAAATCTTATCAACAAAAAAACCGACCCCGATAGTATCAATTCACTGCTCAAAGAAAACAGCCTCGCACCGACTCACGACACCCCTGCCATCTCCGCGGGAAAACTCGTACCGGTTATCAACAAAGTTGCCGCCGGTTATCCCGCCGATTTTGACGACCTCGGCTATCCTGCCGGCGTCGCCGACGATTATGTCCGCTGCCCAGACCTGCACGACCCCAATGCCTTCGCGGTAAGAGTCATCGGAAATTCTATGGAGCCGAAATTCCGGGAAGGCGACATCGTTGTCTTTTCGCCCGCCGCCGAAGTCCGCAGCGGCGACGACTGCTTCATCCGCTTCGCCGACCCGCATGAGACCACTTTCAAAAGAGTCTTTTTTGAGCCGGACAATACCGTTCGCCTCCAGCCCCGAAACGATGAATACCCGCCGCTGATTATTGACGGCAAAAGAATTAACGGCCTCTACAAAGCCGTCATCAAATACGAAATTCTGTGACTTCATAAAACAATGGTCTGTTTTCTTTTCAGGAGGCAATTATGGACAAGCTTTATGATTCCGAAACAGGCTGCTGCCCTCGCTTCAATCCGGAACCCTGGGACGAAAAAGACCACAACTTCAAAAACAAACTTTTCATCAAAGACCGCGTCAGGAGCATTCTTCACATCCCCATAAATTTCGGTTCCGTAATGACCACTAATATGGAAAAGATTGCCAGCGCGGGCGCTCTTACGCCATCTCCTTTTATGCTCGCCGACGAAAATTCCTTATGGGGTTCCGATATCTATATCGAAGTCACTAAAAATATCCCGGATTCCCAAATGGCGGCAATCTCCGGCTCTTTCCTCACCAAGGTTTTTGAAGGCCCGTACAAAAACATGCGAGGCTGGATAAAGCAAATGCAGGATTTTGTCGCCTCTCGCGGCAGGAAAATGAATAAACTCTATTTTTTCTACACCACCTGTCCCAAATGCGCTAAATTCTACGGCAAGAATTACGTCGTCCTCGTTGCCAAGGTTGATTGAATCCTTCAAATTTCAATTTGATTTTTGAAATTATTTAATCTATTCTCTGGTCTGCAACTGCCAGAACGAGCGCGAAGACTTTTGCCGCACCGGCTTCTTTCAATTGTTTGGCGCATTCATTCAAAGTCGCCCCTGTCGTCTTTACATCATCAACCAGACAAATCTTTTTGCCGGCAAAATCATGCCCCCGGCGAACCGCAAATGCCCCTTTGACATTTTTCAAGCGCTGATGCACACTTGCCGTCGATGGCTGTATCTTCGTCCTGCGAATCCGCACAAGGTCGGTATTCACCCTGGTTCGACTTCGTTGGCCATCTATCGCAGCCGGGTGAGCTAACTGCTCCGCCAGAATCTGCGACTGGTTATAACCTCTCCGCACCCTCCTCATCCAGTGCAGAGGCACAGGAACAAAATAATCTATATCATCCAAAAACGTGCTGCCCGACAGAGCCGAGTTAGCCAAAAAACTGAGAGTTTTTGTCGCCTTTCCGCTGTCAGTCTTGAACGAAAGTATCATTTCCCGAAGACTCGTCGCATAAACGCCCGCCCGTGCAATCGCATCAAAGGAAAACTCCTCCCCTTCGCAGCCGGCACAACCGCCTCCCGATATCCCGTATTCGCTTACGTCCCTGCCGCACCTTTTGCAGTAATTACCGCCGCTTACAGCGCCAATCTGCTGCCAGCAGCCATCGCACAGCTCGCTATTTATTTCGAGAATAATACTTCTGCAATTGACGCACCGCTTGGGCCAAAGCAAATGATTTAACGCCCCCCACCCGACCGCAAAAAAGTCTTTCACTCCTATAAGGAATGGCTTACGCCATTTTTTTATTGGCTGCTTTATCATTTCCCGTACCCTGCCCTGCGTAGCTTTAGCGAAGCAGGGCCTGTGTTCTGTCTTCTGTCCGCCTGGGCGGACTGGATTCTATTTCAAATCATACTCCCTGTTGTCCATGGACAAAAAGCCGACCTTGACAACGCTCTGCTTGTTATACTCGTCGATAACGGCTTTGCTTTTCGTCTCCGAATATCTTTCGCTCACCGCCGCCACCCTGCCGTCGCAATACGCTGTGTTCGTCCTGCCCATATGCCGATACCCCTGTGTGCCTGCGTACCTGTAGCTGTCGCCGAAATCCTTATCGAGTTTGCCTGCCTGCGGCGACCGCATATATTTATTGGCGCCGAGCACAAACTCGCCGTCGCCGAAAATCGCACAATCGCTGCTCCTTACCACCTCATCAATCTTGCTCGATTTACTCCCCAGAGTAATCCCGAAACCGCAAGCGAGCAGCCCGCCTATGTAGCTGGCATTATAATTGTAGCCGGTAAAGAGGTCGCCTGCGGAATTTGAATTGCCCCTGAACGACGGGCACTGTTGAACCTCCATAATACCCCCACCCTGCCACAGAAAGCCCGGCACGCATTCCTTCAACTCGCCCGCCTCGAACGTCTTGAAAAAATCCCACTCCTTCTGAGCGCCGGTATCGCTGAAATCCATAAACCCAGCCAGCGGATAATACCCGTTATTGTTGCAGACATAAACATCCGCCGCTATAATCATCTGCCGCAGCCTGCTTTGGCATATCAGGCCCTTGCACTCATCTTTTGCCCGCCCGAGGCACGGTAGCATAATCGATAAAAGCAGCGATATCGTTGCTATAACAACCAACAATTCTATTATGCTAAACCCCGTTAGAAAACACCGATTGAATCGGTGCCGATTAAAATTGCTGACTTTCTCTAACGGGGTAAACCCCTTGTTCTTCATTTCCATTTTTCGTTTTATGGCCAGTTATTACTTAGCCAGTCTCCCGCCAAAACCGCAAAATCCCTGAAATTTATTATATTGTCGCTGTCCTTGTGCAAATCCGCGGCAGGTGCGCCGCTTGCCGGCCCCAGCCAATTTATACAAAAAATCTCCAAATCTGCTTCGTCCGTCCGGCAGTCCCTGTTTATGTCGCCGGCGCAAAACGGATGCTTGTAATCCCCGCAGCAGCTCACATCCGAAACCGCATCAACCTCCGGCTTCAGTCCATCCGGGCCCGGGTCTGTTCCTAAACATTCAATCTTTATATATTGAATCCACCGCTCTCCCGACTGCGGGTCGATGGCCAAATTGTTAAAGTCTGCCAATCTCCTCAAATCAAAAGCTGTTCCGCCTGCCGACTTTCCGTAAGCCGAACACAATTCCGCCAGGCTCTTACCCGCAAAATCATTAGGGTCAACATTCGGGTCTAATGGCAGCGTCGGGTCAGTCTGGTCACCCCACCACAAATTCCCCCACCCCGAATAATATGCCGGATTGTTCAGGTCAAACACCCTTCCGAGCGTCGGCGCAAACGAATCCGCATAAGGCCCGTCCTCGAAACAAAACCAGGTAATCCCGTCCTGGCTTACCGATACCATTCCATTTTCCGCGCTGACTTCGCCGCTTCCGATAAAGCAATTGCAGGGGTCGCCGTAATACCAGTTTCCACCAACACTAAACATTGAGTTTCCGAATACTATAAAATCAAACCCATAAGGATTGTTCCGGTCATCGCAAACCTTGTGATTAAACTTCAAAATCAGACTCCCGCCCACGCCTACCGTCACCACTTCCGACGTTTTCCACTGCGGATATACCGGCACCACAGGCCTCGGCGCACCGTAATAATCCGTATCCACCGCAGGCCTCCCAATCGCCGCCTGCGAAAAAATGTAAAACCCAGCGCCTGCCCCCGGCACATACCCGACCACCTGCGTCACAAAATCATTGGCGTCAAAACCATCCACCCGCGGCGGATTTGCCAACACCACGATTCCGCAGACAACCGCAATAAAATAAATCGCAATCTTCTTCTCGCCCATATTTCTACTCACTGTACGCTCTACGCTGTAGAGCTTTGCACATTACGCTTCCGTAATAACAGGGTGATTCCTATAACAAATAAACTTATTGTCGCCGGCTCAGGCACCGGCGCCTCGCCGGGGCCGCGTACCGGCTGCCAGCTTATGCTGTCGTAATTGCTCCACACCCAGCTATCCCAACTCCCGTTCGCAAGCTGCCGCCAGTCAACTCCCGTATTCTGCATCCAGTCCTCTCCATTCGAACTTCCCCAATATCCCCACCCCGTAAATCCTGCACCAGCGGGATAATTAAATTTCTGCCCAGAGGAATAAACAAAATCATTAACAAAATGACTGTTAAATTCCGCATACCACTTCGCACTTACATCGAGCGAGCCCGCCGAATCTATCGCCGCCAGCGCATCCCAGCCGGTTGCCAGACCATCCCATTTGTATTTGAACAAAAAATAATTTCCCGCATCGAAGTCAATCACAATAATCGCCTCGTTGGCGCCCGTGCCGGCTGAATACTCGGGTTCGCCGTTATAAACAACAACGCCAAACACATTCGACACAATCATCAGTCCCAGCATTACCTGAACAATTCTTTTCATAATCCCCTGCTCCTTTCCAAAAAATATTTTTCTTTTGTTTAACCCCTGCACCCTCGGCGGGGGCATTTGGCGAATTGCCGTTTTCTGCGCAATAAAAAAGCCGCCGTTCCCGTGAAAGGAACGGCGGCTTATAATCAAACCACCACAAAAGCTAAACCGCACCTGCCAATAAAACGAATCGGCCGGCGTCTCTTATGTTCCAGACCACGAGAACAAAAACAAAATCCCGATTTTTCGGGCCTGAATACAGGCAGGTTTTCTGACTTGCGTCCTGCCTTGAGGCGCCTTCCCATCCCGTTTTATCGAGAAAGTGGCATAGCAGGCAAAATGCCCTACTACTAAATACCTCTCGGCCTTGCCCCGTGCCAGCCTCGATTCCTCGAAGCGGCGGGGCGCGGACGCTCACAGCGGCGGGTCCGTCGCGGATTTTAACCGCGTTCCCTTTTTACTAACATCTTCCGGCGCGAGCCTGAAGACCTGTAATCAGCTGCTGCTCCGCATAATCCCGATTCAACAGGGACTATGCACGAGCTATCCATTTTCCAAAGAACACTTACCGTTTTAACAAACACTAAAAAACAATCAAGAAAAATTCCAAAACTTTTATCGTGCAAGATAAAGGATAATTCCCGTCAGTGCTGCTATCGCCACCAAGCAGATGCCAAGCGACACCGCAAACAGCCACATAAACTGCTTATTCTGCCGGGATATTACATACTTCAGATATTTTTCGCTTGTCGAAAAAGTCTTGCTCATCTGCATAATGCTGTCGGTATGGCTGATGGTATTCTGATTGAGCCTGGCAAGTATCTCATTAAATTTCTTGAAACCTGACGCCATATTATCCTCCGCATCCGCCGTCACGTTGAGCTGCTCATTTATCTCTTCCAGCAAATCCGTTTGCCTACCCGCCTCCGCAGGTATCTTTTCCACTGCCTCCAGAAACTGCTCATTTTTTAACTGCATATCGGACAACTGCTCCGAAAGCTGCAGGCGAATTTTTTCCTGGTTTTCCACTATCGCCGGAAAGCTCCTTACCAGTTCCGGCATTGTGTCTAATCGCGATATCAATTCCATGTGCTGCCTGAGCTGCTGTTCAAGATTGCCGTTTATCGCCTCCAGTTTATCAACAACCCTGTTAAGCGATGCCTGCATCTTTTCATTCTGGTTAGCCTGGCCGGCTGTCCCGCCTGCGGCGAGCTTGTCGAATCCGCCCGCGGCAGGTCCTGACCCTACCGGAACACCTGCCTGCAAACCTCCCCTTCTCCCTCCCTGTCCTTCTGAACCCGACCCGGAACCTTTACCTTCCGCGGCAAGCTCCTCAACATCCCTGGCCATCAGACCCTCATCGTCCAGACGAGGCTCTGCGCCGCCTTCGGAAGGCTCATCGCCAAAACCCAGCCAATTCTTAACCTTCGACCAGAATTCTCTTATTTCCATTTCGAATTCCCCGCAAAACTATTTCAACTGCATATTAAACGATTTTCCTTATGGAAGTTCAAGTCTTTTTTGTTATTATTACTGTCCTAAAACTTATACCAGAAAATAAAGGGAAAAACTATGAAACTGGTCACATACTCAAAGAACGCTGTAATCTCCTGCGGAATTCTTTCCGGCAATACTATAATCGATATCTCGTCTGCCCAACAGCTCAAAAATCCGCCCTGGGATATGCGCGAAATCCTCGAAAGAGGCCCCGACTTCCTCGATACCCTTCAAAAAACGCTTTTATCTAAACAGGCCAACCCTGTAAAAATCCCGCTTGAAAATGCGAAACTGCTCGCACCAATCCCGAGGCCCGGCAAAGTCCTCGCTCTGGCGGGAAATTTCAGCGAGCACATCCGGGAGGCCAGCATCACTCGCGGCTTCAAACTCGGCTTATCCGATTCCACCCGCCAGACCACCGTCCCCCGGCCATTTCTCAAACCCTCGACGTCCGTAATCGGCACGAACGAGGAAATCCCCTGGCCCGACTACAGCGACAAAATCGATTACGAAATCGAACTCGGCGTCGTCATCGGTAAAAAAATAAAATACGCCAACCCCGAAGAATCTCTCGCCGCCGTCGCCGGCTGCACAATCGTCAACGACGTCTCCGCCCGCTCTGCTGCATTCAAAGAAGGCAGAAAGCAGAGACCCTGGGACGAATTCTACGACTGGCTCAACGGAAAATGGGCGGATGGCTTTCTGCCGATGGGGCCTTACTTGCTTACCTCGGACGAAATTGGAGATATGCAGAATCTCGATATGGAACTGAAAGTCAATGGCCAGACCCGGCAAAAGGCCAGCACCTCGCAGATGATTTATTCCGTCGCTGACATTGTTTCATTTTTAAGTCACATTATGACGCTCGAACCCGGCGACATCATCGCCACCGGCACCCCCGCGGGCGTAGCCGTCGCCACGGGCAACTTTCTCGAAGCCGGCGATTCCATCGAATGCTCCATCGAAAAACTCGGCACTCTTACAAACACTCTCGGCCCGAAACCGGGAAAATTCTACACCCCTCTCTCGAATACTTAAGGCAACCTCTAAAAATTCAACTTTTGGGTTAGCCCGCACCCCTGTGGTGCGGGGGTTGTTTAGCCGTCGCCGTGCCGGCGACGGGGTATTTGCTTATTGACTTTCAAATCCAACAAATAGTATATTGACGACAAAGGATTGAATGCAGAAATCCTGAAAGGGCAAAAACTCCTCACTGCTTTTGGTATCCTTTTTCAGGACAGCCTGCATTTTGTTTTGGATTTTTAAGTCTTTAGTCTTTTAGGAGCGAAGCGATGGACCCTTCAATTTTTAAGGCTTACGACATAAGAGGCATATACCCCGACCAGGTGAACGAGGACGCCGCCTGGAAAATCGGTTACGCCAGCGCACAGTTCCTGCGTTCGCTGCTTACCGGCTACGCCCGCGGGCAGGCCAACTGCCATTGTATTTGTGTCGGCTACGATATGCGAACCCACAGCAAACCACTCGCAGATGCCCTTATCAAAGGTATGAATGCGGTCGGGGCAAATGTTATCGATATTGGTATGATTGATACGCCGCAAATTTATTTCGCCATCAATCACCTTAACACCTGCGGCGGCATCCAGGTCACAGCTTCGCACAACCCGGCCAAATATAACGGCTTCAAAATTTCTGGCCAGCAGGCAAAACCAATCGGCGCCGATACCGGCCTGAAGGATATTGAGCATATCGCCCTCGCGCTGCTTCACACGAAAAGCAAGGCCGATGCCTCTGTCGAGCAATACGACATTACGCCGTATTACAAAGAGCACGTATTAAAGTTTCTCAGGCCGAACCTGCCCGCTACGGCGAATCGCGGCCAGCGAAAACTCAAAATCGCCATTGACGCCTCCAACGGAATGGCCGGCAAAATGGTGCCTATCATTTTCGGCGGCCTCCCGCTCGAAATCATTCCTCTCAATTTCGAGCATACAGGCGTCTTCAAACACGACCCCAATCCGCTCATAGAAGAAAACCTCGCCGATGTTAAAGCCGCCGTCAAAAAAAATAATTGCGATTTCGGCATCTGTTTCGACGGCGACGCCGACAGGCTGATGGTCGTCGATGAAAATGCTGAAACTGTAAGCTCCGACCTCCTCACGGCACTCATCGCTCCTTACTTCCTGCAGACCTCGCGCGGCGCAACCATTGTTTATGACCTTCGCAGCAGTATGGTCGTCGCTGAAGAGGTAATTAAATTCGGCGGAACACCGAGAAGGGAACGCGTCGGACACGCCTTTATGAAAAAAGCTATGCGCGACACTCACGCCGTATTTGGCGGCGAACTCTCAGGCCACTTCTATTATCGCGATAACTTCTATGCCGATTCCGCCCTGATTACCTTCGTTCATCTTATCAATATCATAAGCGGCGCCGATGTTCCCCTGAGCAAACTCATCGAACCCCTCAGACGATACCACAGCAGCGGCGAATTGAACTTCAGGGTCGATGACAAGCAGAAAAAAATGGACGATCTCGAAAAAAAATACGCTGCCGGTCAAATCGACCGCCTCGACGGCATCACCATCCGTTTCAAAGACTGGTGGCTCAACTGCAGACCGAGCAACACCGAACCCTTCCTTCGCCTCAATGTCGAAACTAAAAGCAGGGAAATCCTGGACCAGAAAATCGATGAAATAGAAAAAATTATCGGCCAGCCCGTCTAAAAATTAAATCAGGATACTCGAATTTCGAGTTTGTTGTATGATTGGCATTAACTATTGTGGAGTAATTTGATATGCAGTTAAACACAAAAACTTACCAGACAAAGAATGGTTTGGTTGAAGGCGTTCAGGTAAAATGGTCAGGTTTCAATATCCTGCTCGTTGCCGGCTCAAAAGGCTTCCTGGCCTGCCCCGCAATCGACATAGAAGCCTGCCAGAGATACGGGCAGGCGGCGGCGCTCGTTGAAAGCACAGCCGACAACCCAATCGGAACTCTTGAACGATTCGCAGACCGCAAAATTACAAAGGTAAATCCTAACGCATCCGCCATCGGCATAAAAGAAGGTATGCCCGTCGATGCCGCCTTCAATTTGATTGCATAACGGTTCGACCGGCCTTAAAAATCGGAGAAAGGAAGGCAGATTATGAAAAAAATGATCTCTGGCAAGTTCCGACACGGTCGGCAAACCCATTGCCTTTTAATAATGATGATGTTTTTAGCAATCCCACCCGCAACAGCATTAAGCGCCGGTACCGCAGCCTCGCCGACTGCAATTTTGAATCCCGCCCTTACAGGATTAGGCGCCCTGAGAATCACCACATTCTCAAAGGACCCTCAACCCGACTATATCATGGCAGAAATCAACGCCAGGGTCGCAAAAAAACTTGCCGATTCCGACACTCGCCTTGCCGCCCTGCTCCAGATTGGCAGCAATCCCGCTCTCACTATCAACCCGCCTATACTGAGAATTAATGTCGACAGATTTTTCCTTACCGTCGACGGCCCTTCAGTCTTTCGTGTCCAGACAACTCTCTTTGCCGATATTCCTGTCGGAATAAATCCCACAATCGTAATGAATATCGATTTCTGGGCGAGGTCTGACACAATTCGCGTGCTGAATTCGAACAACGAAGTTGCCGCCGTCTACTCCCTCGTTGATAAACAAGCCGCGCAATTTGTCTCCGATTTTCTAAGCGCTAATCCGCTGCCTTCGAGGCCGGCTGATGCCAACCATATTACGACTCCGCCCGCTCCGCAAAAAAAACTCCCTGCGCTTCAGCCCGGCACAATCTCGCAGGATAAAACTCAGACCCAGACTCAGTATCTTTATGTAAGTTCAAAAAACAGCAAGGTCTTTCATAAATCCAGCTGCTCATTAGCTAAAAGTATATTCCCGAAAAATATCATTTATTACAAAACCAGAGATGAGGCAATCGCCGCCGGCAAAAGACCCTGCAAGATATGCCAGCCATAACTTACACCTTTGAATAGATTGCCCAGCTTCTAAAAATTTGGGAAATCACACTTTTGGTCAGCCCCCACCTTCAGTCCGCCGATTAAAATTGCCGTAAGTCTGTGTAATTAAAAGAGTAATAAATCTTTATAGTTTTGAATTTATGCAGACTGCCCAAACATCGTTTTTGTTCGATTTTTAAATAAAATTTATTTTGCGGCCGATAACATTGAGGGTATAATGAAACAAACGTTGATTATATTCCTAATTGTCTCTCGGGAATATCTTCGAGAAAAGCGAGGGACAGATATTTAGTGTGCGGCCCGTAAAAAGGCCGAAGGAGTACAGTAGTGGCTACGGGTACAGTGAAGTGGTTTGACGAGAAAAAAGGTTTTGGTTTTATTACGCCTGATGACGGCGGCAAAGAACTGTTTGTTCACCATTCAGAGATTAAGACGGATGGTTTTGCCACCCTTGCTGAAGGCCAAAAGGTACAGTTCGAGGTCGGCCAAGGAAAGAAAGGACCCTGTGCGACCAACGTAATTCCCAGCTAATGATGAATTATAGCGACAAAAAAGGCTCCGAATTTTGCCGGAGCCTTTTTTCTTTTTTGCAGCAGTAAGCCCCGTTAGAGAACCACACAGATTTCGGCGAATCGAAGGCGAATACTAAACCTTTGAAGCGTAGTTCTCTAACAGGGTTGACTTCATCTTAAAGATTTTCTTTCCCTGAAAATGTCATTTAAGTTTGTTATGAGATTTATTATTTCATTTTCCGCTATCGTAAAAGCAGGAAGAAATAAAATGATATTTCGCAGCTTATTACAGCCAATCATAAATCCCCGCTCCAGCATTTTATGATGCACGTATTTGCTATCAATATAATTATCCGCATCGTTAGAAAGTTCGACGCCGACCATTAATCCCCTGCCTCGCACCTCTTTAATAAATCCATACTTTTTCTTCATCTCATTTAATTGATTCAACAAAATAGTTCCTGACTCATAACTTCTCTCTACCAACCTTTCTTCCTTCAATATATTGATAACCTCTTTTGCGACTGCACATCCCAAAGGTGAATTCTGATGAGACTGGCCATAGCCAAAACTTTTTTCTTCGAGTTCTTGTGCGACTTCCCGGCTCATCGCAGCCGCGCTGACAGGATAACCATTTCCCAGCCCTTTTCCGACTGCGACAATGTCCGGCTTGAATTTATAATGATTGAAACCATACCATTTGCCGGTTCGCCCCATGCCCGTAGTAACTTCGTCAACAACAATAAGACCCTGATTCCGTTTGACCTCTTTCGCAATTAAATCCACCAATCCTTCGGGTGGAAATTTCACGGTTCCGCAGGAGCTGCCAAGCTCAAAGACGACCGCTCCAATTGACTCGAATGGAATATTTTTTATTTTTTCACAGTTCAAATTGCATTCATCTTTTTCTTTACAGGTTAGACAACTTTCAAAATCAAAACCAATCCATTCATCGGAATATTTATTACCCGCCGCTCCATAAGCCGCCAGGTAAGATTGCATAAATGTTAATAAATATTTGTTGCCCGTTATGTTTTTTGCGATTTGCACACCGAATTCGACTGCTTCACTTCCCGAGCTCAAAAATACGCACTTTCCGTCAGGTAAACCGACTGTATCCAGCAGAGCGACAGCAGCCTCTTCCGCCAAAAAGTTCGTATAGCGAAAACCAAGATTCATCACAAGGTCGATTTGTTTCTTTATAGCTTCATTGACACGTTGATTATTATGCCCGAGTGCTGTGCACCACAAACCGGATTCGAAATCGACATACCTCTTGTTCTTCGAATCATAAAGATAGCAATTCTCTCCCCTGACAATATCCCCTTTAACCATCTGGTGACACTTAAGTATATGCTCCAGATTTTCCTCTCCCGTTTTAAGTGATAATTTTCTTTCGTTTTTCACTTTCGCTTCTGCCCCTGTACTGACATTTCTTCAACAATCTCAACTGCGTCCCACACTAATCCCGCACAAACCTTATTATGCAAATCCAGCTCAGCTATTTTTTTCGCGCCATCCGCGGTGCTTACGTCATAGCCAAGCAACTCCCTGCACAAAATCGAACCGTGCCGCTTTTTGAACCTGTTCTCAAATTCCGCGACAATTCCGTAAATCTTCGCCTTTTCCTGTTTTATGTCCGCCTCCGTCAAGAAAAATTTCAGCCCAAGCGCCATAATCGCGCCCGTCACCACCCCGCAGATGTCGCCGCTTCTTGCAATTCCGCCGCCGAACCCGCTCGATACCTTCATCGCAAGTTTTTTATCAAGCCCGGCCTCGTCTGCAAAAACGCCCAGCACCGCCTGCGAACAATTGAAACCCTTCCCGAAATCCACTGCCGCCTTTTCTGCTTTGCTGCTCATAAACAAACCTTTCAAATTCCATAAACTGCAACCTGATGCCCAATGAACCTTTTAGAAACAAAGTTTATGGAGCGGTTGTAAACTTCAATACCGGACCGATATACCTTTTCTTGTTTGCATCGATTGTATCAACACGCCAATAATACGTTGTTTTCTTTTGTAAGCCGGAAGGCGTAAAACCGGGCTGTTTGGCACTTATAAATGCAGGATTCGTTTTCCCCGCCGGCCAAATCGAGTTGGCATCCGTGCCAAACGCGACCTCATAATGGTCCGCTGAAATCTTCTCATCATTTGTCCAGCTCATCGCTGCATTAGTTGAAACCCCGTTGGAATCGTTTGCCGGCTTCACGCTTGTGAGAACACATTTTTGATTGCTATCAGGCCCCGTCTGGTAATTCAAAAGAATCTGCAGGTCCGTTAGCGGCGAATTATAAATCCTGAATTCATCAATCGCCCCCTTAAGGAGCCCGTCGCTGTTGTAAGAAGATTTGCCGAGATAAAGATGTTCGGTACCGATATCCGACAATTTAACAGTAAGGTTTTTTTCGCCAATAAGCACAGCGTTCACATAAAGTCTTGCCTTCTTCGAGGCTGAATCAAAAATAACAACCACGTATATCGGAACATTCTCAGGCAAAGGCTTGTTATCTATCGTCTCTTCATATTTATAGCCCGGGTCTGTATTCGAGAATGTCGTCCGTGAGCCTTTAGAGTATTTCGGCGTAAAATACCAGCAGTTTGCACCGAGACCTTCTTTATTTGTATTTCCGAAATCAAAAACGCGAACCCAGTTCCCATTATTCTGATAGCTGAACCAGGTCTCGACGGCTGCACAGTTTAATTGTGTCACCATACCGCCCGGCAGCTCAGCCCATCCGCCGCCATCGAGTTTTAATTTCCCGTCAGCGATTACCGCCGTTCCCTTCAGCTTTCCATTATGTGCGCCGGCTGAATCATTCGCATCAGCCGTAAAACTGTATCGGCTTATCATATCCGCCATTGCAGGATTGATAAAAATTCCCACCAAAAGTAAAGCGTATATCTTTTTCATAAATGCCCTTTCTGATTTTCCTTATTCTGTGTTCTGAGTTCTCACTTTTAATTTTTCACTCTGTTAGTCAATATTCCTTTTTCATCGCCTTTGCTTTGAGTTTTTTGGGCATTAACTCAATGGCGTATCGCAAAGCTGTTCGCGGCATCTCTTTTTTATTTCTCATCACATAATCAAAAACCTCTTTTTGGTGCAGACGGCCCGCCTCTTTGAGCATCCAGCCGTACCCTTTCCGCACCATATCATCTTCATCTCTCAACAGCTTATCTGCTATTCCAAAAATTTCCACCAGGAATTTGCCCTTTTTCGCCGGAACAATTAACGATACCGCTGCTGCTCTTCGCAGCCACCGGTTTTCTGATTTTGTCCACCTTTTCAGCTCCCTTACATATTTGGGATATTTTTCGATAAAATTCCCGACGGTATGATTACAAAAACTGTCGCATTTTGCCCAATTATCGATGTATTTTTCAATCCATCTCTTAAATACAGCCATATCTTCCGGCTCAAACTCTTCCGACAGGTTTGGCAGCCAGAATGAAACAACAAACGCCTCCTCGCAATAACCGCCAAGGTACAGCTCTTCGCAAAGTCTGAATATTTCTTTTTTCCCGGATTCTTTAACCTCCCGCCAATACTTTTTTGCAATCTTGCCGACTATCCCCGTTTTTACGCCGTGACATTTAATTTTTTCTTTAAAAAATCTCTGGGCGATTTTCCTTGTCGTCTCATCGGCGTTGTCTTTCAGCTCTCGCCTGATTTTTCGAATACAATCATCAGGAATCAAATTCTGTGGACTCCAAAAAAATGTGAAAAAATCCTCGAATCTCAACACAGCCGATTTGCATTGAAATATTCAGTGTTAATCAGTCCGCCATCCGCCGCAGGTGGAGCGGATAAATTTCATCTGTGGCTGAATTTTTTTCTACGCCTTGTTATTAAGCCTGCCGGCTATCGCCAATTCTCTGAAGCCTTCCATCGGGTCATAAAATTCTTCATTCAAATCAACTGTGTTACCCATAACCCCCGGCTTATTTCTCTTTAACTGTTCTACGATTTTGCCGTCCGGCCTGATAAAACACGATGGATACGGCGAATAATATCCGCTCGCATTCGACATGCTCACCCACAGGTAATTGCACGCGGCGTGGCACTGCATACTCTGCCGCATAATGTCGCTGTGTACGCTCGGGCCTTCCTGCCGGGCGTTATAAAACGACTGGAACACGCACCGGACGCCCTCTTTATAAACCTGCCTGTAAATCTCCGGAAACCGCACCTCGAAACAAATCAATAGCGCGCACTTCACGCCGTTAATCACAAACGAAACGAACTTCTCGCCCGGCGTATAACGCCTCATTTCCGCCTTTGTGCAAAACCGCTTATCATACCGGCTCTGGATTTGCCCTTTCGGATTGACAAGGTAAAGACACTGGAATGGTTTATCACTCCCATTTATTCTGTGAGCGCTGCCGAAGACAACGTAAATTTTATTTTTCGCCGCGGCCCGCTGTATCTTTTCGGTTTCTGTTTTAAGCAAATCCCAGTTGTAATCGACGAAGTTCGGAAAATCGATACCTGCATAACCCGTTAGCGCCGATTCCGGAAAATGCACAATCTGCGCCCTCGCCTCCGCCGCCTTTTCAATGAAGCGGCAGATTTGCCGACCGTTATTGGCTATCGACCCACCAACCGCAAACTGACTCGTCGCTACTCTTAACGTCCCCTGCGCCATATAATTATTCCAGTCCCATGCTCTCTTCCAGGCCGAACATAATATTCATATTCTGTATCGCTTGTCCCGATGCGCCCTTGACAAGATTATCAATCGCAGAAAAGACCACAATTTTACCCTTCACAAAAGTCGGATACAAATGGCAGTAATTGGTCTTCGCCACATCTTTCACCGCGGGCGATTGTTTGCAAATCTGCACGAACCGCTCGCCTTTATAAAAATCTTTATACAGGCTCATCAGCTGCTCATTCGTGACCGTTTTTTTCGGCTGGCAATAAACGCTCGACAAAATCCCGCGGTCAAACGGCCCCGCGTGCGGCTGAAACAAAATCCCGACCTTGCCGCCCGCCACCTCGCCTGCTATCTGCTCCATTTCCGGCTGATGCCGATGCGTGCCTATCCCATACGCAAAAATATTCTCGTTCATATTCGGAAAGTGGAATTTGACCGATGGGCTTTTGCCCGCACCCGTTATCCCCGTCACGGAATTGACGATAATCGAATCGGTATCAATCAATTTCTCTTTCAATAGCGGTGCAATCGCCAATATCACTGTCGTTGGAAAACACCCCGGGTTCGCAACAAGATTTGTCTTCTTTATCTCTTTGCGAAACAGTTCCGGCAGACCATAAACCGCCTTCTTCAGGTTGGCCGTATCGGTATGCTTCACAGCGTAATACTTTTCATAAACAGCCGTATCCTTCAGCCGGTAATCCGCGCTGAAATCGACAACCTTGACGCCGGCATCCAGCAGTTTCGGCACAAACTCCATCGAAACCTTGTGCGGCAGGCAGCACAACGCCACATCCGCTTCTTTGGCAAGCTTTTTCAAATCCAGCGGTTCAATATCCAGTTCGCAGCGTCCCTTAAATTGGCCAAACGTATCGCTCAATTTGCCGCACTCTTCCGGCAGGGCCGTAAGGTACACCGCCTTTGCCTGCTGATGCCGCAGCAGTATCTCCACCGAATCGGCGCCCGTATAACCGCTCGCCCCGATAATTGCCACTCGCAACATATCAATTCCTTTCAACCTGCAAAAAGTTTTGCCTTCAATGTATATTTAAACCACAAAGATTATAACAATTCCCGTCGGCGTATAAAGCGATTTATTACGGCATCCGGTATCTGCCGGCTTATCCCTTCCATTTGCCGGATTTCCATTGCTTTTTCATTATTTCCCGGTTATGTTTTCCACAAACCATTACAAACCTCATTTTAGGGAGCAAGACGTGAAAAAATTAGTCGCCGCTTTCGTTATCCTGGTATTTGTTGGAATTTTTCTCGGATTATCTTATGGCTTTCCCGCTGACGCACCGGCAGTTGATGCAAAGGCCCTGATAAAAAAAGTCGTAGATGCCACAAACAACAGAAAGCCCGAAATACTCGACCAGTGCTACGAGCCGACATTTACTTATCATAACGAAAGCGACCCTGTCGGCGTTGAGGCCGATATGATGATGATATACGACGGTGCTATCGAGTCCAGCCCGGATTTAAAGGCCACCATCGAAGATATGATTGCCGAAAAAGACAAGGTGGCCGTCCGGATGATTTACGAGGGAACGAACGCCAAATACCACAAGAAATTCAAAATGGTTATCCACTGGATTGCCAAAATTGAAAAGGGAAAAATCGTTGAAGTCTGGAATGTTTCCGATATTCAGGGCATGCGCGACCAGTTAGGGTTCAAAACCACTCCTCCCGATGTGAATACCCTAAAAACACCGGCCAAATAATTTATCTAAAAACAACAAAGCCGCAGGGAAGAGTTGATATAAAGATAGAAAATTAAGACTGGTTCAAAAACCAAAACTATCCCGCTATATCGGGACAAAACTATTTTCTCTCCTTCATTCTCTTTTTTGCGCCAGCACTAAGAGGCACGAACCTACGATAAGCACTGCACCAAGCAGCGAATATGCCGAAAACGGTTCCGCAAAAAGCATAACGCCGACAAAAAAATCGAATGTCGGCTCCAGCATCCCCAGAATCGACCCCTGCCGCACCGGCAGATATTTGTAGCCCGCCGTCATAAAAAGCTGACCTGTCGCCGCCGTTATACCGAGCATCAGCAGCACAATCGCCTCTTTCCAGCCGAGCTGACACGATGACGTATTCGCGGGCAAAAACACCAGCCAGAAACCGACTATACACTGCGCCCAGAATATCGAGTATGACGAATCGGTCTGGTGCAGTTTTCTTATAAGCACAATCGAAACGCCCGCCATTACGCCGTTAAGGACCGCCAGCAGTTCGTAAAATCCGAAACCGCTGAATAACCCGCCGCCGCCTTTATTCAAAGTCAATAAATATATGCCGGCAACCGCGCCGACAATCGCGGGCAGCGTTAACCGCCCAAGTTTCTCCTTCAAAAAAATCGCGGCAAATATACACGCAAAAATCGGGTACGTGCTTATCAGCATTGTGCCTTTGCCCATACCGATTTTGACGATAACCAAAAACGTAACAAAGATTCCCGCCCCGCCGAGCAGCCCCCGCCAAAACAGGACCCGCGTATTATTAAAATCCAGCCGAATCCTGCCCGACATCGCCGCAATGCCGAGAATCGCGATGCCAATCACAAATCTCGCCAGGCTCGTCTTGAAGGCGTCGATATAAGCAATGTATTTAACCAGGGCGGCCATTGCCGAGAATGCAACGCAGCTTGCCACCAGATACACCGCACCTTTTATTTTGTATTCACTATGAACCATTTATGATAAAGCCTATCTACCCTGAGCAGTTCGGCCATAAGCTCACTGCCAAAGGGCTTGCTTGTAGTGAGCGAAGTCGAACTGTCGAAGGGGTCGAATCATCACTTACCAAAAAACACTTTCCATAATAGTTTTAATCGCAATATCATATCCCAAATCCTCCCGAAAACCATCACAAAACCGCGGTCGGCGTTCTGCCTGCTGCCGCTTTTGGGGCCGGCTTTTCGCATAAACAGTTTTTATTCTTTTGTCTCGGCTGAGAGGTTCGAGGCGGTGCCGATGCCGCTGGCAACCTGCGGTATGATGCCCTTGCGGACAAATATCGGGTGAATCGTCTTTCTGATTTCTGGAAGTTTCCTGCTGAAAATAGCAGCGGCGAAAAGACAACAGGTCCCGCTGATTAAAATTGTGTGCGGCGCACCGATAGCCAGTGCGATAAAGCCCGCAAAAAGGCTGCCCAAAGGCGCCATACCAGTAAATGACATAACATAGAAACTCATAACCCTGCCCCGTTTGTCGGCGTCAACAACGGATTGCAGGATTGTGTTAGCAGAGGCCATCTGCACCATTAAGCCGAAACCTGTAAGCAGCATCAAAAACATAGACAGGATTATGCTCCGCGAAAATGAAAAGAGCATAACCGATGAGCCGAGGATGCAGGCGGCAAGAATCATTATCTTTTCAATGCCCTGTATGGTCTTGCGTGATGCGAGAAATACCGCCCCGATAAGTGCGCCGACGCCGACCGAACCCACAAGAAAGCCCAGGGTTTTCGGCCCGCCATGCAAAATATCTTTGGCAAAGACCGGCATAAGGACGGAATAAGGCATCGTAAAAAGGCTTACAAACACAAGCAGGAGCAGAATTGTCCTGATGGCGGCAGAACCAGCGGCATAAGACAGGCCATCCCTCAGGCCCGTCAGGACGGTGCCGCTGTGTTTGATAATATTTTTCTTCGGCGAGATTCTAATCAACGCCAGCGACACAATAACCGCAAGGAAACTCGCGGCGTTAACAAAGAAGCAGACGCTTTCGCCGGCCAAATCGATAACCACCCCTGCGACCGCCGGCCCTATAAGCCGGGCGCCGTTGAAAATCATCGAGTTGAGGGCAATCGCATTGGGCAGGTCCTCTTCAATATCGACCATCTCATAAACAAAAGCCTGCCGCGTCGGCATATCGAAGCCGTTGATAATCCCGAGAAAAATACTCAGGACAATAATGTGCCAGCTTAATATCCTGTCGGTCACGACCAGCATCGCCAGCACAATCGCCTGAATCATAGACAAAGTCTGCGTGATGAAAAGTATTTTGTGCCTGTTGAATTTGTCCGCGATGACGCCCGCAAAAGGAGCGGTGATGGCGATTGGTATCTGGCCGGCAAAGCCGACGACGCCGAGCAGCCAGACAGAGCCGGTAAGCCGATAGACTAACCAGCTCATCGCTACCTGCTGCATCCAAGTGCCTATCAGCGAAATACCCTGCCCGACGAAAAAAAGCCGGTAATTTCTGTTCCGAAGCGCCCGCAGGACGTTTTTTACCCCGTGAACACCATCGGCGTTATTGCCTGAAGTTTTCATTTTCTATCAACACATACTTTATGTATGGCAAAATCACAACCACAAAAACCTAATCTAAAATCTGCGGAAAATTTTCCGCAGGATGTCACAATTTCCAGGCCTTTGCAAATGCGGCGAAACTGCGGTCATAAGTTTTCTCCGCTTCGGGCGGGAAGCAGCACCCGGGCAGCTGTTTCATCGACAAATGAAAACTTATGCACTCACAGCATACGCCTTTATTCTCACAGCCGGGATATGAGCAGTTGCAGTTTTTCAAATTCTTTTGTTTTTTGCATTCCATAAAAAGGCTTTCCCTTCTAAAACCGGTATTCAACCAGGCGAAAGACTTCTGTGCCGCACTTAGTGCATCGCCACTGGCGGTCTAACGTCTTTGCATTCTTATACCAGAAAATTCCCCAGATGCCAACTGTTGCGACCGCGAGAATCAGGTTTGGCCAGAACCGCAATTTTTGCCTTCTTACAACCACCTGCTTCAGGCATTTGCCGCACAACCCTTCCGTATGCTGATATATTAATGAAAACATTTTAGCCGCAGTTCTCACTTATTCTCAAACCACAAAGGCACACGACACGCAAAAAAATATACCACAAAACAATCCTCCGTGCGCATAAAAAAAGGCCGGACAAAATCCGCCCGGCCTTTAGAAACACTCCATTACATCCCGCTATTTCGGCAATTTACTCTCAAGCTCCGCTAACTTTTCCGCAGAAACTGTTTCCGCTTTCAAGTCGCCGTAAATAACCCTGTATTCAGTATCCGAAACCTTCCATCGCAGCAAGACCTTATCAGCATCTGCGTCATTCGGCCCAACAATATTGCCGTAATAGGCGGGCTCTTTCTTTTCCTGAACCAGTGTCATATAAAACATACCGAGCGACTGCGCCGGCCTCATCATCTCCATTATTTTTTGCGCTTTTTCTCCTTCCGGCAGCTTATCCATTTCTCCCTTAAACTTCAATGCCGCCTCTGTAGGATGGTTGCTGTCTTTAATCGCCACAATATCGTTCATAAGATTCATCATATCTATCTTTTTGGGATACCTGCCTAACATTTGACCGCAGAATTTCAGTCCATCAATTGCGCCATCTTCACTCGCAGTCGGCATCTTGTAATTCGGCAATGGATTTGTATAATCTTGCGGTATCACGGGCTTAAATTCATCGGCATTTACCTGAGCATACCACTGAAAATCATAAAGCTCTCCATCCATCTGCATCTGCTCATTCATCTTGTAATGCATTTCCTCCCGCACCGGCAGTTCCGTCTTTCTATCTACCCACAAAGTTATCTTTACATCTTCAATCATACCCCCGGCAACCGCCGGGTCGGTCGTCTCGAAGCCTTCGACCTCCACACCGTCAATAACGGATTTGCCGATATCAGTGTAATTGCAATTGACAATCTTTCGCAAAAATTCCCTCGGGTCGTTGTTCTGCTTTTTCATCCTCGCAAGCAAATCTTCAGTAAATTCCATCTGCACATATTGTTTCTGCTCCGGCGAAACCATAATTATCTTCTTTTCCACAGGAAGAATATACATACGTTGACTGGTTTTTTGGGTTGTGCCATTGACAACCGTATTCATATCCATCTCCATTTTCATACCAAATTCTGTCGAAATGGTAATGGTCCCTTCCATCTGCGTTTCGCCCGAAGGCATTCCCGGCTGCATATTGCCCGTCATATTAATCTTCATCTTATACATAAACGCCTGTACCTGTTCAACCCTCTGCAGGACGTCTGCCAATGCAACTGATGTGCCTGCCCCGCCAAAGAAATGAATGCCCGCACCAACCGCTAAAATTATACAAGCCGCTGCGGCTAATTTGACTAATCTGCCCTTCATAATAATCTCCCATATTTTTCTGCGTTCCGGCCTCGTTTTAAAATCCCTGCTGAATTCATCGGTAGCGTTTTCTGCTATTTTCAAAATCTCAGCAGGCACTTGTGCCGAACCTATTTTGTTAAGTATCTGTTCAATTCTTTCTTTATCCATATTACCTGCCCCCTTCGACCAGACCTTCGAGCCTCTTTCTCAAAGCCGACAATGCCTTCGATACATTCGAACGGGCGCCAATCTCGCTACATCCGATTTTCTCCGCAATCACCTTATAATCCTGCTGCTCAAGATACCGCATCACTATCGCCTGCGACTGCTTCCGGGGCAATTTCGCCATTACTTTCCTTACGGCATCCATCAATTCCAAATCGCCCGATTCCTGATTAGCCGCCGGCTCTTCGCACTGGTCAAAACTCAAATGCCCGTCTTTGCTGATTCTTTTTTTCCACGCCGTTGAGTTTGCGGATAACGCAATTCTGTAGATGTACGCACCTGCCGCGGGCGAATCGAGTTTCTCGACATTCTGCCAGATTTTCAAAAGTGCAATCTGAAATGCCTCTGCAAACAGTTCCCGCTCGCCGGTCAATTTCCATAGAACCGCCGCAAGGAAATTGCTATAGCGATTTCTTGTTTTCTCAAAAAGTTCCAGACGACTTGGATTATCCATTTTCTGCGATCGCTTCCAAAAACCAGAAATTTCGGCCTTCTGCAATATAATAACACCGCCGAGGCTTTTTTGTGGAAAATATTGTTCAGGAAAAAAACGGTGAGCCGTAATTATGCAGATACTGCGGTCTTTGCCTTCCGCAGTATATACACCCCGATACCGGCTGAAATAAGATAAAAGACCGGCGCAAGGTAAAGCAGCGTCCCCAGTTTTATGAATTCAACCCCCGCCAACACAAAAACCCCCGCAACCGCCCATGTTCCGCCGACCATAATGCCAATCCGCTGGCCAATCTTAAGCCCATGGGCAGACCTGGCCATCGTCACAAACATCACATACGCTCCCGTCGAGCAAAAACCGGCGATACCCAGTAAAATAACCGCCCATCTCGAATGCATCCAATACAAATAAAGAAATGACACAGGCACACCTATCAGCAGCGCAATTATCGCACAATACATCTGCCTTACCTTGTGAGCCACAATCCCCCACAAAAATGAGCCCGCTGTGCTTGCGAAAGAGAATACCATCGTAGATAAGCCGCCAAAGGTAAGCGCAAAACCCATTTCGTTAAGCCTCGTAGGCACAAACCAGAAAATAATAAATGTGCCAATCGAGGCCGGCACCGTCATAACCGCCACATACCAGAACAGGTACCGCTCGTTTTTCACACCCCTCCATTTTTTCTCATCTTCTTCGCCGCCGTCCACCGCCAGCCGAACCTTCGCTGCATAAACAAGCGATACGACAATCACCGGCAGCGGCATAAGAATGAGCAGCCCTTTAAGGTCAAACTTATCGACAAGAAACGCCGCAAGCACCTGCCCTATTGCGGCGCCGAGGTAGCCCCCCGTCATAAAAATCGATGTGCTTACAGACGGCGAAAGCCTGTCGAGCGCATGGACGCTCCGCAAACCCTCGTTATGCGTCATCCCGATACCGCTGCCGCTCACCATAACCAAAAGCAGCAGCAGCGGATAAACAAGAGGCCAACCCTGCAAAAAAGTAAGCAGGCAAATCATCGAAGATAAAACAAGCCCGACCTGCAGAAGAAAAGGCTTTTCTTTATTAACCCGCGTGTGGCCGATAATCACCTGGATGCCGTTGTGCACGAAATAAAACACAACCATTACCACCGTCACCGCCACAAGGCTCAGGCTGAAACGCTCCCGCAGCACCGGCAGTATCGGCGGCAGAAAATTGCCGAACATATCCGCCTGGAAATGCGTAAGCGCGAGTACTGCAAGCTGCGCCCGCTGCAAATTTACACTTCTTTTATCCAAAAATGCCTCTTAACGGGCAAACTTTCTGCCCGTCAGTTTCTCATAAGCCTCGATGTATTTGGCGCTGGTCTTGGCAACAACATCCGCAGGCAGTTCGACACCAGGGCCGGACTTGTCAAAATTTATGCTTTCGAGGAAATTTCTGACAAACTGCTTGTCGAAACTTTCCTGGTCTTTTCCCGGCTGGTATTTATCCGCGGGCCAGAATCGCGATGAATCGGGCGTCAGCACCTCGTCAATCAAAATAATCCTGTCCTGCAATACTCCCCATTCGAATTTGGTATCCGCAAGAATTATCCCCCGCTTTTGCGAATACTCACTTGCCCGTTTGAAAATTCCGATGCTTTTATCCCTCACGTATCTGGCATTTACGACGCCGAGTATCTCTGCGCACCGCTCGAAATTTATATTCTCATCGTGCTTGCCGAAATCCTCCTTTGTCGAAGGCGTAAATATCGGCTCAGGCAGTTTCTCGCACTGCTTAAGCCCGCCCGGCAATTGAACGCCGCATATCGTCCCGCTCTGTTTATATTCCTTCCAGCCGCCGCCCGCAAGGTAGCCCCGCACCACGCATTCGACAGGCAGAACTTTGGTCTTTTTAACCAGCATGCTCCTGCCCGCTAATTGCTCTTTATAATCACAGAAAGGCTTCGGATATTTGCTCACGTCATCAGTTATAAAATGATGCTCAACATCACCGCCTAAAAACTCGAACCAGAATTTCGATATTTGCGTAAGGACGGCGCCTTTATATGGTATGCCGCTTTTCATCACAACGTCGAAAGCGCTCAGCCGGTCTGTCGCAACGATAAGCATCGTATCGCCGACGGTATAAATATCCCGCACCTTGCCGCGTTTGGGCTTCTGGCTCCCTATATCTGTCTGCAGCAAAACTTCCATAACCAATTCCTTAAAATCCTTTCCGCCAAAAGGACGGCGGATCTTCGACTTTGGCACAATTCGGCTATATTTAACGCCCCTTCCAGCCATTGTCAAACCAAAACCGTATGCAGAAACTCCGGCCTGCCGCATGCCGCAAATCAGAAATTTCCAGATTGACTTTCCGCCCGGCACATATCATATTTTTACAGCGACTGATTATGCGAGAAAAAAAAACGGACATTACACTCACAGCAACATTGCCAATCGCCGCAGATATCGCGCCCGATGCCCCCAAAACAGAGGGCATAAAATATGCAGGTTCTAAACTGAAACTGCTGCCGCATATCCTGCAGCTCGCAAAAAAAGTGGACGCCCGCACAGTTCTCGACGGCTTCGCCGGCACAACGAGGGTCTCGCAGGCCTTCGCCAAAACCGGCTATCAGGTAATCTCCAATGACATCGCCTCGTGGTCGCAGATTTTCGGAACCTGCTATCTGCTCAATAAAAAACGCCGGCAGGATTATGAAGAGCTAATCAACCATCTCAATTCGCTCAAACCCGTCGACGGCTGGTTCACAGAATATTACGGCGGATTACCAAATGACGGGTGCGCAATTCATAAAGACGGCCTGAAAAAACCCTGGCAAATCCAAAACACCCGAAAACTCGACGCTATTCGCGCCGAGATTGACCGCCTCTCTCTGAGCCAAATCGACAAAGCTGTCGCGATAACCAGCCTGATACTTGCCCTCGACCGGGTCGATAGCACGCTCGGCCATTTCGTATCTTACTTACAGGATTGGTCGCCCCGCTCATACAACGAACTTGTGCTGAAAGTGCCGAACGTCTCCGCCGCCAGCCAGAAGCATCAGGTTTTCCGGAGCGATATCTTCGAACTCCTGCCGAAAGTCCGCACCGACCTCGCCTACTTTGACCCGCCTTACGGCTCGAACAACGACAAGATGCCGCCATCCCGCGTCCGTTATGCCTCCTATTACCACCTCTGGACTACAATCTGCCTCAACGATAAACCGGAACTTTTCGGAAGGGCCAACCGCAGAGCCGACACATCCGACACCGTCGCCGCATCCGTCTTCGAGGAGTTCCGTAAAAACGAAAACGGCAAACTTCTCGTCATCGACGCAATAGAACGCCTGATACAAAACACCAATGCGAAATGGATTATTCTTTCTTACAGCTCAGGCGGCAGAGCAACCGCAGAAGAGCTGAACGAAGTTCTCGCTGCAAACGGCAATTGTTTGGATATCCTCGAAATCGACTATAAGAGAAACGTTATGGCCGGTATGAAATGGACGAACCAGTGGTTAAGAGAAGCCGAAAAACCAAATCGTGAATTCCTTTTCCTCATCGAGAAAAAATAAATTTCACCGGTTAAAAATCTTTCGCATTTATTCTTTTTTCGATGTAATTCTGAACGACATTCGCGGCGTTGCGGATTTCGTCCGTCTTTGGCAGAAACCCGACTATCATTTCGATAAAGCCCCGCTCTTTTATGCGCCTCAGCGTCGCCGCGAAATTCACGTCATAAACCCACGTCAACTGGCACAGCTTCATATCATTCCAAGTCCGCAAATCCCTGTAATCAATCCGCCGACCAGTAAGGACGCTTTCCAAAATCTGCTGCGTATAACCGGGTGTGTCCGGCAGCTCAACCTCCAGCCTGAAACCGGCAGGGTCTTCCTCGTATTTTTTATAATACTGGGCAACAACATAATAAATATCCAGCTTGTCGGCGTCGCGTATCAGCCGAGCCATCAATAGCGTTTCCTCATCGAGATTGCCGGGCAGCTCCTTCACATTATGATACTCAATCGCCTTTTCAATAATTTTTTTCTCTCTCTCATCGACGCCTTCGAGAACGTTCTCTTTCGCCAGCACCTCTAAGCCTATCGTCGAATGGTCAACGCTCCTGTGGTCGCTGTATGTCCGGTATTTTGCGAACTGCTCGAACCTGCCGATATCGTGGAAAAACGCAATCGCCTCCGCCAGCATCTTTTTATCAGCCGACAGCTTCAGCTCGCCCGTCAGGTACCGCATTTCCTGGCAGACCCTTTTGCTGTGGTCTTCTTTCAGCTTTATATTGGCGTTGACATAATCATCATGGCCGTAAAAGCCGGCCACGTATTTATCGAACCACCCGTTAAACCTGTCAATCTGCTGTTTCTGCATAATAAAAAAGCTCCCGAAAAAACAAACCGTTTTTTATATCAGCTTTTGCAAAAATTTCCACCTGCAATTATAATAATCCACCGGCTTCAATATCGCCGAATAAATTTCTGAAAGGACATAAAATGCCCACAATAAAAGATGTTATAGTAAGAAAACCGACAAAAGAAGAATCGCAAACCTGCAAAGACTGGCCTATATGGTCGTGCCAGCCCAGCACCTTCGAATGGACTTATACCGAAAAGGAGACCTGCCTTATCCTCGAAGGCCAGGTGACCGTCTCGGACGGCAAAGATTCTGTTAGTTTCGGCCCGGGTGATTTCGTCATCTTCCCCGTGGACCTCGAATGCACCTGGAATGTCAAAAAGGCCGTCCGAAAACACTACAATTTCGGATAACCCCCGCAGAGAAAACCCCACGTAAAACGTGGGGCTAAATAATTCCTTATTCTGTGTCCTGGATTTCGCAGATCCGCCTTTCGTGTGGCGGACTGGATTCTGTATTCTGCTTTTTCACCATTGCGCTTCGATGTACGGGCCGGCGGGGCCTTTCGGTTTCGGCTCAGGCCGGCTCTTGATTATCGCCTCCGCTATCACAATATCGGTTTTATACGTAATCTTTATATTCGATGAATCCGTCTCCACAATCGCTACTTTAGCACCAATCGCCTCCACAAGCTGGGCGTCATCGCTAATCTTGCTTTTGTCGAGGTTCTTCAAATTCGCATAAGCCTTCTTCAGCAGCTCCTTATTGAATACCTGCGGCGTCTGACTTTCATACAGGCCGGCCCTGTTCACCGTTTCGACTATCGTGCCGTCTCTGACCCGCTTTACCGTTGCCACCACAGGCGCTGCCAAAACAGCAGCCCCGCTTTTTTCGGCAGCGGCAAAACAATCGTTAATCCATTTCTGCGTAATGCAGCATCGCACCGCATCGTGAACCGCCACTAATTCTATATCGTCCCGCACAAGAGCCAGCGCATTCTGCACGGTCTCGAACCGCTCCGCACCGCCGATGCAGGTTTTGACATTAAAGAATTGGAGGTTCGCCGCCCACTTTATTTGCACAAGCTCGTCATCCTCTTTTGAAATCGCCAGCAGAATCTGCTTAACGTCATCCCTGTTGACAAAATATTCTATGCTTCTGATAAAGGCCGCCCTGCCCGACACATCAACGAATGGTTTCTTTCGCGTCCCGCCGAACCTGCTGCTCGCCCCAGCCGCACAAATTATAACCGCTGTGTTTTTTGCCATTTTTGCTCCCAATTCCATCTGTGTTCTGCCTGCCACGCCGTAGTCCGCTCCGCCTTCGGCGGACCGCAGGCGGAACGAAAGCGGGTATCCTGCCTGCCCGCCATAACTTTAGCGAAGGCGGGTATTCTGTATCCTAATATTCGATACCGCGTCTTGCTTCTATACCTTTATCGAAAGGATGCCTGATACTCTTCATTTCCGTCACCAAGTCCGCCAGCTCCATCAATTCCGTTGTTGCCCCCCTGCCCGTTAAAACAATCTCAACGGAGCTATCCCTGCCCCGAATTATACCTCTAACGTCATCGATGTCCGCAAGCCCCTTCGACAGGCAGAATACAATCTCATCGAGAACGAACAAGTCGTAAGCCCTGTCTTTCGCCATTTCAGAAATCTTCCGCAAAACAAGTCGTATGGCATCCCGCATCCGGCTCACCTGCTTTTCATCATTAAAGGATACAGCCATATCCCACGGCTGGTCGAGGCAATCAACTTTAATACTTCCCGGCCCCTTCCTTAAGATAAACCGCTCGCCGCATTCGACAAATTCCGGTTTCAGGAACTGATAAATAAGAACTCTGTTCCCCTGCCCTGCCGCCCGAAGCGCCAAACCGAAAGCAGCGGTCGTCTTACCCTTTCCATCGCCCGTATAAATTTCGACAAGTCCTTTTTCAAGCATATTCGTATATTAGAATCAATAGCGCCAAAGTCAAAACAACTTTTCGCATTCTTTAAAACAGCAAAACCCTTCGCAAACGCTGCACGCACATTACTGCTGCCGTATTCGCAAATTGCCTGCGACTTCCCTTTTTGACAATACCTAAAATAAATAATATAGGCAAAATATTATGTAAGGCCAGTTTTGACCCCGATTCGTAATGTCCTATAAAAACTACACTTATGAACCGCCTGGCCGGCTCTAAGGGAAAAAGAAGCCGCAACTACATATTTTTCCTAAATTTTTGTTGACAAACGCCGTTGGCAAATGTTATATTCATTTTCAGTTGAAGAAGTAAATGTGCAACTTTGGTGTGTAAATCCTCCAAATGTCGTTTGTGGAGGATGGTAGTGAGTAGGGTGAGAAAACTCAATAGCAACTAGTACTGCGACATCACGGGGTGTGGTGTCAGCGCATTTCACCTTCTCATTTCCAATCTCAAGGTAGTATTGCACAAAGCAGAGAGAGAAAATTTTACAATTGAGTATTATAAGTATTTGCCGCTGGCAAAAGGTCGTTTGGCGTGTAGCTGAACAAAAAATGGTTGGCGAATACTTGCGTGTAGTTTCTCTGTAAAGTTTTTTCTAACTAAACTCAAACAGAAGAAGAGTTCTTGAAATAAGGAGAAGAATGATGAAGAAACTGTTAATTTTAGTAATCGCATTAGTTATGCCCAGCATGGTGAGCGCTCTTGTCTTTTCAGACAGCTTTGACCATGTAATGGATGCAGACTGGAACAGAATTGATTATCAAGCATGGTATCTGCAGTCACAGTCTATTGCCACCCCACAAGGCCCAAGAGTTATTGGTTCATGGGATGGCTATATGTCACAACCCGACGTAGACACAGGCATATCACAGACAATTCTTGCTGATAACTATGTCAATACTTTGGGTACAACTCTGGATGGCGCAGGAGTTTCAGCTTGGACTCCTGGCACCACTGGCCCAGTTCTGAATGGCGTTCTCAGAATGGTAAGCAGCAACGGCGGTTGGTCAGGCTCCAGAAACACTGGTCCGTTCCTCTATAAGAACGTGACCGGCAATTTCACTGCCGAAGTTCAGGTTGTTAGCGCCGATTTCTGGTGGGACAATCTGGGCGGCCTTATGGCACGCAACGCAAATACAGATAACGGCGAAAACTGGGTTTGTTTGGATTACTTCCCGGACTACAGCGTTGGCAATCACAGCCGTAACACAGTCAATGGCGTAAGCTCAGAAGTAGGCATTAGCGGGTATCCTGCCAATACGTATCTGCAGCTTTCACGTGTTGGTAGCACATTCTACCTCAAGACAAGCGCTGATGGCCTTACATGGACATCTCTGACCGGTCTCGAGGCTGGTATTACGAGAGCCGACATTGGCGACGTCCAGGTTGGTATCTTCCAGTCAAACTTCAATGCAGACTGGACAGGCACTATGGAATTTGATAACTTCTCAATTACACCAGAACCAGCAACAATTTGTCTGCTTGGCCTTGGTGCATTAGCCCTCATCCGCAAGAAAAGCTAATCAGGGTTAATTTGCTCAAACAACAATCGCGGGGCCTGCTAATTTGCAGGCCTCGCTTGTTTTAAACGTTCTATAAGACCTGTCATAATTGAAATTTGATTGGCTGGGTCTGCAATACATCTTTATCGCAATTACCAATTTCTACTTGCCATTCCGGATTTTCTGGATGATTGCATCCGCCATCTGACTTGTGCCTACAGCGGCAGGGTCGCTGCGGTTTTCTTTGAGGTCGTAAGTAACGCTTTTGCCTTCGGCTATAACAGTCGCCACAGCCGCTTCCAGCCTGTCTGCTTCTTTTGCCTTACCGAGGTATCTCAGCATCAGCACGCCGCTTAAAATAAGGGCGGTCGGGTTGACCTTATTTTGGCCTTTATATTTTGGTGCGCTGCCGTGCGTCGCCTCGAATATCGCCCCCTTGTCACCGATATTTGCCCCCGGCGCAACGCCAAGCCCGCCTACAAGGCCGGCACAAAGGTCGCTGAGAATATCGCCGTAAAGGTTCGGCAGCACCAACACATCGTAAAGTTCCGGCTTCTGCACTAACTGCATACACATATTGTCAACGATGCGGTCCTCGAATTCGACATCGGAATACTTCGCCGCGACCTGCCTGCTCACCTCCAGCCACAAGCCATCCGTGTACTTCATAATATTGGCCTTGTGAACGCTCGTCACCTTTTTACGCTTATTTTTGCGTGCGTATTCGAATGCGAACTTCACGATGCGCTCAGTGGCAGCTGCTGAAATCGGTTTTATTGATATACCCGAATCCGGACGGATTTTTTTCGTGCTGTGGGCATTCAGCCAGCTGATAAGCTCGCCTGTTTCGTCTTTTCCCTTCTGAAATTCTATGCCCGCATACAGGTCTTCGCTGTTTTCGCGGACGAGCACAATATCGATATCGGAATATCTGCTGCGGACGCCGGCATAGCTCTTGCACGGCCTCAGGCACGCATACAAATCGAACAGCTGACGCAAGTGAACGTTGACGCTCCTGAAACCTGTCCCGACAGGGGTTGTTATGGGGGCCTTCAGCGCAACGCTGTTTTTCTTTATCGAGTCTATCGTGCGCTGAGGCAAAGGACTGCCTTCCTTTTCCAGACAATCAATACCGGCCTCGACTATATCCCAGTTTATACCTGCTCCGGTTGCGTCGATACATCGCTTAGCCGCTTCCGCCAGTTCCGGCCCGGTCCCGTCGCCGTTTATCAATGTCACGTTTATCATTTTCTGCTTTCCTGAAAAAAATCACCCTGTTATCCGCTCTCATCAGAACCTCAACAGGGTTAACGAAGGGGTATTCTATGTATCTGCAGTGTTTCTGGCAATACTTATCAATGATTTTTGAAATGAATTTCACAATCCTTTTGAATAGTCTGCAGAAAAATCAGGCGGGATAAACAAAAGCAACTTTGAAATACCGATAAATACCGGGATAGCAACGGCAAGCTTATATCGTAACAGCCTTGAGTCTCTCTTGTGCGTCAAACTCGTCTTCTGCCTGCTCGCCGGGCTTGAAAGGCAGCGGCTCGGCAAATTGAATCACAACCCTTTTTATGAAATCGCTCACGCCATCCACGCGGCGAACCTGGCATGTCCGTGCAAAGTTAGCCAGCTCGAAACCGTCTTCGGCGCCAAAGCAGGGTATGCTAAAACGTGTGGAAAGAGACTGACCGGCATAAGGGCTGGCTTCGTCCGCCTTGCAGGTGAACGCCGCTGTGTTGCTCGAAACGTCAATAAGCTGGCCGTGTGAAAGCATCCCGTTGAAATCCTCCGCAAACCAGATTGGCCAGTGATAACGCAGCCGCCGCTCACACCTTCGCTCATTACCGGTTTCCATTGCCTTGCCCCTAAAAGTTGGTTACCCCCACAACTGGTTGCAAAATCGTCAAGAAACAATCTCTCCTTTACCGGCAGGAAAAATCCCTCCAGACAGAATACGCAAAATACCCCTATTCAATACTGAAAACAGGGACAAGGAAGATTGCAAAAATCACGTGAGCCTTTTCAAGCTCCGATAATCCGCTGCCGTCGGTGACTTGAAAAACCAGAAATTATCGAACCGCCTCTTGCTGTGCGCAGCCGACATGTCGAGATAAGAACCGGTTTGACCGATTTATTTTGCGGGCTTCCTGCACTCCTGGCAGAATTTCCCCATCAGCTTCATAGACTCGTTGAGCCTTGCCTTTGAGCCGTCCATTTTCGCGAAGGCATCGACTAATTTAAGCAGTTCCGGGTCCGGCTCGACAAAACCATAACGATGCGCGGTATTGAGGATAGCAGCGTCAAGGCCGTACTCCATAGCCTTTGCCACATAAGCCCTGCAGACGCCGATTTTCCGACCGGGAAGCTCCCGAACGGAATTGCTTACGCCGAGCGAGCAATGCACGCCCTTCATTTGCCCACCGCTTTTGATTTTTTTAATGGTCTCGAACGCCCTGTAAGTATAACCCGGCACGTTCGGCTGCATCGGCATATCTATCGCGAGAGGAAAAACGGTCGAATCAAAAAATATCTCCCGCGGCTTAAAGCCGTACCTGCCTACCGCCTCCGCGTAAATCTTCTGCGCAAATCCGTAAAGCTCATCGACCGAATGTGAGCCGCCGGGACCTTTGGGCTTATCCACGCCGATTAAAAGCCCTATGAACGCAAAATCATAATGCTTCTTCAGCGGCAAAATCTTGTCCATCGTATAAACTTTTACAGAATTTATAAGCGGCTGCCTCACCCATTTTGCGGTGTTATACCACTCCTTCAGCCCGGCAATCAAAACGTCGTTATTGCTGCTGTCAAAACATATCGGCACGCCGTCACCCCACCGGTGAATCAGCCGCACATACTGCTTCATCATCTCAACCGCGGTCTGCGGGTCCTTCTCGCCGAAAGCGTCGAGATTGACGGCGATGTAATCCGCATTCTCCGCAACCTGCGATTCAATCAATGCCCTTATATAATTCAGCGGGCCGCTCGGCTTCTCGAAAGCGTCAGGCCCAAGCTGGGCAAGCTGCCTCATAATTTTCCCCGTCTTCGGTATCGAGGCGTGAATCGTCTCGCCGATGGAAATCAAAAAATTCCGCCTTGAGTGGTCTTTGGCGAACAGGTAATTGAGAATCGATGACGTATGTTCGAGTGCGGGATTGCGGGGCTTGTTTATCGTCGCACGCAGTTTTTCAATACCGTTTTCCTGGCTGCTCGCCGCCTGGTAAATCAGTTCGCCGATACAAACCTTGTCTAAATTATTTCCACAGTAGCCCTCGACCGTCGCATCGCCGCAGGGCGGGTTATCGAGACCTTTTTCGCAGCCGCCGATAGTGCATAACCCGAAATTTTCAGGCAGGTAGCAGTCGCCGCACTCCTCGCAGTCGAACAGCATATACTTAAACGATTTCTCGGAGGCATTAAAAAATTTATACATCGCCCCCTTGCCCTTCTCCGTTCCGAGAATTGACATTAACTTTCTGAAGGCGTAGAAACCGCTGTAATCCGGGTTCAGAAACGCCCTGTGGAAAAAATTGAAGAACCTGTGTTTGAATTTTTTCGGATATTTCGTAAGCGCCGTGCTTTTGCCGTTTTCGCCGTAAAGATAAAAGCCGTTCTTTTTCGGCCAGCAGAGATTGTCCTTATACTGCTCCCAACTCTCGCCTATTTGCGCAGCCCTGGTAAGGATTCTGGAAAAAATCGCAAAATCGCTCACGCCCCCGATATCCGCTCCAGCCGCCCCAAGCGATTTATACATCGCCACCTGCTGTGCCGCACGTTCGATATGGGCGTCAACCTTTTCGGAATAAATTTTTGCCAGCAGCTCATCGCTCACAAAACAGCCGGTAAGCTTAATGTCGTGCATCAGCCTCGGCGCCGCCGTAAGCGTGCTTAACAGGTACACGTTGCCGATAATCGGAACATCGATGCCGGCTTCTTTTGCATACCTGAAAAGCTCCGCCGATTTTTTCCAGTCCCACCCGACCTGCGTAATAAAAAACTGCGCCCCGCAGTTCACCTTTTTTTCCATCTTGTAATACTGCTGCAAAGAAGAGCCTTCGGTATATTTGAAAGGCGAGACCGCCGCCCCCGCGAAAAACTGAAAAACCTTATCAAGCTCTTCCGGCCTGGCCTTGATATACTGCTCGTTATTGGTGTATTTTATAAGGCTGAGCAATCCCGTTGAATCCAGCTCGAAAATCCCCTTTGACTTTACGGGCTTGTCGCCGGTAAGGGCAAGAATACTATCGACGCCTGCTTTTCTGAAACCCGCCAGCGAGCTAATCAGGCTGTTTGTGTTCTGGTCTTTACAGGTCTGATGCGGTATAAAATCCAGTTCCCCAAGCAAGCCCTTCAACTTCAGGTCGTTCAGCACATCAGCCGGCTCGATGTTCGCAACGCCGCCGGGATTCTGCGGACTTGTAATCCCGACAAAATCGAAATCAGCCGGTATCGCAGAGCTGCCCGCATTCCTGTAATCAGCCAGGAACTTCTCGATGGGCGCAGAGCTAAAATCTGCCCCGCCCGTCAACTCCGCCACAACAACAAACTTCGATTTTTCTTTTAGCGATTTACTGAATCTCATAACCATCCTTTTTAATGTCTCTAACAAAACGAGACTGCTTTCAATTCTACATTCTATCTTCTCCGCCGCAAGTTCGCCGCATGGCGTAAGCCATCCCTTGCCGTTGGGCATCCCTTACGAGATACGGGAGGCGAATCCGCCTGGGCGGACCGAAAGCGGAGTGGTATTCTATAACCGGTCAGGGCCAAAAACAACATCAATTCCAAATCTTCGCCTGCAAATCAGCCGAATGTCCGACCAGGCGGAAAAGCGGACAAAACCTCCAAATCCATCAGAAATATCCCAAAAACTAATCAATATTCCGCTGTGGATAACCTGTTGAAAAGCTTAAAAAAAATTACCTAAATTAACTTAATACGCCATTCACGCCATTAAAGGTTTGCGCTTGCGTCATTGAAAATTACAAACCCGCAGGCAAAATGAAACTTGCTGCAACCTATTTTAATATAACCACTTATGTCAAACAAACGCAGTGGATGCTTTTAATCGGCCTGCTTCAAATAATTTAGTTTCGTTTCCTAATTATAGAGCCGACAATCACTTACGTCCGAAAACGTAACCCAAAAAGTTTTGGTGGATAAAGCGGATAAACAAAATCGATACGGCTTCGCAGAACACCAGCCAAATACCGCAAACGATGCTGTCCATTGCTTATTTGCGGGCAATCTCAATCTGCAACCGGCTGCTCCCTGCTGGCACATCAATCCCGACAAACATCGGGATATGCTGCCCCTTTTGCGATTGCCTTTCCGCAACCGTTTTTCCATTCACCTTCACAAGAAAATTACCTGCCGGCAGCCCGGATACCTTCAGCTGCGTCATGTGCGTGGATTTTTCCGGTGCCCCCGCGGCGGATTTCGACCTGTTTTCAAGATCGAATCGAATCTCGTCGCCCGCATTACTCACAAAGACCGGCTTATCCGCGGCAAAGCCATCTCTCTCAAGCAGAATATGGATAGACAAATTACTCTTTATAAAATGAAATTGCTGCCGCAGCCCATCTTTCGGTATCACTTCAATTCCGCCGGATGTCTTCTTTAGTAATCCGCCGTACGCAATCAATCCGAACAGCGGGTCATCAGCCGCTACCGTCACCGATGCCCTCAACGCCCCGTTGAAGCCGACATCTTCCTCCGCGCTGTAATACCACGAGCCTCTGGCATTCGCTTTTCCAATCCAGCCCCTGGCGTAAGCAGCCGGCTCGAAACCGCCGCCGGCGCCGCCGTCATTTTCCGCACCCGGATACCAGTAGCCATAATTGGTTGCCGGCGTCCCGGAATTAACCAGCGCCCACGCGCTCAAATACGAAGCATACCCAAGCCGCAAATATTGATACGGGTCTTTCGCATAATAAAGTGCGTAATCGACAATTGACCAGCCGCCCATCTGCGACATATAACTTAACGTGTATCCCGTGCCGCCCTGGGCGCGGTAATCAGTGCCGAGATAATAATACGCTGTTTCGAGCCAGCCGCGGTCGGCAATATTAAGCTTCACCTGCTTTTCCATAAACTTCGCCGCCGACACCGCGTTGACATCGGAGGCAAAAGGTTTCCTGTCTAAGTTTTCCATAGCGTATTTCGCCAGTGCGCCCGTCGCCTCGAAGCCAGTCGAATCGAATGCAAATTCCGAACCGAATAAATACGGGTCATCATTCACAAAATACTTTACCTTCTTTTCCCAGTGGCTGCGCAATTCGTCCGCCTCTTTGCTCTTGCCCTCGCTGTCGAGCGCCGCTATCAGCTCGCTGATGACAGGCTCGTTCATTGTCGGCGTCTCGTAAGCAGACCATTTTTCAATCGCCATCGGCACGGTGAAATACGCAATCGCAGTCCTGAATGAGCGATTCAAATATTCCTCTTTTGTAAGCTCAGTTTTTATCTCAGGATAAAATTTCGCCACCTGGTACATCCTGTAATAGAGCAGCACGATATGCGGGTAATCGTAAATTCGCCACAGGTGCTTTTTGCCGTCTCTGCCCGGGTCGTTGCTGTCGCGGTTGACTTTCCAGTTCGGGATTCCGTAAATGCCGTAAGGATAAGGCTCGCTTTCGGTCTGCTGCATCCCGCCCCACAGATAATGTTTTATATAATAATCGACGCTTTCTATCTCTTTCGGGTCCGGAAAGAAAACGTTCTTCGACGCAACATACGCGGGCCTTGCGTTGCCGGCATCATCGCACGCATCGGTAAGCCAGGTCTGCAAACCGTCCCTGTCGTCAGCGCTTCGCAGAATATGGTTCTTCATATCCCAGTCGCTATATACGCCGTTATACCACTTGTTCGGGTCTTTGTGCTGCTGCCTGTGAACAAGAAAAGCCGCCCGTTTTTTTATGACGGTTTCGAGCGGTTCTGTCACAAAAAATTCCAGAACCATTCGCTGTCCGTCGCCATAATTGATTGTTAGGATATTCTCACCCAGCTTTGAAAAATTCACCTTGTAAATATGATTGCCTTTTCCTTTTTCGCCGGCATATTCGATTTTCGTCTGTGCGGGATATTCCGGCACAACGGATTTTATCCCGTTTTTAGTCCGCAGCGAAATAAGCGCATCGAGGTCGTCCGGCACCGTCATCCCGGGGACAACATGGACGTCAATTTTGCCCCGCTCATACAAAAGGTCCCGCACGCCGTTAAAACCATTTGCCCAGCCGAGTTTGAACGTGTAGCTGGCGCTGTCGCCTTTTTTGCCTTTCGGCGATAAGGTCTCGCTCGTATTGGCCTGCCGCCAGTTGCCGCCTCTTTTCATCCGGTCGGCGGCCTTGGCTTTCGAATGAATAAAGACGCAAAAACTCCTGCCCCTTTCCGTTTCGCTGTCAAAATATTCCAGCCACGTCTTGTCCGCAGGCGTCATTAAAAGATATGGCGGCTCGGTATTCGGCCGCATCCAGAAAATAAACGACCCGCTGCCCGCTATCAAAAAATGTTTTATCAGCCTCTGCGTGTATGTTATATTTTTATCCCAGACGTACTGCGTATTAAACCGCAAAGGAAGCCCGACGTCGCCAAGCTCCATCGGTTTGTCGGTAAGATTTTTAATATCGATTTTCCAAAACAGCGTATCGCCTTTAAGCTCGAAGGTCGAGTCGGCTTCTATTTGACCTGCAACCTCGCGGGCTTGTTTTGCCGCTTCAGCTTTTATTCTCGCATCCTCGTCATTTTCGACCCGCCATTCCAAAATCCCGCCGGAAAATCCCTCATAAAGCTGCACCTCGATGCGAACCGCGGAAGTCCTCACCGGCTCGAAAGTCACCTTAACGAATTTGTCGAGGCTCACCCCGTATCCGCTCGGGTTTGCCACCTCTTTCCACTCGTCATCGTCTTTATACAAAAGCCGCCACGACTGCGGCGCCCGATATGGCCCGCTGATAGAATGGTCATCGAACCAATAGACCTCTACAGCCGATACCAGAACCTCCGCAGGAAAATCATACTGCACCCATTCTTTTGTGCCTTTCTTTGGCGACCAGCTGAAAAATCCGTTCTGCCTGCCGCCGGAATTTTCGATATAGGCCCCGTCATTTAACGCGGATATCGTCCGCGAACTTTGCGAAGCCGACGCCCTCACTCTCGAAATAAAAGACGGCTGCTCAACGGTTATCCCGTACACAGCCGAATTGCCGGCAGCATTTTTCAGTTTTGCCTTTTTTATCTGCCGGTATTCCTCCTCGCCGGCAAACCTGTAGCTGATTACGCAATCGCCTATACTATTCTGATTCAGTATGTAATCGGTATCATAGGCGTCTTTCGTTCGCTTCAGGCTTACGATGCCGTTTTCGCCCGCATTAATCTTGAAGTAGTCATTTTCGATTTTCTGCTGCCCGGCTTTGCTCGCCGCTGGCGGAACCGCTGCGAATAATTCCGCAGCAAAAAGAATAATACAGCCAATCGCAATTTTTTTCATAGCCGGCCCCTGCTTATCAATACCCTTTTATCGCACCAATCGCTTTGTTGAAGTTGTTTACTTTTTATTCCGCCTAGGCCCACAGTTATTGCGAGGCCAAAGGCCGAAGCAATCTTAAACGCAGCCAGTTGTTAGATTGCTTCGCTGCGCTCGTCCGCCGCAGGCGGAACAAAGTTTTCAATAAGGCGTGCACCAATTAAAAAATCATTTAACACGCCACTGGTAAAGACCCGCAGAGAAACCGTCCTGCATTTCCACCACAAGCCGAATCGAATCGGTTTTGACTGTCTCGAAAACCACTCTGCTCAGTTTATCTTTTTCAATAATCCAGCTGTCCGGCGTCCATGTATCCTTCCACTCATTGCCAGCCTTGTATTGAATCTTCCAGTTCTTTGGCAGCCGATGCTCGCCCGCCGGCCCGTCATCAACCCAATAAACCTCGACGATAGACGGGTCATACACCCCGCCGAAATCATACTGTATCCATTCCTTCGTCCCTTTTTTAGGCAGCCAACTGAAAAATGGTTTCGTCTTGTCGGCGGAATTGGCCGGCATAATTCCATCTTTTATCGTTTCCATATTCGCATCACTTACAGATGCGCTTACACTGCTCTTTTTTGCCACACTCGGCATGCCCAACGGGATAGCAGCGGCATCCTGCCTCGCAAGCCAGATTGCCATTTCGCCCATCCCGCGATGCGCCCACGCGTAATACGGTATCGCTGTAAAATCCTTATTTTTCTTCTCCAAATTGCCCTGCTCGTCAATTTCAAAACCCAAACCCGTGCCTTTCAGAACCTCGACCCCGCCCAAAAGCTGAGGCTTAAATTCCGCATTCAGTCTGGCGGCGTCATCCGGCACAAGCAGGTTAGAAACAACCCCGTCTGCCACATCCGGCCATTCAACGCAATAAACAACAGGCCCACGCTGAATCGCAAACTTCCCCTTATCCTCCGCAACCTGCTCATTCGCGGCGACACATCTTGCACGCATCGGCAGATTCAATTCAACAACGTCTCCCTTTTGCCACTTTCGATTTATGCATGCAAAACCTTTCTGCATTTCAACCAGAACCGTTTTGCCGTTGACCTTCAGGACAATCTTCTCGTCACTTTTATCAATGAAGCTGTATAAATCCGAAGGCACAGCTTCATCCCTCGCCCAGCCCGGTATGCGAACATAAAGATTAAATCCTGCCGGCTTTTCCGGATTCACTGTTATCTTCACATCGCCATCCCACGGGTAATTTGTTTCCTGGCTTACCTGCACTTTTTTGCCGCTGATTTTGACGGTTGTCTGACTTGCTGCAAATAAATTTACATAAAAACCATTGTCGCTGCATGCATAGACATAACCCGGCAGCGACGCCATCAAGCGTGCGATGTTCGGCGGGCAGCACGCACAGGAAAACCAGCTCCGCCGAATATGCTGACCCCGCGAGGCAAGCGGATTCGGATAAAAGAAAAGTTTGCCGTCAAGAGAAACCCCCGACAGAAACCCGTTATAAAGCGTCCGCTCCAGCACATCGACATACTTCGCATCGCCGTGCAAAAGGAACAGCCGCTGATTCCAGAATATGTTGCCGATAGCCGCACAGGATTCGCAGTACGCACTCATATTCGGCAGGTCATACGCAGCACCGAATCCTTCGATAGATGGGTCAGAACCAATCCCGCCGGTGAGATACATTTTTTTGCCGACCACGTTTTCCCAGAGTTTATCTATCGCATCGACATAACTCTGTTCGCCCGTCAGTGCCGCCACGTCCGCCATTCCCGAATACATATATGTCGCCCGCACCGCGTGTCCGACCGCCTCGTTCTGGTCGATTACCTTCTTATGGCTCTGCGTGTATGTCTCGCCGCCGGGGCCGCGGGTATCGAGAAAGAACTTTGCCTGCCTCAAATATTTCTCGTCGCCGGTCGCCTGGTACAATTTTACAAGCCCCATCTCGATTACCTGGTGGCCGGGGAATGTCTCGTTTTTGCCGGGGCCGAAAACGCTGCATACGAGGTCTGCGTTCTTTATCGCCACGTTCAGAAGATTCCGCTTGCCCGTGGCGTAATAATGCGCAACCGCTGATTCGTAAAGATGACCTGCGTTATAAAGTTCGTGGCTGTTGCCGCCGCCCGCCTCGTTCGACCACCGCTTGCTTCCGAGCCTGCCGCTGAGCTTCTCCGACCTGTTTCTCCTTGCGGTCATAATATAACCATCCGGCTCCTGCGCAGCGGCTATGTAAGTAATTATGCCGTCGATATATTTCTCAAGCTCCGCATCAGGATGAACCTTCAGCGAAAACGATGCCGCTTCTATTGTCTTATACACGTCCGTATCATCAAACGGGTACTGGCCTCTGTGCTCGCCCTTCTTCAATCCGCCCGCTATTGCGAAGTTGTCGATTCGCCCGCTTTCCTCGCACATCTTAAATAAGGCGGGTATCGTAGTCTTTCGGTTGGTCTCAATTCTGCCCGACCAGAACTTATCCTCAATTTTGACGTCCGTGAACGGCACTGCTTTCATACCAGCTCCTTTTTTAGCTGCACACTTATTCTGTTCGAAACAACCCGTTAATAAAACCGAAGCAAAACAAAAACACACGCTGATTTTAAAAACTGTTCTTGTATTATCCATAATAACTCGCCCCAAAAAACCAGTTTACTCATCCGATACAGACACAATTTTTTCCTTTAACTGCCGGCAGACCTCTTTCGGATTGGCGGCCTTCGCCGCTATTGAACTAACCGCAATCGTCCTTGCGCCCGCCCGCAAAACCTGCTCGACATTATCTATTGTTATCCCGCCGATTGCAACGTGGCCGATACCGGTATCCGCCAATAAACGGACGCCGTCGCTTACATACCCCAATCCTACCGGCGGAGCTGTCGGCTTCGTCGGCGTCGCAAAAACCGGACCCAATGCCGCGTAAGTAAGTCCGCCGCCGGCAAGCCCGCAGGCCGCCTTCAATTGCTCCATCGAATGCGTGCTTTTCCCGATAATCAGCGGGCTTAACTGCAAACGGTACGCCTGTTCAACCGGCAAATCGTTTTGCCCCAGGTGAACGCCGTCAGCCCCTGCCGCTGCCGCCACATCCACCCTGTCGTTGATTATACTGATAACACCCCCCGCCCTGCAAGCCTGCATAAACTCAACCGCCAGGTTAAAAAGCAGGTCATCATCAATCGACTTTGCCCGCAGCTGGATGCAGTCCGCACCCCCCGCGATGCACTGCTGCGTAAGACGCAAAACCTCCGCGGGCAGACTGCTGCTGATAACAATATAAAGTTTCACCTTCTTGTATTTTGCAATCGTGCTGCCGAATATCAAAAAATCCTTTTCGAGATTGTAGGCCTCATATCGCAGGGTTTCAATCTCACCTGCTGCTGAGGGATTTATGACTGCAATTGTTTCCGACAGGCATCGCAAGGCCTCCGTAAGCCTCTTGCCGGCTGCCTTCGCCGAATCCCCCAAATCCGCCCGCTGCATCTGGCCGGCCACGGATAAACCTATCCCCACATCATTTGCGGTATCTCTGCCCGCTATCAGTTTGCCATTATCAATTTTGCACGCAATACCGCAAAGCCGGTGCCGAAGCTCCTTGGCTCGACTTGTCAGAAGATTTGAATTGAGGGCAAACCTGCAGAATTCCTCTATCACCCTGAGGGCTTCCCTCGCCCGGTTAAAATTGGCATCGATAATTCTATAAACAGCCCGCTCCATAACAGCGGCGATTATACAATTTCCACCACTTTTTGAATAGTAAAATCAGGATTGTATTTCTGTGAACATAAACCGCTGGCAAAACCGTTACTGAAATGGAAAAAAAGGCTTGAAACGCCGAACCCAAAATATAAGGAATCGCACTCCTCCTTTGGCGATTCCTTAATTTATAATAAACACAGCCGCTTTTGCCGTCCGCCTGCGGCGGACTCGCAAGACAACTGCGTAAAATTTCGAATCGGGCGGAATCATCCTCCTCCGAAACCAGATTTTTTGGACGTCCGCCCAATACCACTATCATAAAGACAGTTTAGATTTAATAAGCAAATGCTATACCAGTTAAAAAATTCAATGACAAAGCTCAACCTGAGATTTACTTAACGGGCGGGAAAATCTTAAATTAACTCCCCCTTTTTTGGTTTACAAATTATAAAAGTGCCACAGCCGCCTATAGCAGCACGTTGTTTTTTAACAACGCATTCCTTATCTCAACAAACAAATACCCCCATATATAGGACTAAATATACAACGCTTTACAACACTTAAGGTCTATGTTTATAAAACGAAACGCCATTGCTAATAAATATCAACGTAATATTCGTTATATTCGCGATATTTTACCTATTTTGACACCATAAACCAGTTCCAGCGATGCCGGCCCTGAAAATTTCCCGATTTACCGTATTAAACAGGCTGGTTTTTCCGATGGTAAAGCTTATGTTAGCGAAAAATGCACTAATTTTTATAGCAATTATGATTCTGGCGTCAGGCTGTCACGAAAAACGGCCTGAAAGCGGATATTTCCTGATTCCCCCGCCGAAACAGACCATCAAAACGCCAACCGGACTCGCCGGATACCTGAGAATGCAGAACCTGCCCACTGTCGAATCTGTGGAAAACTGGAACACGTCGCAGGCGAACTTTTCCGAAGGCCTGAAGATAACGACCGCCCATTATGAAGTATTCACCACATTAAAAGACCCTCTTATGCTGCGGGATGTCCCCGCCTTCATCGAGACCTGCTTCAACAACTTCCGGTCCACCGCAGATGGTCTTTCCGGACAGATCCAAACAACCTCGCGATTTACGATTTACCTTTTCGATAACCGCACGCAATGGCAATCATTCACGAGAAGTTTCGCAGGCAGCCAGTCGCAGGTGTACAGCCGCATAAAAGCCGGCGCTTATTATCTCAACGGCGCCTGCGTCGCATATAACATCGGAAGAGAACGCACGTTTCGCGCACTCGGGCACGAATGCTGGCATCAGTTCGTTGACAGAACCTTCGTATTCAGGCTGCCAAGCTGGCTCAATGAGGGCATCGCGATGCAGTTCGAATCCAACGTTTACAAAAACGGTCTTTTTTATTTCGAACCTGCTGAAAATTCTTACCGGCTGGATTCGTTGAAAAAAACATTCGAACAAAACCAGGTAATACCGCTTGAAACACTTCTGGAATCCGACCCGGGCGATTTGCTCGGCGACGACCCGCAAGTATCGGCCTTTTACAGCCAGTGCTATGCGCTCGTGCGGTTTCTTCGCCAGGCCGATGCCGGCAAAAGAAAAACTGATTTCAACCGGCTGCTTGCAGGCGCCCTCGAAGGAAAATGGCCGCTCAGCGATGAAGATAAAAAAATCGCATCCGACAGGACCATACCGCTAACTTCCGACTGGAATAAAATAGCCGGGCCGTTATTATTTAAACATTACTTCGCAGGCAACCTTGACGGTATCGAAAAACAGTATCTCGATTTCTGCAGGGATATAACAGTAGATAAGTAAAATTATGCACGACAAAACGAATTTCTCATTCATACTCGCCTCGAAATCGCCCCGGCGAAGAGAGCTGCTCGAAAAAGCAGGCTACCATTTCAAACCTGTATCGCCGAACGTCGATGAGACGGCTTTTGACACATCGATAGGCCCCGCTGAATTCGCAAAACTGCTAGCACTTGCCAAGGCAAAATCGGTCGCACAAAATTACAAAGAAAAAATCGTCGTCGGCGCCGATACGATTGTGGATTTTGATGGCAGGATTATCGGCAAGGCCGCCGGCGAGAGAGATGCAGAGAAAATTGTCAGGCTGCTCTTCAGCAGACCTCACAAGGTAATTACCGGCCTTGCGATTGTGAGGCTGAAAGATAATCTTGAGATTGTCGAAAGTGATACTACGATTGTTTATCCGAAACCTATGACGGATGAGCAGATTGCAGAGCATATCGAAAGCGGCACCTGGCGGGATAAGGCCGGCGCTTACGCTATACAGGAAACCGGCGACCAGTTCGTTGAAAAAATCGCCGGCTCTCTCACAAACGTTATGGGCATGCCTATGGAGCTTTTCGAGAAACTCCTCACAAAAGTAAAAAAATAGCCACAGATTTCACAGATTACACAGAAATATAAACCACAAAGCACGCAAAATTTAGTTTCGTTTTTAGTTTTACACTTTCAGCTTTAAGCTGTCCCGTGTCCTGTCTTATTTTACATCTTTGAATTTTGCGGAGAAGATTTCGGCGGTGAAGAGAAAGACTTCCGTCTTCTTATCCTTCCAGGCGTCGGGCGGCAGGCCCGCCTTGTGCGAGCAGCAGTAAGAAAGAAATTCCTCCTTCGACCAGCCGGTCTCCGTCGCCACCTGCGGCAGGAAACAGCCGCTCGAAAAACCCTTCTTGATGTAAATGCCGTCCACACCCAGCCGAAGGCTCAGCGGGTCATCAGTCTTTTTAAGAGGCGATAATACCGATATCTCGATATCGAGCTTTGGAAGCTCTTTTGCCGTTATCCGGTCAGCGAAAAAACGCGGGTCGCCTGTCGATGAGGCCTTTGCCATTTCAGCAACCATTTCAATCAGCGGTTTATCTGCAACGAACTGGCCGATACAGCCCCGCAGGTCTTCGCCATTTTTCAAGGTCACGAAACAGCCGCAATGTTTGTTCAGGTCAGCGTCATCGGTGTGCGGCTTCGGCGCGGGCCAGTGGTTGACGGCGGCCTCGACGTTCTCGCGGGCGACCTTGAGCAGGATTTGCTTTTGGCTATCGTTCATAAACAAACCTCTCACTATGAGCCGCTTTTTTTCGATTTGCGGTAGCGAATATAACCGATAACGGACGGCAGAAAAGAGATAATAATAATCGCCATAATTACGAGCGTAAAATTCCTCTTCACAACCGGAAAATTGCCGAAGAAATACCCGCCGAGAATAAACGTCGCCGTCCAGCAGATTGTGCCCGTGACGCTGTAGGCGAGGAACCGCCAATAGGTCATTTTGCCGATGCCGGCCACAAACGGAGCGAAGGAACGCAGTATCGGCATAAACCGTGCAATCGCAACGGTCTTTCCGCCGTGCTTTTCGTAAAACTGGTGCGTGCGTTCGAGATATTCCTTATTGAGCAGCCGTGAATTCTCCCAGCGGAAAACCTTCGGGCCCAAAAAGCGGCCTATCCAGTAATTCGTGTTGTCGCCGGTCACCGCAGCACAGCATAAAAGCGGATACATAAACCTGACATCGAGAACGTTGTTGTGCAGCGCGGCAAGCGACCCTGCCGCAAACAACAGCGAATCGCCCGGCAAAAAAGGCGCAACCACAAAACCCGTCTCACAAAAGATAACCGCAAAAAGAATAAGATAAACCCACGCCTGATACTGCTGGATGACGGTTTCAAGCGTCTTATCGAGATGAAGAAAAATATCGACAAAATTTATTGCAGCAAGAGTTTCCATAGTTTCTCCGAAACATAATGTCTTTCAGAATCCGCTTTTAAAATAGAGCAAACCCTGTATAATGTCAACAAATTCGTAATAACGCTTCGGCATAATCATTGATTTGCCTTCCGGATAAAAAGGAAGACTGCGATACAAATTTTATGGCTGATAAAAAACAAATACGAACTATCGGCAAACGTCTCGTCGTTTTGGCGCCGGCCAAGATAAACCTGTCGCTGCTAATCGCCCGCCGGCGGCGGGACGGCTACCACAACATAGAAACCGTAATGGCAAAAATCGCCTGGTTCGACAAAATAACAATCGAGCCGGGCAAAAAAAATGGAATAGAGCTAATCTGCAAAGGCCCGCAATGGGCGCCAACGGGCGAGGACAATCTGGTCTACAGGGCATGCCAACTGCTCCTGAAGGAAACCGGCAGGCAGGCAAACCTGAAAATCACACTTTGGAAAAATATACCCGCAGGCACCGGCCTCGGCTCCGCAAGCAGCGATGCGGCTGCAACGTTGATTGGGGTAAAGAAGCTGTTAGGTCTGCGAGTCAAAAGGGGCAAACTGGATAAAATAGCGATAAAACTCGGCAGCGATGTGCCTTTCTTCCTCAACGGGTCTATCGCATACTGCACCGGAAAAGGTGAGAAAGTTAAAAAAATCAAGAAAAATTTTGATTTTTTAGCACTTCTTGTGTTGCCTAAGGTAAGTATTTCCACTAAAATGGTTTATGATAATTATCTTCAGGATGAAGCTTTTTACAGGAGGTTTCACGGGCTGATTGTACGCTCTTTGAAAAACGACAGGATTGACCTGATTGCAGGAATGTGCGCAAATATGCTCCAGGCAAGCTGTTTCCAAATCAACACAAAACTGGCCAGGCTGAAAGACCGGCTGGAGGCTTTGTCGGCGGGGAAGTGGTGCTTAACAGGAAGCGGCTCCGCTATCTACCGCATATTTGGCAGCAGGCAGCTACAGGCTGCAAAGAAGATTCGAAAACAGGTTGAGGAAATGACGGGATGCGGCTGCATCATTGTAAGAAACAATAAATGGTAACGTGTTTAGAGAGGCACAAATATGGAGATTAGCGAGGTAAGAGTCAAACTGATAGAGAACAAAGACGAAAGACTCAAGGCGTTTTGCTCTGTGACGCTCGACAACGAATTTGTCGTTCGTGACATAAAAATTATCGAGGGCACCAAGGGTTTATTTGTGGCGATGCCGTCGCGAAAGATGAGCGACCACTGCAACAAGTGCGGAAGCAAAAACCATTTAAGGGCAAGATACTGCAACAACTGCGGCACCCAGCTCAGCGAAAACCGTGCCAAAAAAGACCTGCAGGGCAGAATGAAACTTCACGCAGATATCGCACACCCGATTAACGCCGACTGCCGCCGGAAGATACAGGACAAGGTGACGGCTGCATTCAAGCAGGAAGATGAAAAATCGAAACAGCCCGGCTACAAGCCAGTTGATATGGATACCCCGGACGACGATGAAGTGCCGGATATTCTGTAATAGTTTGGCCAGCTGTTGGCGAACTTTTTACAGAAATAGTTTTCTCTCTGAAAATTTTGAATTAACAGATTACAATATAAGCGTCCGAGCCTTAGCAGGCAAAGGCGCTTATTTTATCAGCTGTTCGAGAACCCTGTCGAGGGCGACATCGAGGCGGGCATTGATGTCATACTCGCCGTCGGTTAATTGACGACGAACCGTAAGAACCTTCTGTCTGCGAACCTCCGGCAGGCTGGCAATCTTCTTCAGGACCTGGCCCAGCGGCGTGCTGTTCATATTATCGAGAATCTTCTCCATAATAAGGTCATCCGACGCCGACAGCTTCTCGCTGTTAATGTCGCCCTGAGGCTTGCCTTCCAAATTATTATTCAACTGCTCCGACATTTAAACACCTTTTAAGGCCTTACATCAGAAGCAAAAATCCCTTTATTATCTGACGGCCTCCCACAATATATTGTATGCCCTGAAAATCCTTTCAAGGCAAAAACCCTTTACCAATATCAATATCGACAGCGGCACAGAAAAAACTTTAGAAAAGTTCACCGATTTCGTAAATATTTTTGCAACAACTGCTTGTGGTGTTTTTTTGCTAAAAACGGCTTTTTTAACCCTAAAAATCGGCTTTTAGATGGAATATTGCCGCTGCTGCCTATATAAAGTATATATGGCGAAGATGGGCAATACACAATATATGGTATATAGAATTAAGATACGGTATTCTATCTTATGCTATATCGACCAAGCCGAGAGAATCGCCGAACCTGGCAACTAAAACCCTGCGAATATTTTTGTGCTCGGCTTTTACCAGCATCGGGTCAGTCTCGACCATCGCAAAGGCATCTCGCCTCGCGAGAACCAGCAATTCGTAATCATCGATGATATTTGCGATTTTCAGGTCAGGCAAGCCATGCTGGCGGGTGCTGAAAATCTCGCCGGGCCCGCGAAGCCGCAAATCGAATTCGGCAATCTCGAAACCATCATTGGTCCTATTCAAACAATCGAGCCTGCTGCTGGCCGTCTCATTATCTCCGGATTTATCGAGTGCCGCAAAGAGCAGGCAATAAGATTTGGCCTGTCCCCTGCCGATTCTGCCTCGCAATTGGTGCAGCTGCGCCAAGCCGAACCGCTCCGCATTTTCGATTACCATAATCGTTGCGTTCGGCACATCGATACCGACCTCGATAACAACCGTCGATACGAGAACGTCGATTTTTCCCTTCCTGAAATCGGTCATTATCTTCTGCTTTTTCTCCAGCGGCATCTGGCCGTGCAGCAGCTCAACCGAAAATTCCGGAAAAATCTTCTTCGAGAGCCTCTTCCACTCATCGGTTGCCGCCGCAAGTTCCGCAGAAGGCGAAGCGTCCGCGGTGATTCTCGGATAGACAAAATACGCCTGCCTCTTCGCCACAAGCCGCTGGCGAATAAACTCGTAAGCCTTAGGCCTGTCGGCGGCATCCACAAGCCGCGTAATCACCTCTCCCCTGCCGGGCGGACAATGCCGGATAACCGAAACATCGAGGTCGCCGAAAACCGTCATCGCCAGCGTCCGCGGTATCGGCGTCGCGGTCATAACAAGGCAGTGCGGCGATGCCTCTTTGCGAAGCTGCCACCGCTGCTCGACGCCGAACTTGTGCTGCTCATCAATAATCACAAGGCCGAGCCTCTCGAATTCGATGTCCTTCTGCAAAAGCGCAACCGTCCCCACGACAATATCGATTTGCCCTGATTTTATTTGTTCGAGAACCTCTTTTCTTTTTTTACCCGACAGCCCGCCCGTTATCAGCAGCCTCTTTACATCGCTGTCTTTCAGATACCGCTCGATACTTAAAAAATGCTGGCTTGCCAGAATTTCCGTAGGCGCCATAATCGTCGCCTGCTTTTTATTCGCCACGGCCAATAGCGCAGCGTAAAGCGCAACGACCGTCTTGCCGCTGCCGACGTCTCCCTGCAGGAGCCTGTTCATAGGCTCATCGCCGCACATATCGGCTGTGATTTCTTTTATAACGCTTTCCTGGTCTTCGGTAAGCAAAAACGGAAAACGTTTCCTGATTCGCCTGTCGATTTCCTCGCCGGTCCTGATTTTTACCGAGCCGCAGCAGTGCCTGTTCCTGTATCGCCGCAGAGCAAGACCTAACTGCATCAGGAAAAACTCGTCGTATTTGAGCCTGCGTTTTGCCTGCGCAAGTTTTTCCTCATCGGGCGGCTGGTGTATCCAGCGATAGGCGTCCATCCTCGAAACCAAGCCGTTTTTTTTAAGGAAACTTTTGTCGTAAATCTCGCAAACAAGCGTATCTATTTTTTCGAGAACAGGCCTGATTATCTGTTTTATCCGTGCGCTGGTAAGAGAGGCCGCCGCCGGATAAACCGCACCGCTGATGGCCTCGCCAGGATTCGGACTATCTTTATCCACAATAATAAACTTCGGATTGGTAAGCTGCAATTGATGTTTATACAGATTCACCTTGCCCGAAGCCAGAATCGCCTGCCCCGGTTGAATCTGGTTTCGAAGATACCCCCCGTGAAACCAGACAATCCTGCAAACATCCGTGTCGTCGGCAAGCATCACCTCGAAGAGAGGCGGCCTGCGGAACGACTGGTAATCGGTCGATTCGACCAGGCCGATAACCGTAGCTTCCTCGCCCGCCTTCAACTGTACGATTTTTACCGGGGGCGGCACAAAGACCCAGTCGCGCGGAAAATAATCGAGCAGGTTTTCTGCCGTGTGCACGCCGAGCCCGGCAAAGACCTCGGCCCTGGCCGGCCCGACGCCTTTTAAAAACTGCACCGGCGTCGAAAACTCGATTGCGCCGCGATTGTAAGTATCATTGTCTATTTCAGACATTTTTTGTATACTACACCCTCATTCTTCATAGGCGAATTGGCCAACCAATTTTACGAAACGCACATCGCAGATAAAGGATTCTGTGCAGCCGACCGGTTTTTTTTCGCCGAGTACCAGCCTTTGGCTGCCGCCCTCGCCCACGGGAGCGACATATAAGCCGCCGGCCTTCAGCTCGCCGAGAAGAGATTCCGGCATTTTGGGAATGGCAGCGGTAAGAATGATTCGGTCGAACCGCATTTTTCCCGGCCAGCCCCTGCTGCCGTCGCCAATAAAAAATTCGATATTCGCAAATCCCAGCCTCGCCAGAACCGCCTGTGCGGTCTCGGAAAGCTCGTTGAATCGCTCGATTGTATAAACTTTTTTTACCAGTCTGCTCAACACCGCCGTCTGGTAGCCGCTGCCCGTGCCGATTTCGAGGACTTCGCAATCCGGCCTCAGTTTCAGCGCCTGCGTCATCAGCGCAACTATATACGGCTGCGAAATCGTCTGCCCCATACCGATAGGCAGCGGGCCGTCGCTGTATGCCTGCGAATGGTAAGACAGCGGCATAAATTCCTCACGCGGAATCTCGCCCATTACCTTTATTATGTCTTCATCGGTAATATCCCGCCCCCGCAGGTCAAGTTTTACCATTTGCTCTCGTGTCCGGGCAAACGCATCATTATTCCGGTTTTCGCTCATAGCAAAATTTTCGCCTCCCCGCCGGTTTTTTGCAAAACAAATCCGGCAGCAACCCTCGCCGGATATGCATTTAATTATCCTAAGGCCTTAATTTGATTGCTATCGACAGGCTAAATTGTAAAATGCCATATTAAATTTTAAGGAGAAAAAAATGAAGACCAAAAAGGCTCTTTTTTATTTGCTGCTATGTATAATAGGCGGCTGCGGGCCGACACTCTCCCTGCACCAGTTATATTACGAAAAAGATGTTGTCCTCGACCAGAGGCTGTTTGGACGCTGGGACAATGAGCCGAATAAAATCACAATGGAATTCACTTCGCCTGAAAAAGAAGGAAAAACCTACCGCCTCATATATACTTCGATAGATAACGATTCAAAAAAGCTCGGAAAGGGGCTATTTACGGTTCACCTCGTAAAACTTAAAGACAAATTATTCCTCGATATATTTCCCGAAGGATTTCCCTGCGGAAAATTCGATGACCCGAACGACGAGATGAAATGGTTTTACAATACATTTTTCATTATGCCGGTCCATACCTTTGCGGTAGTCGATTCAATCGAGCCGCAGTTAAAACTGAGACTTACCGATGATGACAAGATGAAGGAACTGCTGGAAAAAGACCCGAATGCGATAAAACACGAGATGGTCAACGACAGATTAGTTTTAACCGATGACACGGCAGAACTTCAGAAATTCGTCCTCAAATACGCCGACAACGAAGATGTTTTCAGCAATGAACTGATTCTTAAAAAATCCGAAATCCGAAAATCAAATATCAAAATTGTGGAACCGCCTTCGGCAGGAAAAAAGAATTAAAAATTAAAACATTTAGCCCCCGAATTTATTCGAGGGTTCTTATAATCTTATGGACGATTTTCAGGAACATATTTCCGATTCAAAAGAGCAGGATAACCTGTCGGGTCAGCTTCGCCGGTATCTTGCGGATATCGATGCCGCGGACACCAGCCGGCTCACCACCGATTGCCTCGTAATCGGCGCAGGCGTGGCGGGGCTTCGGGCGGCAATAGAGGCGGCACAATCCTGTAAAGTAACCGTTGTCTGCAAAGGGCAGGTCTCCGACAGCAATACATGGAATGCGCAGGGCGGAATCGCCGTCGTATTCGACAAAACCGATTCGTTCGAATCGCACATCGCCGACACGCTAAAGACGGGCTGCGCACTCTGCGACGAAGGGGTGGTCGAGCTGGTTATCCGCCAGGGGCCGGATTTGATACGGCAACTGCTCGATTGGGGGGCGGAATTCGACAAAACCAACGGCACTATAGTCCCAACTCTCGAAGGCGGACACTCGCATCCCCGCGTCATTCACGCGCACGGCGACAACACCGGCAGAATTATTTCGGAGACACTCGTAAAAATCGCCCGCCAAAACCCGAACATAAAAATAATCGAAAACTTTTTCACGATAGACCTCATCACCGATGGCGGCCGCTGCCTTGGAATCATAGGCCAATCCGCATCAGATGGTCAATCGGCCAACAGGCAGATTATCCTGGCGGCAAATACGATTCTTGCGACCGGCGGCGCAGGCCAGCTCTACCGCGAGACAAGCAATCCTGCCGGCGCAACCGGCGACGGCCTGGCGATAGCCTGGCGCGCGGGAGCAGTCCTGCAGGACCTCGAATTTATGCAGTTCCATCCCACCACGCTTTATATCGCAGGCGCATCGCGCGCGCTGATTACAGAGGCGATTCGCGGCGAAGGTGCGATTCTGCGAGACAGCAAAGGCAAGGCATTTATGAAGGATTACCACCCCGCCGCCGAACTCGCTCCGCGCGATATCGTAAGCAGGGCCTGCCTCCAGCAGATGCTCAAAACCAGGGCGACAAACGTCTTCCTCGACGTCCGCAACCTCGATAAGCAATATTTCGCGAAGCGTTTCCCATACATATTTGAGATTTGCGAAAGTTTCGATATCGACGTAAGCAAAGATTTGATACCCGTCAGGCCGAGCGCACATTATATGGTCGGCGGCGTCAAAACAGATTTGCTGGCCGGAACAAATATCGAAAATCTCTACGCCTGCGGTGAGGTCGCCTCGACAGGCCTGCACGGCGCAAACAGGCTCGCAAGCAACGCACTGCTCGAGGGCCTCGTCTTCGGACAAATCGCCGGACGTCAGGCCGCGAAAAATGCAAAGACAAATGCCGGACAAGCCGGACAAAATCTGGTAAATTATAAAATCCCCCATTCGGATAGAACTATTCTCGATACCGCCGACATCCGGAACTCGCTGCGTTCCCTTATGTGGCGTAATGTCGGCATTACCAGGTCCGCAAGACCTTTGATAGAGGCGCAGCAGATAATAAAATTCTGGCAGCGCTACGTGATGGACAAAATTTTCGACGCGCCCGTCGGCTGGGAGTGCCAGAATATGCTCACCGTCTGCCTGCTTATTGCCTACAGCGCACAGATGCGCCGCGAAAGCCGGGGGGTACATTTCAGAACCGATTACCCCAATGCGAACGATAAAAATTTCAAAAGGCATACGCAAATCAAAGCCCAGATCTAAAACCCCCTGCCGTGACACGGGCTTCCAGCCCGTGTTCTCGTTGTGGCATGGGCTTCCAGCCCATGTTATAGCTTATAATAAGCACGGCCAGGATGGCCGTGCCACAAAATCCCCATTTACCGATATTTTAGGCAACGCCTGTTTAATAATACAGTCCTATATTATCAATACTTATTATATATGGGTTGTGTGCGATTTTGGCCTAACAATCGCCTTCTCCGGCAAACAACAAAAGAAATATATCAAAAAAACATCAAAACTTGACATTACTTAGCCCTGCTGATATAATGAATGTGAAGATAGGCAAGTTCTCACGGATTATCCGCTTGAAAGCGGAGCAAGGGCTTTGAGTTTTTACTCTGAGAGGTAAAAATGATGAAAAGAAAATTTATATTAGGGCTTTTTCTTTTTGTCCTTACAATCTGGCTTACAGGTTGCTGTTCCCAGCTTGGAGAGACTAAGGGAGAGGTTAAGAGAAAACTTACAAGGAGTCTTCAGATTAACAAGCAGGAAATGATGGACGATATTGACAAGGCTCTGCTGATTAACCCGCCGAGTAAATTGACGGATATGAGAATTCCGTAGAGCCGCCTGTTTTGTCCCGCTGACAGCGCAGCGGATTAAGAGAAGCGAATCAAAAGGATTTGATTTTGGAAATGGTAATCGATTATCTCAGGCGTGTCGCCGATTACAATCTTCTGATTGTGGCGATAGAGCTTTTTCTGATTGGGCTTGTTGTCTATTGGATAGTCGATTTCCTCGAGGGGACAAGGGGCGAAAGACTTTTCCACAGCGTTATAATCATCCTTATCGTAGGCTTTCTGATATTAAATCTTCTCGTCAAACGTTTCGATTTCGCACGTCTGCAATTTTTATACAACGGTTTTTTGATATTTGTTTTGGTTATTGCCGTCACGGCATTTCAGCCGGAAATACGCAGGGCGCTTATCCGTATAGGCCGCCCGAGCCTTCGGCTAAGCGCATCGCAAAGAACTGAAAAATCCGCTGACGAAATAATTTCCGCCGTCGGGCAATTATCCGACGCCAAAATCGGGGCAATTATCGTAATCGAAAAAGGCGTTGCCCTCGGTGAATTTATCGAGACAGGTATCAGGCTGGATTCTGAAATCAGCGTCGAGATTCTGAGGACAATTTTTTATCCCGGAACGGCTCTGCACGATATGGCGGTCGTTATCCGGGGCGACAGGATTATCGCCGCCAGGGTCCAGCTTCCGCTTGCAGATGAGGACAGCATAAAAGGCGTCGAACTCGGCTCCCGCCACAGGGCAGCGATAGGAATTACCAGCGGCTCCGACGCCGTTTGTATCGTTGTAAGCGAAGAAACGGGAATTATCTCGATAGTCGAAGGCGGTCGGCTTATCAGAAGCGCAGACCAGGACCAGTTAAGACATTATATTCACAGCGATACCGGCCATCCGGAATCGCTTTTGGCGAAATTGCGGCACACAGGTACGACCGCCAGGGAAAACAACCCGCCAAAAAAATAGTCAGGGATTGATAATGAAAAATAAATTCAACCTTGGAAAAATACTGATAGTAGCGGTTTTGACTGTCCTGATATGGGTCTGGGCAGACCGCGCCAAGACGGATGAGTTTATTGTCACAGGCGCCATTATCAGGGTCGATACCTCCGCGGACCCGAGGCTCTGGATAAGCATAAATAACAGGCCCATCGCCGCCGTTGAAAAAATAGTCCTCGAAGGCCCCTCGTCGAAAACTGACCTTGCTCAGAGGCAGCAGAGAGACAACAAACTCATCTTCGAATTTTTCCTCAATCCTCAGCAGCTCCCCGAATTGCAGGAGGCCGGCACGCATTCACTGAACCTTACGGAGTTTTTCAGAAAAAGCGCAATGATAAAACAGCTGGGCCTGTCCGTTAAAAGCTGTCAGCCGGCCAGACTCGACGTCCTGGTAAAAAAATTAGTCGAAAAACAATTGAATGTCGAATGCATCGATGAAAACGGGACAGTGCGAAAGGTCGAAACAATAGAACCGGCAAAAGTCACTATCCCTGTGCCGGATGACTGGACAGGCAACGCGAAAATAAAGCTCACCGCGGTGGAGATAAACCAGGCCAAATCGGCAGCCATAACGAAGACCGCATACATAGAGCTGCCTGACGGCCAGACAAGAAGCAGTCCCGATTCATCCGGGGTCAAAATAAAACTGCCGGCCACCGAAAAAAGCCTCCCGGAATACAGTATAAAAAAGCCGACAATAGGTTTTGTTTTAAGCCCGAATCTCATAGGAAAATACAACGTCGAACTTCTTAATCCGCAGGAGGTATCTGTCATAAATATCAGGGCAACAGCGGAAGCAAAGGACGCCTACGAGCAGCAGGAATACCAGATTATGGTTTATATAAGCGATAGCGATATACCGACCGCGGGCCAGTCTTCAGTTGAGAAAAAAAGAAAGGTCGATTATAATTTCCCCAGGCAGTTCGTTAGAAGCGATGAAATCCAGCTCAAAGGCGAACCTGTCGAGGCAAAATTCAAACTCGTGCCGATAACCGCTGGCCCCGCCGGAGGCGCTGCCCCAACGGGCGGATAACTGCACCACCAAATCTTGCGAAGTGTGAAGCGAAAAGGGTAATCTCTTAACCATTCGCCATTAACTCTTCTCAATATGCACCGCTGTTTTCGCAAACACCGGCAAAAGAAGTGTGTAAGATTTTCTCAACGATTCGAAAAATATATATAGCGCCAGCAGCTGCATAACAGCCGAAACCGCCGCATTGGTATTGCCCTGCACGGTATGCTTCGGGAGGTAGTTGCTGAAGATATTATAGAGCCCGGCCATGAACGTCGTGGCGAACATAAAAATAGAAGGAATAAAAGTAATAAGACAGTAATACCACTTTTTCGAATGCTTAAGAATGAACGTGGTTCCAATGCAAAGTGCCAGCGTCGCCAAAAGCTGGTTAGCGACCCCGAACATAGGCCAGATAGTCGATATGTCGCCGAAGTAAAGCAGGTATCCCCAAAGAGCGCAGATGATGGTACCGCTTAAGATGACGCCCGGCAGCCACGTGCTGCTTGCCAGTTTCGGATGAATGGGCTTGAGCATTTCCTGGAGTATGTATCGTGCGACGCGGGTGCCGGCATCGACGGTAGTAAGAATAAAAAGCGCCTCGAACATAATCGCGAAATGATACCAGTATCCCATTAAATGTCTCATTCCTTTAATTGCCGACAAAATCAGCGACATGCCCGCAGCCAGTGTGACCGCCCCGCCCGGCCTGTTAACAAGAGTTTCGCCTGTCATTTTTTCAATCTCCGCAAGTTTTTCGGTGTGCAGGCCGAGCTGCGCAAAATGCTCAGGCGAAAGATTTATCGCAAAATAGTCGCCCGGTATCATCACCGTCGCCGCGATAAGAGCCATAATCGAAACGACCGCCTCCGTAATCATCGCGCCGTATCCTAAAAAACGAATGTCGGATTCCTTATCAACCATCTTCGGCGTCGTGCCGGAGCTGATAAGACTGTGGAAGCCGCTGATTGCGCCGCAGGCAATCGTGATGCAGACAAAAGGCCAGACCTTTCCCGGAATTATTGGCCCCCCGCCATGAATATATTGTGTAACGGCCGGCATATTAATCTTCGGATTGACAAAACAAATTCCGATTACCAAAAGCCCGATTGTGCCAATCTTCATATAGCTGCTTAAATAGTCCCGCGGGCACAAAAGCAGCCACACGGGAAGAACCGACGCAATCAACCCATACAGCGGCAGCAATATAGACAGCGAGGTTTTTGAAAACAGAAAATAGTTGCCGAAACTTGTTTTGGATAAAGGCTCGCCCAGCACTACGCCGAGCATTACAATTGCCATACCTATCAGCGATGCCTCGACAATTTTTCCCGGCCTGATTTTATACATATACAAACCGACCAATAGCGCCGCCGGCATCGTCATTACTATTGTAAATGTCGCCCAACTGCTGTCGCTAAGAGCGTTGACGACCACAAGCGCCAGCCCTGCAAGGGCAGTTATGATAATAAAGAGAATAGCAAAACCGGTTGCAAAACCCGCGGGCTTGCTTATATGCTCTCTGGCAAGCTGTGTAAGCGACAAACCCTTCATCCTTACGGATGCAAAGAGAATAACCATATCGTGAACCGCACCGCCGAGAACCGCACCGATTAATATCCAAAGATACCCCGGCAGGTAGCCGAACTGCGCCGCAAGAACAGGGCCTACAAGCGGGCCTGCCCCTGCTATTGCGGCGAAATGATGGCCAAACAATACGTATCTGTTTGTCGGCTCATAATCTCTGCCGTCCTGCAGAGTATGCGCCGGAGTAGGAATGGAATTATCGAAGACAAGTATTTTCGTGATAATAAATTTCGCATAAAATCTGTACGCCAAGGCAAACACAAGCAGGCTCACGACAATAAGCGTCAATGCGTGCATAAATTTTCCCTTAACTCACTCCCTTTTTACTTTTCTCACCTTTCTCACTTTTCTTACCCTTCTCACCTTTTTTTATTTTTCCCCTTTGTGCCTTTGTGCCGCAGGTTTGCTCTCGGCGAACCTGATGTTTTCTGTCTTCTGTTGTTCGGTTTCTGCCTTTCGTCGTCCGTTTCTTCTTCCCTGTGCGAACGTGCCAGCAGTTTTATCGGCACTTCCGGCACCGGCAGCAGGTCATGCAGCCGATTGGAAATAAATCTCCGGTAATTATTATCGAAAAGTTCCGGCTTATTGACAAACATAAGTATCGAAACAGGGTTGACCGCAACCTGGGTCGCATAGTATATTTTCGGCGCCCCCCTTTTGGATGCGGCTTGTCTTTCCGCCTTTATTTTTTCAAACGCTGCGTTCAGTTTCGGCGTCGGTATCCACGTGTTGGCCTGGGCGAACAACTCGAACGCGAGGTTCAAAACGTTATCCACGTTCTTCGCTTCGGTGGCAATCGTAAAGGCTATCGGCGCATCCTTCAGCGCAGGCAGCATCTTCGTAATGTAATCCTGGTAATCCTCGCCCGATACGCCTGCATCCTGCGATTCGTCGGCGGCGCCTTCCGCAGCGGACTTTTCGGCGAGGTCCCATTTATTTAATACGATTACGCAGGGCTTGTATTCCTCCGCTATAAGGGCAGACAGCTTTTTATCCGGGTCAGAAACCGGCATGGAGGCATCTATCAAAAACAGCAGGCAATCCGCCCTTCTAACCGCAGCCTTGGCCCGCACAAAACTGTAGAAATCTATCGATTCCGTTCCGTCGTATGCGGATTTGCGCCGCACGCCCGCGGTATCAATCAAAATATAAGTCCTGCCGTCTTTCTCAAAACGCACGTCCACTGAATCCCTCGTTGTGCCGGGCACCTCGCTTACGATAACCCGCTCCTCGCCGACAATGGCGTTGACGAAGGTGCTTTTGCCGGCATTGCGTTTGCCGACAATGGCAATTTTCATTACCGGCTGCGACGGCCTTTCAGAGGGAATCGAACCGATTCTCTCGGCGATTTTTTCGAACAGAACTCTCTTGTTTATATTGTTGGCGGCGGAGACGCACAAAAATTCCCCGAACCCGAGCCTCTCGAAACCCGCCGCCGCAGGGAACAGGGATACGGCGTCCGCCTTGGTGGCAACGCCTATTACCTTCGAGTTCTTCTTTCGCAAAAGCCTCGCGATTTTTTCATCCAGCGGAAGTATGCCGGCGCGAATATCGACAAGAAACAGGATAAGGTCCGCAGTTTCAATCGCCACCGCAATCTGCTTTTCGATGAACGAGCCGAGGTGGTCCTTATCGACTATCCCGATACCGCCCGTATCGATTAGCTCGAAGTATTTGCCATCGGATTCGATAGTTGTGCTGATGCGGTCTCTCGTAACGCCCGCCGTCGGCTCGACGATGCTTATCATTTTGCCCGCCAGAGCGTTAAACAGACTGCTTTTGCCAACGTTCGGCCTTCCTATGATTGCGACTTTTGGTATTGCCATAAAATTACTATACCAGAAACCCCCGCTACTTTCAAATATTAGGTTCGGAACGCAAGAACCAGCCTTTGTATCCTGCCTTCTGCCTGCTCGCCGTAGGTTCGCCGAAGGCGAATCCGCCGCAGGCGGATTGTGTCTGTCGTATGCAGTCTTAATGGTGGAAACCCCGTTAGAAGCCGGACCGCCGCTTGTGAAGTGGCACGGGCTTCCAGCCCGTGCTTTAGTTTAAAATAAGCACGGCCAACGGTTCGACAAGCTCACCGTCCTGAGCAAAGTCGAAGGAGATGGCCGTGCCACAATATATAACCGGCTTCTAACGGGGAAAAACAATTGACTAACTACATCAATCAGTATTACAATATCTACCCGTCCCACCGTCTGCCCAAAGACTCGTTCGGCAGGCGGAATTTATCGGGAAAAATATAATTATGGCAAAACCCGAAAAAAATAATACAAATGCGGTTCAGTCCGCCCAAAAGGGGATTAAGCCGGACTTTAATCGCGCTATCCCCGAATCGCTCGAGGCCGAGGCCGCCGTTTTAGGCTCTATGATACTCGACCCCCAGTGCATCGGCGAGGTGGTTGAGAAGATAAAGGCAGACGCCTTTTACAGACCTGAACACCAGATTATGTTCGAGGCCATTGTCTCTCTTTACGAAAAAAACAAGGGCGGCACCATCGATGCGGTACTCCTGCGGGACGAACTTAAAAAGAAGAAACAACTTGAAGAAATCGGCGGCGTGGAATATATCGGCAGAGTGATAGATTCTGTTCCCTCTGCGGCAAACGTAGGCTACTACACTGATATTGTAAAAGATAAAATGCTGCTGAGGCAGCTTATCACATCCGCGGGCGAAATACTCAACGACGCCTTCGAGACGGGCAGCGAAACCGCTGAAATCCTCGACCTGGCCGAGCAAAAAATCTTCGCAATCAGCGACCAGAAGATAACTAATTCCGCAGCGGTGCTGAAAGACCTCGTCGTAAAGGCCTATGAACTGATAGAGAAACGCGAAGGCAAACACATCACGGGCGTGGCAACCGGGTTCTATGAGCTCGATGACCTTACCTGCGGGCTCCAGCCGGGAGAAGTGATAATCATCGCCGGCAGACCCAGTATGGGCAAAACAAGCTTCGCACTTAACATCGCAGAACATATCGGCGTCGATAACAAAACGCCCGTCGGAATATTTTCAATCGAAATGGGCAGGCAGCAGCTCGCAGAAAGAATCCTGTGCAGCAGAAGTGGAATTGAATCGCAGCTCGTCAGAAAGGGAATGCTGAACAAGGAACACCATATAAGACTGCAGGAGGCGTGCAGCCCCCTGTATGAATCGCCCATTTTCATCGATGATACATCGAGCCTCACGCCACTCGAATTGCGCGCAAAGGCAAGAAGATTGAAAAGCCAGCACAAAATTCAGTGCATTATAGTCGATTACCTGCAATTGATGCACGTCGGAACAGGCAGAATCGAATCCCGGCAGCAGGAGATAACCACCATATCACGACACCTCAAAGGTCTGGCGAGGGAGCTGAACGTTCCTGTTATTGTCGTAAGCCAGCTCAACAGGGCATCAGAAGAAAGAGAAGGACACCGCCCGAGAATGAGCGACCTGCGTGAGAGCGGCAGCATCGAGCAGGACGCCGACGTAATTATGCTGCTTCACAGAGAGGATTATTATCACCGCAGTGAATCCGATTACGAATCCGACAACAGCGCCGAACTGATAATCGCCAAGCAGCGTAACGGCCCGACGGGAACTATCAAGCTGCGATTCGATGAGAAAATTACGCGTTTTAAAAACGCATCGTCAAATAATATTGAAGAGCCGTATGGCCGGTATGAGCCCGACACTCGCAGCGGTGCAACCGCATCGCAGCGGGCAAGCGGGTCGGAGGATATTCCTCCGTTTTAGGAGAAATCCCGATGTACAGGACGACAAACGGGATGCCCAAACGCGTTGTTCAGCGACAGGGCACCCCATACATCCGCCAACAAACCGAAGGCGGACAGTGGTTTCAGTGCAGCAAAAGCCTCGTGATAATTTTTTCAGCGATTATTCTGTTTTTTCTTTCCCCCGCTCCCGCTGCCGATGACGCCGCAGGAACGCCGCAGTATTCGGACGAACAGTTAAGTAAAATGCAGATAGCCGGCATCAGTATCGCCGGCAACGTGAACGTCGAGCGGGATACTATCCTCTCGAAGGTGCGCAGTAAAACCGGATACCTGTTTAATCCTAAAACGGCTGCCGAGGACGTCAAAAGAATCGCAGCTATACCGGGCGTCCAGAGAGGCTGGTATAACGCTAATGTCGTAAACGGCAAAGTTGAGCTTACTTTCGTCATAATAGAGCAAAACGTCGTGCGGGAAATCGAGTTCACCGGCAACAAGAGCTACAAAAACGGCACCCTGAAGAAAAAACTCGATTTCAAAAAGGGTGATTACCTCGACCCGACACTCGCAGCGACAGGAGTAGAAAAACTGCTCGAACATTACAAAGAAAAAGGATATCCCTTTGCGACAGTTACGCTCGATTATGAAAAGCTCGCCACCGGAAAAGTTTGCTATACGATTGACGAGGGCAAACGGGCTAAAATCACCTCGATAACCTACAGCGGAAACAAACAGATAAAAACAGGCAGCCTGAAAAAAATTATCAAGCTTCACAAAACCAAGTTCATTCTCTGGTCTGTTTATTATAATGAAGAGGACGTCCAGAAAGAAATCGCCAACCTGCTGAACACCTATTACAAAAAAGGCTTCCTGAATATTGCCATTGAATGCGAGAAAAATTTCAATGCCGACAAAAGCCGCGTAAGCCTCGTCTTTAAAATCAGTGAAGGCCGAATTTACAGCGTAAGGAATATCGTCTTTGCCGGCAACAAGGAATTCGGCACGGACAGGTTATCGAAGGCCGTCGATATAAAGGCAGGTGAGGTCTATAACAAACTTAAAGGCGACGCCGATACGAAAAATCTTACAAAAGAATATCTCGAAAATGGTTTTATCGACGCAATCATCGAACAGAACCTGAAATTCGTGGATACGGATAAGGTCGATGTCGAATACGCAATACAGGAAGGGGAGCGTTTTCGCATCGGCCAGATAGAGATAGCCGGCAACAAGCAGACGCAGGACAGGGTAATCCGGCGAATTCTCGACGAGTACGATTTCAGGCCGGGCAATTTCTATAACGCCGATGAGGCCAAAGGCGACGGCAACGGCTCCCTCGAAAAACTTATAAAGGGGACCACCTATATGGAAGCCGCCACAATAAGGCCCGCCGGCGAAAAACCAGGCCAGAAAGATGCTATGGTTAACGTCGTCGAAGGAAAAACAGGCCAGATTATGGCGGGCGCCGGGATATCCGCTGATAACGGTGTCGCTGGAAATATCGTTTTCGACGAGCGAAATTTCAACATAAACGGAAAACCTGAAAACCTGTGGGATGCGCTTACAGGCCGGGCATACAAGGGCGCAGGCCAGAACCTGAGAATACAACTCCAGCCCGGCACACTCGTCAGCCAATACTCGGTAAGTTTCACCGAACCTTACCTCAATGATAAGCCGGTCTCGATGACCCTTACCGGGTCAAGCTGGACAAGGTTCTGGGAAAGCTATGACGAGGGAAGGCTGAGGGCCTTTGCTGAATTCGAAAAGAGATACAAAAGCCGCTGGAGCAGCAGCATCGCATTCAGAATCGAAAGTGTCGATATATCACGCCTCGATGACGATGCCCCAAAGGAGGTAAGGGATGTGGAAGGAAAAAATCTCCTGGCGGGCGTCAGGCTGGGCATCAGCAAAAACCTTACAGACGACCGGCTTAACCCCAGCAATGGCTATACGTTCGATGCCGGCTACGAACAGGTTGCAGGCAGCAAAACATTCGGAAAACTTAACGTTTTTTATCAGCGCTTTTTTACGCTGTCGACAGACCTCGCAGAACGCAAGACGGTATTTTCGACAAAAATTTATGGAGCGACAACCGTCGGCAAAGCCCCCGTCTTCGAAAAATATTATGCAGGCGGCTCCGGAGTGTTTTACGGCATAAGAGGTTTCGAGTACAGAGGCGTGAGCCGGCGAGGCACGCCCAGCAACCCTGACGGCTCAATCATCGCAGGCGCAGAGAAAAAAGACCCCATCGGCAGCGACTGGCTTGTGCTCGCCAACGCCGAAGTTGCCGTTCCAATTATCAGTAATAACATCTCCTGGCTCTGTTTCGCAGACTCAGGCATGATTGATACCGGCGGCCCAAGAGCCTCCATCGGCACAGGTATACAAATACTTATCCCCCAGTGGTTCGGGCCGGTGCCGATGAGATTCGAACTATCAGCTCCGCTAAAAAAAGAAAGAGAAGACAGGACGCAGACCTTCAGCTTCTCGATGGGCTCGCTCTTTTAACCCTTGACTTACAGGGATTGAAAAATAAAAATTGTCCGAAAAACAAATGGAAAGGAAAGTTTATGAAAGCAAAGACAATCGTTATCGCAGGTTTGATTTGTTTGCTCGTGCTGCTTACAGGTTTCGGAACCGGGGCGGTAAAGTCCACACCGAAGGATGAACCGGCCGGTCTGATGAGCAAGGTAGGCGTTGTGAACGTCCGGAAGATTTTCCAGACCTGCAAAAGAAATGAAAAATACAAGCTGCAGACAAAGGCAGACCAGGAAAAGGCCATCAATGAGCTCCAGCAGCTTCGTGCAGAAGTAAAAGCGGCAGAGGCAGGCCTCGATACAAGAAAACCCGGAACAAAGGATTACCTCGACCTTACTCAGGAAATTGCACAGAAAAAAGCCCTGCTCCCCATCAAACAGGATTACTATGAACAGCAGTTCTCCTCGAAGGATAAAGAATGGTCAGAGAATCTTTACAAGGATATTCTCAGTTCGGTGAACAAGGTTGCCGAGCAAAAACACCTCGATATGGTTTTTGAAAAAGATACTCCCGAATTTCCAATCGAGCGGGCAGAAGACCTTATGATGATTATCAGAACCAACAAGCTTCTCTATGCCAACGGCGGTGTCGATATAACCGCTGATGTGACGGGACTCGTGGACGCAAATAGTCTTTAGCCTTAAAAATTTTTGATAAAAAAAGAGCTTCATCTTAAATGGAACTTACAGTTGCACAATTAGCCGAAAGGCTCGGGGCAAAATTGTCCGGCAACGGCAGCGGCGTTGTAAATCGCGTCTGGCCGATTGACGGCGCAGGCAGCAGCGATGTGACTTTCGCAACCGACCAAAAATTCGCCGCAAGGCTTGCCGCCTGCCGTGCAGGTGCGGCGATAGTGAACAAACTCATCGACGCCGCCGGATGCCCGGCGCCGCAATTAATCGTCGGCGATGTGAACACGGCCCTGATAGAAGCCCTGAATATCTTTGCGCCGCCGCTGAAGCCCGGCGCCCTCGGCGTGGATTCCACCGCAAAGGTCGCACCCGACGCCCGCATCGGCAAAGATACCTCGATAGGACCGATGGCAGTTGTCGAAAGCGGTGCGGAAGTCGGCGACAAAAGCATAATTGGCGGCGGCTGTAAAATAGGACAGAACTCTAAAATCGGAAAAAATACCCGAATCGACTGCAACGTGGTAATCTATCATAATTGCAGCATCGGAAATAACGTAATTATTCAGGCTAATACCACTATCGGCTCAACCGGTTTTGGTTACCGCCTCATAAACGGCGCACACAGGCTTATACCGCATAACGGCGGGGTTATCATCGAAGATTTCGTCGAAATCGGCGCTAACTGCTGTGTTGACAGGGCCAAATTCGGAAACACAATTATCGGCGCAGGCACAAAGATAGATAACCTCGTGCAGATAGCGCACAATTGTGTTGTCGGAAAGTGCTGCCTCATTGCAGGTCAGGCAGGTATGGGCGGAAGCACCACGCTCGGCGACGGCGTCGTGCTGGCAGGACAGTCAGGAGTCATCGACAACATCCAGTTAGGCACCGCCGTAATGATTGGCGCTAAATCTACCGTTCTGCAAAATGTGCCGGCAGGTAAAAAAATGTTCGGCACGCCCGCGATAGAAAGCAATCTGGCATTAAAAATCGCAGCGCTCTCGAAGAAGCTGCCGGAACTGTTCGACAGGGTCCGTAAACTCGACAAAAGGGTAAATCAAATTGAGTCTGCAAAAGACAATAAAAACTGAAGCTGCCATCAAAGGCAGGGGTTTGTTCAGCGGCAATGAGGCCAGGGTTGTTTTCAGGCCTGCATCGCCCGACAGCGGCGTTGTTTTCGTGCGCACCGACCTGCCGCAACCCGTCGAGATAAACGCGCTCGCCACGAACGTTGACCAGCAAAGCCGAAGGACTACGATAAAAAAAGGTTCCGTCTCGATAGATACCATCGAACATTGTATGGCGGCGGTCGTCGCACTCGAACTGGATAATCTCATCATCGAAGTTGATGCGCCGGAGATGCCCGACCCAAGCTGCAGCAGCGAGGAGTATTACAAGGTCCTCAAGCTCGCGGGCCGGCTCGAACAGCAGGCCGACCGGAAAGAATACGTCATCAGCGAGCCGGTCTCGATTACTTCGAGCGACGCCTCGATATACGCCCTTCCTTATGCCGATGATAATCTCAATATTACTTACGACCTCGATTACGCAGGGCATACCGGTATCGGCAGGCAGATTTACAGCTGCAGGGTTACGACGGATAATTTTGAAAAAAATCTGGCGCCCGCCAGGACGTTTTTGCTCGAAGCCGAGGCCAAGCAGTTCCAGGCACGCGGCATCGGCTCGCATCTCAGCCCTCACGATATACTGGTGATAAGCTCCGACGGCCCCATCAAAAATAAATTCATATATCCGAACGAATGCGTGCGGCATAAAATTGTCGATTTAATCGGCGACCTCGCCCTCGTAGGCAGGGCCATCAAAGGAAGGGTCGTCGCCTACAAGAGCGGGCACGCTCTCAACCACGACCTGGCAAAAAAATTGTACGATGACGCCAACGCCGCCGAACGAATTCAGAAAACCGGCAGTGATGCCGTCCTCGACATCCGCCAGATTGCCAGAATCCTGCCGCACCGCTACCCATTCTTGCTCGTGGACAAGGTTATCGAAATCGAAGGTCAGACGAGAATAAAAGGAATTAAAAACGTCACTTTCAACGAGCAGTTCTTCCAGGGGCACTTCCCCGGCACGCCGGTTATGCCGGGCGTGCTGATTGTCGAGGCTATGGCGCAAATGGCAGGCTTGCTCTTCGCGCAGACCCTCGAACATACGGGAAAGCTCGCCGTTTTACTCGGCATGGACGGCGTCAAACTGCGAAAGGCGGTTATGCCCGGCGACCAGCTTATACTTATCGCCGAAGCCGTCAAAGTTCGGCAGCGCTCCGCTGAGTGCCGCTGCCAGGCTATGGTCGGAACCGCACTCGTCGCAGAAGCAGATATTAGATTCATGCTCGTTGATGATGAAAAACTGTAATGAGACTGGAGCAGGCTGTGGAAACTAAAACAGAAGGAAAAATCGTTATACACCCGTCGGCGGTCATCGCCGGAAATGTTCTACTCGAAGAAGGCGTCTCTATAGGTCCGAACTGCGTTGTCGAGAGCGGCACCTCCATCGGCGAAGGAACAACACTCATCGCAAACGTATATATCGGCAAAAATGTCAAAATCGGCAGAAACAATACCCTGTTCCCCACGTGCAGCATCGGCTGTATGCCGCAGATTCTCGGCCTCGCGGATGAAACCAAAACCGGCACAATCGAAATCGGCGACAACAACTGCATCCGCGAGCAGGTCACCATTCACCCCAGTATGCACAAGGGCGGCGTCACCAGAATCGGCAGCAACAATCTGCTTATGGTCGGCGTCCATATCGGCCACGACTGCATCATCGAAGACAACATCGTTATGAGCAACTTCTCGCAGATTAGCGGGCACTGCAAAGTCGAAAAAGGCGCCTGGCTTTCCGGTATGGTTGTGGTTCATCAGTTTTCGACTATCGGCAAATGGAGCTATGCTTCGGGACTCTCCGGCATCAACCACGATGTCCCGCCTTATGTGATAATCAGCGGCCATTACCCCCCGCGCGTCCGCGGCATCAATAAACGCGGCCTGGCGCGCGCAGGACTTAACGAAGAGAAGCAGAAAAAAATGTTCGACGCCTACAAACAATTATACCGCAGCAAAAAACCGCTGCTCGAATGCGCAAAGGAGTTGGCCGCCAAAAAAAACCTCGATGAAAATGTTCGCGAAATGGTCGATGCCATAATCAGGAGCAGCCAGCAGAGGTTCGGCAGATACCTCGAACAGTTCAGATGATATTTTGAAAAATTCGTCATAATAACTTTTTTTACGGTAAATTTTTATGGACGTAATTCGCACCGCCGTTATCGGCGCAGGAAAAATGGGCAGTATCCATTCTCGGTTATACCACCAGCTCAAGCAGAGTAATTTTATCGGCGTAATGGATATTGACGAAAAGGCCGCCCGGAAACTCGCCAAGGAATACAAGGTACGCCCGTTCACAAACGCCAAAGACCTGCTGGGCCAGGTCGATGCCGTCACAATTTCCACACCCACTGTCACGCATCTCGAACTCGCCAGGCTTTTTCTCGAAAACGGAATCTGCGTCCTCATCGAAAAGCCCCTCGCTGCCACCGTAGCCGAAGGCAGGCTTATAGTCGAGCTTGCGAAAAAAAATAATCTCATCGCCGCTGTCGGCCATTCCGAACGGTGCAACCCGGTTGTGCAGGCGATGAAACGACTCGACATCGAACCGAAATTTATCGAAGCAACACGCATCAGCCCCTTTCCCTTCCGCTCCACCGATGTCGGCGTAGTCCTTGATATGATGATTCACGACATCGATATTATCCTCTCGCTGGCGAGAAGCAAAATCAAAAAGGTCGATGCCGTCGGTGTCAACGTCCTCGCCGAGCAGGAAGACATCTGCAACGCAAGAATCACATTCGAGAACGGCTGCATCGCAAACATCACCGCATCGCGGGTCGCCTTCAAAACGGAAAGGAAAGTCCGTGTTTTCAGCAGGCAGGCCTACCTCAGCCTCGATTACCAGAATAAAACCGGCACGGTCATAAAGGCCAAGCCGAACATCGACATACCGCAGAAAGTCAAAGAGATACTCAACAGCAATAAGCCGGACATCCTCAAAATGGCAAACTGGCTGCAGCTTGTCCACCGCGAAGAGCTTGCGATAGACGACAAAGAGCCGCTCCGCGTCGAGCAGGAATCTTTTCTGCAGGCCGTCGCGGACAAAAAATCCGTTCCCGAGGTCACCGCCGAAGAGGGTTTGGCAGCTATGGAGGCCGCGGAAATGATTCTGAAATCTATCAGCGAACACAAATGGCAATAATTATGAAAATAATTCGGAATTGCGAAAAAAATTTTAGGAGCTAATTTATGAAGACAGCTTTAAGAACTTGTTTAATTGTATGTATGATTGTTTTCATAGCAGGCTGCCGGAACAAAAATGCTGCGGCGCCCGAAAAAAAGACTGAGGAAAAAGTTATGACAAAAGCACCAGAAAAGAAGGCTGAGGAAAAAGTTATGACAAAAGCGCCAGAACCGGTTAAAAAAAGTCCCGCAACCGTAAAACTTCAGACATCTATGGGAGACATCGTGATTCAGCTCGATGAGGAAAAAGCCCCCATAACAACGGCAAATTTCCTCAGCTACGTAAAAAGTGGTTTTTATGATGGCACAATCTTTCATCGCGTCATACCCAACTTTATGATTCAGGGCGGCGGCGTGACCGTCGATATGGCGGAAAAGCCAACCTCTGCCCCCATAAAAAATGAGGCATCTAACGGCCTGAAAAATAATCGCGGAACTATCGCTATGGCAAGAACGAACAACCCAGACAGCGCAACCGCCCAGTTCTTTATAAATCTTATCAATAACGATTACCTCAATTACTCGACCGGCAACGCCGGCTACGCCGTCTTCGGCAAAGTCATTCAGGGTCAGGATGTCGTCGATAAAATCGGCGCCGTAAAAACCACTACCAAAATGGGTCAGCAGGATGTTCCGGTTGAGGTGGTCACAATCATCTCCGCAAAAATCCTCCCCTGAAAAACTGTAAAAATTAGACTTTAAATATCCAGTTTCAACCGGCTCACCAATTGATGTGCATGGCGGGTCGGTTCGGGCAGCCGGTATCTGCTTGTGCAGGCGAGGACCGTTTCAACCGCATCCTCCAGTGTGCATTTATGCCCGACAGAAATAAAAACCGGTTTCACATTTGTTCGGGTTCTGACAACACCGCCAATAGTTTCCTGTTTATCCCGCATCGGACTGAAAGAGCCTTTCGCAAGCGCAGGCTCTTCATAAACACCGATGAGTCTGCTTTTTGCGCAGCCAACGGTTGGCTTGTCGAAAAAAAGACCCAGATGAGAGGCGATTCCAAATCTTCGCGGATGAGCAACGCCCTGACCGTCGACAATAAAAATGTCGGGAATAGTTTTTAATTTTTCAACCGCTTTTATGCACGCCGGCGCCTCGCGAAACGAAAGCAGTCCGGGTATATAAGGAAAAGTAAGAGGGCAGACTGCGCTTTGAATCTCAGCAACCTCGAAGCCGGGCAGTTTCAAAACCACAACAGCAGCAATTATCTTTTGCCCGTCCTTCGAAAAACTGCAGTCGAGGCCGGCCGCAAATCGCAGCGGTTTTTCTATCGACTCAAACCGCACCTTTCGGGCAAGCTTACTTTGTAATCGAGCCGCCTCTCCGTAAGAAAGCTTCCAGCTGTGTAAATTCCTGATTTTCATTTTTTTCTGTTATTTCGATTTTTCGCCTTCCGCAAACCCTTAATCGGCCAACACTTATAAATAACCGAATTTGCAAGGGCTTTACCTCGCAGAACTTTCTTATTAGAATAGTCAGTTTGGGTTATTGTGTAATTTTACAGAAGCGACTGGGTTCTGATAAGAGAAATCTGCTGATACAGAAAGCGCCTCACTGCGATATGGAAAAAGTAATTCAAATAACCGGAGCGGCTGAACACAACCTCAGGAATATCAACCTTACTATTCCGCGGGATAAAATGGTTGTCATCACAGGCATCAGCGGGTCGGGCAAAAGCTCGCTCGCCTTCGATACCATTTACGCGGAGGGCAGGCGAAAATACGTCGAGTCGCTCAGCTCCTACGCCCGCCAGTTCCTCGAACAGATGCAGAAACCCGCCGTCGGCAGCATCACCGGCCTTGCCCCGACGATAGCGATTGAGCAGCGTTCCGCCGGCAGCAACCCCCGCTCCACCGTCGCCACCACTACCGAAATTTACGACTATTTTCGTCTTCTTTTCGCAAGGGCCGGCACGCCTCACTGCTGGGTCTGCGGAAAAGAAATTACCAGCCAGCATTCATCCCAGATTGTCGATTCGATACTGGCAAGACCCGAAGGAACGAAAATCCAGATTTGCTCGCCGCTCATCCGCGGCAAAAAAGGCGAACACCATGAAATCTTCACAGACATCCAGCGGGAGGGTTTCGTCCGCGTGCTTGTTGACGGCAAAATCTGCGACGTTAAAAACGCTCCCGCCCTCGACAAAAATAAAAAGCACACCATCGCCGCCGTCGTGGACAGGCTCATACTAAAATCCGAAAAAGAAAAACAGGGCCAATCCATTCGTCTCGCGGATTCCGTTGAAACCGCGCTCAAACTCGGCGATGGACTGGTGCTTATCCTGATGCAGGAGCCGAACAAATCCGCCGCGGAGGAAAAAAATGGCCCGTCCGCCTCGGGCTGGGAAGAGGTAATCTACAGCGAAAAATTCGCCTGCCCCAAGCACCCCGAAGCGAGCCTCGAAGAATTGTCGCCCAGGCTCTTCAGCTTCAACAGCCCTTACGGCGCCTGCAAAAGCTGCGACGGGCTCGGAACCATTCTCGAATTCGACCCCGACCTCGTTGTGCCTGACAAATCGGTCTCGCTCGAAAACGGCGCCATCACAGCCTGGCGAAAAGGCGGCAAGCGGATGAACATTTATTACAACCGCCTAATCAAAAAATTCTGCTCCCAGACCGGCATCAGTAAGTCGATACCCTTCGAGCAGATACCGCAGGACATAAAAAAAATATTATTGTTCGGCACAGGCAGCGACGACCGGAAAAATTTCGGCTTTGCCTTCGAAGGCGTCATACCGAATCTCACGCGCCGCTGGCGAACAACGCAGAGCGAATACGTAAAGGCCCGGCTCCACAGCTGCCTCTCGGAGCAACCCTGCCAAAGCTGCAATGGCGCAAGGCTGCGCCCGGAAGCGGCAGCCGTCACCGTCGGCAAAAAAAATATTCAGCAGATTTCGCAGATGTCTATCGAGCTGGCGCAGCAGTTTTTCGACACCCTCAAACTCGACAAGGAAAAAACCATTATCGCCGCGCAGATTCTCAAGGAAATCAAAGTCCGCCTCCAGTTTATGATAGATGTCGGACTCGGCTACCTTACCCTCGACCGCAAGAGCAGCACGCTTTCCGGCGGCGAAGCACAAAGAATCAGGCTCGCAACGCAGGTCGGAAGCGGCCTTGTCGGCGTCTGCTACGTCCTCGACGAGCCGACAATCGGACTGCACAAAAGAGACAACGACAGGCTGCTCGGAATCCTGCGAAAGCTCTGCAACATCGGAAACACCGTAATCGTTGTCGAACACGATGAAGACGTCATCAAAAGCGCAGACCATATTATCGATATCGGCCCCGGGGCAGGCAGGCACGGCGGAGAACTCATCGCGCAGGGAACTCTCAAAGACATTATCAACTCCCCGAAATCGATTACCGGCGATTATCTCAGCGGCAGAAAAAAAATCGAGCTGCCCGCACAAAGACGCAGGGTCGATTTGCGAAAGTGCCTCGAGGTAAAAGGCGCAGCGGAAAATAATCTAAAAAATATCGACGTGAAATTCCCGCTCGGCGTATTCACCTGCGTCACCGGCGTTTCAGGCTCCGGAAAAAGCACGCTCGTCAACCAGATTCTGCTCTACGCACTCAAACGAAGGCTCTACAGGTCAAGCGATAAACCCGGCAAACACAAAACAATTCTCGGCTCCTCGCAAATCGACAAGGTAATCGAAATTGACCAGTCGCCCATCGGAAAAACCCCGCGGAGCAACCCCGCCACTTATACCGGGTGCTTTGACCTCATCAGAAAATTATTTTCAATGACAAGAGAGGCAAAAATTCGCGGCTACAAAAGCGGCAGGTTCAGCTTCAACGTCAAGGGCGGCAGATGCGAGCATTGCCAGGGGCAGGGAACGAAAAAAATCGAAATGCATTTTCTGCCCGACGTTTATATTACCTGCCAGCAGTGCAAAGGTTCACGCTATAACCCCGAAACACTGCAGATTACCTACCGCGGAAAAAATATCGCCGACGTCCTCGATATGCCGGTTGAAGAATCAACAAAATTTTTCGAGAACTTCCCCACGATTTTGCGGCTTCTCAAAACCCTTAACGATGTCGGCCTCGGCTATATGCAGCTCGGACAGGCCTCCACTACGCTTTCCGGCGGCGAGGCCCAGCGGGTCAAACTCTCTTCCGAACTCGGCAAGGCACAGACCGGCCACACGCTCTACGTCCTCGATGAGCCGACAACAGGTCTGCACTTCGCCGACATTCACAACCTGCTGAACGTCCTCAGCAGACTCGTTGACCTCGGAAATACCGTCGTCGTAATCGAACACAACCTCGACGTCGTAAAACTGGCTGACTACATAATCGACCTCGGCCCCGAAGGCGGCGACGCTGGCGGCCAAGTCGTTGCAGTTGGCACGCCGGAAGAAATTGTCAAAAACAACAACAGCTACACAGCAAAGTATCTGAAATCAAAAATCAGCGGCTGAACTATGAAAACACAAGCTATAAAATGGGTCGGCGGCACAAACGGCTTTCTCGAAGCCATCGACCAGACGAGGCTGCCGCAGCGGTTAGTAATGATTAAAATCAGGAACGTCAAAACCCTGATTGACGCAATCAAAACTCTCGCTGTTCGCGGTGCGCCGGCTATCGGCGTCGCAGCCGCTTACGGGCTTGTCCTCGCTATTCAAAAAACAGGCAATGCAAAGAACACACTCGCACTTCTCAGGAAACAGGCAAGAAAAATCGCCTCATCAAGACCAACCGCCGTCAACCTTTCCTGGGCGGTCAGCCGCGTGCAGCAAAAGGCGCAGGCCTTAGTATCGAAAAATCCGCAGGCAGCCGTAAAAGACCTCAAAGCCGTTATCCTCAATGAAGCTCATAAAATACACCGGCAGGACGTCGCTATGTGCAGACAGATAGGGAGGAACGGCGAAAAATTTATCAAAAACGGCGCCGGCATTTTAACGCACTGCAACGCAGGCCTTCTCGCCACCGCAGGCGATGGAACCGCGCTATCGGTAATCTACGAAGCAAAAAAAAGAGGAAAAAAATTCAGGGTCTATGCCGATGAGACAAGACCCCTCCTGCAGGGCAGCAGGCTCACCGCCTGGGAATTGCAAAACGCGGAAATCGATACAACCGTCATCTGCGACAATATGGCAGGGGCTCTTATGAGGCAGGGCAAAATATCTATGGTCATCACCGGCGCAGACAGAATCGCCGCCAACGGCGACAGCGCAAATAAAATCGGCACATACAGCCTGAGCGTCCTTGCAAAGGCGCATAAAATTCCATTTTACATCGCCGCCCCCTCAAGCACTTTCGATTTGAAAATCAAAAATGGCTCCTTAATTACCATCGAAGAGCGTCCCGCCGACGAAGTGGCAAAAATCTGCGGCAAAAGAATAACGCCCAAAGGCGTCAAAATCGAAAACCCTGCCTTCGATATAACCCCCGCACAAAACATAACCGCAATCATCACCGAGCGCGGAGTTATAAAAAACCCCAACGCCCGCAAAATTAAAAATATTTTTCGCACGCGTAAGTAATTAACCCGCAGGTCGGCCTGCGTGTGAGTGACTAAAAAATATATTGCGCCGCAACTTCTAATCGACGGCGATTACTTCTTTAACGTCAGGCACTTTGCTTTTGAGCATCCTTTCGACGCCCATCTTGAGTGTCATTCTCGCGCCCGGGCAGCCGCTGCACGCACCCTGCAGGCGGACCCTCACCGTTTTATCTTCTCCGACGCCAACTAACTCGATATCACCACCGTGTCCCTGAAGCGCAGGCCGGACGGAATCTATTACCTCTTTAACCTTCTTCTCAAAATCCCCGTCGCCACCGCCCGCCACGGGCTGGTTGCATCCGCACGAATCGCTCATAAAAACTCCTTCAAGCCAAAACAAGGCTTTATTTAAGGTTATATACTTCTTTCATATTATTATACGAAACAGACTGGCCTAAGTTAAGCTTTTTAGCGGATATTTAACGAAAAACCGGAACCGCCGATTTTTAACGGAAAAATTCTATTGCCAAGACAAGCAAATGATTATATACTCTCCGGTTTATAAATTTCAGTGCAAGGAGCTCCAATGGGACCTGTCCTGAAAGGTCTTATACAATTACAGAGTGTCGAAAACCTGCTGCGGGCAACCAAAGGCAAACTTAACCGCTGCCGAAGAAACGTCCTTATCCACGAAAACCAGATTAGAAGTTTCCAAAATGCCCTCGAGGCCAAAAAAGAGGAAATGCTGCTTACTCGTGTGCAAGCTGACCGGCTGGAGTTGGAGCTGAAAATCAGGGACGAGGATATTGCCAAGGTGCGGGCATCGCTCAATATGGCAAAGACAAACAAGGAATACTCGGCTCTGCTCACACAGCTGAATACCACAAAGGCAGACAACTCGAAAATCGAGACGCAGGTCCTCGAATTACTCAAAGAAATCGAGACCGACGACGCAGAGTGCCAGAAAATCAAAGCCGAAATCGAAGAGCAGAAAAAACAGCTCGAACAGAAACGAAAAGAAGCGGAAACCCTGAGCGCAAAATACGAGGAGGAGATAAGCCGGATTCAGCAGGATTGGGATAAGCTCGCCCGCACAATACCGGCTGAGCAACTGGGGGTTTTCAAGCGGGTGGCGGATACTTATGACGGCGAGGCGATGGCTATGATTGTGCCGCAGGAAGGCAGAAACCTTGTCTACAGCTGCGGCGGATGCTTTATGAACATTACCGCCGAGTCCGTAAATATGCTTATGACAAGAGATGAAATCATCAGATGCCCCATTTGCACCCGGATACTCGTCCTCACAGACCAGCAGGAAACCTAACTCTCCCGCGGCGGGCCGGAAAAAACCAAAACCGCCTCCACCAAATTACTTGCAAATTGCGCACAATCTTTTTATCATCATTCACCGTGAAATGTATAAACCCTATACCTGTAAGCCGGTAAGAGAGCGAATGCCTTGTCTGACAAAATAATTATATATACCGATGGTGGCAGCAGGGGCAACCCCGGGCCTGCCGCCGCCGCCTTTATTTTAACCGGCGAAAACGGTAAAAGAATCGCCGCACAGGCCTCATTCCTCGGAAACGCCACCAACAACTTTGCCGAATATACCGCAATTATAAATGCCCTCCAGGCCGCAGCAGATGCCGGCGCAAAATCCGTTGCCGTCAATAGCGACAGCGAGCTGATAGTCAGGCAGATTAACGGCCAATACAAAGTCAAAACTGACAGCATCAGACCTCTCTTCAGGCAGGCTATGGAACTGCTCGCGGGCTTCGACGGCTGGACTGTTCAATATATCCCCAGGGAAAAAAACAGCCGGGCAGACGATTTAGTCAATCGCGCTTTAGACCTCAAACAGAACATAAAAATGGTACAGGATAAAGGGTTAAGGGTGAAGGATGAACCCTCAACTCTTAACCCTTCACCCTTAACAAAAAAACCAATAAGGCTCGCAGTCCTGATTAGCGGCGGGGGCAGGACCCTGATGAATATTCACGAGCAGATAAAAACGGGCGACCTTAATGCCAATGCCGAGATAGCACTGGTGATAAGCTCACGCTCTACGGTTGCCGGCGTCGAAAAAGCCAAAGCCGCAGGGCTAAATGTCAAAATCATTCGCACAAAGGATTATCCTGATATTGACCGCTTCAGCGGCAAAATCGCAGAAGAACTCGATGCTGCACGTATCGACCTGGTTATTCAGGGAGGCTGGCTTTGCCTGTGGAAAATTCCCGCCAAATATACTAACCGGGTGATGAATATTCACCCAGCGCTATTGCCGTCCTTCGGAGGCAAAGGCTCGTGGGGCCATCACGTCCACCAGGCCGTACTGGCGGCAGGCTGCAAGGTGAGTGGATGCACCGTCCACTTCTGCACGAATGAATATGACAAAGGTCCGATTATCCTCCAGCGATGCTGCCCTGTCGAGGATGACGACACGCCCGATACGCTCGCGGAGAGGGTCTTCCAGCAGGAATGTATCGCTTACCCGCAGGCTATAAGGCTTTTTGCCGCCGCAAAATTAACAGTCGAAAATGGAAAAGTAAGAATAAGTAAATAAAAAGCTGCCGATAAAGCAATGATGACAAAAAGACAAAAGATAATCTCGGCAAAATTCATATCCGTTTTGGTTATTACCGCCGCTGCGGCATTTACGATGCTCAATGTCAAGGATTTTACTAACCGCAGGGAAGGTATGAATGCTATGACACAACTCGGTGAGCAGATTCGGGAATACAAAAAAAGCCGCGGCTCACTCCCGTCTGAATCTTACGTTGAAGATGCCAGGCTAAAATTAGCCGGCGCGGTTCGTCTCGGAGCAGTCCGGTACAGGGCTATATGGCTTACCTATGATTCTGCGCCTGATACAATACTCGCTTATATCGAAAAGCGTTATCACTCGCTTTTTCTCGATAGCGGCTACATAGTTATGCGGCTGGATGGCACGGTAGAATGGATGGAGAAAATTCCGTTTGAAACCCGGCTTGCCGAGCAGCAGAGCCTCGAAGAAATCAAAACCACTCAAAAATAATTTTCAAAAACTATCCCCACAGCCGTGAACTTACGCAGGTTACAAATCAATTTGGTTTGTATTGGAAGATGATAAAATGGCTTGCAATCATCTCAACAAAATCGGGTTTCCGCAATTTTACATTTTTAATTTTTGAACTTGCTTTAGGTGGTATCAGATGCCGAATGTGATGATGTTTTCGGCAGCCTGCCGGATGTTTTCTTTTGTGTCAAGCTGTCCTGTTTTGATAAGCTGACGGGCCTTCTCGACCGCCGCCGCTCCATCAGGCTCAGCCTTCGCCTGCTCAATCAGCGCCGTAAAATCAGCCTGCAGCGTGGCATCAGGCTCATTATTGACCCGCGCCTTGCTCACGGCCGGCTTCTGCTGACCGGCAGTTTCCATTAATCTGCGAATTTGCTCGTTATCTATTTTTTCTATCATCGTTTTCTGCCTGTAAAAACTTATCTTTTCTATACTATTGTCGCAGCCTTTAACGAAAACTTTAGCTAATACGAAAAAATTTGCAATTCTTTTTTAAAGTGCCCCTGAATTCAGCCCGATAAAATCCGCCGAAGGCGGACTCCTATCAGGCAAATCACAAGGTCTGCGACACCTCGAACGAAACAAACTTCAAAAATTCTATGGAACTCGCGTTAATCAAGCCTCTTTGCAGCACTCCCAGGTCGGTATTCTTTTCGGACCGATAATACTTCTCCCCTCTCTGCTGGCAGGTGCGGTCGGCGGTATCCCAGACCTGCTCATAACCCCACACAACCTGACCGTCAGTAAGGTCTATCATTTTTAATCTCAGCCCGACCGCCAGATGAGGGTAGGGTTTGTATTCGGTAATGGTGCCGATAATCAACGCATCGCATTTTAATGACTTCCTGATGTCGGAAAGCTGCTGGAGGTCATAAGGCGGCATAGGCGGAAGCTGAAGAACCTTCCATACCGCATCGCTTTTGTGAACAACCGACAGCCCCGCAACCTGCTTTTTCTGAAGCTGGCTGTAAAGCGTTTCGCTCATCTCCACGGAAACCTGCGGATAAAGCGATTCATTTTGCAGCTCTGCAATCGCGACCCTGCCTATCGATGATATTTTTTTGTCCGGATTTACGTAATAGCATCTTGCCGGCTGCTTCGGTTCAAAAAAATCAGAATCACAGCAGCCCGACAATCCGGCAACTATTAAGCAAATTAAGATTATTTTTATTTCTTTCATTTCTTCTTTCTTCCAATCAGCCATCCCGCAAGTCTTGAGTTTTGCGTCTTGTGTCTTAAGTCTTGAGTCTATTTTCCCGGCTGATTCGGGTCAGTCTTGATTTCCCCGCCCAGAATTTTCAGAATTTCAAGCAGGGCTTTCAACTGCTCCGAATCCGCCTGGCGTATCTCGTCGCGAAAGCCGAGTATGTTGTTCTTCCAGTTGTTAAGCTCCACCCGCATATCCACAATAAGCCCGTTTGACTCTAAAAGCTCTTTCTTTGTCTGCTTCAATTCCGTTTCCAAAGATGAAATCTTTTCCTTCATCGAGCGGTTCTCGACGGAATACCGCTGATTTTCCTGCTTCATCACAGCGGACTGTTCCGCAAGAAGGGCGTATTTCTTCGACAAATCGAGGGCAGACTCGACCATTGTCGGGTCATTGGCGCTCGTTTCATTGAACCTTTTTTCAAGCGCGCTGCGATGCTCCGCTCCGCCAGCGGTGGAGTCGCCCGCGGCTCCCTGCGACGACCGGCTGCCGGAAAACCACCCCATCTTCGAACAACCGCAAACCGAAACCGCCAAAATTATTAACACAAACGAAAATATTATTCTATTCGTCTTCATTATAAGTTCCTTTCTCCAGAATCCGTACCATCCGCAGGCAAAAGGGTATCCGGCTTCCGTATTTAAGCAAATTCGCATTTCAAATATGTCTTTTTGCCGCAGGTGCAGGTCACTTCCACCGTCATAAACTGCGAATTTTTCTCGACAATAACCGACCCC
>PLLP01000010.1 GCA_003141315.1 Phycisphaerales bacterium
GTGCTCGACCTTGCGATGATGGTAGCAGGGACAAAATACCGGGGACAATTCGAGGAGCGAATAAAGGCCGTAATCAACGAGGTCCGAAGAGCCAAAAGCGTAATATTATTTATCGATGAGCTGCATACGCTGGTCGGCGCGGGCGGCGCGGAAGGCGCAATAGACGCATCGAACGTTCTTAAGCCCGCTTTAGCCCGCGGCGAGGTGCAGTGCATAGGCGCAACCACCCTCGATGAATTCAGAAAGCACATCGAGAAGGACGGCGCACTTGAGCGAAGATTCCAGACCATTATCGTCGAGCCGCCCTCAAAAGAAGAGACGGTCGAGATACTCAGGGGACTTCAGGACCGCTACGAGGCGCACCACAGGGTGAAGTTCACCGATGAGGCGTTGTTCCATGCGGTAGAGCTATCGACGCGGTATATCACCGGCAGATGTCTGCCCGATAAGGCGATTGACGTTGTCGATGAGGCGGGCGCGAGGGTCCGGCTGAAAAATATGACCCCCCCGCCGAATCTTGCGGAGCTTGAGCAGAAAATCGAGAAGCTCCAGCGTGAAAAAGACGAGGCGGTCCGCAACGCCGACTACGAACGCGCGGCGTCGCTGAGAGACGAAGCCCAGCAAATGCTCAACGAAAAGACACAAATGCAGAAGGACTGGTACGATAAAAACAAGGAGACAACGGGCATAGTTGACCCGGAAATAATCGCCGAGGTCGTAAGCAATATGACGGGCATACCTTTGACGCGATTAGAGAAAAAAGAGACGCAGCGACTTCTCGAGTTTGAGGCGGAGATACACAAGCAGGTCGTTTCGCAGGATGACGCGGTGGCCGCAATCGCCAAGGCGGTTCGTCGCAGCAGAAGCGGAATGAAAGACCCCAACCGCCCGATGGGCTGCTTTATCTTCTTAGGCCCCAGCGGCGTGGGTAAAACGCTGCTGGCGCAGGCGCTGGCGGAATTTATGTTCAGCGACAGAAACTCCCTTGTCCGGCTGGATATGAGCGAGTTTATGGAAAAGCACAATGTCAGCCGGCTCGTGGGCGCACCTCCGGGATACGTCGGCTACGAAGAGGGCGGCCAACTCACCGAGAGAATCAGACGCAGACCGTACTCGGTGCTGCTGCTCGATGAAATCGAAAAAGCGCATCCGGACGTTTACAACATCCTGCTACAGATAATGGATGAGGGTCGGCTGACCGACAGCTTCGGCAGAATCATCGACTTCAAGAACGTTGTCGTCATTATGACAAGCAACATCGGCGCCGAGCTGATTAAGAACAACAGCGGGTTTGGCTTCGGCAAAAAGACCCCCGAAGCAAACTATGAGAAGATGAGGGACATGCTCCACAAAGAGGTCGAGCGTCACTTCAGGCCTGAGTTCCTCAACCGCGTTGACGACATAATTGTTTTCAAGCCGCTCTCAAAGGAAAACCTGCGAACGATAGTCGATTACGAGCTTGCCAAGGTATTCAAACGGCTGACCGAACACGGCCTGAAGCTCGAACTCGCGGACGCGGCGAAGGAATTCCTTATCGAAAAAGGCTACAATCCGGAATTTGGCGCAAGGCCTCTCCGCCGCGCAATCGAGCATTACATCGAAGACCCGCTTTCGGAGGCGATGCTCCGCGGCGAATTCAAGAGCAAAAAATTAGTGCGGATTGACGTTCAGGATGAAGAGCATTTGAAGCTCGAAGGCGTCGAGGTCCCCGATAGCGCCGCAGCCGAAAACCAGAAAAGCGAAGATGTTAAAACCGAATCCAAAAGCTCCTGATTTTATTCTTCCGTTGCGGCGCCGGTTTGGTCGCCGGTAATTCGCAGCTGAAGGATTTTCTTCGTTTGGCCGGTGACTTTAGCCGGTTCGCTTATGCGGATTGGCCAGACCCATAAGATTTTTTCTCTGTCGCTGACAATCAGGATTTTCCGCCTTAAATTATCGGGTATCTTCTGGTCTGTAAGGAATTTGCCAATCCTTTTTTCCGCAGGCAGACCCAGAGGATGAAACCTGTCGCCGGTTTTCCTTGTGCGGATAATGACGGGCTGGATAATCTTATCGAAGTCGAACCATTCGATATATGGAGATTTGTCTTTCCTGAAATTTTCCTTATGCAGGCTGTAAGAATCCAGAAGCTGAGTTTCAATAACAAAACCGCCCTTTTGAATCTTCGATGGGATGGCAATTTCGATATTCTCAAATGATTCGTCAGTTTTTGGTTGCGGCGGCAGCGGCCTTTCAAAAATCAGGTTCGCATATTCTCTTCGCACGGTGAAGAAACCCGGCAGGTCGATTTTTTTGTTGCCGGCCTCGCTTTGCGACAATCGCAGAATCCTTTCGTAATGCCCCTGCGTTAAATTCCGTTCAGGACAACCCAGAATCATAAGCGACTTGTAAATCAGTTCCATTTTAATGGCGGGGTGCAGGCGTGCAAATTTGTCGATATCCAGCATTACGCAGGTTTCACAATGCGACGCGATTTGAGGAAATACGTCTGCGGTACTGGCGGCATCATCGACAAAATCCTGAAATTTGCGGGCAGCCTCCGAGAGCCTTGAAATATATTCTGCAACGGGTTTGCTGCTTTGGCCGGCAAGCTCAGGCAAGAGCCGATGGCGGATAAAATTTCTCTTAAACCGGCAGTCGAAATTTGTGGCGTCCGTCCGCCAGTTCAGTCCCCGCTCATTCAAATAATCGGTGATTTGTGTGCGGGTAAAACAAAGAAGAGGTCTTACAAAAATAATACCATCGAAGGTATTTTTCAGTTTTATACCGGCCAGGCCTCTAAAGCCCGTCCCCCGCAGGAGGCGATGAATAACCGTTTCAGTATTGTCGTCAGCCTGATGGGCAGTAGCGATTGCACGACAGCCGTTCTTTTTCGCGATTTCGATGAGCGAATTGATTCTTAATTTGCGAGCGGCGGTCTCAATCGATAATTTTTCCTTTTTGGCACAGTTCAGGACGTCAATTCTTTTCGTGAAGACCTGCATATTCAACCTGGCGGCCTGCTCGATTACGAATTTCTCATCCGTTTCGCTGTCGATGCCTCTTAACTGATGATTGATATGCACGCAAATGAAACTTACGGATAATGCCTTCTTTTCCTTAAGAGCAGAAAGTGCGAACATAAGGGCTGTCGAATCCGCGCCGCCGGAAACAGCGAGGATAACCTTTTCGTCCGGCCTGAAAAGATTTTGCCGCTCTAAAAAACTGGCTAATTTTTCCTCGAATTCCGATAGCATTGTCCGGCAATCCTTCGACAGGCTCAGGATTGTCCTCAGCAAAACCGGAGGACAATCTTTCGCGGAAAGAAAAACGGGTCTGGCAACCGGCCAGACCCGAATTCAAACATCGTGGCACGGCCATCTTGGCCGTGTTATAGCACGGGCTGGAAGCCCGTGCCACAAAAAGAATATTTTCCTGCCTTTATTGACCTTTTGAAAGCTCTCTAATCCTGATTTCCACATCTTCTTTCTGGTCGGAGTTCAGCGTCTCAGTGTCGCGGGCCTGTTTATAAAGTTCGAGAGCTTCATCTCTGCGGTCGAGGTGCCTGTCGAGGATATCCGCTGCCTTGAATCTTGCGGGATAAGGTGTTTTCGAGTCCCACTGGAATGCCCGTTTGTAATAAAGAACGGCAATCGTATAATCCCTGAAATACTCATATATGCCGGCTGCGTGATAAGCGGCATCATCGATTTTGTCGCTCTTCGGATATTTCTTTATCAGCTTGTTATAAAGTTCGAGAGCGTTTCTAAGTTTATTTTCATCTTTGAGAATCGGCAGACCGCCGGCATCCTTTTCGAGCCGTATCGCTTCTCTGAACATAAAGTCTGCTTCTGAGATGGCCTCTATCGGCTTCAGGTTTTCCGGCGCGACGGTAGCCTCGATTATGTAGTTATATTGAGGCAGACCATCGAGTTTTACCTGCTCATCTTTTGCCCATCGCAGCTTCATAGTGTCGCCTTTCTCTTCGTAGTAGGCGATAAGAGTGTTGAGAGCGTTACGATAAGCCTGGCGGTTGCTTGCCACCTTCTCGACAAGGTCGGTTTCGCCCGCGGAGGAAGGCTTGACCGCCTGCGCTGCCTTTACCTCAGGCGCCAGAAGCTGCGACGCCCCGCTATCGGCGGGTCTGCAGCCAACCAGACAATTCAGCATTATTACGAGAATAGCGGTTACAATTACTCTTGCCATACAGGCCTCCTTTCAATTATCGCATACTGTTTTTGCAATCCGCCATTTGGCGGGCAGCGAACCATCTGCGAATTCCATTTTTCCTTTAGACACAGCCCTAATTATCAATTAAAAATTTTGCCCGTCAAGAGCCTTTTGTAAAAATCTTGCAGCAGGAAAAACGTCCGCCAGGAGCAAAAAAAACGTTATATTCTCAATATTCCAATTTTGTGGAATTTTTTGCTTGACTTTAAGGCAAACAGCATTAAGAATAGCAGGCGAGTGCAAATTTTAGGGTTAGTGGACCCTGCAAAATTTATTAGGAGGTTTGGAGATGAAAAAGCTGCTTTGCATTTCGTTTTTGGTTTTCATGCTGTTTATTTCAATTAACGCCAGTGCAGACACAATTATAGGCTGGGGTAATTCCTCTTTCGATAGCGGCCAATTGGATGCGAATAATTTTGCCGCTGTCTCCGCAGGCGGTTCTCACAGCCTTGCTTTAAGAAAAGACGGTTCTGTTATCGGGTGGGGCTTTAACGGGGCCGGCCAAGTGACGTGCCCTGCAGGAACCGACTACGCCAAAATCGCAGCGGGCGGCGGCTGCAGTATCGTCATAAAGACAGACGGCTCACTTGCCGCGTGGGGCAGCAATGCTTACGGCCAGACAACGGTACCTGGCGGAAACGATTATGTCGCAGTGGCGGCGTGGCATTCGCTTTGTCTCGCATTAAAATCGGACGGTTCATTAGTCGGCTGGGGCGGCGGTTTGCTTGTCCCGCCTTTAACACCGCCTGCAGGAAACGACTTTAAGGCCGTCGCTACAGGTTACGCACACTGCATAGCCTTAAGAACAGACGGCACAATCGCCTGCTGGGGCAATAACGATTATGGACAGTCGACACCGCCGGATGGAAACAATTTCAAAGCCATTGCCGCGGGCGACTATTTCAATATCGCCTTAAAAACGGATGGCACAATTATCGCCTGGGGCAGAGATGAGCACAGTCAGAAAACTACAGCGCCAGATGGGAATAATTTTGTCGCCATTGCCGCGGGGTCATATAACGGCGTCGCCTTAAAAAGCAATGGCTCAATTGCCTGCTGGGGCGGGAATGATTATGGCCAGTCAATAGCCCCCGCGGGAAACAACTATGTCGCCATTGCTGCGGGCTTCTTCCACAATATCGCAATAAAAACAGATGGCACTTTTATCGGCTGGGGTGCGGATACTTTCGGTCAGGCAAAACCTCCTATAGGACACGCCTTTAAGACTGTTGCCGCGGGCAATTCTCACGGTCTCGCCATTAAAACAGACGGCTCGCTTTTGGGCTGGGGCAATAACAATACCGGTCAGGCGACCGTGCCGGCGGGCAATAATTATATCGCTATTGCTGGGGGTGGAAACCACAGCCTTGCCCTGAAATCCGACAACTCCATTGCCACCTGGGGATATAACAATTACGGCCAGGCAGCAATTCCTGCGGGAAACGATTATACAGCTATCGGGGCAGGCCGTTATCACAGTATAGCATTGAAATCGGACGGCTCCATTTTCTGCTGGGGCAGAAATACTTCCGGGCAGTCAACAATTCCTGATGGAAATGACTATACCGCCATTTCTACGGATGCTTACGGCTCGCACAATGTTGCCTTAAAATCCGACGGTTCTATCTACTGCTGGGGCAATAATGATTATAATCAGGTAATCCCGCCTGCGGGAAATGATTACATTGCAGTTGCTGCGGGGGCATATCACAATGTCGCTTTGAAATCTGACGGCTCTGTCGTCTGCTGGGGCAGGAACAATAATGGTCAGGCCACCGCCCCTGCCGGCAACAGCTTTAAGGCCATTGCCGCCGGCGACTATTTCAGTCTTGCCTTAAAATTGGATGGCACAATTATCGCATGGGGTTCGCCTGTGGCGAATCAAACTGCTCCCGCAGGAAACTATTATGTAGCCATTGATGCGGGCAGCGGGTCCAGCCTTGCCTTAAAATCGTATTGCGATTATGCGATGGTCGGCGATTTGAACGGTGATTGCAGAGTCGATGCCGGCGATTTGGTTATTATGGTTGAGAATTGGCTGGGAAACGGGGCGATTGCAGATATAGCGCCGACAGCCGGCGACGGCATTGTTAATTTCAGGGACATTGCGGCTTTGGCTAAAAACTGGTTAATTGATTGCGAGTCCACGCCGGATAATCCAGCTTGTGAACCTAAATAAATTAACCAAAGGTTTTAATCTCAGGAAAATTGAACTCTCGCAGTTCGTTTAAAACAGGCGAGATTCGTTTTGCCGAGGTAAGAGCCGAATATTCACAGTGAATGCGCAATCAGCTTATCTGCATCTAAATCACAGGTTGCGGGATTTATCTGCCACATATAGCGGCTTAATTATTTCTGGGCGGTAGCGGCCTTCGGCTTTGTGTAATAGCCCCGGCAGGAGATTTCGACCTGCTCACCGCCTTTTATTTTTATCACAAAGGTATCGATAAATGAATTTGCCGGTTTCGAGGAGTCGGAAGGCAGCGGCGGCGGTGTAATCTGCAGGGTTAAGGAATATCGGCCGGGACTCACCTTTTCAACGCTTGAAGCCTTTATATAGTTAGCCTGGGAGCTTGTTGATTCAATCTCGAAGTCCTCATTATAGTTGCTGAGCACCCAGATTTTATCCCTTGTAACGGTCTTACCCGGTTCTGTATTGAGCAGCAGCAGAGATGGCGAGGTCGTTCTATACAGGCTCGGCGAATCAAAGAGCGCTGTAACCTCCTTGTACTCCGGATGATTAAGCGCTATATGGATAGTACCTCGCGAAGCTTTGCCAAGCTTTTGCAAATCAACTTTGGGCGAAAAGACAAACTTATCCGCCCGGACGTTCGGGTCAAAAACGATACTCATACAGCCCACAGGGCTCGACCGAACACCTGTTACAGCAAAGACCTTGCCGTCGAGGCTGCTTACGGTAATATCCGGACAGCCGGCATTGGGCTTCTTAAGAGAAAGCAAAATCGGGTCGGGCTTAATCTCTACCTTTTTGACAACATTGGCCTTTATCGTCAAAGCCAACCTCGGCTCTTTCGCATCATTACTGTTGACAAAAACCTGTTTTGTGACACGTCCCAGATATGCACCCGCAGTATATTTTACCTTGATAGCGCCGCTCTCTGACGGTGCATATTCTTTCTTGTCGAGGTTTGGAACAGTGCAGCCGCAGGTTGACTGGACATCTTTGATAACAAGCAGGCCTGTGCCTTTGTTGGTGAACTTGAACTCACAGAAGACTTCAGCTTTCGGGTCGATAGCATTGAAATCATAGATAGTGTTTTCAAAGGCAATAACAGGGACGCCGGCATTGGCTGTGATTTCTTTTGCCGGTGTATTTGGACCGGCAGCCGGCTGCAGGACTGTTTTTTTACTACCGGTATCTGACTGGGCAGAAACCGCGAAACAAGCCGCAACCAACACTGCAAATAAAGCATTTCGTTTCATATTATCATCTCCAAAATCCTGTAAAAAATCGATTTTAATGACTATTTAATTTTAACACAAAACAACTTTAAAGCAAGAAAATTCGCTTTTGCAAAAAAGCCGTTATCCCGATTCATTCGGGGTTCTGCGCAGGCGGCACAGCGGTCTTGAAATCCTGTGGAGATTTGTACCACATATAAACGGCAGAGACCAGTCCAATGGTAAAACACCAGACCATAGCTACCGCCCGGTCGATGGCGAAAGCGAGCAGGCCGACATTAAAATCGACCCCGAGTGCGACGGAACCAAATGCGCCTGCCAGCTCCCTCGGGCCGAGTGAACCGGGCGTAATCCCGATAAACATTGTCACGTAAGCAACCGCGCCGAGGACAAGGTAGCCTGCGGGGTGAACGTTTTGCCCCATACTGTGATAAATGATGCCGAGCCGGACAGAGGAGATTAGAAAACAGCCTGCCGTCAGGAGCATATTGACAAAAAGAGCTGGTTTGTTGGCGGTCATTTGCGCCCGTCCTACGGCAAAGTTGCGCAGCGCCGATGAGAATTTGCCGCTGCGTCCGTCTGCAGCGAGGAAACGCTTCGGCAAAGGCATAAAGGAAATGAACGCAAACAAAACCAGCGTCACAGCAAAAATCATTGCGAGCAGGAGCGTTTCACTTTTGGAAAGGCCATATACGGTAATCAAAACAATCAGGCCGATTAGCGACGCCGCCATTGTCATCAGCAATACGAGGTAAAGAAAGATAACGCCGAAGTGAGCGTAGATAAGTCCGTAGTGGCGTTTTAGATAATTGGCGCGGTAGATTGTGCCGAATTTGGCGGGCAGATAATTGAGCAGCGTCGTTGTGTTATTGAGATTGAACATTTCCCAGAATTTCGGTTTGATGCCGAAGGACGCCAAAAGATGCTGAATCGTATAGGAGCCGACAACGCCGCCGACGGTCGAGACAAGATACAAATAAACAATTGTCGCCGGACTGAGGTGAACAAAACCCCGCAGGCTGTCCCAGTGCCGCGCCAGATACCACAGCAGCAGGATAATTACCACAGCACCAAGCAGATTTTTCAGCCACCGGGTCATTTTCATAAAAAACCGAACCTAAGGAGCCTTAAAGACCTTTCTGAACAAAATCCTTCCCAAATTTCCAGACCGATAATTCAAACTGGTAGGCAATTATAAGAGGAAATGACTGCTTTTCCAGTAATTGTTTGCTCCATCAATGAAATAGGATTGAGGCAGTCAACCTACGTATCCCACAAAAAGGTTTTGATGATGTTGACAAAAACGGTTTTTATAGTATGCCTTTATCGGCGAAATTATTCGACATCAGCAGTTTCGAGCCAGAATTCAGCAATCTTGGATATATCAATAAAGTCAATAATGCCGTCTCCATTTATATCAGCCTTGGTTGCCTTTAACTCTTGTGGTATATTCCCTACGATACGGATACAATCTGTGCCTTTTATAGGCCTTCCGGTGGTTAAAAAGCCGGTAAGCGTCAGTTCAATCACAGCATTTTTCTCAATTTCACCGACGTCTTTTATAAGCTGCCTTGCTATATCCTGTGTTTTGAATTTTAGGACAAGGTCTCTATAGCCATCAGGTCCTGCTGTGGTGCAATGGCAGTCATTTACATCCGCAGTAGGTGTTGCCACATCCTCAAAATTGCTGCGGACAGGTGCTGCGCCAGCAAGGCGGATTGATGCAATATCAATGGAATTTACATCGAGATATTGTGAACCCAAAATGGCAACAGGTATCAGCCCTCTGCTCTTTAAATTAAGCGGATTAGGACAACTTGCCGGTCTTATATCAACCGCTACCGGCAGCTCTATACTCTCATTATACAAATGCAAGACTTCTTTATCGGTTAATGCACAGTTGTAAATTCGGATATCATCAACGCTACCCTGAAAACTAAGGGGCAGATGACCTATCTGCAAACTACCTATACGCCATAGATCTGCAGTAGGCGAGTAAGGGTAACGATTATGATCATCTAAAATAATAGGCGAACCATCAACATATACTTTTGCCTTGTTACCGTTAGTGTTTGTGGTACTTGTTGTCATAACGGCTGCAACAAAATGCCATTCCCCGTCGCTATATCCACCGCTCTGACTCCACCCATAATAGGCATCATAAGCATTATAGCTCCCCTCTTTCATCTGTATATGTATTTTGCCTCCTTGAGTATCTATACTCCAACCGCCATGCAGATATGAACCTTCTGATAAAACGTAAAGCTGAGAGGTCGTCTTGAACCAGCAACAGGCAGTAAATGTGGTATTTACAAAATCAAAAGGAGAATTTGCGCCTTGGACATAGTCATATTGCTGGTTATTAAAATAAAGAGCATAATCACCTATCCTGCCGGCAACCCAGCTCGTACTACCTTTAAGTGCTCCATTATTACTACCTGCCGAATCATAGGTAGTAGCTCCAGCGCCTTCATCAAATGTCCAATGGGCCACGAGGTTGCTGTCATCAATGGCATATAGCGGCTGGCACAGAATTAAGACAACAAATAGAATCAAGATAAAAATAATTTTGTTTGGCTTGTTCATAGTAGTCTTCTTCCAATTTTTTACTTTTGATATTCTTTCCTCGGCCTTTTTTACCGAAAATCATCCTCCGAATTCAGCAAAAATTATACCCTAATACCATAAAAAATCAAGAGGAAAAGTAAAATTTTCTATAGTCTTCGGCGGATTGAATTGCGAAAGCAGCTTATAAAAAAGGTCATCAGATTTGCCGATGGATAAATCTGCTTGATTGTTTTATAGTCATTGGAGTAATTTCTGATAAATCTTTTAAGTTTCCGAATAAATACTGCAGGCGTCATCGACTCCTTTTTTGCACCGATTACCTGCTGCGAATGCTGCCGATAGAGAACAGTCGCCCTCGGTATATTGAAGATTTTGCCGTATTTTGAAACGTTCATCGCTGCCCACCAGTCGTGCAGGCCGGCATATTCGGGAATGGGGCTTATAAGCCGTTTTGCATGACGGTTCATCATAATGGTGCATCCGGTTGCAATGTTTCGATAAATGATTTTGGATAAATCTCTTCCAGTATCAGGGTTGATTTTGCAGTATGCCCAGAGGGAATCTGCAATTTCCATCAGGTCGGCATCAACAATTGTAAGGTCTGTGTGAATAAGAAGCGGCGTATCGTGGCATAAATTTTCTGCCTCTTTCATTTTGTTCAAGGTCAATTCTATTTTTTCAGGCAGCCACACATCGTCCTGGTCGCAGAACATAATATATTCGGATTTTGAGTTTTCCAGCAGCCTGCTGAAATTCTGTGCCGGGCCGATATTGCCGAGGTCGTCTTTTATAAGTTCGATTCTTTCAGGACATCGTGATAAATAATCGTTTATTATGCCAACCGTATTATCGCCTGAACCGTCGTCGCGGATGATAAGTTTCCAGTCTTTGCAGGTCTGCAGAAGTATAGAATCAATCTGTTCAGCCAGATATTTTTCACCGTTATATGTTGCCAGCAGTATATCAATCATACAAAAGCCAACTTTTTTTTGAAAAGAACGAGAATATTAATCTGTTTGCCTTTTTCTTATTCCATTGAGTTTAAAAAGGGCGGCATAAAAGGGGCCGTAATTTTTTCTGATTACAGCGGCCATTTCGCTTCTGTAGTGTGTTTTACTCGCACCGGCAGGCAAAGCAGATGACAGAAAGTTTTCAGACTTAACAAACTTGAATCCTTTTTTATATAAACGCTGGCTAAAATCAAAATCTGCATATACCTTAAACTTCCTGTCGAAAGGCGGCCCCGGATGAATCAACTTGTTTATCAGTAGCGCCTGATGGTGTAGCGTATTAGTGAGGCGCAATCTAAAATCGGCTTTTGACTCGAACGTTTTGCCTGCTCCCAGCATTACCTTCCCGTAGATTATCTGGTTACTTTTATATGCAGACATATTATCTGGCAGAGAGATGATTGTATCACCGGCGCCCAAATACAAAATAAATGCCTTCTCATTTGCTAAAGACCAGCCTTTATTCATCGCATCGTAAATTCCTTCATCTGGCTCGCTTACCCAGTAATCAATTTGTTCATTATATTTTCGGAGTATATCTAAAGTGCCGTCTTTTGAGCCGCCGTCAATGATAATATATTCGATGTTGGAATACGCAAGTTCAAGAACGCTTCTGATAGTCTGCTCCAAAAAATGGGCGCCATTAAAGGTGACTGTTATGATAGTTACCAGCGGATTTGAATCGCTTGCGGCTTTCCAAAGATGAGCTTTTCGCAAGCCGCCATCGACCCTGTTTGGAATAGAGGGCACCTGATTGCTCTTGTCACATTTAATCAGTGAACGCGTTGTTGAATATTTCGAATTAAGACAGACAATTTCCATTTTTCAACCGTCTAAATTACTTTCACGTGCAAATATACCGTCGCATTGTAATATATGGCCATCTTTGGGATTGCGTAAAGACTCCTCATACCCTTTGAAGACAAATCCTTGTGCCTTGAGCATTGAATAAATGCCGTCAAACAACAATTGACTGCGGTATAGAGGTTCAAAGCTCATTTCCACAATCAATATTTTCGCACGCCTTATGGTTTCCTGACCGCCCTGAATCACTCTATCTTCAAAACCCTGAACGTCAATCTTGATAAGTATTGTTTCAGTCAATTCCAGAGAGCTTGCGATGTCATCAAGCCGTCGAATTTCAATAGTCTCCTCCTTGGCATTTCCAGTATATGGAAAGGCATCTTTGTGCAATTGTTCCATCGGCAGCAGTGATGAACTATCAGAAAAGTCGTTGCGATATATTACGTGCTTTCCGGTCCCATTTCCGAGGGCATAATTAAAGCCCTGAAATTTTGGTATGTCTCTCATATTTCGTTTTAATTCTTCAAAACAATCTGATAGAGGTTCAAATGAATAAATCTGTACATCGGGCAATATCTTGTGAATTCGCAAGGCAAACTGCCCCGTGTTGGCGCCGATATCGAGAACCGTTTTTATTTCTTCTTTGCCAAGCCAGCCATATATTGGCCAAGGGTCTCTCCTTTTGATTTCGAGACCAAAATGATTTAAGGCCTTTTGTATGATTCGTTTCACAGCTTTCATCCCTAATAGTCTTCTTTATTACTTCTCGTCTTATACGATGTTCCGTTTTTCGGCAAGGATTATATAGTTTCACTATTTATTGCCCGCGTTTACTAAACGTTGCCTCATGTTGCGAAGTTTTTTCATAATGAAACGCAAGGTGTTTTGGACGAGAGTGCCAGAGCGGTAGTCCCACTTAATAGTAAAAAATAATTTTTGCAGCTTTGTCGGCGGAGGAATACTTCCGGGAAGACTAAAATAGTATGATTTTGCGTTTGCATACGAGTCTGCAATGTCCCGCAATTTTCCCGAAAGAATAGCATCAACTGTAATACTGCCGGGATGAGATAGAAAACAGGCTAACGGTTCCGGAATGTAAGCGTATTTGGGGTAATCAAACGAAGTCAGCAGAAAAAGCAAAAGGTCCTCTCCAACTCCTGAATTTTTTCCATATATACCTTTGGCATTAGGGATTTGTAATAATAAATTCTTCAAAGCATCTTTTCTCCTGAATATTGCACAACCCGGACTAATTGTTAAAGGATTTTGAGTTTGTAACAAATACTTTACTATATCTTCTATACGACCAACATCCGGTGGATGTGTAAGGCAGCCCTTAAAAACCTCGCTTCCGTCCTCGTGGTACATAATGACATTTGTATATACAAAACCTACGTCATCATCGAGCTTTGCAATTGTTTTTTCCATAAATTCCGGCTTCATCCAGTCATCATCATAGTTGATATGCACAATCTCGCCTTTTGCCTGTTCAATCCCATCCCGCCAAGCAACTATAGGACCCCTGTCTTCTTCCCTGCGGATATATCGTATTTTACCTTCATACTGTGCAGCGACATCCGGCGTATTATCTTTACTTCCATGGTCACATAATACTATCTCGCAGGGATAGGTTTGGTTTATGGCGCTTTCAATTGCACGTACTACTAAATGAGCGCGATTAAATGTTGGTATGATAATAGATGCTGTCTTCATAAGTGCATACCTTCCGACAGAACTTGTTTTAAGGTCTCAACATTGGCAACCAAAGAATTAGGCTCCCCTTTATTTACTCCACTAATGTGGATTTTTTTGCCAAGTAGTTTGCAGATGCGGTATGCAATATCTTTTATGCTTATTCCATAACCACAGCCTATATCAAGTGTTCCCTTAAACCCGCTTTGTGCCAGATGAAGGACACAATCAATAACAGTATCGGCATCCATTATGTCTCGCACTGAATCAGGATTTATAATTTCAAGCATGCCGCCATCTGGTGTTTCCTTTAGTTTCCTGTAAAGAGTAGGAACAAGATATGGTTCCTTCTGGTTCTTACTTGAAAAGCTGAAAATTCTGCCAATGCAATAATCAATCTCATACTGGTCCAAAATTGGTTTGGAGATTCGCTCAGCCGCCAGCTTACTTACACCGTAAAATGTATCTGGCTGCTCTTCAGAGACTGCCGTTGAAGCCGATTCTTCCAAAACAAGTTTGCCTTTATATACGTGGCTTGTAGAAGCTAGGAAAAGCCGGCAAGACGGTTGAGTTTCTATAATCTGTTTACAAATGTTGTAAGAACCGATTACATTTACGTCATAAGCCTTGAGCGGATTGGCCATAACCTCGCTAACCGACACAATAGCGGCAAAATGAAAAAAATAGTCGAAATGATATTTTTTGAACCAGCCTTCGAGACTTGCTGTGTCGATTATATCGCCGGGATAGCCTTCGACATTGACCTTATTACTTGTCAATCGCTCGCTCAGGATTCCACCAAGGATACCCATTTGACCTGTTATGCCAATACATTTTCCAAGAAAATGGCTGTAATCTTCAAAAACAGGAATAAAATCTGGTTGTTCGAAAATCTGCGAACGTTTCATCTTGTATTCTCAATAACAGTTTCGAGTATAATTGTGACCAAATGATGAATCCTTTCATCATCTAAAGGTTTTGAATGGCAGCCGACAAAGAAACCTTTTTCATGAATTTGTTGTGCTCCTTCAAAAGGCCCCATACTCAAATCCACATTAAAAAACTTCACGGCAGGCTGCAAGGCCATATTACCCGAAATTATCGGGCGGGTATCTATCCCGCGTTTCATTAAATCTTTTGTGAATTTCTCGCGACCTTCTTTTAGCTCTTGATTAATCAGAAATGGAAAACCAAACCAGCTTGGGTCGAGGTCGGTCGTCGGGAGCGGAAAATGAAGCTGGCCTTTCCAGAGCGAATGGCTTTGGAACGCTCTTTTTAATTTTTTCACATTTTCACAGCGATAGAAATTCATCATTTCAAGACGCTTAATTTGTTCCAGGCCAAAAGCCGCCTGAATTTCCATAGGGCGAAGATTGTAGCCCATATTGATAAAAAGAAAACGCGGGTCGATGTCCTTATGTTTGGATTCTAATTCTTCTTTATTGCTCTGCTCCCTGCTCCATCCGTGTGTGCGAAGACATTTCAGGAGGTCGTAATCCTCTTCATTCTTTGCTGCAACCATCCCGCCTTCAATCGTGGTCATGTGGTGAGAAAAATAGAAGCTGAATGTCCCGAAGTCGCCATAACCACCAAGATACCTGCCGCGGTATTTGGAGCCGAGAGATTCGCATGTATCCTCTATGAGTATAAGGTCGTTCTCCTTTACCAGAGCAAGCAGCTCCCCCATTTCCGTGGAATTCCCCAAAACATGCACCATCATAACCGCCTTGATGTCATGCTTTTTAAGACTCGCCTTGAGTGAGCTTATTGACAAGTTGAGAGTCTGTGGGTCAACATCGACTAAAACCGGAACTAAACCTGTTTGGACAATCGGCCACAGAGATGTTGACCAGCAGACCGCCGGCACCGCAACCTTGCTTCCCGGGGTTATGTGCCTTGGCCTCGCTGGATTTGTAATTGCCGAAAAAGCGAGCAGATTAGCCGAAGAACCTGAATTCACCATAATAGAATATGGCGCACCAACAAACTTCGAAAATTCGGATTCAAACTCTTTTACCCGAGGTCCCATCGTAAGCTGACCGCTAAGTAAGATACTAATACAATTTAGAATTTCCTTGTTATCGTAGCTTGAGTCAACGAGCGGAAACAGCAATTTTCCCCTGCTGGCTGTATTTTTAAAATCTTTTTGTTTTTTCATTCTATCCTTTCTAATGGCGAACTTCATATATAAGATAAGCCGTTGAAGCGGCAAAACAGATAACCATGCAAATTCCGACACTATATACTGAAATGTGTCCCATAAGACAATAGTAGGCAATTACTAAAACGAAATTGCCGATAGTACTGATAACCGTAGCCGTTATAAAAACACGAAGCTTGCCGAGTCCCATTATGATATAGTAGGCAGGAACACCGAGCAAAGTTAAAAACGACGCAAACAGCATAATTCGAAAGGCTCCCGGCAAGGCCTCAGTAAATCTGTCCCGCAGCAATAACTTCAAAAGAAACGGTGCGAATACCGCCAATACACAATACAAAGAGCCGCCGAAAATACAAATAAGTTTTAAAAGACGTATATTAATTTGCGATATTTTATTTTTTATCCCGTCCGTCATACCTGCGCTAAGGCCGCTTACAGCCGGCATCAAAGGTCTTAGGCCGGTCTCAATCAAGCCTCTTACCGCCATACTTGCAGTGAACGCCAGTTCATAAACACCTACCGTGGAAACTCCCGCATATCGCGACAGCATCATCTTGTTAAACGGCCCCAAAAACATACTCAGAATTGAGCCGCTGAATACCGTCCCGCCAAAACTCAAGATGCGTTTAGCCCTCTGCATATCCAGATTTCTCATCCGTAAAAAATGGATTTTCACAATTCGCCGGATGCAAATAAAGCTTGCAATGTGAATAAACAGATATGAAACTGCGTTTGCGATTATCAGGCTTGCAACGCCAAGACCGCTGCACAATAATATTGTAGCAGCAATTACAGACAACACGCGACCAATGGACTGTATATAGTTCACTATATCCATACGTCCGATACCCGAAAGTATCGAATTAAAAGACTGGACTATTAAGACATATACGCTCAGGATGCTGATATAAGGCAAGAGCGAGGAAACCAACTTCGCATCTTCATAATTTAATTTGAATGCGGCAACGATGGTGTTTCTCAAAATTAATACTATTGCCAGTAAAACTATCCCGCTGGTGCACAGCATAGTCAGTGCCGTTGTGACATATCGCTGGACATCTTCAATATCCCTCCTGCCATATCCTTCTGCAACAAGTTTTATAACCGACTGGCTAATCCCGATATCGCCCAATTGGACAAAAGTAAGAACAGTTGCCAGAATAGCCCAGACGCCGTAGGTCTCCCATCCGAGAAAATGCAGGTAAATTCTAACCGCAACGAACAACGCGACAGTATTGATAACCGCCGTCACAACCCCGGAGAGCATATTGATGCGAAGCTGTGTTGATGTTATTCTTCGAAGCACTGTCTTAAAATTTAGCGATTTGTTCAGCATAGATTTTTCTGCTGCTTCTCAAATATTTGTATAAGTTCCCGCCAGTAATTTTTATCATCACCCCTGTCGGTCCGGAATACCCACGAGCCGGTGCCGTATCTGTGCGTAAGTATCACTCTGCCCTGCCGACAGTAAAGTTCAAAATCTGCGGCGATGTTTTTTAACGTCTCACTTTGGCCAGCCTCCAGCTCATCAGGCAGCACCGCCCTAAAGAGACAAGCCTGTATTTTTTCTTTCTTTGCTTTGCGTGCTATTCGATTTCCGGTATCTGGACTGCATACGCCGACGATTTTTTCGAGTCTCGGCCAAATCCGCCGGATTATCCTGTGCCGCTGATATTTTTTCCTGGTTATAAAAAGGCAGCAGCGAAGTATCTGACGTCTGAAAAAATTATAATAGTTAACCAGCTGGATGCTCGAATATGCGGTCCAGTCCGCGTTCATATTCCTGTAATCGGCAGTTTTGAAAAAACAGAATACCGGGGTAGGAAAATTGTGATACATCCCGAGCTGCCAGGGGGGATAAGCCGTCCCTACTGATAAACAGTGCTCGGAATTGATTTTTTCGATGCAGAAATTCTCCCAGCCGTTTATGAAGACGTGCACGTCGGGGTCAACAATCAGGCCGTATTCGGTATCGATGACGCTTAAAGCCAGATTAAGCGCTATGCCGTGGGCATAAGAGCCTTTCATTTCTTTTGTATCGCAGGGGATTATCCTTACCGGCAGCTTCAAACGCTCAATTCGCTGAAGCTCTTTGTCCCGGCCGTTTGTATTGTCGATAACTGTGTATTTGATTTTAAGAGGCGCGGCAGCCTTTTGATTTAAGTTCAGGAAAAGCTCTTCTATAAACTCCGCTGAATACCAGTTAACCGTACATACAGTAAGCCGATAATCTTCTCTTTTCTCTTCGTTCATAAATTTGGTTCACATTACCTTCTTTAGCGTATGATAACAGGTAAAGCCCCTTGTGTAAAGCCCGTTAGAGAAAGCCGGCGATTTCACAAAGAGGATTTTTGGCCGGTTGCTTTTATGAATATAAAGTGGTAGACTGTCTGCTTCAAAGCAATTTGAATATATGCTGTATAAGGGATAAGCGGATTTACCGGCCGTTCAGTCAAGAGAAAAAATTTCATAACATATTGTCGAAAGCCAAATGATTTTATCCGAAAAAGACATCCAGTCATTAAAAGGCCTTTCCGAAGGAGAGGTAAAAGAGCGTCTGAAGCGCGACGGTTTTAACGAATTGCCCAGTTCGAAGAAACGCAACATATTTAACATTATCTTCGACGTCTTCAAAGAACCGATGTTCCTGCTGCTGGTTGCATGCGGCGTCGTTTATCTGATTATCGGCGACGTCGGCGAGGCGATGATGCTCCTCGGGTTCGTCTTTGTGGTTATGGGAATCACGATTTACCAGGAAGGAAAAACGGAGCGTGCGATAGAGGCTTTAAGAGACCTGTCGAGCCCGCGTGCGCTCGTGATTCGCGATGGGGTGCATAAGAGAATCGCAGGCAGAGAAGTAGTTAGAGGCGATATAATAGTATTAAGGGAAGGCGACCGCGTTCCCGCGGATGCGGTTGTGCTTTGGGGATTGAATATATCAGCGGATGAATCGCTGCTTACGGGCGAATCGGCGCCTGTAAGAAAAAGCCACTCAGACAATATCGACATAAAATCCCGCAGGCCCGGCGGCGACGACCTGCCTTTCCTCTATTCGGCCAGCCTGATTGTTCAGGGCCAGGCAATCGCGGAAGTAATCGAAACGGGCGCCGATACGGAAGTCGGCAAAATCGGAAAAGTCCTGCACGAGATAAAAGAAGAGCCGACACTTCTGCAGAAAGAAACCGGCAAGGTCGTCAGGACCTTCTTTATCGTCGCAGTAGTTCTTTGTTTTATGACAATAATCATCTATGGCCTCACGAGAGGCCCCTGGCTCGATGGGGTGCTATCCGGGATTACGCTTGCGATGGCAATACTGCCGGAAGAATTTCCGGTTGTGCTTACAATCTTTCTCGCCCTCGGCGCGTGGCGAATCTCCCGCAACGGCGTCCTCACGCGAAAGGCTGCCGCGGTCGAAATACTCGGCGCCACCACCGTTTTATGCATTGACAAGACCGGCACACTTACCCAGAACAGGATGTCCGTAAAAAAAATCTTCACCGAAAATGAATTTCTCGATATGCCGGGCGATAAGGATTTTGAACTGCCGGAAAAGTTCCACGAAATAGTCGAATACGCAATTCTCGCCAGCAAAAAAGACCCGTTCGACCCGATGGAAAAGGCCTTTCGTGAGCTTGGTGCGAAGACGCTTTATAATACTGAGCATCTTCACAACTGGCCTTTGGTTGAGGAATACCCGCTTTCGCGAGAGGTGATGGCTCTTTCTCATGTCTGGGAAACGCCGGACAAAGCCGGTTTTATAGTTTCCGCAAAAGGCGCGCCGGAGGCGATTGCCGACCTTTGTCATTTGAGTGACGATGAAAAAAATATCCTCTGCGAGAATGTCAACTTAATGGCCGGCGAGGGGTTGCGAGTCCTCGGCGTAGCAAAGGCTTTTTTCGAGGGGCAGCATCTGCCGTCATCGCAGCATGATTTTGATTTTCATTTTATCGGCCTGATTGGCCTGGCAGACCCGATACGAGAAACGGTGCCGGCGGCGATTGCCGAATGCTACGATGCCGGCATTCGCGTAGTGATGATTACGGGTGATTACCCTGCTACCGCCTGCAATATAGCCAGACAAATCGGATTAAAAAACCCGGATAATTTTATCACAGGTGCGGAGCTTGAAAAAGCAACGGCAGAAGAGCTTGCGAAACGACTGCGTTCGACAAATGTTTTTTCGAGGGTGCTGCCGGAACAAAAACTGCACATCGTCAATGCCCTCAAGGCCGACGGCCAGATCGTGGCAATGACCGGCGACGGCGTCAATGACGCACCTGCCCTTAAATCGGCGCATATCGGCGTGGCAATGGGTGAACGCGGCACAGACGTAGCAAGAGAATCCGCGGACCTGGTGCTGCTTAACGATAATTTTTCATCGCTGGTTTCCGCCGTCAGGATGGGCAGGCGGATTTTTGACAACCTCAAAAAGGCCACCGCTTACATTATCAGCGTCCATGTTCCGATAGCAGGCGCTTCGCTGCTGCCGGTTGTTTTTGACTGGCCGTTCATTCTGTATCCTGTTCACGTCGTTTTTCTGGAGCTGATAATCGACCCCGCCTGCTCGGTAGTATTCGAGACCGAACGCGAAGAAGCGAATATTATGGATAGACCCCCGCGAGACCCGAAAAAAACGCTTTTCAGCAGAAAGCTTTTATTCTTAAGCTTTTTGCAGGGCATATTCTCTCTTCTGGTTGTAATAGCCGTCTTCCAGATAGCCCTGAAAAAAGGACAAACTCCAAACGGGGCAAGGACACTTGCGTTCGCCACGCTGGTCATATCGAACCTCTGCCTGATTTTGACCAACCGTTCCTGGTCGAGGAGCATCGTTGCTTCGCTTACGGTATTCAACAGGGCCTTTGTCTGGGTGATTGGCGGCGCAGTTGTTTTCCTGGGGCTGGTTATTTATGTGCCGCTGCTGCGAAAATTATTCCACTTCGAGATGCTGCACCTTAGTGATTTGATTATCTGCCTTTGTGCCGGCGTGCTTAGCATACTTTGGTTCGAGCTGGTCAAATTTTCTTCCGGTAAAAAGCATGCCGACCTTATGAGCGATTAAAACTGCCTGGTCGCAAAGACGTTTTTCCCAATTTTCTTTACAGCACAACAGCGTTTGATATAATAAATCAGTCCGCCTTATGCGGATAAAAAAAATTATGGCTGGCAGAATAACAATTGATTTCGAGCGATGCAAAGGCTGCGGCTTGTGTGTAGCAGTCTGCCCGAAGGCCTCTATCGGCATATCGAAGAAAGCCAACAAAAGCGGTTACCTTCCCGCGGAGACAAGCAATAATAACTGCACCGGCTGTGCTGCCTGTGCGCTAATTTGTCCTGATGCGGCGATAATCGTTTATCGGGATGATAAGGAAAACAGCAAAAGCACGAAGGCGCAGGAAAGCAAAAACAGCAAAAGGATAAGTAAGCAGTGAGCGAAGTCAAACCAAAAAGAGTTTTAATGTCGGGCAACGAGGCGATGGCGGAGGCAGCGGTTCTGGCCGGCCTCGATGCCTATTTCGGATACCCAATCACCCCGCAAAACGAAGTGACAGCCTATATGTCGCAGAGGATGGCTGAAGAGGGCCGTGTTTTTATCCAGTGCGAAAGCGAACTGGCGGCGATAAATATGGTGTTCGGAGCATCGGCAACCGGCAAACGCGCGATGACAAGCTCGTCAAGCCCCGGCATAAGTCTTATGCAGGAAGGCATCAGCTATATGGCGGGTGCGCAGCTTCCTGCGGTGGTCGTCAACGTGATGCGCGGAGGACCCGGATTGGGAAATATCGCCCCGTCGCAGAGCGATTATTTTCAGGCGACCAAGGGCGGCGGACACGGCGATTATCGAAACATCGCGCTTGGGCCCGCGACACTACAGGAACTTGTCGATTGTATGCCGCTGGCGTTTGATTTAGCTGACCAGTACCGGATGACTGTAATGCTGCTGATAGACGGCCTTACCGGGCAAATGATGGAGCCGGTGATACTCGAAAAAAAATCGGGAAGAAAATTGCCGCCCAAAGACTGGGCTCTTACCGGCGCAGAAAATAGAGGGCAACGAATCGTAAGGTCGCTGTTGTTAGGAAACGGCGCGCTTGAAAATTTGAATTATCAACTGCAGAAAAAATACAGGCATATCGAGAAAAATGAGGTCATCTGCGAGCAGTATAAGGTAGATGATGCGGATATAATTCTGGTCGCTTACGGTATTGCGGCGCGAATCAGCCGGGCCGCGGTAGATATGGCCAGAGAAAACGGAATAAAGGCCGGCCTGATAAGACCCGTCACACTGTGGCCTTTCCCATCGGAAGTAATAAACAAGGCAGCGGAAAATTTCCGGATTTTTCTTACCTTCGAGTTAAGCTGCGGCCAAATGGTCGAGGACGTCAGATTAGCGGTGGCGGCAAAATCGCCCGTGCTGTTTTACGGCAGACCCGCAGGCGGAATACCGACCGTTGAGGATGTTTTCGAGCAAATCAGGCAATTAACATTCAAAGAAAAAGTTGAAAAGTAAAAATTGCGGAACCGCCTTCGGCGGGTGAAAATATGAAAACGGTATTTGAGAGAACGGCTGTGTTAAAGGACGTGGTGACGCATTATTGTCCCGGGTGCGGCCACGGCATCGCTCATCGAATCGTAGCCGAAGTAATAGACGAGCTGGGCATACGCGGAAAGACCATCGGCATAGCACCCGTTGGCTGTGCGGTGCTGGCGTATGATTATCTGGATGTCGATATGGTCGAGGTTGCGCACGGCAGAGCCCCGGCTGTCGCCACGGGAATGAAAAGATGCAACCCGGACAAGATTATTTTCTCTTATCAGGGCGACGGCGACCTGGCGGCCATNNGGGGGGGAAAAAATAACGGTAATTTTTATCAACAATGCCGTCTTCGGAATGACGGGCGGTCAGATGGCGCCGACGACACTTATCGGCCAGGTGACGGAAACTACTCGCAGCGGAAGAAACGCAGCCGGCCAGGGCTACCCGCTGCAGGTATCGGAATTGCTGGCTATGCTGCCTGGCACGTCTTACGTTGAGCGATGCGCATTGAGCAGTCCCGCTGCGATTATAAAAGCCAAAAAGGCGGTAAAACACGCATTTCAGCTCCAGATTGACGGCGCCGCAGGGCTCGGACTTGTCGAATTGCTCAGTCCCTGCCCGACATACTGGCATATGAAACCGCCCGACGCAGTTAAATGGCTGGAAAAGGAAATGATAAAGGAATTTCCTTTAGGCTGCCTGAAAGACAACTCGCTCGCAGGCGGGCCCGCAGCAAAAAGGTAAATAAAAAAATAATGAAAACAAAAAGCGGTTCAAATGGTCTTTATGAATCTGTAATCATAGCCGGTTTCGGCGGGCAGGGAATTATACTCACAGGACAGCTGCTTGCTTACGCGGCAATGAGGGCGGGAAAAGAAGTCACCTTCATACCCGCTTACGGCGCCGAAGTAAGGGGCGGCACATCGAGCTGCACAGTCGTTATCGCCGAAAAAGCTATAGCCTGCCCGGTTGTCCGCAATCCTGATTCGCTGATTGTAATGAATGTGGCATCGATGAATAAGTTCGCTTCGTCGGTCAAGGCCGGCGGACTTTTGATATATAACAGCTCCCTGATTAAAGATATGCCGGCTATAGACAGTTCTGTCGATGTATTGGCTGTGCCGGTTGACCAGATTGCGGCCGAGGTTGGCAGCCCGAAGAGCAGCAATATGGTGGCAGTCGGTGCTTACCTCGCTAAAAGGAAAGTTTTAACCGTTGAGCAGGCCGCAGAGGGTCTTGTCGATGTGCTTGCCGAGCGGTACCATAAGACGATTCCGTTAAATACGGAGGCGCTGCGGCGCGGGGCCGCGTTTGTCCGCCAAAAGGCGGAGTAAATAATTTGCGACAAATAAAAAATACTTTATGGATATTCGCAGCCATATTACCAAAAATTTTCCGCGGCAAAATACGTATTTCACCGGCGCAAGGCTCGCCCCGCTGATAGATATGGTGTTTCTGCTGCTGATATTTTTTATTATAGTGGCAAAGTGGCGGCCCGAAGAGGATTTTTTGCCGATAAAGCTGCCATCGGCGCAGGCGAGTCAAACCTCTATCGGCAGAACGGAGCCTTTGCGGATTCATATAACGTCTATCGCCAACGGGTGCAGCGTGCAAATCGGACAGGCGGACGCAATCAATATAAGCGAAAAAAATGTCGAGGCAAATCTTGCGGCCCTGGCAGAAAAAACCACGGCTGTCCTTTCTTCGCAGAGCAGGTTTCCCGGCGACCCTGTCGAGATTGTCTGCGAGCCCGATGTAAAATCCGATTACTGGGTGAAAATTTATGATTTGCTTTGTGGAATGAATTTAACCGATATTACATTTACGATGACCGGACAATCACCGGCTAAATAATACTGCATAAAAAAATTTGGCCACATGGAAACTATGACCGGAATAATCTTCATTTTTTCATTACTATTGTCGCTGTCAGCCGAACCAGCCAGCTTGCCGGCGGCACAGGATATAAACAATGTGTCAGCGGAGGCGAAACTTGCGTACGATGGTTTCCTCCGGGATAGCTACGCACTGCGGCTCGAATACGAATTTGCAGGCAGATTTTCCGGGGACGAACACAGGTCAAAAATGCGGCAGTTTGCAGAGCAGGCAAACGAAAAAATAACGGCAATCGAGACGAAGCAGAGAGAACTCAAGAAGCAGATTGAGGATTACCAGGGTAGCGACTGGGAACAGAAATTCGGCTCGACCGGCCTGTGGCGAAAACTAACGGCGGATGTGCATTTTACCTCTGTGAGCAATTGCCAAATCTCTTTTTATCTGGCAATTTCACAAACGGATAAAAAAATACGAGTCGAGATTCTCAAGGCAGCATTAGATAAAATCGAGGGTTTCGAGAAATCGGACAGCCGGCCCGCTGCTGAAGAAATTTTTCTGAAGGCGAGGATTCTCGGAACGCTTGCCGCTGATGACCTGCTTTACAGGCCGCCGGCAAGAGAAGAGTTCGAATCCGCCATCGGCAAAGAAAAAACCGGCGAAAAAAAATGTTCCGGTTACCGGCTCATCTTCGAAGAAATCAAACTTTTGGGTCCGGCGGACGAAGGGCAATTGAAAACGCTCGCCAGACAATTTTTTATAAGCCCGTGCAAAGATGATTTGGAGTTGGTCTTATCTCTCGCGGGTCTGCAATACCGGCTCGGCAAAAAGGACGCATTCGAGGAGACTGTTCGCAAAAATCCCCGGGCGCAGGATATTATCGGTTCGTTTCTGCTCGCAGGATTGCTTCAGCAGAAGGCCGATGAAAATTCTTTCGAAAGCACGACTGTCTTCGAGGCGGAACTTACCGCCAAAAGAGCATTAAAAGAAGGGGCAGCAAAATACAGCGAACTTTTACTGAAACTGGCCGATGAATTTCAGACCCCGATAGTTTTTTATGCCGCCGCCCAGGCCTTCGCGGATAGCTCGCCGGAGAAGACGATTGATTTTCTCATACAAAGCAGCATTCTGCAAAACCGGAAAAAAAGTGAATGGCTCGACGCCGACGCAAATACGATAGCGGGCCAGGCTGCGAGGTTTGCCCTCGACCGGTCAGGCAAACACAAGACCGATTGCGGGCTTATAATAAAGGCCTGCGAAAATTATCGTTCGATTGCCGCGGGAAATACCGAGCCGAAGCTCGATTATCTCTACGCAGAGGCCGTCTTAAATTGCGGGCAAAATGAAAATGGCGAAGCAATACTCCAAGGCCTGGCCAAAAGAGACGCCGGTTTCTGGTCAGCGCGTGCGAAATTAGACCTGATTGAGAAAAAAATAAACGCCGCGAAAACCCAAAAACAACCTGTTTCCGATTCGGCAATTTCGGAACTTAACAATTTTATTTCTGAAAATTCCGTTCCCGATGAATGGGCAAAACGGCTTGGCGGCGAGGCAGCAGCCGTCTATTGTCAGGCACTAATCGAGGCGGCAGACAAGCAATCGCTTGAAAAAATAGTAAGCATTATAGATGTAAATAAAATAAATTATGAGCCGAATTTGGGTGCATTTAAATCCGCCGCTCTTCAAAAGCTGGATAGACCCGCTGAATCCGCCAAATGGCTTCTTGCGGCGTTCAGGCCCAGCCGCTGCGAACACGCGCCGCAGGCAACCGCCCTGCTTACGGAAACCGTCGGGAAAATTGATTATCTAAAAGAGCAATCGGCAGATTTTGCGGAAACTGCCGCTGTCTTTGAAAAGCTGGCGACAGAATGCTGTAATTGTGCCGATTCGGCAGGCAATCCCTCTGCGGCGGACCTACGGCAGGTGAAACTGCTCCGGGCAGAATTTGCTATCTTTGCGGCAGCAAAAGAACCAACTAAATTAGAAAAAATTGAAAAACTTCTTAATAGTATCGAGCCGGACAATGGCGTTTCGAATGTTGACCTGCTTCGCTGCCGTGCGAGACTTTTTGCTGAACAGAAAAAATTCCAGCAGGCTGCACAGCTCTGGTCGCAAATCTGCGGTATGGAAGAATCAGGCGACCCCGCATCAAAACAAAGAAGTGAACGGTGGTGGCGGGCAAAATATTATGAACTCTACTGCTGGTCGCAAATACCGCAGACAAACAAGAAAGACACAGCTCATACGATAGACGTGCTGGGAAAAACTTATGACCAGAAGCCCGACTTCTGGTGGAAAAAACTCGATTCGCTGAAACAAACAATTCCAAAAAATAGCCGCTAAATCCGGTTTTGCCGCCTGCAACTATAAAATAATTTGTGTAAATGGTTCGATATGTATTATAATAGTCAGAAAGTAAAAACGCTTTATAATTGAAACAGGATATGACTATGGCTAAAAGCCCCGAAAATAACAATAAAGGCAAAAAAGCGATATGCAGTTTTTGCGGCAGAAGCTCGCTGCCGGCAGAGCCTTTCATAGAAGGCCCCAGCAACGTATTTATATGCCCCGACTGCGTGGAGCTTTGCCACGACATCGTCACCCAGAGCAAAAAACAGGTTCAAAAGAAGGTCTTTCACCTAAAAGAAGTGCCTTCGCCGCGCCAGATAAAAGAATATTTGGATGAGTATGTGATAGGCCAGGACCACGCAAAAAAATACCTAGCTGTCGCGGTGCATAATCACTACAAAAGGCTGATGCACTTAGATAGCGACAGCGACATCGAGATAGACAAATCCAACGTCCTGCTGGTAGGGCCGACCGGCTGCGGCAAGACGCTGCTCGCGAGGACTCTTGCCCGAATGCTGAAGGTGCCGTTTGCAATCTGCGATGCGACGACCGTCACCGAGGCGGGCTATGTCGGCGAGGACGTCGAAAACTTTCTGCTGCGGCTGATACAATCCGCCGACGGCGACGTCGAGGCCGCTGAACACGGCATCGTCTATATCGATGAGTTCGATAAATTACACAAAACTTCCCACAATGTCTCGATTACGCGGGATGTTTCGGGCGAGGGCGTCCAGCAGGCGCTATTGAAAATGCTCGAAGGCACGATTTCGAACGTGCCTCCGCAGGGCGGCAGAAAACACCCCGAGCAATCCTATATACCCGTCGATACCACGCACATACTTTTCATTTGCGGCGGGACGTTTGTCGGGCTCGATGAAATCATCAAGAGAAGACTCGGAAGACAGCTTATCGGCTTCGGCTCGGAGCTTGCCGGAAACGCCGACAAAAAAGCTGAATACGCACAGATAATTACAAAAGTGATACCGGAAGACATTATCGAGTTCGGTATGATTCCGGAGATTGTCGGCAGGATTCCCGTGATTACGACGCTTACCAGTCTCGATGAAGACGCCCTCGTGGATATTTTGACCAAGCCCAAGAACGCCCTCATTAAGCAGTACCAGAGATTTTTCGAGATGGAAAAGGCCGAGCTTGTCTTTACCGATGATGCCCTTCGTGCAATTGCCGCCAGGGCCTTAAAGCACGACATCGGCGCAAGGGCCTTGCGGGCAATAGCCGAGGAATTGATGGTTGACCTGATGTATCAGCTTCCCGATAAACCCAAGGGTGCAAAATACGTAATCACCCGCGACATTGTAGAGGGCAAAACCCCTCTGCAAACCGCCCGGCAGGAATTGAAAGAAACCGCTTAATTCGTCGCTCGCCGCCAGTCGCTCGCGGTTCGTCATAAGACGCAATACGCATTACCCTCCTCTATTTATTTTTATTTAATAACAGGCCTTTTCAACTCGAATTCTTTTACTATCTTGCCGGTATTACAATCAACAATTCTTAATATGTTTGAATTCCTTTTAAATTGGAATGCGGGGCCAAAATGTTCTTTATCAACTATTGTCGTCTCAAGCTTTGGCAGGCAAAAAAGCTTAGTTCCATCCTGCGTGAACACAGCATCGCAATTTTCCATTATCTCCGGAATTTCGATAATTTTATTGTCTGGAAAATGAGAAATGCACATATGCCCATTAATATAAATTGCTTGTGTTTTCTTATCCTGTGTTGTTGCTCGAATTGAATCGTACTCTACTCCTCTTTTCCAAATAATGCTCCCGTCTTTAAGAGACATTTCTGCTATCCTATCCTGCTTTTTTTCATCGCGGATAATCAACATTAAAACATCAGATGGTTCCTTTGGTTGTTGAGCAGGAAAAGCTATATAACCGTTCATTGTATTGCTCCATAATTCCTTTCCATCCTTATCAAAGACAGCAACTGCATTTGAATCATTAAATCCTACATATGAGATTCCATCTGCCCTTATATAGATATCTTCCGCCCTTATATACATACTTCCGTTAGACAGGTAATCTTCTATGTCACTTCTCCAAATTATTTTGCCGCTTTTAACATCTATACAATATATATGCCAATTCAGCGTGGCTAAACAATAAAAATATTTTCCGTCAGCGCTAAATCCAAGTCCCTCAAGAGCAAGACCATTTTCTAATCTGATTGTTCTTATCTTCTTCCCTTCAAGTAAATCGTAAAAAGTAACAGTACCATACAAATCATCGCCCTTCCATAGCTCTCCACTGTATACAGCCAGGATATGCTTTGACGTTTTTGAGATATTAAAACTGTACTCAAAATCATAGTTCTTAAGCATAAATGAAGATTTAATTTTGCCGGTATTAAAATCCAAAATGCAAACCGTTCCATCAGAATAACTATATACAAAATAATTATCTACAACATCGAAGTTGCATATTTCATTTTTATCAATAAGTTTTTCTGGTATAAAAGATATTCCCAAAAACCCACTGAAAAATAAAACTATCATATAAATCTTCATTTTTATCATTCCTTAGAAAGGTAAAAAGGATAGTTACCTGTTTTCTTTACCCTTCACTGTTTTTCTTTGAGGACGGCGAGCTGAATATCGCAGGCGGTGCTTTTTGCGATGCCGGCAAGGGCATACTGCGCATCGGAATACGGAACATCTTTATCTATCCGCAACACAACAACCCTGTCGGCAGGCGAGAGATTTTTCAACCGGCTGTCGAGCAGTTGTGCAATTTTGTCGGCGGTGGCGCTACGGCTTTGTGATGTGACTTTTTCCGGGCCTACCGCAAAATCAACATTATCTTTATTCTTCATAACCGTCACCGTCGTAAGCTGCGTGCGGATATCCTGCTTATCGGCGGCGTATTTGCACCGGTCGGGTATCGAAACCTTAAAATTATCCGTATCGATGAACTGGCAGACCAGCGAGAAAAATATGATAAGCTGAAACAGGATATCTATGAATGGAATCACGTTGAGCGACTGGATGCTGGGTCGATATTGTTTTATAATCATAAAAAATTCCGCAAAATTTATTTCGCCGCTTGGCGGACTATAGCGAGATACGAAATTCTTCAGCCGGTTTGGCCGGTATCTCGACAATCGGTTGCGGCCCGGCGGCCAACTGCCCGGCGCGCCTCTGTTCTTTTAAGATATGAACCATCTGAGGCAGGAGTTTCTCCGCCTCTGTCGCCGCCTCGCTTACGAGCATCTCAATCCGGTTCCGGAAAAGGCCGTGTATCGTCACCGCCGGTATCGCAATCAAGAGGCCCCAGAAAGTCGTCACGAGCGCCACCGAGATACCGCCCGCTAATTGGCCGGGATTAGGCTGCCCGCCCGCCATCGCCATTGCGTTGAACATTTTTATTATGCCGAGAACCGTTCCGAACAGGCCAACCATCGGCGAAACGTTCCCGATGATGTTCGACCATTCGATTTTACGCAGGTATAGCATCGCCTGGTCCTGCAGGGATTCGACAAGCACCGTCCGCATACGATTCAGGTCGCCGCCGCACTGCGATACCGCCCTTGCGATGGCAGCGCTTACAAAATCATTTTTGCCGGCAAGACGTGCGGGCAGTTGTGCGAAACCGTGCTGCCGCATTATCGCAATTACCGCCCCTGCAGAATCTTCTGGCAGGAGTTTCTTTCGGCTGATGGTAAGGAAATAGACGGTCGAAAGGTACACCGTAATAAGCGACATCGGCAGCAGGACGAACCAGACGGTCGGTCCGCCGGCAATAACAAACTGCTCGAAGTATGTCCGCGGACGCACCTGACCAGCGGCTTCGGCGCCGAAGCCGGTACGCATCGCGGCAGCAAGCACCATCAGCACAGCTGTCAATGCGACAGCCAGAAGAGCAATCTTAAATATCAAACGTTTATTCATCACCTTGGCACATCCCTGAAAAAATTATTTTACATTATCGTTTTTCTTAAACTGATTTTCATCTGCTATTATTACAAACTCACCGCTGCTTTGCTCACAAATAACTTCCAGAATTTTTTTATCCTGCTCCTGCGGCCAGAACGCTATCGGGTTTATCTGCACGCCAGCGGCATTTCGAGCAAACCTTTCGGCGGCCTTCAGTTCAGCGCTCGCATCGCTCTGGCCGACAATATCGAAACCATCGGTCAGAAAATAGATTGTCTGCGGTGCGGAGCCGCCGTTGTCTTTTATATTAAGGGCTTTGTTCAGGGCGGCAATTCCATCAGCATGGCCGGCAGGCTCTACAGGGTCGATGAAATCATAAGCAGCCAGTTTGTTTTTTACGCTCGCCCTTACAAGTTTTCCATCTTCGAACTCGATAAGTCCGCCCCTGCCGAAAAAGATAACCGCAAAATACTGGTCCTGCTCGAGACTGCCGATGGATTTTCGCAATTCTTTTTTAACCCTGCCGAACAAGCCCTGCATACTGCCGGAGCAATCGACAAGGTAGCAAATTTTTCGTTTATTCGTGCCGCTGCCGAAAAATTCCGTCCTGCCCTGCGGGATAGCCGGCACACCATCACCGTCAATCCCCCCCTGCCGGGATAAATCTGGCAATTCCGCTGAACCAATCGATGAACCTAAATCAGCAGCGCTTCCGAAATCGCCTGCAACGGTCGATTGAGCAGTACCGGCTTTTATCTCGACAGCGGTTTTGTAAGAAGTGTTCTCGCTTGATATTGTCCGCATTATTTTTTGAGCGGGCTGCTGTATTTTCGGTTTCGGCGAAACCCGCGCAGAATTCATCAGATAAGTTATCCGGCTGGTGATTTTCGCCGCCACGATATTGCGACCCTGCGATTGCTTTGCCGGCGATATCGAGGTAAATGCAAGCGCAGATAAAACGGCCAAGTGTATGGCGACAGATATTGCCGCCGCCCAGATTATCACGCTTTTTCGTTTCACACAAATTCCCTTTTAGTACGAAACAAAATTATGGCACCGGCTTAATCGACAACTTCAACTTTTGAAAAGGTCGGCACAAGTGCATTATACATAAGTATTACTTCACCGTTATACATACGGATGCAGCCGCGGGAGGTTGCAGCTCCGACCTCTTCCGGAACTTTCGTGCCGTGAATCGCAAAACCTTCCCTGCCCTTCGCGTCGCCTTCGACGCCCTCAAGAGCTATCCAGCGAGAGCCGAGAGGATAATCCGGATCGTCGGATTCATAAGTTTTGTTGGTATCGGGGTCAGTCCAGCGGGGCTTAATCATTTTTCCGCCGGCTTTGACAATCCACAATCCCTTTGGTGTCTCGCGGCCGGTTTTGCCTATGCCGATTTTAAAACTTCTGACAAAGGTATCCTGCAGATACAATTCGAGAGTGAACGTGGAACGGTGCACCTTTACGCGAAACGGACCTTTGACAATTTTTATAGTTGCCCCTGCCTGCAGTGCTTCGGGCTTCGGGATGCCGTTGATTTGCAGCAGGATTTCGTAAGGAATTCTATTTTCCTGGGCAATCAGTGCAAGCCTGTCGCCGCTTTTGACTTTGTATGAGCCGCACAGGCTGTCTTCCGCAAAGATTGTCTTACTGAAAAGCCACTTGTCGGCGAGCAAAGCCATCTGGTCTTTTACGAGTTTTTGCTGTTCCGCAGTCATCGGCAAAGACAAGACGTCATTGAGTTTTTGCCTCGCTTCTATTACTAATGGCGGCTGGGCGTTAACGGCGGCAGTCGCCTCGGCAATCAATTTATCTGCCATCGGATTGGCGGAAGATGTCACCTGCGACAGAATGGATGTATTCGGCTCCGCGGGATTCTGCCCTGCAGACCCGCCTGCACCGGACGCCGGCAGTAAAGAATTTGTGCCGCCGGCCGCTGAGGCTTTACCGCCTGCTGCGCCGCCGGTGTTCGATTTTTTGAAAGGATTAATAAAGACGACAGCGATTACGATACAGACAACCAGCAGCGCTATCAACACTGGCAGAATCCATTTTTTCATACCTGCTTTTTTTTCATACTCCGGATACCGAGCCATAAAAATATCCTTAATTGAAGATTATTATTTCTTTATCCGTCACCAAAAGGTCAACGGCAATATCATTTCCTGTTATTGGCAGATTATCCTGTTCAAGCAGCTGCTCCGCAAGACAAAACCCGCACTTTTTTGCGTGCAATTCCGGAATAGCGAGAAATTTATCGTAGTACCCGCCGCCCCTGCCAAGCCGATGACCCTTTCTGTCGAAGGCCAGACCCGGCACCACGATTAAATCTATCCGCTTCGGCTCAACCTCGTCGCTGGTCTGCGGGTTGCGAAGGCCGGCAGTTTCCGTCGTGAAATCATCTTCGAGCGAGCTAATTTTTACCGCGGTCATTTTCTTCTGCTTCCAGAATACCTTCGGCACAACGACTGTCTTTTTCTTTTTCCAGGCGTAAACAATCGCATCGGCTGTATCGGCTTCCGCCGGCATCGCCAGATAAAACATAATTACCGAGGCCTCCTGGAATTGCTTCGTTGAAACCAGCTTCGAGCAGGCCGATTTGCTTTTTTCAGCCCTGTCAGCTGGACTGATTTCGGCAAGTTTTTGCCTGAAGATACGCCTCCATTGCTCCTTATTCATCGTTAAAGCGGTCCTTTGCCTTACTTCTTTTCATCAGTTTTGATGCTTTGTACAAGGCTTTCGAGCCTTTGCAGGTACTGCCTAATATCTTTTTCGTATCCTGAGTCCTTCGGGCTGTAGTATTTTTTCCTGAATTCCGCCGGCATATACTCCTGCGGCACAAAACCATCCGGAAAGCTATGCGGATACTTGTAATCAGCCCCGATTCCTGCCTTTTTGGCAGCTGCGTAATGGCTGTCTTTCAAATGCTTCGGAACGGCAACCGTCGGTTGATTTTGCACATCCGCCACCGCCTGCCAGATAGCCGATGCAGAGGCATTCGATTTCGGCGCACAGGCCACGTAAATGGCAGCCTGCGCAAGCGGAAGTTGCGCTTCCGGTAAACCCACAAATTCCGAAATCTGCACTGCTGCCGCCGCCAGCACCGTCGCCATCGGGTCTGCGTTGCCGACATCCTCAGCAGCACAGACGGCAATCCTTCGGGCGATAAAACGCACGTCCTCGCCGCCGGCAATCATCCTCGCGAGCCAATAAACGGTCGCGTCCGGGTCGCTGCCCCGCATACTCTTCTGAAACGCGCTCGCCAAATCGTAATGTGTGTCGCCTGTCCTGTCGTAATAAATCGCCTTCTGCTGGATTGAATCCTTAGCGGCCTGAAGGTCGAATTTGATTTTATTTTTATCCCCGGCAGTCCCTGCGGTCTGTGAAAGGATTCCGATTTCGAGTGCGGTGATGGCCTTTCGAGCGTCGCCGTCGCAGACCGCCGCGAGAAATTCGAGTGCGTTTTCGTCCGCCTTGATATTCAGTTTTCCCAGGCCGCACTCGCTATCGCTTACCGCCCTTTTGAGCAGCTTCAGGATGTCCGCCTGCGTGAGCGGCTCGAAGGAAAAAACGGTGCTGCGGGAAATCAGCGGCGAGTTTATCGCGAAATACGGGTTCTCAGTCGTCGCGCCGATAAGAATCAGAACGCCGTTTTCGACATCGTCCAAAAGCACATCCTGCTGGGCGCGATTGAACCGGTGAATCTCATCGATGAACAGAACCGTCCGCTCTCCGTTTGCGGCCAGCCTGTCTTTTGCCTGCGAGATTATCTGGCGGATGTCCGCCACCGTCGCCGCAGGCGCGCTTAGGTAATGGAATTTTGCCTTTGTCTGGTTCGAGATGGCAAAGGCAAGCGAGGTTTTTCCGGAGCCGGGCGGACCGTAAAAAATCAGGCTGGTAATCCTGCCCGCATCGAGCATCCGCCGCAGGAGCTTACCGGGGCCGATGAATTGCTGCTGGCCGACAAACTCATCGAGCGTCCTCGGCCGCAATCGAACCGCCAGCGGCTCCGCCTGCGCTATGTTTGCCTTCTCAGCCTTGTTAAAAAGACTATTACTGCCTTTTCCTTCGGTAACCATAAAAACAATTATACCCGCAAAACAGAATATAGGAAATAGAAGATAGCGTATAGGTATTTAACCTGCCATTTTACATCAGACTCACCACAGAAAAACCCTTTGCACAAATCGACTGGCAAACTTAAAATGAAAGGTCAAATCACCTTTTGGTTTTTGTCGGGACATGATAATTTGTTTTTAAAGTTAGGACTGACGGGCATTTTAGGGAGAATTGCGAATATGAAAGAGATGTTAGATTTTCTTAATCAAAACCAAGGGGCTGTTATGATGATACTGACTGCTGTATATGTGTTAGCAACGATTGTAACCGTTATTTTCATCTATCGTTCTAATAAGCTTGTTTGTGAGTCCAACGAAATTGCTAGAAAAACAATGGAACAATCCATGACCTTTGAAAAAGAACGGAATCGTCCTTATGTAATATTTGATCTTGAATTTGAGAAAAATGCTCTTAATGCTGTCTTAAAGAATATAGGCCAAACACCCGCAATTGATGTGAATATTATAATAGACGAGGGGTTTACTGAAATCCATATAGACAAGAAAGGCCATTCTTTCAAAAGACCTATATCATTTATGGCGCCTGGCCGAACTCTTTATGATTTTGTCAATACCGGCCCTGATATCTTCAAGGTCGAAAAACCACATATATATAATGTGAAATTAAAGTACAAAGATTCTCATGGTACTGAATATGAAGAAGATTATGTAGTTGACATTGATCACAACAAAGGTCTTACCCGGCTTGTATCTCCAGAATACCTTAAGGACATAGCAAGCGAACTCAAAAACTCTCACAGACAACTGCAAGAAATAAGGGATTGCTTAGATTCTATAGTCTGGCAACATAATTCAATTGTAGAAAAACATTATCCTGTCAAATTACCTGAAGACCCTGACTTTAATGCTTCGAAGTTCATCAAAGATATATTTAGGGATTCGATGGATTATGATAGAAAAGTATATATAGACCCGTTGTCCTACCGCCAAAATTGCGAGACTGAAAAAACAAGAAATAATATTCTTCGTTGTGAGAGTATGGGCTTAATGCGTCGGGAAAGAAATTATTTTGTATTAACAGAACAAGGACATCATATTTTAGAAAATAAATAGGGACAGTAGGACTGTTGAAAAAGTGGAATTTTTTCAAATCAACTTTTTGTAAAATCAGTGAAAATCCGCGTTAATCCGTGTCTAAAAATCGGGCGGTTTGGATGAGGACATCGCTGGTGGGGGTTTGATTCAAATTGCCGAGCGATTGTATTGCCTTATCAATATAAAAATTTACGCGGCTTTGAGTGTATTCGATACTGCCGCTCGAATCGAGGAGCTTTCTAAGGACTTGTTTTTGAATTCGCCGCAGGTCCGCCGAATGGCGTAAGCCATCCCTTGCCGTTGGGCATCCCTTACGGGAAACGGGAGGCGGATATAATCTTTTTACAAGCTCGTTTCGCTGCTTATGGTTCAGCGTGCCTAAGTGATGTATCAGGGCGAGTGTCGGGTTGCACCTGTCGAGGTCGCTGCCCGTGGTTTTGCCGGTCTTGTTTTCGCTATCGACCAAATCGGCAAGGTCGTCAGCAATCTGAAATGCGATTCCGAAATTAAGGCCGAAATCCGCAAACCGGCGGCGGGCGTTTTTATCGGCGCCGGCCAAAATTGCGCCTATCAGGCAGCAGGAGCTGAAAAGATGAGCGGTCTTATCGGTAATTATCCGCAGGTATTCCCGCTCGGTAAGATTCCAGTTGCGCCTTTGTGCGGTCTGCGTAATCTCGCCCATACACAAGCGGCTGGTGGCGGCGGCGATTATTTCGCTAATCTCCGGTTCGATGGTATTACACAAAATAAAAATTCTGCTTAATAGAAAATCGCCCAGCAGGATGGCCGTTGCATTGCCGCACAATCTGTTGACGGTCGGCCTGCCCCTGCGAATCCGGCCATCGTCTATCACGTCATCGTGCAGCAGCGTGGCGTTGTGAAGCATCTCGACAATGGCGGCGGCCTTGATGTGTTCAGCCGTGATTTTCCCGCAGTAGCGCCCTGAAAGCAATAAAAGCGCAGGCCGAATCATCTTGCCGCTGTCATCTTTGAGCAGCCCGATAAGACCACCCGCGGCATTCGCCTTTGGCGAAACGGCAAGCTGCTTATCGATAAATCGCTGAACCTGCGCAAGCTCTTTTTTTACAGGCTTAAATTGTTTAAGGATTCGGGATTCTGCCGGCATTTGCGTCATGAAAAAATTTATTAACAAAACAATAAAATAACCCCCCGCTGTTTGCTTGTGCAAACAAGCTGCGGGGGTTAAATATTACAAAGGTTAAAAGGAATACGGCCGCATATTATTTGCTGTGAGCGTATTCGTAAAACTTTTTTCTAAGCAGTGTCGTCATCGGGCCCGGCTTTCCGCTACCGATAATTCTGCCGTCAATGTTGACAACGCCGATAACCTCGGCGGCTGTGCCTGTCAGGAACATCTCGTCGGCGGCGTAGAGGTCAAACCTCGTAAGATTTCTCTCGGCAGCCTTCAGCTTCTCCGCTTTGGCAAGTTTGATTACGACGTCGCGGGTGATTCCTTCGAGCGAGCCTGCCTGCACTGGCGGGGTATAAATTACACCGCCGGCCACGATGAAAACGTTATCACCTGTCGCCTCGGCGACATAGCCCTGCAGATTATACATAATCGCTTCCGGAGCATTGGCGTCAACGGCCTCGATTTTGGCAAGGATGTTATTGAGGTAATTGAGGCTCTTTATCTGCGGAGGCAGCGACTGCGGATGATTGCGAATCGTGGAAGCGCTGATTACGCGCAGTCCTTTTTCGTAAAGCTCCTGCGGGTAGAGCTGAATCTTGTCGGCGATGATAAAAAGCTGAGCGTTTTTACAGACAAAAGGATTCAGGCCGAGCGTGCCGACGCCTCGCGTGACAACGAGCCTGATGTAGCCATCGGAAATGCCGTTGGCGGCGACGGTTTTTTCGGTTGCCTCGACAAGTTTTTCACGGCTCATCGGTATTTCGAGCCGAATCGCCTTCGCCGAGCGGTAAAGCCGGTCGAGATGCGCATCGAACTCGAAAATTCTGCCGGAATAAACACGGATACCTTCGAATACGCCGTCTCCGTAGAGAAGGCCGTGGTCGAAGACTGATACCTTCGCGTCCGCTTCCTCAACAAGCCTGTCGTTAAGCCAGATTTTCATAAAAAATTCCCTAAAAAAAAGGCAAACAGAAAATTTAATCCGTAATCCTTCCGTCGACGAGCGTAATAACCCTGCCCGCCTTTTGTGCAATCCTCTGGTCGTGGGTGACCATAATAATAGTCTGCCCTGCCTTGTTTAATTCCGTAAAAACATTAAGTATATCATTTCCCGTCTGCCAGTCAAGGTTTCCCGTCGGCTCATCGGCAAGCAGAACCTGCGGCTCATTCATCAGCGCCCGTGCTATGGCGACACGCTGCCTTTCGCCGCCGCTTAACTGGTAAGGCTTATGCGTGAGCCTGTCTGCGAGGCCGAACCGTTCGAGAAGCCCTGCCGCCCTTTGCCTCGCCTGCGTCTTGAAACCGAACCAGCCGATAATGCTCCGCGAAACCATCGACGGCAGATATACGTTTTCCAGGACATCCAGCTCATCGAGCAAATGATAAAACTGGAATACGAAACCGACCTCTTTATTGCGAAATTTATTCAGCCGGCGGCTGGAAAACCCGTTTAAATTTTCGTCATCGAAAAAGACATCTCCGCTGTCCGGCCTGTCGAGAGAACCCAAAATGTGCAGGAGCGTGCTTTTGCCGCTGCCGGATGAACCGATAATGGCGACAAATTCTCCTTTTTTTATCGTCAATTCGAGACCCCTGAGGACATCAACAGATGTCGCCCCCATTTTATAGGATTTGAAAAGACCGGCTGCCTTTATAATGGATTTACTCATAATCTATTCACCTGTAAGGTCTTCACTGCATCTGTTTTTGCCGCCTGCCTCGATGGAATAAACGCGCCGAGCAGACACGCCGCTATCGCCGAAAGAATAATAATAGCCAGAACACTTAAATCAATCTTGTTCGGTATGTCGCCTATCGCGTAAATGGTCCTGTCCCAGAGCTGAAAATTGAAATGCCTGAAGAGCCAGCCTTCAATCTGGTTTATGTGGACGAGGAATCGCCAGCCCGCCAGGCTTCCTATGGCTGAACCGAGCAGGCCTGTTAGAAACGCAAACACCATAAAGACCGCCATCAAATCTCCGTTCGACGCACCAACGCTTTTAAGGATTCCGATGTCCCTGCTTTTGTGGCAGACAATCATATAAAAAACAACAAAGACAATAAAGACCGTGATTACCCCTATCATCGCGAAGACAATTATCATCAGGGCCTGCTGCGTCTCCGCAACGGCTATGGTTGTCCTGTTGTAATCCCTCCAGTTTTGAACAGAAACGTTTTTGAAAAGATTCGAGTATGCCAAATCTTTATTCTGCCCGGCAAATTCCCGCCAGAGCGAATCGATTTTAGCACAGCCTTTGTTTATATCGACGCCCTTACTGAATTTGATGTGGATTGCGTTTGCCCGTTTCGGCTCGCCCGCCAGTCCGCACAAATTCTGGGCGTCATTAAATGACAAATATATATTTTCCCAGTCTGCGCTGCAGCCTGTCTGCACGACGTTGCCGAGAACGAAAGTTTTCGATGCCACTACCGATGTGCCGGCCCTTTCGAGAGTGCCCTTTGCCGTAATCGGAAAAGAGGTGATGGTAATCTCCGTCGTCGGCAGCGAAATTGGCGCATTATACTTACCGCCGGAATTCCGGTCGAACATCACAGCTATGCCAGCAATTACCGCCGGCATATTGGTATCGGATGCCGGTGTAAATATGCTGCCGGCGTCTGGATACCCCGTTAGAGTCTTTTTACCATCGGAATTAAAATCGGCGACTTTTTCTAACGGGGTAAAGTTTTTGTAATAAAGAAAGTCTGAAAAGCCGGTAGTCCTGTTGTGCGAACAAGGGTCAATACCGACAATTTTTAGGGTTTGTTCATTTTGAGGAGTTTTTACTATCGCATAAGATTTTATTACAGGTGAAACCGCCTCTACAATGTCCTGTTTTTCAAGTGTCTTCAGAAAATCCTCATAATAAGGAAATCCCGCCAGCGACCTGGAGCTGATAACACAATCGCCGGTGATGCGATGGGTTTTCTCTTTGAAATCAGCGGTAAGCGAGCTTAAAACCGTCATTACAACCAGCACAACAAATACGCAGAGCGCAACGGCGAACAAGGCGAAATAGCTTATCCGCCTTTTCAGCAGGTATCGAAATGCCAGTATAATTTTATACATCGGTGCTCAATAACCAATAACCAAAATACAATAACCAAACAAACAATCACTCGTATCTGAGTATTTCTATCGGCCTGGTTTTTGCCGCCACGATTGCGGGAATAATAGCGCCGAGGCAGCAGCCCGCAACAGCCGCCGCCGCTATCGGCAGCACGTCAGGCCAGTTCACCGTGTTCGGGATATAATTTAGAATGTATGAGCTTCGAAGCCACAACTTTATTCCGAAAATCGTATGAATCCATTTTTCGATTGCGTTGATATTTATGGTTATAAGATACCCGGCGGCTATTCCTATGCAGGAGCCTGCAACGCCTACGGTTCCGCCAAAGACGGTGAAAATAAAAGCGACCGCCGATGAGCCGGACCCGCAGCTTTTTATTATGGCGATGTCTTTCAGTTTGGTCTCGACAATCATATAAAAAATGCAGAACACAAGCAGTACCGCCACCGAGCATATAACGCCGAATATCAGCAGCAGTATCCCGAGCTGCTTTTTAAGCTCGTTTATGTATCTGGAATTCGTCCAGGTATCGTACCTCATTTTTGAAATGTCTGCCTCGTTCCAGCGGAGCTCTTCCGTTGCGAACTTTATCCAGGCTGATGATATTGCCGGCCATGCTGCACCGGAACTCACGCCATCCGCCAGTTTTACTTCTATGTAATCGGCGCAATCCGCAAGGTCGGTTCCAGTCTGGATTTTGTACATATATTGAAAGGGCAGATAAATCCTGCGGTCTCCTATGTAGGTATCCGTAAAGGCAATATCCGAAATTCTCAGCGGTATTGTTTTTCGTTTCTGGTCAGCCCCTGCTGTCGTAAGAACTACCTGCCGGCCGATAAGCTTTTTGATTTCCTCAAGGTCGTACTGGTCGGTTTTCGCGTTGGGTTCAGCGATGATATTTACACCGACCCATGCGCCTTTCGCCTCCGGAAATCCTGGAACATTGAAATCGACCACACCCTCTTTATCCTTCTGGCGCAAAAGTCTCTTTTTCCAGTCGAAAAATTTTTCGCCTGCCTGCGGGTCAATTCCCTTAACAGCTGCCTCTCGGACGTCGCCTGTTTCGAGCCAGAGGATTCCACCGTCAGCGCCGTATGGCGATGCCGCTGCGACTTCTTTTAACTCTTCGAGTTTTTTTATGAAGCTGCCGTATTGCGGGATGGGTTTGCCCTGCGTGTAAAGGACTATATCGCCCGATTCCTCCCTGAAGCTTTTGTTTATGCCGCTGATAAGGCCGGAGAAGAGACTATCGACGACAATCATAAGGGCAACGGTAAGGGCGACCGCGACGACGCACAGCAGGACAATCCTTTTCTTTTTGAGGTATCGCAGGGATAAAAATAATTTCAGCACTTGCAATCCTTTATTTTTAAATCACAAAGGCGATAAAAAAAAATATACAATTTATCCTTAGTGCCTTTATGGCTGATTTATTCCTCTATTTCGGTCTCAAAATCGGAAACAGAATCACATCGCGGATACTGTCAGCGCCGGTAAGCAGCATAATGAGCCTGTCGATTCCGATTCCGAGCCCTCCCGCGGGCGGCATCCCGTATTTGAGTGCCTGCACAAAATCCTCATCCATCGTTGCCATTGTTTCAGTCTGCCCGCGCAGCTGAATCCTGAAATTTTCCTCCTGAACAGCCGGGTCGTTCAATTCGGTATAGGCATTGGCAATCTCCATTTTGCCTATAAATAATTCGAACCGCTCGGCAATATCAGGATTATCTTTTTTTCGCCTCGTCAGCGGACACAGCGACGCCGGGTAATCGATTACGAACGTCGGATTTACGAGATTTTCCTCCACGGTCTTTTCAAAAACCTCGCTGATTACAATATCATTATCCATCTGCGACTGGCTGATGCCGAGATGCTCCGCCTTTTTCCTGATTGCGGGAAGGTCGCTGATTTTGCAGCCGCTGTATTGCTCGAAAAGCTCCGCATAAGTTGCCCGCCGCCAGGGCTGTTCGAGGCTTATCTCCATGCTGCCGAATTTTATCTGTCTGCCCGCGCAGTATTTGTCAGCGAGGCCGACAATAAGCTCTTCTGTAAGCTCCATCATAACGTTATAGTTGCCGTAAGCCTGGTATAGTTCGAGCATCGTAAATTCGGGATTGTGTTTTCTGCTCAGTCCTTCGTTGCGGAAATTCCGGTTTATCTCGAAAACTCTTTCCATTCCGCCGACAAGCAGCCTCTTCAGATAAAGCTCCGGTGCGATACGCAGGTAAAGGTCGATGTCGAGCGTATTGTGGTGTGTTATAAACGGCCTTGCCGCTGCGCCGCCGGCTATCGGCTGCATCATCGGCGTTTCAACCTCGACAAAACTTTTTTCCTGCAAAAAATTCCTGATTGACGAGAGGATTGCGCTGCGTTTTTTGAAGGTCTGCATCACCTCCGGATTTGCCCAGAGGTCAACGTATCTTTGTCGATAGCGGATATCCACGTCCGCCAGGCCGTGAAATTTTTCCGGGGGCTGCATAAGTGATTTGCACAACAGGACAACTTTATCTGCCCAGATGGTTATCTCGCCTGTTTTGGTCTTGCCGAGCTGGCCTGCGGCGCCGATTATGTCGCCGACCTCCAGCAGCTTTATAAAATCCCACTCTTTAGGGAGCAGTTTTTTGCTCAGGCCTAACTGGATGTCGCCGCTGGAATCCCGCAGCGTAATAAAAATCAGTTTTCCGATATCTCGCAGCAGAACGATTCTGCCGGCACAATCAGCCCGCTGAGTAGGGTCGTCTTCCTTGAATCTCGCCTTAACTCCTGCTGCCTTTTCCGCCCCGTCATACCTGTTTCCGTAAGGCTCGACACCCAGCTCTTTTATACGGGATAATTTTGCGTGTCGCTGCTGCTCGAATTTATCTGCCGACTGGCCTTCTTTAAATTCCTCGCTCATTTCGGAATAATTCCTTTCACTATATTGCCGGTTTCAAATACCCGCGGCTATGGACAAAAAAACAACCGGGTTATATTATCTGCGGCTGCGGGATTGTTGCAATAGAAAAAATATCAGCCCTGCATAGACCGGTGAAACTTACTGCTGCTGGATAGCAGGCTGGGTATTTCCGGCCAAGACCCTGGCATTCTGCTCTTCAATGAGTTTTGTCTTTACAATCAGCACGCCTGTCGCCAGCTGCGGGTCTGATTCGAGGGTCTCCTGAATGGAATGCTTGTTTTCCGTTCCAGTAATCTTATGGCCTGACTGAACGAGCATCTCGTTCTCCCTGCGAACGTCGAGCATTTTTCTCAGCTCATCGCCTGCGGCAAGAACGCCGTTGCCCATCTTTACTTCAACGTTGGGTCCGACGCCCCAGTCTTTCCTGCCCTGTTTTTTCATCTCATCCTGGCTTTCAACCCGCTGGCCTGACGGCAAATGGTAATAAGCCATGGTAAATTTCAGTTGGGCGCCGCCGCCGGGCCTTGTCGAAATCTGCTGGACACTTCCTTTTCCATGTGTCCTTTCGCCGACCAGTATCGCCCGACTGTGCACCTTGTCGGCGAGGGATCCCGCGACAATCTCCGATGCGCTGGCAGAACCGGAATTAATCAAAATAACGAGCGGATAATCCGGATGGGTATTCTGCCTGCTTGCGCTTATGTATGTCCAGAAGAGATTCCTGGGCCTGGTGCTTACAATCAGCCCCTTCGAGATAAACTTATCAACAATATCTGCAGCGCTGCTCAGAAGCCCGCCTGAATTAAACCGCAGGTCTATAATCAGCCCTCTCATACCGTCAGCCTCGAGATTTTTAAGGGCATTTTCGAGGTCGTCCGACGTCTTGTCGGAAAAACTTGTTATGCGGACGTAACCGATTTTTTCTTTCTCATCAATCATATACCGCCATTTGCCGTCGAGTGCCCGCTGCCATCCGTAAATCGTCGGCACCACAATAGTAGCTCTTGTAAGGGTCATATCTTCTGATTTTTCCGCGCCCGGGTGCTTTATTGTGAGTCGAACTTTTGTGCCCGATGGGCCGGTTATGGATTTGACCGCACAGGTAAGCGACATATCCTTGGTCGGCTCTCCGTCGACCGCCTCGACTATGTCGCCGGCATCGAGACCCGAATTATAGGCCGGCGTATCGAGCAGCAGGCTGCTTATCGTAAGCTGCCCTTTGGTCTTCGAAATCTCCACGCCGATACCCGAAAATTCATTGGTCATTATTTTTTCAAACTCTGTCGTCTCCTGTGGCCATATCATTACCGTGTACGGGTCGAGGGCCGCAAGAGCTGAATCTGAAAACTGGGACATAAGATAGGTTTCCGGAATTTTGGCGGTTTCGGAATTCGTCTTAAGCACCTGCTCGAAAACTTCCACGAATTTATCTTTGTCGATTCCCAGAGGCAATTTACTCAGGTCTGCCTGAATCTGGTCGAGATTTTTCGACCAGGCCATCAGGGCGTTGCTGTCGGAAATAACAAAAGAGCTTTTCGAATTGGGGTCTTTCGATTTCGATATATTCTGGAGTATCTGGTCCTTCGACCGCGACAAAACATCGCAGAGCAGCTTGCAGCGGGTAAGAGCCTTCGAGAGCATCCCCTGATAATCGACAATCCTGTTCACATAACTCGCTTCGATAATATCCAACGCGTTAAGAAATGCCCTTTTTGTCACACCGTCATACCGCTGGGTGCTCGTCTCGCAGGGACTGTTCATAAAAGACCCGACAATATTTGCCTTCTCGACGAGCTGTTCCGAATAATCCGAATAATTTTTATTGTTTGCGTCGATGACCGACAGCCAGCTATAGCAAATTAAGTATGCGTCAATCCATTTTCCCTTCGATTCGTAATCAGAGGCCTTGTCAATCGCCCGCTGAAATGTCTTAGCAACAAACGGATTATTCAGCAGCTGATTTTTTTGCTCTGCTGTAGAATACTCGGCTGCCCTGGCAATAACCGAAAGCGTCTTTGTAATATCGTTGATGTCATTCGCCTCATTTACGTCCCTGATTTTTATGCTGTTAGAATCTCTTTTTCCCGCCTCGGCTTCTATTGTCTTAAGCTCAGTCAGCTCTTTTTCGTAAGCTTTTACTTGTTCAGACTGCCTCCTCTGCTGCATCTGCTGGTACTGCTCGACAATCTGCCCGAGGGATTGAATGCCCGGATAAGACTGGATTGACAGCGCCTTTATCATTTTGCCGGCCTGGGCAAAATCGTTTTGGCAAATGAGTTCGCAAATCGTATCTGTAAGTCTCACCATCTGCGACGGGGGCGCCGGCACATTGGACTCGGCAGCCTTGACAGGCGATACGATGAGCGGCTCTTTTTCCGCTTTCTTCGAGGACATCGCAGGACAATTTGCTGCAATCAGGGCGATTAAAAAAACGCTTACCGCTAATTTCAAATTTGAGATTTGAAATTTAATATTTCGATGTTTCATAATTTTCGTCTTTTCTATTCTAATTCCTGAATTTCATAAATCCACCCCGCCGGAGGTCCGCCGAAGGCGGAGCGGACTGTTTTTTACAGACACTCGGCAGCCTTGCCGTTACAGTTCAATACACGCAGTTTATGTTTTACCATATCCCTTATGGCGTCTCTGCCCGGCCCGAGATATTTACGCGGGTCAAATTCGGCCGGCTTTTCCGCAAACACCTGCCTGATTTTGGCCGTTAGCGCCATACGCAGGTCGGTATCGATATTCACCTTGCAGACTGCCATTTTAACGGCCTTGCTTATTGCGTCTTCCGGCACACCCATCGCATCGGGCATCTTGCCCCCGTATTTATTGATGAGGTCCTTGAATTCCTTCAGCACCGAGCTTGACCCGTGCATAACCAGCGGATAGCCCGGCAGCTTTTTACTTATCTTTTCTATTACGTCAAACGCGAGCTTCGGTTCACTTTTGAACTTGTATGCCCCGTGGCTGGTGCCGATGGCGACGGCCAATGAATCGCAGCCCGACTGCTTTACAAAGTCGGTCGCTTGGTCGGGGTCGGTGAGGTGCTTGGCAATATCCTCCATACTTACGCCGACAACGTGCTCCTCGATACCGCCCAGTTGGCCAATCTCAGCCTCGACAACAACGTTGTGTTTATGGGCGTATTCGACGACCTTTTTGGTAATGGCTACATTTTCCTCGAAGGGCTTTTTCGATGCGTCAATCATCACCGACGTAAAGCCTTCATCGACGCACTGTTTGCAAAGCTCGAAGGTGTCGCCGTGGTCTAAATGAACGCAAATCGGTATATCTGGGTTTTCTTTCACGGCCACATTTATAATCGCCATAAGATAACTCATACCGGCGTATTCGCGTGCGCCTCTCGAAATCTGGAGAATCAGCGGGGCCTTTTCCTCAACTATCGCCTCCATAATCCCCTGCGTCATCTCCATATTATTGACGTTGAACGCCCCGACGGCGTAGCCATTTTTGTAGGCCATTTTGAACATCTTTTTGGTATCAACTAACGGCATATACATCTCCTTAATAAACCTGCAATTACAAACGTCCTGCCAAATAACAAACTATGCAATTCAATCAGATTATCGCAAAAAATCAAGTGCTAAATACCGCAAATCCCCAATAAAAACAGGAAGTGAAAAGGACAAAAAATATTAAGCCACAGATTTCACTGATAAACACGGATTTTTAACAACAAAACTTCGTGTTTCTTTGTAGGCTTCGTGGTGAAAAAAGCGAAACGGAAATAAGTATGGTGTCCCCAGATTTGATAGATTCTCGATTCGTTTATGCCATTGACTCCAGCGCCTTGTTCGCTCCTTTGATTACTTGCCTTCTCAATTTAGTCAGCTCGTTGATGCCTAATAGGTCTTGAATTCTTTCAATTACTTTTGAGACACCAATTTCTTTCTCTTGAGTGCCCTTATTAAATTCCATCACTTGACCGAATAAAGCATGAGCTTGGGCTACCATCGCTGATCTCTCGCTTCCGACTGGCATATCACTAAGAAGGACCTTGTTAATACCAATCATTGTCAGAGCCTCCTCGAAAGGAAAGAGAGCCTCGCGTGTATCTACGGTTACCCAAGCTGCATAATCGAGCCGTTTTTCTTTTAATTTCTCTGCAAGATCAAGGGCTTCTTTGCATGGCCCTTTGGCCCACAGTTCGTTCAATCCCTTTCTCATGACCTCGAGATACTTTTCTGAGAACTCTGCGTGTTTATCGAAAGCAACGATGGCCATATGCGAGGAAACGCTTAAAGCATGAAGTCTTTCTTCTTCTTTCAATCTCTGCTCTTTAATAAACTTCGATTCATCCCTAAGGATTTGATAGAGTGCGGCAATGAGTGCGACAGCAGCCGGACTTGCCGTTACAATCTTTCCTAGCTCAGGAATTGGTAGAAAGATCGCAGCAGACCATGAAACGCAGGCGACTGCCATAATGAGACCGTAAGTTTTCCAATTCCTTTTCATATCTAAGCAAACATAATAACATACAACATTTTTTTTAGCAATTTAGTCTGCCGAAAATAAAATCAGTGTAAATCTGTCCGCCATCCGCTATCCGTCCTCTGCCGTCTTGCGTCTGTGGTCTTTTTAGTAGCCGCTTGCGCCGCCGAGTTCTACATATTTTCTGTCGCCGAAAGCCATTTCCCTTACGCCTTCAGGCCAGATGCTGAACATCACCGACCGGCTTGCGAGCGAGTCATCGACGCTGAGAGTAAAGGCACAGCTTAGCCGGTGGTACTTTCTAATCAGGGTAATGTCGCTGCGGATATTCGCGCCGTAGTGAAAATCGAACTGCTGGGCAAAGACGGCGGTATATCGCGGGTCGAGGATGTAGGTAGCGGCAAAGGTGAACACGTTCGAGCCTTTTTCTTTGAGGATATCGGTTCGCTTGAGGTATCTTGTGCCGATATAATATGAGAGGTCCGGCCAGGCCAATCTCGATATCCCGATATCGAACTGTTCGAGGGAGCTATCCTGTGTATCGTAGTATAAATCGCTGAGTATCGCGGTCGTATCGCTTACCCGCCATAAGTAATCCGCGGAAAAGTAATCGCGTTTTGGCCCATACATTTCGAACCTGTGGAGGCTCGGGCTAAGGTCGCCGTTAAAAATTTGCGGCATAGATAAGACGCTCAAAGGCACAATCGGTTTTGCCCAGAGGAATCTATCCGGCCCCGGCCCTGCGTCAGTAGCTTTGCTGCTGTTTTCGACTACAACGTATTCGGTGTCAAGCCGCATCCAGTCAACGGTCTCTCTTTTGTCGGCTGGGCCTCGCCTTGTCTGGAGTCGCTGGCTGAGTGCGAAACTTACGATGTCAGGCTGGTCAACAACCTTGTCCGATTCCTTGAAAACGGATGCCGTTATGCTCGGCTGAATGATGTGCCGCAGGCTGTCGAGGTCCCACAACTGCGAATTTACATCCGGGAAAACTTTCCACCAGGCCTGCGGGAATATGCGCACGCCGGCCTCGCCGATTCCAACCTGCTTTTCGCCGAATTCTCCTGTGTCGCTGCCATCCACGAGGCTTCTCGTAAAGCCGCTGCGGTCATCATAGCCGAAAGTGCCTGCGATGTATGGCACGACCTTAATGGCGCCGATTCTCAACGGCATATCGAGCTCGCTGCGGTAGCTTATAAAAGTGAACGGGTTTTCGTCGATTGTCGTCGTATGATTTTCGCCGATTTTCTGCTGAAGACGGCTTACCTGAATATCGGTATAGAGCGAGAACATATCGGTCGGCAGGTTGTCTGCTATGCGATGGTATTCTACTGTCGGGCCTTCCTGAAGCACGTCCTCGAAATCATTTGTTCGCCATTTGCTCAGGATTGAAATTGCGCTTGTCTCTCTGATTTGTTTGAAGTGCACGTAAGATTCCGGTGTATAGGTGTTAAATTCGTTGCGATAGAATGCCTCGACGAAGTTTTCATCGGTGCTGTAGTTAGATTCGGTCGTCACCTGCCATTTGTCGGGCAGGAACTGCCTGTGCCGGATGCTTAATCTGCCCCTGGTTTCAACCGGCGACTGGAGGTCTCTGCGGCTGGGGTCTCTGCCGAGATTGTCTTCGCCGTGGTCGTTTATGATATAGCCAAGTATCCGGCCGTAATAGGTATCTTTCGTATAGTCAATCTCGAAGCCGCCGCCCGGCCCCCGTTTACCGTAGTAATCCATTGATACTGTGCCGTTGACCCCGTCAGGCTCGTTAAGGCCCAGCAGCCTCGCAAAGAACCACTCGGTCTGAAGCGAAGGACCCCAGCGGCTATCCTGGCTGAAGCGAACTCTTCTAAGGGGTATATCAGGCCTTTCGAGATTGCTGCGTGCGACCGGCCAGTAAAAGAACGTGTAATCGTCGAGTTTAAATTTTACGTTCCGCATTTCGGCCTGATAGCTGTTCTTCGTTTCCCTGCCGGCACGGGAATCTATATTTGTGGTATCGGTAATAACGGCAGAGGCGGCAGTCGCAGAAACCTGCGGCTTGTAAAATTCGCTGCTCGTTATCGTGACGTTCTCAGCGACAAACCTGCTCTGCGAAATTTCCCGCAATTTTGCCGCCCGGACGTAAATCGGAATATTGCGTCTTTCATCGAAGGTTCTCATAGAGGCGTTGAGCATAATGCCGTTCTTCGTCTGGAAATCGTAGTAGATTTCATCGGCGCGAATCGTTCTCAGGCCATCGGTCAAAGAACAATCGCCCGCCAGATAAACCGCGATAATCGCTCTATTCTGCCCGAGGATATCGGAATTCTGCTCTTCATTATCCTGAGGCTGCGATGTGTAAAAGATAACTGCGGATTCCGCCTGCAGTTCGAGGATTCTGCCGCTCTCATCCTGTTTTTGCCAGATGTAGAACCTGCCTGTCACCGTGGCGGCATTAAGACCGTTCGCTTCCGGCGCCGATTCCACCTTTAAGGGGGTTTCGCCGGCAGGTGCGATATTCACCGGATACATAAAACGCAATTCCGTTTCGGCCTGAGTTTTATTCTGTTCCGCCACAGCCTTTCCAATAATGCCCCGTGCGGGTTTTTCTTTCACGGCTTTTCCTGATGGCTCAGCCGGCTTAACGGAAAGGTCAGGCACAAGGGCCTGCTTCTGGACATAGAACGTCGATTCCAAAGAGGTAATAACGGCAGCGGCCTTTTGGTAAAGCGCCAACTGGCGAACATCGACTGTATCCTTTTTGTCGGCGGTTATAAGACAATCGCCCGTCACCTCAAATTTCACGACAAGGGCGGCGCCATTTTCAACCTGCCTCTCGGTCAAATTAGCCGTCAGGGTATTTTTGGCCCGCTTAGTCGAAATATTTCCCGCCAGGTAGGCCTTCGCATCATAATTCACCGCGGATGAACCGCCTTCGCCGCTATATTCGAGCTTTTGCCCGTCGAGCCAGATGACCGCGCTGTCGCTTTTATATCTTACCCCGCCGATAGACAGCGAGAAGTTTCCCGTAAAAAGCAGACAATGTTTGTTTGTGCTTAACTGCGTGCTTACAAGATTTTCCCCCGACAGGTAAAGGTCCTGCCCGGCAAACGCCCGAAAGTTCCGTTCCGAACCCGGACAAACTGTCGCTGCCGGCATACAAACGGCCAGCAGGATAAGAATAAATCGCCGCTTTCCCTGCATAGTAATTTTCCGAATACACATTGCCCTGTTTTGCCCGAAATTATAGCTATTTTTGTTTCAAAGCCAATAAAATTAGTGATAATAAATCCTTACACTTGATTTATTTGCGGTTTTTATTTAAAATTCTTTTGGAGACCGGCTTGTTCAGAATTGGGTATTGTATGGCTAAAAATGAATACTCGGCATATCAGGCAGACGTAATCGGACGCTATTACGACAATTTAGATAACATTATGCTCCAGAAACTCGGCGAACTCGTAAGCGAGCTTTACCTTACAGACGGCGATAAGAAAAAGGAAAAACTCTGGCAGCGGGTAAATAAGGCGCTGGTAAGTCTCGGAATAAAAGAAGGCCTGATAAAACACATTATGGAAAAAAAGGATGTCGAGATTCTCGCAAAGAACCTGCAGGACTGGCTGGCTGTTAAAAAAAAGAGATAACCATCTCCAGAATTTTTAGCGGAGACTTCTTATGGCAGAAAAATTCGATGAAACAGCAAAAGTATATCAGACCGAAAACATCGGCCTGTTAAGCATCCGCGATATGTTCGCCTATTTCGAGGAGCGAGGCGCTATGCGGGTATCGGACCTACACATCAAGGTCGGCGTTCAGCCGGCATACCGCATCGACGGCGAACTGGTCAAACTTAAAGGATTGCCCGTCACTGAGGAAGTCGCGAAGGGACTTATTTATCCCCTGCTGAGCGAAGAAAACCAGAAAAAACTTCGGGAAAATTACACCGTGGATTGCTCCTACAGGTTTGGCGCTCTCCAGTTCCGCATAAATGTCTTCAAGGAAAACGACGGCACCTGTGCGGCTATCAGGGCGCTTTCGCTGCACATACCGAAAATCGAAAGCCTCGGCTTTCCCAATAACGCCTGGCAGGATATTATCCAGAGAAAACACGGGCTTGTGCTGGTGACAGGTATTACCGGGGCGGGAAAATCCACGACAATCGCATCCTTTATCGACAGGATAAGTGAAGTAAGGTCCTGCCGGATAATCTCCATAGAAGACCCCATCGAATATATCTATCAGCAGAAGAACGCCATCATTTCGCAGCGAGAGATTGGCCGCGACGTCCACTCATTCAGCGACGGCCTCCGCTCGATGATGCGCGAAGACCCCAACATCATTTTTGTCGGCGAAATGCGGGACCCCGAAACAATCTCGATGACCCTGATGGCCGCTGAGACAGGCCACCTCGTCTTTTCCACACTGCACACCCGCGACGCCACCGGCACGATTACCAGAATCCTCGATTATTTTTCCGAAGGCAGGCAGAACGAGGTCCGCAATCAGCTTTCATTGAGTCTTGCGTATGTGATAAGCCAGAAGCTCATCCCTCGCAAGGACGGCACCGGCAGAATCGCTGCTATGGAAATCATGAATAATAATTACGCCACCGCCAATCTTATCCGCAACGGCAAGGTTGAGCAGATTTATTCACAGCTTCAGACAAAAACGCAGGACAGGCCTGACGAGAAAATGATTACGATGGAAAGCCACCTTGCCCGGCTTGTGCATGTCGGCCTGATTGAGGAAAACGAGGCTCAAAAGTGGGCAGGCAATATCAAAAACTTCCAGGACGCTATGAAACGAGAGCAGAAACCCGTCTCTCACGAGGAAAGGGGCGAACTATAAAAATCGTTATTTCCCATCAGCCTGCCCGGCAGGATTTACCGGCGGCATACCTTTCCGCAAGGCATCTGCAATTTTTTGTGCTTCTTCCTCGGTAAAATTATCGGTTATTACAGTGTTTTGTTCGGCTGCGATTTCCTTTAGCGAATACCCGACATTTATTTGCTGCTGGCAACTATCTTTATACCAGATACCGTTTCCTGCGCTTTTACTGTAACTATCTGGCTTGTCCCTTCAGGCGCTTGTGCAGCATCAAGCCAGAAAGGATACGCCTGGATGTAATGTTTGCCGGGCCTGATGAATTTAATCTCAAAATTTCCGTTCGCATCTGTTCTGGCAGTTGGGTCATAATAACGATTTTCATTTTTATCGAAAGAATGGGCCCTTACCTGATTATTTGGCACAGGATTGCCTTTGCCGTCAACAACAATCCCTTTGACGATAGCAGGCTGGGTAAGTTTAATTGTTATGTTTTCAATTATGTCACCGGGATTAGTCTGGATAGGATCCAACACTCCATTTGCCCAGTTTCGCCACTGGTCGTATTTGCCGTCGTGTGCAACGAGATTATATTTCGCTTTTTTGCTTGCAGGCACGGTCATTTCAAAAACACCATTGGCATCGGTTTCAAAACTGTATCTCGTATCGCCTGTAATTGAATTTCCGCTTCCGGTTTGTGCAAGCGTTGCGGTAGCACCAGCCACGGGATCGCCAGCCGGGTCAAGAACCCTGCCTTTTATTTTCACACCCTTTTCAACAGTAATAACAACCGGTTCTGCTCGGTCCTTAATATCAAAATCGAGGGTATCAAAGTTCCTCTGCCATCCGGTTTTTTCATTAAAAATTCCATAATGATTCCATTGGCTCAAACAATCTTCTGACCACCATCGGCAGTAATCTTCGGATTGAACATCGAATTCAAATTTGCCGGGCAGCATACCGGGTATCCGGATAAGGCCGTTAGAATCCGAGACACCATTGATATCCTGCTGCCGCCAGCTTGAAAGTTTTATGCCTTGTACAGCCTTTTGTGTCTGACTATCAATGGCTTTGGCGAAAAAAGTTAATGAACTGCCAAGCTTGATATCAAGTTTTTTGGGTTTATTCTTATCAATCTTGATATTCGGCAGTCTGGTAACGCCCTGGTCAGCTTTTACCTGAATTTCATAAACGTCAGCCTGAACGTACAACCGGTAATAACCGTTTTTGTCGCTTTTGCACTCCGTTTCCACATCGCCGGAACCGCCTTCTAAATTTTTCGGCCCCGCAACAGCTTTTATTGTCGCATCAGCAACCGGCTTCCCATCAGAAGCAGTGACTATACCTTCAAAATACGTTCTATTACCAAGCACAACCGTCGTATCCTTGATTCCCAGAGGCTGCCTTATTAAATACTTTGGCGTAAAACCATCCTTGCTGAACCTGATTTCAACCGTTTTTTGCTCAGGGTCAAAACCGCCAAGTGAAAAATATCCGCTTGCATTGGTATAAGTCTCATTGCCTTTATACCATGTCCATACATCAACCAGAACACCTTTCAGGGGGTTGCCTTTTTCGTCAACAACTTTGCCGGACAGTGCATTCGGCTCGCCCTTTTGGCCCTTTAATATCTGCATATCTTCTCTGCTTGGGTCTATCTGCATCTGACATGAAATATTGCTTGCCTGTTTTGCTTTTTCTTCCTCCCCGGCAGGTTTCACTTTGAGTTCGTCTTGTTTAAACTGTTCAATCGCAGGTATAAACTTTGCCCGGGCATCCTCAATAGTCCAGGCCCTGTCATTGCCGGTATTTAGCCATTTGCCATCCTCGAATTCGAGCCAGCGAATATCAATGGGGCTGCGTATCGGCTTCGATGAAAACTCCTGAGGCAGTTCCGCTATTACTATCGCCTTCTTTTCCTTCCATATCCGAACCTCAATAATTTTTGCATTCTGTAAAACCTTTGCCCATTCCGGGTCAGCCGCTGTTTTGCCTTTGGTTACTCCCGCAGCAAACCTGTCTTTAAGGCTTTTAATGCTAACCCACTGCCATTCTTCGGGGTCGCCGCCTGCTGATACCCTGTTTATCGCTGCATAAGCCGATTCCGGCTTTGAAAAATCTTCCTTTGGAAAATCAGGTACGCTTCGATTAACCTGATAAACCTTAATATCTTTCTCTCCCTCACCCTGCACAGCAGGTTTTTCAGCTTCGATTTGCACATCGGTTTTGTAATTCGGCTTAAGTGAAACATGTTTAAATACATACTTTTCATATGGTCTTGTCTGGAGCCGGTATTCTTTTATTTTTTCCAAAGGTAAATCAAAAAATGCCTGTACCGTTTGTGAACCTGATTCGTAATATCCGCTGCTTGAACTACAGGCTCTATTTTCTACACCATTTATATCCACCGCGATTATGCAAGTCTGTTGAAAATCGGTGAAGCTGTGAGATGCAACTATTGAAGTTTTACCATCAGATTCGTTCGGGCCAATCCATACAATTCCTCCCTTCCCAGAACCTTCTGCAAAAACTCCGCCAACTGTACCATCAACCTTATGAGTGAATCGGTTTTTCCATTTAGCTGTTGCAATAAATACATTCGCTGAAACGTTCTCGATATCGGAAGGCAATTCGACAGCATACCACTCAACGCCTGTTTTTAAAAAATCTCCCCCACTTACCTTCGAACCGCCCTTCTCAAACTCAACGTACCAACCGGGTACATTGTCAGAAGGATATTTAAGCTTAAAAGCAAATTCATAGGCCTTTTTGCCCTGGCTGGGTGAAACCGAACCGTTTATTTTATCCCACGGTCTTTCATTAAGCAAACTGCCGTCCGGTCGCCACCATTGTTTGCCGGCACTGGGATGCTCACAAATCCCAACCAACTCAACTGTCACGCCATTAGGTAAAGTGGCAGTGAATCCCGATGATTTCGGATTCGCCGCAGGCGTAAGAGCAAAGTTGAGTATTTTTTCCTTTTCAGAACCCAAAAATTTGGTTAATAAAATCTCTCTCTCCGTTTGGTAGCAGGCAGCTTCCGCCTTTATATTATGCTCCTCATACCATGTTTTATAACTGTAATTGCCGTTCGAGTCCGTGACTGCCCAATATTTTCCCCCTGCGTATTCGTTGACATCGCCAACCTTTGCACCTGCTATAGGCCTGCCCGTGTCTGCTTCGGTGACGGTCCCTTTGATTACAAATTTTGGTTCACCTGTCTTAGCCGAAGCCATTGGCAGCATTACAACACCAATGATGATAATCGCCAGCAGACCAAGGATTCCGAGTTTCGCGGTCTTTGGTATCGGTCGGGAAAGCATCCGGCTGATTCTCGACTTCAATGCGCTTTTGGATTCCACGACGCCAATTAATCGCAGACTCAAAGCGGGTCTCTTAAAAGCCATCTTCGCAACATCAACCAAAACCTGCGGGTAGCTTTCCGCACCGCTGCCAAGGGCAACCTGAACAGCCTCATCGACCGCCTGTTCGCGAACCCTGCGGATTATCGTATTGGCAACCCACAATAATGGATTATAAAAATAGATTATCTGCAGAAGAGTCTGGAAAAAATTGACCCACAGATCGCCTCTTTTTATATGCACTATCTCGTGAAGGAATACCGCTTTAACCTGCTCTCTGTTTAATTTCGACAGCAAATCTCCCGGCAGCAAAATCGCCGGCCTTACAAGACCGCAAACAGCGGGGCTTGCGGTGTTCGCAGATTGTTTGAGAATAATTTTTCCTCTTATTCCGATTGAACCGCAGCACGATTGCAGTAAATCATTCAGCCCGCCGGTAATCAATTCCGCCTGCCTTGCAAGGCTGCTTACAAACATCGCCCGCTGAAGCAGTAATAGCAGCATCGCCAAAACCACTGCCAGCCATGCAATTAAAACCGCTCCCTGCCACGTAAGCGATACAGGCGGTATTCCGCTCGCGGCTGATTTCGGCAACGCAACTTTTGCCGGGATATTTTCAGCAGAGTAAGCCTTTTGATAATACCCGGTTCCCGAATCAGCCTGTGGAAACGCAGGCGCCTGATTTGTGTTAATTGCCGGCAGTGCCAGGTTTGCGGCGGCCTCAGGACTACTTGCCGTTATTTTTGCAAGCGTATCGCCTGCGAAATAGCCAATGCCGACCGGCAGAGAAAACGAAGGCGGGATTACTAATTTAACCAGTATGAGCATCCATATACAATATCGGAAAACCGCCCGGACTTTTTTACGCAGGAAAAATTCGAACAGCAGTAAAACCGTTATCAGGATGCCCGACTGAATCAGCATCGGAATTGCGAAATCGACAAACGCCCTGCCCGCGGAATTGATTTGTTCTACTATCGCATTCATAGTAATCTCCTCAAACTATTTTCCCCTGTTCACTTTTGACTTATGACTTTTGACTTATGACCTTTCGCTTTTCGGATTGTTTCCTCCAGTTCTTCAAGCTGTTTGTGCGACAGATTATTTTCCAGCAGGAACTGCATCATCGGCGTAAGGGCCCCGTCGAACGCCCTTTTCAGGGTTCGCAAAACCTCATTTTTTTGTGCATCTTTTTTGGTTATCGCCGCACGGTATAAAGTAAGATTGCGAATTTTTTCGGTCTTCAGCAGCCCCTTGATAACCATTCTGTCCATCATTGTTTTGACTGTGCTGTATGACCAGCCCGTCCGGCTGGCAAGAACCTCCTGGACAGCCGGTGCCGCGCAGGGCTGGTTCTCCCATACAGCCCTCACTATCTCCCACTCCGCCCCGGTTAAGTCGTGATTTTTCTTTGCCATAAAAAAACCTCCTTATATCTAACGTTGTAGATATTACTCTACACTTGTAGAGATGTCAAACGAAAAAATAAAATATTTTTAAAATTTTTTTCAGGTGTTTTTTGATGTGAAAAAGCCCTTTTGTTATCCCCTCTATCCCCTGTTTTTTTGAGCTTTTTGCCGGCCTTACGGCAGCGGCTGGTTTGAATCGGCCTTTATGTCCTGAACTTTTTTCACAACTATTCTATAAAAAGGCGTAATCACGTGATTGTTTAAGATGACCGTAAGCGATTCAGTGGCATAATCGTTATATGCCGCGATAAATAATCGCGGGGTCTCGCTGCTTTCAAAACCCCCGAGCGATACCTCGCCTTTTTCGTTCGTGTGGCCGGCTGTTGCGAATCTATAACTTTCCCTGTTGGGCTCTTCGTAAGAAATAGACCAAGTCTCATAAACAAACGCATCCTTCAAAGGCTCGTTCGCCTCATTTACAACCTCGATATTTATCATACAGGCAGGCGTAAGCGCCAGGTTTTCAACCGCATTCGAATCCTTTCGCAGCGAAACCATAAGTTTTGGATTATCACTGCAGGGGTCGACATATTCCTTCGAATGAATCGCAATCCGGTATTCGCCTTCTTCGCCCGCTTTGCCGAAACAATAAAAACCGTTCGCATCGGTGATAGTGCACGCAGCAGAGCGTCCTTCGAGGCAAATATTGACATCACTAACCGGTTTGCCTGTTTCGGCACTCGTCACAAACCCGCTTAAAACACATTCGACAGCAATTTCATCTTTTTTACTCTCCTTTTTCTCAGGCGGCGGCTGATTCGCATCGCTTTTTTTGCCTTCGAGCCTTTTTTTAAGCACGGCAGAAGTGACGGCGAATAGATTATCCGGCTCTTTGGAGCCTAATTTGGCGCTTAATATATCCAGAATTTCGACGGAACGGTTGCTGTCCATATTCGCAAGATAAATTACAGCTGCAAGCCTGCTTTCCGTCCTCGCTCCCGACAGCATTTTCGCAAGGCCGTTGGTATCATTGGCGGAAATCAGTTGGATAATCTGTTTAAGCTCTTCCTGGAGTTTTACGGTATCCCGCGTTGCCGTCGCTGTCCCGGCGGGCTGGGCATGTATTACCGCCCTGTTGCTATCATCTATTACGGCGACAATCTCATTCTTTGCAGCCTGGGCAATGTTCGGCTGGATATTTTGTTGCGTAAAATACTTTTGTGCGGCTGCCGCCAAAACAAAAAGCACCACCACTGCAGCGGCGATTTTTATCATTCTGAATACAAAAACCCGCAGAACCATACTTCGTGGCATCGCTTCATCGAACGCCGCAAACGTATCTTCGAGAATTTTCCCGTCCAACTGCGAATCCGTTGTCCGCCTCAGCTGCTTTACCATTTCTTCGATTTTTTCGTAATGATTCGGGCTGCTCATTCTGCTATTATCCTGTCCAGAATGCTGTGCAATTTCTCAATCCCGTAATAGTATCTTGCCTGAACATTACTTGTCGCAATATCCTGAATGCGGGCAATCTCGCTGAATTCCAATCCCGCCTGCAGGCGCAGAACGACAACCTCCCGCTGCTGGGGAGGAATTTCTGCCAGTGCATTATTGATAATCTCGGATTCCTCATCTGCGCCGGTCGGCCTTCGGGAAACGTCTGAATCCGGCTCAACCAGTCCGTGTCTTTCGACCTCGACTATCCGGTACATTTCTGTGCCAATCCTGCCTCTTATTTTATTAACCGCGCAGGTTATCAGGTGGTTCTTCAGGCTTCCAAAGAAATGCAAATACGGGATAGCCCCGGCAAAAGAAATAAATACATCGTTTAGTATTTGTTCGGCCTCTACTTTGTCGTTGACCATCGACTGGGCAACCGTTAATACATCGCCCTTGTATTTTTCATAGACCTGCCGCAGTGCCTCCCTGTTTCCCCCTTTAATCTTCCAAACCAGTATTCTATCTTCCAGCATCGGCCTGCAATCCCATCCCGCCCCGATTTACCGCAACACGGGGGCTGAATATGAAACGTTTATTACACCGGTTTTAACTTAAGTAGCCATATCTGCGGCACTTACTCGTATAAAAAACCTTTAGTTTCCTTTTAATGGTTCGGCCATTGAGGAATTTTGACTTGACTTATGTTTGCGTTTTTAGGCCTGTCTTTGCATTTAACAGCCGGCAGCACAAGCAGTGAATCCGCAGAAGGCGGGCCTAACCAAATTTCTCGCATTTCAGGGGTATTTGCAGGACTACGTTTTTTTTAATAAAAAATCGGTTTTTGAGAAATTGCCGCTTGACAATTGAATCCACATCAGTTAAATTAGGCTAATCGGGAAGTATAGAGTGTTATATAATCGAATGGACTTGGTTAAACGAAGGGGAATGGATAAAATGAAGGAGCTTTTTACTACCGGTGAAGCGGCAGAGGTTTGTCGGGTAAGCCAACAGACTATCATTCGTTGTTTCGATTCGGGCAGGGTGGAGGGATTCAGGGTTCCTGGTTCAAAATTTCGAAGGATTCCGCGAACAAGCCTTGTCAAATTCATGAAGGATAACAGCATCCCGATTGAATATCTCGATTCGGGCAGGAAGAAGATTTTGGTAGTTGACGATGACCCGGAAATTGTTGAATTGCTCGTCGATGCGCTCGGTCAGGACGGCAGGTTCGAGGTCAAGACCGCATCGAGCGGTTATGAAGCAGGTATGCAGACGCAGGTGTTCCGGCCGGACCTTATTCTGCTCGACTACATGCTGCCTGACGTCAACGGAAACGTTGTCTGCCAGACGATAAAGAGAAATCCTGAATTCGAGGATATCGCCATTGTAATCGTCAGCGGCGTCGTCAAGCAGGATGAAATTGAGCAGCTCCTCAAATCGGGTGCGGTAGATTTCATAAAAAAGCCTTTTAATATCGGCGAACTTACTGCCAAGATTTCTCAATACCTGCATATCAGCTGACAAGAAACGAACCGCCTGCGGTGAGTCCGCTTATGGTGGACCTGCGGCGGGTTCTTTACAGACAAACAGGCACAGGGAGATGGTTTAACAGGTAGGGTGATATTCAATGGCTGACAGACCTGCTGACAGGGATGTTTCACAACAGATCGAATTTGCCATCCGGCAGCTAAATTCTCTTTCACCTTTACCCGAAGCCGTGAATAGTTTCCTATCGAGGCTGAATCAATATCAGCTTTCACCGTCCGCACTCGTCGAACTCGCAGAGGCAGAGCCGGCTATTGCGATACAAATAATAAAACTTCTGAGGCAGCAGCAAAAAGAAGAGAACTCCTATTCAATACGGTCGGCGGTCGAATCCCTTTCGATGAGGCAGATTCGGGATGCCGTTTTGTCTTTAAGCATTTACCCCGATAATCCAGAAGAGCAGAAAAGATTAGAATTTCGCAGAGGACTTATTCGTCACTGCATTGCTGTCGGCTGCTGCGCACGACAAATTGCTGAAACTGCCGTTTCAGATATTGACCCCGACCTCGCTTACCTTGCGGGGCTTCTGCACGACATTGGCAAGCTCGCCCTCGATGAAGCGATGCCGAAAAGTTTTGCGAGAATCGTGGAACTGGCGGAGAAACAATCCGCCTGCATTTGCGACGTCGAGCGGCAGAATCTTGGAATCGACCATACAGTTATCGGTAAAAAAATTGCCATCCGGTGGCAGCTGCCGGAGCAAATTGTTTTGCCGATATGGCTTCATCACTCCGATTTATCCAGCCTTTCCGCCTTCGGCGGACCAGGCGGACCGCAGACTAAAATTGTCCAGGTCGTTCAGCTCGCGAATATAATCGCAAGGCAGGAATCCGCCGAAGGCGGAGGACAATCCGGCAATTTCGACTCCGACTTCAGCGGGCAAATACCGGAAGGCCTTCTCGAATCACTGCGGATTACTGATACCCATTTAGAGCAAATTACAAGTAACCTCAATGAAGAATTCGAGCATAAGGCGTTTCTCACGGATACCGATGCCAATCAGGCTGGTTCACACTGCGATGTTATCAGGCAAACGGCGGCTCAATTGGCCGAAGAAAACCTGTTTATGTCAAACGAAAACCAGAAGCTGCAGGGTGATGCCGGCTGTCTGAAGTTTATTACAGAGTTTCTGTCATCGATAAACCCTCAAATGGAAGCCGTTGAAATCGCGCAGAAGTTTGCCCTGCATTGGCAGCGATTTTACCAGCTCGGGCCGGTGTGTTTATACCTGATGCCGGCGACAGACCAGAACACAACCACGGCAGGTATTGCTGACCCGCCGACGGCGGGAATGAACAGCCGGCTTTTACTATTGCGATTGCCTGAGGGCCAATCGGCCTTGTCGAAATCAACAGCAGAAAATCTCACAGTTGAACCGGCTGATGATTTGGAATGGCTCTGCGAGCAGACAGGCGTAAATTTCGAGCAGAGCAAAACTAAGATTGCCCCCGTCATAAGCGGCAGGCGTACACTCGCTGTTCTCGTTTTTGAATTGAGGCAGCCTGTTTCGAATGAGCAATTGCGAGATATTTTACAGACAATTATCCCGCCGCTGGCTGCTGTTTTGGATGCTGCCCTGACGGCACAACAACAAACCTTTTTTGCCGAGCTGTTTGCCCGGCATAGAAACCCGCCGCCTGTCGAGCCGAAACCTGAACCGCAAACCGGCCAGCCTGTGGTAAGCAAAGTCGAACCACCCGCAGCAAGTAAAATCGAACCGCTTGTGGTGAGCAAAGTCGAACCGCCTGTAGCGAATCCGTCTGCGGCAGTTCCAAACGCAATAGAAAAAGTCGAACCGGCGGCTGCCGACGGGAAACCTGTCTTTGACGCACTAACGGAAATGGCAGCAGGCGCCGCGCACGAGCTGAATAATCCCCTTTTGATAATTACCGGCCGCGCACAGCTTTTTGCGGAGTCCGAGCAGGATGAGCAAAAGAAAAAAATCCTCGGGCAGATTTCGGACAACGCCAAAAAAATTTCCGGCATTATCGATGAGCTTATGGGCTTCGCAAATCCGAAGCCGCCGCAAAGAAAAGAAGTCTCAACAGAGCAGATTCTCGAAAGCAGCATACGCCTGGCGGAGCAGAAGTCAAAAATACCGAAGCTCACCGGCGTCGAAATTTCGATTGCCCTCGATGCCGCTGAAATCTTCGTCGATGCCGAACAGATAACCGAGGCCGTTGCCAATATAATCTGCAACGCGGTGGAATCGTATCTCGCAAAATCCGGGCCTGTAAAAATTACCGCAGACCCCGCAGACGACAATAAATATGTTAAGCTCACAATCAGCGACGTCGGCTGCGGGATGGACAACTACACCCTGCAAAAGGCGACGCTTCCCTTTTTCTCCGCGAAACCTGCCGGCAGAAAAAGGGGTATGGGGCTGGCCATTGCAAAACGCCTTGTCGAGCTTAACGATGGTTCGCTTCAGATTGTCAGCAAACCTGCCGAGGGCACAACCGTCACGCTGCTGCTGCCGGTCCCATAATCACTTCTATTAAAAACTTACAGGGGATAGCGCCGAATGTTTTCGGTATTTTTTTAAAACCAGGCCCTTAAAATTCCGATTAACCAGATACACACCCAAATGGGCTGTTTGAATGTCCTGAAAGAGGACATGGGATAAATGACAATGGAAGTATTATCGGACAACATAGTTTCAATAGAGCTGCCTCCGGAGCCGAGAGCGCGGCAGGAGCTGGCCGACATCGCCGAAGAGTGCAGCAACAAATGCGACTACGACATAATTGTGGATTTTACCTACCCCGAGGTGCTTACATCTTCAAGCATTTCCACCCTGATTATTTTGCGGAGCTGCTGCGAAAAGGCGGGCCGAAAACTTGTCCTTTGTAACGTCCGGGTCATAACCAGGTGTATATTTGATGTTGCAGGCATCACCAGCCTTTTCGAATTCGCAAAAGACAAAGACGATGCATTAAGAATTATAAAAGAAGCCCGCCGCAATCAGCTAAATACTAACAACTAATTTAGACACGGATTTTCACGGATTATTTTTTAAAAAATTAATCGAAAAATTTAAAAAATTGGGGGATTTTTTGAAAATTTTTGGGGAGTTTTTGGGGAGAATCTTGATTTTTGAGGAAAAAATCAGGGTGAGAGGTTTGCCTATTTTATCCATTATGAATATGTTTCCCAGATTAATCGCAAAATGACACCACTTTTGGTCAGATTTGGGCCACTTTCGAGCACTTTCGGGTCCATTTCGGGTAGTTTTGGGGTAAAATCGAGTGGTTTTTGGGTAGTTTTTGATGGCAAATTTTGATGTTAAGATTGGAGATTTTGCTGTGGATAAATAGGTAATTCAGGCAAGATGGGCAAATAGGCGGGATTATTTCACCACGAAGAAATTAGCCACAGAGGACACAGAGAGCACAGAGGGTTTTTTGCTGACTTGGGTGTATTCGTAAAAAATTGTTTTTTTAAGCGAGCTTAAACAGCAATTTTTCACTCGTACACGAAAGCTGTTCGCTTTCAATTCAAATCAAAAGTCAGCAAAACAAGTTGAAGCAAAAAAAGTTACGAAGTTGTGGATTAAAGGAAAAAACCCTGCCATAGTGATGGCAGGGCTAACCAAATGTTAAGATTGACAAAAAGACTCGGCTGGTAGAAAATGGGGGAAATTAGACACTGATGGACACGGATAAACGCGGATTGACACGGATTCTTTTTATAAATACTAACGACTAAAAACTAACGACTAATTTTAGCCACTGATTCCTTCGACAGGCTCAGGACAGGTAACGCGGATTGACACAGATTAAAATAGACTCAAGACTCCAGACTCAAGACTATCCGCCGCAGGCGGAACAGAAAAGAATTTAGCCGTTGAAAAATGGATTAGGTTTGGGTAGAATTGGGAAACAAGAAAAAAGAGGAATTATGGCATGATGATGAAAAACGTAGTTTAGTGGAGGAAAAAATTGAAAGGATTACCAAGAAATGTAAAAGAATCCCTGCAGAAAGCACGTGATTCAGCATTGCTTGGAGTAGAGGTGTATAACAAACCAGCCGTAACTTTTAAGTCAGGTGGTTATATTACCTTGATGGTTATCGCGTGGACATCATTGTTTCATGCAATCTTCTTCCGCCGACGCATAAGGCCTTACTATAGAAAGAAGAACGGCCGTTGGTTCGAAAAAATTGAAGGAGATTACCGGCACTGGGAGTTGGACGAATGTTTAAGGCAATACTACGGTAACGATACACAAAACCCAGTGAGCTTAAACTTGGAATTCTTTAGGATCCTTCGAAATAAGATAGAACATAGATCTCTGCCAGAAATTGACAGTAGCATATTTGGTGAATGCCAAGCATTATTATTGAATTTTGATAATATGATGGAAAAGGAGTTTGGTCCTAAGCACTGCATTCGCCAGTTGCTGTCTTTCGCTCTCCAGATTTATCCATCTTCGGAAAATCTTGCTGAAGCGGTAAAGAAAAATCCCACTGTAAAATCTGCGGCTCAATTTATTCACAAATACAGGTCATCATTGTCTGCAGACATTTATCAAAGTGGCCAATATGCTTTCAAGGCTTTTCTCATTCAGGTGGCAAACCACCCATCTCAAGACGCCCTAGCTATTCAATTTTTTAATTATGATAAATTAACCCCTGAACAGAAAAAGATTATCGCCCCTCTTGTTGCTATGGTGAAATACAAACAGCCGTCAGTAGCAAACGTTGATACCTTATCTGCAGGGGAAGTGGTGAAACGGGTTCAAAAGGAACTCGGAAACCTGAAGGTCCAAAGGGGAGGAATACAACGTGACAAATTTACTTTTGACTGGCATGTGAGGTGTTGGAAAAAGTTTAAAGTGCGTCCGGACAAGAAAAGTCAAAATCCTGAACATACTGATACGAAATATTGCATTTATGATGTGCGTCATCAAGATTATGGATACACACAAGCGTGGGTAGATTTACTTGTAAAAACATTTGGCGAAGAAAAGGCATACAATGAACTATACCCGAAGAGGGCCTGATTGATAAAACAACAATGACAATGGTTACAGTATACTCGCCACCGGTGAGGTTGACATTGTGTGGAAAATATATGAAAGATAGCCAGAAGACCAAAGCAACCGAAGTAGAGGATGATATTTTTAACTTACCGCCGCAAGAGATCTTCGATAAAGTTGGAAATGATTGGCATTTCTGGTTATCAAAAACAGATGCTTTATTATCGGCTTCTGAATTGTTGAATATTAATTGTGGTAATCCTCCGAAACTGACAGACGAACCAAGGGATAGGGATTATAAAAAGGCATGGGATTATATAAAAATCCATATGGTAGTAAGGATGTTACGAGGAATGGCGGTTGAATGTTTGCTGAAAGCTATTTGGTTAAAGAAAGGTGGTACTTTGGCTCATAAAGGAAATTACCGCACCATTCCCGGTACAAAAGATCACGATCTGTATTTACTTGCTACAAAAGTGTCAGAGAGTACTGCGTTAGGTCTAACGGTAGAGGAAATGAAAATTTTATCGCGGTTATCTTATGCAATTACGTCTGGACGATATCCTATACAAAAATCGGTAACGGGTCGAAAACCATCAACACCAAAGATGGATGGAAGAATAAGATGGCACAAGTGGGAAATACCGAAAGATGATGAAATGTTTGAATCTATTGTTGGTAAATTGATGTCTTCATTTGATGGGGAATAACTAGGACAGATAACTCAAAAGATAAAATCCGTGGAAATCGGTGTCGAACAGCAACCCCCTTATGAATAAGGGGGCTATATACAACAACATATACCCCCAACATAAAGTTGGGGGCTAAACAAAAAAGCAACCGCCTTATAATCCGTCTTCGTTTTCACTTCGACGCGACAGGCACGCCGAGTGCGGACGAAACGAACAGATAAACCGCCGCAATAATATCCCCGCACCGCTGGGGTGCGGGCTAAACAAACCGTTGTCGTGCCGACAACGGCTAAACAACCCCGAAGCAAGCTTCGGGGCTAAACAAAAAGCAACCCCCTTATAAATAAGGGGGCTATATATAAAAGCAACAGGATGGGTTAAAAAAATTCTCTTTTTTGGTTGATTGTTTGGGAAAATGGGTATATAAGCATAGCAGGTTAAGCCGCTAATGGCGGATGTGTCAGGAATAATACCAGGAACAATTAGCTCAATTAGGAGGTGCAAGGAATGAACTGGGGAACCATCAAAAAGGGCGAGGTAAAAAAATCAGATAAGGTCGTCGAATTAAGGCCTGGCGAAAGCGGTTTCGATTCTTCGGCTGAGCCGCAGGGGCAGCAGGCAGCAGAAACCACGCAGAGAACCGAAGACCTCGACAGCGGTATGGAATTATTGGAGCTGGATTTTCTGCTGGGGATTATCGAAAGCACCGAAGGCGAGGACAAAAATGACGTTATGATGCGGAAACTCTGCTTCAACGAGGTAATTCGCAGAAGCCAGCAGAACGAAATGGACAGCTTCGCATTGAAGGTGTATTCAATCAACGACAATAACCTTTACGGCAAGGATATTCAGTGCCATGCGATGAAGGAATTGGCGCTGAGAACCGAGCACAAAAAATAATCCTGAAGCGTATAATTTGTCGTTTTGCGGGTATTGATTTGCCGATAACACTATTGTAAGCCGCGGTCTGCGTATCAGATAGCGGGTGCGGAAAAAGTGTTGTTCGTATCGGCAATGTTGGGGTCGCATTAATGTATATCCCGCAAGCAATCCTCCACACAGATGGCGGACAAGTGCTCGCTTCAAGCGCCGTCAGCGGCGACCAGAACTTCTGGGTGACAATCCTGATGATTGTGATGCTCTTCAGCGGCGTCGGCCTGTGGACGATGATAAAGAAAAAACCAAACGGAGGCAATCGCCAGGATGAAGATGCCGAACCCTTCCCGGCTATTCAGGCCACGACTAATCAGCATATAAAAGCGGATGCTGCTCTCGAATCGCTGGTGGAGAATCCGGACTTGCGCGTTGCGCAGGCGGAGAAAATTCTTATCCGCTATTCTAAAGGCCGGCGCAGAAAATTCTCCGACCTCAAAAGCGGGCTTGAGCTGCTCGAGCTGCCTTTTTTGGCAGGCGTTGCGAGCGATACCGGCAGCAGAAGCAAGCTGGATATCGAGATGCGAAAAATCGCTTTTACCGAACTTGCCCGCAGGGAAAGGCTCGGCGATATTGAGAGCAAAGTGTTGAAGGTTTATGCCAGGAATACTGAAAACACCTTCGGCAAGACAATTCAATGCCAGGCTATCAAAGAGTTGGCCATCCGGACCGAAAATGAAAAACACGAACCATCGGTGGTGATTGTTACGAAAAAAGCCGAACCAGCGGAATCGCCGGCTGTCACCGTATAATCAAAATCAATCCTCCAAAATCAGATTTTCCGCAAAGCACAGGCTTCTTATTGGACGTTGCAGCTGATTTCGCAACCGGCTGCTTTTGGGTCATTGGGCAGTCCGAAAATCACTAACTGCTTATCATACTCCTGCGGTTCGACTTTGCTAGCTATCGTAAGGGGCCAATTCGCTCTCCTAAAGCCGCACTCGAAACCTGTCGAAATGCAGATTAGGCGGGTGGTGAAGCACCCTAACCACCTGCGGTGAGTAAAGCCTATGCAATTAGAAGGCTGTTTTGTTTCCAGCAAAGGTAGAGGCCGATTTCGATGTATAAAAAAGAAATCAGATACGATAAGCTGCGGCTGCTCGTCCACAGGGTTAATAAGGACCGCAAAAGGCAGGCAAAAAAAATCGACCTGCTCTGCAATGACCTTATCGGCGCTCACAGGAACTTCATCAAGAACCTCGACGTTCTGCGATTTGCGGCGAATTTCTACCAGTCGATTATCGGCATTAAAAATCTCGACGACCTTTTCGATGCGGCGGCCTGCTGTTTGGAGGATGAAATAAAAGACGCACAGCTTGCCTTCTTTCTGCGCCACGGCGACAGCTTCGATATTTACTCCGCCAAATATCCGAAAAAAGAAGATGACAAAACAGAACCCTTCGAGAGTTTTTTCAGCAATGAGATTGTCAACGACATCTGCAAAGACAACAGGCTTTGCTCCATCGAGCAAATGATGACGATGGGCCTGCAGCTTGTGCCCTCTATGCTCAACGACTTTTCCGCTTATGCCGTGCCGCTTATAAACTGCGGCACTTCAATCGGTTTTATACTGATTTACCGGACATCAAAAGAAGCAATTCCTGCCGAACAGCTCGATAATGCCGCATCCGTATCAACGGGCCTTGCGCGTGCGATAGTTGCCTGCCAGTCTGTCTATTCAAACACCGATTAAAGCAGCCGCTTCCCAAACCTATTCGGCTTTTGGCGGTTCCGATTTCAGATACAGCGGTATCTCTTTATCGCCCCGAATGAGGCTGTAGTTCGAATTGAATCTCTCATCAGGAAAGTCGTTGATTATTTTGTATGCGATTCGATGTCCTTTTGTGAAGGTGCTGGGTTCGACAAATTTGAAACCATTTTGGGTGAGCCAGTCCTCCGGCGCAAATTCTTTTCCTTTGGTTAAAAAACTCCTGAACGCCACCAAATCCCTTTGTGCGTCCTTTCTCGGCCCTCTTATGCTGAAGCCCGACTCGAGCAGTGTTTCAAGATATTCAATGCTGCTTACCGGCTCCGCTGCCTGCGGTGAGCCTGTCAGCCCTGAGCTTGTCGAAGGGGTCGAACCCGCCTCAATTTTTTTATCCATAATCCAATCCTTTTTCGCACGGTTTGCTTTTGCAGGTTAAGTAATTGGAAAGTATAGACAATTTTCCGCCGGAATCAAGTTTTAGAAATTTGGCAAAAACGGTTGTTTCTAAAATTTTTCCTGTTATAATTGCACGGCCTTAACGGGTAGGTAGCTCAGGTGGTAGAGCAGTGGACTGAAAATCCACGTGTCGCCGGTTCAACTCCGGCCCTGCCCATTCGATAGTTGCGGGCTGTCAATCGCTTGTGTTTGACAGCTTTTTTTGTTATGGGCGAGAGAGATGCAAATTCATCGCGGCTACGCCCTGCAAGGAGCTTTGTAATGCTGATTGCCGTCGTTGTGATATTTTTAGTGCTGATTTTAACCGTCGGAATCGTCGTCAGCAAACGTTCCCAAAAAGCGTCCGATTTCCTCGTCGCGGGCAGAAAACTCAATCTCTTTTTAACCACCGCTACTCTCGCCGCCGTCCAGATAGGGGCAGGCGTAATTATGGGCGGTTCAGAGCAAGGCTCGCGAAGCGGCATCTGGCCTGGAATGTGGTACGGTATCGGCTGCGGCGGCGGACTCATCATCGCAGGCCTCTTCGCCGCCTCCAAGCTCCGCACCGCGGGCGGTTATGTGCCGCTCGATTACTTCGGTGTTCGATACGGCGAGCGACGCTGGGTAAGAATCTGGGCGTGGCTCTCAAACATTCCAAGCCTCGTGGGCATTTTTATTGTCCAGATTATGGCCGCCGGTTATATCCTCTCCAGCTTCGGTATCGATTACAAAATCGGCGTAGTTCTCATCGGCCTCATCATTATTATCTATAGCACTTTAGGCGGTATGTGGGGCGTGGTTATAGTTGACTTCATCCAGCTGTCGGTCATCCTCATCGGCATCCCCTTAATCACTATTATCTCAATGTTAAAACTTAACTCTGCCGGCCATCTCGGCGAAGTCCTGAGCATGCCTTTCATTCCGCACGGCATGTTCTCGAAGGCCGTTTTTCTTATTCTCCCATTTTTGCTTTCGATTTCGGTTTCATACGACGCCTTTATGCGTTTCCAGTCCGCGAAGTCTGCAAAAACCGCACGCTGGGGCGCCATCTTCGGCGGCTTGATTGTTATCTTCATCAGCTTTTGCACCGCTCTTGTCGGTGCAGCAGGCAAAATCATTTTCCCGAACGTCGCCGATAAAGCCGCTTTGCCGAATATGGTTTCCGCGTCGCTTCCGCCGCTGCTGGCAGGCCTCGTTTTGTCGGCAATTCTCGCAAGCACAATGACGAGCTCTTCCTGCCTGCTCATTTCAATTGCCGGTTCTTTTTCTCGTGATTTCTACAACATGGTCCTGCATCCCAAAGCCCGCCTCGATGAGCTAAAGCACTCCAGGCTTGTCTCCCGTCTCGCAATAATCGGCACGCTTTTTGTAGCTGTCGCCGTTGCTTTCAAGGCCAAGGGCATCCTCGAAACAATGATTATCGCCAATTACCCGTATATGGGCAGTATGCTGGTGCCTCTGCTCGGGGGCCTGCTCTGGAAAAGGGCAACCGCAAAAGGCGCACTGGCAGCTCTGGCGGCGGGCGCCGCTGTCGGCGTCATCTCGTTTGTCGCGGCGCTGCCGGGCCCCTTTAACGGCATCGTCAACGTTGACCTGGGTCTTCTAATGGCCTACGTCGTTTCAGCGGTCGTCTTTGTCTCCGTCAGCCTCGCCACCAAAAAAACGGAAATTGGCTAATCGCCAATCATTTACCATCAAAATCCTGTCAGGAAATCTTCGTTCAATTTGATGCAGAACAGCTAAGCAATCTGCCTGTTATTTTTTACACTGTCCACAGGTAAGTTCCACTTCATTGCTGGCTTTGATGTTCTCCTTCTGTTTCAAGATAGATTTCTAATCCGCCAACAATCCTTGAAGCCAGATTGTAAATCGCTGCTCCAATAATTCCTCCGATGAAACCCATAACGGGATAAAGGAAAACCAGGAACATCATGGGAGCAAATTTACCAAAATCTGCTATAGCCATGATAAGAAAAAACGGCAACAAAATGATTGAAAAAATTCCATATAGAACAGCTGCGAATATGCCAGTTTTAAGAATAGAGAATCTCGTAATCCGTGTCATCATTTTTCATGTCCTTTCTTCATAACCAACATAATAATATACAACACTATTTGTCAACAATTTAGCCTGCCGGTAATAAAATGTCAATATATACCAAAGAATACAGTCCGCCCAGGCGGATTCGCTTTCGGCTTTGAACCTAAATCCGCGGGAGTAAGAAAAATTCGCATACTCCATACTAAACAGAATTGCAACTGCACAAATAGCAGTTAGAACGGCAGGAAGCTTTTCAGCGGCCGGTCAATTTCTCCAGCTTTTCGGTGTACCGGGCACCCTGCACCTTTATCTTCGATGAGGCGCTATCGATTTCACGGAGATCGTCCGGCGTGAGTTCAAGTGTTGCCGCCCCGATGTTCTCGTCGAGGCGTGCCAGTTTCGTAGTGCCAGGAATTGGAACGATCCACGGCTTTTGGGCAAGCAGCCAGGCGATAGCGATTTGAGCAGGTGTCGCTTTCTTCCGTTCCGCAATTTTCGCAAGCAGTTCAACGAGGGCCTGATTGGCTTTGCGAGCCTCCGGCGTAAAGCGAGGGAGGGCGTTTCGGAAATCGGACTTGTCGAACGTAGTGTTTTCGTTGATTTTTCCCGTGAGGAAGCCCCTACCCAGAGGGCTATATGGAACGAAACCGATTCCGAGTTCCTCAAGAGTCGCCAATACCTCGGCTTCAGGGATTCTCGTCCACAGCGAGTATTCGCTTTGCACTGCAGTGACGGGCTGGACGGCGTGAGCGCGCCGGATCGTTTTTGCTGCCGCTTCAGAAAGGCCGAAGTGCTTAACTTTGCCTTCCTGTATCAACTCCTTCACCGCTCCTGCCACGTCTTCAATTGGCACATCCGGGTCAACACGGTGTTGGTAGAACAGATCAATGGCGTCAACCTTGAGTCGCTTGAGCGAGCCCTCGGCGACCTGCCTGATGTGCTCTGGCTGACTATTCAGACCTGGCGAACCCCGCAAATCAAACTTGGGGTCGAGATTGAAGCCGAACTTGGTGGCGATAATCACTTGGCCGCGAAAAGGAGACAAGCCTTCGCCCAATAGTTCTTCGTTTGTGAACGGGCCATAGACTTCAGCAGTATCGAAGAATGTGACGCCGCGTTCGACGGCTGACCGGAGAAGTGAGATCATCTCCTGCTTGTCTGCAGGCGGGCCGTAGGAAAAGCTCATCCCCATGCAGCCGAGCCCGACAGCCGAGACTTCCAGGCCGCTTTTCCCCAATTTACGTTTTTGCATTGTTTCTCCTTTAACCTGTTTAGGACCGAACTACTTCGCAGCTGATTTCTCCGCGGGTGGTAAGAAAAAAGAAGAGGCGGCGGTGGGAGTCGAACCCACGAATAACGGTTTTGCAAACCGTCGCCTTTGGCCACTTGGCTACGCCGCCGAAAACTTGTGCTAATTTACCATTTTTCCGCTCTTTTGCAACACGATTTATAGTTTTCAGCAAAACTGAAAGGCAGCCGGCTGCGGACAAATTCATTACAGGGTTTTCAACACAGCAAATTTTTAATTGGAATCGGCCAATCGCCACAATGCATGATACTGCTATCAGATGATTTCGGCTGAAGTCTCCGGTATCCAGCCGTCGCTGTCATCGGATAACTTTATATGAAACCAGCCTGTCCGCTTCTCGATGAGAATAAACTCCGTTCCCGAATGCAGCGGGTCCTTGAAACTTGGCGGGTAACTGGCGGCATCGCCCTGCCGCGCCATAATCTCGCCGGCGGTGATAACTCCGCGTATCCCTGCGGGCTGAAAACCAGTCTCCCAGATAACCGAGGATAAAAAGCAGGCCAGCAAAATTCCGAAAATAACGATTAGCGAGGTAAAGGCCGCATTTCTGCCGAACCAAATCATCAGGGTAATAACGGCACAGGTGAGAGCAAAAAAGATAGTGGTTAAAATAAATCTGGTTTTAATGGAAAAATCGTAATGCCAGAAGAACAGGGTCTTCAAAATATGTCCCTGCGTTTTTTCTGCGACCTGGTCCAGCCGCCTACCCTCGGCAAAGGCGAGATTTTTCCGGATGTCCGTGTTGGAACCGTCTAACCTTTCCGCTCTTTTGTAATTCAATATCGCCCTGCCGATATCCTGCTTCAATAGATACGCATTAGCAAGGTTATAATAAAGCCCCGCATTTTTCACAGGCCCGTCATTGATGATTTTTTCGTAACCAAGTATCGCCTGCTCGTAAAGCCTGCCCCTCTCTGCATCATCGGTCTGGATATTTGCCTTCCTGAAGGATTCGTTGGCCTCCCTGAACAGGTCCGTAATCTTCTCTTTCGGCAATCCTGTCTCCGCGAAAGACCCGCCTGCCAAAAACCAGACCAAAAAAATATAAAATGCCATTCGTTTCATTTCTTCGCCTTTTTATCAATCAATCGCAGAAGATGCGAAACGTCCCTGACCATTTGAGAATCGATTTTAAGCTCAGCGGCGCCGTAGCGGGCAGAGTCGCAATCTTCTATTAGCTGCTTAAACTTTTCCGCTGCCTCTTCGTCTGAAGTTTTATCCGCAATCAGATTAAAGCAATCGACTGCCGTGAGCGACCCTGCTGTTCTGTCGAACCGCTCGCCTGCATATTGCTTCAGGGCTGCCGCAAGGGCCTCGCCTCGCTGCCTGCTTTCAGCGGATTCGATATTTTTAATCTGCCTTATCGCTTTTCCCAAAGCAGCTCTTCTGCGTTTGGCCGCCGCTCTTTCAGGATTATTTGCGGTAATCACCTTTAACAAAATACTCGCAACGAGAGCTGTGAATGGAACGCCCCAGACAATGGTAAGCGGGCTTACCAAAAATGCGCCGGCTAAAGAAAACTCCTGGTTGATAAGCACATCCTGTCCCTCGTGGTTAGCGGCCAGGCCTTCCATAACAGCCTTCACTTCTTTTTTCACGGGCACCGATTCGCCGCCGCCCTCCACGTCCGCCTGCCTGGTTGGCGAGACCTCCAGCTTTATCGGGCTGCTCGCTATCGTGATGTATTTACCCTTGTCCGCATCAAAATAAGTGAGCGGTATCGGCGGCACCTCGGTCACCTTGTCATTATTGGCGCGTATCGTCTGCGTAAAAAATTTGTAGCCGCTGGTATCCGTCACAGGCGATGCGTTTTCCTGCGGTATCTTAAAATCTTCGGAAAATTTCGGTATCTGTTCCAGCACGGGCCACTGCACCGGCTTCAAATATTCGCCGCCAATTTTGATTGTGAGCGTAATCGGTTCGCCGACATAAACCTTCGCGGGCGAGGCCGATGCGGCAATCGTGAATCTGCCGACAAGGCCGTAAAAATCCCTGCTCCTGCCCTCCTGCGGCAGTGGCTTTATTTCGAGGGTAAGCTCGCTCGATTTGACCATAAACCGCTTATATTCCGGCGAGGTGAACATACTGTCGAACAAATCGTTGCTGCGGCTCCTGCCCACAACGACATCGGCTGAAACTGTCGCCGGCTTCAACTCGAACGTTCCCGCGTTTTTACCAATCAGCACCTTGCTGAACGACAGCACAATCGCCTCGCGTCCTTTGCGTTCTGTTTTCGCCTGGCTTACATTTATCTTCAGCCCCGATGGCAGCTGAAAGAGCTGTGCAGCCTTATCCTTTAAATCCGTATCCTCAATGTAAAAATCATTACTGTCGAAAACCGGAATATCAAACTGGAATTTGCCGACATCCGCAAAAACATAAAAATTTATGGTGTACAGCACCGGCTGGCCGGCAAAGCAGCTTGTTTGGGAAAGTGTCTGCTCGATTTCTATCTTGTCTGTTGTGCCGGGCTGCAAAATATTTACCGCCACTTCATTGGTCGTGTAAATTTTACCATTCAAATCCACATTTACCGCGGGCAGTGTAATCGGCCCGGTTTCCATCGCCGTCAAATAATAAGTAATCACGTATCTTTTTACGACATTCGTTGTTGACTGGCCGTTTATTATGCTTATCGAGGTTTGTGATAAATCCCTGCCGCCGGCAAACTGGGGTTTGTATTTTAACAGCGGTTCGATATTGACCTGGGCAGCGGTATTTTCCCCATCGATAATTATCTGATACGCAAAATTCTGGCCGACATAAATATCCTTCTGCGCATCGACCACCGCAAATACCTTTACCTCCGCCGCCGATGCCTCCCACGACATCGATACCAGAACCGCGGCCAAAATATATTTAATTATTCCTTTCATTTACCAGTCCATCTCAATCTTTGTTTTGCCTGCGTTCTGCAGTTTCTGTCTCTGCTCTTTTTGTCGCTGCTCTTTATCTAATAAATCCTGAGCATTAGCTCTCTGTGCATTCTGCTGCATTTTCTGCTTTTGCGGCTCGTTAGGCTCTTGTTGATGTTGCTGCTGGCTGGGTTTATTCGGCTCACTCTTTTGTTCTCCGTTTTCTGCTGACTGCTTTTGCTGCTGCTCTTGCGCGTTATTCTCCGATAAATTTTTCAGAGCCTTTTCAATATTTTCTGCCGCTTTTTCCTCGGTATCTTTCGCAGCCTTACCCTGCGAGCTATTCAACTGGTTCTCAGCCTTCTTCTGATTTTCAATCGCGTTTTTCAAATCTTCTGCAGCCTGCTCTTTTTTTTGCTGCTGTGGTGAATTTGGCTCTCCGTTTGCGGCAGACTGCAGCTGCTGCAAAACCTCATTCGCCTTGTCCTTGACGGCTGACTGCTCATTAGCCTGCTGTTTATACTGCTCATCCGCATCTTTTTGTGAAATGCTGTTGCTGTCCGCCTGTTTATTTGTTTTGTCGGTATTTTCAGTAAGGGCTTTTTGTTTTTCCAGAAGCTCGCCAAGCTGCTGCTGCTTTTGCTGCTGTTTTTCCTGCTGCTGTTTCTGTTTATTCAACTGGTCTATGATATTCTTGATGGTGAGCCTGGCAACCTCAATATTTCTGGCGGCCTTTTCATTTTTCGGCTCTCCGCCGTCAGCAGATAATCCGCCTACGGCGGACCTCCAGAACGCAACAGCCGTCTGCAAATCATCGACGGCCTTTTGCAAATCGGCATCCTTCTGTTTTATGCCCCGCCCGAAATAGCAATTACCAAGATTATACTTCGCCGCCGACACTAATTTCATATTCCTGCTTTCGGCTGCGACCGCCTTGTACAAATCAATCGCCTTGTCGAGGTCATCGAGCCTGTAATAACTATTTGCCTCGTTAAATTTCGGTTCGCCGCTTTCGGCGGAACGCGGGTCTTCGGCAAGGGCCTTTTCGTACTCGCTTATCGCCTCGGTGAATTTACCGTTCGCATAAAGCCGGTTTCCATCCCGCACAATTTTCACGGCATCATTCGCAGGGGCGATGCCTGCCGCCGTGCAAACCAGCAAACCCGCAATTAACAATATTTTATATTTTTTTCTGCTCACTAACAAAGGCCTCGCAAACCAGCAGCACAAACGCCGCCGCCACAAATATCTGGAACTTCTCATCGTATTTCGTCATCGTCACCGATTCAAGCTCTTTTTTCCCCGCCTGTGCGATAAGCTGCTCGTAAATATTGCCGAGGTCAAAGGTTTTTCCCGGCCCGGCCTCGACGTATCTGCCGTCCTTGTTCGTCGCGGCTATCTCCCTGAGCAAATCGCCGTTCAGCTTCGACCATACCTCCTGGCCTTTATATTTGAGAAAAGTTTTTTGCCCGTCCTGCCCGATAACCGGTATCCGCCCGCCCTCGTTCTCATCGCCGAGTCCTATCGCGATTATCCGTATCCCCTCCTGCGACGCCTTTTGGGCCGCCTCTTTCGCAAAACTTTCGTATCCCTTATGTTCCTCGCCGTCGCTAATCAAAATTATATCCTTGTATTCTCTGCTTTTTTTATCGAAAACTTCATCGGTCGCCTTCCTGATTGCATCGCCGATGATTGTTCCGCCGAGGCTCGTGCTTTCGGTGGTAATATCCGCCAGCACCATTCTTACAAAACCGTAATCCTGCGTAAGCGGGCATTTAACGGCATTGTTTCCGGCAAATGTAATTATGGCAATTCTGTCTCCGCCGAGCTTTTCGAGCAGGTCCTGTATCGCAAGTTTCGCCCGCTGGAGCCTGTTCGGCCTGATGTCTTCAGCCAACATCGACCGTGACGTATCCAGCAGAACGCATATATCCCTGCCCTGCCGTTTAATGCGTTCCGAACGCGGATTCCATCTCGGCTGCGTAAGCGCAACTGCAATAATGATAAAGGCTGCTATCAGCATAAAGGCTTTAAAGATTTGCCTCGGCACACTTACCGACGTATTAATCTTTTTGAGAATCTCGACGCCGGCAAGCTTTTTGAGCAGCTGTGCCTTTCGCCAGAAACACAGCACATACAGCGGCGCTAATATCGCCGGCACAACAAACAGCAGCCATAATGCTTTTTCATTTCCGAGCATAGCGATTCTCTATTTATGGTATCTTTCTAAATATCGTGCAGCCTGCCAGAATTTCCAGCGTCAAAACCAAAAGCGCACCCAACGTCCACGGCCCGAACTTCTCCGTATATTGCGCATATTGAACCGTCTTGACCTCGCTTTTTTCCAGCTTGTCAATTTTTTCCACAACCTGCTGCAGCGCCTTTGCATCGTCCGCCCTGCCGTAAAAGCCGCCGGTCTCTCCTGCTATTTGTTTGAGCAGCGCTTCATCCAGCTCTTCTCCCGCGGGCATTTTGTATGTTCCGAGCGGCGTCTGAACCGTCATATAAGACTCGCCTGAACCTATTCCTATCGTATATATTTTGATTCCCCAGTCTTTGGCTATCTTCGCCGCATCGGGCGGCATCAGTTCGCCGGTATTATTTATGCCGTCCGTAAGCAGTATGATAATTTTGCTTTTAATTTTATAATTATCGCTTAGGGCCGGGCTATCTATTCCGCCCTCGCCGAAACCGAGCGCCTTTTTCCTTTTCTCAAGCTCGTCTTCGGCGTTTTTGAGCCTCGCCGCCGCCAGCGCAATCGCATCGCCGATGGCGGTGCCATCTTCGCTGCGGAGCTGCACAATCTGCGTTCCTTCGAGGAATTTGAGCAGCACGGAATGACCTAAAACAAGCGGGCAGGTCGTATCGGGATAGCGGGCAAACTGGACAAGGCCTATCAGGTCGCCCTGCCTGCCTCCCAATTGTTTGCCGCCCCCCACGAATTCCGCCAGCACCTTTTTTACAACCTCCAATCTGCTCAATTTTTGTCCGAAATAATCCATCTCCGTTGCCATACTGCCGGAATGGTCGACTACAACCTCCATAGCCACGCCCTCGGTGGAGATTTCCGTCAGTCCCGTCTGCGTTCTCGGACGGGCAAGGGCAATTATCAGCAACACCAGACATATAAGCCTCAGCGCAACCAGTACCGGCCTCCATCTTACCCGCCAGGACGGTTTACAGCCGTTCAAATCGGTAAAACTCGAAAACCGCACCGCAGCCGTCCTTCTTTTGCGCAGCATCAGGTACGCCGTCACAGGCAAAAACACAAGCAGCACAAATGCCCAGGGCCAGCTCCAGTTCATTTTACGGCCTCCGTATCGACACGCCCGCCCGGCGAAACGCCAGTGACATCAACTTTGTGTTCATCCGATTTTGTCTTCTCGATAAATTCCTTTACAAGGTCGAACGTCTTTTGAATTTGCCCGGCTGCCGGCTCATACTTCGCAAACTTTACCATATCGCAGTGATTCAGAAATTCCGCCAGCTTTTCTTTATCGGCAGGCGAAAGGACATCCGCATTTTTTATTTCATCGAGGAATTCCTCTGTCGTCCGCTCAGGCGCGTGCAGATTAAACCTGTCTTCTATATAATGCCTCAATATATTGCTTATCCGCTCGTAAAACTCCTTTATCCTGCCTGCCTCAACCAGATTTTCATCAACCAGCAATTTCAATCTCGCGTAAGCAACTTCGTGAGCGGGTTTAAAAATTCTGCTTATCTCTTTAACCTTCCCTCCCGCAAAAAACAGCCACATCGCCGCACCGCCCGCCGCAGCCAAAATTATTCCGCCAATCCACAGCCAGATAAAACTCCTATTCCTCGGCATATCCACGACGCCTTCGATATCAGCGATGGTGAGTTTGCCCTTTTGCTCGCCCAGCAGTGAACTCACCTCAATTTTTACAGGCTCTGTCGCAAGCTGATACTTATTTTCCGCGAGGTTATTGACGTCATAAAAATCGAACGTGAACGCCGGCAATTCGAAACTACCCGACAAAAACGGCTCAAGCTTATACTGATACTTATGCTCCACGCTGTTGCCGTCGCCGAACGTCTTACCAAAATCCCTCCAATCAACTATTCCGAAATCGGCAAGCTGCATTCCGACTTTCGGCGTATTCACATCGAAACCCGCCCTGATTACAGTCTCGATTTCCAGCAGCAGCGTATCTGCGATACTCAATTTGCTTTTATCTACCCGTATATGAACGCTTAAAGGCCCGCGATTGTATGATTTATCTATTTCAAATTTGGTCTCTGCCTGCTGCTGCTTTTTGCTTTTGCAGCCGAAACAAACCAGCGCCAGGGCGATGCAGGCCAGAACCAGAACAAATTTTTCTTTTTTCAAAATCATAATTCAAAACGCTATTTTATCTTTTCATTTATCACTTAAAACCTGCGATGCCTGCTTCTGAAAAACGCAATCAAATCCTGGATATACGATTTATCGGTGCTGATGCTGATACAATCAACATTTATCGACCTCATCATTTGCTTTAATTGTTCGAACCTGCCTGCGCTGCTGTTTTCGTATTGCCGGCGAAACTGCTTGTTCGACGTATCGACAACAATAATCTCGCCCGTCTCCGCGTCCGTAAATTCTATAATGCCCACGTCCGGCAGCGACGTCTCCGCCCTGTCGCGAACGCAGACGCCGATTACATCGTGCCGTTTGTTAATCAGGCCGAGCGGCTTTGAAAAATCCGCCTCGATAAAATCCGATACCAAAAAAACCGTGGCCTTTTTCCGGATTACCCTGCCCAGGTAATCCATCGCCGCCGGTATGTTGGTCTTTCGCCTTTCGGTTTTGAAATACAAAAGCTCGCGTATCAGCCTTAAAATGTGCCGGCTGCCCTTTTTCGGCGGTATATACAAATCAATCCCGTCGGTAAAAATCAGCAGCCCGACCTTGTCGTTGCTCCTGGCCGCCGCAAACGCCAGCACCGCGCAAAACTCCGCCGCCAGCTCGTTCTTTAATTTATTGACCGTTCCGAACTCCCCCGATGCGCTCAGGTCAACCGCAAAGACCACCGTCATTTCGCGTTCTTCGACAAACCGCTTTATATGCGGCTTGCCGGTTCGGGCCGTCACGTTCCAGTCGAT
>PLLP01000016.1 GCA_003141315.1 Phycisphaerales bacterium
TCCGCCATCGCCTGGCAGGGATGCGACCAGTCCGACAGGCCGTTAATCACAGGCACGCCTGAATATTTTGCAAGCTCAACAAGCGAATCGTGAGCGAATGTGCGGGCCATTATCCCGTGGACGTATCTGCCGAACACGCGGGCGATATCCTTTATCGGCTCGCGCTTGCCGAGTATGCCGATGTCGTCCGGCTTCATATATATCGCCACGCCGCCGAGGTCGGTCATCGCAATCTCGAAGCTCACGCGCGTCCGCAGGCTCGCCTTTTCGAAGACGAGCGCCAGCGCCTTACCCGACAGACACCGTTCGATTGTCCCGTTTTTATCGTCCTGTTTTAGTTTTGCGGACAGGTCAAGCAATTCGTTAAGTTCCTGTGCGGTACAATCTTTTATGGAAATAAAATGTCTCATTTATTTTTACTCCAATCTACGACTCTGCTAATCTATTTTTAGCCACAGAGAAATTTTTTTATTTAGCCCGCCGTTTCACGGCGGGTTTTATTATAGCCACAGAGGACACAGAGTACACAGAGAATTATTTTTTAGCCACAGAGAGCACAGAGTTCACAGAGGTTTCGTAATTTTGATTATTTCTTTCAGTTTATCAATGACTTCCTTCTTACTATTAGATAATTCTATCTCCTTTATTGACTCACTAACAATTTTTTGTTTTGTTGTAATTACTCCCGTGGTGATTTTAACCTTTACCGCACCTCTTTTCCTAAAGGAATCAACTGATAATGAAAACAGAAAATTGATAAAGTTGCCTATGGCGGTTATGGATGTTAGAAACGCCAATAATTCGGGACCGCTTTCATGTTGTTCTAATATTACTTGTTCATTATTTAATACCAATATTTTAGAATCTTCATGCCCTATTGGCCCCTGGGGACAAATTTCATCATTAACATTTATCCAAAGTTCTGTCAGACAATGAGAACAGCAACAAGAACTCGGAATAGGCTCAATTTTTAAAAATACAAGGTTGTTATCCTTGCGGTTGTTTTTCACAAAAGTCTTTATTGTTTGTTCTTTCATTCTTTTTCTCTGTGTTCTCTGTGCCCTCTGTGGCTAAATATTTTTTATCTTCTCTGTGGCTATCACAGAGCCACTCGTTTAATACCGTCAATCAATCTTTTTTCGCCGAAGTTCACTATCAGCCCTCGTTTGAGACTTGTTGCCTTGAGATACGAGAGGGTCTGAGCCAACGCAACTTCAGGCATCTTTGACAGAGATTTTATCTCCACGACCACTTCATCTTCAACAAGCAGGTCGATTTTCTGACCCTTAATAATTTTTCTTTTGTAAACAATATCAGCAGGCACCTGTCTTTTATATTTTATCCCCTGAAGTTCAAATTCATAGCACAATGCTTCCTCGTAAATCGATTCAAGAAGTCCAGGGCCTAGTTCTCGATGAACTTCGATAGCTGCTCCTATTATTTTTTCTGTCAACTCATCTGCCATTTTATTTTCTATCTCTGTGGCCTCTGTGGCTAAATATATTCTTTTTTTTATCCGTGTTTATCAGTGTAATCTGTGGCTTAATTTTTTTATTTCTTTTTTTTCTCTGTGTCCTCTGTGCTCTCTGTGGCTAAATATTTTTTCGGTTTCCTCTGTGGCCAATGTAACGCTTAAGCCTCACTTAAAACTGAATCGAGAATTTCAATCGCCGTATCGATTTGTTCCTTCGTCACAGTCATCGGCGGCATAAAACGCAGAACAGTATCGTGCGTGCAGTTAATGCGCAATCCTTTTTCGAGACATTTATCGACAATCTTCGCACCCGGTCCTTTCAGCTGAATACCAATCATAAGCCCGATGCCGCGAACGTGGTCGATAATATTATGTTTGGCCTTCAATTGTTCGAGTTTTTCTTTTGTGTAATTGCCCAAGTCTTCCGCATTTTTCAGCAGGCCTTCCTGCTCGATAGCCTCGATGACGGCGATTCCAGCAGCGCAGGCCAGCGGGTTTCCGCCGAAAGTCGAGGCGTGTTTGCCGGGCTTTAAAACTTCGGCGATTTCCGCCTTCGCTGCCATTGCGCCGATAGCTGTGCCTCCGCCGAGCGTCTTTGCCATAGTAATCATATCCGGCTCGACTTCGTAATGCTGGTATGCGAACCACTTTCCCGTCCTGCCGATGCCGGTCTGCACCTCGTCGAGAATCATCATCGCACCGTTTTCATCGCAGAGCCGCCGTATCGCCGACATATATTCCGCCGATGCAACGTTGATGCCGCCCTCGCCCTGAATTGGCTCAACCAGCACCGCCGCCACCTCATCGCTGAAGGCCGATTCCAGCGCCTTTATATCGTTAAACGGCACATAGATAAATCCCGGCAGCAGCGGCAGAAAACCCTCGTGATATTTCGGCTGCGCGGTTGCGGAAACCGTTGCGAACGTCCTGCCGTGAAAACTGCCTTCGCAGGTAATGAATTTGTATTTTTCCTTTGCCGTATAAAGTCGTGCCAGCTTCAGCGCTGCCTCGTTGGCTTCGGCGCCGCTGTTGCAGAAGAAACACTTGCCGCCGAAGCTGCGGTCGCTGAGCAGTTTTGCGAGCAGGCCCTGCGGCTCGGAATAAAAAGTATTGTCGATATGCAAAAGCTTCTTTGACTGTTCGGTGATTGCCTTTACAACCTTCGGGTGGCAGTGGCCGATGCCGCTTACCGCCCAGCCCGGAAACATATCCAAAATTTTATTGCCGTCGGCATCGTAAATATAGCAGCCTTCGCCTTTCACGATGACCTTCGGCAGCCGGGTGTAATTCGCAATCACAAACTTGTTATAAAGTTCTATCGTTTCCTGCGTCGTCATTTTTTTTCACCTTTTTCAAATCTCAGATTTGATATTGGTTCAATGTGAACCGTTATTTTTTACAATCTGCGTTCCGATTCCTATGTCGGTGTAGATTTCCAGCAGCAGCGAATGCGGAATCCTGCCGTCGATAATGTGCGCCTTTTTAACGCCCGCATCCAGCGCCCGCAGGCAGGCCTCGACCTTCGGGAACATCGCATCGGTAATGACGCCTTTTTCTATCAGCTCTTTTATCTGCTGCTCGCTGAGGCTCGAAATTCTGCTTTCCGGGTTTTTCATATCCATAAGTATGCCGTGCGTATCGCTCACCATAACGAGTTTTTCCGCCTTTACCGCCGCCGCCACCTCGCCTGCAGCGCTATCTGCATTGACGTTAAGCCTGCCGCCCACGCGGTCGAGCGCCACAGGCGCAATTACCGGTATCGTGCCGTCGTCGCAGAGCGTCTGGAGCAGTTCGCCGTTGACTGTGGTAACTTTTCCGACAAACCCGACGTCGAGTTTTCTGCCGCCCTCGCCGTTAAGCCTGAGCGTCTCCGCCGTCAGCACACAGCTCGACAGCGAATGCAGCGCCATAGACGAACAGCCAAGCTCCTTAAGGATTTGGCAGATAGGCGTATTGGTCTTGTGAATCAGGGTATGCTCGACGATAGCCAGCGTCCTTTCATCGGTGTATCTTCTTCCCTGCACCCAGACCGGCTCTATCCCCGCTTCGGTCATCGCACGCGTAATGGCCTTTCCGCCGCCGTGAACAATAATCGGCTGCATCCCTACCGTTGACATAAAGGCGACGTCGGTAAGCATCTTCTTCTGCAGCTCCTCGTTATCGAGTACGCTGCCGCCGAGTTTTACGACGACAATTTTCCGGCGGAACTTCCGGATGTATTCCATCGCCTCGATGAGGGCATCTGCCTTTGCTATCGCTTCCTGCACTTTTTTACCCCTAAAAAAACGCCAATCAACTCACTCTTGCGTCCGAACAAACACGGGAAAAAAACAAAAGTTTATGAACAGGGGAGCCAAACGTCAAGTTTTTTGCTGCCGCTCTGCGTATAAATATCAAATTTATCGCCAAAACACCCAAAACGCCAATCCGCTCTACTGCGAAACTATCTTGTTAATTACAATACGGTTGTTATAATTCCGTTTCAATAAAAATTTTCCGGAGTTAAAAAAAATTAAACTGCAGGCAATTATTTTCGACCTTGACGGCACGCTTTTGGATACGCTCACCGACATTGCCGATTCGATGAACGCGGCGTTGCTGCGGTTCGGCTTTCCACAGCATCCGGCTGACGCATACCGTTATTTTGTCGGCGACAGTGTCGTAAGTATGGTCGAAAGGACTCTGCCGGCAAACTGCCGGGACGGGCAGACAATCGAAAAATGCCGCCTTGCACTTACCGAAGAATACCACCTGCGCTGGGCCAATAATACAAAACCATACCCCGGCATCCGGCAGCTTCTGACTGAGCTGGAAAGGCAAAAAATTCCGAAGGCGGTTCTTTCCAACAAACCCCACGAGTTCACCGTGCCTATGGTCAAAAAAATGTTTCCCGATTTTACCTTCAATTTTGTTCTGGGCGTAAGCGAGACAGTCAAAAGGAAACCTGACCCTTCCGCCGCACTGCTTATAGCGGAAAAATTGCGGATACCACCGGCAAAAATTTTATACCTCGGCGACACTAATACTGATATGCGGACTGCCGTTGCCGCCGGTATGTTTCCCGTCGGCGCGCTGTGGGGCTTCAGGGATGAAAAGGAGCTTATCGACAGCGGCGCAAAGGCCACCATAAAAAAACCCCTCGATTGTCTTAAAATTCTCAACGAATAAACCCCAGACGTAAGACCTAAGACAGATGGTTTTGGTCTTGCTTCTTGTGTCTTGAGTCTTGTGTCTTTTTTGGTCTTTAGTCTGGAAAAACCCGTTATCAATACTGATTTTTGGTATTTTTATCGGCCAGTCCCATAAAAAGTAAAGGTTTCCGCGGCTTTCTGCCGAATTAAAAGGTAGTTTTAGAATACTATTATTCGGGCCTTAAGCGGGTGAGTTTTTGGTTTTTATGGGACATTTTTTAATTTCCTGCCTCGTTATCAGGGTTATTTTCCAGTGAAAGAGCAGACCGGAGAAAAAAATGAGAACTATTGCGGTTGTTAATCAAAAGGGTGGTTGCGGCAAAACGACGGTATCCATAAATCTTGCCGCCGCACTGGCAGACCTCGGCAAGAAAACACTGCTGATTGATATGGACCCGCAGTCGCATTGCGCGGTCGGCCTGGCCGTTCCCGAAGAGCAGATAGAGCAGAGCGTCTACGACGTGCTGATTAGCAAGAGCAGAAACGAGCCGATAAGGCTATCCGAAATACTATGGCAGATTAACGACCACCTTGACCTGGCGCCTGCCAGCATAGACCTGTCTGCCTTCGAGCAGCAGATGGCCGGCATCGCAGAACGAGAATCCTGCCTCAAAAAAGTCCTCGAAGAGGCCAAAGACGGCGTCGATTTTGCCATAATCGATTGTCCGCCGGCTGTGGGGCTGCTTACCTTCAACGCCCTGCGAGCCGCTACCGATGTGATTGTCCCGGTCGAGACCGGTTATTTTTCGCTCCACGGCCTGAGCAGGCAGCTCGAAACCCTCAACATCCTCTGCGAACGCTGCGGCCAGAAAATTTTAGTCAGAGTCCTCGCAAGTATGTACGACATCAGAACCAAAATGGCTCGCGAGATTATGGCGGAGCTTCGGTCGTGCTTCGGCGATAAGATGTTCAAGACGATTGTCAATTTCAATACCAAGATAAAGGAGGCTGCCAGTTTCGGCCAGCCCATTCTCGAATACGATTCCGCCAGCAAAGGCAGGGACGATTTTCGTTCGCTCGCGGAAGAAGTTATCAATTCGCAGACACTCCAGCAGCGAAAAGAGCTGGTCAACTCATTAACAGGCCAGCTTGATTCGATTAGTTCGAGCGCTGATGATCTGCTCCGTTCCGCCGCCAGGCCTGCCCCAGTGATTAAGAAGCCGCCGCTGACAGCGACGCCTCCGCAAAAGCCGACTGTGGCGGCACTGCCTGTCGTGGTAGCGGCAGTTGCGCCGGTCGTTTCCGTTTCTTCGCCTTTGCCGGCCTCGACACCCGCAGCACCGCAGGCGGAAACTCAAAAGCCGCAAACCGTAAATCTTGTTGAAAGTCAAAAGCTGCAAGTCGTAAGTCTTAAGGATAACAAAGAATCTCAAACTCCCAACCCCGAACCACAAGCCGCCGCTCCGCAGCGAACTATGGAAGAGAAGCTTTCGGATTATTACGGCGTTAGTCAGACTAAAGATGCGGTCTCCTTCGTCACTCTTTACCCCAGAGCCGCAAAAGTTCAGATTGCCGGCGACTTTAACAACTGGCAGCCGGAAAAAACCGAAATGACTAAAGTCGGAACCAGCGGCGTCTGGCAGGCCAGCCTAAAGCTGCCGCCCGGAAAACATCAGTACCGTTTCGTTGTTGACGGCAGATGGCAGCAGGACCCCTATAACGAAAAATGCGAGACTAACCCCTTCGGCGGTTTTAACTCCGTCATCGACGTAAAATAATCTGAATTAGTATTTAGTCCGCCATTCGTGTGGCGGATTTAGCCCCACCAGACCTCATCGTCCCTCGTTAAATCTATTTATTTTTCTCGAAAAACTCAAATTCTTCATACGAATTGGTTCGCGACACCTTTTTTATATTAATTTTTTAATTTCCTTTTCCACTAATTCTTTGGCTTCCTGTAATTTTTGCTTGGCAATTTTTTTGGCTTTGTGGGCATGGATAATTTTATCGGCTAATTTTTTCTGCCATTCTAAATCTGGCTTGCCGGTTTTGTTTTGGGGAATAAAAATTTCATACTGCTTTATGTCTTTAGGGTACAAATGTCTTTGTGCGGAACCCGAAGCTCTTTGATTTGCCTGCATTAAACCAACTGTAGAATTAAGAAATAAGGAAAGATAAACAGGGTCACAAATATTTTTATCTGATTGACTAATTATACAATCAATGCCAGCCATAGCTTTTTCTTTTTCCAACCACGTATTTGTTCTGCCAATGTAAGCACCGGTAGCATAAGTTAGAACATCAAACTGAGCAAGTTGTGCAGCGAAATTCTTCTCCTCATTGAAATAATCCAATGAAGTTTTTTCCAAACTGGTGGTGTCAATCAAACCGTTAGCACCAAGATTTTGGCTATTAACTATAAATACCTCACCACTTTCAGTGTATTGGGGCGAAATACCTCTTTTCACAATTGGGCAAAATTCACCGAGTTTGATAGATCCCATTTTCTTTAAGTGCCTTATTAGTTTTTCAAACTTTGGCTGGTAAAATTCAGGGTCAAGCCGCTCGTTTTCAAATATATCTTTGCTCGTGGTTTTGTAGTCCAAGACATGTTTTGCATCAACTTTGTTCCAATCCATTCGTTCCAAGAGCTCACAGCCGGCTTCTTTATACAATTTTTCTATCTCTCTCTGTTTTTGAAAGGCGTTTTTTACGAGTATTTCAATTTTATTTTGTATATTATTGCTAATATTTTTTGGAATTTGAATTAGATTTTCAATATAAGGAATGCTCAAGTTTGGTTGTGCCAGACCTGTTCTTATTTGAATGGTTTGTAATCTTCCAAACTTACTCTGTAAAAAAGTAAAAACAAAGAATGGATTTAATTTCTTTATTCTCACACGAATAATGTATGAGCCATAAGTTGCTCCTATAAAACCATTTTCGATAATCCCGGTGTCGCCGCAATTCGCACCTGATCTTGTAATTAAAATATCACCCTCTTTTGCGATATAGTTTTTTGACGGAACTTGCTCACGATCGATTTTTAATATTTCGCCACATATGCCAATGTCTTTAAGATTAAGAGCTCTAATATAATCAACACCATATTCTAAATAATTTGGTTCGGCTTGTAATCCATAGCCAATATCTTCTTTTATATCAGAAATTAAATATACCCCAGTTGCATCGAGTCTTTTTCTCAATTCAAAATAATCCGGTCTGTAAAACTCCGGATCCAATCTAAGCCCGTAAGAAAGATTGCTTGATTTAATTTTTTTCCAGACTGCCATAATTAGTAAAGTTTAATTCCTTCTTCATCACAGAAGTTTTTAAATGCTTCAGCGATTTCGTCCAAATCATGGTCTATGACATTTCTTTCCATCAAAGGATCTAATAATCTTCCTGTTTTATCTATGGAGTGTCCTTCTTTATTTCTGAGAATTTTATAATCACCGGAATTATCTTTTCCCGGCCTTTCACTCGTTGCCATAAAAATTGGATAATCTTCAAGAGGTTTTCCAGCAATTCCACCCCATTTCTGTAAAAATAACACGCTTGTTTTTGTACCGGTAAAAGGCTTAAAAGTATTAACTCCCAAGCCCACAACTGCCAGAATTCTTGCTTTTTGCATTATCCATTCACGAAGAGCTTTTGTGCCAATGTTGTTTAAATTGCCCTGTGGTAGAACAATCGCCATCCGCCCGCCCGGCTTCAAAAAACGCAGACATCTTTCAAGAAATAAAATGTCTCGCTTCATTGAGTTCACTTTTTTCTTTGTCTTTTTCTTTACGTTTTCTTCTTCCTCTTCAGAACTTTCTTCATCATCAGACAGCTTTCCAGATTGCTGAAGTTCATATAGCTCATAAATGGACAACTGTTCTTTGCCAGGGATTTTCCCCGAAAAAGGCGGATTGGTAAGAACTATATCGAAGTTTCCATCCTTTATATCTTTTTTAAACGGCCCAAGTTTAATAGCTACTTCTGACCTTGCCCATTTACGGAAATCTAAAGAATCAACCGAGAAAACATTTGATTTGCCATCACCGGCAATCAGCATCATTACCTTGGCAACTTTCTTTAATTTATCGTCAAAATCGACCGCATACAAATAGTCATTAGCGTAGCGATAAGTCTTTTCCAGATTGTGCTCCCATTTTTGTTTGGTTCGGACATACTTTATGGTATGAATAAGAAACCCCGCCGAACCGCAAGCCGGATCAACAACTTTCTCATCAACCTGCGGGGCAATCATCTTTACCGCCATATCAACTACCATGCGAGGAGTAAAGTATTGTCCTTTTGCCCCTTTTTGTTCCGGATTGATCAGATATTCAAAAGCTGCGTCTATTACATCTAGATCTGCATCATGAAACTTCAATGGCTCAAGGGCTGAGGCACACAAAATAAGTGCATCATCTCTTAGCTTTAGAATTTCGTCCGAATCAAAAATCCCTCCCCAACCAGGTCGATTCTTTGCTTCTTGAAAAAGTCCATTTATTCTCTCGTAAACAGTATCAGGATCAGCCTTTGGCACTCTAAAACGCATTGGCGAATCGTCTGTTTTTTTAGGATCAAATTCATCATGAAGTTTTGCAAAGAAAAGCTTAAAAAGCTCATCAAAGGCATTTACACCTGCATTTGCCAGCGCGGTGTCTTCAAGACGTTTTATAGTGTCTTTAAGATTTTGGATTGTCCTTAAATCTTTTTTAGTAAGCGGTTTTAGAACGTCGTCTAAAACTTCACCTTTCTTTGGAAGTCGCGGAATATCGCGGTAATGGTATGGTTCGCCTTTTGTTTCTGGGAATTCTTCTCGCAATTGGAAAACTATATCTTTTCCATTTGACCATGTGCCAAAAAATGTGCCGGTGGCATTTAAATGCGATTGTAATTGTTCAACACCGGAGTCCGCTTCTGGTTTTTTAATTTCAAAAATTAAATATTTGCTTGTGCATGTATCGTTAGTAAAAACGACAATGTCCGCTCTTTTGGAATCATCTACTCCCATTTGAACCGGGACTTCGACATCAACTTGAGCAAGAGGATAGCCAAGGTAATCTCTTACATATGCGAGAAATAATTGACGGACAATTTCCTCAGGTTTCGCGACAATCTCTTTGTTTCGTTTTAAACAGTAAACAACAATTTTTTTGTCTTTTTCACGACGATAAATCTTAATTTTGTTTAGCAGATTTAAACTTTGGAGTTCCGACTCATTAAAAACATTTAAACCGTGTTTTATTTCCGGTTCGCCGAATATTTCATCTATGAGTTTTGTAGCCATATTTTTCATTGTAAAGTTACTTTATTAAATCATCAAGTAGCACGTTGTACAAATCCGTGTCTGATTTTCCCCCATTTTCTACTGAACAGGCCTTTTTGTCAAAACTTACTTTGTCATTCTTTTGCTGACTTTTAAAAAGAATCCGCCTTCGGCGGATTCGTGGACAAGAAAAAATCATCGTTGAAAGCTTGCTTTCATAATAGAATTTTTTCGAGAACACCCAAGTCAGCGAAAAACCCTCTGTGCGCCGAAGGTCCGCCTAGGCAGATGTTCTCTGTGGCTAAAAAATCTGTGAAAATCTGCGTTACCTGTCCTGAGCCAGTCGAAGGAATCTGTGGTTAAAATTAGTCGTTAGTATTTATAAAAAGAATCAGTGTTAATCCGTGTGACCTGTCCACCATAGTTTTAACGAAGGTGGAATCCGTGTCTAACTTTTCTTTCTCTCTTTTCACCATTCCCCCTATCCTGCCAACGAAGTTTTCCCAATCTTAACATCAAAATTTGCCATCAAAAACTACCCATAATCTGGGAAATATATTCACGATAGATAGAATAGGCAATCCCTCCACCCCCATTTTTTTCTCAAAAATCAAGATTCGCCTAAAAATCACCCAAAAAATTCTCAAAAATTTTAAAAAATCCCTCATTTTTTAAATATTTCTATTAGTTTTTTAAAAAATAATCAGTGTAATTAGTCCTGGATTTCGGAGATCCGCCATTCTTGTGGCGGACTGACTTTTATTTATTTTTTTCTAAATTTTTCTCTTGCTTTCGGCCAGGCCTTCGCTATACTCACCCCCTTAAGAGAGTCGAACTTTCCGCTTAGGATTAGTTACGGGTGTTTTCTATCTATTGTTGATGCAGAACCGGCGGAAAGAAAATCTTGTTTTCTTAGTCTTTTTTCTTGTGATGTTGTTATGCCCATTGTGCCGCGGCGTTGTTTATACATTCGGCGGCGGCTTCGACCTGCCTATCCCCAATAATCCAGATGAAACCAAAGGCTGGATGGATGACGCCATTGTGGTTGTTCCTGACCATTATATCGTTGAAGATATTGATGTCGCGGTGACGATTACCCACAGCAATGTCTTTGACCTTCAACTCTACCTGCAAAGCCCCGCCGGCACAAAGATTTGCCTGAATATGTATAACTCCGACAGGGATTTCTTCAAAGGGCAAAATTACACGCAGACAATCTTCGATGATGAGGCTGCGATTCCAATTGAGCAGGCCGACGCCCCGTTCACAGGCAGGTTCAGACCGATACAGCCTTTCAAGCTTTCTCTTTTTGATGGCGAGGACGCCTGCGGCCAGTGGAAACTTCAGGTCTATGATGCCTATTATTCCGACAGGGGGACTCTCAATAATTTCGAGATAATTGTGACGACTACCCCTGAACCGGAAACATTTCTTCTCTTGCTATCCGGCGCAATGTTGATGTTCGTTTTCCATCACAACAAAAATGGTTAACCAGATTTAAATGATACGTTGTTTAGTCTAAGACTCGCCGGGGGTTTGTTGAGCATCCTTTACCGTGATTGGCCGGCTATTGACCTGACCGGCAATTGGTGTAATACTGCTGTATAGAACCGGATTAGGCTTTTATTTTGCCCCTCATAAAAATTATAACGGGGGTAAATTGACAGCCTGCGAAGTGAAATTATGATTATCGATAAAACAGGAGAGCAAAATATGAAAATTTTATTCAGGCAAATGGTAATCGTGATTATTTTTATAGCCGTCAGCGCAAGTGTATTTGCCGATGAGGGTATGTGGCTTTACAACGATGTGCCCGCTCAATTATTGAAAGAGCGGTACGGCTTTGAGCCGACGTCCGCCTGGCTGGAGCATGTTCAGAAATCTTCAGTAAGGTTCAATAGCGGCGGCTCAGGCTCTTTTATATCGGAAGACGGCCTGATTATTTCAAACCACCACGTAGGCGCAGACGCACTGCAGAAGTTCGGCGATGCAAAACACAATTATTACCGGGATGGCTTTTATGCCCGCACCTTAAAAGATGAAAAGCGATGCTTGGATTTGGAACTGAACGTGCTGATGAGCATCGAAGATGTGACGGCTCGCGTCAACGCCGCCGTCAAGCCGGACGCCAATGCGGCGGATGCGTTTGCCTCCCGGCGGGCGGTAATGGCAGAGATTGAAAAAGAGTCGCTCGACAAAACAGGTTTGCGCAGCGACGTGGTCACGCTTTACGAGGGCGGAGCATACCATTTATACCGCTATAAAAAATATACTGATGTGCGTCTGGTATTTGCGCCGGAGCAGCAGGCAGCTTTTTTCGGCGGTGACCCTGATAATTTCGAATACCCGCGTTTCGATTTGGATATTTGTATCTTTCGGGCTTACGAGAACGGCAAGCCTGCCAAAATCGAGCATTATCTGAAATTCAGCAGTAAGGGGGTAAGCGATGGAGAGCTGGTATTCGTTTCCGGAAATCCCGCCAACACCAGCCGGCAATTGACAATAGCGGAACTGGAATACCTGCGAGACCGGTTTCTCCCTTATGTTTTGCAGCGGCTCAATAGTATGGAGGTAATGCTTACGGCTTACAGTGCGCGAAGCGATGAAAACGCCCGCCGCGCAAGAGAGACGCTGTTTGGCGTCCAGAACAGCCGCAAGGCTCGCGATGGTATGTTCGCAGGTTTATTAGACCCGCAGCTTATGGCGCAAAAGCAGGCTGCCGAACAGGCGTTAAAAACAGCGATAGCCAAAGACCCAAATGCTAAAGAGGTTCTTAACTCCTGGAATCTTATCGCCGACGCCCAGCAGGTGACCAGCCGCAACGCACTCGAATATAATTTGCTCGAAGGCAGCAATGCGTTCAACAGCACCCTGTTCAATATTGCACGTACGATTTTGCGTGCGGCGGAAGAGAAACCAAAACCCAACGGCGAGCGGCTGCGCGAATTCAGGGATTCCAATCTTGAATCCCTTGAGTTGCGGCTTTTTTCTGAAGAACCAATCTATAACGATTTCGAGCAGGTGAAACTAACTGATTCTCTTGCCTGGTTAGTCAAACAGCTGGGCTATTCCAACCCTGTAGTCCAAAAGATTCTGGCAGGCAGGTCGCCCCAGGAGCGGGCAGCGGAACTGGTTCTCGCAACTAAATTAAAAGACGTGTCTCTTCGCAAAAAACTTTATGCGGCTGCGCCTGCTGATGTGCAGGCTGCGAATGACCCTATGATTGAACTGGCGAGATTAGTTGACCAGGAGGCCCGTGCCGTGCGAAAGATAATCGAAACGCAGGATGAGATTAAGCGTCAGGCTCACGCAAAGATTACCCGTGCGCGATTCGCCGCAGAGAAAACCGGCTCATATCCGGATGCAACGTTCACGCTGCGCCTGGCGTTCGGAACAGTGAAGGGCTACCAGGAAAACGGACAGGCGATTCCATTTCAAACCACCATTGCCGGCCTTTACGAGCGGGCGGCGTCGCACAATTACAAACCGCCTTTCGATTTGTCCAAGCAATGGCTCGACCGGAAAAACAAACTCAATCTGAAAACTCCGTTGAATTTTGTCTCTACCGCGGACATCATCGGCGGCAATTCCGGCAGCCCCGTCATCAACCGGGCAGGCGAATTTGTCGGCATTATTTTTGACGGCAACATCCAGTCGCTGGTACTCGACTTTGCCTTCACGGATGTTCAGGCGCGGGCGGTTTCAGTAAATTGTCAGGCAATCATCGAGGGCTTGCGGAAAGTCTATAATGTTCCTGGACTGGCAGACGAAATCGCCGGCAAAAAACGACCGTAATTTTACTTGCCGCGAGAGGAATAACAGAGGCCTATAAGTCTTGTAATTGCTAATGTTTGCAAAAATGGGCGGTATAGGACTCGAACCTACGGCCTCCTGCGTGTCGAGCAGGCGCTCTAACCAACTGAGCTAACCGCCCAGAATTCCATGAGTATCGCTTAATCCGAAACAAAAATCAAGAGTTTTTGTGAAAAAATGCCTGGCAGGTTTTGGCTGGTATGATTGCACGGATTATTTCGCCGCAGATGCACAAAGCAGCGAACCGCTAAATACGAATCGCCGGCGAAGATTGCTATTACAGGTTTTTGCGGATAACGACCGCTGTGGAGAAGGTCTTGGAAGTGCTGCCTTCGGTTACGGTTATTGAAATAATGACGCTTTTTACATTGGTAGTGCTATCAGGAATAAAACTCATATTAGTAACATTATCACAGAGAATATGAAAAGTGCTGTTCTGCAGGTCATCCATATAGAGTTTTCCCGGGTTAGTGCTTCTGTCGTATCTGTATTGCCAGTTATGGTTCGCGGCGTCATAAAAGGCACACTCATAATGGTCGGACGATATTGAGACGGCTTTTGCGATGCGGAGATTAGGAATAATCTGCATTAGGGCCTGGCGGGCCTTGTTGGCGGCGAAGAAAATCTCCCGGTTGTCGGTGAAGTTTTTTACCGATGCGCTGAAGGCAACCGCAAGGGCCGCAAGCATCATCCCGGTTATCATTAACGCAATCAACAGTTCCGCCATCGTAAAACCTCTGCGATAACGGGCAAATTTTAGATTTTGGATTTTGGANNTTTTGGATTTTGGATTTTGGATTCTTCATAATTTCACCTGTTTAGTATTTTGCGCGAATCCAGCTTTCAGAGCTTAACTGCCGGCCGTTATGATAGATTTTGACTGTCACCCGTATAAATGAGCTGGTGTCGTTGTCGGCAACTGCCTGTGTGAAATTGGATTTATTTACCTTCTCGACGGTGACTCTCTGACTGAAACTGGCAAAGGTGGGAATCGGTTGTCTGCTGGCGTCTATAGGCGGCGAGAAAGAAGCATCATCGAAATCAGTAATATTGTCGTAAAGAGCAAGCGAGGACTCTTTGGTACCAAAAACCGAACCATCATCCTTATCGGCGACGGGCAGGAGCGTCGTAAGCTCTCTTATCTGCTCTGTAAGGAACTCTGCGGTTGACATATCCAGTGCGGCGCTGTTGTTCTGAGTAAAGACGCTGTTTGCGGCAACCAGCGCAACGACAGCCACGCCCACCAGCACAACCGCCGCCATTACTTCAATCAGCGAGAAACCATTTCTTTTCATAATATATTGCCCCCTTCGCTGCCCACCGTCTCTGCTCGTTTAGCAAGACGAAAAGCAGCAGCGAGCCCGCGGTTATTTTGCCGCAACGAGGCTCGACATTTTAAATATGGGCAGGATGATGCTCATTGCGATAAAACCGACGAGGACGCCCATAATGATAATCATAATAGGCTCTATCATTGAGGTGACGGTTTTGATGACCGTTCTCAATTCGCGCCCGTAGAAGTTAGCGATATCGCCGAGAACTTCCGCCATCGTGCCTGAGTCCTCTCCGCTGCGAATCATCTGAACGACATTAGCAGGCATAAGATTGAATTTGCCGAGACTCGATGCGATTTTTTTCCCTTGTTTGACATCGTTCTGTACGTCCAGCCACATACTTTTGTATTGTGAATTGCCCGAAATATGAGCAGTAATCGAAATTGTATCGAGAATGGGTACGCCCGCGCTCGTGAGAACTCCCATTGTGTGCAGAGACCTTGTTATGTAGAGGCTGCGGCAGAGGGTCTTGATTACGGGAATTATCAGTTTCATTTTATCCCACCAGATTCGTCCCTCTTTGGTATTGATGAAAAATAAAAAGCCGCCCACTGCGGCGCCTATCGCAGGAATAACCAAAAACCAGAAGTTACGCAAAAAAACGCTGCTTGCTATTAAAATCTTGGTCGGTGTCGGAAGTAAATCCTCGTGGCCTTCAAAAACCTTGACAAATCTTGGAAGAACAAAGCACAGCAGAAAAATCGTCACAGAGACGGCCATTACCGCTATTATTATTGGATAAACCATCGCGCCTTTCACCTGCGAGCGGGTCTCGTTTTCCTGGTCGAGGTATTCGGCCAGTTTGTCGAGCATCTTGCTCAATGACCCGGATATTTCGGCGGCGGCTACCATATTTACGTATAGATTGTTGAATACTTCAGGATGGGCGCCGAGCGCCTGCGAGAGGCTCTCGCCGCTTTCTATTCGCTGCTTCAAATCCATAATTACCGCGGCGAATTTCTTATTCTCAATCTGTGATGCGATTGATTCGAGCGTATCCTGAATGCTTATCCCCGCCCTGACCATAACGGCCAGTTGATTGGTAAAGCTCAGGATGTCCTTTCTGCTCGGACCGAACTCTACGCGGAAATGCTTTATTTTGCTAATTATATCTTCGTTCATAATTGTTCCTTGTTAAAAAGTCATCAGCCTCTATTCCGAAACTTCTGCCATCACCGGTTTTTTGGTCTTTCCCGGTGGTTGCGGCTGTTTTTCATCGAAGAGCTTACTCATCTTGCTGGAATTGGTTGACTTTGCTATTGCCTCTTCCCTGTCAATCATACCCTTGAAATACAAATCAGCTATGCTGCGGTCCATAGTTTGCATACCAATCCGACGGGATGTCTCTATGATATTCGGTATTTCATATATCCTGTTTTCGCGTATGCAGTTTCTGACGGCTGATGTGCAAAGCAGTATTTCCACGCTGGGCACCATTCCGGGCTTGTCAACGCGGCGGAACAGCGTCTGCGATATTACCGCCTGCAGCGTGTTTGCCAGCATCGTACGAATCTGGTTCTGCTGACTTGCATGGTAGATATCGATAATACGTTCGATTGTCTGCGGAGCGTTTATGGTGTGCAGCGTGCTGAAGACCAGATGTCCCGTCTCGGCTCCGGTGATTGTCGAGCTTGTTGTTTCCAGGTCTCGCATTTCGCCGACCATAATTATGTCGGGGTCCTGGCGAAGCACATGTTTGAGGCCCGATGCGAATTCCGGGCAGTCGCAGCCAATTTCACGCTGCTCTATCATACACGATTGATTTTCCAGCAGATACTCAATCGGGTCTTCGAGAGTAATTATACGTTTTCTGTATTTGCGATTGATGGCGCCTACCATTGCCGCGAGCGTTGTGCTTTTGCCTGCGCCGGTATGGCCTGTCACAAGCACAAGGCCTCTCGGCAGGTCTATCAGCTCTGTTACAACAGGCGGCATACCCAGACTTTCGAGCAGCGGCACCTGGTTTGGTATCACCCTGAAGGAAATTGCTATCGTATCGCACTGATAATGCGCGTTGACACGAAAGCGGTGGCCATCATCGAGGTGCGTCGAGAAATCGAGGTCTTTTTTCTCCTGGAAAACCTCGAATCGTCCCTGCCCGACCATCGAAAGCATCATGCCCTTCGTATCTTCATCGGTGACTTTCGGAAAGTTCATCTCGAAAAGTTCCGTGTTGCGGCGCAGTATCGGCGGCATCCCGACATTGATGTGAACGTCGCTTGCGTCCTGGATTATTGCACCCGCCAGTATTTTTTTGATATCGAGCATTTTCTTTTTCCTTATATATAAAGGATAAATACCTAACTTAAGTTTTCGACCAGCTCCTCTTCGTCGTTTTTACCATAGACATCCGTCACCCGCAGAACCTCTTCGAGGGTAGTAAGACCTTTTTTAACTTTTCTTATACCGTCATCGTAAAGCGTCAGGCCGCCGCTATCGCGAAAAACCTTGCGCATAGTATTTACTGAAGAATCTTTGGTAATCGTTTCCCTGAACTTGCTATTTACCGGGAGCATCTCATAAATACCGAGCCTGCCTATATAACCTGAGCCTCGGCATTTATCGCAGCCTGCTCCGTAGAAAAGCTGTTCTGATTTTATATCTTCGCTTTTAAGATAGCGGCTGAACTGCTCGGGCGCCTTGTGCGGCTGTTTGCAGTTGTAGCAGATCATTCTGACTAAGCGCTGTGCGATAATCCCGTTCAGCGACGCCGCAATCAAATAAGGCTCAATTCCGATATCGACCAGCCTGGTTATGCTGCTCGGTGCGTCATTGGTATGCAGAGTCGAAAGAACGAGGTGGCCGGTAAGCGCAGCCTGGACGGCTATGCGTGCGGTTTCTGCATCGCGGATTTCGCCAATCATAACTATATCCGGGTCCTGACGAAGCAGGCTTCTAAGAGCCGATGAGAAGCTCATCCCGATTTTATCATTTATCGGCACCTGGTTACAGAAATCGAGCTTGTATTCGACAGGGTCCTCGACGGTGGAGATGTTGAGCCTGTCGCCATCCATCTGTGCCAGTGCCGAATACAGTGTTGTGCTTTTTCCGGAACCCGTAGGCCCTGTCACCAGCAATATGCCGTGCGGCATATATATCTGCTGTTTGAATAGTTCGAGGGTATCAGTTTCCATCCCGAGCTGCTCGAGACCTTTCATAATCCACTTATTTTCGAGAATTCGTATTACGACCTTTTCGCCGTTGCTCGTGGGCAGCACTGAAACTCGCAGGTCCACGCTCTTTCCACCTACGATAGCGGAAATCTTGCCGTCCTGCGGCAGTCTCCTTTCGGAAATATCGAGATTGGACATAATTTTGATTCTCGATACTACCGCAGGATGCATCTGGAGGGGCGACTGCATTGTTTCAAAAAGCACCCCGTCGATGCGATAACGAATCCTCGTGAATTTTTCTTTCGGCTCGATATGAATATCGCTTGCGCTATCGTGAATGGCGCTGCTTATCAGGTAATTTACAAATTTAATGACCGGCGACTGGCCCGCCATTTTTTCGAGGTCCTCAAATTCCCCTTTTTCTTCCCGCAGAACCTCGACGTCTGCCATATCGCTGATTATATCATCGACGTTATAATCAGGCTTGGTCTCTGTCATAGAGCTGCATACCGCATCGAAATCTTCAGGCGTGCAGACGAAAACCTTCAGTTCCATCCCGACAGTTTTCTTGACCTGCTCAATTACAAATATGTTGCCGGGCTTTGTTGTCGCAACGACAAGAGCATTATTTTCTATCGAGACCGGAAATATATTATTGCTTCTGATGAAATCGATATTCAGCTTCTCGAAGGCTTCTTTCTGAACAATATCGGGACTAATTCGCTTGAGTTCGAGATTAAACAAGGCTGCTTTTGCCCTCAGTATATCATCGGGTCCGACAATTCCTGTTTTGAGGAGATACGCTTCGATACCAGATGATGCAGCCGCTCCGGCATTTGAATACTGGCTTCTGATTTGCCCGTGCTGCTCGGGGCTTAATTTCTTGGTCTCCAGCAGAATATCCAGTATATCCCGGGAATGAGGCTGAACGGGCTGGGCAGGCGGCTGTGCCGAACGAACAGGGTGAGCGGGCTGAACTGTCTGAAAAGCCTCTTCAGCAGCATCATCCGGAAAGTAAAGTTTGCTCAGACCGGGTATTTCCTGTTCCTGCTCTACCTCAGAAACATTTGTTTCTGTTTGCGGCTGTGCGTTTTTCTTGAATGAAAGTCTCATCTGTTCTCGCTATATAAACCTATCAATTATAAAAGGCTGAATACTGCTTATTCCTCAGCCAGTTTAAGCGTAATTTTATTCTCGCCCAACTTCAGCACTACGAAATTTGCTTCGATTTCAGCAACGGTATAATCCGAAATTATCTGGCCGCGATAAAGAAGCTTGTCGTTGACCATGCAGCACCACTTGTTAGGGTCTGTATCGCCCCTCATTATGCTGAATAGCTGGAAATCGGTCGATTTGCGTGTTGTCGCAAGTACCTTGCTGCCTTCATCTGATACCGTCGTGCGTTTTTTCCCCTGCAAAAACGGGTTCTTTAGAAGCTGGTCAAGTCCAACCTGCTTTACATTGGCAAAATCATAAAATTTCTTGACTATTATTTCCATCTTGCTGGACATATCAGACCTGACGCCTCCAAGTTTGGAAACAAGCATATCAACCTGGACCTGCTCAAGGTCGTTCGACTGTGCAGATGCTATCTGCGGAGCGCCTTTTTTTACCATATAAAATAATCCCGCCATCCCTGCGGCAAACAGAATCGCCAGCAGTATGGTGGTTTTTCTTGTATTTTTGCCGCTGGCCTGGACTACTACAAATTCATTTTCTCCGAGCTTGGAAACCTTCGGTGGCGTATCTTTGGGGGCAGCCGGCGATGGCTTGTCATTCTTCGGTTCCAGGTCATCCTGTTCATTTAAGTAGTCGAGCATATCAAAACTCCCGATAAATATTTACATTTTGGATATTTATTCTTCACAAAGGTTTAAGTTGACTGAAAGAAAACGCTTACAGTGAAGTCCGCCGAGACGCAGCCGTCCCGGTCGTTTATCTTCTTCAGTTCGAGGCTGCGAACCTTCACTATTCGAGGCAGCTTTTCGAGTTCCAGCAAAAACGAGTAGAACGAATCGAAATCGCCCTCAAGCTCCATCTTTAACGGCTGCTCTATATATCCGCTGTTCGTTTTAGAGGCGAGGGTGCGAATGGTCTTTGCCTGCAGACCCTGTCTCTGCGCAATGACGGTGAGCTGCTCGAGAACTTTGTAAATTTCACTTGTCGGCGGAAGCTTGCTCTCGAAAAATTTAACGGCGTCCTGAAGCTGCTTAAGCTGGTTATTGAGGTCGTAAGCGGCGGCCGTTGTCTTCTCAAACTCTGCCAGTTTCGCAGATTTTGACTGTATCCTTGCCTGCTGTTCCGACAACGCCTTGTTGGCAGGCCTGATCATAAACTGGTATGAAAGAACCGTAATTCCTATCAGTGATAAATAAAATAACGCTTTTTTGAATCTGCTGTCCATAATTATTTCCTCTCACTCGCTTATAGTCGTTTGGATATCGCTTTTACTGGCAATCTGTTTCACAATATTATCGCTTACCTGAATATCCCTGCCAAGCATAGCGGTAAGCTTAAACCGCCTGGTTTTCTCCTCTGCCGTATCCTGCTTCGCGCCGGATTTAGACAACTGGCTTGACTCAACCAGCGCCACATCACTGAGCAGAATCGACCTGCTCAACTGTTCTATGTATGATGCAACCTCAATATCGCTTGGCGCAACTCCTTCTATTTCTATTCTGGTCTCGAGCAGGTTTTCCTTCGAGACGTTCTTCTCCGAAGCCGCTTTTTCCTTGTCCTGAATTGCCTGATATTTATTTTCCGCGGGTTTCTGCTGCGAATTTGCCGCCCGCTCTTTTTGAACCATATTCAATCTTGTCAGTGAAACTCCCTTTGGCAGGTTGTTGGTAAGCGATGCCAGCACAACGCTTTTCGGAACCGGCTCAATCAGTTCAACCGTTGTAATTGCCGCTGACCACATCGTGTTTCTCTGTTTCTGCAGCTTGTCAACGGTAATAACCTGCACTTTCTTTTTTGCCAGCTCCACATCAATAGCAGCCTCCCGACTGTTGAGCGCGTGCTGTCGCATTTTTATTGCTCCAAACGCTCCTCCTATCGCAATCAGTATTATTGCAAGAAGAGCGATACATATAAGGTTGACTCGCCTTGACTCGTTGTTCTGGATGTAATCATCTGGTATAAAATTTATATTAACCATTTTTTTCTCCGTTACTACGATAAGCTCAGCCCGAAAGCAGTGGCCCAGCTAAACTGGCAATTTCTTCTCTCCATATCCATAAACCTGTTCTTGGCGGTCTGTACCGCAGACAGGCAATCTCCTATCTGTGCAGGCATCTGAAGCTGTTTGGCGATTGTCGTATAAATATCTTTATCAACTGCCTGTCCCGACATAAAAATCAGCCGTTCTATTTTTGCCTTTTTGTAGAGGGAACTGAAACTTTGTTTGCACGCCGAAATTTCAGAAATCAGCCGGCCCATCATATCGTCCGACTGCAGAAGCTTTATTCCAACCGGTATCGAACGCGCAAAAAGCAGCCCTTTATGCCGGCATATTACTACATTGGTTCGCAGTATCCCCAGGTCAACGAGAATTACGACCATCTCCCTGTCGGTGGCTCTCCGGCCGAAAAACCGGATATAAGCGTTCGCAAGGGCTGCGGGCCATACCCCGATAGATTGGATTTTCAGACCGGCCTTTTCATAAATGGCCAAGTGCCTGTCTATCATAACCCGGCTCGTCGCTACTATAATTACATTATCTTCCTCAGCCGTTATGTATTTGACCATTGCATCCTCGAAGTCTGACGGCAGCTTCTGCTTGGCCTTGGACATTACCGTTTCATCAAAATCACGGTTATCGCTCTTGCTTACCTTTATCTGGTCAATAAAAACATCCGATGGCGGAACCGACGCGATTACATATTTGCCCGAGAATTTATTCCTCGATACAAGCTGCTGCATCGAATCTATCGCCCATTTTTGCCAACTCGCAGTCCCCGGTAAAACATCAGGCGGACATGACCGGCTACCCGCGGACGTCAATACCAGCGATTTTTTGCCTTCCCGCAACTGGGCCATTCGAAGGCTGTCATCTGTGAAATCTACACCAATCGGGTGCGATTTTTGCTTCAGAAAACCGAACATTATAATCGCCTCAAAAAATAATTCGCTTACCACTTAATATATGTACCATTCACCCGTCTGCAGCGGGCTATCCGTACCGAAAAATACGGCTTACAAACATTCATCGAACAAAACAAGCCCCGGTATTAGCACCGGCTCACGATAAAACCATTTGCGCAGTATGCCCAAGGTAAAATATATGAAAAAATTGCACAGCCAGAGTCAAAAATGCAAAAATTACCCGAATTTTATCCACTTTGTCCGATAATACCGCTCTTTTGTGTGTATAAAAATCTTCGACGAAAAAATTCGCACATAATTTTGCCGATATGTGCGGCGACTAAATCAGCGAAGGTCCGAAATTCATTAAGGCTGGTTTGTACGGATATTGGGCAGCAAAAAAATAATGTCCTATAAAAGACGTGTTCTGGTATAAAGGCGGATTATCGGCGGTTATGTTGTTTATCCCGGTTTATCGTATCGTATATTGGGATGGCAGGGACTTTAGGTGTTGTATTCGCTTTTTAACTGTCGGGTCATCAAATCGGCAACGGCTTTTCTTACCGGTTTATTTTCAAAGATTACCTGATAAACCGCTGCCGTTATGGGCATTTCGACATTATGTTTTTTTGCAAGGGCAGCAACCGACCGGCAGGTCGCCACTCCTTCCACGACCGAGGCTGTTGCGCCGAGGGCCTGCTCAACACTTTGTCCTTGGCCGATTCTTTCGCCGAATGAGCGGTTTCTGCCCTTCGGCGAGATGCAGGTTGTCACCAAATCTCCTAAGCCTGCCAGCCCCGCGAAGGTTTGCGGCTTCGCTCCGCACGCAAGACCCAGACGGGTTATCTCGGCAAGACCACGGCTCAAAAGCGCAGCCTTGGCGTTATCACCGGCGCCGATTCCATCAATAATACCTGCTGCTATCGCGATAACATTTTTGCAGGCGGCTGCTATCTCCACGCCGACTACATCGGGATTGGTATAAACCCTGAACCATTCTGTATTGAAAGTGAACTGGATATCTTTTGCGAATTGCTCATCCTCGCTGGCGGCAGACGCAGTCGCCGGCAGTTTCCGCACCAGCTCATCCGCAATCGTCGGGCCGGAAAGGACAGCCGTCTTGAGTTTCGAGTTTTTGGCTTTAAGTTTTAAATTAGATGAGCTTTCCTTTTCCTGCAATACATCAGTCAAAATTTGCGTCGGGCGCATCAAAGTTTCGTTTTCGATACCCTTTGTCACCGATACTATCGGCACATCGCCGGGCAGATACGGCTTTAATCGCAGCCACACCCCTCGCATAAACTGGCACGGAACCGCCGATACGACAAGCTCCGCTTTATCCAGTATTCGCTTGTCGTCAGCCTCGAAGACAACCGCATCGGGGATTTTGTAGCCCGGCAGAAAATTGGTATTTTCCCTTGCCCTTTCAATCTCTTTTAGCTGGTCTGCATCATAGCCCCAGATTCGAACGGGTATTCGCTTTTCTGCCAGCAGAATCGCAAGGACCGTTGCCATTGCGCCATCGCCGATTATGGAAACATTCTTGAACATAGCCAAATTAAAACAAGACCCGCCCGAAAATGCAATCGCGAATTTGAATAAACAAAAAAAGAGTTCGAAGGTATTAGTTGAAGATTTTTTGCTACAGTATTGTCAATTCCTGCGGATTGAGTTTTTTGAGGGCAGGCAGCTGGTGCCGGTCTAATTTTGCCTCGATGTAGACGAAGCCGTCATCGTATTTTTCTTCTATGATTTTCCCGTTCGCCCGGAGAAAACTTATGATTTTCCCGTCCGCCTGGCTGCATTTAATTCGCAGCACTACCAGACTGCCCTTGCATTTTTCGAGCACCGCATGCGTAAGCTCCGCCAGTCCCAGCCCCGTCTTTGCGGATATTGAAACCGCCTGCGGATAAAGGGTCTGGAACATCTCATACCGGCTGATGTCGGGAACAACGTCAACCTTGTTGAAAACCTCGAGGAGTTGTTTTTCGGAGCAGCCCAGCTCCTTCAGAACCGTATTGACCGATTCAATCTGTTTTACCACGTCAGGATTGGAAATATCTATAATATGCAAAAGCAGGTCTGCGTTTATCGCCTCTTCGAGAGTCGCCTTGAAAGAGGCCACCAAATGGTGCGGCAGATTTTTAATAAATCCTACTGTGTCGCTCAGCAGCACCTCGAAGCCGCGTTCGAGAACCCATCTCTTTGTCTGCGTATCCAGTGTTGCAAAAAGCCTGTCCTCGACTAATGCATCGCTGCCCGTTAGTGCGTTAAGAAGCGTGCTTTTGCCGGCGTTGGTATAACCGACGATACAAATTTTGAATAATCCCTGCCGGCCGTCAATCTCGCGAACCCTTCTCTTGTCGATTTCCTCAAGCTTCTCTCGCAGTTCGCTTATCCTCTTCTTGGCAATTCTGCGGTCAATTTCAAGCTGCTTTTCGCCCGTGCCTCGCGTGCCGATGCCGCCGACCGCTCCTGCCGCGGGGCCTCCCGCAGCTCCCGTCACCGTGTCCAAATGCGACCACATCCGCGTAAGTCTCGGCGACGTGTATTCCAGCTGCGCAAGGTCAACCTGAAGTTTTGCCTGAAGCGTTTTTGCACGCGTCGCAAAAATATCCAGAATCAGTTCGCTGCGGTCGATAATCTTCACATTGACGATTTCTTCAAGCTCCCGAATCTGTCTCGGCAGAAGGTCATTATCGAAGATAACCACGTCTGCCCCGTTTTTCGCGACCCTCAAGGCAAGCTCCTGTGCTTTTCCTTTACCTATATAAAAGGCGGGATTAGGCGAGTGTATCTTCTGCTTTAGCTTGTCAACTACGATAGCGCCGGCGCTTTCCGCAAGGGCGGTAAGCTCCATCAAATCATCGTTGCTGCTGCCCGGCAAAAACGCGCCTACCAGGACGGCCTTTTCTTTTCTTACTCTTAAAGTTTGTCTAAAGTCTTCCAACAAAAACCCTCAATAAACGGTTTAATTATTTATCGCATTTTACCACATTTGAGCAGGATTCTCAATAAAATGCTAAAATTTAATCGAAGAAACGACTGCGGCGCTGCAAAAATTGCGCATCCCCGTAATTGAAGATGATTAAATAATTGTCAAATCCCGGCATTTTTCCCTTTAAAAATCGCCGGTTTATATTAGAATAGCGGTTCTGAAGGGTCCCGGCTTATCGGGATTGAATTGGTTGGTTTTTTTGAAAGGAAAAGTTTTGGTATGCTGAAAATAAAGGCAAGAGCAGGCGAATCAATCCAGCAAATGATGAGACGATTCAAGAAACTGTGCGAAAAAGAAGGTTTGATTAGAGACGTTAAAAGAAACAGCTATTTTGAGAAGCCATCGGAGCGCCATCGCAGGCAGGAACGAAAGGCCAAACGAACCGCCAGTTTCGGCACCGCCAGCAGGATGTAATCTTTTACAAAGACTTTTAATCCGTTTGCGTATCTTTCTCTAAACACATCGTAGCGGCATTTCAATTTATTATCCCAGCATTCGGGATTTTTTATTGCTAATCTATCCCCATTTATCGACTACGCATCACGGCGGTATTCACGATAAAAATCAGGACACTGCATACCACGAGCCGCGAGCGACTATTTAGCTACCGGCCAGAAAACCCAGTCGCCATTTTCAGCCCACATCCTAGGTTTGCCTTCTTCGTCAGTCCCCATTACTCCACCGTCATCTTTAAAATTCAGGCCGACACTGTATAAAGTAAAACCTGTCTCCGTCTTTTTATAAACCAAAGGTTTGTCGCTCCACGGGTCCATCGGCAGACTCTTCAGGAAACCGCTTGAAACCAACTCATCGAGATTTGTCGGGTAGCTGCCTTTCTCTTTCTCATAAATTAACAGGGATATAATCGTTCGCAGGGCTGTTCTCTGTGCCTTTATTCTCCAGTTCCATTCACCCACTCTGCCGTGTACTGGCCCTAATAGCTTTAGCATAACACTCTGTTTGCCCAACTCGTTCCAGATTTGAGATTCACCTTTTTGGTGCAGCTCATAAGGACTTTTTTCCAATAAATTTCCAGCTTTTGCAAAATAATCATCTATCGTTGCCGTACACTCACGCCTGTCGGGAAAATTCCAGAAAAAGAAACCTGTGATAGAATTTAGAGCATCTTTCGTTACAAGTGGTAATCCCTGACTAAGCGCCCTCCCATTGCCCTTGCCGTCGTCCGTAAATCCCCGCTGAATAAGGTCATACCAAAAGGCCTTCTCTACCTCTAAAGTCAAAATTGGCCCGGCATTACAAATAATGCTTTCGAGCCTGGTACGAAAATCTTTTAACGTATCGATTGGGATGTCCTGCTTTTGCAGCAGCCTGGAAGTGCTGTTGATTGCTAACGCTTCAATCGCGATTCCAACAAGTTGTTCGTTTAATAACCCTTTGCCCTCTAAATGAGTTCCATATCTTAGCAGAATCAGGCAATCATTCAGGGCATCAACCTCTTTACCTTCATATTCATCATATATGATTTGGTATTTCATTGCCTGGGCAATCACACGACGTTTAGACCACATATTCGTATCATAAAATGCAGAGTTGCCCTGTAAGGGTTGTCCTGATTTTTGGCCTTCATATATGGGCCAGTAATAAGGTTTTTCTGAGCCTTGCCTAAATGCCTCGAATGATTGCTGATTGTCCGCCAGCCATTTTGTGAAGGTTTCTCTCTGCAAATCATTCAGGTCGGCAAACCACTTATTAAAATCCGTGTCTATCAGAGTATGGGATTTCTCCACGATTTCCGCCGGCATCTTCACGTACAGTTCTGCTGCCTTGTTGTAATTCATCCTTGCATTTTCCGCTTCCGGTCTGCCTGCCGCGACAAGTTTATTCAGCCATTCGATATAATCTGTATTGATGCTGGGGCTGCCTGTGGCAAGAAATATAAGCCGTATAACAATGTATAAAAAGAGAAGACCGATTATCTTCGATGTTTGAACAAGAACTTTTTTCCATAAAGGCCTGCAGCGTTTTTTCGCCCTGCGAAGGAGAACGCTTAAAAGTTTCGGGTCGCCGAACTGCTCAATAAGCTGTTTTGCCTTCTGCTCTTTTTCCTCTTCGGTTTTGCAGTCCTTCAATTCATCTTCGAAATGCCCCGCCAGTTCAGCCATTACCTCACTGCGAACTTTTTTGCGATACCGCATCTTTTTTATAACCAGCCTGATATACTCCGCAGCCGGTAATGGAAGATTCTTTAAGATATCATCCTCTTTTCTTACAGCCATAATAGTCTCCTCAAACAGCCTTTTTACAATCAAACTGCTCTTATTATTTTACAACCGGCCAGAAAACCACATCGCCTTCCTTTTCGTTCCACATTTGTATTTGGCCATCTTTGTCTTTTGCTGAGACGCCGCCGTCATCGACAAAGTTTTTGCCGACACTATATAAAGTAAAACTCGATTCTGTCTTTTTATAAACCAGAGGTTTGTCACTCCACGGATCCATTGGCAACTCCTTCAGGAAACCATTTGAAACCAATTCATCAAGGCTGTCGGGATATTGTCCTTTTTCCTGTTTATACCGCAGCAGGGCAAGGATAGAAATAGTAGCTTGAGTATTAATTTTGCTTCGGAAACTTAATTCGAGAACCCTATTTATTGCAGGAGCCATTATTTCCAAAAACAGGTTGCCTTTGACAATCTTCATAAATTCTTTTTCACTGTCAATCTTTTCAGAATGGATTTGTGCCGGCGTTTTGTGAGCAATATTGTCATGATTATAAAGACGATCAACCATTTGTCGGGTTTTAACCTTGCCCGGCTGAGTGAACAAAACATGGAAGGTCATTTTTGGAGATACAAATGGGGCAAAAACCTCCAACCAAAAATATTCCGGTTTTTTGTCAGAACCTAGGTATAACCGAATACGAGGTAGATACAAATGACTGCCGAAAGCGCTATCTGTAAAACATCTCTGGATTTCATCATACATATATAATTTTTCCCCTGTGAAATTTATAACAAAATCTTCTTTTGCAATGGTCTCCTCGAGATTTTTTTGCAAGATTGTTAATGCAGCTGAATCGATTTTGTGCGTATCGAGAATTCTGCAAATAGTCTCAACGGATAATCCCTCAATTGCAATACCAACCAATTGCTCAACCAAAGTTTTGTTACCCTGTCTGATGTGCCGGCCAAAACGATAACAGGCCGTCAAATCGTTGAATGAATCTTCATAAGACCCCTGCTCAGCAAAAAATTGCGCCCGCCAGTTTAAAAGCAGGGCAAGATAACGAAATCCAGAATTGTTCGGCGTCGAAACTCCCCTCATACCAGAATTGGGGCCCTCATTTTTATATATCATCCAGCAATAGGGTTTTTGACTGCCTGCAATAACAAGGTCGAAAACCTCTTTATTTTCGGTTATCCATTTATCAGTTTTCCCTTTTTCATCGGTTGATGCTTCATATTTCTTCCCGGCTTGTAAAAGAATCTTTACATCATTGAAATCGCTATTGGCTTCAAGCAACTGAATCGCTTTATCATAGAGAGGGGAGGCATTCTGTGTTTCATCGGCAACCGGCCGGACAAGGCGGTTAAATTCAGCTACATAATCGGTGGAGATAACAGGTTTGCCTGCCATAAACCATATCGCGTAACCAATCAAAAATATAATCAAAATACCTGCTGCCTGAAACGTCCTTACAATCACAGTTCGCCAAAGAGGCCTGCATCGTTTTTTAGCCCTGCGCAAAAGAATACCCAATAACTTCGGGTCGCCAAAATCTTCGATAAGCTGTTTTGCCTTCTGTTCTTTTTCCTCTTCGCTTTTACAATCCTTCAACTCATCTTCGAAATGCCCTGCCAGTTCAGCCATTACCTCACTGCGAACTTTTTTGCGATACCGCATCTTTTTTATAACCAGCCTGATATACTCCGCAGCCGCAGCCGGCAAATTTTCCAAAGCATCTCCTTTTCCTTCTTTCCGCATAATTTCACCTCGCTAAAATTTCGCTCTTTGGCGAGTCGAAACCGACCCGTTAACGCACAGTTTATACGGTTGAAAGACCGGCGCCGCCGAAAACGAATTTGAGGCCTTTCTGCAAACTGGCAAGCTGTTCCTTCTGGCGGGCCAGTTCCGTCTTACCCTTCGAGGTGATGGAATAATATCTCCGCTGCCTGCCGGAATCAGTCTCTTCCCATTCGCCCTTAATCAGTTTTTTCGCTTCGAGGTTATAAAGCAGGGGATACAGCGTTCCCTGTCCGAGCGTTAAAATATCTCCGCTTCGCTGCCCGACTGCCTCGCTGAGCTGGTAGCCGTACATCTTCCCGCGTGAGAGTATCTCCAGGACTACGACAGGGGCAATGCCTTTTAAGAGTTGACTTTCAAATTTCATAATACCTCCTTTTCAAACCACAAAATAAACCATTTTTTTATAAACCACAAATAACGCAAATTAACAAAGGTCTATACCTTACAATGCTTATTATGTATTGCATAGTATGCAATGCCAAGCAATAAATAAAATAATTTTGCTGCGGCTGGTTATGCAGGTTTTGTGCGATTAAAGGCCTGAAAATGGGAAAAAGAATTTAAAAATTATCCAAAAAAGAACAAAACCGTAATAAGTCTGTAACAAATACGCCTTAAAATAGCCTGAGATTAAAACGTGAAAATTAATTACGAAAAGGAACACAAAAATGAATCGGAACAGGCCGGGTCTGCCGGGTGGAAAAATTTAATGATGATTGGCGTAATTTTTTAAAATTTTTGAAACATTTTGCTGTCAAATGCGTCTTTAAATAAGGAAAAGCAACAAAAGAATAAGTATTAGCGGGGTATTAAAATGGAAAATAACGAAGTATATGAAATTCAGATGTTTAATATAATCGAGGAAATCGAAGATATGATCGATGCCGCCGGAGGGCAAAACGACGCCGGCTCTTCTCTAATGGAAATTCAAGTTCTCGAATCGGAGTAGTTTCATGCGAAGCGAATCTGGTTTTTACGGATTTGTTTTTTTTAATCAGTACGAATCGAGATTACTGCTCATATTTTTATTGTCGAAATTGTGATAGCAATAACAAACTCCCCTTTTGTGTTTTCAACAGGACAATTTTACCAGCCGCCCCGCAGGGCTGATTATTTGTATAGGCCTGTCAGAATAAACCCGGTTGTAAGTGCAATGCTGCCGACGGCGTGCAGAAGAATTGTCAACCTGTTGGCGGCAACTTTTCCAGGAATGTTCAAATCCTTTTCATTGGCGGCCTTCATCGCTGCAACTGCCAGCGGCATTGTGAACAGGTAAAAAAGGCCTGCAAAGAACGTGATTCTGAAAAACATCGAAATAATTGCCAGTGCATAACTCGATAACAGCGCAAGCCTGTAAATCCGGACAGATTTTGCCATGCCGAAATTTACAACCAGCGTCCTTTTGCTGACGGCGGCATCGGCGTCTTTGTCGGGAAACTCATTTATGAATACCACGAGAAAAATCAGTATGCCGACTATGGCGGCGGGCAGAAACACAAATGCATCGACCCTTTTTGCCTGCAAATAATATGCACCCGCTACCGGCAGTATCCCGAATAAAAAGCCGATAGCCGTTTCACCGAGGCTGCGGTAGCCGAGCTTGACAGGCGGAGCCGTATAGAAGAACCCACCGACAATTCCCGCAAGGCCGAGAATAAAAATGAAAATGCTTTTAGTAATCCAAATTATCGCCAAACCGAGGGCAGCCCCCGCCGCCAGCAGAAACACAGATAATAAAATGGTCGCCTTTGCAGATAGTACGCCCTGCTGGATAAATCTTCTGCCTCCCGAAAACGGAGTCGGATTTTTATTTAGCCAGTCGTTGCCAGATATGTGGTCGAAATAGTCGTTTGCGACGTTTGCGCCGCTGTGGATTAGCATTATCGATACAAACGCAAGAATGAAAATGCCTGCATCGAACCGCCCGCTCTGTGCAAAGCCCGCTGCCGAGCCAACCAGAACCGGCGCGGCACTTGCCGTCAAAAACGCCGGCCTCGTCGCAAGAAGCAAGATAATAAATTTTGGTCTTAAAAGAATATCTTTCAAAGTTGTCCTGAATTTTTAGTTTTTTTATAAAACCGGTAATCAATTACCATTTACCATCCACTCTTTTGCCAGTATAGCCAAGTCGGTAAAGTTGACAGAGCCGCTCTTGTTGAAATCGGCACCATAGCACCAGGAAGGCGAGGAGCAGGTATGCAGCCAGAGCGATGCAAAGGCAGCGAGGTCGTAGCAATCGACTTTACAATCTTGCACACCGATACCCTGCGGGCCGGCAATATCGGCCTTCGGGCAGTTAAGTGGAGTAGTCATACGTATTTGATAAGTTCCGCCCGCCGGAGAGTCGTAGCCATTGGTTACACTTACATAATACCTGCCTGTGACAGGGCAAGTCCAGATGATTTCCTGATTTTCCCAATACGCGAGTTCCTGTAATTGAGTATATCCGTCGCGGCCGTAGAGAGCCAGACAGGCATATTGGGCAGTTCCTTTAGTTAAATCGAAGGTGTAGACCCTGCCTGCATTGGCATCACAGGCGTACCAATCGGTCTCTCTTGTTTCTGCATTGATTTCGCCGTTATACCAGGTGCCGTTTTGCATCAATACCGGATTGTGCAGTACCAAGTTGATGCCGACGGTATTCTGCTGCGATAAAAACACAGGGACCGATGTTTCGATATCAAAGGCAGTCAAATCGAAAGGATTGTCAAAGCCGAACAGGGGTGTAAACGCCCTGACGTAACCATCCCAGCCGAGACCTATTCCTTCGAGTTTGTAAGGGCCTGGTTCCGTAATTAAAGTTGACGCAACGACACTGTTTCCGGGGTCTTCAATATCAGTATAAGCCTGCACAAGGATAGGCTGTCCGCTGAAACCTGCGAGGCTTACCATTCCTGATATGCTGCCGACAGGGCCGATTTTAAAATGTGTATTGTTATCTTCGCCGTTCCCGTTGGACCCGCTCCAGCTCCATCCTTCGGAACTGATGGTTAAAAATCTGCCCGGCAGAAAAGAAATATTATCCCAGGGTATAGAAAATTCCAGGCCGTTTTCAGTGAGGCGGCCGTAGAAACCGCCTTTGCTTTCCCAATTGTTAAATCCATAAGTATTTGTCATCTGGTATATACTAGTTCCAATACCATACTGATTTATGGATATCCAGAACCAGAGGCTGCCTAAAGAGTCTTTGGAATCTGAGTTGTAGCTGAGATACAGGCTGTAAGTCACCTGGCGTGTATCGGTGGGCATAGTGTTGAGGTCGTAGAAAGTTACAAGTCCGTTGAGATAATAATCGTCATAGGCCAAATATAGTTTGTCTATGTCTATATCTTCGACCGGGCTGTTTTTGTTCCAGGTATCACCGCTTATATCGGAGAAGACAAGCTGGTCCTGCAGCCACAGGGCGACCCAGCCGTCGTGGCCTAGTTGCCAGGGGTAATCTTCGTTTAAATAGAATAAGCCGCCCGGCTGCAAATCGAATAAAGTCTGCCAGTCGTATTGCGTAATACCGGGCAGGATGCCACCCATAGTTGCATCGTTATTCAGGCCGTGCCCGATAGTATCAGGTTGTGGACCGTTCCACTCGTCAAATGCGGGCAGCAAATCGCGTGGATTGACCGGCTGCGGGTATCTGGTTGTTGAGCCGTATATCGGGTTGAGGTCGAGGGCCTTTTGTTCGATTTCCTGATTAAACAGTGTGCCTGATAAATTGTATATTGTGCCGTAATCGGGTCCCCAATATTCAAATGTGCCATTGCTTATTCCGTTATTGTCTGCGCTTAGTGTCCCCGTGAATAAAGCGCCGCCCCATTGGCCGGGTACATCGTATTCCATTTCAAGTAAAATTTCATTGCCATCGATATCAAAATTTCCAATTTTCCACGGGCCTGGTGCGCTATTGCTATCAGAGGCTGTAAAGGTTCCCGGCTCATTTGACGGAAGCCCGAGGATATCGTAATTTAATGTCAAGTTCCATATTGTCGAAAAACCAGGGGCGTGCAAATGATAAATTTTTGTCGTTCTCATGGGATATGTGCCAACCGTATCATTGCTTAGGGAGTTTCGCAGGGTGATTAACCTAGCGTTTATTGTATCGCACATTTTCTTATCACTGGGGTCTATGTATAAAAGCTCATCATCCTGTGGATCAGTGCCGGGCGGGTTATCCTCGTTTTTGATGTAGTCTATCGCATTAAGATAATAATTGATTCCACTAATCAAATCCTGTCGAGCTTTTGCAAGAATGGCTGCCCCGTTATTGGAGTCATTTACTGTGGGCAGAACCTTCAATAAATCAGGATGTGGAGAAAACAAGTCATTGTTAATATTGAATGATTTGCCATAAACTTTCTGGATAAGCATATCGTTCGCATCAATATAAATGTCGTAGGCTGTCTTTGCCTGAAGCTGGCCTTTTAAGGCCGTTAATATGCCTTTGAGCAGGAGAACTTCGCCGTAGTCAACTTCTACCGGATGCAGAAAACGGGAGTCCGGGTTGTAATCAGGAGATTCGGGATCGAACATACCAGAGTAGTAAGGGAAAAATATGCGCAACTCGCCCGGCTGGAGGTATATTTTGAATCGATTTCCAGGCTGGTCGCCAATCGAATTCAAATCAGCGATAATCTTGTCGATTTCCGGAATTAACGAGTCATCCAGGATGTGTCGCATGCCCGGCAGGTCTGGAGCATCAGGCGGTATCTGGTAGTTATCATGCGAGTTAAGTTGTGCTTTGAATTCTATGCTGTTAGGCTCAAAAAAAGGAGACCAGTAATCACCGATTGTATCTATGCCGAATTTTTTTGCCAGCTCGATAACGCTATTTATTGAACCGCCGTCATCTCTGGCAAATAACATGGCCGTACCTGCAACAGCGCGGAAAAATATAAGCTGCCTGCTGCTTTTGCATTGCGGACACGCCGAGTCTTTTAGGCCGTTGTCAAACGTTTGATATGCAGATCGAACGCCGGACAATTTACCATTGAATAATAAAGCTCTGCCCGGAATAATGTAATTATTTGGTTCGCTGGCAACCGATTGAGCAGTCGCAAGAATAAGTATCAATAACGACAGTATCAAAATTGTTTTGTGTAACATTTTTGTTCCTCCTTTTTATCGGAATGATTATCTCCGCACACTGTTAATTGCGTATCGACACAAATGTTTCTGCCCGCAATTTGTTTTCCACCGCTGTTTAGCGCATAAACACCATCGACTTTAAACAGCCCCTTTTCTATATCCCAATCTGCACAGTTGCACACCAATGTGTTTCCTTGAACAGTTTCTATTTTCACATATCCCCGCAATACCAGGCCTGTATGACCGTATGAGGTCATTGCCCTTCTGCTTTGGATGCTCAGAAATAAATCGCCATCCCGGAAAACTTTATAGTCGAACCCGTTAATAATTATTCCGGAGATATTGCTCAAATCGATATTAATGCACCAATCATCCTTGCCAATGAGAGTTTTTTGAGCAGCCCCGATGATGGTTCGTAAATCAGGCTGGGTGGAAGTGGAAGTTGATGTTGTTTGAGAGCGGCTGTATTGATAAAGGTTTAATGACAGGTCGCGGAGCTTTATAGCTCTGTACAGCCCCGTCTTAAAGATGCCCAACTTATTATTTTCTACCGCAAGGCCCTTAAAATTCAGAGAGACTGCAGCTCTGCCATTTTCTTTAGGTTCATACTGTTGATAACTGAAGGCTTTCAATTGATTTTTGGGTAGTGTGGAAATCGCATTATTACTATGAGCTTCATTATATGGTATCTTGAACTCATTTCTTGTTGTGATCTGTATTAGTGTCAGAAAAGAGAGCAGCCAAATAACTGAAAAGACAAAGTACGTTCCCATCCGCCGTTTTGGGGTTATTCCTCCGCTTTCCATCTGATATTATCTCCTCTAACACTCTTATTAAAGCAGCTTACTTTTCTGAAAAACCTGCTTATATTGCCAGAATTAGCATAATTAATCTTATGGGTTTTCTGAAGATATGTCAAGGAAATTCCTTTGAGGATTTGTTAAAATCTTGTGAATGGCCTCCATAATCCGCTTTTTTTGCATTGCTGTTATTCCAAAATTATTTTATATTGATTCCTGATAATTTTCGGGTGCAATTATACCTTCAGAAATTTTTTTAACAAGGAGAAGCGAATGGCGACTATCGGCTTTATCGGGGGCGGCAATATGGCAGAGGCCCTCATAAAAGGCATTCTTTCGGCAAAAGTGTATCAGCCAAAAGATGTTTTCGTAAGCGACATCAGGCCCGACCGTCTCAAATTTCTCGCCGACCAGTATGGCGTGCAGACCTTGGGCAGCAACAAAAAGCTGGCTGGTTCCGCTGACATTGTGATTTTGAGCGTTGAGCCGCAGCAGTTAAATGGCGTTCTGCTCGACATAAAGGATAGCGCGAGGCCCGATACCCTTTTTATTTCGATTGCCGCAGGCCGCAAAATTCAAAAAATAAAAGACGTCCTCGGCAATGTAAATCTGATTCGCGTTATGCCCAACACGCCCGCCCGGATTGGCCAGGGGCTTTCCGGAATCTACGCACCCGAAAATACAAAAGCAAGGCTCGATGAGGCTGCGTCTGTTTTTTCGTCTATCGGAAAGACCATTATTCTTGAAAACGAGGATATGATTGATGTTATCACCGCCGTCAGCGGCAGCGGACCTGCCTACTTCTTCCTGCTTATGGAAAATATGATTCAGGCTGCCGTCGAGCTCGGCTTTACACAGCAGCGGGCGACCGATTTAGTTATCCAAACCGCAAAAGGTGCGGCTCTTCTTGCGGAGTTTGCCAAAGATAACGGCCAATCGCCGGGTCAGCTTCGCGAAAAAATCGTTTCCCGCGGCGGAACAACGGAAGCTGCACTCAAGGTATTTGCCGGGGGAAATTTCGGCGCTCTGGTGAATTCTGCCGTCAAAAAGGCACACGCCCGCTCCAAAGAGCTTTCAGCGTAATCCCGGTTCCGGCTATCGTGGTTTAATTTATTCGACGGTGATTGCTTCAACCGGGCATTCGTCCGCCGCCTGCTGAACCGCCTCTTCCAGCTCCGCCGGAACTTCATCGACGATTACTTCTGCCTTTTCCGACCCCATCTGGAATACCTCCGGACAGGTATCCACGCACAGCCCGCAGGCAGTACAACTGTCTTCTACTCGAACTGTCATATAGCACCCCTTCTCTATTTTCTTCGGAATCTGCTAATCACTTTTCACCCGGCAAATGTTTATGTTTTCGAAAAAAGATTATCTTTTTTGTTTCGAGGTGTCAATCTGAAAATTTTATGGAAATGGCAGTGTCATCTGCTATACTGAATGCTGTCGTTTATAAGCTTCCTTCAACGAGCGACCAGCGACGAGTAACTATTTATGGCCGGGTCCCATGCAGGCAGGGCCTGCGAATTTGGTCAGGCGGGGAACCGAGCAGCCATAGCGGATGCCCAGCCGTGCCGTGGCAAACCCGGCCTTCTTTGAATTGATGATTTATTATTGATTATTTTTAATTTGTAAGTTTGATTTTATAATGAATCGCATCGAAAATGTACACAGTACTTGCACGGAAATATCGTTCGCAAACATTCGATGAGGTTGTCGGGCAGGAGCCAATCTCGCGGACACTAAAAAACGCCATTAAAACCGGCAAAGTGGCACACGCATACCTGTTCACCGGCACTCGCGGCGTAGGCAAAACAACAATGGCACGAATCCTCGCAAAGGCCCTCAACTGCCTTTCGGCAGATGCGCCGACTATAGAACCCTGCTGCAAATGCGACAGTTGCACCGCTGTCAACATCGGCGAAGATATCGACGTAATCGAAATCGACGGCGCCTCGAATAACAGCGTCGACAATGTTCGCGAACTAATTCAAAATGCTGCTTATCGGCCTGCGAGGGCGCGATTTAAAATATATATTATCGACGAAGTGCATATGCTCAGTATATCAGCCTTTAATGCGCTATTGAAAATTCTCGAAGAGCCGCCCTCGCACATAAAATTTATCTTCGCAACCACCGAGCCTCAAAAAATTATCGCCACCATCCAGTCGCGCTGCCAGCGATTCGATTTCAGCAATATAAGCCCCCGTGTTATCGCGGCACAGCTCGAGAAAATTCTCGCACAGGAAAAAATCGAGTATGAAAAAGACGTTGTTTTGCTGCTGGCTAAAATGGCAAACGGCTCAATGCGCGACTCTCTGAGCCTTCTCGACAGGCTCATCAGCACCGGCGAGCCTCTCACCGTCAAATTAGTTGAGGAAAATCTCGGCTGCCCGGACAGCGAAAAATTATGGCAGCTAATCAACCGTATTGGCGACAATGACGCCGCCGCCGTCCTCGATTCTGTTGATGCCCTGATTACCGCAGGTTTCAGCGAAGTCCAGGTAGTCGATTTGATGATTGATTTCCTCCGCGACCTGCTGCTCGTAAAAACTGTCGGGACAAACAGCGAGCTTTTGATTCTTACAACCCAGCAGAAGCAAAAAGCGGAACAGGCCGCCCAAAAATTCGATATTGCATATCTTGTCTACCTGATTACCGCCCTCGAAAAAGTCCGCTGGCCCGTGAAAAATTCCGAAACCGCACGCCCCCTGCTCGAAGCGACGCTGCTGCGGTTCGCTCTCAGCGAGCATTTCCTCAACGTTGACCAATTGCTATCGCAGTTAAATAAAACCGGCAATGCGGACATAAAAAAAAACAAAATAACTGACGCCGTAAGCCTTCATCAGGCTGAACCCCCCGCGAAAAACAAGACGCCCGCCCCTCCTGCTTTGCCGGAAAGCGATGAACAGGACAGTCCCGATGTGAAATCAAAATCGCTTCAGTGTAATGACTTAAAATCTCTCCAGGAAAACTGGCAGCAGGTTCTCAAATCTGCCGGCGAAAAACTCGGCAACGGCACGACCGGCCTGCTCACGAGGGCGATGCCCACGCAATTGGATGCCGATTATTTAACGATTACCTTCGATGCGAACGCCAAAGTGCAGCACGATTTATGCAGGGCGAACGGCCGGCCTGAAAAAATCGAGGCCTCCCTGTCGGGTTGTTTCGGCAGACAGATTAAAGTCAAATTCGAGCTCGGCGACAAGGTTTTTACGCCTGCCGGTCTCGCCTCTGAAAAAAATGGAACTATCCGGCAAAAGGAAAATGAAATCGTCAGCGAACCCGCCGTCAAAACGATTATTACCGAACTCGGCGCAGCCATTACCGGCATCGAAGATTTCGACGGCTGATTTTAATTTGCAAAGCGTGTTCAGGAACGGGATGAACTCATAAGTTTTGTAAAAGAATCAAAGAGGTAATTCGAGTCGTGCGGGCCGGGCGACGCCTCGGGGTGATACTGGACAGAAAAAGCCTTATTTTTCCGGCAAATCAATCCTTCGTTGGTTCCGTCATTTAAATTCAGATGGGTGAACTCCACCGATTTGCCTTTAAGAGAATTCGTATCGACGCAGAAGCCGTGATTCTGGCTGGTTATTTCAATCGTGCCCGTATGCAGATTTTTAACGGGGTGGTTTGCACCGCGGTGCCCAAATTTTAATTTGTAGGTCTTGCCCCCGAGCGCCAGGGCAAGAATCTGATGGCCAAGGCAAATTCCGAATATCGGCACCCTGCCGAGAAGCCGGTTAACGGTTTCAATGGCATAACTAACGGGTGCCGGGTCGCCGGGGCCGTTGCTCAGGAACACACCATCAGGCTTTTTTGCGAGGACATCTTCTGCTGAAGTCCTGGCAGGCACAACTATCACATTGCAGCCGTGCGAGCAGAGCAGCCGCAGTATGTTTCGCTTAATACCGAAATCGAACGCAACGACCTTAAATTTTTTGGAAGGGTTATTTTCGATGCCGGTAATTACATCCGTCACCCCTTCGTTCCAGGTGTAAGGTTTTTTGACAGACACTTCTTCGACAATGTCCCTGCCGACCAGACCCGGGTATTTGGAGAGAATTTTGGCCAGCTTTTTGGTATTTAACTCCGCTGAGGAGATAACGCCTTTCATAGCGCCGGCTGTCCGGATGTGCCTGACGAGCTGGCGGGTATCGATGCCTTCGAGGCCGACGATATTATTGGCAATCAGAAAATGCCGTAGCGACTCTTTATTTCGCCAGCTGCTCGGGTATTCGCAGTTTTCCCTGACAATAAAACCGGCAGCGAAACTTTTCCTCGACTCGACATCATCTTTGTTCGTGCCATAGTTGCCAATCAAAGGATACGTCATCGTAATGATTTGCTCGTTATAAGATGGGTCAGTGAGGATTTCCTGATAGCCGGTCATACTGGTATTAAATACGACCTCGCCGCACCTGTGCCCTTTTGCGCCGAAGGATGTGCCTTCGAAAATTGTCCCGTCTTCCAGCAGGAGAATCGCTTTCACTTTTTTAATCCTTTACTGCGATAATATAATTGAATAGGCTTTACATCAATTTTTGCTTTTCTCAGCTTGTCGATGGCGTTGACCACCGCGGCAGCGCCTCTAACCGTCGTCACATACGGGACCTGCTTTTCGAGGGCAGTTCTCCTGATGGGAAACGAATCCATCACAGCCTGACTGCCTATGGCGGAATTTATCACGAGGTCAACTTTTTTGCTGATAATCAGGTCAACGACGTTCGGCCTGCCCTCTGCCACCTTGAAAACAAGCTCTGTAGGCACATTGTTTTTAACAAATTCGCTGCACGTCCCGCTGGTCGCAAATATCTTAAAGCCCATCTGGGCGAATTTTCTGGCAATGCCGACTGACCGCTGCTTATCCGCACCCTTTACGCTGAAGAATACGTTGCCCTTCAGCGGGAGGTTGTTGCCCGCCGCCATTTGTGATTTTGCGAATGCGATACCGGGGTCAAACGATATGCCCATTACCTCGCCGGTGGAGAGCATCTCCGGGCCGAGCAGCGTATCGGTTCCGGGGAATTTCAAGAACGGGAAGACCGACTCCTTGACAGCAAAATAACCGCGATGCACCTCTTTGGTGAATTTAAGCTCATCGAGGGTCATACCCGTCATCACTTTCGCGGCAAGTTTCGCAAGCGGAACGCCTATGGCTTTGCTCACAAAGGGGATGGTTCTGCTTGCCCGCGGGTTGACTTCGAGAATATAAACCTTGTCGTCCTTTACGGCAAACTGGATATTTAGCAGGCCTTTAACTTTCAGCGCCAGTGCGAGCAGGCGGGACTGCCGTTCGATTTCAGTAATGATTTTTTCGCTCAGCGAGATTGGCGGCAGGCAGCAGGCGCTGTCGCCTGAATGAATGCCGGCCTCTTCGATATGCTCCATTACCGCGCCGATTACGACCGTTTTGCCGTCGCTGATGGCATCGACATCGAGTTCGGCGGCATCATCGAGAAATTTATCGATTAGCACGGGATGCTCGCCGGAGACTGCTATGGCCCGTTCGATGCAGGCCTTCAATGCGCTGCCGTCATAAACGACTTCCATTGCGCGGCCGCCGAGAACAAATGACGGCCTGACGAGCAGCGGAAACCCGAGCTTGCCCGCTATCTGAACCGCCTGCGAGTAGCTCGTGGCGGTGCCGCTTTCGGGCTGACGAAGTTTTAATTTTTCGACCAGCGCATTAAAGCGTTTGCGGTCTTCAGCCATATCGATACTGTCGGGCGAGGTGCCAATAATTTTGACGCCGGCCTTTTCGAGAGGCACAGCAAGCTTCAAAGGCGTCTGGCCTCCGAACTGCACGATTACGCCGTCCGGCTTTTCCTTTTCGACGACATTCATAACGTCCTCGAAGGTGAGCGGCTCAAAATAAAGCCTGTCGGATGTATCGTAATCGGTGCTTACCGTTTCGGGGTTGCAGTTTATCATAATTGATTCTATGCCAATTTCGCGAAGCGCAAATGCAGCGTGAACGCAGCAGTAATCAAATTCTATACCCTGGCCTATCCGGTTCGGGCCGCTGCCGAGTATGATGACCTTTTTTCTCTTTGTCGGGTTTGCCTCACAGTCCTTTTCGTAGGTCGAATAAAGATAGGGCGTGTTCGCCTCGAATTCGGCGCCGCAGGTATCGACAATTTTATAGACGGCGTTCACGCCGAGTTTTTGGCGATGCTTACGGAACTTTTGCTCAGGAATCGCAAGCAGTGATGCGACGCATTTATCGCTGAAGCCGTACTCTTTAATCTTCCGGGCAAAAGGTTCGTCGATATCGGATAAGTCCGATTTTTTTATTCTTTTTTCAAGCTTTATTATGTCTTTAATGTTGTTGAGGAACCATGGGTCAATTTTGGTAAGGTCGAAAATCTCATCGACGGGGATGTTTCGCCGCAGCGATTCCGCAACATACCAGATTCTGTCCCAGCAGCTTGTCCGCAGTTTCTGTTTAAGCTGGGTATTGTTAAGCTTTTCCTTAATGTATTTGTTATCGAGTGAATACCGGTCAATCTCAAGAGAACGAACGGCTTTTTGCAGGGCCTCTTTGAACGTCCTGCCGATAGCCATCGCCTCCCCGACGGATTTCATCTGTATCGTAAGCTCCGGATTTGTCTTCGGAAATTTTTCAAATGTAAATCGCGGCCATTTGACCACGCAATAATCGATTGTCGGCTCAAAACAGGCAGGCGTCTTTTTTGTAATGTCATTGGGAATTTCATCGAGGGTGTATCCGACCGCCAGCAGCGATGCTATCTTTGCGATTGGGAACCCGGTTGCCTTGGAGGCAAGAGCGGAGCTGCGTGAGACACGCGGGTTCATCTCTATTACAACGAGCTCGCCGTTTTCGGGATTGACCGCAAACTGGATGTTCGAGCCGCCCGTCTCCACGCCGACCGCCCTTATAATTTTAATGGCGGCATCACGCATCACCTGGTATTCCTTATCGGTGAGCGTCTGCGCCGGCGCCACGGTAATGCTGTCGCCGGTATGAATCCCCATCGGGTCAACATTCTCAATCGAGCAGACAATAATAACGTTATCTGCCCTGTCCCTCATAACCTCCAGCTCAAATTCCTTCCAGCCGATAACAGACTGCTCAACGAGAACCTGTCTTTTGGGGCTCAGGTTGAGTCCCCAGTCAATATACTGTTTGTATTCTTCAACATTGTAAGCGATGTTTCCGCCTGTGCCGCCGAGGGTATAAGAAGGACGAATGATTGCAGGAAACCCAACTAACTCCGAGAGGTTTTTTGCCTCTTCCCAGGAATGCGCCAAGCCGCTTTTGGGAACGGTAAGCCCGCAACCTTCAACAACCTTTTTGAAAAGGTCACGTTCCTCGGCCTTTTTGATGGCGGGGAGGTCTGCGCCTATGAGTTTTACGCCATATTTTTTGAGGACGCCGGATTCTGCAAGGGCAACAGCCGTGTTTAAGCCGGTCTGCCCGCCAAGCGTCGGCAGGAGGCTGTCGGGCCTTTCCTTGCGAATCACCATTTCGACCATCTCAGGTGTTATCGGCTCAATGTATGTCCGGTGAGCCAGCTCCGGGTCCGTCATAATCGTGGCGGGGTTGCTGTTCACCAGGATTACCTTGAAGCCTTCCTTGCGGAGAACCTTGCAGGCCTGGGCACCGGAATAATCGAACTCGCAGGCCTGCCCGATGACAATAGGCCCCGACCCGATTATAAGGATTTTGTGTATGTCCCTTCTTTTGGGCATAATCAATCTTTCCTTTGGAATCTCAGATGAACAAACTATCGTTTGTATAAATTAGTAATAGGCATTCGCCTGTCCCTGCCGAAAGCCCGTGGAGTAATTTTTATCCCCGGCGGATACTGCCTTCTTTTGTATTCGTTAAAATCGACCATCCTAATCACGCGCTCGACCACATCCTGAGGCAGACCCTGCTCGACAAGCTCCTTCGACGACTTGTCATCTTCGATATAACCTTTGAGTATTTTATCAAGTAAATCGTATTCTGGCAAGGAGTCAGAATCTTTTTGGTTATGCCTGAGCTCGGCGCTTGGCGGCCGCTCGCAAACGCTTTTCGGTATAATCTGTCGCTGGTGAATTTTATTGATGAAATCAGCGAGCTTATAGACAACGGTTTTTGGCACGTCTTTTATGGCGGCAAAGCCCCCCGCCGTATCGCCGTAAAGCGTCGAATAGCCGACCGCTATCTCGCTTTTGTTGCCCGTGGTTAAAACAAGATAAGAAAACTGATTACTCAACGACATAAGAATTGTGCCGCGAACCCTGGCCTGCAGATTTTCGTAAGGGATACCCTTGTCGACCCAGCCTTCGACGCCGGCAAGAGTCCGGCTGAAACCTTCGAGGACAGGCGTAATCGGTATTGTCCGAAATTCCATATCGAGATTTTCGGCAACGACGGCGGCGTCTTTTATTGTCTGCGGGCTGTTGAATTGTGAAGGCATTGTCAGGCCGACAACATTTTCGCTGCCGAGAGCATCGACGGCAATTGCCGCCGTCACAGCCGAATCAACGCCTCCGCTCAGCGCCACTATAGCCTTGCTGAAACAGTTCTTGAGGGCATAATCCCTTGTCCCGAGAACAAGGGCATGGTAAATATCTTCGATGTCATCCGGCGCTGCGGCTGATGCGTGCCTCTTACTATTCACAATCTCCATTCTGATTTTTCCGTCAGCCTTTCCGCCTGTCGATTTTTCGATATCAGCCGTAATCAGGTCTTCGGCAAAGGCCTTTGCCTGACTTACAACGTCGCCCTTGTGGTCGAGGAACATGCTCCGCCCGTCAAAGACCAGCTCATCCTGTCCGCCAACGAGGTTGCAGTATGCGATGGTGCAATCAAAATATTTCGCGAGGCTGCCGAGAATCCGGTGCCGCTGCTGAATTTTACCGATATGAAAAGGCGAAGCGGACGCATTGATAATCAGGTCAACACGCGGAGAATCCTTAAGCAAAACCGACAGCCAGTGAGGCTGCCAGACGTCTTCGCATATCGTAAGGATGACATTCACGCCTTTGATGTTAATAATGACCGGCTCGTTTCCGGTCCTGAAATATCTTTTCTCGTCAAAGACGCCGTAGTTAGGCAGGATTATCTTGCGGTAAATTTTTCTTAAGTGCCCCGCCTGGAGGACGGCAAGCGAATTGAAAAACCCTTTCGGATTTTTTTCCGCAAAGCCGACGCATACAATTATATCCTTGTCGGCGCAATCTTTGGCAAGCTGTTCGAGTGCAAGATGATTGTCTTCTATAAAATGACTTTTTAACAGCAGATCCTCGGGCGGGTAGCCGCTTATGCACAATTCCGGAAAGACCACGACATCCGCATCAAGTTTTGCAGCCTGTGAAAAAAACTGCAATATCTTTTTTACGTTTCCTTCGATATCCCCTACGGTGACGTTCGGTTGTGCCAGGGCAATTTTCATTTTTTAATCTGACCCTTACTCCATTTTGTGGCAGCCGGTTTTCAGCCACCGGTCAATCGCATCGGCAGCACAGCGCCCGCTGTATATCGCACGGGCAACCAGAGAAGCTCCGAGAATCGCATCGCCGGCGGCAAAAACGGCAGGCTCGCTGGTCTGGAAATTATTTACCATAATATTACCCTGTCCGTCGAGCTGAAGATGCAGATTTTTTACAAGGCCGGTATGCTCGACGTGCTCGAACCCGAGAGCAAGTATTACCAAATCTGCCGGAATGGTAAAATCCGTGCCGGCAAGCTCTTTTATCTGCCAGCCCTTATCCTTTTTAATCCATTCCACTTTGCAGCAGTTTAACTTATTTACCCTCGTTTCGATACCGGAAAAACTTTTTGTCATAACGGACCACATACGGTTGACGCCTTCCTCATGCGAAGAGGAGGTACGCATTATTCGGGGCCACATCGGCCAGGGCGTATCGACCGGGCGACTTTGCGGGGGCTGAGGCAGAATCTCAAGCTGGTGGATTTCCTTTGCTCCCTGACGGCGTGCGGTGCCGACACAATCGCTGCCCGTATCGCCGCCGCCTATTACCACGACAACTTTTCCTTTCGCTGACAGGGCATTGTCGCCTTCCAAAGATTTATCGCCTTCGTTGGCTCGGTTTTGTGTCCTGAGATAATCCATCGCAAAAACGATATTCTCATAACCTCTGCCCTGCACCTGCAGTTCGCGTGGTTTGCCTGAACCCATCGCAAGACAGATACAATCGAACATCTTGCGAAGGTAGCGGACTGAAATATCCTCGCCGGCAGACAGCCCTGATTGAAATTCGACACCCTCAGCGGCAAGCTGTGTGAGCCTGCGGTCAATAATTCGTTTTTCGAGTTTGAAATCCGGGATGCCGTATCGCAGGAGGCCGCCCGGCTTGGTATCCTTTTCAAATACAACGACATTATGGCCTGCCCTTGCCAATTGCTGCGCAGCGGCCAACCCTGCCGGCCCTGAACCCACGACCGCAACCCGCAAGCCAGTCTTCTCGGCAGCCGGCTGCGGTTTTATCCAGCCCTTCTCGAACCCTTCCTCGACAACCTGAAGCTCGAGCTTTCTAATCATAACGGGTTCGTCATTGATACTTAATGTGCAGGCGGCCTCGCAGGGAGCAGGGCAAAGCCGGCCTGTAAATTCAGGAAAATTATTCATCGAATGAAGCGTCCGGCAGGCATCCTGCCAACGCTGCCTATAAACCAGGTCGTTGACGTCGGGCGTGCAGTTCTGCAGCGGGCATCCGAAACTGTGGCAAAAAGGCGTGCCGCAATCTATGCACCGTGCAGCCTGCTGACGGAGCTGGTCGGGAGTAAAGGGCAGCTCATACTCGGCAAAATCCTTTATGCGCTGCTCAACAGGCCTGTGTCCAACCTGCTGACGATTATATTTCAGGAAACCTTTTATCTCACCCATCGAAGACCTCCTCGGTAGCGGCTGTGGTTTCAGAATGCCTCTGTTCGCCAGCGCGCATCTTTTCGAGTGCCTTGCGATAATCTATCGGGAAGACCTTGACGAAACGTCCGACCATATCGGGCCAGGCATCGAGAATTCGCCGGGCCTGCCTGCTCTGAGTCAAAGAAAAGTGTCTTTGAATCAAATCGTAAAGAAGTTCTTTATCTTTTTTTAGCCAGACGCTCTCCAGCTCCACCATATCCAGGTTGCAAAGCGTGTCAAAAAGCTGAAGCTCGTCGAGAACATAAGCTGTGCCGCCGCTCATACCCGCAGCGAAGTTGCACCCGGTCTTGCCGAGAACCACAACTACCCCGCGGGTCATATATTCGCAGCAGTGGTCGCCAACACCTTCTACGACGGCGACAGCGCCGCTGTTCCGGACGGCAAAACGTTCGCCGGCGATGCCGTTGATAAATATCTCGCCGGAAGTTGCGCCGTATAAAACCGTGTTTCCAACGATTACATTTTCGTGCGGGACGAGGGGCGAATTTTCCGGGGTCTGGACAACGATTCTGCCGCCGGAAAGCCCCTTGCCGAGATAATCATTGCTGTCGCCAATCAATTTCAGCGTGACGCCCGGCGACAAAAATGCGCCGAAGCTTTGCCCCGCCGAACCGTTAAATATAATTTCGAGCGTGCCGTCAGGCAGACCGGCCGGGCCGTGCTTCTGCAATATACGGTTGCTCAGAATCGCACCGACCGTCCGGTTGACATTGCAAATCGGCATTTCAATAACGGTCTTTTCCTTATTCTCGACGGCATTTTTTGCCTTTTCGAGGATTTGCCAGTCGATATGGTCTTTTGTTTTATCGACAGAATTTCCTTCGTAGCGAATCGCCTTGTTATCCGCGGCAGAATTTTTGTAAAAAATCGCGCTGAAGTCGAGTCCTTTCGCCTTAAAGTGTTCAATCGCGGCCCGCTTTTGTAATCGCTCGCTCCTGCCGATTATTTCCTCGAATTTTCTAAAGCCAAGTTCCGCCATAAGCCTGCGGACTTCTTCTGCGACAAAGAACATAAACCTCTCGACATACTCGGGCTTTCCTGCGAATCTTTTTCTAAGTAGCAGGTCCTGTGTGCCGATGCCAAATGGGCATGCCCCTTCGTGACATTTGCGAAGCAGGACACAACCGAGGCAGACCAGTGCAGCGGTTCCGAAACCAAAACGGTCTGCGCCGAGCATAGCCCCAATAACGACGTCCCTGCCGGTTTTCAACTGGCCATCAACCTGGATTCTGATTCTGCTTCGCAGGTCGTTATTGGTGAGAACCTGCTGTGTCTCCGCCAGTCCAAGCTCCCACGGGCAGCCGGCATGTTTAATCGAGGAAAGCGGGCTTGCGCCTGTTCCGCCGTCAAAGCCGCAAATCACAACCTCGTCTGCGCCGCCCTTTGCGACACCGGCGGCAATCGTCCCGACGCCGACCTCCGAGACGAGCTTCACCGAAACCTTAACGCCGGGATTGGCGCATTTCAGGTCGTATATAAGCTGAGAGAGGTCCTCTATCGAATAAATATCGTGGTGAGGCGGAGGAGAAATCAGGGTGACGCCGACCGTCGAATATCTGATTGTAGCGATTTCATCGGTCACCTTGTGGCCAGGCAATTGGCCGCCCTCGCCGGGTTTTGCGCCCTGCGCAATCTTGATTTGCAGCTCTTTCGCGTGCGCAAGATAGTTAATCGTCACGCCGAACCTGCCGCTCGCGATTTGTTTTATGGCGCAATTTTTGGAATCGCCGTTCGCTTCCGGATTATATCTGGCAGGGTCTTCGCCGCCTTCACCGGTATTGCTCGCTGCGCCAAGCCTGTTCATCGCAATCGCCAGACACTCGTGAGCCTCTTTGCTGATTGAACCGTGGCTCATCGCACCGGTGCAGAATCTTTTCACGATACTCTCTGCCGGCTCAACCTCCGAAATATCGACCCGCCCAGTCTGGCGGGCCGGTATAAAATCGAAAAGTCCCCGCAGTGTATAAGGTTTATCGTCCTGGTTGTTGACCACTGCCGCATATTGTGCATAAGCATCCGCGTCAGACATTCTTACAGCCTGCTGGAGTTTCGATATTGTCACGGGATTCCAGAGATGCCTTTCGCCGTTATTTCTGAACTGATATTCGCCGCCGAATTCGAGTTCGAGTGCCCCTGCCGGCCGCTGGCTAAAAGCAGAGCTGTGCCTTGCGAGCGCCTCGTTGGCGATTTGCTCGAGCCCGATGCCGCCGATTCGCGAGGCGGTATCTGAAAAGTACTTCTCGATAAAATCACGATTGAGGCCGACCGCCTCGAAAAGCTGGGCGGCGGTATAACTGCGAAGCGTCGAGATTCCCATCTTGCTCATCGTTTTGAGGATGCCTTTTTTCACGGCGGCAATATAATTATCGGCAATCTGGACAGATTCCATTTTTAAGGGCATATCCCCCTGCCGGTGCAATTCATCGAGCGCCTCGAATACCAGGTAGGGATTAATCGCATTGCATCCGAAGCCGCACAAAAGACAGAAGTGCATAACCTCTCGCGGCTCACCGCTTTCGAGAATCAATCCCGCGTCGCTGCGAAGTCCGCTATCGAGCAGGCTGTTATGAACGGCAGAAACCGCCAGCAGCGACGGTATCGGCGCTTTGGCAGGCGTAATTCCGCGGTCGCTGATAATTACAAGCGAAGCCCCTTCTTTAATTACCCTTTGGGCTGAATCAACAAGTCTTTCCAAACCTTTTTTAAGTGCGCCGGCCGGGTCAGACGTATCAGCATCAAACAAAGCGGAGATGGTCGCCACCTTGAAATCATCGCGGCTTACCGTTCTCAATCGTTCGATGTCTTCGTTTGTCAGAACCGGATGCGGCAGTTTCAATTGCCGGCAGTGCTGCGGCGTCTCATCGAGCAGGTTACGTCTTCTGCCGGTATAAATCATCAGGCTCATAACCAGGCCCTCGCGCAAAGGGTCGATGGCAGGATTTGTCACCTGAGCAAAAAGCTGCTTAAAATAATCGAATAATAACCGGGGCCTGTCCGAGAGAACCGCAAGCGGCGTATCAGAACCCATCGAGCCGACCGGCTCCTGGCCGTTAAGCGCCATCGGGGTTAAAATCATTTTCAGCTCTTCATTCGTATAGCCGAACGCCCTCATCCTTTTAAATACCGTCTGGGGGTCGCTCTTGACAAGTTTGGGGGCGTCGAAAAGTCCCCGCAGCTCGATTCTATTTTCATCAAGCCATCTGCGATACGGTTTCTGGCGGGCAACCTTGCTTTTAATTTCGTTGTCGGTAATGATTCTGCCTTCAACGGTATCGACAAGGAACATACGTCCGGGCTGGAGACGTCCCTTCTGCTGCACTTTTTCCGGCGGGATTTTCACGACGCCGGCCTCGCTTGCCATAATCACAAGCCCGTCGGTCGTCACTAAGTATCTGCACGGTCGCAGGCCGTTGCGGTCGAGAGTCCCGCCAACGATTTGACCATCGGTAAAGACCATCGCAGCCGGCCCATCCCACGGCTCCATAACGGCTGAGTGATACTCGTAGAATGCCCTTTTATCTGTGCTGATGTGGTATCGCTGGCCAAAGGCCTCCGGCATCATCATCATCATCGAATGAGGCATAGAGCGTCCAGCGCGAATCAGAAGCTCGAGAGCATTATCGAAACATTCCGAATCGCTGCCCGCCGGCGCCAGCACCGGAAATAGCCCGTTCATGCCCTCGCTGAAAAGCGGGCTTTCCATCCTCGACTGCCTGGCAAGCATGTGATTGCGGTTGCCCCGCAGGGTGTTAATCTCGCCGTTATGAGCGATATAGCGGAAAGGCTGCGCAAGCCGCCAGTTCGGAAACGTGTTGGTGCTGTACCGCTGATGAACAATTGCAAGTGCGGATTTAAGATTCGCATCAGCGAGGTCAGGATAATAATCGAACAACTGCCACGCCAGGAACATTCCCTTGTAGCAGATAGTTCTGCAGGAGAGACTTACAACATAAAAATCGCTGCCATCCTGGCCGAGGGTTTCACTGACGATTTTTTCCGCCATTTTTCTCGCCAGGAACAGCTGTTTTTCAAACAGGCCGGGTTCGAGGCCGCAGCCATCAACAAATATCTGTCTAATCGACGGTTCCGCCGCCAGCGCAATCTTGCCGAGGCAGCCGCTTGCCACAGGCACATCGCGCCAGCCTATTACCTTCATACCATAATGCTTGAGGGCCTCCTCCAAAACGCCCTCGCACCGGCCTCTGGCCCGCCTGACGGCGGGCTGTTTGGAGCCGAATACGACACCAACGGCATACTTAAACGGCTGCGGAAGCGCAAACCCGATTGTGCGGCATTGGTCCGAAAGAAACTCGTGAGGAATCTGAAAGAGGATACCTGCGCCGTCGCCGGTAGTCTCGTCAGCGCCCGCTGAGCCGCGATGCTGAAGGTTCAGTAAAATTTGCTTTGCGTTTTCGATAATCAAATGGCTGGGTCTGGCAGCAATATCTACAACTGCACCTATGCCGCAACTGGCCCGCTGGCCAGTTTCATCCAGCCCCTGATTTTCCGGTAATCGTGCCATTTAATTCTCATCGTACGCAATTATCAACTTTTAGCGATAACCTTCTAACCGTCTTTTCCAAATAACAGTCTTTTTCAAGTTAGTAAAGGAAGATCGGATGAGAGTCCGGGTTCTTCCCGAAGAAGGTGACGTCGTCGATTTTCTCAACAAGCTTTCCTTTGGTCAGGGCAAAGAGCGCCCGTTCGATTCCGACACCGCCGCCCATAGTGTCCGGGAACATTGAATTTCCATTTTGGTCTTTTTGGGCAATCGCCATCAGGAACGGGCCATAACCACCCAGCTCATTAATATTCTCAAGCTCGCCATTGACTATTTTCGGCCTAACTGAAATAACATTGTTGTCAATCAGGCGTTCAATAATCGGTTCGTAGAGCCATTCCCGGACAGCGCCTGATAATATTTCGTAGGTATCGCCATACTTGCTGGTTTGTCTCTGGATGGATTTTGCGCACATATCATAATTATAAACCATATCCGAAGTAAAATCGGCAAGCGGCGTCCTGGAACCATCTGGTTTCAAATACGGGTATATCAGGTCATAGTTCTCACGCAGAAGCCCGACAACCCAGAAAAACTGCGAGTCAGCCTGCTGGCCGAGCTTCGTCTCAAAGGTTCTGGCGCCGTATTTGGCAACGGCTTCGTCTTTTTTGTATCTCGGGAATGGCGACTTTGGAACCTCGATTGCCACGCCGAGTGCCTTCAAATTCTCTTCGTTTTTATCAACCAAAGCGCTCATCGAATAGATAATCAGCTGCTCGAAGAACGTAAGGGCTTTATCCATATCTTCCTTGAGAATCTTCTGAACCTTTTTCGGGTTGTTCAGATAATCATCAAGGGAAACGCCGCGATTGCGCCGCATTTCAACATCCATCTGCGAAAAATCGCAGATATACTTTCCCCTCTGGGCGCCGGTAGGACTTTCGATTTCAAGCCGGATGTTGGGCGAATCCACGAAGATGCCTTTGAACTTCTTGTTCATACAGGCAAGAAATTTCGAGTATATCATCGAATGCGTAAGCTTGTAGTCGTGTCCCTTGTAGCTGATGGTCGGAACATGCTCGACATCGTGGGCGAGCGGGTCCGTCACCGGGCTAAGCGACACCCTTTCGAGATTGAAAAGCCCCTGCTCCGTCAGAAAATTCGTCATAGAATTCACGAATGTCGTGCGTATGGCTGAAACATGATATAAGGTATCGCCCTGCCATTTCGAGGTATAATTCTGCCTGATGAAATCATCGAGCGATTGACCGTTTTCTTTCAGTGCCGACTGAAAATTATACAGGCTCTGGCTAATGGATTCTTCATTACTTAACATATTCGCTCCTTTAATGCTCAGGTATTTTTGGGTTTCACATTTTCCTGATAATCACACATTTTTTTATTTAATAAACAGCATCTCTGCATAAGTTGGCAGAGGCCAAATGTCCGCTTCAACAATTTTTTCCAGGTTGTCGGCTGCTTCACGAACTTTCTGCATCGCAGGCCTCACAATATCGTGATACGCTGCGGCGTGTTTCGGCACATCCTTCACAGCCGCCGCTTTATCGACCGCCGCTTCGAGCGATTCGATGCTGCGATAGAGCGAATCCGTCAGACCGCAAACTTCATCGAGCATTTTCTTCTGGCTGACGCAGGCAGAGCCGGCTGAAGTTATCGAGCTGACGCCGGCGCCGAGGCTGCCGGAAAATTCCGCTGCCGCGGGCAGAATCTGACGCTTGGCAATATTCAGCATAGTTAACGCCTCGATGTTAATCGACTTGGCGTAGGTCTCGAACAGAATATCCATTCGTGCGTGCAGTTCCGTTTTACTGAGAACCTTGTGCTTCGAGAAAAGCTCGACATTCTGCTTATCCATAATAGAGCCGATAGCCTCGACTGAAGACCGCATATTCGGCAGGCCGCGTTTTTCGGCCTCTTCAATCCATTCGGGAACATAGTTATCGCCGTTATATATTATGCGGTGATGCTCATTCGCGATTTTCTGAATAATTTTCTGTGCCGCAGTTTCCACCGTCTTGGCCTTTTCCAGCTCGTCGGCAATTTCACACAGCACGTCCGCAACAATAGTGTTGAGAACAAACATCGGGCCTGCGGTTGACTGCGAAGAGCCGACCATTCTGAATTCGAATTTGTTGCCCGTAAAGGCAAATGGCGAGGTCCGGTTTCTGTCGGTAGTGTCTCTCGGCAACGTCGGAAGGGTTGAAACTCCCAGTTTCAATTCGCCGCCCTGCTTCGACTTTTTTGCTCCGCCTGCTGCAAGCTGCTCAATAATATCCGTCAGCTGCTCGCCGAGAAAGATTGAAACTATCGCAGGCGGAGCCTCATTGGCGCCAAGCCGATGCTCATTTCCGGCGTTAGCGACAGTTGCCCGCAATAATTTAGCGTATTTATCGACCGCCCGGATAACAGCGGAAAGCACCACAAGGAAAACCATATTGTCGTGCGGCGTATTGCCGGGTTCGAGCAGATTAAAACCGTCGTCTGTCACCATGCTCCAGTTGTTATGTTTGCCGGAACCATTGACGCCCGCAAAAGGCTTTTCGTGAAGCAGGCAGACAAAGTCGTTCTGCAGCGCAACTTTCTGCAGAATCTCCATCGTCAATTGATTATGGTCGGTCGCGACGTTGACTGTTGTGAATACCGGCGCCAGCTCGTATTGAGAAGGCGCAACTTCGTTATGCTGCGTTTTGGCGGCAACTCCGAGCTTCCAGAGTTCCATATTGACCTCGTTCATAAACGATGCCACCCGTTCGTGGAGAGCGCCGAAATAATGGTCTTCCATCTCCTGGCCTCTCGGCGAGCTTGCGCCGAAAAGCGTTCTGCCGGTAAGAATAAGGTCCGGGCGTTCGAGGAAAAACGAACGGTCGATGAGAAAATATTCCTGCTCCGGGCCTAATGTGGCAGCAACGTGTTTCGATTGTTTATTGCCGAGCGCTCGCAGCACCCGCATCGTCTGCTTGTTAAGTGCATCCATTGAGCGAAGCAGCGGTGTTTTTTTATCGAGGGCATCGCCAGTATATGAGCAAAATGCGCTCGGTATATACAAAATTGTATTGCTGCCCTTACCCTTGACGAAAACCGGAGACGTGCAGTCCCAGGCGGTATAGCCCCTTGCTTCGAAGGTGGCGCGCAAACCGCCCGAAGGAAATGACGATGCGTCCGGCTCGCCCTTAATCAGCTCCTTACCGCTGAATTCCAGCATTGTTTTGCCGTCAGACGTCGGCGAAATAAAGGCATCATGCTTTTCAGCGGTAAGCCCTGTCATCGGCTGAAACCAGTGACAAAAGTGCGTAGCGCCCTTCTCGATGGCCCAATCCTTCATGGCATTGGCAATTACATCTGCCGCCGCGGGGTCAAGCTGCTGATAGCCCAGAATCGTTTTCTTGAGCGACCTGTAGACTTCCTTCGGAAGCCGCTGTCTCATAATCGTATCATTAAATACATTTGACCCAAAAATATCCGCTACTGATTCGTTACAATTGTCCATTTTTTCCCCTGTCTATTTTTTTCTGAAATCCGTTATTATTTTTAATGCCTTTTTCAATTACCCTGCCTTAACCAATCGCCGTGCCGCCTCGTTCGCCGGTGCGAATGCGAACGCACTGCTCCATCGAAAGAACAAATATCTTGCCGTCGCCAGTTTTGCCCGTCTGTGCTCCTTTTGTAATGGCTTTGATTGTCTGCTCGACAAAATTGTCATTAACGGCGATTTCCAATCGAATCTTCCTTAATAGATTTCCCGTTTCCTTGAAGCCGCGATAGACTTCCGTGACGCCTTTTTGCCTGCCGTGGCCAAGCACCTCGCTTACGGTAATAAGATTGACCTCTTCCTTGTAGAGCTCTTCTTTTACCTGGTCAAGCCTGTGCGGCTGAATTATAGCAATTACCAGCTTCATAATCAATTTTCCTTACAATTTTATTCCAACATCGTATAAGCACGCTCGTTGTGCTGGGTGAGGTCAAGGCCCATAGCCTCTTCTTCATCAACAACCCGCACACCGACAAAAACATCCACCAGTTTGTATATAATGAACGTACCAACGAATGCGTAGACCAGTGTTGCAGCCGCTGCGGCAAGCTGGATGAAAAATTGCCTGGCATTTCCCGCAAGCAACCCATTGGCGCCCGCCGGGTTGATAAGCTTCGTTGCGAATAATCCTGTTGCGATTACTCCCCAAAAGCCGCTTATGCCGTGTATGCCAAAGGCATCCAGCGAATCATCGTAATGAAAGGCACGTTTCACGAAACTAACGGCAACAAAACAAAAGATGCTTGCCACGATACCAATTATCAATGCCGCCCATATCCCGACATACCCTGCCGCCGGCGTAATAGCCGCAAGACCCGCAATCGCACCGCTGATTGTCCCGAGCATTGTCGGCCTGCCGCTAAGTTTCCAGTCAAGAAAGGCCCACGTCAAGGCCGCTATCGCTCCCGCGGTATTGGTGACAACAAAAGCGTTGGTTGCCACAGCATTCGCAGATAACGCGCTTCCCGCATTGAACCCGAACCAGCCGAACCACAGCAGCGCCGCACCAAGAACACTAAAGGGCAGGTTGTGAGGCGGCGTGGGATTATGGCAATAACCTTTTCTTTTGCCGACGATAATTGCCGTCACCAGCGCTGCGATACCCGCGTTAATATGAACAACCGTTCCGCCTGCAAAATCAAGGACGCCCAAATTTTTTAACCACCCGCCGACACCCCAAACCATGTGCGCAACCGGGTCATACACAAATGTCGCCCACAGCAGCGTAAAAATCAAAAATGCTGAAAACTTCATTCTCTCGGCGAAGGCGCCGATAATCAGCGCCGGCGTAATCACGGCAAACATCGCCTGGAATATCATAAACGCCTGATGCGGAATCGTGGCTGAGTAAGCAGGATATGGTTCAAAACCAACACCGTTTAATCCGAACCATTTCAGGCCGCCTATGAAACCATTCCCCGGCGAAAATGATAAGCTGTATCCGATTAAAACCCATTGAACACTCAAAACAGCCAATACAATAAAACACTGCATCAGGATGCTGAGCATATTTTTACGCCTTACCAGCCCGCCGTAAAAGAACGCCAGGCCGGGCGTCATCAGCATTACAAACGCAGCGCTCATCAGCACCCACGCAGTATCGCTCGTGTCGATTGCCGGTTTTTGACTTGTCAAAGAACTCGCTTCACCTGAGGCTGTAGTTTCACACACTCCTATTGCTGCTGTCAGTAAAATGACCAGAGCAATAGCCAGAGCAGTTTTCATATCCTGCACTCCCTGACTGCAAAGAGTCTAATTAAAAAAGATTCTTTTATGTTCACGTAAAACGGCTGTATCCAAAGTATTACGCAAACACTGTGCCACAGGCCTTTTTGATATTCATTTTTTGCGCAACAACCTTCACAAGCTGAAGTTGCGCTAACTAAACGCCTTGAGGCAGTCAGGGAATAAAGCTACATTTTTGTGCATACTCCAGAACAAATTTACATTTTTGTCATTTTTTTAGTATTAAAACTGGGCTCTGCCAGCCGTGGTCAGAGCCCTTTTAACAGGATTGTCCATGTGGAGTCCTGTCATTTTTTGCAGGGCCAACTGTTATCCGATAGCTGTACCGCCTTTTTCGCCGGTGCGAATGCGAACGCACTGCTCCATCGAAAGAACAAATATCTTGCCGTCGCCAGTTTTGCCCGTCTGTGCTCCTTTTGTAATAGCCTTGATTGTCGGCTCGACAAAATTGTCATTAACGGCAATTTCCAATCGAATCTTCCTTAATAGATTTCCCGTTTCCTTGAAGCCGCGATAGACTTCCGTGACGCCTTTTTGCCTGCCGTGGCCAAGCACCTCGCTTACGGTAATAAGATTGACCTCTTCCTTGTAGAGCTCTTCTTTTACCTGGTCAAGCCTGTGCGGCTGAATTATAGCAATTACCAATTTCATAATTTATTTTCCTTCAACTCCGCCCAGGGCGGACAAGATTTATTCCAACATCGTATAAGCACGCTCGTTGTGCTGGGTGAGGTCAAGGCCCATAGCCTCTTCTTCATCAACAACCCGCACACCGACGAAAACGTCCACAACCTTATAAATAATCAGCGTAGCAATGAAAGTGTACACCGCTGTAAAAGCAACCGCGGCAAGCTGTATTAAAAACTGTTTCGGGTTTCCGAAAAACAGGCCGTCCGCACCCGCCGGGTTGATAAGCTTCGTTGCAAATAATCCTGTTGCGAGCGCGCCCCACATTCCGCCGACACCGTGAACGCCAAAGGCGTCGAGCGAGTCATCGTAACCGAATTTGTGTTTGATAAACCCGACAGCGATAAAACAAAATACGCTTACCATCAGGCCAATCGCAATTGCCCCGCCGATACCGACGTATCCCGCGGCAGGCGTAATGGCAACGAGCCCTGCGACCGCACCGCTGATTGTTCCGAGGATGGTGGGATTGCCGTTGAATATCCAGTCTAACAATGCCCAGGACAGCGCCGCAGCAGCAGTAGCAGTGTTGGTGACGACAAAGGCATTGACCGCCAGGCCGTTTGCGGCAAGAGCGCTTCCCGCATTGAACCCGAACCAGCCAAACCACAGCAGCGCCGCGCCGATAACGCTGAAAGGCAGGTTGTGAGGCGGCGTGGGATTCTTGCAATAGCCTTTCCTTTTGCCGATAACGATTGCCGTCACCAGCGCTGCGATACCGGCGTTAATATGGACGACCGTTCCACCGGCAAAATCCAGTGTGCCGAGGTCCCTGAGCCAGCCGCCAACGCCCCAAACCATGTGCGCAAGCGGGTCATAAACAAACGTCGCCCACAAAACGGTAAATATCAAAAACGCGGAAAATTTCATTCTCTCGGCAAACGCGCCGATGATAAGCGCCGGCGTAATCACGGCAAACATCGCCTGGAAAATCATAAACGCCTGATGCGGAATCGTTGCGGCATAAGCGGGGTACGGGTCCAGGCCGACGCCTTTTAATGCAAACCATTTCAGGCCGCCGATGAAACCATTCCCCGGCGAAAATGATAAACTGTATCCGATTAAGACCCACTGCAGGCTTATTACCGCCAAGGCAATGAAGCACTGCATTAAAATGCTGAGCATATTTTTACGCCTTACCAGCCCGCCGTAAAAGAATGCCAGCCCCGGCGTCATCAGCATCACAAGCGCAGCGCTCATCAGCACCCACGCCGTATCGCCCGAGTCAACCTTTGGAGGCGGAGCCTGAACTGCCGCTTTTGCAGCATCTGATTGCACCAGGGTTGTGCTGTCCCCTGCAGAAACAACACCGGTTAATAACCATAAGCCCAACAATGTTCCAACCAATAATTTTTTCTTGCTCATTTTTCCACCTTTACATAATTTCTCATCCCGACAATCGGGATTCAGTTGTTAAAAACTTCTCGAAAAGCTTATCCCAGCCACCAGGTTATCGCTTTTGGCCGTTGCCGAGCGGATATCGCTATCTACCATCACTGAATAATAGATGCTCGGGGTAATAGCCCAGCCTTTGAAACATACCGGCATCGCCAGCGAGGTATTCCAGTCATTGAATTTGCCGCCGGAAGTGGCGAAATAAAACTTGTTGTATTGTGAGTTCCCGTAAGCAAGGCTGCTGCCAATCCGCAGGCCGCAATAACAATCGTCGCTTATAACTGCCAGTTTATCGATGGTATGCCCCACGCCAACCTGTATATAGGTGCTTTTGGCCTCATCGACATCGCGGTATATCTTTATGAACGGCGACAGCGGGATAGCCAAACTCAGCCCGCCATAGATTTCTGTAGTCGGTTTAAAAACGGTATTCGGAAAATCATAATAGATAGTGCCGACAGAGAAAGATAAGACGTTCACATCCAGCACCGAGGCCGTATAGTCCAAAACGTAGTCCATCTCGATAAACTCATGGCAATGGTCGTTTTGTCCCGTCAGGTCCATATTCCCCCAAACAAAACCCGTAAGGCCGCCTTTTTTAATAGCAATTGTGGGTTCGAAAACCGCCCTGTCGCTTACAACCTGCCCACGCCAGATATATTTGGTGTAGAAATCAGTCGAAATCGTGTAAGTAATCGAATCAGAGGCATAAGTTGCCGAACAAGTTAGTATGCCGAACCAAATCATCAATAACAGCCTTTTTCTTACCACAGGTCATATCCCTTATTTAATCTGGTTATAAAACTTTCAGATATGCTTATAATCGCAAAGGCCGTGCCAGAAACAGCAAGATTGTTATAAGTGTTTATTTTGCAAGGCTATATAGACTTTTTAAGATGCTGAAAAATATGGTTTAGCAATACAATTATGTCTTATCCATATAGCCAAAAATACAATTATGTCGTTTTTGCAGCATAATATTCGGACCTTAATAAAACCCGCAAAGAGACAAAAAAGAAGTGAAACCACACAGCAAACCAAGCAATAATTAACCCAAGACTTTTATTTATAAGCACTTACGGCACATATCACGTTTTATCCATCAAATTACTTATAGTTCATATTTGCATAATTTATTTGCTCTTGCGACAATTATGTCGTATCATAAAAAGATAAACATAATTGGAAGTAATGGATATGGCAAATAAAGACATTTATATCGATAACCAGACGCAGGAGACCTCACGGCACCTGAAGGAGCTGGAGACCCTCTATAAGATTAGCCAAATCCTCGCAGAGGGTACGCCGCAAAGCCAAACCCTAAAAGAGGTGCTCGATATTCTCGACAGGGAGTTGGGAATGAACCGGGGCGCCATAACATTGCTGGTGCCGGCAGGTAAGGAAATAATAATCGAAGCGGTCCATAACTTTTCCGAGGAGCAAAGACGAAGGATAAGATACCGGCTGGGCGAAGGAGTGACAGGCAGGGTTATGCAGACCGGCAAACCTATGATAATACAAAAAGTCTCGGAAGAGCCTCTTTTTCTGAACCGATTCGAACGATGGAATATTACAAAGGAGGAAATCAGTTTTATCTGCGTTCCGATTACAATCGGCGATGAGGTTATCGGGACAATTTCCATAGACCGGCCTTACAACAAAGAGACCTCTCTCGAAGAAGATATGCGAGCCCTGAGCATCGTCGCCAGTATGATTGCCAACGATGTCAGCGCCAGGCGCGAAGAAACCGTCAAACTGCAGGAGCTGGAAAACGAAAATCTGCGATTGCGCAGCGAGCTCGAAGACAAGTTCCGGCCGGAAAATATTATAGGCAACTCGAATACGATGCACGAGGTGTACCGCCAGATTCACCAGGTAGCAGACAGCGATACGACGGTACTTATCCGCGGGCCGTCGGGAACAGGTAAAGAGCTGGTGGCGCACGCGATTCACTATTCGAGCAGCAGGGCAAAGGGAACATTCATCAAGGTAAGCTGCGCGGCGCTGAATGAGAACCTTTTAGAGAGCGAGCTTTTCGGCCATGAGAAAGGCGCATTTACAGGAGCGGTTCAAAGCCGGAAGGGACGGATGGAAGAGGCGAATGGCGGAACTCTTTTCCTCGATGAAGTGGGAGATTTTTCGCCGGTAATTCAGGTAAAACTGCTCCGGGTGCTGCAGGAGCGGGAATTTGAACGGGTGGGCAGCAACCGGGCGATAAAAACAAGCGCGAGAATTATAACGGCGACCAACCGCGACCTTGAAAAGTGCGTAGAGGACGGCACGTTCCGCAGAGACCTCTATTACCGCATAAACGTGTTTCCGATTTTTCTGCCGTCGCTGAGCGAACGCAGAGACGATGTTCTGCTGTTGGCAGACCATTTTGTGGAATTATACTCCAAAAAAATGAATAAAAACGTAAGGCGAATCAGCACAACAGCTATCAATATGATGGTGGCGTATCACTGGCCCGGCAACGTACGGGAACTGGAGAACTGCATCGAGCGGGCGGTTTTACTCAGCACCGACGGCGTTATACACGGCCATCACCTGCCCCCGACACTTCAGACATCTGAGGCGACAGGCACGGTTGCGACAGGCACGCTCGAAGACAGGGTAAGTATTTTCGAGCGCGATATGATTGTCGATGCCCTGAAGCGGACAAACGGGAAACTCGCAGCCGCTGCACGCCAGTTAGGCACAACCAGCAGGATAATAAGATATAAAACGCAGCAGTTAGGTATCGATTGCAAACGATATTCTACAAAACAGGAGTAATATATGATTTCACCGCCGACTACCGGCCTGAAAGGCCTCGACAAGATGCTGTGCGGCCTGAGAAAGGGAGACAACGTCGTATGGCAGGTTGACAGCATCGACGATTTCAGGCAGTTCGTCACACCTTTTGTGAAGGGGGCATTAAAAGACGGCAAAAAAATTATTTATATGAGATTTGCCGACCATGCACCGCTGGTAGAAGAAAATGCCAACATCACCACTTATCATCTCGATGCCGAGAGCGGGTTCGAAATGTTTTCCAAGCAGGTTCATTCGATAATCTCAAAGGAAGGTGTCGGCGCTTATTATGTATTCGACTGCCTTTCCGACCTGCTGAGCGCATGGGCGACGGACCTGATGATAGGAAATTTCTTCAAGATTACCTGCCCATACCTTTTCGAGCTGGACACAATCGCATATTTCGCGCTGCTGCGGCGCAATCACTCGTTCAAGACCATAGCCCGCATCCGCGAAACAACCCAACTTCTGCTGGATATCTACCGATTCGAAGGCAGCTTTTATATTCATCCGCTCAAGGTCTTCGAGCGCTACTCGCCGACGATGTTTCTGCCGCACCAGCAGCAGAGAGAAGATTTTTCGCCTGTAGTAAGCAGTATCGACGCAGCCAAACTTTTTTCTCACATTTCCGAAAAAGGGCTCGATGGTTCCGCAAGAAGCCTCGATTACTGGGACCGCCTTTTTATGGCGGCTGAGAAATTTACCGACAAGAAAGCCGATTCGGAGGAAGTCCGGGAAACCGTAAAGCAGCTTTGCAAAATAATGATTGGCCGCGAAAAGAGAATGCTTACGCTTGCGGAAGGCAATTTTACGCTGGAGAATCTGCTGAGCATCAAAAGCAGGTTAATCGGAAGCGGCTTCATCGGAGGCAAGGCAGCGGGCATGCTGCTGGCGCAAAATATTCTGCTGGCGGATAAGGCGTTTGACTGGAAGCAGTATTTGGAGCCGCACGATTCTTTTTATATAGGCTCAGATATTTTTTACAGCTACATTGTCGAGAACGGCTGGTGGAAGCTGCTGATGGAGCAGAAAACAAAGGAAGGCTACTTCAAGGCGGCTCCTCTACTGAAGGAAAATCTGCTCAAGGGAAAATTTCCGGAAGAGATGCGCGAGAGATTTCAGGAAATGGTGGAATATTTCGGGCAGTCCCCGATAATCGTGCGTTCGAGCAGTCTATTGGAAGATTCGTTCGGGAACGCATTTGCCGGCAAATACGAAAGCATATTCTTAGTCAACCAGGGCGACCCACAGCAGCGATATAACGAATTCGAAACCGCTGTTCGCAGGATTTACGCCAGCACAATGGACGAAGACGCACTGGCCTACCGCCTGCAAAGAGGACTCGACCAGAAGGATGAGCAAATGGCGCTGCTGGTTCAGCGGGTATCGGGGTCATACAAAAATCATTATTTCTTCCCTGACGTTGCTGGCGTGGGGACTTCTTATAATGCGTTTGTCTGGAAGTCGACACTCGACCCGAAGGCTGGTATGCTCAGGCTCGTCTTCGGACTCGGGACAAGGGCAGTCGAGCGCGTCGAAGATGATTATCCGCAGGTAATCGCACTGGACCAGCCGCTCCTGCACCCGTATTCCGGAAAAAAAGACGAAAGGAGATTTTCGCAGAGGAGCGCGGACCTGCTCGATATAAAGAAAAATTGTCTTACAACTGTGAACGTCAATGACCTGCTCAATGAGAAGCTCGACATAAAAGCAGACCTTATAGCAACCGCTGACTACGAAACCGAAGATAAAATGAAGGAAGCGGGGATGGAAACCAAACTGCCGTGGATGGTGACATTCGAGAAGCTTTTCTCGAAGACCAATTACGCCGGCCTGATGCAAAAAATCCTGCAGAAACTCGAAGACAGTTATCAATACCCGGTTGACATAGAATTCACGACAAACTTTGTCGATGATAATAGTTTTAAGATTAACCTTGTGCAGTGCAGGCCGCTGCAAACCAAGGGATTGCGGGCAAACGTCCGGATTCCAAAGAAAATCGAGAAGGAGAAAATACTTTTCGAATCTTATGGATATACGATGGGCGGGAGCATCTGGCAGCCAATAAAGAGAATCGTTTATGTCGAACCGGAGGCTTATACCAAACTGAACCTGTCGCAAAAATACGACATTGCGAGGCTGGTGGGCAAGCTCAACAGGCAGATAACCAGCAGGCAATCAACGCCGACCTTGCTGATAGGGCCGGGCAGATGGGGAACTACGATGCCGAGCCTCGGTGTATCGGTGACATTTTCAGAGATAAATAATATGACGGTGCTTGCGGAGGTTGCTTATGAGGGCGGCAACCTGATGCCGGAACTTTCATTCGGAACGCATTTCTTCAGGGACCTTGTCGAGACTGATATTTTTTACGTGGCGATTTTTCCGCAGAAGGAAACCGTAATATTCAATAAAGACAGATTTTCGCGGATGCCTAATCTGCTGGAAACTCTTTTTCCTGAAAGCAAAAAATACGCCGACGTTGTGAAGGTCTGCGATATTGAGGCTGAAAACCTGCAGTTTGTTTTTGACGTCCTGTCGCAAAAAGTTATCTGCTTTTTTACTTAAGTCTGTCGCCCACAACGAACAAGTAACGTGGATTTAATTTAGCCACAGATTTCACTGATTAACACTGATTTTTTTGCAACTAAATATCGAAGATCCGCCATCTTTGTGGCGGACTAACGACTAAAAACTGACGACTAATTTAGGCACAAGGAATTTGGAAATGCGATAAAGCTAAGGGGTGGTGCCTTCAGGCCATAAAACAAGACATATTGCAATTTTTGGAAAAAGAGGTATAATTCAGGCTGATAATCGGTTTTGTTCTTTATAGATACAGCCAGCGGTGTGCTGGCTGTTGTTGTGAATAAGAAAGTTTTTGGAGTAAAAAGATGGGTTGCAATTTGGCAATAGCAGGCGTGACGGGTGCGGTCGGCCAGGAATTCCTGAGGATTATCGAGGAGCGGGATTTCCCGTTCGACTCGTGCAAAATGCTCGCAAGCAGCAGAAGCGCAGGGAAAAAATTAACGTTCAAGGGCAAAGAATATACCGTAGAAGAAATGACGGCAAACAGCTTTAAGGGCGTGGGTATCGCCCTATTCAGCGCAGGGGCGGCCCGCAGCAGAGAGTTCGCACCGGCAGCGGTGAAGGCAGGCGCGGTGGTTATAGATAATTCATCGGCATTCAGAATGGTGCCGGACGTGCCTCTTGTCATCCCGGAAATAAATCCTGAAAAGATAAAGGAACATAAAGGGATTATCGCCAACCCGAACTGCTCGACGATTATAGCGATAGTGCCGGTGTGGCCTTTGCATAAGGCAAACCCCGTCAAGCGAATGGTGGTAAGCACATACCAGGCGGCAAGCGGAGCAGGGATGTCGGCGATGCTGGAGCTGGAAGAGCAGACCCGTGAGATACTGGCAGGCAAAAAGCCTACCTGCAAAGTGCTTGCTTATCAGCTTGCATTTAATTTGTTCTGCCACAATTCGAAAATCGGGCCGAACGGCTACAACGAAGAAGAGATAAAAATGGTCAACGAGACAAGGAAGATTTTCGATTGCCCGGATATTGCGATAACCTGCACCTGCGTTCGCGTGCCGGTATTGCGGGCGCACAGCGAGAGCATAAATCTCGAATTCAAGGATTCTATCCGACCGCAAGATGTGACGGAGCTGCTGCGGACTGCGCCCGGGGTCTCGATAATCGACGACAGGGAAAATAACCGTTTCCCGATGCCGATAGACGCGACGGGCAAAGACGATATTTTTGTCGGCAGGATTCGGCAGGATGAATCGATACCGGATAACCGCGGAATAAATCTGTGGGTTGTCGGCGACCAGATTCGCAAAGGCGCGGCCTTAAATGCTGTCCAAATCGCAGAAAAGTTGCTATAATCTGCCACGATGGCGGCTCGCAAAATAAAATTAACGATTCAATATGACGGGAGCGGGTATTTCGGCTGGCAGGTTCAGCCGGACAGAATGACAATACAGCAATTGCTCAATGAGGCGGTCTCTACACTCATCGGCAGGAAGGTGACTGTCCACGGTGCAAGCAGAACTGATGCGGGGGTAAGTGCACTGGGGCAGGTGGGGCTGATAGAAATTGATTCGCCGATACCGACGGAAAATTTTCCGCGTGCGATAAGCGACAGGCTGCCGCCGGAAGTGGCGGTTATCGAGGCGGTCGAGGTCGATAAAAAATTTGACCTTATCAACGACGTCAAAAGCAAACTCTATCGCTACACGGTTTTCAACGGCAAGCATAGGCCTGTGCTGGATGTAAGGCACTGCTGGCACATACCGGAAAAATTAGACACCGAAAAAATGAACGAGGCGGCGAAACTGCTGGAGGGGACTAAAGATTTTAAGTCTTTCGCATCGGCTAAGGATAACAGGGAAAGCAGCGTAAGAACTATTTTTCGCTGTGAAGTTTTCAGTAGGGAAGACTGGGTATATATTGATACCGAAGGCGGTGGTTTCTTATATAATATGGCGAGGAATATCGCGGGGACGCTCGTTGATATCGGCCTTGGCAGATGGCAGCCGGAAAAGATACAGGAGATTCTCGATGCGAAAGACCGCACCGCAGCAGGAATGATTGCACCGGCGGAAGGACTATGTTTGAACTGGATAAAATACTGAATTGAAAATTGTTCACATTATAACTCGATTGATTTTGGGTGGGGCGCAGGAAAACACGCTGATAACGTGCAGGCTGCTTATCCAGCGGGGGCACGAGGTATGGCTTATAACGGGGCCGGCGAGCGGGCCTGAAGGAGAGCTGTTCGAGCAGACAAAACAGGCAGGATACAAAACTATCGTCGTCGATGAAATGATTCGGGCGATAAACCCGCTGAAAGATTTTATCGCTTACAGGAAAATCAGAAAAATCCTTAACGAGATTCAGCCGGACATAGTTCATACACATTCGGCAAAGGCAGGGATACTCGGCAGATACGCAGCGTATAATCTAACTACAAATTCGAAATCCGAAATCCGAAATCCGAAAATTGTACATTCGATACATGGTTTGTCGTTTCACCCGTATCAAAACAATTGGCTCAATAGATTTTATATTGCGATAGAAAAGGCGGCGGCGAAGAAGACAGATTACTTCATCAGCGTAGCCGATGCAATGACAGAACAGGCGAAGGCTGCGGGCATCGGACTTGATAAACCTTATATTACGGCCTACTCGGCTGTTGACGAGGAGGCATTTTTATCACCTATACCAGAGGAAAAAAGGCTGGAATTCCGTGCGAAATATGGAATCGGTAAAGATGCGGTCGTGCTGGTGACGGTGGCGAGATTATTTATGCTGAAGGGACACGATTACATCATCGAATCGGCAAAGACGCTTTCCAAACGATACAGAAATGTGATGTGGCTTTTTGTCGGCGACGGGAATCTGGCGGATAAATACAAGCAGCAGGCAAGCGATTTAGGACTGGCAGAGAGGATAAAATTCACGGGGCTTTTGCCTCCCAGCCAGATACCGCTTGCGATACAGTCTTCGGATATACTGGTGCACTGCTCGCTGCGGGAAGGACTCGCCCGGACGCTTCCGCAGGCGATGCTTTGCGGCAGGCCGGCGGTGAGTTTCGACGTCGATGGGGCAAAAGAGGTAGTGAGCGAAAAGACCGGCAGACTTGTCGAGCCGAAAAATATAGAGCAACTGACGAGAGTTTGCGCCGAATTAATTGAAGATGAAAATCTGCGAAAAAGGCTTGGCGAAAACGGGCGGGAATCTGTAAAGAGAAAATTCGCACCCGAAACAATGGTTGATACAATAGAAGATGTGTATCAGAAAATAGTAAAAGAATAATTACCAAAAGAACCGGACATACCAAGGAGTGAACAAATGAATCTCGACAGTTACTTTGAAAATGTTAAGGGTGTTGGGATATTGGCAACCAGCGATAAAAAGGGTAATGCGGATGCAGCGATTTATGCGAGGCCTTATGTAATCGACGAAAAAATAATTATGTTCAGTATGATGGAACGCACAAGCTACGGCAACGTGATGGCAAATCCGAACGCCTGCTTTTTGTTTATGGAAAAAGGCGAGGGGTTCAAGGGATACAGATTTTATTTAAGGCAAAGGGGAGAGGAAACGAACGAAGACAACATAAAAATGCTCAGAAAAACGCACAACATTATGGACATAGTGTCCATTGAAAAAAGGCACCTGGTGTATTTCGAGATTAAACAGGTAAGGCCTTTAATCGGCGATAAGGAATAGAAAGCAAAAAAGTTGCGGCTGCCGCAGTTCGTGACTCGTCGCTTGTGACTCGTCGCTCCGCCTCGGTCCGCCGGAGGCGGATAAGCCGTTGCTCGTCGCTCGTATTTGGCTTGTTTTAGTGCGTCATTTTACGACCGCCAAATCCCGATACCGGCGACGGCGAACAAGCCGAACAGGCAGCGGAAATTTTTCCCTTGTTTTAGGGTGCAATCGTGATAGATTACTGCTGCGCCTGCGGCGTTATAGCCGATATAGAGAAAATGGATTTTAAAAGAATTTTCCAGCAACAGAAAAGGAACAAAAAAGGCAATGAAGAGTCTGACTTGTGAGTCGAGAGGCAGGCTGTCAATAACGGGCCAAAAGCAGACAGCAGCAGTGGAGAGATTTCATTTTATCGGGGCGGGCGGAATCGGGATGAGCGGGCTGGCAAAACTATTACTCAAACGCAATTGCATCGTGAGCGCATCAGACCAGGAAAAAAGTCCGGTGACGGACGGATTGGCAGAGCTCGGGGTGGAGATGAGGATAGGCCACGGCGAAGCAAACCTCGCGGACCGCAGGCAAACCGTCGTGATATCGGCAGCGGTAAAAGAGGATAACCCGGAACTGAAACTTGCCCGCAAAAGGGGCTTGAGGATTTTTAAATATGCCCAGATGCTCGGGACTCTAATGAACGATTATGACGGGGCGGCGGTGGCAGGCACGCACGGCAAAAGCACGACCAGCGGGTGGTTAGTTTATACGCTGAAGCAGCTCGGAGTCGATGCGAATTTTATCATCGGCGCCAATATAAGCCAGCTCGGCACAAACAGCGGAGCAGGCAACAGCAGGATTTTTGTGGCGGAGGCGTGCGAATACGACCGCAGCTTCCTGAACCTGCGGCCTAAAATCGGCTGCATAATGAATATCGAGGCAGACCACCTGGATTATTACAAGGACGAGGCGGAGATAGTCGAGGCCTTCGACGATTTCGCAGGGAATATTAAAGATGATGGAATTCTGATAGCCAACGGCAGCGACCCGAACGTGAAAAAGATACTGCAAAACGGACGGGCAAAAAATTTTCAGACAATCGGTTTCGAGAGAAGCTGTGATTTTTACGCGGAGAATCTGCGGCTGCAAAATGGGTTATACAGCTTCGATGCTTATAACAACGGGAGCTTTCTCGGAAATGCACGAATAAGCGTGCCGGGCAGGCATAATGTTTTTAATGCGATGGCGGTTATAGCGATGGCGGTAAATCTCGGTTGCGACGGCCCGCAGACAGTGGCGGAACTGGGCAAATTTACCGGTATGGACAGACGCATTATGGAGCGGGCGAGGGTTAACGGCGTCGTCATTCTCGATGATTACGCACACCACCCGACGGAGATAAGGGCAAGCTTAGAGGCGATAAAGCAGCTGTATCAGCCGCGACGGCTTTGGTGCGTTTTTCAGCCTCACCAATACAGCAGGACGAGATTTTTGCTTGATGATTTTGCGGAAAGCTTTAAGCTGGCAGATATGACGATTGTGCCGGAGATATACTTCGTGCGTGATTCCGTCGAGAGTAAAAAGGAAGTCAACGCCGCTGTTCTGGCTGAGAGAATAAGGACGAAGGGAAGCAATGCCTTGTTTATTGACGGCTTCGAGAAGATATGCGATTATCTTGTCGAGAATGTTTCTGATGGAGACTTAGTAGTGACGATGGGAGCGGGAGATGTCTGGAAGGTAGCAGATGAATATATTCAAAGGTCTGGAAAAGATAGTAAAAAGTAATTATCCGATAGGCAGGGATACCTGGTACGGGCTTGGAGGGTCTGCGGATTATTTTATTGAGCCGCAGAGCGTAGACGAGCTGCAGGATGTCGTCCGGCAGTGCAGGGATAACAATATCCCGATTAAAATAATCGGGTTAGGCTCGAATCTGCTGATAAGCGACAAAGGTGTGCGGGCGGCGGTGATAAGGCTGGATTCAGAGGCGTTTTCGCAGATGGAATTTGACGGCGAGATTGTCATCGCGGGAGCGGGTGCGGAACTGAGCAGGCTGGTTCTGGAGTGCGTTCAAAAGGGGCTGAGCGGCCTGGAGGCTCTTACAGGGATACCGGGGTCGGTAGGCGGGGCAGTGAAAATGAACGCGGGCGGCAACTTCGGCGACATCGGCTCGGTAGTGCAGAGCGTGACGGTGATGGACAGCCGCGGACAGATAATAGAGAAAGTCAAGCCGGAACTTGTTTTCGATTACCGCAAGACGAATATCACTGCCAAATTCATACTTGGCTGCCAGATGAAGCTAACAAAATCCGACAGCGAGCAGATTATGCAGCGTGTAAAAGAGATATGGATTTACAAGAAGAACAATCAGCCGCTCAACACGAGAAACGCCGGCTGCATATTCAAAAATCCGGCGGGTGCGGCTGCGGGTGCATTGATAGACAAGGCCGGCCTCAAAGGAACACGGATAGGCAAGGCCGTTATAAGCGAAAAGCACGCAAACTTTATCATAGCCGAGCAGGGCTGCAGGAGCAAAGACGTAATGGAGCTAATAGAGCTTGCGAGAAAAACGGTTAAGGATAAATTCGGAACGGCACTGGAACTTGAAATCGAGATATGGCAATAAATCCTGATGAATCGGGACACTGAAGTTGGAGGAAAAACATAAATAAATTAAGATGGAAATAGAAACAACAAAGAGCGATAATGGTTCGACAGGCTCACCACAAGCAAGTCAAAAAAAGGGGATCATAAAAGCCGCGGTTTTGTGCGGCGGGATAGGCGAGGAACGGCAGATAAGCCTGGAGAGCGGCAGATGTGTCCGGGATGCCCTGATACAGGGTGGGGTGGAGACGATTCTTACGGACGTCGGGCCTGAAAAACTCGGAATTCTCGATGACAAAACAATCGATGTGTTTTTTATAGCGATGCACGGTCGATTCGGCGAAGACGGACAGCTTCAGGAAATAATGGAATCAAAAGGGCTCGACTTTACCGGCAGCCCGTCAGCAGCCTGCCGGCTCGCATACGACAAGATGCTGAGCAAAAAGGCATTTGCAAAGGCCGGCGTGAAAACACCGCCGTCGGTTGAATTTTCCATCGCGCCCGCCGGCAACGGAACGGACAAAAAAGAAGACGCGGAGGACATTAAGGAGCTTGAGGTGCGGCTTGCGGCACTGGCGAGTAAATTTGTCGTAAAGCCTTTTCGCCAGGGGAGCAGTTTCGGGGTAAGCATAGTCGATAACGCCAAAGAGGCAGCCATTATAGCGATCAAGACGGCCAGGCTTTTCGGCGACTGTATGGTTGAAAAATATATACAGGGCAGGGAGCTAACAGTAGGTATAGTCTGCGGGCAGGTTCTGCCGATAATTGAGATTAGGCCGAAAGAGGCGTTTTATAACTTTCAGGCAAAATACGTGGATGAAAAGACGCAGTTTTTGTTCGATACAATCGAAGACAAAAGGCTGGAGCAAAAAGTAAAAGATTCTGCGGCCAAATGCTTCGAGACAATCGGCGTAAGAGACATAGCAAGAGCGGATTTCATCCTTGGCAGCGACGGCGAGCTTTACGCGCTGGAGGTAAATGCGATACCCGGACTGACGGGGCATTCGCTTGTGCCAATGGCGGCGGCAAAGGCAGGTATGACGATGAGCCGGCTGTGCACAATGATGGTAGAGGAAGCGATGAAACGAGGAAAGGCAAAGTAGGGCCGGATTCATCGAAGACGGGCTTGCTGTAAAATGGTTTTTAAAAACAACACCAAAATAAAGAATAAGCAGAAGACGGATTTCGCATCGTCTCAGTGGGTGCGGGTTCTAATGGTGGCAGGCCTGACAATTCTGCCGTGCTGTCTCTTTTTCGGATTCGTATATCTTGACAAGTATGTAAAAAAAGCGGTGCCGGTTGCGAAGCGGACGGGCCTTATAGAACTTGTTGAGCCGCCGTGGTGGCTCAACGACGCATTGAAGGAGCGGATTTACGCAGCGGCGACGGCAAACGGGGAAGAGCTGAAACTCGACGAAGATGCGGCAAAATCAGTCCGGTGCAATCTCGAAAAGGCGGGCGGCTGGCTCGATAATGTAAAAGTGCAGACGACGTGGCATACGTTTCGGATAAGGGCAAAATGGCGAAGGCCGCTCGCGGTAATAAAAGGGCAGAAACAGACAATCATGGCAGATGCGGATGTGCATCCGATGGATTACGTGGAGGTGCCGAATCTGCCGGTAGTAAATGTAGTCGGTTTTGCGGAAGAGGCAGGCGTGTTGCAGCCGGGCAGCGAATCTGCCGTGAACAAGAAAGATGATATTGCGGCGGCGGTAGCGATATTAGACAGGTTAGACAGGCGTGATTCGCTCGAAGGCCAGGGCCGGGGACTGCTCTACGAGATTGCCAAAATTGACGTGAGTAATTTTAACGGCAGAAAGAGCACGAAAAATCCGCACATCGTTCTTTATACGACAGACGGCACGGAAATTATATGGGGAGCGGAACTCGGCAAATGGTACCGGCATCTTGAGGTGACAGATGAGCAGAAGATTGCCAGGCTATACAGCTATTTTTATGAAAAGGGGACGCTCCTTGGCGGAGCAAAAGTTATAAACCTGCGCGACCCGAAAGAGACAGTGCCTCTGCCAATAGATAAATACGTCGCAAGCAAAAACTAACAACAAGCAAAAAAGCAAATCCGAAATTCGAATACCGAAATACGAAACAAGCACGAAATCCAAATGTTCAAATGACTAAACAATTTTTGAATTCGTTCATAACTTTGGCAATGTGACGTTGAGGGCGGTTCGAAGGTCGCTATAAATGTATGGTATATCGAATTCCGTGCAAAGAGATTTGAAACGGCTGATGGCAGATTCGCTTAACTTACTTTGAAAATCGGCGTCGCCTTCGCAGAAAAAGATTCGGCAGCCGGCAAAACGCAGCGGATAAATGGTGCATTTGCCTTTTTCGTTATAAGGACAAATATTTGCCGGCATTTTCCTGATTTTTTCGGGTTCGAGATTTTCCCGCAGAAAAACAAGCTCCGGCGTAGTTATAAAAAGCAGGTGGCCGAACCGCTCGAAGTCGCAGCATTTGCCGCAGGCCTCGCATTGGGCTTTAAGACTACTTTGCTGAATCTGAGAATCGAGCCAGTTGTAAATCTCCGCGACTTTTTCGCAGGCCGGCGAATTACTTTTCATTTTCCCACCATTTTTTCTGCCGGCGGAGTTTTTCGATTTCCTCGTGGCTGAAAAATTTTCCACGATTGATGCCGGGGCATTTTTTGGCAGTTCGATTCCATGCATCAGGATTTGAAAGGTTGTTCGGCCAGAACGGCCAGGTGCGGCACTGGTTCGGACGAACGGGATAAATTACGCATTTTTTTTTGCCTTTAATCAGCTTCAGAAAGATGCAGTCCTTCGTTGCGGGGTTTTCGATTATGGTTGTGCGCAAAAAGATTCGTTTGAGAAATTGGCGTCGCAATTGATGGATGGGCAGTTTGAGATGATAGGCGATAAGCTCGATTTCTTCCTTTGTCACCCAGATAAACCCTTCATCCGGCCCGGCGCAGCAGTTGCCGCAGGCCTGACACTCGAAATGCAGGCCGGCAGAATACCATTTATTTTCTTTAGCCACAGCGTTCACAGATTATTTCAGCCACCAAGACACAAAAGCACAAAGAAATACAAAAATTAAATAGCCGCAAAAAGCCTGCCCTGAACGTAGTCGAAGGGGCACAAAATTTTTAGCCACAGAGGGCATCCGCCTTCGCTAAAGTTACGTCGGACAGGCAGAGTTCACAGAGAAAAACAAATTATTTTGCAGCCACAGATTTCATCCGCCTCCCGTAAGGGATGGCTTACGCCATGCGGCGGACCTTCGGCACACAGAGAAAATTTTTCACAAACTACCATTTGAGGATGGCGCCGGTATCGGCGCTTGTTGCCATAGCAGCGTATTTGGCGAGGCAGCCGGTAGTTATTCTCGGTTTCGGCGGTGTCCAATTCTTCCTGCGCTCGGCAAGCTCGGCATCCGATAGTTTGACGCTTAATTTGTTATTCGGAATATCGATTTCGATAATGTCGCCATTTCTAAGAAGGCCGATAGGCCCCCCTACCGCAGCTTCGGGGCTGATGTGGCCGATACAGGCTCCGCGCGTGCCGCCGCTGAAACGACCATCGGTAATAAGCGCGACGGATTCGCCGAGGCCGGCACCCATAATGTAGCTTGTGGGCGAGAGCATCTCGACCATACCGGGACCGCCCTTCGGGCCTTCGCAGCGGATGACAACAACATCACCCTGCTTTACTTTGCCGGCGAGGATGCCGTCGCAGGCATCTTCCTGCGATTCGAAGATAACGGCTGGGCCTGTGTGCTTGAGCATATTCGGCGCGACGCCTGCGGTCTTGACGACGGAGCCCTTCGGAGCGAGGTTGCCTTTCAAAATTGACAAGCCCCCTGTCTTCGAATAGGCGTTGTCGAGAGGCCTGATGACTTCGGGATTTGTGATTTTTGCCCTTGCGATATTCTGTGCAAGTGTTTTGCCGGTAACGGTAATGCAATCAGGGTTCAGCAGGTTCGGGATTTTGTTTATCTCTTTTAGTATTGCGCTGATTCCGCCGGCAGCATCGACATCCTCGACGTGGAATTTGCTGGAAGGCGAGACCTTGCAGATATTAGGGCATCGAGCGGAAATCTGGTTGATTCTATCAATGGTATAGTCGATGCCGGCTTCGTTAGCGACAGCCAGGCCGTGCAAGACGGTATTTGTAGAGCCGCCCATAGCCATATCAAGAATATAGGCGTTGTCGAGCGATTTCGTATTGATTATGTCGAGGGGCTTGATGTCTTTTTCAACGAGGGACAAAATCTGTTTGCCGGCTGTGCGATAGAGTTTTTTTCTTTTGGGGTCAACGGCGAGGATGGTGCCGTTGCCGGG
>PLLP01000005.1 GCA_003141315.1 Phycisphaerales bacterium
TTATGATGACCAGCAGCACGGGCGACGCGGAATGCCGCCGCCGCGCCGATTACATCGTATCGGAACTCGACGCCTGCCAGAAAGCCGGCGGTACGGGTATGCTCGCCGCGTTCCCGGACTGCCGCGGGCTCTTTGCCGAGATTTCGGCGGGCAAAATCGAGTCCGACCATCTGTTCAAACTCAACGGCGGTTACGTGCCGTTTTACTGTATGCACAAGGTGATGGCCGGCCTGCGCGAGGCCTGGCTGATGCTCGGAAACCAAACCGCCCGCGACGTGCTTATTCGTCATACCGATTGGCTGGGAACAGTTTTTGACAAGATGACGGACCAGCAGGTGCAGGACGTTCTGGAAACCGAACATGGCGGAATTATGGAAGCAGTCGCCGACGTTTATGCCATCACAGGCAACGAGAAATACCTGAAGCTGGCACGCCGGCTCAATCACAAGAAAATCTTCGAGCCGCTCGCGAAGGGAGAAGACCCGCTTACTTCCGTGCCCCCTGCTCGTCCCGTCCATGCCAATGCCCAGATTCCGATTGTTATCGGGATGGAGCGTCTCTACGAACTTACGGGCGAGAAGCCCTATATAGCAGCGGCGAAATCCTTCTGGGATAATGTCGTCAATACGCGTTCGTTTGTTATCGGCGGCCATGGCTCGAATGAGTTCTTCTTTCCTGTAGATGAGTTCGCCACCACAGGGTTGATGTCTCGCGGCGGCCCGGAAACCTGCAACACATACAATATGATAAAGCTGTCACGAAAATTATGGCTCGTTGAGCCGTCGGTACCGATGGCGGACTTCATCGAGCGATGCCTATACAACCATATACTCGAATCCCAGGACCCCGATGAAGGCGGCTTCGCCTACTATACCCCGATGCGGCCTGGAGCCTATCAGGTATATTGCGATGCGGAACATGACTTCTGGTGCTGCACCGGAACCGGGATGGAGAACCACGCCAAATACGGCGAATTTATCTATGCACATTCCGGCAATCGGTTGTGGGTGGATATGCTTGCAGCATCTGAATTGAACTGGGCAGACCAAGGTGTGACAATCCGGCTCGATACCCGTTTTCCTGAAGACGGCAAAGCAACGCTTACGTTCACCGCCAAACAACCCAGCAAACTGGCTGTATCGATTCGCTGTCCCAGTTGGCTGCAACCGGGAGCGATGAAACTTGCCGTCAACGGCGTTAGCGAAAAAGTTAATTCTCCTCCGGGTTCTTATGCCACGGTGGAACGCACCTGGAAGACTGGCGACAAACTCGAGGTGGAATGGCCCCTCACACTGCGAACAGAACTGCTGCCCCGCAGTAAGGAGTGGGTCGCCGTGCTCTGGGGACCCATCGTGCTGGCGGGCAAGCTGGGCACAGAAGGATTGGAGGGGCTCCCCTTCAAAGGCTATGGTCTCTTCCCGAAAAAGCTGCCAATCGATGCCGTACCGGTGTTCGTCGGCAGCGCCAAGGACATCATTCCTAAGATCAAGCCTGTGCCCGGCAAGCCGCTGGAGTTCCGAACCGATGGGCTGGCATCGCCCAAGGACGTCACGCTGGCGCCCTTCTACTCCATTCACAGGCAACGCTACTCTGTGTACTGGCATCTGGTGAACTCCGCCGAGGATGCGAAAAACCAGGCTGTTGCGCACGAAAACAGGCTTAGCGAAAGAAATCAGCGATTCAAATGAAGAAAGGAATGAAAAAATGAACAGAAGAGAATGTTTGAAAACCTGCACATGCGGTTTGTGCTCATACGCGGCCATCGGCCTGATCGCATCGACCTCCGCAGTTGGCGAGGAAACCAAACCACAGGAAGATTGGCGGTTCCAGTTCGTCAAACAGCGCTACGCCAAGCTCCTGACGATACTGGCCGGCCGGATGGACGAAAAGGCCGTTAGCGAAATATTGGAGCAACAGGGCCGATATTGTGCCAGCCAGTCTGTACTTATCAAGAAATATAAAGGCGACATAGACGGTTTCCTGGAGCAGAAAAAAAAGTCGGGCGAAACCATTACCTACGATCGTGCAAAGGGTGTCATAACCATTGCCGGACCGGAAAGAAGCGATTGCTTTTGTCCGCTGGTGGATTGCCGAAATACACCCAAAATCCACTGCAACTGCAGCCTCGGATGGAACGCCTATGCCTTCGAAACTATGCTGGGGAAAAAAGTAAAAGTGGAGTTGAAAGAATCAGTCTTGCGCGGCGGAAAACGTTGTACATTCCAAGTCCGCGTAGGTGACGAACCGGCCCAAGTATTGAAATGAATTGATACAAGATGGACACGCTCCTCTGTGGCCTGCTGCGAAGGATTATTACGAGGCAACCACAGATTGTTATTTATCTGCCGCACGTTCTATGAATTGCCTCACCTGCGGTTTGACATACACGTTCTCAATATCTATAAGTTTCGCAGCCGCCTCTGCGCAAAGTTCAGCCGTCTCGCCTGCCGGCGCATCGGTATCGACAAAAAACAACTTCTCGCCCTTGATGGTGCAAAGCCCCCCGCCGCTGCCGCCGAGCGGCTCACTGCGTATCTTGACGCCGCTGCCCTCGAGCAGCTGCAAAAGCTCATCTAATATCGCCCGCTCATTCATACCTGACGCCTTCAATAGCCCGACCGATTTCTCTTCGTCGCCAGCTGCTTCGTTCAAGAAAAATTATATCAAAGGTCGATATAGATACAAGGCTCTCTGCCTGCGGTCCCGGGTTGTGTAGAATGTCCGGCGGTTATTATATAATAATTCGTATTGTAATTGAACAACTGAAAATTTCTTTGTCGAAAAGGGCTGAAACTTGACAACCATTATCAAAAAACGCAAATCTCTCCACAAACAGATTGAGGTTCACCAGCAGGAAAAAGAGCAGATGCAGTTCCAGCTCGGTCAGCTCCAGGCCCTCGCCAACATCGGTATCTGCACCAGTATGATTGCCCACGAGATAAACAATCTTCTTACCCCCCTTGAAAATTACGCTGCCCTTGCCCTTAACAACCCTGCCGACAAAGAGCTTACCGCCAAGGCCCTCCAGAAAACCTCGCGAAATTCTGCGAGGGCATCGAAGGTTATGACGAGCATCCTCGCGATGACCAACAAAAAAGAGGAGAAGAAGACGAGCGTTCCCTTTGCCGGCCTCGTTGAGGAAATTTTTACCTGTTTATGCCGGGATTTTTCCAAAGACAGCATCACCGTAAAAATCGATATCCCCGCGGACCTTACAATCTGGGCGGTTGATATCCAGATTCAGCAGGTGATTATGAATCTTATCCTCAACGCCCGCGACGCGATGCTCCCCAAGGGCGGAATCCTTACCATTAGTGCGAGAGAAAATCAGGATGGTGCGATTATCGAAGTTTCGGATACCGGCTGCGGCATCGCTCCTGAAAATCTTATAAAAATTTTTGAGCCATTCTTTACCACGAAGGCCGATTCCAAAAACCAGTCATCCAATTCCGGCTTCGGGCTGGGACTGGCCTTCTGCAAAAAAGTAATCGAATTGCACAAAGGCTCCATCACCGCCGAATCGCAGCCGGCAATGGGCAGCACTTTCAAAATATTCCTGCCCGGTTCCCATCAGGGTTAAAAGTGCAGATACTCTACCAAAATTCAGCTCATTTGTTGTTGATGTTTCTGCTGCTCTGCTGCTCCGCCTTTTTCTCTGCCGCGGAGACCGCCTTCTTCAATCTTTCCGGCAGGCAAATCAACGAGTTCAAGGCCTCCAAACATCATCTCAATAAACTCGTTGTTCAGCTGGTGCAGAACCCCTCGAATCTGCTCAGCTGTTTTCTTTTTGGAAATATGATTGTCAACGTCCTCTTTTTCGCCCTTGCCAGCACGCTCACGCTGCATATTCAATACAATTCCGGCGTAAAAATCGCCGCCTTAACCGCCCTCGTCTTTTTTACCATTCTCGTCCTATTCGGCGAAATCTTCCCGAAATCAATCGCCTTTTTTTATACCCGAATCACGAGCCTGCTGGCGGCGCTGCCCGCGTATTTCTGCCTCCGAATCTTTATGCCCGTAATCATCACCCTTAAATTTTTCATAGTCGAACCCGTCCTGCGAATCACCCTGGGGCAATCCGGCAAATCGAAAACGATTACTCTCGATGAATTTATCGCTCTTACAAAACAGGCCGGCAAACAGGGCTTTATTTCCGATGGCCAGAGCAGGCTCATCAATGAAATCGTCGAACTTGGCTCGCTTAAAGTCCGCGATTGCCTTCGTCCGCGAGTCGATATGATTATCTGCAGTATCACCGATTCCCCGCAAACCATAAAAAATATAATGCGACAACATCGGCTCTCAATGATTCCTATCTATTCCAAAAAAGTTGACAACATTGTCGGCCTGGTGACTCTCCGGCAGCTGCTGCTCAATCCCGATAAATCACTCGATAAGCTGCTATCCCCGGTGCATTTTGTTCCGGAACAGAAATCTGTCGAGTCCCTGCTTGACTTCTTCAGAAAAACCGCGACCCATACCGCCATCGTTGTTAATGAATACGGCGGAATTGAAGGTTTAATCTGCATAGAAGACATCGTCGAAGAATTGCTCGGGCCTGTAAAAATCGCCTCTCAACCCGAACCTGTTGAACCGGTTGGTCCTTTTGCGTACAGACTTGCCGGCAATCTGGCGGTTCACGATTGGGCAGCCGCCTTTGATATCGACCTCGAACAGACTCGCGTTTCAACTATTGGCGGCCTTATAACCATCCTGCTCAGGAAAATCCCGCAGCCCGGCGACACTGCTCGCATCGGTAATATCAAATTTACGGTTGAACACGTCCGCCGGCACAGGATTGAAACTGTAATATTCGAACTCGAACCGATTCTGCGTTCCGCACCGGATAAAAAACAATGATTACTGCGATTTATATAATTATTATTGCTGCATCCGTTTTTATGGCGGGCCTCTTCGCCGGCGCCGAGACGGGTATGTATCAGCTTAACCTCCTGCGATTGCGGCTCGGCATCGAGCGAAAACAATTATCATTTGTCCTGCTCGGCAAACTTTTCGATAACAGTCCCTCTTTGCTTATCTCGACTCTTCTCGGCACAAGCCTCGCTCAGTATGTTGCCACCAGCATTATTACATTCCTGTTTTTGGAGAGGTTCAGCAACGAATACACCGCCGAACTTTCCGCAACGCTTATCGCCGCTCCCCTGCTCTTTATTTTTTCTGACCTGATTCCCAAAAATCTGTTCTTTCATCGTTCCGACCGCCTTATGCCTTATGTTTCTTACGTTCTCTTCGCGGTAAATAAATTATTTAACTGGCTTGGGATTGTCCCTCTCATCAGGGCAGTCCTGAAACTTTTCGCAGGCCCCGCTGCCGCCGCACCTTTTCTCAGGGCACATATCAATTCTATTCGTTTTCCATATCTTAAAAAACTTATGTATGATATAGAAACCCAGAACCTCCTCAGCCCCACCCAGATTGCCATTATCGATCGCCTCTCACAAATCGGCAACCTCACCATCGCCTCGGTAATGACCCCTCTACCCAAAGTTCAGATGCTCGACCTGAACGCCGTCTCTGATAAATCGGCGCTTCTCAATAATATGCAGAATTTTCCCTTTACCCGCTGGCCCGTCTTCGATAAATCGCACGATAACATTACCGGCTATATCAATATCCTCGATTGTGTTAATTCTGATAATCCGTCTGTTAAACTTTCTGATTTTCTCCGTCCGCTCGGCAAATTGAATGCCGAAACCACTATAACAGAAGCCACCAACCTTATGCGAAACAGCAATCAGAAAATTATGCTTGTCGTAAAACCGGGTGCTGCCGAAAAACCGCTCGGCATTGTGACAATGAAAGATTTGGCGGAAGAGCTTGTCGGCGAACTTGCCGAATGGTAGCATCATACACGGTAAAATATATGTCGCATAAAATAATAAATCCTGCTGTTGTCATTTTTCTGGTATTCGCCGCCGGAGTTATTTTTTCCTGTGCAATGACCCAGCCCGTCGCGAGGGATGAGCAGATGTATTGCTCTGGTGCAATCCTGATGTCGCAGGGTCAAACGCCCTATAAAGACTTCTCCTACGTTGCGCAGCTTCCTTACTACCCGCTCCTGCTTTCCGCGATATATAAAATCACCGGCACTACGCATTATCTTTTAACCGCAAGAATTGTATCGTGTATTGCTGATTTTCTTACCGTACTTTTCACTATCCTTATATTCCGCAAAATCTTTTATCAATTTCCTTTCAGCGGCCTCTTTTTCGGCCTCGCCGCTGCAACGCTTCTGCTCTTTAATCCTCTTATTCATTATATCACCGGCCTTGCCTGGAATCATAACATCGTAATCTGCCTCGTTGTCATATCCTTTTATCTTTACCTCCCGTCAGGCTGGCAAACCGGTCCCGGCTACTGGAGAACAGCTGCTTTAGCCGCCCTGCTTACCTTTGCAGCCTGTATGCGAATTACCACAATCCTGATTCTGTTCATTTTTTTCATCGCCGTTATTTTTCGCAAATTCCCATCTGCAAAAGAGAAAAAATTTAATATCTTAATCTTTGTTTTTACTTCTGTTCTTGTTTTTGCCTGGCCGCTTTGGATAATCGCACAATCTCCGCGGGCGTTTTTCCTGAATCTGATTTCGATTCCTGAACTTAATGGCCTGCTGCTTATCCAGATGGGTCTTTTCTATCCAAAATTTCGGTTTGCCTATAATATTCTCACGTCCCTTGAATTTCTCTTCCCAATCCTCATCGTTTGCTATCTATATGTGTTAATGTTTAACAGGCCGCAGGATAAAAAAAGTTCAATTCCCGTAAGTATCATTTTTCTCGCACTCTCTCTGCCGGCAGCTTTCCTTATCATCGCCTTTATTCCCATAACTATATGGTTGCAATACCTTGCTATTCCCATACCCTTCCTGCTCATCAGCCTTGCTATCCCCCTGCTATCTTTAAGAGAAATGGCAGATTCTGCACATCTGAAAATCGCATCTTTTCTCCTTGCCGCCTGCGTCGTCGTCACAATCCTTCAGCAAACCACGATACTCAAACCGATAGCGGCTTTATCCAGCCCGCAATCATGGCAGCCGATGCGACTGCATAATCTCTCGGTAGAAATTGCCGAAAAAATAGACAAATCCGCACCGGTATTGACTATCGCTCCTCTGTATGCACTCGAAGGCTCCTGCCGGATTTACCCGCAGTTATCCAGCGGCCTGTTCACTTACAGGATTGCCGACAATCTAACTGATGACCAGCGGCGGATTACTAAAACTGTAGGCCCAGCTTCACTCAAGCAACTGCTCCAGAGTTCTCCACCCTCTGCCGTCATTGCCGGCACCGAGCAAGGCTCCGGATTCGACAATCTCGAAAGCACATTACTGACTGCCGTTTCTCCCGGTTGGTCAAGCCAAACTTTCGGCAACGGTATTCTTGTCTATACCAAATAAAAAAGCCCCGCATCCTGCAGGGCTTTTTGTGAAAAAAACAGTTTCGTTTTCTATTTTTTGCCTTCCGCTTTTTTGCCTTCTCCGGCCTTGGGTTTTGCTTCTGCAGCTTTCCCCTTTGGCTCTGCGGCCTTTCCCTTCGCATCACCGGCAGGAGCTTTTCCAGCTGCCTCTGCACCTGGTACCGCTGCTGCTTCGGCAACGCCCTCTTTTACCGCCTTGGCCTCCTTCTTGGCATGAATCTTACGGTTCGCCACCTTCGGCAAACCAAGAAGCGTATCTCCTTCCACCCATTTTTCTTCTTTCTTCAGCCTTTCTATTCGCTCTGCCCTTGTTAAAACGTTTCTGTGCCTTACAAGTGCGCTTTTAATCTTCAATGAACGGTCAATTGACATCCTTCTATTCTCCTAAAAACTACTGAACCTTTTCGCCATACGGGTCTTCGAATCTGAATTGTTCATAGCCCTGCGGCGCCTTATAGCTTTTTCCGATACCGATTATTTTTTGTTTCACATCGAAACCATCTGTTCCGGATAAGTTCGGATTACTGAAACTTCTGTTTTTTGTCACCAGCTTAAAATTTCCCGCGTTATCGCCGACAATTTCCGTCTCGATGCCGTTCCTGTCAAAAAAATCCTTTGCGGGCTCGAGGTCTCTTGCCCTGCTGTATATCTTTATTACTATTCTGTTCGAGCCCTTACCTGTCATCTCCGGCGTTGCCGCATTCGCAGCCGGTTGCGCCGAGACCGGGTTAACATCCACTGCCTGTATTCCCAATCCTTCCGCAGGCGGCAGATTTTTCTTCACTACCGCTTTGTTCTGCACAGGCGCCGGTGAGCCGTAAAACTGTCCCAGCCTGAAAAATAAAAGCATTACAAGAATAAGCACAAGCCCGGCAGCTATAACAATGGCATAGGGCAGCGACATTTCCAGCCT
>PLLP01000003.1 GCA_003141315.1 Phycisphaerales bacterium
TATGACGGCAAGGACCACCCCGTTGACTCCAAGGAAGTGGCGTTCCGCATCGCCGGCAAAATGGCGTTCATCGACGCGCTTCAGAAGGCAAAACCTGCGCTGCTCGAACCGATAGTCAATATCGAGGTGACAGCGCCTGCCGAGAATATGGGCGACATAACGGGCGACCTCGCAGGCAAGCGCGGCAGAGTACAGGGACAGGATATGCTGCCGGGAAATTTCGTGGTAATAAAAGCGCAGGTGCCGCTGTCGGAGGTTATGCAGTATAACAGCCAGATAAAAAGCGTCACCGGCGGTCGCGGCAGTTATTCGATGACGCTGAGCCATTATGAGCCGGTGCCTTCGCATGTCCAGCAGCAGATTGTTGCGATGTACAGCAAGAAAGACCAAAACAAAGAAGAAGAATAAATTGTTAAGTGTTAAGAGTTAAGGGCGAATTTTTTTTGCTCTTCTCTTTGCACTCTTCGCTCTGAACATTCCAAGCTGTCTTTCGCAGCAAAAAGCCCTGAGCAGCAGATGGTTTATGCGCTGCAGGATTTTATTGTGAGGATAATAAGGCCGATGATGGAGGCGGCGGCAACGAGACTTAACATCAGGATAACAATGCGATAATTAGTAAGCGCTTTCTCCTGTTCGATATCAATCGATTCCGGCATTTTCTGAACTTCGCCGCCATCTTCGAGTTTTTCGAGCATAGAGACATCGAATTTGTCATGTGCCTGCAAAGGCAGCTGGCCTGCCCTTACAGCGTTGAGGTCGGCGAGAAGCTCTTCCGCATTGTTGTAGCGTTCTTCTCTGCGTTTCGCCATCATAACTTCGATTACTTCGGATACGCCGTTCGAGAGAGACGTGTTGATATGGTCGGGCGGAACAAGCTCTTCCCGCAAATGTTTTCTCATTACATCAGACGGGTCATCGGCCACAAACGGAACTCTGCCGGTGACCATGTGATAAAACGTTGCGCCGAGTCCGTAAATGTCGGCCCTGCCGTCAATGTCGATTTCGCCGCGAATCTGTTCCGGTGAAATATAATAAGGCGTCCCGTAAGCCCTGCCCGCCTCGTTTTTTGCAGCCTCGATATCGCTGGTCTCACGGGCAAGACCCATATCCGCAAGTTTGACGACGCCTTCCTTGTTAATCATAATATTTTTCGGCTTGACGTCCCGGTGAATCAGGCCGTTGTTATGGGCGTGTTCCAGCGCCTTTGCGACCTGGATTACGATATCGAGCGCCTCTTGTTCTGAGAATACCTTGCCGGCGGCAAGGTCATCATAAATGCTCTTGCCCTCGACATATTCCATAACGAAATAATGATACCCCCCTGCCTCGCCGACGTCGATGGCCTGAACGATGTTGTTGTGATTAAGCTTGGCAGCAGCCTTTCCTTCCTTATAAAAACGGGTGACGTACTCGGGATTTTCGGTGAATCTTTTAGGCAGAATTTTTATAGCGACAATGCGGTCAAGGCTTATTTGTTTCGCCTTATACACAACCGCCATCGCACCCTTGCCGAGCTTACCGATAATATGGTAGCCCGGTATCTGCTCCGGAACACCCCTGGTTTCCTTGATTTTTGACTTGAGCCTGTCGACCTGGGAAGAAGTAAGATAGCCAAGGTCAACCATCACATTAGGGAGCACTACAGGATTTACACCGCTGCGGGCAAGCTGCTCCTTGAAAGAGTTCTTGAGCTCGTCTTCGGTGCAAAGACCAAGCTCAACAGCTAATTTGCCTAAAACAGTATCGTAACTTGTATCATTTGACATCGGTAAATATTCTCAACTTAATCCCGACCTGTCGGGGGCGAATCCCGATGAACCGGGATAAACCGGCTTAAAAACATTATACCATATAACAAATCAGGTCTTTGTCAAAAAAAATCTTCCATTATCTCGCGTATCAACGCCGATAATCACACCCCTGCCGTTAAAAATCGGTTAATAAAACTATCGACTTGAGTACTTTCTTGCACCAAGTAACTAATACGAAATATCTTATCGGGCGTGCTGAAAATTCAGAATAAACTTGCGGTTCACAAATTAACTGCAATCCCCCGCCCTGCGAGATATTCCTTAATCTGCCTAATGGTGAACTGCTGATAATGGGTGATTGAAGCCATCAGGACGGCATCCGCTTCGCCGAGGACTACCGCATCGTAGATATGTTCGAGCGTCCCAGCCCCGCCTGAAGCAATTACAGGGATATTAACAGCATCGCTAACCGCCTTGTTCAGCTGATTATCGTAGCCTGCCTTCGTGCCGTCGGCATCCATACTGGTCAAAAGAATTTCGCCGGCGCCGAGCGATTCCACCTTCGCCGCCCATTCGACCACGTCCATACTTGTCGGCTCAGTACCCGCCTTCACCGTGACAATCCATCTGCCTGCGTTCTTCACCGACCTGCGGGCATCAATGGCAATGACAACGCACTGGCTGCCGAAACGGCCCGCCGCTTCTGAAATCAAATTCGGGTTATTGACCGCCGCGGTATTTATCGAAACCTTCTCTGCGCCGCTTCGCAAAAGCAGGTCAATCTGGTCAATTGACCCGATGCCTCCGCCGACGGTAAAAGGAATAAAGACCTTTTCGGCAACCCTTTCGACAAGCTCGACGATTGTCTTGCGNNATATCGAGAAAGACAAGCTCATCTGCCCCCTCCTCGCTGTAGCGTGCGCCGAGTTCGACAGGGTCGCCGGCGTCACGCAGATTGAGAAAATTTACGCCCTTTACGACCCGGTTATCCTTAACATCGAGGCAGGGAATTATCCTTTTAGTAAGCATCAGCGCCTTTCTCGCAAAGCGAAGCAAAATTTTTCAGTATCTGCAGGCCGGCCGGCCCGCTCTTTTCAGGATGAAACTGCGTGCCGTAGATATTTGCCTTCTGAACCGATGCCGGCAGATTAAAACCATAATCGGCAAAGGCGATTCTGGCGTCATTATCGGTAATTTTCGCATAGAATGAATGAGCAAAATAGAAATGCCTTTCACCGCCGAGGCCGTCGAACAATTTCATATCTTTGGAAACAGATACCTTGTTCCAGCCCATGTGCGGAATAACCCTGCCCGGCGGCAATGCAACGACATCACCTTTTATCAGGCCGAGGCCTTTATACTCGCCCTGCTCGAAACTTTTATCGAATAATAATTGATGCCCGACACAAATTCCAAGAACAGGCCTGCCGCCTGCGGCGTATTCCTTTACAATTTCGGAGAGGCTGCCGAGCTGACCAATCGCATAACCAAAGGCGGCGACGCCCGGCAGGACAAGGCCGTCCGCCTTTCTGATTTCGCTTTCGATTCGGCTTAACCGCACCGTACAGCCTACATAATTAAAGGCATTACAGACGCTGCGGACATTGCCGACGTTATAATCTATTACGATAATCATAAATTGTCATAAGTGAGAAGTAAGAAGTCGTAAGTCATAAGTCACAAGTCATAAGTAAAACGAATATACGCAGTCCGCCAATGGCGGGCCGGCGAACATACGCAGTAAAATAACAAAAAATTACTGCTTATTCAACAGGAATGATAAATAAGCGAAACTTATGCTGTTTTCAAAGGAAATTATATTGCCGCTTTGGTTAATTGTCGTATAATTTAAGAAAATAGCGTTTTTTGTCGAAAAAGCCCGGATACTGAAGGGGAAAATAAATGTGTGGAATAGTAGCCTATATTGGAAAGAAGGCAGCCCAGCCTGTCCTTATAGAAAGCCTCAAAAGGCTCGAATATCGCGGTTATGATTCGGCCGGCATAGCCCTGCTGAAAAACGGCAAGATAGAAATTCAAAAGACAAAGGGCAGGATAAGCGACCTCGAAAAAATCATCAGGGAGACCGATTGTTCCGTTCACGTTGGAATAGGCCATACAAGATGGGCAACGCACGGGGCCCCGAATACCGTTAATGCACACCCGCATACGGATTTCAGCGGCAAATTTGCCGTCGTTCATAACGGCATCATCGAAAATTACAACACACTGAAAAAATGGCTCCAGACCGAAGGCATAAACTTCACAACAGAAACCGACACCGAAGTAATAGCCCATCTTATAGGTTATATCTACAGCAAAGGCGACTGCGAAAACGCAAAATGCGGCGACAAGCAGAATAAATTCGAATGGGCCGTCCAGCAGGCAATCGGTAAATTGCACGGAACATTCGGGCTGGCAATTCTGTGCTCTGATTACCCGGATATGATAATCGGCGCAAAAAAAGGAAGCCCCCTGATTTTAGGCGTCGGCGACAACGAATATATTCTCGCCTCCGATGCCGCTGCAATCGTCGAGCATACGACGCAGGCAATTTATCTTTCTGATAATGAAATGGTAACAATCTGCGAAGACGGTTTTCATACCAAGACAACTGACAATGTCGTAATCAGCAAGGAGCTTGAGCAGATTGAATTTTCGCTCGAAGCAATTGAGCTGGGCGGCTTCAAGCACCACATGCTCAAGGAAATTTTCGAGCAGCCGACATCGCTTAGAACCTGCATGGGCGGCAGACTCGACAAACAGGAAAACAGGATAAAACTGGGCGGCATTGCAAATTACCTCAGAGAATTAGCAAGGACAAAAAGAGTCATATTTACCGCCTGCGGAACCGCATTTCACGCAGGGCTCGTCGGCGAGTATCTCTTCGAGCATTTAGCGAGAATCCCGACGGAAACCGAATACGCAAGCGAATTTCGATACCGCAACCCCATAATCGAGGACGGTACCGTCGTGATAGCGATAAGCCAGTCAGGCGAGACACTCGATACGCTTGCAGCCATCGAAGAGGCCAAAGAGCGGGGAGCGACCGTCCTGGGAATCGTCAACGTCGTAGGCTCTGCAATCGCAAGGACAACCGATGCAGGGATATATCTTCACGCAGGCCCTGAAATCGGCGTGGCGAGCACAAAGGCGTTTACGGCGCAGGTCGCTGTTTTAACGATGCTCGCCATAGAGCTTGGCAGAAGAAAACATATCAGCAGCACCGAAGTGTCATTTTACATCGACCAGCTTTCAAAAATTCCGGATAAAATAGAGCGTATATTACAGCTTTCGGATGAAATCAAGAAAATCGCCGCCGCCAACATCAACAAAAACAACTGGCTTTTCCTCGGACGAGGAGTCAACTACCCCGTTGCGCTCGAAGGCGCGCTGAAGNNGAAATGAAGCACGGGCCGATTGCGCTGATTGTGGACGGGATGCCTGCTGTCTTTATCGCAACCGCGGGAGCGCAATATGAAAAGATTATGGGCAACATAGAAGAGGTAAGAGCCCGCGGAGGCAGGGTAATTGCGGTGGCGACTGAAGGCGATGAAACAATCAAAAAATACGCCGAACACCTGATAACAATACCGGATGCGCCTGAAATACTTCAGCCGCTGCTCACTGTAATCCCGCTCCAGCTTCTTGCCTACCACGCCGCGGTACTGCGGGGGTTTGATGTTGACAAGCCCCGCAATCTTGCCAAAAGCGTAACTGTAGAATAAAAATTTCAGGAAGATAAACCAGTGACAGGAAGTCATAAACATCCATTTTGTGCCGCGAAATCCGTGCGTTTATCGGCTTTTACGCTGGTCGAGATGCTGGTTGTAATCGGGATAATTGCGGCACTGCTTGCTATTACGCTGCCTTGTTTGAGAGAAATACAGATTTACGCAAGGCGGATAAAGTGCGCCCATAACCTGAATCAAATCGACTTAGGCATTCAGGTGTATTTAAATTGCAACAATGATAAATACCCCTGTGCACAGGACCCATTGCCGCCAGGCTACTGGCTCTGGATGGGTCGCGGCTGGCGAAAATTCGTCGAGCCATACCTGGGCGGAAAAATTGATGCTAATAACCCGGGTGTGCTTTTGTGTCCGCAGGATATGATAGCCAAACAAAAATTTGAGGCAACAAGTTATTCATACTCGATGAGCTTTTACCACAGCCCGCAGCAAATTAATAAAATGAGTAGCACGGCAGATTTGTATTCAAATCCGCAGCCGTCAATACCGCAAAAAATATATTGCGTGAAAAGGCCTGCGGGAAAAATTCTGATAGGCGAATGGTACAGCAATCACTTCGATGTAAAAGAAGAAAACGGCTGGTGGAACTGGCAGGGATGCAGAAATTTTCTCTTTGCCGACAGCAGTGTGTGTTTTATTAATGCAACCGACATCCGCCCCGCCAACGATAATCTGCCGGATGGCAACCTTACGATTGACGGCATAAAGGGAACAGACCGGCCTTAAAACCAAAGGCCGGCCCGTCCGCAATTTTTTCAATTCCAATCGCTTACTTCAAATCAGCTTTTTCTATCGTGGAATTCAGGGATTTCAAGACTTTCTGCATTTTATTCTTGGCATTTTCTATTTCTTCATTCCCTGTTCCGAAATTCTGGGAATCAATAACATAAGGCGTAATAAAGACAATAAGCTCATTGTTGCCAATCTGATCTAAATTATGCTGGAAAAGCTGGCCAATAAGCGGTATATCGCCCAGGAGCGGAACTTTTCTTTTTATCTTGTTATCCTGCTGGAAGAGGATACCGCCGAGCATAATGGTCTGGCCATCCTGCACAATCATATTTGTCTGTGTTTCCATCTCATTCCTTTTCGGCTGGCCGTTGACGAATTCGCTTGTGAGCTGTGAAAGAATGACATTAACAATCATATCGACGTTCTTTTCGGGCGTGATGTTCGGACGAGCCCGCAAAACCATACCAACTCTCTCGAACGTATATGTTGACGATGTCGCAGTGCTTGTCGTGGAAATGGTTGAGCCCGACTGGAACGCAACATTGTCGCCCTTGAAGAAGGTGGATTCTTCATTGTCTTTTGTCCACAGGGTCTGCTGATTCAGAATCTTTGCGTTGACGGTCTTGACCAGGAAGTCAACCAGAAGCGTAACATCGGATGTAACCATATTTTGTGTCCCGGCTCCCGTTGCTGCCGTTGAGCCGCCACCTGTCGTGCCGGAGGGAATCGTTATTGAACCCATCTTGTCGAGCTGGGTAAGGGAATTCAAGGCGGTAATCGAATTTTCATTCAGGGTGCCGAAAGCCGATGCGTTAGACGCAAGCTGCATACCGAGCGAGGTCATACTGCTGTGGTCAACTTCGAGAATAACAGCCTTTATCATAACCTGTTTTGCGGGCTGGTCGAGCTTGGTAATCATCTCCATAAGTTTTGGTCTGAATTCCGGCGGCGCCAGCACAAGCAGGGACTTGCTGTGCGGGTCAGGGATAACACGAACTTTGCCGATGGCATTGCTGATAGGCATCTCCTCTGTGGTGGTGGTTGACCTCGGCGACCTTGACCACGGCGGGGTATAATCGCCCTGCCCGGTCATCTGCTGCTGGCCGCTGGTGGAACTGGAACTGCTGCTTGTTGTCGAGCTCGATGAGCTGGTAGATGCGCCGGTCGTCATCGAGTAGGCTGACAAGCCGGTCTCCTTGAACCATATTGGAGCAGCAACGCCCGGCTCATTAAATATCGCATTGAGCCTGACCGCTAAATCCTCGGCATCGGCATATCTCAGGATGATTACCTCCGGCACCTCCGCCATTTCTTCTTTATCGAGGTCGGCAATCAATTGCTCGATTACCTTGTAGGCTTCGGGCACCTGGCTGATAACAATTATTTTCCTTGTGCCGGGAACAGACTCGAAAGTCAACTTGCCAAAAAGGGCGCCGACGACCTTTTTCTGCGCCTGCTGGGCGCTGCTCGTTCTGGAGCCGAAAGTGTACTCGGTAAGAGCAGACTGACTGCTGCTGTTCTCGGAAAAAAGTTTGCTCAAAAGGTCGGCCATCTGAACGGGGTCGGTATTTTTTAATTCAATTATTCTGGGTTTGATGGCATTCGTATCGAGCGGAACATCCCATTCCTTTATCTGCCCTTCGATTTTTATCAGGTTCTGCTCAGACGCGATAACCGTCACCTCCTGAGTAGTCGGAAAGGAAATTACCTTGACCTCATCTGCGGCGTTGCGCTGGGTGGTTGAACCCATTCTCATACTCATATAACCGCTGTAGACATCGGTCGAAGAAGATGTTGCGCTGTAAAGACTATCGATATTGCTCTTTATTTGTTCAGGGTCGGCGTATTGGAGCTTGAACGTCCTGGTCTTCAAATCGCTCGAAGGCAGCACATCGACCTCATCTACAAGTTTTTTAACGAGGTCCCGCATTTCCCCGCTGCCGAAAACCATAATTTGTTTAGCTTGTTTGAGAGGCTGGACAAGCACGCTGCTTTTCAGATCCGACCCCGGCAGCTTCTGAAGCGCAGCATTGATGCGGTCAGCAACCTCGGTGGCGTCGGCATACTTGATGGGGATTGTCTCAAAATCAGTCGTCACCCTGTCTTTTATGTCGAATTGCTTTATCCATTCGCCAATCTGGTCAAGGGTTTCGGGCGACCCTTTTGCGATTATCCATTTTTGTTTTTGTTCAGGCACGAGAGTGACAGGCACATTAGAAGGAGTTATCACAACGGATGCCGCTGCTCGCGAACCGCTTGCGCTTGTGGAAGAGCCGGGTCTCTGTGCGGTGGCACCGGTTGCTCCGGGCCCGCCAAATGGAGAATTCCTGCCCCTTTGAGTCTGAGACTGGCTCTGAGTTTGAGTAGTAGCGCCGAGCAGAATATTTAATATCTGCACAATTTCAGCGGGGTCGGCGTTTCGTATCTGGAAAACCCGGGTCGCCGTCTGACCTGCCTCCGGAACATCGAACTGCTGTATAACGCGTTCAAAACGCATCAGGTTCTCGACCGTATCTATAACAAGCAGGCTGCGCCCATTTTCATCGGCGCTTATATAGCCGTGCTGACCCATCATCGGCAGCAGGATATTGCTCATATTTGTCGGGCTGTAATTTTCGAGTTTGAAATATTTCTGGACTACCTGGTTCTTGTTTTCTATCGCTGCCAGCGGCTGCTTATCGGAAACCAGAGGCACCGAGCCAAACATCGCTTCCTGGATAGGCTTGAGGTAAATAACGTTATCAACTTCTTCCGCCACAAAACCTTTGGTTCGCAGTGCCGCGTAAATAAGGCCGAGCGCCTGTTTTCTCGGAAGCCTTTTTGCGGAATAGATTGTGAGCCGCTGATTCATCGATTCATCGGTCGGGATAATTACCTTGCCTGTCCATTCGGCAATCTTTGCTATAACATCTCTCATCTGAACATCTTTCAGGTTCAGGTATTCCATCGCTGTGTTGGCATCAACAGGCGGACTGTTCGCCTCATTAGGTTCTGCTGCCCTGCCGAACCCCATTCCAAAACCGCCCCTGCCCCCGGGGCCGCCAAAACCGCCCGGCCCGCCAAAACCGTTCGGGTCAAACCGCCTTCCAAATCCCATACGCCTGTTAGGGTCTCTGCCGCCTCCGAACCTCCGCATCATCGCGGCTCGCTCGGTTTCATTGGCATCGGCAAACCTGCTCATCATCGCAGACCGATTCGTATCATTGAAATCGCCCGGCATCCCCATTCCCATCTCCATCGGGGGAGCAAACATACCTGAATTGTCGCCGGACGAGAACCCACGTGAACGGCCGCCTCTCGAAAATCGCGGCCTGTTGGAATCAGAGGGCATATTTGAATCTGCAGCCCCCCTGCCCGCAAAATTCTCACGATTACGCTGGACGTCCGACACCAAAGGCTTATTGGCATCGGCGTTTCTGACGGCAGCAGTACGCACCGCCTTTGGAGCAGGCGATTGCTTGCTCGCCGGCTGTGTCTGCTGAGCTGCCGACAACTCAATGCCAACTTTTGCAAGGGCTTTTATAGTCCACTGTGCCAAAGTACCGCTTACAGTATAAACGCTCGCATTGACATACAGCACCGCAAGCACAGTCAACGCCAATATAACCGCCGCCATAAGTATTTTTATTCTATTCAATTTATAACCCTCACAAAATTATATTCACCCTTCTTTTTCTCCATCACTGTATTTGTCCTGTCATCAGTTCAAATATTCTTTCAGGCCGGCTTATGAGTATCCGGCTTAATTTCTGAATGCGAAATTAAAAACACTCTAATCATTTCCGCCAGGACCGCTGTTCGGACCACCGCCGCCTGGGCCACCACCTTGACCACCACCGCTTTGACCACCGCTCTGGTTACCTTGAGCACCGCTATTACCGCTCTCGCCGCCGGGCATATCGCCGCCCGGCCCGCCAAAACCACCGGGAGGACCGAAGCCGCCCGGCCCTCCAAAACCACCGGGACCGCCCCCGCCGCCAAACTGATTTCGCATCTGGTTCCTCATATCTTGTCTTTCCTGGTCAGTCATATTCTGGAATCTCTGTCTCATACTATCCATTCTCTGCATCATTTGCGTCCTGTCTTCTTCCGACATCTGTCCGAAGCCGCCGAATCCCCCAAAGCCGCCCGGCGTAGAGCCTACCGTCGGCCTGCCGCTATTATTACCACCGCCCCTTCTGCCGCGATTCGTTGCTATTGAGCCTGTGGCGGCCCCGCCGCCAGCTGCCGCAGCCTGCAAGTCCTCATTGGTAATCGGCGTAAAAATTCTTTCTTCCCCCTG
>PLLP01000009.1 GCA_003141315.1 Phycisphaerales bacterium
GCATAGGGCAGCGACATTTCCAGCCTGCCGCCGACTATTGAAACCGGCTTTGGTTTTCCGGGCCAGCCACGTTTCGCTTTCGTACTGCTTTCTGCTTTAACTACAGGTGCCGCCGCTTTTTCTTCAATTTTTTCTTCGACCGGCTTTTGCTCCTGCTGAACAGGCGCTTTTTGCGGCAAAGTCGCCGATTGCGACCGCTCAGCCTGCGGAGCGGGCCTTATCGGGACCACAGCAGGCGGCTTGTTTGACGCCGCAGCCGGTTTTGCCGAATTTATCGCTTCATACAAGGATTTTTGACCGCGTCTGCGAAACATAAATCAAATAACAAAAAACTTAGACAATTATAAACCGGTTTCACTTCTGATAAGAATACAGCCATTTTAATCTCTTTTACCCAAATTACAACTCAAAATCCCTTTTTTTCTAACCTCATTTTCCTTTGACAAAATCATCGAAGGTGTATATTATGTCTCAGATTATGCTTATTTCAGGGTGTTCCCCTGCAACAACGTGTTTTTACTATCAGAAATAGGGTTATTAATAGTTTAACCTTGATGAACAGGTTTTGTTGATTGTAAGGCTGTTTTTATTTTTTATTCCGGAGTAATTCGATGTTACCAGTAAAAAAGATGAGCAAAACGAGAACAAGGTCAAGGCGGTCTCACCACCATTTGACCCCTGTAAATTATTCAACCTGTAAAAAATGCGACCAGGCAATTTTACCCCACACAGCCTGCCAGAATTGCGGCTATGTCAACCCTGGTATTACGCTCAAGCTCGGTAAAGAGGAGAGCAAGTAAGCTATGCGTATAGCACTGGATGCTATGGGTGGCGATAATGCACCGGCTGAAATCGTCGCCGGCGCCATTGAGGCTCTCGACTTTCTCGCTGCGGACGACAAAATTATCCTCGTCGGCCCGCAGGCCGTCGTCGAGCAGAATATTCCTTCCTCTGCAAGGTCGAATCCGAAACTTCAGATAGTCGATGCCCCGGAAGTTATCGCGATGGATGAACCGCCCATCGAATCTTTAAGACAAAAAATCAAAAGCTCCATCAACGTAATTGCAAAGCTCGCCAAAAGAGGCGAGGCCGATGCGGTTATCTCCGCCGGAAATACCGGCGCCTGCGTGGCTGCTTTTCAGATGAGGATGCGAAACATCGAAGGCGTCAACAGGCCGGGAATCGCTGTTGTATTCCCGACCTTTGGCGGCGCTGTCACCGTTTGCGACGTGGGCGCTAATATCGCCTGCAAACCCATAAACCTTTATCAATACGCCGTTATGGCCCAGCTTTATTCAGCCAATGTTCTCGGCGTTGCGAAACCGAGAGTCGGCCTCTTGAGCATCGGCGCCGAAGACGCCAAGGGAAACGAGGTTGTCAAAAAAGCCCGCGATATGATTAAAGCCGACCCTTCAATAAATCTCGTCGGAAATGTCGAGGGCAGGGATATATTTAAGGGTGTGTGTGATGTCGTTGTCTGCGACGGTTTTGTCGGCAATGTTGTTCTGAAACTTGCGGAAGGACTTGTCGACGGCCTCTTTAAGGCAATCAAAACCGAGCTTATGGCGGAGAAAATTACCCTCGCGTTGAAATTCAAACCCGTGATGATGCGTATCTATCAAAAATACGATTACCACGAATACGGCGGCGCACCGCTGCTCGGCGTTAACGGCACCGCTATTATATGTCATGGTTCGAGCAAGGCGAGAACCATTAAAAACGCAATCAACGCTTCCAAGAAATTTTATAGCGCAAAAATTAACGACAAAATCGCCGAATATCTGTCGAAATCTTCTATAGGAATAAGTAATGACCAGGAACAGGGAAGTTGAGCAGCACCAGCCGGCTCATCACGCCATCATTGCCGGCTCCGGCTCATTTACACCGAAAAAAATTCTTACTAACGACGACCTTGCGAAAATGGTCGATACATCCGATGAGTGGATAACCACGCGGACGGGCATAAAGACCCGGCACATAACAAGCGAAAATGAAACTACCGCCTATCTTGCGTCGGAAGCCGCGAAAGCAGCACTGGCAAATGCGAAGCTCAATCATAAGGATATTGACCTTATTATAGTTGCCACCATCACGCCGGAAATGGTATTTCCATCCACCGCGTGTTTTGTCCAGGTTGCTCTCGGCGCCACTAACGCATTCGCATTTGATATCGCCGCCGCCTGCAGCGGTTTTATTTACGGCATTTCAATCGCACAGCAGTATATCGAAAGCGGCCGGTACAATAATGCAATCGTAATCGGAGCAGAAACTCTCACTAAAATTACAAACTTCAAAGACCGCACCAGCTGCATCCTTTTCGGCGACGGCGCAGGCGCAGTGGTGCTTCAAAGAAGCGATGATAAAAACAGGGGCGTTCTCTACAGCAGTCTTTATTCTGACGGCACCTACTGGAAGAGCCTCAATTGCCAGGCTTACGGTTCGAGGCACCCGTCCTCGAAAAAACTCGACGACCCGAATAAAGTTTATATGGAAATAAAAGGCAGAGAGGTCTATCAGTTTGCTGTTCGCCGAGTCGTCGAGATTGTCAATGAATGCCTTAAAAAATGCAAATTAACCCTCGATGATGTAAGTATGATTATCTCGCATCAGATGAACGCGAGAATTATAGAATCGGTGGCTAAACGGCTCGAACTGCCTGAGGGCAAGATGTTTGTCAATATCAATGAATATGGAAATACATCTTCAGCATCTATTCCCATTGCTTTCAACGAATGCTTAAAGCATGGGAAAGTGAAAAAAGGCGATTTGGTTATTTTTGCCGCCTTCGGTGCCGGCCTCACCTGGGGCGCCACTGTTATTCGGCTATAACTTGCAATAGGCCGCTGTAGTCTGGAGTCAACCGTAATGAAAATTGCATTTATATTTCCCGGTCAGGGCGCTCAAACCGTGGGTATGTGTGCCGACTTTATACAATCCTGTCCGGCAGCCGCTGCCGTCTTTGAGCGGGCAAACGAAATTGTCGGCTACGACCTGAAGAAATTATGCATCGAGGGTCCTGCCGACCAGCTGAACAGCACTGTAATCTCACAACCGGCAATCTTTGTCGTCTCGGCGGCAATCCTCGATGTTATAAGAAATGAACCGGCATTGAGCCATATCAAGCCGGACGTCACCGCGGGACTAAGTTTAGGTGAATATACTGCCCTTTATGCGGCGGGACTTATCAGCTTTGATGACACCCTTACCCTTGTCCAAAAGCGAGGGCAGGCTATGCAGGCTGCTGCTGACGCCACTAACGGCTCGATGGTAAGCATCATCGGCCTCGATGAGGATAAGGTTCAAAAGCTCTGCGATGAGGCCGCTCAGGGTGAACTGCTGACAATCGCCAATTTTAACTGCCCGGGACAGGTTGTGATAAGCGGATCCAAAGCCGCCTGCAATCGGGCTCTCACTCTGGCAGAAAAATACGGTGCGGCAAAGGCTGTTCCGCTCGCCGTCGCAGGTGCGTTTCATACGAGCTTTATGGCATCGGCGGTTGAGGCGTCGGCGAAGGTTCTCGATAAAATGAAAATTGCCGACCCTGCCGGCATTAAGGTAATCGCAAACCTTGATGCAGCCTATTACGAAACAGCCGACCATATAAGGACAGGCCTGAAAAGACAGTTGACTTCTCCCGTCCTGTGGCAAAAATGTATGGAAAAGCTAATTGCCGACGGCATCGAAACGTTCTATGAAATCGGGCCAGGCAGAGTGCTTACAGGCCTGATGAAAAGAATTAACCGGAAGGCTAAAGTAATCAATATTAGTACCGTGCAGTCATTAAAAGATATTGTTTAACCCCTGTCCGCCGCAGGCGGATGGCAAGGGTTTTTATGGAGATTTTTTATGGCAGAAAAAAGACTTGCCGTCGTGACGGGCGCCGCCAGGGGCATCGGCCGCGCAGTTGTTCTCGAACTATTAAAACAGGATAGAACCGTTGCCGCCATCGATTTAAATGCCGACCAGCTTGCAGAACTCGAAAAAGTCGTCAAGGAAGCCGGCTTCAGCGTCATAACTAAATGCGTTGACATTACCAATACCGGGCAGTTCGTCTCGGTACTCGAATCCCTCGCTGACGAATTTAGCGGTATCGGTATCCTCGTCAACAACGCAGGGATAACGCGTGACGGCCTTATTTTGCGGATGAGTGATGAGGATTTCGATAAGGTGCTGGCTGTTAATCTTCGGGCGGCATTTGTGGCGACCAGAACCGCTGCCAAATCTATGCTCCGAAACAAATGGGGCAGGATAATCAGCCTCAGTTCGGTTTCGGGCGTAATCGGCAATGCCGGCCAGGCAAATTATGCCGCCAGCAAGGCGGGGCTTATCGGACTTACAAAGACCGTCGCAAGAGAGCTTGCCTCCAAGAACGTTACCGCCAACTGTGTCGCACCGGGGTTCATAATTACTGAAATGACCGACAAATTGCCGGATATGGTCAAGGATGC
>PLLP01000025.1 GCA_003141315.1 Phycisphaerales bacterium
GGCGAACCGATTGTCTGCTCCCCGGAACATGCCTACAGGTGTTTTATGGCAACCGATATGGACGTCCTCGTTATGGAAAATTATCTTTTGTTCAAAACAGAACAGCCACAAACGCAGGAACACCAGGTCGATGAATATAAAGCGCAATTTGAGCTGGATTAAAATTAAAAAGGAAAAAAATATGTCACTGGCCACGATAAACTGGAACCCCGACAAAAAATATTTGCGAACCTTCGGCCTGATTGCTCTGCTGGCGGGCGTATGTCTGTTTCTGCTGCTTTACCTGCTGAAAGGTCTTGCCATTCAAAAATCGTTGATTGCATTTGTTGTCGGCCTGTTTATCTTTATAATCAGCATAGCCTCGCTGAAACTTACCAAACTGATTTACCTCGGTTTAACGCTGGTAACCTTCCCCATCGGCCTGGCGGTAAGTTTCATTGTGCTTGCTTGTTTTTATTTTTTGCTGCTCACGCCGCTGGCTCTTATTTTTCGCTTAATCGGCCGCGACGTGCTGGGCCTTTCCTTCAAATTGCCTGCGGACACCTACTGGAAAAAATGCACTCGCTCAAACTCTCTCGATAGATACTTCCATCAGTTTTAATTTTTCGGAGTAATTTATGGACGATACCACCAACACAAAACAGGATAGTTTCAAAGAGCTTTCACAGAAAAAACGTTCTTCTATCATCTCGGAATTCTGGTTCTTTCTTAAGCACAACAAAAAATGGTGGCTCCTCCCGATACTTATTATCCTCCTCTTGCTCGGTTTGCTGGTCTTGCTGGGCGGCTCCGCCGTTGCGCCGTTTATTTATCCCTTGTTCTGAGTTTGGCCGACTGTAGTTATTTGTTTTCGCTGAGAAGGTTTTCAAGGTCCTGTTTTGCCGGGGCATATTCGGGATTTATCCTCAAAGCTGTGCGAAACTCTTTTATCGCATCTTCCTTTTGTCCTTTCTTTCTCATTATACAGCCGAGGTTATAATGCAGGGCCACGTAATCAGGGTTGAGTTCCAGACCCCTCCGGCATACTTTTATAGCATCCTCCAGCCTGCCCTCATCATAAAGCAGAACACTAAGATTGACATATGCAGGATAATGTTCTGGGTTAAGTTTCAGTGAGATTTCATAGTTTTTTTCTGCCTCTTTCGCCAACCGCTTTTTTTGATAAATCAATCCCATATCATAATAAGCAGGCGCATAAGTCGACTTAATTTTCACCGTTTCTTTGTAATATTTTAATGCCTCATCGAAATTACCCAGCCGTCCCCACATTTTCCCGAGCATAACGTATGCCAGGTGAAGCTGCGGTGCTAATTCCACAACTTTATTGAATTCATCCTCGGCTCTGCGATAATCCTTGACTGCATCCATCAGAAAACCGCCATACTTCCAGTGCAGCACCCAGTCCGTCGGCCTTCGGTTTATTGCCTCCTGGTATTCTGCGTCAATCTGCGAAAATAGCCGGCCGTTAAGATTCTTTTTCAGTGAATTGATTCGTTCCTCAAGATTGTTAACATCCTGCTCGTGATTAAGCTGATTCGTGAAAGGCGGATATAAAATATACCCGTCAAGCAGGCTCTGGAATATCGCATGCAGGTCCCAGTCGGAATATGCCAGGTATTGTTTGCACTTATTTTCGTCGAGAATTGCCTCTCCGCCTGCCGCCTGCTTTTTAATCTGGTCCGGAAGCGTTTTTTCTATCTGCCCATAAACAGTTTTCGCTAAAATATAATTCCCCCGGAATGTAAGATGAACGTGCTCATAAAACAATTCATCACCCGGTATTTGATTAGGGCTTTCTTTTTCCAGCGCCGTCACTGCATCCGCGAGATAAACGCCCTTTGAGGTTTCTTTTTGCGCAGTTTCCCTTATGATTTCATTTATCCGGTTATCCGCGCGGAATCTTACTGCATCGAGCTCGCGTGCCTTTATATATCTTTGCCTGGCCTTCTCGTATTGACCCTGCTGAAGAAACAGCCGGCCGAGACAAAATTGCAACTCGGCAAATTGCCCGTCAATATCGGCTGCCGCAAGATATTTTTCCTGTGCCTCGGCGTATTGGCCCTTGTCGTCCAATCCCCGCGCTTCTTTGTATAGTTTATCGAAATTATTTGCGTCGTTTTTGCTGATTCCCTTTCTATGAAGCGAAGCGAACGGCGGACAATCCTTCAGATTGCTTCCCACCGTTGACAGGATAACCGGCACTTTTCTTTTTTCTGCCGTTTTTACTATAGTCTCCAGGTTTTCTCCGAAATGCTTATACACTATCTGCAATTTCTCGTCGTCTGCCGAAACCTGCTTACTGAGAAACAGCTCCATCCCTCGCCAAACCTTCGGCGTTTTCCCTGCACCGACCACTTGCGATAAATTTGTCAAAAGCTGTCCTAACCTTGTCTCCCTGAATGTTATCCCAAGCCGGATAAAAGATAAACTTCCTGATAGCGGCTCGAAAACCGACCCTGCCCCGTAAGGCCCGATTACCTCGTTATTGCCCATATACACTATAAACAGGTCGGGCTTGTATCGCGCGCAGTCTTCCGCAATCTTGACGACCACGTTGGAATTTATCGCGGTCGCCGCGGTGTTAATAATCTCGAAATGAGTCGCCGGGTATCGCTCTGAAAGCAGGCAATCGAGGATTCTCGAAAAACCGTATGCAGTTTCCGGCACCCCCTGTGCCGCGGAAGACCCGAAAACAAAAATCCTGTAAGTATTCGCCGGCTTTTCCGCAGGAATCACGAAGGGATTCAATCCCCTTGCGATGTTCGGCGGGAAAAACAGCCACGTGAATTTGCTGTTATCACAATATGCTTTTTGACCTTTAACCTTGCACTCTATTATCGCTCTTGCGTCGAACCCGTAACCCGTCAGACGCAAACCGAATTCGAGAATGAAAATTAATAAAACAGGGATGATTATTAACGCTGCAAGACGAAACACCCAGAGACGTCGGCCGGTTATTTTTCTTTCAGTGTTTTTCACTTCGTTGGAAATTGGGTTATTCTCCTTTTGCCGCAGTTTATTCCTGAGATTCCTTTTCTCTTTGCGATTTTCGCATACGTTTCCCAGGTCCTGTTAATAAAAGAACTCAAGTCAATGGGCGATACTGGGTTCGAACCAGTGACCTCACGGGTGTGATCCGTGCGCTCTAACCAGCTGAGCTAATCGCCCGTTTCCACCATTAGAACAGATACCCAGCCGCCTTGTCAAGCCCGCAATTGTGCGTCTTATGCCGCATAGCCGTTTCAAACGTGGCATACCGAAGAGCTGCCTATCCATCCTGATTTAGTCTCCATCAATATAAACATAATGACGTTTATCACGATCTGTATAAGAAAGCAGCCAAAAATCTTTCTTTTCATCATAATATTTATAGGCGAGTATCGATAATTCATATTTCCCCTTATTTAATGGTTCGTTTACTGTATTAAACATAGGAGTAATTTTCATATTATCATAACTTACTTCCCTACTAACATTTTTACTGCCTTTTAGTTCCTTATAACTCGCATTATTTGAATCGATTTTAGAATATAAAACTAATTCTTTATCTCCGTTATCCAATAACTTAACTACGTTAATAACGTAAAAATCCGCAAAAGGCACAGATCTCCACTTAAAAGTTAACTCATTGGAATCGTCATATTTTTCATTTTCTTTAGGCAAATCTATTTCTATTAATTTTGAAACATATATATCTTCAAGTTTTATAGTGCTATTTTCCTCGAATTTATAAAAATATGGTCTCATTTCATCAGAATAAACGATTGTATAGAATGGACCTGTTGCCGGGTATGATTCTCCTGTTTTTATCAGGTAAAACTCCCCTCTATCTTTAATTGCTATTCTGAATGAACCATCTTTTTTAAGGCTGAATGTATATTTTCCCACCGGATTTTTGTTTTCTTTATCAAATAAGGTATACGTTATTTGGATTCTTTTTGGATTGACTCCCGGAAAAAATACATATCTTCCTTCCAGGAAGCATGTGTTCTGCATTTTTAAAATCACTAATACTAATAAGCTCATAAAAATGCTTATGGCAATAATCGCGAAAATATTTCTTTTTCTCATTTATAAAACTCCTAATTTTCATAGTTCTATTTTAATGGCCATGAGACGAACTTACTGCCTCGGTGTATATTTCCCAGAATGCTGTATACCATGGATCCCTTGTTTTATCAACTTTGCATTAATCCTGGATGAACCAATAAAATTCTTCCAAACATGGCATAAAATCATAGTATGAGTATGCAGGCAAAGTCAATGAATAGATGTCGTTCATATGCAGTTGCATGGGCAAATACTGCAATTGCTGTTACAGCCCGAGGAATTGAATCGCAAGCCCGCAAACAAGAATCGTCGCGCCGGCTATGGCGTGGGTATAGCGTTCGAGGCGGTTCAAATGGGTCATGTGAACCCCTGCCAGGGCGAGCAGCGTTATTGTGAGCATAGTGACAATAGTCACCGTGCCGAACACCGCCGTGACGACAATCATTCCTGATAGGCTATGCTTTGCAGCCGGATACATCACAAGCGGTATCAGCGGCTCGCACGGACCGAAAACAAAAATTGTGAACAGCACCCACGGCGTTATATTTTTTTTGCCGTCCTGGTCGTGAATATGTACATGCTCGGTTTTGTGTGTATGTTCGTGAGTATGCTCGCCTTCGCCGTGAGCGTGAATGTGTGTGTGCGGTTTATTCAGGTATGCTCTGCGCAGACCCCAGACAAAATACACCAGCCCGAAAGCGATAAACAGCCAGGCGGCAATGTTGCCTCGAACCGATTCTATTTTTACGAGGTTGTTGACCGCCAGCCCGAATGCCACCCCGATAAGGCCGAGCACAACTGAACTTGCGATATGACCGATGCCGCACAGAAAAGTAATGATTGCGGTTTTAAGAACAGACCATTTCCTCGCCCAGCTCATCATAATAAACGGCAGGTAATGGTCAGGGCCGAATATTGTATGAAACAAGCCTATTGAAGCGGCGGTGATTGCCAAAATTTTTAGTTCGGTCGACATTACAAACCTTTCAATAACTAAAAATCAACCAAATAAACTAATACCAGATTTCTAAATTAAATCAAAAAATAAAATCAGATTTTGCAGCTTGAAAAACAAATAATTTATTCCTTGCTCGTCACGTAGATTACCTGTTCGGCGAACAGGTTCGGCGCAAATTTTATCGGGCTGGGACGATTCCGGTGAAGCGCAATCTTTTTTTCGATGCGGACGCCAATCTTCTCGCAGAACTCATCGAAATCTTTTAACGAGAGAAAATGAATATTTGGCGAATTGTGCCAGGTAAAAGGCAGACCTCGCGTCACAGGTGCCTTGCCGGCAAAAAACAGCTGCGACCGGCATCGCCAGTTGGCAAAATTCGGAAAACTTACAACGACTTTTCTGCCGACCCGAAGCATCTCCTGAAAAACCTTTTTCGGATTTTTCAGCGTTTGAAGCGTCTGCGAAAGAATTACCGTATCGAAGGATTTGTCGGCGTAATTGCTCAACCCTCTTTCGATATCACGCTGAATGATGGGCAGCCCTCTCTTGACGGATGCGATTATAAGTTCCTGGTCGAACTCAATACCTTCGCCTTTTATATTTTTACCCTCTGTCAGCGCCGCCAGCAGTTCCCCGTCGCCGCACCCGACGTCGAGAACCCGGCTGTCCGGCTCTACGAGAGATTCTATCAATTCATAATCGACACGGCTGCGTCGCCCCTGTTCGATATGATTCCATTTTTTCGATGCGGCCTTTGCTCCTTTGTTCGCCGCAGGCCGGTGCGTCGCTTCGAGGAATCCCGAAATTAACGTACCTACAATTTCCGGCTCGAGCAAAAATGCATCGTGACCGTAAGGCGAAGCAACGTTGCAATAGCTCACGTCCTTTTTATTGGCAATGAGCGCATCGACAATTTCCTCTGCTTCTGCGGGAGTAAATAGCCAGTCGCTCGCGAAACTCAGCACCAGAAACCGGGATTTAACATCGGCAAGCGCCTGTTTGGTTGAACCGTAATTCTTGCTGAGGTCGAAATAATCCATCGCCTTGGTTATGTAAAGATAACTGTTGGCGTCAAATCTCTCGACAAAAGACTGCCCCTGGTGGTCCAGGTATGTCTCAACGGAAAATTCCGAGTCGAAATCATAACTGTAATCGTTGGCATTGCGAAGCTCTCTACCGAATTTCTCTCTCATACCCTGTTCAGACAGATACGTAATATGGCCAATCATCCGGGCAATGCTCAAACCTCTATCCGGCCCGTTGTCGCCTGTATATTGACCTTCCGCAAAATTCGGGTCGGCTGTGATAGCATTTCTGCCCACCGCATCGAATGCTATTGATTGTGCGCCGAGATGCGACGTCGTCGCGATTGGCAGCGCAGCCTTTACAAAATCCGGATATTCGATAGCCCACTGCAGAACCTGCATACCGCCCATCGACCCGCCGATGACCGCCAAAAGTTGTTTTATACCTATTTTGTCCAAAAATAGCTTCTGCACCCTCACCATATCCGCAATTGTTATAATCGGAAAATCCAGCCCGTAAGGCTTTCCTGTCTCTGGATTAATTGAGCACGGCCCTGTCGTCCCATAGCAGCTTCCGAGAAAATTCGAGCATATCACAAAGTATTTGTTGGTATCGATGTGTTTGCCGGGGCCTATCTGCTCATCCCACCAGCCGGGCTTGCTGTCGCTTTCGCTGTTGTAGCCCGCTACGTGCGCTCCGCCGCTCAAGGCGTGGCAGATTAGAACCGCGTTGTCGCCTGCTTCGTTGAGACTGCCGTAAGTCTCGTAAGCCACATCTACAAGTGCAAGCCTCTTGCCGCAATCCAGTTTCAGCGGAACTTCTTTATCGACGACCCGAATCGTCTGCGTCTTGACTATGCCAACCGAGTTTTTACCAATCTGTGCCATCCCGATAAGTATATCTATAAACACTGCATTGTAAAGTGATACCCCCATACTCACCAAATCATTGATTCAGAGTTCCAAAAATTCAGAAAATCACTTTTTGGGTTAGCCCGCACCCCTGCGGTGCGGGGTATTTAGCCCGCCGGTGTATCCGGTGGGTTTTGTTAGAGGTTGTAATCACGATATTGTCTGGTTATAAAAAAATGCCCCGCAATTTACAAGCAGGGCATTGAAGAATTACTGATGACAGGCTACGCACCTGTCCGCATTTTTTACGCTTTTTAATCTTCCGGCATCGGCAGCGGGATAAATCGTCTGCCGGTCTTATCCTGCACCAGCAGCAGGGCGCTGCCTCCTTTTGAAACCTTATTAATCTCCGCCTTGAATTCTTTGACGTTTTTAATCTTTTTCTGGTTGACTTCCATTATCAGCATACCGGCTGCGAGACCATTCCGGTCGGCGACGGAACCGGTTTCAACATTCGTCACCACCACGCCTTTCAGTCCATCGTAGCCGAGCTGTTCCGCCACCTGCTCTGTTAGGGTTTGCATATCAATACCGAGTGTTGAGAGCGTGTCCGGAGATTCCTTTGCCTCTTGTGCCTGGCTTTCTTCAGACTTGGTTTCTTCGAGAGTTGCGTTGAGTGTCTTGCGTTCGCCGTCGCGCAGCACAATAATTTTTACCTTCATTCCGGGCTTTTCTGCCGTCACCATACGTTGAAGTTCTTTTGACCCAGCGACAGGTTCTCCGTTGAATTCCACGATAACGTCGTTTTGCTTGATGCCTGCCTTCTCGGCGGGGGTGTCTTTTTTGACTTCCGGAACGATTGCGCCTTTGCTCTCCTTAATCCCGAGCGAGCCCGCCATATCCTCCGTCAGGTCCTGAATTGATACGCCGAGATAACCCCTCACCACTTTGCCTTCGCTAATCAGGTCTTTATATACTTTTTTTGCCAGATTGGCTGGTATGGCAAAACCTATACCGATATTGCCGCCCGGCCCTATTATCGCGGCATTGATTCCGATTACCTTGCCGTCGAGGTCGATGAGCGGCCCGCCCGAATTGCCGGGGTTGATTGCCGCATCGGTCTGGATGAAGTCCTCGTATTTATTTATGCCTGCGCTGCGGCCTTTGGCGCTTACTATCCCAGCCGTCACCGTATGGCTCAGCCCGAACGGATTGCCTATCGCCACCACCCATTCGCCAACCTCGATTTTGTCCGAATCCGCCAGCTCAAGGTGCGGCAGCCCCGTCTTCTTGATTTTTATTACCGCTACGTCTGTATCAGGGTCTGTTCCGATAATCTGGGCCTTTATATCAGGCGAATCGCCTATCTTGACCCAAACAGATTCCGCCTCGCCGACCAAATGGTGATTCGTCAGGATATATCCATCTTCAGAGATAATAAATCCCGACCCCTGAACAGGCTGCGTAACCTTACGCTGTTGTCTCTGCGGATTTCTCTGCTGCGGCATCTGCCTCTGGAAGAACTTCTCGAAAAAATCATCGCCGAACTGGTCGCCGAAAGGCCAGTCGGGCATAACGTAATAAGGCATTGTGGATACCTTATTAGCCTTGATTCCCACTACCGCCGGCGATGCCTTCTCGGCTATTGTGGCAAAGGCCCTGCCCATCTCTTTGAGGGCGGTTATGCTGCTGCTTTGCGGCGCTTCAGCCAAAAGGGGATTTAATCCCCAAAACAACGCCAAAATTATACTGGAAAGAAGAAGAAAGGAAGGTTTATTTTTCTTGTCGGTACTCTGCATTATTTTGCCTCCAAAAACAAACAAAACACAATTTTCAACCGGTTTTTGACGACAAAAACTAATTTTATAGCTATATACGGCTTAAAATAGGATTGGTTCACCGCCCCAAATATTTTTTTACCCCGTTAGAGAAAGCCGTCGACCCACGGTGAGTAATCCCGTTTAGCCCGCCGCGGCGGATTGTTCTCTAACGGGGTTTGCCCCTTATCCCGATTCATCAGAACCGGCCTATCAGGACGCTAACGGCTGTTTCAAAACAAACAGGCAGGTAGATTCAAATCTACCTGCCTGTTTAGTACTGGCTAAATTTTGAAAATCGTTCCGCTTATTAGTATTTCCAGACCATGTTCATAGCAAGCGCATTATCTGTTGCCGTATGCTGGTATTCGATGTTAAGAGGGTTGTCCTTGGAAAGCTCTATCTGAAAGCCTATGAAGCCTCCGAAATAGTTTTGTTGTTCGATATTGGCGGTATGTTTTCCCTGGAGGCTGGTATTCCCTGGAAATGGCCCCAATAGCTTAATATTACCGCTAATGTATTGGAGGAAAGGACCACCGTAAATAGAAATATCGTCTCTGATCTTATAAGTTGGGCCTGCTGCAATTTGCAGCGACATTACTACAAGGTCCATAGAATAATACCCCGTACCAAGTCCTAAGTGATTTATCTTGGCGCTGCCGTTAGGTTTTTCCCAGTTAAATTGTACAATTCCGCCAAGCTTCAGGTCGTCCTGCTCCCAGACAGTTGCCTTTCCGCCAACACCAAAAGCGTAACCGGTGTGCCCGCCGTATTTTGCAGGGCTGCCATATGGAATCCCATTTACATCATTGAGAGTAAATGTTCCGGTCGAATTTTCTGTCGTCATATAGCCTATTCGTGCAAATCCTTCTATTTGGTTCGAAAGACCGCAGCCGATATAGACGGTTGCGACATCTGCCGTATAATTCTTGATTGTCCACCCTTCAATAGCACTAGAAGTGCTGCCGGTGACTGTCGATTTACCATTGGTTAGTTTAAGAGCTGTTCTGCTGTGTGAAAAGTCTAACCCAACCCCCCATTGAGCCTCGTTCAGGCCCGCTGCAGGCGGCCCAAACGGCTCAAGCGCAAGTGCCGGGGCCCATACACTGCCAACAATCATAACAATAGCAATTAAGTATTTTCTTCTCATAATGTAATCTCCATTAAAAAGTTTCTATCTCTATATTTTCGTCTGAAACGGTTCGATATCAGCAGTTTTTTTAGAAGCCATTTCATAACCTGCGGATGGTCTGTTTTCAGTATCAAAAACATACTTTTTGAGGTTATGAAATAAACCGTAGCAGGAAGTAATGGAGAAAACGTTTATTCCTTTGTTTAACCGTCGCCGGAATTTATCCGCTCCGCCTCCCGTCAGGGATGGCGGACGGCAACGGTACATTTAGCCCCGCAATTTATTGCGGGGTCGCGTTTGAGATTGCTTCGGCCTCCGGCCTCGCAATGACTGTGGGTTTGTTCCGCCGAAGGCGGACTTAGTTTAACGATGTATATATTTCCTGTGAGGGGGGGCATTTTTAGCCCGCGGGTTCACAATCCAAAAAAAACGCTGCTGTCAAACTCTAGTTGTTTGACAGCAGCGTCAGGAAAGCAATTCCCGTCTATAACCGGGTCATATTTCTTTCCGGTTATTGCTTAGAACTTAAATGCAAGACCTGCATATACCACATTGGCGTTTTTGATACCATCTTTTACATCGCCTGTGAACAGGTCATACTGGTACTCTACGAACAGAATTGTTGAATCGGTCACAAAGAACTTTACACCGGCAATCGGGCCATACATTGAACCGCTGACACTATCAGAGATATCTATAATATCACCGGAGACTTTGCCATGTAAATAAACCCACTGACCGCCAACATAAGGAACTGTTGAACTGCCTGGCTGGAAATGATACTTCACATCGGCGCCAATTCCATAAAGGTTCGTGTCTGCATCGCCAATTTTTAGCCATGCACCTGTGCCTTTAGCGCTCAGTTCGATTTCATCCGACACAAAGTAGCCGAATGAGCCCTGAAGCATAGTTGCGGTCAGGTTGCCGATGTCCGTGTTATCACTGTTGGTTTGCAAGGTTGCATAGGCGCCGGAGAAGGTCACTTCCTTGTCTCCCTGCTTCACAGCGGCACCTGCTGTTCCCGCCACAACCAGTACAAGGGCGATGACGGCAACCAACGCTACGATTTTTTTGTTCATAAATTACCTCCTGTAAAAAAAGTTTTAATATATTTTTCTCTGCACACGCAGACACTTTCTTACCGCTTATCCGGTCCAATTTAGCAATGGGAGCGTATTATGCAAGAAAAAAATTTATTTTTTTTAGTTTTTTACTTCCTGAAAACAGAATTCTCCTGCAAAAGAAAAAAGGCTGACAGTTCGAAAACTTGTCAGCCTTTTTTTAGTTAACTAAAAAATTACGAAATTTTTAATTAGTTAGAACTTCCAAGCCAGTGAAAGCCCCATTCCCGAATCACTCGCGCTTAATTGATATTCGGCATTCAGTGCGAGATTATCGTTGACTGCAAATTGTCCGCCGATGTAACCGCCGACATGGTCTTCACCCTTAATAGTACCCCATTTGCCATGCTGGCTCCGGAGATCGCCTTTTAAGTAGTTATAGTATGGACCGCCATAGATTGAAACCTTATCAGACACCTTATATGTTGGCCCTGCCGCAATCTGATACTCATACCATTTTACTTCGTCAAAGCCGTGGTCCCATACCTCTTTGGAGTCGTTCCAGCTAATCTGTAACAGGCCGCCAAATTTCCAGTTGCCGTCCTGGTAAATCGTTGCCTTGGTTCCTAAACCCCAAGCCGGCCTATGAGTACCCATTATCTCAATTTCTTCGGAGTCCTCAAATTTTGAGGCACCCAGACGGACGTATGCTTCCCAGTTGTCCGCAACGCCATAGCCGACATTGACAAAAGTCTTGTCAACTTGGGCGCTTTTGGACTTGTATCTATCGCCGTCAGTGTCTCTTGCACTCAAATTCATCTGGTTAGATATATAGTCAAGGCCGACGCTCATACCGCCCTGCCTCAATCCTGCTGCTGGTGGTCCGAGCGGGTCAAGCGCCAATGCCATCGGAGCCCATACACCTGCGACTAACAGGACTACTGCAATTGCTACAATCTTTACTTTCATAAAAATACCTCCTTAAACAAGTTTTTTTTATTGTTTCTTTTTCTGCACAGGCAGACACAACTGTAATAATCTATATGTAGTAATTTAACAATACTTATATTTTCTGCAAGAGAAAAAATATTTTTTTTGGCCTTTTCAGCAGCCTGTTAAATTGGGGTATTTCCCGTAATTTTGCCTCCGGTTGTTGCTGAACCTTAAAATTTTAATCTGTTAATATCCCGAAAATTTCCATAGCCGGGAATTCTGTTTTTTTATAATATGTTTCTGTCTTTATAGAAGAATTATTTTAGGTTCCTGTTTATGGATATATTTGTTTTTTTACTGAAGGTGGTTACGCTTTCTCTTTCGGGCGTTTTAGCGCCGGGGCCGGTCACAACTCAGTCTATCATTATGGGCGCAAAAAATCGTTTCGCAGGTTCGCTCATTGCCGTTGGTCATGGCATTGTTGAGTTCCCCCTTATAATCCTGATTACGTTCGGCGCTGCTGCCATTTTTCATCGCCGCTCTGCACAGATTGTTATCGGCCTGGCCGGCGGCGCTATGCTCCTCTTTATGGCTTATGGTATTTACAAAAATACAAAAGCCCCCGATGAAGCCGCAAACAAAATCATTGCCGGAAAACCGGTTCTCGCCGGGATACTCCTTTCTGCGGGCAATCCATATTTTCTTGTCTGGTGGGCTACAGTCGGCTTAGCTCTCGCCTTGCAGGCAAAAGGTTTTGGTATATGGGCTTTCGCCGCCTTTGCAATTATTCACTGGCTCTGCGACCTCATCTGGTATCAGGCCCTTTCCTGGGCGAGCTTTAAAGGGGCCACTTTGCTGAGCGCAGGAAAGTGGAAAACCATTCTTTCCGGTTGTTCTGCTGCTATGCTGCTCTTTGGGCTGAAGTTCATCTTCGATTCTGCCTGTCTTTTATTTGTGTCAATTTATTATGCAAAATTTCTCTCAGGCACTCATTGAGCGGTAATTATCTGGTCCAAATTATATTGCGAAAGATTTCTTTCCTGCGACTGGATCATCTGCGTAAGCAGCGGTCCGCCGCAGGCGGATTTGTTCGGGGTCAGTGATATTTCAGAGACGGCTTTCGTAATTTCAGATAGTTTTATATTTGCGGCGTCACGCGCAGGCACGTAGCCGGCCTTCGGCTCAATGGTCCTGGCAAGAATTCCTTTGGCGACCAGTTGGTTCAATATCTTTCCGCAGAATTCCTGCGGCAGGCTTAACCGGCTGCATACTGTCGCCTCATCTACCGGCCCGCCGGTTCCAGCGGCGGAGGCGATTTGCCCCACAATGTTTATCACCGTTAAATCGTTTGCGATAAAACATCCTTCACGTTTCTGCGATGCGGTAATTTCCGCCTCGTCAAGGCTCTTTAGGTTCTGTGTTGTGTAGGTCAATTGCAGTCCGAAGATTACTATCAGCCAGACAACATAAATCCACACAACTGTCATCGGGATAATCGCCAGCATTCCATAAACCGTGTTGTATGTCTTCAGCCCGATAACAAAATATTCGAATGCTTCTCGCGCGATTATCCACGCCAGCGCTGCGACGGCGGCGCCCCATAACGCAGGCCTGATTCTTACCTTTGTATTTGGCAAAAGCAGATACAGCAGAAAGAAAACTACCCCTGCGATGCAGTATGAAATCATAACAGGGGTGAGTGTTGTCGAGACTGTTTTCTGAAGTCGGCCTATGATGGAAAAGTAAGCCGTCGCGTAAATCCCCGCGCCGATGAGCAGCGGCCCAAGCGTAAGAACCGCCCAGTAATTGACGACCTGCTGAACCAGCGACCTGCCTTTGCTGACGTTCCAGATGTTGTTAAATGTCTTTTCTATCGTCGAAAGAAGAGATATCGCCGCCACTATCACTGATATTATGCTGAATATTGTTATTGTCCCCTGGTTGGCTCCGGTAAAAAACCTCCCTATCAGTTCATCGAGGTGCTGGGTAAGTGTCACAGCCTGGGTAGCGCCGTCTTGGCTTTCGCTGACGGTTTGAAAACTCGAAAGCTGTGCCTGGCTGTAAATAAATTCTTTCACCTTGTCGCCAATCGTGCTGAAGGCTGGGAACGCCTGAAAAATAAGCAGTATCACGATTCCCAGAGGTATGATTCCGAAAATCGTGTAGTATGATAGCGCCGCTGCCTGCTGCCGGGTGCGGTTCTGCTTAAGAAGTTTTACGCAGTGATACCAGAGTTTAATCTGGAATATTGCGAATCGGCCGGCCCGGCCGATATTCTGCTGCGATGTTGATATTGGCGATGTTATGAGTTTTTTTATCATTTCGAGCATCGCAAAATCCTTTCAAAATTTTTCAACGTCTTTACAGAAAGATTTTTTTACTTTTTCTTCTGCAGCGCTTTTTGCAGCTGGCCTTCGAGCAGGTTCTGAATTTGCCCTTCGACGGCGGGCTTCCAGTCTATCTGCGGTTTTTGGCCGGCCTTGCATTTTAATGGAATGTGCGTTCGTTTTCCGTTTATTGGCAATTCTATTGTCATATCATAGCTTTTATCCAGCCCGATAGTTGCGTTGAGGAAATTCACCGAAAAGCCGCCGATAGCTATCTCCATATTGTCATATTTGACCTGCCCGTTTTTCAAAACGAACTTGACCGGCTTGATAACAAGCTCCTGGCCGCCGGTGCCTCTTCCCATTGCCTGGAGAATCATGCTTAGCAGGCCCGACTGCATAACCAGGTTGTCTATCGATACAGTTCCTGAAATCTCCATATCATTTATATTGTTTGACGAAAGCGGCACAATCATTGTGTCGCAGTAGAAACTTGCCTTGCCCGATACGTTCAGCGCATCTTTAAATATTGGATTCACATACGGGAGAATTTGATTCGTGATTATGTCGTTAAGCTGAAAATCCTTTACCAATTGCACCGGCCCTGGAATCGTCAGCCTCGCAGGTTTCGCCTTGAGGTCGATAGAAGCACCGAAATTAAAAGCGCCTTTGTTCACCGTTGTCGAAAACGGGTTGATTTTCAGCAGGCCTTTGTCGGCTGCGAAATTGACCTGTGTTGCCCCGGCGTCAAGACCGGTGTATTGAACCCTGTCAAAGCCTATGCCGGCTGTCGCATTCAGATTGGCGAACATCTCCTCAGGTTTGTCCGCAGGGTACTGGCTGGAGAAAACTACAGTTTCTTTTCGTTTGCCTTCGATTTTCATACCTGTCGGCAAATATGGCGCCGCCAGCGTGCTTACATATGCCCAGTCGTAATCCAAATCTGCCTGACCCTTCAGGTTGCCCGTATTTCCTGCGATTTTGTTTTCGAACTGGCCTTTGACGTTTATTTGCGGGCTTGCTAATTTTGCATTTACCGAGAATGTTTTGTCAGCCATGTTGTATTTACAATCGGCGATTAATGTCATTTCTTCCTGCACGAAATCTTTTTGTCCGGGATAGCTTACCTTTAGTGTGGTGATTTTTGTATTATCGGTTTTGAATGCGTAGTCATTGTTCTTTATCTTTATTGATGCATCCGATTGAACTATCCCCGCCAGTTTCATCCCCTCAGGCAGATTCGCGAAAACAGCCGCGAAAGGCAGAACCTTCTCGATGTCGACCGCCTGCATTGAGACATTTATTTGCGACTGTTCCTTGTCCTGGTTTATGGCCACAGTCGAATCCGTTATATTTATCTTGCCGAAAGATGCGCTCGTATTCAGCGATTTGATTGCCAGGATGTTTTCTTTCCGGTTATATTCCATCTGGAAATTTATATCCGCTTTTGGCTCCTGTGCGGTTGCTTTTGCGGAGCTGATGCCCAGTTCCTTTGCTTCAGCCGAGCCTGCGAAGCTGATTTTGTCTTTATCAATTCCTACAGTTCCGTTTTCGGAATAATTGCCCGCTAATTTATATCCGCCGAAATCGACAAACTGTCCAATCTCCGCCTGCAGTTTCGACAAATCCGTATCGAACGTGTATTTAATCTCTTTGTCTGTTCCGTTGCACTTGAGCTGTACGAATGCAGCCGATACGTCTAATTTATCCAGCCTTATCGTCTTGTCATCCGCTGCGAGAAGGGCTGTTATCGTCACCGGCTCAGACAATGCGATATTTTTCCCGTTGACCTTTCCCGCCAGCCCCGCAAGGCTCGCCTCTCCCGAGATATTTCTTTTGCCCGCCTCTGTTGTTGTCTTTATGCTGCCTTTCAGCGACCCTGAATTTATTTCCATCCCTTCCTTTGCGCCGGTTGTGTGCGGCATCTGCGAAAGGATTGTGCCGATTTGACAATCGAAATCCGCCTGCAGGTCCGCCTTGGAATTCAGAAACTTATCGAGTGAATCGAATGTCGTCGGGATAGTCCCCGTCACCCGCACCTTCAGCCAGTCGGAATCGATAGCGAAATTTTCAATATTTATCGTTTCCTGCTGGCGGGCGAGCCGCACGTTAATATCCAGATTATTCGTGTGAATATTATCGCCTTTGATTGCAGGCCCCGTCACATTGAGATTGCGACCCTTGATATCCCCGTTCACTTTTTCTACCCGGCCGTCCTTGATTTCTGCCGTGATATTTGCGGAGGCATTGCCCTTCGCCTCCACGTTCACCCCGGCCATCGCGAAAAACGGTCCCAATGTCGCGATATCCAAATCGTTCACCTCAATGGTCGCGCTGCCGTTTGTCCCCTCTAATCCCCATCCAGTTTCTTTTTTGGGAGTCACTTCGCCGCTGGCGCTTATTTTCGATTTTTCACCATTATTCGACAGATTCAAACCTATTTTGAAATCCGTTTTTTCTCCTGCCGGCTTCAGGTTAAGCTTCGAGTTTATATCTGAAAGCTCGGTTGTTTTCCCCGATGCGTCTGTCACCTTGAAGTCGCCGTCATTAATCGAAAGGTCTGTCTGCGGAAGCGTAATCCTACGCCCGCCAGTTTTCTCCGCTGCTTGCGAAGGTTTGTTTTCAGCCTGCGCGGCAATTTTCATTTCCACTACCGGCTGGTCAATTGTAGTCTCGCCTATAAACGGTGCTTCCGACAACAGCGACAGGTAATGCGGCTGCGTCTGGATTCTTTTGACGTTGGCGGAGATATTGCCCGCCTTGTCGTGGAAACTTAATCCCGAAATTGCCACGCCGTTCTTCCACGACATTGACAGCGATTCGAAATTTACATTCCCGTCGATGCGTTTGTTTATCTGATCGAGCACAAACCGGTTGCCTTTTTTGGATGAGATAAAATTCGGCAAAAAAACACCTGCGGAAACGATAATTACAATGATAAGAACCAATACGGCAAGGAGTATCTTCAGGATAATCCTTTTCCTTTTTGGTTTGTTTGTGGTTGTTGAAGTGTTTATTGTCTGCATAATTTCACCTCCAAAAAAAATTTCTCCGGCAGGTTTGAAAACCGCTGGTTGGCTGAATGGTTCTGCCGATTTTGCAGGGCAGCCGCGCTTGCCGGCGCCCGGAATCAGTCTTTCATTATTTCGTCGGATTTCGTTTTAACTAAGTGGTCAATCTTGTTGGTGTAGTCTTTGGTCAAATCGTCAACCTGCTTCTTGCCGTTTTCGTGGTCGTCCTCGGTAATCAGTTTGGCATCTTCCTGTCTTTGCAGCTCTTTGAGGGAGTCATGTCTTATATTGCGCAGACTTATTTTTGCCTGTTCGCCGTCCTGTTTTACCTGGGTGACTATCTGCCTGCGTCTTTCCTCGCTCAGCGGCGGAATGCTCAACCGGATTATCTTGCCGTCAACAATCGGGGAAAGGCTCAGGTCGCTTGTTTTTATCGCCTTTTCGATTTCCTTTATTGACGCCGGGTCGAAAGGTTTTATCACGATGCTGTCTGCCTGCGGCGCCGCCAGCGATGCTAATTGCTTTAACAGAGTAGGGGTGCCGTAATAATCGACCTTGACGTTTTCCACAAGCGTTGTCGATGCCCTCCCCGTTCTCGCCGCCTTTAACTCGTCGGCTAAAAACTGGAGTGCCTTTTCCACTTTTGATTTGTGCTGACCGATAATTTCCTTTACCGCCATATTTGACCTCCTTTACCCTTGTGCGAACCGCCGGACTCAGCTGATAATTGTGCCGACCTTCTCGCCGCATACAGCCTTTGCAAGATTGCCTTCCTCGAATATGTTCAGAACAATGATTGGTATGTGGTTATCTTTGCAAAGACTTATGGCCGCCTGGTCCATAATTCGCAGATTCTGCCTTAATACATCGTCGTATGCCAGCTGGGAATAGAATTTTGCCGTCGGGTCTTTTTTGGGGTCCGAGCTATAAACCCCTTCGACCTTGGTTGCCTTTATCAGCAGGTCCGCCTCCAGCTCCGATGCCCGAAGTGCAGAGCAGGTATCGGTTGTGAAGAACGGGTTGCCCGTCCCGCCCGCAAGGATGATTACCCTGTTGCGCTCGAAATGGTGAAATGCCCTCCGCCTGATAAATTTCTCACAGATTGCCGACACCTCGATTGCGCTTAAAACCCGCGTCGGTTTCCCTGCCTTTTCGAGGATTTCCTGAAGTGCGCAGGCGTTGATGATTGTCGCCAGCATTCCCATATAATCTGCGGTTGTTCTTGGTATCTGCGTAGCCTCTGAAAAGTTTTCGCCCCGCAGAAAATTCCCGCCTCCCACTACGACGGCAATCTGGCAGCCGAGGTCTGCAAGCTTTTTTATTCTTTCAGCTATTGTTTTTGTCCTCTCGCCGTTGATGCCGAACTGTCCGGGTTTGCAGAAGCTCTCCCCCGATAATTTCAGCAGAATCCGCTTGTATTTGCACTGGGCCATATACGCTGTAATCCTTTACAGTTCTCCTGCAGGAGATAAAATTATATTATCTATCCCACGCTGAAGCGGACGAATTTTTTAATACTCGCCTTGCCGCCCGCCTTTTTCGCAGACTCTTCGAGAACCGCACTTACGGTCTTGGTATTGTCCTTGACAAATTGCTGCTGCAGAAGACAATTTTCCGCAAAAAACTTTTGAAGTTTGCCGTCCACAATTTTGTCAATGATGTTTGCCGGTTTACCCTTCATCTGGTCGGCGTAAATCGCTTTTTCGCTTTCAATTGTTTTCGCGTCTATGCCGCTCTTGTCGAGGCCGAGCGGTTTGGTTGCCGTGATGTGCATCGCCATATCCAGTGCAACCTGCTTCAGTTCGTCTGAACCGGCTGTCTTGTCGTCGCTTGCCTCGATAAGCAGAATTGAGCCGACCTTTTGATTGAAGTGTACGTAGCTGCCGATAAGCCCGGCGCCTGTCAGTCGTAATTTTGCGTAATCCCCGACCAGGATTTTTTCGCCGATTTTGCTCACAATCTCGGTCACTACGTCGTTATAAGCTTTTCCGTTAATGGAAGTCTTCAGGATATTTTCTGCGCCCTCATCGGCATTGCACGCAAGGGCGTAATCGGCCAGTTTCTCTGCCGCCGCTTTGAAATCATCGCCTCTCGAAACAAAATCCGTTTCGCAGCACAGGCTCGCGAGAATCACCTGTTTGCCGTCCGGGCTTTTTTTGCTTACCACGATGCCTTCGCTGGTTTCCCGCTCCGCTCTCTTCGCCAGTGTCGCCAGCCCTTTCTTGCGAAGGATTTCCATTGCCTTTTCCATATCGCCTTTGGATTCAGCCAGGGCTGCCTTGCAATCCATCATGCCCTGACCGCTCATCTTTCGCAATTTCGCTACATCGACCGATGATATTTCTGCCATTTCCAAAAACTCCTGTTCTGTCCTCAGTTCTTGTCCGCCGTAGCACAAAGCGAAGGCGGATTACACTTTTAATTTTAAATTTTGAACTCTCAACCTTAACTTAAAGTAAGTTTGAATTATTTATTCTGTAACATCGAGTCCTGCTGAGGGCGGCGAAGCTTCATCTGGCTGCTGAACGGCTTGTCCGGTTGCCTCTGCTGCCTCTTCAGGCTTACCGTGTGAATCTGCTCTCGCAAGGACGCTTCGCGAACGCGGCTTCCTCGGCCTTTGCGCCTGCTCCTGCTGCGGGACCGCCATCGTTTTGCCTATCGAAACTGCGTCGGCCAATTCGTTCAGGATTAAACCAATCGCCCGGATTGAATCGTCATTGGCAGGTATTACCACATCCACGGCATCAGGGTCCGAATCCGTATCGAGAATTCCAATCGTTGGTATCCCGAGTTTCTTCGCCTCGGCAAGGGCTATGTATTCTTTCCTGCCGTCAACGACAATGATTGCGCCGGGCATCTGGCCCATCTTGCGAATGCCTTCGAGGTTCGCCTTGATTTTCTTGTATTCACGTTTCAAACGCGATGCGTGTTTCTTGCTCTCTTTCTCCATCGCGCCGCTCGTTATCATTGCCTCTATCTGTTCGAGCCTCGCAAGTCGCGAACGGATAGTTCTGAAGTTGGTAAGCGTCCCGCCAAGCCATCGCTCCGATACATAGTGCATCTGGCATTTTGCCGCAGCCGCCTCGGTTGCCTTTTGTGCCTGCCGTTTTGTCCCGACAAATACAACGTCTTTACCTGTTGCCACAATCTCTGCGAGCATCTTTTTCGCTATCAGGATTGATTTCAGCGTTTGTTTGACGTCGATAATGTGAATGTTGCTGCGTTTTGCGAAGATAAAAGGCGCCATCTTGGGATTCCATCGGCTTGCGCCGTGTCCGAAATGAACGCCCGCGTTGATTAAATCGCGTACTAACTGGTTAGCCACAAATAACCTCCAAACATTTACCTGTAAAACAATTCCCCGCCAACTGCGGGTCCTTATATAGCTAAACCTCATAAAATAATGGAAATTGACCTTTGTGTCAAGGAATTTTGCCGCTTATTGAAAGATTTAAAATACATCGTTTTATGCGCGTATCATCATACTTTGCCCCGCCTTTTTCACAGGTTTATACGTTGTTTTACATTTAACCCACGGTTTCACCGGGGGTTCAGAGCCTGTTTTGTTTAACCCGCCGCAGGTCCGCCGAAGGCGGATGCCGGGGGCAGTTTGTTTATCCCCAACCCCCGCGGTGGGGGGTATTTGTTGTTGTATTTAGCCCACGTTTTACGTGGGGTTATGTTGTTCGGTTAGTCCGCCGCAGGCGAACCGTAGGCGGATGGGCAGGGCACAGAGCCGCGAATGTCAATGAGCGGTATATTTAGCCTGTTTTGTTTCGGTTCCACCCCCGCCGCGGGCTTTCTGCACAGCAAATTTAAAATTGTGGAATCCTGATAAATCAGGATGACCATTTCCTCAATACTTATTATGCTATATAAATTCGATTTTTTTTTGTTCCTGCTGAGAGAAAATTGTTTATAATTTGCCTGATTAGTTTTTCTGTTGACCGGTTTAGTGTCACGAAAGGATTTCACGGATGGCGATTCTCGCAGGGATAGATGAAGCAGGCTATGGGCCGATACTCGGGCCACTCGTCGTTTCTTCGTCCGCATTTTCAATTCCCGATGAGCTCCTTTCAAAAAGCCTCTGGCAAATCCTGCGAAAAAGCGTCGGCATAAAAAAAACGCACCTTTCAGGCAGGCTCCTTATCACCGACAGCAAAAAGGCGTTTTCGCAAACCGGCGGCATCGGCCACATCCAGCGAACCACGCTTGCCTGTCTCAAATGCCTCGACAAAAATCCGGAAACGCTTATCTCACTGCTCACCTGCCTTTGCCCAGATTATATCCGCCAGCTCGATTCTTACCCCTGGTATGCCAAAACGGGCGACCATCGGCTTTCGTTCGACGGCGACGATATCGCGGTCGCATCGTCTGCCTTCGCAAATGACCTTTCCTCTAATGGCTTAAGTTTTATCGATATGGCAAGCATTTGTCTCGATGTCGAGCAGTATAACAATATGGTCGAGGCGGTGAAAAATAAATCGAATGTCCTCTTTTCCATAACAGCCCGATTAGTACAGGCCCTCTGGGATTCGCCCGCTGCGAAAGCTGCCGGCGACCTCCACATTATCATCGACCGGCAGGGCGGACGCTCCCATTATCGAAGGAATCTGCAATTAATGTTTGAGGGATTCGAGCTTACAATCCTGAAGGAAACTGAAACCCTCAGCAGCTATCAGCTGAATAATGCCGGCAGGAAAATGACACTCCATTTTGTTGTTGCCGCCGACAGAAAATACCTCCCCGTTTCACTCGCCTCTATGGCAAGTAAATACCTGCGTGAGCTTATGGTTGATAATATCAATCGTTATTTTATATCATTTAATTCGGAATTGAAACCGACTGCCGGCTATTGGCAGGATGGCCTGCGATTCATAAAAGATTTGAACACCCTCATCCCCCATATCTCCTACAATTCCAATCAACTCATTCGTTGCAGATAATCGTTAGTCCAGAGCCCCGACCGTGAGGGAGCGATACTTGTTTTTGTGGTTTTACGAGGGTTGCTTTTTCGTTTAGCCCATCCGCCGAAGGTCCGCCGCAGGTTCGCCGAAGGCGAATCTTTTCAATACCAGACCGTTATTACCAGGTTCTGCTCTGTTTTTTTAGCCACGACCTCGCCGACCGCTGTGTTGGTTTTCTTGATGACAATGCCGGGATTGGCTTTGAGCCAGATGTTTATCTGCTGGTCTAAAAATTCGAGGCTGCCCGCGTGCAGTTTTGTAAAGAAGGTTTTGATATGCGTAATTCTGTCCGGCGAGCTTTTTTCATTGGTTTTGGCGCCTTCGGTCACCGCCTCCATAATAGATGAACTGTCGAGATTGAGCGGTGCATGTGATATGCTGCTCATATCGTCCCCGCTTTCTTCTATCGGAATCGGCTTTTCAGCATCCGGCGAAAGTGTCCGGCTTTCTCCGAAAACTACCAGGTCGTCGAGGTCCTCGCTGCCGAAATCTTTACTGTCGAAGTCCCTCGTATCGATGTCTTTACTGCCTGAATTGTTGTTCATTGTTTGTCCTCAATTTCAATAATTTCTTTCAACAAACGTATTATACCACTTTTACGAAGTTATGGGAAGTGGTTAGTATTGTTTTTGTCGTTTTTCCGCCTTTTTTGCTTATTTTTAGTTCCTTTCGTTTATTAAAAAAGGCATTCCTTTAGCCTCAATCCCGAATATTATCGGGACTATCGGGGTTTGCTTTGTAAGCCCTTGTATTTTATAATGGATTTTTCGCCGGATGTGTGTTGAATAATTGAATTCTATTTTTGTTTTACTTATGTTTTGCAGATGACTGTTAGAAAACAAAAACCCAGAACCGTTGGTTTCGTTGCGCTTGGCTGCCCCAAAAATATCGTCGATAGCGAGCGGATGCTCGCTCTCATTGCGCAGGCAGGACTTGTCATTAGCGCAGAGCCGAACCAGGCCGATGTCGTTGTGATAAATACCTGCGGGTTTATTGAACCCGCCAAACAAGAGGCAATTGACGCTATAAAGCAGGCCGTTCGTGCGAAAAAAAATGGCAAAGTAAAAAAAGTTATCGTCGCAGGCTGCCTCTCGCAGAGGCTCGGCGAAAAACTTTTTGACGAAGTGGATGGCATCGATTCTATTGTCGGCCTCAACAGCAGGGACGACATCGCAAAAATAATCGAGCAAACTATCGCAGGCGACAGAAGGGGGGCATATTTCGGAAGCTGCGGCGAAATAAAAGACGACCGCTCACGGCTTTTAATCGGCCCGAAACACCGCGCCTTCCTGCGAATCAGCGAGGGATGCAACCGCTGCTGCTCGTTTTGCACCATCCCCGCCATTCGCGGCCGCTTTCAAAGTAAACCCTTGGATTTAATTTTGGCAGAGGCCGCCGAGCTGGCCGATGCAGGCGCAAAGGAAATCAGTATTATCAGCCAGGACACCACAAGCTGGGGCAGGGATTTGAATCGCGGCTTATCCGGAAAACACGGCCTGCCTTTCCTTATCAAACAACTTGAAAAGATTGAAGGCATTGGTTGGATAAGACTTATGTATCTGCATCCGGCGGCGATTACCCAAAACCTCCTTCAGACTATTGCCGAGAGTAAAAAGACAGTTCATTATCTCGATATTCCCGTTCAGCATATTAGTAGTAAGATTCTTAAAAATATGCGCCGCCCAGGCAGCCGCGAAAAAATCTATCGCCTGATTGAAACGATAAAAACGATTCTGCCCGATGTGGTTTTGCGAACTACCTTAATTGTCGGCTTTCCCGGCGAAACCGATAAACAGTTTGAAGAGCTGCTCGATTTTGTGAAGTGGGCAAAATTCGACGCCCTCGGTGCGTTTAAGTATTACCCCGAAGAAGGCACAAAGGCTGCTTTGTTGCCGAACCAGGTAAGTGAAATTATTAAACAGCAGAGATTGGATGAGCTTATGCTCACGCAGCAAAAAATCGCCTTTGCAAAAAATAAAGAAATGCTTGGCTGCCGCCTGCTGTGTTTGGTTGACCAAATCGACAAAAAAACCTGCACTGGCCGCTATTATGGCCAGGCCCCCGATATTGACAGTATTTGCATTATAAGAAATTGCACCGCAAAACCCGGCGATTTTTTAAATGTGAAAGTCATCGGCGCAAAAGGCTACGACTTAATCGCCGAGCAAATCTAACTTAAAACCCTGCGGAGTCTTTAGTATAGTTCGTTGTTCATATTTCGCCTGCTGGTTTGTCGAAGGCTTCTTGCTCATATTTCACAGGAACGCACCGGCTCAGCAGCCGCCCGACAGGTCGGGACTTAGTGTGAGAGAGTTGCCCTTTGGTATTTAAGCGAGGAATTAGCAACTATTATTTTAACTTGATAAGGAATTCTTTCAACTCATCCAAGGCGTGGGATTCAAAATCCCAGTATTTCTTTTGTGCACCTAATCCGACTGAGTCAACAATTTCTGGTTGCGCAGCAAGAAAAACCTGTGCTTTGAAAACTTGCACTTTTGCTTTTGGTATGTTTTTAGGGGTGGGATCTAAGGCGGATATGCAGGAGGCATATTCATTTACACAGGCCATCGCTTTGTGGTTTTCAACAGTTTTCAAACATAAATCCTCGAGCATAGTACCGTTAATTGTTTTACCCGGCATTATGAAAATACCTACTTTAGGGGAACCATCGGAAAATTCTGAGTGTTTGGTAGGTGGCTTGAGCCCTGCATTCGCAACTATAGTCGCAATGCTCTTAAATGCTTCGTCTTCGTCTTTATCCCGAATAATTGCCAGATGTGTAACGAATGAAGACTCATCTGCAAGGTAAAAACCCCTCGCTTTGAGTAAGGTCGCCAATTTTTTAGGAAACTGGCCTTTGCCAACAACATCTCGGATATCGAAATCTGTGATATTCATGTGTCGTAATAGAGCATTAAAGAAATTTATTTCATCCTTGCCCTCGACAGCAATAACCTTTTTCGAATTTATGGGGGAGGGAGCTTCGTTGGGAGAAGGCATTACCTGACCTCCCATTTGCTTTCAAGGGATTCACTGAGTAGTTCTTGGGTATATTCGACCGCTCTAAATTTTTCGTCTTTTCTCTCAATTCGGAAAAGTTTTGCTTCGGAGCCAAATAAAGTCATATCGACAGAATTGGAAAAAGCTCTGATACATTCGTTTGAATGTGTTGTTACAAAGGTTTGTACGTTTAGTTTCTGTGCCAAATTAAAGATAGCTTTCCAGATTTTGTTTTGTATTGAATAGTGAAGACCATCCTCAACCTCGTCTATAAGAACAATTCCATCTTGTGAATCCAGCATAGCAAGGAGGATTGATAGTGAATTTGCAATTCCACCACCCATTAGATTGACAGGTATGAGCTTACGTAACCCAACGTCAGCTTCTAAAATTCCAATTTCATTAATTCTAATATCTGATATATCCGGCTCTATTTCCTTGAGAGAAGAAATCAATTCACCAACACGTTTTTTACGCTGGATTGAGGCCAATCTGGCTTTCCAATCAAACCTTGTTGCCGGACACACAAAAACACCACGAACAGAGCTTTCCTTAGTACCTTCAGTTATTAGTTCGTTTCCTTTGAGAAAAATCCTTGATATTGATTTGGCGGTGGGATCTTGCGAGTTGGTATATATCAGTTCAAGACCATTTGGGGTAAAAGCTGGTTTTGCATCACCGTTTTGTATTCCAATAGAAACAATATCTGATGAAACCGGTTTGGCTGTGGTCTGTTTTTGTATTACTGGATGTATGACTAATTTTTGTTCTTCCTCCATCTCACGTAGGATAACTGAGATTTCAATATTTGAGTCAGTATCCATGTTGTTAAAAAAGGTGTCCCAGTATTCATTGCTCAAAAACGTTAACCCTCTGAAAACATTTGCGTTAATTGGTAGTTGGGAATTAGTTCTCCCGATGATAAAGAAAAGAGCTTCAAGCAATGTAGTTTTACCACAATTATTCTGACCTACAATGAGATTCACTTGACCAAGATTTTCGATTTCAAGTTCAGTTATAGCCCTGAGATTTTTGATTTTTATACTTTTAAACATTTTTTCACCTTTGTATCATCGAGAGAACAAGGTTTTGCCTGTCTCAAGAAAACTTATGTAACAGCACTTAGGATAATATTGAAGTAAGGTAATGTCAATGAGTTAAAAAGCTTAATTTTAATAATCGCACACCAAATGATTATATCTCTTCTTTTTATTTCCCCACTATTTTACATTGCGTTTTAGGATCTGGCAATGAATTAAAAATCTTGACAGTAGATTTTGTATTAATAGAATAGCAGCGTAGCTAAGCCTATCTAAAACGCCAAACCTTGCCTCTGGCGGGGAACAGACTGTTTCCTTCAGTATAACAAGTTCCCGTTGCTTCTTCAATCGTCTGCCGGACGGCATGTTGACGGACAAAAGTGTGATTTTCTCCGGCCTTAGGGCTTGGAACCGATTGAATCAGCCGCAACAGTGTTTCGACATTGGCAACATCGGTCAGATATTTCTTCCCGTCAGCCGCTTCTAATTTCAGTTGGTGACAATTTGTCACCGACTCGCTGCCTTCCTTTCCTAACCGTTCTTTCAGCTTATTCCAGTACTTTCTGGCAGCCTGGAAATCAGGCTGCTGTATCAGAACCTGTATAATATCCACCACCGAAAAAAACCAGGTTTCCGTCTTTTCATCGTACAAACGGCGGATTTTGTAATCTTCAAAAATGGCTAAATTGTTCTTCATAACAACTCACTAATTGCATTTAGGTGTTCTGCGCCAACAATGATTATATCCACCTCAGGCCTTAGGACGGCAAATTATGTTCTTTAACCAATTCATACAAACCGTGCCCGCTGTCGCGCAGTCTGCCTTGCCGGCACAATTCCTGCCAGACCTCTGGCGGAAACTGGCTGGGCGGCTTTACCGCAAAAACGCCCGTAGGCCCGCCCGAAAGCGCACCTCGTCCCAGACGCGAATCGTCATCGAGCGCAGTGAGTTTGAGCCGTTTCTTGAACGCCTTCATCGCACTCTTGATCACCGCCGGCGTTATGCCCCCATTTGCCTGCCCCGGCGACTTGTCCGTCGTAGCCTTGGTGAAGTCGGAAGCTTTAGTGAAGTCGGGTTCTTGTTGTTGGTTTTCTGTCATAATCCGCCTCTATTTGCTTATATGTATAGAACAATAATTATATCCGCCGCATGCGGATTCCGCAATTCTTGTCCGCCGTAGCACAAGGCGAAGGCGGATTGAATTTTTGCATTCTAACCTTTGATTTAGCTTTGTGAAGTATATCGTTAAACTGGAAGGAAAAGCAAGTTTTTTCTGCCACTAAGACACAAAGGCTCTAAGAATTATCTTTGTGTCTTGGTGTCTTTGTGGCATGTTAATACTGTCCGGTTTTCTTTGTGCCTCTGTGCCTTTGTGGCTGTTTTTTTCTTTTGTGCCTTTTTGCGGTAAAATTTAGAGTTGAAAGTTTCGGCTTACCAATTAAACTACTCTTTATGCGAAGGTTGATTCCGAACATACTAACTGTCGGCAGGGGGGTGCTGACGGTAATCTTTCTGGCGATGGTTCTCTATTGGCCGGCCGTCAAAGAACACCAACCTGCGGTGAGCCTGTCGAACCCGACCAGGTTTATCGATACTGCTTTTGTAGTCTTCCTCATCGCAGGCCTTACCGATATTATCGATGGCCCGATTGCCCGCTGGCTCGGCGTCGTCAGCAAGTTCGGAAGAATCGCCGACCCCTTTTTCGATAAGCTCCTCGTTTGCGGCGCTTTCGTTTGTTTTGCGATTGTCGGCCAGCCGAAACTCTTTAACCTCACCCCCACAGGCTTAGCTGTTGTTCACTGGCTCGTTGCTGCCGTCTTAATCCTGCGGGAGGTATATGTCACGGTACTGCGCCATATTGCAGAGGCACACGGCATCAATTTCGCTGCCACCGTCGGCGGCAAAATTAAAATGTTTTTGCAGTCGCTTGCGGTTGGCGCCGTGCTTATTGAATCAGCCCATTTCAGTTCGCCGCCCCGGCCTTGGGCAGAGTGGTTTCTTGTTTTTATCTATGTTGTTATGATAGCATCCACCGTAATTTCAGGCGTCACTGCCACCCGCCGAAGCAGCTGGCAGAAACTTAAACAGCAAAAATAAAAAAAGTTCAGTCCCGATTCATTGGGACTGAACTTTTAATATTTAGCAAAGCAAAATCCCGACTCCGTTTGTCAGGATGCTCTACTCATTACTATGTCGTTTTATGTGGGGTTAAACCTTCGACAATGCCCTTTCCCAGTCTTTCCAAACCGGCTCAAACCCCTCCGATTTGAGCATTTCTGCGATTTGAATCGGCGTCCGTTTGTCATCTATCTCGAACTGGCCGGTGTTTGCGATATTGCCGGAATAACCCCCCGGGCTGGTCTTGCTGCCGGCGCTCATTTTCGTTATGCCGAGTTTAACAGCATTATCTCTTATTTTTGCCCCCTCACGGGTTGAAAGAACCAGCCCCGCATCGGCAAAACAAAGACGCAGTGCCGTTATCATTTGAACGAGATTCCTGCCGGATAGTATATGCTCGAATTGTATGCTGCTTACGTTGTTTGCCGGCCGCAACCGCGGGAACGAAAAAGACAACTGCGATTGCCAATAGCGTTTCATCAGGTAATGGCCGTGTTCCGCCAGAGCTAATGTTTCGAGCCTGAAATCGTTCAGCCCCAGCAGCGCGCCGATACCAACTTGCCGCATACCCGCCCCGGCGAACCGATTGGGCGCATCGAGCCTGCTGTCATAATCAGATTTTGGCCCCGCAGGATGAAACCGGCTGTAGACGTTTCTATCGTATGTCTCCTGGTATAACGTCACGCCCTCGATACCCGCCTCGAAAAGCCGCCGGTATTCGTCAGCCGAAAGCGGATAAATTTCTGCGGAAATTGTGCTGAATTTCCCGCGCAGCCTCCTCGCAAGTTCGCATAGATAATCGACCGTGATAAATTTCCTGTCCTCCGAACTTACCAGCAGCAAATCTGTAAAGCCTTCCGATGCGATTATATCCGCTTCTGCCGCAGCCTCGTCGATGGTGAGCCGCCTTCTCTCGAACTGATTGTTCCTGCTGAAACCGCAATACAGGCAGCTGTTTTCGCAATAACTCGATACATACAGCGGTGCGTAAAGCCTTATCGTCCTGCCGAACCTCTGCACTGTAAGCCTGTGCGCCTGCTGCGCCATTTCTTCGAGATACTCTTCCGCCGCCGGGCTGATAAGGGCAAGAATTCGTTCTATATTGTAATGCCCCGCCTGTTCGCTGAGCGTTTTTTCAACGTCTCCTCCGCTTACTCGCGAAATCGCTTCCCGCCATTGCCCGCCGCTGCCGTCGAGTCTTTTTTCGCCGAGAATTTTCTTAAACTGGCCGTTATCTTTTTCACAAGGCATATCTACAATTCCCTGTACCCTACCCCCTATCCCCTATACCCTATTTTTCATCTCTCAAAAATCCCGTTAGCGGGCTTGATGCGTTTGCCTTTTTGCCCGCCGAGGCGGGCCCGCTGTTATATGCCAATCTGCCGGCCTCTACCGCCAGCTTAAATGCCGCCGCTATTTGAACAGGGTCATCTGCCGTGGCAATTGCCGTATTAACCAGCACCGCATCTGCCCCCATCTCCATCGCATCAGCGGCGTGGCTTGGCAATCCCAATCCCGCATCGACTACCACCGGCACATTGGCCTGCTCGATAATTATTTCCAGCGCCGCCCTCGTTTGCAAACCCTGGTTCGAGCCAATCGGACTCGCAAGCGGCATAACTGTTGCAGCCCCGGCATCCTCGAGCCTTTTTGCGAGAATCGGGTCGGCATTGATATAAGGCAGCACAACAAACCCCTCCTTCACGAGAATCCGGGCCGCCTTTAATGTCTCAATTCCGTCCGGCAAAAGATAATTCGGGTCAGGCGTCACCTCAAGTTTTATCCAGCTGATTCCCGTCGCCGCACGCGCGAGCCTCGATAATCTCACCGCTTCATCGGCATCGCGGGCGCCGGACGTATTTGGCAGCAGCAGGTATTTCTTCCGGTCGATTGCCGCCAGCATGTCGTCATTCTTATCTTCGATATTTACCCTGCGAAGCGCTACCGTCACAATTTCACAGCCGGATGCTGCGATTGCCGCCGCCATTATCTTCGATGACGAAAATTTCCCCGTCCCAACGAACAATCGGGAAGAAAATTCCTTATCTGCTATTTTTAATCTGTCCATAGTTTTAATTTCTTACTTCTCACTTCTTAATTCTTAATNNATCCGCTCCGCCTGCGGCGGATGGCGGACTTAATTCTCCTCATCCTCCCGGCACGAAACGGACCAGTTCAATGCTTTGGCCGGCCTTTAGTTTCGTTTGCGCAAAATTCCGGCGTTCGATTATCTGCCCGTTCACCTCCGCCACCACCGTTTCAGCGTTCAATCCCAGCTCTTTGAGAAGCCCGCTGAGATTTTCCGGTAAGCCCGCCGGGAATTTTTTTTCTACGCCGTTGATTTTCAGTATATCCATTTTCTTACCAAATAAAAAAAGCCCCGGTTTATCGGGGCTGCAAAGCAACTGCCGCATCGCAGCCTTCCTTCGCAGGTATTATTCCGCCGCAGGCGGATTCAAGGGTCTGTCCCAGCTGCTTTCCCCGCAGTTTGCCCCAGCGTCTTCTTGTCGAAGACAAGAGCAGGGGCAGCGAGGATGCTGGGGGCAATCTCAGCCTTTCCCGTTTTCACGGGTTTAGCTCCCCTGGCTTATTAGTTTTTTTGTTTAATCGAATATTATGATAACAAAAGGAGTATCTTTTACAAGAATTTATTTGTATAGTAAATGGCGAAGCGAATAGGCGTTTATAAGGATATTAGACAGGAAATATTATTTGAAATTAAAAAGGAGAAAGAAAAATGGAATGGTATTATGTAGTAATTGCGATTTTGGTATTTCTATTTTTTGCAGGTATTCGGATTATAAGGCCTACACACAGGGGGCTTATTGAGAGATTCGGCAAATACAAAAAATTTTCCAACCCCGGCTTTCACTGGATTATTCCCGTGATAGACAGAATGATTCAGATAAATATTACCGAGCAAATGGTGGATGCCGAGCCTCAGGAGATAATCACCAACGATAATCTCAATGCCAAGGTCGATGCACAGGTCTACTTTAAGGTTAAAGACGATGAGGAGAGCGTCAAAAACTCTCAATATAACGTCAATAGCTATAGGTGGCAGATTGTGAACCTCGCCAGGACAACTTTGAGAAATATTATAGGCACCCTTACATTAAAATCAGCGAATAGTGAGAGGGATAAGATTAACGGGGATCTGCTTACCACCCTGTCCAAAGAAACGAGGAATTGGGGGATGGAAATTGTGCGTACGGAGCTGAAGGAAATCGACCCGCCAAAGGATGTCCAGGAGACGATGAATAAGGTTGTCAAAGCTGAAAATGAGAAGATAGCATCATTGGATTTTGCCGACGCGATGGAACGCGGAGCCGACGGAACCAAACGATCCGAGATAAAAAAGGCCGAAGGTATCAAGCAGGCAAAAATCCTTGCCGCAGAGGGTGAAGCTGAGGCCATCCGTCTTGTTAACGACGCCGCTAACAAATACTTCATCGGCAATGCCCAGATACTCAGAAAACTCGAAGCCGTCGAAAAATCTCTCAAGGAAAACGCCAAGATTGTCATCCCCGCCGGCTCCGAACTCATTAACGTCATCGGCGATATGGCAGGTATCCTGCCCATAAGAAAAGATACAAAGGATTAACCGACCCGTCTGGCGGATAAGGCGGGCGGTATTTGTCGTTATATTTAGCCCCCAGTTTTACTGGGGGTTCAGAATCGTAGCGGACTACGGAGAATGGAGTTGCGTAGCCAAAGCGTTTAATATGGAAAATATCGAAATGGATAACATAATTTTACCTTATGGGGTAAGCGACATAAAACCCGTCAAGGATTTAGATCATTGTTGTCCCATAAAAGGTTGTGATACACGGATTGACGAATATCCTTCCAGGGAAAAGCCCAAGGACAACTCGTCGAACGACTGCCAAAAACATAAAATATACTGCCGAAGAAACACATATATTTACAAAGACAAACTTGATAACTTGATTATCGATAAAGAGTTGTTTAGGAGTATTTTCGAAAAACAGAATAATGAAAAATACGATAAAAGAATGGGATATGAAAATTCCGAAGATGCTTTAACCTGGAATGTTTTTGTAACTCTGAAGAAAGCGGGTGGGTTAAAGGCCATCGCTTCTTTAATCTCCGACAAATCCTGTGAAGAAGAGCCAGAGTTAATACTATGGGGTTATAGCCTGAAAGATGGTTCACCTCTCGAAGAGTTAAAATCTTTTAGAGAAGATTTTGAACGTCAATTACAAATTAAAACCGAACCGGATATTATTCTCAAGACCGGAAAAGGAATTTTTCTGATTGAAGCTAAATTTTGTTCTCCAAACTCAAGAAAAGCAATATCTGTCTGGAGAGACAAGGAAATAAATACAAGAACTAAAGAAAAGTACGAACCTTATAAAATCCGTTATAAAGATTTAATAGACGATGTTTTAAATAAAGATTTTATTGAAAGGCAAAATAAGTTCTGTTCCCAGTTGGTTAGGTATGTGTTGTATGCCCATGATGCATATAAAGACAAAAACTATTATATTGCGAATCTTTTGCCTAAAATGCACAAGGAGATTAATTCAATAGAAGGGGAATTCAACCCCTACCTCAAAAAAGACACGTTTAAGATCATAACTTGGGAAGATATATACAAAGCGCTTGAAAATTTAAAAGGCGAACCGGAAATCATTGTGTTAAGAAAATATTTACAGGAAAAAACCGCTAACTTAAAAAAGGCATTTAAAAAAATTTAACCCGATTTTGGTCTGGGCAACTGGGCGTATCTTGTGTTTTGCAATGACAGAACATCCTTAATTTTGAAATTGTCTTACTTAGTTTCCTTGACATAAAACAAATCCACAAATATCATACACCTATACGGCAGGAATAGTTTTTTCGGAATTATATTTTTTGGTTATTATATTTTGGTGTTTGGTTATTATCCGATGGCTGATAAAGGATTCACCCCGTTAGAGAGCCACACAGANNGACCACGGCAATATGTTCGGGGCGGTGGAATTTTTCATCAAGGCCAAGGCCGCCGGCATCAAGCCGATTATCGGTATGGAGGCATACATCGCACCGGCCAGCCGTTTCAATAAACAGAAGACCGGCATCAGCGACGCCTCGCATCACCTGATTCTGCTCGCCCAGAATAATACCGGCTACCACAACCTGATTAAACTCGCGAGCGCAGGCTACACCGAGGGTTTTTACTATCGCCCTCGCATTGATAAGGAAATCCTCGCCCAGTTGAACGAGGGATTGATTGCCGCCTCCGCCTGCATCAAAGGCGAAATACCAGCCTTTCTTGCCGCCGGCGATTATAACGCTGCGCAAACCGCCGCCGAAAGTCTGCTCAAAATTTTCGGCCCGGAAAGATTCTTCATCGAAATACAAAAGCATAAAGGCGACGACCCGAACCTCTACAATGCCCTGAAGGATTTTGCGGCGAAGATGGGATTAGGCCTCGTCGCTACGAACGATGTGCATTTTCTCGAATCGGAAGATTACGAAGCCCATAACTGCCTCTGCTGCATCAGTACCGGCAAAAACGCCGCCGACCCCGACAGGCTTATTTACCCGCCCGATGTTTATCTGAAAAGTCCCGCCCAGATGCGTTCCGATTTTGCCGACGCGCCGGACGCCTGCGACAATACCCTCGCTATCGCCGAACGATGCAATGTCGAGCTTGATTTGAAAGCCCGTCACGCACCGCGTTTCAAAACAACCGATAGTTCTTCGCCGGAGGATTTCCTCACCCGTATTTGTTTCGAGAGGGCGGAAATACTTTATGGCGGTTTGAACGATGAGGTAAAGGCGAGGCTCGAGCGGGAGCTTGAGGTAATTAAATCAAAAGGTTTTGCGAGTTATTTTCTGATTGTCTGGGACTTCTGCAATTTTGCTCATCAAAATAACATCCCCGTCGGTGCACGCGGCAGCGGCGTCGGAACTATCGTCGGCTATTGTCTCGGACTTTGCGATATTGACCCCATAAAGTACGACCTCCTCTTCGAGCGCTTTATGGACCCGCAGCGAAACGA
>PLLP01000015.1 GCA_003141315.1 Phycisphaerales bacterium
CTGGTGGGATACAACGGCTACAGTATCAGCAATTGCTATTCGACAGGTACGGTCAGCGGTGGTTCTAATTCTTCTTATGTCGGCGGTCTGGTGGGATACAACGGCTACTCCAACAGCAATATCAGCAATTGCTATTCGACAGGTGCGGTTAGCGGTTCTTCTGATTCTCAGGGTGTCGGCGGGCTGGTGGGAAGAAACGGCTACAATATCAGCAATTGCTATTCGACAGGTACGGTCAGCGGTGCTTCTAATTCTTATAATGTCGGCGGTCTGGTGGGAGACAACGGCGGCAGTATCAGCAATTGCTATTCGACGGGTACGGCTACTGGTTCTTTTTATGTCGGCGGTCTGGTGGGAGACAACGGCGGCAGTATCAGCAATTGCTATTCGACAGGTGCCGTCAGCGGGACTTATGATGTCGGCGGGCTGGTGGGATACAACGATGGCAGTATTAGCGATTGCTGTTCTACGGGAATGGTCACTGGGACATCTAATGTCGGCGGTCTGGTGGGATACAACTACAACAGCACTGGCATCATTGTTAGCAGTTTCTGGGATACACAGACTTCCGGCTGGATGACCAGCGCCGGCGGCGAGGGCAAGACGACAGCCGAAATGAAAAAGATGAGCACATTCGTAGAGGCCGATTGGGACTTTATCGAAATCTGGGGTATCGGCGAAAATCAGACGTATCCGTATTTGAGGTTTGAGCCGGCAGGGGACTTGAATCACGATAAGAAAGTTAACTTTGCCGACCTTGCCATTTTGGCCCTCCACTGGCTGGAAGGAACAGAACAGTAGTTTGTGTTTCGTAATTCTGAATTCTGACTTCTGAATTCTCTATTTACTTACATTCCGGACATAAACCCGCAAGGCTGACCTGCTGATGCTCAATCTTGAAACCCTTGTATGTCTTTTTGGCCATTGATGGTGAGCGAACATGTGGTGAGCGATGCCGAACCAGTCGAACCATTGGGACAAATAATCCTGTCATACAAAAGGTACTTCCACAGCTGCTGCAAGTGAAATGCGGATGGCACTGCGATTCTGTGCATTTATCCGCCAGCTCGTAATGCTGCGCCCTTTCCTGTAAAAAGGCCTTGTGTACCAGTCCGGCTTTGACAAAACTTTCCAGCGTGCGGTAAATAGTCACCTTATCGAATCTATTTTTCCCTAATTTCTTCGCAATCTCCTCCTGCGTTATCGGCCTTTTCGCCCTCAAAAGAACCTCAAGAATCATCCTTCGTGGAACGGTTCGCTTCAGCTTCGCCGAACGCAACAGCTTATCGACTTGTTCTTTTATCTGCGGTTTCATTGTTTTTTTTCTACGCTGTTCAAATCGTCAACCGGCCAGGCCGAAGACGACTTAAACGAATCTGCTCACAAGGAAAACGAATAACAGGCCTATTACGGTAAGACCAATCATTTTCAGGGAAGAGTGTTTACTGTGTGCCTGTGGCAGGATGTCACTGGCGCCAATATACATCAGGAAGCCCCCGAAAAAACCGAGGTATAGAACGAGAAAATACGGGGGCATTTTGAAAAGCAGCGTCGAAGCGGCGCCCAAAATCGGGGTCAGGGAATCGAGCAGTAAAAACCATTTTGCCCTTCGAGGTGTATTTTTATTTATCAGCATTAAAGTTACCGTGTTCATACCGTCAGTAAAATCGTGGGATATGACCGCGATTGCGACCAGAATGCCCACCGACTTGCCGACCTGAAAGCCAAGGCCGATACCGACACCATCCATAAAACTATGGCCTGCCAAGGCGATCGCGGAAAGGATTCCCACCTGTGGATGTGTGTGGTTGGCGTAATGTTCTTCGTGGGCGTGATGGATTAAAATGCTCTTTTCGAGAACATGGAAAATCATATATCCGACCACAAAGGCGACCATTACACCCGTCGGGTCAAAGTTGTGCTCTTTAACCTGCTCTATTATTTCCGGCATAATGTCAAAGCTGAAAACACCGACAAGTACCCCGGCGGTAAAGCACATAATGGCGTGCAATTTGTCTTTGAATTTAATCGCGAGCAGTCCGCCAAGAAAGGTGGAGAAAAACGTTGCGATTGAAAATATAACGGCTTCCATAAATGCACAAACTCCTCGATAGATAAGAAACTATCTCAAAATACAAAACGTCATTCCAACCGCTTCTAAGTCTGAAATCCGCAAAGTCTTTTCTGACCTTGCGGCCCATTTTAACTAAATGCAACTAAGTTGCAAATATTTTTTATTTTTTACGTTTGTTTTTGAGTTTTGTTCAACCCTTTTCCACTTTTATTATTCTTCTCACCTTTCTTACTTTCGCGACTTTAGCACCATTTTTACCCTTTTATACAGCCTGCCTTTTAAAAATGCTTGCAGATTCCACTGCGAACGGATACAATGCCATGTTTAATTCACGGGAATAAATCGTTCTAACATTATGAAGATTATCGAAACAATTAAAGAATTTGCCGGTTTAAAGGCCGGCTGCTGTCTGACTATCGGCAACTTCGATGGCGTCCACGTTGGCCATCAGAAAATACTTGCCGCCGCCAGAGAAGCCTGCCGTCAGCGGGGCAAGGGAAAATCCCCGCTTGTTGTCGCTGCCTTTGAGCCGCATCCTGTTTCTATTCTCCATCCCGAAAAAACGCCAGAAAGGCTTACTCCCCTTATCCTTAAAGAACAACTTCTTGCTGGCCTCGGAGCAGATTTTCTCTTTCTTTTGAAACCGGACAAGAAACTTCTGAGCCTTTCTGCGGAGGAGTTTGTCAGGAAAATTATTGTTGAGCATATCAAGCCTTCCGTTGTCGTCGAAGGCGAGGATTTCCGTTTCGGCGCCGGCCGAACCGGCAATGTTCACACATTAACCAGCCTCGGCGCCGATAATGGCTTTGAGGTTATCACTGTCGATTCCGCCGCTGTAAAACTTTCCGCCGGCTCTCCTGAAAACCCTGTTAGAGAATCCCGACTTAACCGGGACCGATTAAAATCAGCGGCTTCCTCTAACGGGGTAAAAGTTTCCAGCACCCTTATCCGCAATCTGCTTATCGAAGGCAGGGCGGCTGATGCTGCTGTTGCACTCGGAAGACCCTATCGATTTGTCGGCAAAGTCGTCTCCGGAAAAGGCAAGGGAAAATTACTCGGCTTTCCCACCGCAAATCTGGGCGAAATCAATCAGTTAATTCCCGCAGAGGCCGTCTATGCCGCAACTGCTGCTGTCGGAGTTAGTGAAGAAGAAGTCTGCAAATCCGGCACATCGATTCCTGCTGCCGTAAGCATCGGCAGGACGGAAACATTCGGCAAAGGCAATCCCTTGCTCATTGAAGCCAACCTGCTTATTGAAGATGTCGGCTCTTTATACGGCAAGTGGATGGCTCTGGACTTCGCGGAAAAAATTCGCAGCCAGCGGAAATTTCCCTCCGAAGAGGATTTGGCCGGCCAGATTGCAAAAGACCGTCAAAAGGCGAAACAGTTATTGCCTCATCCGAAAATATAGGAATTCCACATTTTTTTAATGAAAGGTTATGAAAATATACTATGCCCGCAAGCCATATACGCAATGTCGCAATAATCGCCCACGTTGACCACGGAAAAACCACGCTCGTTGACCGCCTGCTTTACCTGTCCGGCATGTTTCGCGACGAAGACCTCGATAAGCTCGCCGGCGGACAGGAAGGCCTCATTATGGATTCCAACCCCATCGAACGCGAACGCGGCATTACAATTTTAAGCAAAATCTGTTCCGTTATTTATACCGACAAGCACCAGAAAAAATATAAAATCAATATTATCGATACGCCCGGCCACGCCGATTTTGGCGGCGAGGTCGAACGGGTTCTAAAAATGGCCGACGGCGTCCTGCTGCTCGTCGATGCCTTTGAAGGCCCGATGCCGCAAACACGTTTCGTCCTCAGCAAGGCCCTTCAGCACAAGCTCAAACCTATCGTTGTGATAAACAAGGTTGACCGCAAGGATTCCAGGCCTGATGACGTCGTTAATGAAGTCTTCGACCTGCTTGTCCAGCTCGGCGCAGACGACCACTCACTCGACTTTCCCATTATTTACGCCTCCGCCAAAGAAGGCTGGGCAACAACTGACCTAAAGCACAAAAAAGAGAATATGATTCCCGTTTTTGACGCGATAATTAAACATATAAAGCCGCCTCACGCCGTGCCAAAAGCGCCGCTGCAAATGCTTGTCACAAGTCTCGATTATTCCGATTACGTCGGCAAAATCGCAATAGGCAGGGTCTTCAGCGGCCATATCAAAAAAGGACAAATCGTAGCCGTTATCGACAGGAACGGCGTCCAGACAAAACAAAAAGTTCAGATGCTTTACCTCTATTACGGTCTCGGAAGAAAGGATGTCGAATCTGTTCCCGCAGGCGAAATCTGTGCCGTCGCAGGACTCGACCCCGTTGATATTGGAAGCACCATCGCTTCCTTCGAAAACCCGATAGCCCTTCCCATAGTAAATATCGATGAGCCGACAATGACGATGACCTTCCGCGTCAACGACAGCCCCTTTTCGGGCAGGGAAGGCAAATACGTCACCAGCCGGCAGATTGGCGAAAGGCTCGAAAAGGAATTGCAGCAGAACGTCGCGCTCCGCGTTGCGCCGGGAGATACCGGCGAAGAATATAAAGTTTCCGGCAGGGGGCTTATGCATCTCGGAATCCTGCTTGAAAATATGAGACGCGAAAGCTATGAAATCTGCGTCGGCAAACCCAGCGTTATTCTGCACAGCGTCAACGGCAAAACTCAGGAACCAATCGAAATTCTTGCGGTCGATTGTCCTATCGAATGCCAGAATGCCGTTATGAGCCTGCTGGCGAACCGCTGCAGCGAGCTTACCAGTATGAATACCAAGAGCGGCGCAAGTGATTTTATCCATATCGAATTTACCATTCCTTCTCGCGGTCTGTTCGGCCTGCACACCAGGCTCCTCAACGCCACGCAGGGAAGGGCTGTAATGTATCACACGTTTGAAAGGTACGAGCCGATGCGAGGCAACATCCCGCAGCGGCAGGCCGGCGTTATGATTGCCACCGATACCGGCCAGGTCACCGCTTATGCCCTCGATGCACTTTACGACCGCGGCCAGTTCTTTGTTGAACCGGGAGAGCAGGTCTATCAGGGACAGGTCGTCGGCGAACACTGCAAGGAAAAGGATATTCCCGTCAACGTCGTCAGGCTCAAGCAGATGACAAATATCCGCTCCGCAGGCAAGGACGATGCCGCCAGAATCAGGCCTGCACGGAAAATGAGCCTCGAGCTTGCCCTCGAATATATTCAGGACGATGAGCTTGTCGAGGTTTGCCCGAAGAGTATCCGTATTCGAAAATATTTCCTTACCGAAGCTGACCGTCGCCGTTCCAAGAGAAAACCTGCAAAGGTTTAATGATTTTGTTGCGGGTTTTGCCTGTTGCAACCTTCTCTTTGATGAATATAATCTGCAATATGAATATCACGGATACATCACCGGAGGCCGAGAAGGTCTTGATTGAAATCCTGCGAAATATGTCGCCGGAACAAAAAGGAAATTTGATTTCCGACACCCTTCAGATGGGTAGAGAACTCGCAATAGCAGGCCTTCGCTATAGATACCCACAGGCAACCGATGAGCAAATCCGTCTCCTTTTCGCAAAGGAACGCCTCGGCGACCAGCTTTTCAGGCAGGCCTATGGAGATAAAGCCAATGAATTACCCGATTGAAAGCATGGTTCACAGGATTTCGGAAATTCCTGCAAATATTGCCAAAGGAAAATTCAAAGAACATTATCAGTATGACCGAGAAATAAAAAAAATGGTTAGAGACGTATATAAGATGGTTAGAGATATAAGGAAAAATTTTGAGAAATAACCTGGTTTTGTATACTCGAAAATCTCTGTGTTCTCTGTGACCTCTGTGGCTAAAAAGGAATGAATATGGATTTTCAAAAAGCGATTGATTTAATCAATAAATCCAAAAATATTTTAGTCGTTCCGCATACGAGGCCGGATGGCGATGCCTGCGGGTCGGCTGTGGCGCTCGGTGAACTTCTTAATCAGCTCGGTAAAAACGCTCAAATTCTGCTTCTTTCGGAACTGCCGCAGTGGTATAAATTCCTGTTTGTAAAGGAGTCGCTCCGCTTCAGCGATGGGTTTTCTGCTGATAAGCTTAATGCCTTCGATTTGATTATCCTGACCGACGTGAACAGCAAAAGCCAGTTGCCCGGCCTGGCAGAATTGCTCGAACACAAAACAAAGTCCGCCGCAGGCAGACTTGTTATCGACCATCATGTCTCGAACGATGGCCTGGGCGACGTAGAAATTATTGATACGACTGCATCGGCTGCCGGGCTGATTATATACGAGCTGATAAAAGCCGCCAAATGGCCGCTCACAAAAAACATCGCCGTGCCGCTTTTTGTCGCCATTTCGACCGATACCGGCTGGCTCAGATTCTCGAACACTGACAGCCGCACCCACCGCGCCTGTGCGGAACTGCTCGATGTTGGCGTAAGTCCGGCGGATATTTACCATACTTTATATCAGAGTTTTTCATTGCAGCGATTTAAACTGATGACCACAATGCTCGATACCCTCGAACTGCATTTCGATAACCGGTTCGCCTCACAGTATATTTTGCGAAAGGATTTCGAGCAGACCGGCGCCGTTGAAAGCGATACCGAAAATCTCATCGATGAATGTCAGCGGATAAGCACAGTCGAGGTCGCCGCTCTTTTTATCGAATTAAAGGATGGCCGTTTCAGATGTTCGCTTCGCAGCAGGGGGGCGGTTGATGTTCGCAAAATCGCCCAGAACTTCGGCGGCGGTGGCCACAAACAGGCCTCTGGAACCTATCTTCCGGGCCCATTGCAAAATGCGAAAAAACTTATTCTCGACGAAGTCTCAAAATCCCTGTCGTGAGGAACTTTGAGCAAGAGGGGTCTTGTTTCATTTCTATTCGATTATTGACTTAATCCTTTTTGATGAATAGAATTAGTCTCCGGTTTAAGTTTTAATTGTCGAAAATGGAAAAGCGATTTATGGCTTCAGTAAATGAAAACTTTCTCAAGCTTTCAGCGGGCTACCTGTTTCCGGAAATAGGCCGCAGGGTCAGAGAATACAAAACCAGGAACCCGAAGGCTGATGTTATCAGTATGGGTATCGGCGACGTCACGCAGCCGCTGCCGCCTGCCTGCATAGAAGCTATGCACGCTGCCGTTGACCAGATGTCCAGGCCCGAAACGTTTCGCGGCTACGGCCCGGAACAAGGCTATGATTTTCTCATCGACGCTATTCTCGAAAACGACTACAAGAGCAGGGGCGTGCAACTGCATAAGGACGAAATTTTCGTAAGCGACGGCGCAAAATGCGACACCGCCAACATTCAGGAAGTTTTCGGCGCCGATAACGTCGTCGCCGTCACCGACCCCGTTTATCCGGTTTATATCGATACCAATGTTATGGCAGGGAGAACCGGCCCCGCCGGCAAAAACGGCCAGTTTGAGCAAGTCGTCTATATGCCCTGCACGGCGGAAAACAATTTTGTCCCCGACCTTCCGAAACAGCACGTCGATTTAATTTATCTTTGCTATCCGAATAACCCGACAGGTGCGGTTGCCGCAAAGGAGCAGTTGAAAAAATGGGTCGATTACGCCCTGCAAAATAAATCCGTAATCCTCTTCGATGCCGCCTACGAAGCCTATATAACCGATGCGGAAATTCCTCATTCCATTTATGAAATCGAAGGCGCAAAGGATGTCGCAATCGAATTCCGCAGCTTCTCCAAGACAGCGGGCTTTACAGGCTTGCGATGTGCCTTTACTGTCGTCCCTAAGCAGCTAAAGGCCTACGCCAAAAGCAGCAGGGCGGTCGATGTTAATCCGCTCTGGCTACGCAGGCATACCACCAAATTCAACGGCGCCTCCTATATCTCGCAGGCCGCTGCCGCCGCCGTCTATTCATCGGCGGGCAAAAAACAGTGCCGGCAAATCATCGATATTTATCTTAACAATGCCTCTCGCATTCGCAGCTCGCTTCATTCGCTCGGCTACACCGTCTTCGGAGGCGTCAATGCACCGTACTTATGGGTCAAAACTCCGAATAACCTGTCCAGTTGGCAGTTCTTCGATTTACTTCTCAATCAGGCAAACGTTGTCTGCACACCAGGTTCAGGTTTCGGACCTGCCGGCGAGGGTTTTGTGAGGCTTACCGCCTTTGCCAAACCGGAAAATTGTCTGCAGGCCCTGTACCGTTTCGCTAAAATCAGGTTGTAATTTTCAGGAATTTTATTATGAACGAATCCAATATCGCTTACGTCGGACTCGGCAGCAATCTCGGCGACAGGAAAAAATATATCGACGATGCCCTCAAAATGCTCACCCAAACCGAAGGTATCCTCCTGCTTCGCTCCAGCGACGTAATCGAAACTACTCCACTTGCCGGCTCCGACCAGTCGAGCTACCTCAACACCGTTGCGGAACTTCAGATATCTCTGTCGCCGCAGGAATTATTGAAAAAAATCCTCGACGTCGAAGCTGCCCTCGGCAGAACACGGAACGTCAAATGGTCGCCAAGAACCATCGACCTCGACCTCATCCTTTTCGGCGACGCTGTCTTTAAGCAGACTAATTTTATCCTTCCGCACCCGCAGATGCATCTGCGTTCCTTTGTGCTTATGGGTCTCTGCCAGCTAAATCCGAAGCTGGTGCATCCTTTGATGAAGGTTGACGTCTCGGAGCTTGCTGCCCGCCTAAACAATCTGAATTTCAAACCCGGTTCGGATGTCCCCCAGCTTGTAAGCATCGCAGGACTCATCGGCGCCGGCAAAACCACACTCGCCACCAAACTCTCCGAGCGTCTCAATTGCCAGCTTATCCTTGAACCCTACGACTGGAATCCTTATCTGCCGCAGGTCTATGCAGGCAGAAAAGAGCTTGCCCTCGACTGTCAGCTTTCTTTCCTCACCGACCGTTTTGGCCAGCTCAATGCCGAAGCCCTCAAGTCTTCGCAGCTTTTTATTTCCGATTATCTCTTTGATAAAGAGCTTATCTACGCCAATCTCCTCCTCGACCAGCTGCAGATGGATCTCTATAAGCGGATTTTCGACCTTTACAATCCACAAATTTCATCACCCGTTCTTGTAATTTATCTTACCGATTCTCCCCAGAACTGCCTTGAACGAATCAAGCTGCGAAATCGTCCTTATGAACAGCGAATTGAAATCTCTTTTCTCGAATCGCTGCTCACTGCTCACGAAGAGCTTATGGCCGGCTGGAAAAAGTCCCCACTGATTAAAATCCGCACCACCGACCTCGATTATTCTAAACCTGATACTGTCGAGAATCTGGTTAACCAGATTAAATTTTATATCAATGTTCCGTCCACTAAACAAAAGCTGACCAAAAACTTTTAATATCGCTGTGAAAATTGCCAAAACAATCGGTTCCGTTAGAAAACTCGTCCGCCAGGCGCGCTCGAAAGGCAAATCTGTCGGCCTTGTCCCCACGATGGGCGCACTCCATCAGGGGCATATCTCCCTTATCGAAAAGGCGACTAAAAATACCAGTTTTGTTGTCGTAAGCATTTTTGTCAACCCTGCCCAGTTCGGCCCGAAAGAAGATTTTAAAAAATATCCCCGCCCGCTCCGGAACGATTTGAAACTTTGCGAAAATGCCGGCGCCGATGTTGTCTTCGCTCCTTCTGCGAGGGAAATCTATCCGCAGGAAAACCTTACCTGGGTTAACGTCGAAAAATTATCGCAGCCGCTCTGCGGCCGTTCGAGGCCCGGCCATTTTCGCGGCGTCGCAACGGTCTGCGCCAAACTTTTTAATATTGTTCAGCCGGATGCCGCGTTTTTCGGCCAAAAAGATGCCCAGCAGGCTGCTCTCATTAGACGAATGGCTGCCGACCTCAATTTCCCTCTCAAAATAATTATTTGCCCCACGGTTCGCCAGCCTGACGGCCTGGCCCTTAGCAGCAGAAATCAATATCTCTCCCCGCAGGAAAAAAAAGATGCCGTTTGTCTTTATAAATCCCTTCGAAAGTGCCGGCAGATGGTTGTTCTTGGCGAAAACAGCTCCAAAAAAATCATCGCTCAAATGCGAAATATTCTTTCCGCTCCCGCCTCTGCCAAAATCGAATATGTTGAAATCGTTGATGTGAAAACGCTTCAGCCGCTGACAAAAATCGACCGGTCGGCCCTCGTCGCCATTGCCGTTCGCATCGGCTCTACCCGTCTTATCGACAACATTCTTATAGACGTCCCGAAATAATTTTATATAATACTCCGCAGGTTTGGTTCATGGTTTTATTGTAATTTATTTGGTTTAATTATTTATGCTCGTAAAATTATTGAAATCCAAATTGCACAACGCCACGATTACCGCGGCGAAGCTTCATTACCAGGGCAGCCTTGCCGTTGACAGCTCCCTTATGGACGCCGCCGGCCTTTTGCCTTACGAGGCTGTCATCGTCGCCGACATCACCACCGGCTCCAGGGTTCAGACTTATGTTATTCCTGCACCTGCACGCTCCGGTAAAATCGAAGTCCTCGGCGCCGCCGCCCGCCTTATCAATCCGAACGATACCGTTATTATTCTCAACTTTGCCTTCTACACCCCTGAAGAGGCAAAAAAACATAAGCCCAAAGTCTTAATCCTCGGCGATAAAAATAAAATAATAAAATCCGGTGCCAATCGACAACAGCCAATATCTCGAAAATCTGGAAAAGTCAATTGACATCTTAAATTTGAAATTTTTTTATGTTTCCTAATCTGTTCACAATACCTTATACCCACATAACCGTATATTCTTACGGTATGATGCTCGTCATTGCCTTTTTGTCGGCCATCTCGCTTATCAGGAGGCTCTCGCGGGATATCACGCCTGACCCGAGGATGATTACCAACGCCGCTCTTTACGCCCTTATCGCAGGCGTCGCAGGCGCCCGTCTCTTTTACGTCTTTCATTACTGGGACAAATTCAGGGATAATCTCCCTTCCGTTTTTGCCTTATGGGATGGCGGCCTTGAGCAGCTCGGCGGCCTGCTTGCTCTTGTCGCTATTTTGCTTTATCTGCGATACCACAAGCTGCCCGTCAGAAAATATTTCGATATCATTGCCGTTGCCCTGATGCTCGCACTGGCTATCGGCAGAATCGGATGTTTTTTTTCCGGCTGCTGCTTCGGGAAACCCGCCGATGTCCCCTGGGCTGTTCATTTCCCTTATGCCTCCGATGCTTATTACAGCCAGGTTTATCCAGACCTCAATCGCAATCGTCCTCAGCCTTACATTAATTTGCCCGCCGATTTTTTCGGCTTTAATGGTAAAAATGGAATTTATAATTCGGGCTTAAAACCGTATGACCTGTTGACCGACCAGCAAAAAAATCTTGTCAAATCAGGTCAATACCGCTGCCTGCCCGTTCATCCGACACAGCTTTATTCTTCCGCTGCCGCCGCCTCGCTTTCGCTTTTGCTTTACCTGCTCTGGCGGCGAAACAAAAAAATCGCTCTCGCCAAATCCGGCCCAAAATTCCTTTCCGCCCCTGGCTCATGTTTTGCCCTGATGTTTGTTCTTTATGGTATCGGTCGTTTTCTCATCGAGTTCCTTCGGGACGATAATCCCTTCGAATACGGCTGGTGGGCAATCTACAAGGGCGGGACCATCTCACAGAACCTTGCTATTTACATGTTTTTATTCGGCCTGATGCTCCTGGTCGTTTTTCGGCGGATTGCGGCGGGAAAAAACCGTTCTTAATTTTTCATTCTTTCTTTTTGCCTTGAATGATTTTGCCGATAATATAATAGTATCCGTTGATTCTGCCGCCTTTGCATTCTCGGTGGTGACAAGAGTTTTGGATTTCGATACGCCGTAGCGTACGCCTTTGGCGTATTCGTATTTCGGATTTATTAAAGTATGGGCCTTTACGACAGAGATTACACTCAGGACGATTCCAGGGAGCAATCCCAATATACAGGGATGCCCCAGATGCGGTTCGGCCTGCCCAAGCTTACACAAGTCGTAAAATGGCTAATTATTGCGAACTTCGTCGTCTTTCTTACCGGCTTATTTCTGCCCAACAATATTCTCATTCCGAACGGTTCTCCTAATAACAAGGTTAACTTTTTTGACTTTTGGTTTTCCGTTTTACCGTATTCTTTTGCCGCCGGCCTCCAGCTGTGGCGGCTTTTTACTTATCAATTCCTGCACGGCGACCTCATGCACATATTTTTTAATATGTTAGCCCTGTTCTTTCTCGGCCCGGCTCTCGAAACGCACTGGGGCCAGCGAAAATTTCTCACATTTTATCTTGCCTGCGGCGCAGCAGGGGGGCTGTTTTATACTTTTCTTGTGGCCGTTGGCTTTCTTCCCGCTCTGCCTATGATTGGCGCTTCCGGCTCCATTCTCGGATTGCTCGCTGCCTGCGCGATTCTCTTTCCGAATTTTGTCGTCTTTGTTTTTCTCTTTCCCGTTCCTATCAGGCTGGCCGCAATTGGTTTTGCTGTTATGTTTCTTGTCAGTGTCCTTACCAAAGGTCCCAACGCTGGTGGCGAGGCGGCGCATCTGGCAGGTATGTTCGCAGGGGTAGCTTATTGCCTCTCCGCTCCTCTTTTTACAAAGGCCACTCTAATATTGAAGGCCTCTCACTGGAAAAAGACACTCGCTTCCGAGCAGAAGCTCCAGGCCGAGCTTGACCGAATCCTCCAGAAGGTCCACGACGAGGGGCTGCACAGCCTTTCCTCGAAGGAAAAACGCACCCTCAGAAAAGCCACCCACCTCGAACAATCCAAAAAACCCCCGTTTTGAATCCTTGAAATTACCCCTCTCACATATCCTGGTATGTTCTGAAATCGGGAGGCGTTTCGGTCATTTAAATTTTGATATTGTTTCGGATTTCGTGCTTCGAATTTCTTAAATTCAGCGTTAATCTTCCTCTGTTTTCAGAAGTGCATCTCTCTCGAAAATACAGCTTCAAAATCTGTTTCTCTTGCCAACTCTATGTATTCTATCCTGCCGGCAAGTTCGCTCGACAGGATGCGTTCCTTGTCGCTCAAAAGAATTATTTCAGCCCCGCTGCACGCGGCATTGCCGATAAAGTGGATTCGTTCCACAGGTAATTCCGGCAACAGCCCAATCCGCATCGCACTTTCCTTCCTTGTAAAATTTCCAAACGCCCCGGCCAGAAGCACCTGCTCTATATCCTTAGCATTCAGCCCCAGTTTACTCTGCAGTATTTTTATCCCAGCGGAAATTGCCGCCTTGGCGAGCTGAACCTGCCTTACATCCTTTTGCGTAAGCAAAATCTCCTTCTCTCCTTTGGCAATCAAAACCGCCGGCTGCCCATCCTCTTCTGTAATCCGGGACGACAGACCTTCTGATAATCCTTTCTTTTTCACAATCCTGCCTGTCGAATCTATAATCCCCAGTTCAACCAATACCGCAACTGCGTCGATAAGTCCGCTGCCGCATATTGACCTCGCCTCGCTCACCGAAGATGAACCTATTACTTTTACTGTTAAATCTTTTCCGTCCCACTCAACAGCCTCTATCGCCCCTTTGACGGCTCTGCTTCCTCTGCTTATCCTTGCCCCCTCGAATGCGGGACCCGCGGCGCAGCTTGTTGCAAGCAGTCTGTCCTTGTTTCCCAAAACAACCTCTCCATTCGTGCCGATATCTACCAGCAATGTCGTCTTTTCTGTCTCCCCCATTCCTGCCGCCAGTGCCGCCGCAGTCGTATCCGAACCCAAAAAGCTCGCTATATTTGCGACTGTATAAATATTTCCGTGCGGATTTATCTGTATCCCTGCCTCTGAGGGATACAACTTTTGTGCCTTTACATTATACGCTTCGTATGGCGCCCGCCCCAAGCCCTTAACCGCCATCTTCAAAAAGAGGTGATTCATTGTTGTATTGCCGACTATGCTCGCCTCGTAAATCTCCCTGCGGTCCACTTTGCTTTTTTTGCAGAGTCTGCCTATAAGTTCATTTAAGCAACTCTTTATAATTTCGCCGAGTTCCGACAGGCCGTCTCTCGTGCCTGCATAACTTATCCTGCTTATTACATCATCCCCGAAAAAACTCTGCGGGTTTAAGGCCGACTCTGTTCCTATACAATTTCCGCTTTTCATATCTATTAGTTTGACAACGACGGTCGTCGTCCCGATGTCCGCTGCCAGCCCGAATATCCTTCCCTCTTTGGCGATTTTGAGATATTTTTTATATATATCAGGCTCAATTTTTCTGCCTGCGGTGAGTCCGCCATACGTATGGCGGATCGAACCGCTGGTATGTATTCCGTCCACAAGAATCTTCAAATCCGGATTGTCAGAATATTCCGGAATCTTAACTGCCAAATCTGACTTGATTTTGTATTGGCAGGCTAAAACCTCTGTCTCCTCTTGGCCGACTAAAACGGCACATTTGCCGCAGATGCCGTTGCCTCCGCAGACGCTGTTTATGGCAATATTGCCCCGCCTCGCAGCCTCAAGTATGCTTGTTCCTTCCTCAATAGCGACCGTTTTGTCCTTCGTTTGTATTGCGAATTTGCCCGCAGGTCTGAAGGTAATTTTGAATTGGTTCATTTTGTGGTGAGCCTGTCGAAGACCCGCCATCCTTTTGGTGGATCGAAGACCCGCCGTCTTTTTGGTGGGTCAAAGACCCGCCATTCTTGTGGTGGGCCGAACCGTTATCGGTTTTTCGCCGGCGCATTATCGCCAATGTGTTTGTTTCTCATCCGTAAGCAAACAAACTTCCATATTTCCTGGCTGGACAGGGCCGGATAGCCTTCCTGCTGTCCGCAGCACGCCTTAGCCACGGACTTTATGCCGTAATTTCCAGCGTACGTGCCTCTTTTTACTGCCTACTTTACGTCTTCGCCTTGCTTTCGTCATTCATTTTTACCCGCCGTTTTTGTGGCGGATACCTCAAAAAATCGAACATTTTATTATTATCAATTACTTTCACACAGATAAATCATATAATTATTATACCAATCGTTCGTTAAACGTAAAGAAAAACTCTTTTTTTATATGCTGGGCTTAAAAATGATTCAATGTAAAGATTGCGAATTTTTTCATACCACCCCGGATGGCAGAAAATCCTTTTCCTGCGACCCGTTCTCGAACATAAAGGAAACCGAATGCATCGCCAAGTGGCAGCTTATCCGGCTTGATATGCTCCTGGCAAGTTATAACTCGATGCTCCTCTCGCAGCAGAAGCTCGCTCCTCTGCAGGATAAAATCTTCAAATATATGAAACGCGAGATTGATGACCTCGACGAGTCTGACCGCTGGAAAACCGACGACGATGAAAATCCGAATTTTCCTTTGCCGCCCGATGCCCCGCATCCTGACGACAAGCCTTAAAATAAAAAATGGCCCACAAAACATTGTGAGCCATTCCGCAGTTTTTAACTTTTAGCTCTTAACTATTTTTATTGTTGCCATCTGAATTTCGGCCCGTCCTCCAGGAGTTTTTTGACCTGGTTCTTTACTTCGTTTTTCTTATAGGCCTCATTCTTCCACTTTTCCACGTTTGCCCTGCTTTCTTCTACCTGCTTTTTCAGTTCTTCTATCCTCTTGCCGAGCTGCTCATACTCTATCTGTGTTCTCTTAATTATCAAATCATACCTTTCGCCAACTATCTTTTCCAGGTTGGCTGTCAACCTCGCCTTGTCTGTATCGCTTATTGCTTCATTTATTTGTTTCAAAATATCGCCCCGTTCCTTGACGAGCTCCATATCTTCTTTGAGAACTGCACCGAGTTGCGGATTTTCCTGAATCTGGTGGTATAGCCATCCGTATTTTCTTCCGAGCAGGCGCATCTGCCTTTCATACAAATCCTTATCGTTCTTAAGCTCCTCGAGCTTTTTTGCCTCATCTGGATAATTTTCCTTAACCCATTTTACGAACTCATCAACCCTTTCCTGGAAATCCCTGAATCCAGGTCCCTGTTCTCCCGGTCTGCCTGGCCCGCCTTGTCCCCCTGGTCCCGGTCCGCCTGGCCCGCCGCTCATATCGCTAGGTCCACCCTGTCTTGCCCCATCCGGTCCACCGCCCATAGCGCCTGGACCAAATCCTCTTTCCCTCATACGCTCGCGCATCATTGCCCCAAGCTCTTCTCTGAATTTGGCCGGGTCTTTATCTCGTAAGGCCTCCAGTTCTTTGGCCTTGTTTGGGTCTCTATCTTTTATACCTGCCATTACTCTATCGATAAATTCCTTTGGCATCTCAAATGCCTCTTCGGGAGGTGTCTTGTTCGCGTCGGCCTTTGCCGCAACCGCCGGCTTGGTATTTGTCGGCGTCGAACCTGCTTGCCCTGAGCTTGCTTGTGGTGAGCTTGTCGAACCAGTCGAAGGGGCCTTATCCGCCTGCGGTGAGCCTGTCGAATCCGCCGCTGTGCAGTACGACACCATCGCTGCCGTTAGAACAAAAACCGCAATCACAAGCGTCCATTCTTTGGCAAACTTGTCAAATCCGTTTGCTTTCTTCATTTTATTCACCTTTCCAAAAATCACTGGCAATTGTTATATATTCAGTCTCAAGCTCATCGGCTCCATTCAGTCCTTTGTCGCTCGCTTGTCCGAATCGTATAGCCGAGAGCTGATTTTCTGCCTGCGTCACCTCATCCGAAAGCACTGCCGCCTTCGCATCCATTACCCCGCCCGCACCGGTATCTACTGCCACTAATCGCTGCCCTGCACTCATCGTAGTCGAGCCATTTTCGAGTATCTTCGTGCTTACCGCCATCGTAATTACTATTACTGCCGCCGTTGCCAGCGCCCGATAAACCCTGCTCTTAGATCGTTTCAGTTTCTTGGCTCGCAGTGCCGCCCCAACCGTCATCTTTATCCGCCACTTTACGGCTTCTGCCGGCTCCAGCACAGGATTGCTTCGCAAAAGCTTTTCGCCCGCCTCTATATCTTCTGCTGCCTGCCTCGCCGCCGCCTGGTCGTAGAGCTTCTCCAGCAGCTTCCGCAGTTCTTCTCTTGTTTCTTTGTTATTTTGTGTATCCATTTTTCTATTCCCTAAACCCTATTCCTTTAACACCTTTCAAACTTTTCTCACCCTTCACACCTTCTTACTTTCACACCCTTCATACCCTTCTCACTTTTCAAACCCTTCTCACTTTTCAAACCTTTCTTACTTTTCACACCTTTTTTATTCCATCAGTTCCCGCAATTTTTTCAATCCCCTGTGAACTTTCGATATCGTCGTACCTATCGGCTCACTCCGCATCTCCGCAATCTCCTTAAAACTCATATCCGAATAATAACGAAACATAATCAATTCCCGCGTCTCTTCGTCTATTCTGCCGAGCTGCTTTTGCATCTGGTCCGATTGCTCGCCGCCGTCATCAGCGCCTGCCAATCTTTCGTCTTCTTCTAATCTTTTGACGTGCGCCTCGATCAATCCCTGCTGCCGTTGCTTATCCCGCAGGTGGTCGTAAAAAATATTCGACGCCACCCTGAAAATCCAGCTGTTGAAACTGCCCCCGCGGTACTGCCCGATTCTCTCCACTAACTTTACAAAGAGCTCGCTTAATAGCTCGTCGCTAATATCCCTGCTGCCCGTCAGCCGGTAAAAATATCCATACATCCTGCCGCTGTAAATATCAATCAGCTGCGAGAAACTTGCTTCATCCGCTCTTCTGCAGCCGGCTATTATCTGACCTAAATCCTTTTCTGGCATACATTATCTTTCGACATTACAGACGGTTTCGCCGCCTTTTTTATTGCATTAAACCGCGAATTTAGTATATTCTACGCACTATGCCCGAAAATGGTAAAAAAATTGTCTCGAAAAACACCTGGTCTGCCAAAGGCCTCCGCTTTTTTACAGCGATTTTCCCCATTTCGCAAGCCCGCATCGGCTCCTGCAGGCGTTGCGGCGCCTGCTGCAAACTGCCCAAAAAATGCCCCTTTTTAGCCTTCGATAAGGACGGCTTAGCCTTATGCAAAGTCTATCGCCTTCGGTCGCTTTCCTGCCGAAAATACCCCCGCACCTCCGATGAGCATTTGACTTGTTCTTCCTGCGGCTTCTCCTTCAAAGTTTAAACTCCGAACCTGAGTCGGAGTCGATTATTTCTCATATTAATTCTGCGTCTTGCCATCTCCTATTGAAAGCACTTAGGATATCGTCAAATATATTCTTGAAGTTTTGTTGCGCAAACACTACCGCGAAGGATTCTTTTGTTCCTATGTCCTTTATACTCTGTCCAAGAATAACAAGAAAACTTGTCGAGAGAATGTACCTGTCGTGCAGTTCCGATTTTGTCCAGTTCCTAATCTCCACGTTTGGATGTTCGATTTTGAATTCAGCAAATTCCCTAATGAACTCTTCCTCTTTCTTCTTATTATTAAGATTTGCCAGTCGAGTCAATAGTTGTATTTTTTGTGAGCTTGTGATTTTTATCAAGTCCAAGGTTCTAATACTGCAATAGGGGTCGACAACTTTCAAAGGTCCACCTAATGAAGGGAAAACTTTCTCTCTCAAAACGCTCTTATTTTTATATGGCTTCCCGGGTTCGAAATAGTACAGCTGAAGATTTCCCTTGATTTCGCGACGCATCAAATGATCTCTCCCCTCTTTCATGATTTCATAATAGGTTTTTGAACCCAAATCATGAATATGCACCTTTTTTCCGCAACGGTTGAAAGCATTGGTGATGGCTCTAGAAGATACGCTTCTCTCCTTGGCTTGTACCAGAACGTCAGAAATATCATCAGCCGATATTTGTGTTATTCCAAGTTTGTCTTTTCCGACAAGAAGAACCCAGAGGGCCATGTCCAATGGCAAGATCAAGCTGTAGAAATCTGGAAGGTCGTCTGTTACCACCTTCAGAAACTTATCTACTATATTGTCCATTATTCATTTCTCCTACGACTTGCTCTTAGCAAAGCAATTATCAACGAAAGCTTCGCCGGGTGCAGTCAAGACATAAGCCTTCAAATTATCTTTCTTCGCTTCAGCTTGCATAATGTGCCTGTTATAGATGTTCTGATTTATAAACGCAGCAATGTTAGATGGTGGCGGTTCCTTTGCAGATATGAAAGCATGGCTTATATCTTTTAGGTTAAAACTGTGGAATCCCTGATGTATCTCAAGATAGTAACCAACAGCGAGTATTTTTTGTACGATAGAAGTCGGTTTCACCTCGTGTAGAAACTCCCTAAGGGATAATTTCTTTCTTGTCGGCGTTTTATAAGTTTCGTTTCCCACATTAGAGACTAATGCACTCTCCAACTTTTGGATACGCAATTCATGTTGCGTCAATTGTTCTTGAATGAGTTGTATTTCTTTTTCCATTGGAAATGTCCTTAAAAAATTTGTACAGTTCTCCTGATAATCCGTTATTCCGATTCGTACTTAGGTACCCGCTTTTCACAGAAAGCCCTCGCAGTTTCAATGGCTTGCTTAATCGCTGAAGGGTTTAATTGTAGAGTTTGTTCACCTCGAAGTTGAAGCCATTTGCAGTTCTTGATCGAACGAGCAGGATTTTTCCCTTCTACACCGATAGCTGATAAAATATTTTGACTCTGTTGTAATGTTGGATTCCCCAATCCAGCTGAACGAAACCACAAACACAATAATGTTGAAGCCAGCGCAGTTGTACTCACGGAAGCTGGACCCCGTTCGGGTATGTTATTCGCCCATTCCCCCCAACAATGCATATCAAGATGAAGATAAGGCTCCTCTTTTTGTGGTTCACAAGCGCCTTGTAGCATTGACACATCGATGCCGATCTCTTTCGCAAGCTTTACGACCGGGTCGTCGATTTGTCCTGCATCAGTAAGCAGACTACCAGATAAGAATCCACTGCTAACCACAGAGCCTTCTTCACCACTTCGGCTGATGGCAGCGAGTACACCTTGCCATAATTTGACGTCTGTCGACGTTGCTACTTGCTGACCTTTGGCAAACAACTTAACTTCAAAAGCATCTTTCTCAACAGCCATGGTTTAATCCTTTCAATAAACACATAATACAATTTTTATTTTCACGGTAATTTTTGCATACCTTTATGTTTGTGTCAAGAGAATAATGGTAACATTTTAGAATATTTATCATATTTTTCCACACCAATATATGAGTGATATTGTCAACCAATATATGGTATAATTAAATACTATATCCTATCTACTGTACTTACAAATAGATATACTCGTATGCCACTGCTATATATCCACATATTATGTTGGCTTCTATACACCCATTCTACCACAATACCATAGTGTAAAGAGTTGTGTCATTCTATATGGCCATAAATGGCCACTTTTACGGTAGGATGGTAGCCATATATTGAATGTATCGATTCTGACACATCTATTCGCCTATACATATTTAGTGCCATTCATTTATATATATGTGTGGACAAAGGTCCTGCCAGCGATAAAATAACGCATAGAATATCATAACATATAAATAGGCATATATAACTATTTTAATATACAGTAGTTATAATGTTTATAATGATTTAGTATGCGTTATAATATGTTTGTGTATGCATCATTTTGCAGGGGAAGGGGGACGGGAAAATGGAGCCAGTGCGGGTGTTGAAAAAGTCGGTTTTTTACTGTAAAAGCTCGAGGATAGCTTAAAAACTCGGGATTTTCCCACATGATTTATAGATTTATTAGGGACGTTTGCCTATTTGGAATAACCAAACCTTAATCTGCCGGGGAAAAGTAGTCGTCAGTATTTAGTCGTTAGTATTTAGTTAGCGGAAGAGAATCCGTGTAAATCTGTGTTAATCCGTGTCAATCCGTGTCTAATTTTCTTTTTGTGCCCTCTGTATTCTTCGTGGTTTAAAAATCTGTGTCAATCTGCGTTAATCTGTGGTTAATTTTTTTCTCTCTGTATGCCGAAGGTCCGCCGAAGGCGGAGCGGATCTGCAATATTTAGTTTTGAGGGTTCGCCTTTGGCGAATCCGCCGAAGGCGGACTTACGCCTTATGATGCAATAAAAGCTTGGGTTTTTGTCCCTGCGGAAGCTGGTCCCAGCGAGGAATCATCATTTCCCTGTGTATATGGCAGTAATCCTCATGGTTATAGATACTCAGGAGGTTCGTGCAGTCCGGGTACATACATCTCCGGTTAATCGCTGATGTTTTAAGCATTTTTCCCATGGTCAATCCTTTACGTAAAATCTCCAATAAAAAAACTGCAAAGGTTAGTTGTCTTAGTCTGGGGCCTAAAGATTTTCTAATCTTTTGTATGTGTTGCTCCATTATACCACATTATCAGGCCTTGTCAAATTAGTTTTTAGTATTTAGTATCCAGTCCGCCAAAAGGACGGCGGATCTTCGACCCGCCACACGAATGGCGGATCTTCGATATTTAGTTAGCGGAAGAGAATCCGCGTTAATCAGTGTTAATCCGTGTCTAAATTAGTCGTCAGTTTTTAGTCCGCCACAGGTTCGCCTGTGGCGAATCCGCCTGGGCGGACCGAAGGCGGATTAATCCGTGAAATCTGTGGTTAATTATGTTTCTTTGTGCCTTGGTGTCTTTGTGGCTAAATTATTCTTGACATTACCCAACAGATGTTTTATACTGCCGTTTAATACAACTGTTTTAAGGAATCTATTATGACTGATACGAGTAATTTATTAAAAAACACTGTAAATATCGCAGATAAGGATGTTGAAAACAGGCTTTTGGACGCCGCAGAGGAGCTTTTCTGTCAGAAAGGCTTCGCCGGCACATCAATCCGCGACATTACCGCCAAAGCCGATTGCAACGTCGCCGCCGTCAATTATCATTTCGGCAGCAAGGAAAAACTTTATCTCCAGATATTCAAACAGCATTTTAGCCGGCTGAGGGATAATCACATCGCCGCTATAAACAAAGTGATGTCAGGGCCCGCCGGCAGCATTACTTTGCATAACCTGCTCAGGTCTTATGCGACGGCTTTTGTTGAGCCGCTGGTCGGCAAAAACAAAACCAGCCGATTGGTGACTTTGATGTCGAGGGAGATGCTGGACCCGCATTTATCGCCGACCCTTTTTTATGATGATATGATGCTGCCGGTTCAAAAGGTAATGCAGGATGCCATCAGGAAGGTTTGCCCGGCCATAAGCGATGAGGATTCAGCCCTGTCTATAATATCGATTGTCGGGCAGCTTATACACATCGTTCGCTTTACGGAATTTATTGAGCGTGACAGAGCGATAAAGGTGCCGTTTGACCTTAATCGTATGGTTGAACATGCTGTTAATTTTTCCGCAGCGGGGATACAGGCTGTGGTAAAGACAAAGCCGGTTTGAGAAACCAGCAAAAAGAAAGAGAGAATAGCAAAAAGGAAAAATTTCACAGGGGAAAGATATGAAAGCGATAAAGAGCAAAACGATTGTAATTATCCTGGGGGCTGCGATTTTGTCCTTGCCGGGCTGCACAGGCAGCGATGATTATTACAACGATGCGAGCCTATCGAGAGAAACGGCTTATAATCAGTGGAAAGGCCGAAAGGAAAGAAATGATAAAGCGCAGCCGATTATAAGCGGCCAGCTCAGCCTGCAGGACTGCATAAAGCTTACGCTTGTGAACAATAAGACGCTTCAGCGTGTTGCACAGGATAGAGAAATTGCCCGCGGCCAGGAGATGGGTTCGTATTCCGCGATGCTGCCGACGGTAGGAATATCGGCAGGTTATGTGCGGCAGGACAAGGTTCAATCCATCGGGCCTTTCACGTTAGGTGACGTTGACAATTATTCGATGAAACTGCGTGTTGACCAGCCGATATTTGCGGGCGGGGCCATAATCGCAAAAATGAATGCTGCCAGGTTGTTTCGGCTTATGACCGACCAGACCGTGCGGGCGACAACGCAGGATGTCCTGTATGCGGCGGAGCATGCGTATTATGACGTGATGCTGAACAAGCATCTGCTGGAGATAAGCAACGATGCGGTGCGGTCATCGCAGGTGCATCTCGATAACGTCAAGCAAAAGCGGGAGCAGGGCGTGGCATCGGATTTTGACGTATTGAGGGCGGAAGTGGAATTGTCGAATTTTCAGGCGGATTTATTGAAAAACAAAAACGCTATAGATATCGCGAGGACCAACTTGCTGAAGGTTATGGGGGTCTCGCAGGATAGCGATATCGTGATTATAGATGAGTTTGTGTACGAGTCTTCAGATATGAAACGCGAGGAGGCTGTGCAGGTCGCATTTAAAAACAGGCCTGATTTATTCAGCAGAGAGTTTGGCATTAAATACGCAAAAGAGACACTGAATATCTCGAAGAGCAGGTATTTGCCCGTGGTGGGTGCTTATTACGAGATGGGGAGAACGAAACCCGACCCGCATAATCCAATGCTGATAGACTGGGGCAATATCTGGTCGGCAGGCGGTGCGGTGACGCTGCCGTTATTTGACGGTTTCGGGCGTGAAGGAGATGTAATAGCGCAGAAGGCCAGGCTCAAACAGGCACAGATAGATTTGATAGACAGCGAGGAGACTGCCATTTTTGAAATTACAAAAGCGATTTTGAGCATTGAGGATGCGGCGGAATTTGTGGACTCACAAAAGCTTAATTTGACCAGGGCAAAAGAGGGCCTGCGGCTGGCGGAGGTCGGCTATAAGGAGGGGACGAATACGCAGGTTGAAATGATAGACGCCCAGTCGGCCCTTACGCAGGCGAAAGTAAATTATTACCAGTCGATATATACGCATAATGTCGCCAAATTAGATTTGCAGAAGGCGATGGGAACGCTGGCGGTGCCGGTGAAGGATTGAGTATAATTGAGAAATTTTTTGATATTTTTTTCAAAGGGTAACCTATGACTCGGAATCGAACTATAATGCTTTTCATACAGTCCCGTATAAAACTTAATATCGGGGTGGTTTTTCTTTCGACAGGTTTGTTGTGCAGCCTTTTGTTGGCCGGCTGCCGCAAACAGCAATCTGCGCCGCCTGCCGTTCCCGAAGTGGTTACGGTAACACTTCAGCCCCAGCGGGTTGAGCTGACTACCGAATTGCCGGGCCGAACCTCTGCTTACCTTGTTGCGGAAATCCGGCCGCAGGTCAATGGCATCATCCAAAAACGCCTGTTCACAGAAGGGGCAGATGTCAATGCAGGCCAGGTGCTTTATCAGATTGACCCGGCTCCGTTTCAGGCAGCGCTCGACAACGCAAAGGCAGCTCTCAGCAAGGCTGAAGCCAGCCTTGCTTCGATTCAGTTAAGGGTCGAGCGATACAAGGATTTGCTTGCTGATAAAGCAGTAAGCCAGCAGGATTATGATGATGCGACAAGCTCCCTGATGCAGGTAAAAGCCGATATTCAGTATTGGCAGGCAATGGTTAAAACGGCTAACATCAATCTCGGATACACCCGTGTTACTGCTCCTATTTCAGGACGCATCGGCAGGTCTAATGTGACAGATGGTGCTTTGGTAACAGCGTATCAGCCCGCAGCACTGGCAACCATTCAGCAGCTTGATCCCGTTTATGTCGATGTAACACAGTCCATCGCCAATCTGTTGCGCCTGAAGCGAAACATAGCCAGCGGTAATCTTAAACGCAATGTCGCCGACCAGGCAAAGGTGACGCTGATTCTTGAAGACGGCACTCCGTATCCATTGGATGGCACCCTGAAATTTTCCGATGTCACCGTTGATCCCAGTACCGGATCGTTTATCCTTCGGATGATATTTCCGAACCCGGAGCAGATGCTGCTGCCGGGCATGTATGCGCATGCCGTCATTGAGGAAGGAGTGAACGAGCAGGCGATCCTTGTCCCGCAGCAGGGAATCTCCCGCAACCCAAAAGGGAATCCCGTCGCGCTAATCGTGGATGCTGAAGGCAAGGCCCAGCAGCGGATGCTCACGCTCGATCGTGCCATTGGCGACAAATGGCTCGTCTCATCAGGTCTTAAACCCGGCGATCGGGTGATCGTCGAGGGTGTTCAAAAAGTGAGGCCCGGTGCTTCTGTAAAGGTTGTCCCGTTCGATGCCGGTCGAAAGGACAGTCCTGATGCCGCCAAGACGGTCCAACCGGTTGAAAAATCGAATTAACGGAGGCGCATAATGCTATCTAAATTTTTTCTGGATCGTCCGGTTTTCGCATGGGTCATTGCCATCATAATGATGGCGGCGGGGTGTCTGGCGATCTACAATCTGCCCATATCCCAGTATCCCCCCATCGCTCCGCCATCCATTGCCATTACCGCCTTCTATCCGGGGGGTTCAGCGGAGACCGTTGAAAACAGCGTGACTCAGATTATCGAGCAGAAGATGACCGGCTTTGACAAGATGCTGTATCTGTCCGCGAGCAGTGATTCGTCCGGTTCTTCCCGCGTTGAATTGACCTTTGCTCCGGGGACCGATGCGGACTTGGCCTGGGCACAAGTGCAAAACAAACTCCAACTCGCCATGGCGAGCCTGCCGGAGGTAGTGCAGAGCCAAGGCGTTAAGGTGAGTAAGTCCACCCGAAACTATTTATTGATCGTGGGTTTGATATCGGAAGATGGCAGCATGAATGGGCATGACTTGCAGGACTATGCGGCATCCAACCTGGAGAAGGTGCTTTCGCGGGTGCCGGGAGTGGGAGAGGTGGAGATATTCGGCAGCCAGTATTCTATGCGGGTCTGGCTTAATCCAGACAAGCTCACCGATTACAAGATAACGATTCAAGATGTCATCACGGCGATGCGGGCCTACAACGTTGAAGTGTCTGCGGGCCAGTTCGGCGGTGTGCCGGCAGTGAAAGGCCAACGTCTGAATGCCAGCATCATTGTTCAGAGTATGCTCAAGACTCCCGAGGAGTTTGCCGACATTCCTCTTCGCACAAACCCGGATGGGTCCATTGTGCGGGTAAAAGATGTGGGGCGGACTGAACTCGGAACCGAATTCTACGATACCGAAGCATCTTTCAACGGCAAGCCTTCCGCCATGCTGGCCATAAGGCAGGCGGCAGGCGCAAACGCCCTGAAAATAGCGGACAGTATCAGGGCAAAAATGAAAGAGATGAGCAGCTTTTTCCCTGTTGGAATGAAGGTTGTCTATCCTTATGATACTACACCTTTCGTCAGGGTGGCTATCGAAGAGGTTGTCAAAACCCTTTTTGAGGCAATCCTGCTGGTTTTTTTGGTGATGTATTTGTTTATGGGAAATATGCGGGCGACTTTAATCCCGACTATAGCGGTGCCGGTGGTGCTGCTGGGAACTTTCGCCATACTGGGGCTTTTCGGATTCTCCATCAACATGCTGACGATGTTCGCTATGGTGCTGGCCATCGGCCTCCTGGTGGACGACGCTATTGTAGTGGTGGAGAACGTGGAACGAATCATGAGCGAGGAAGGCCTTTCACCTATGGAGGCTACTCGCAAGTCGATGGACCAAATCACCAGCGCGTTGATTGGCATCGGGTTGGTGCTCTCGGCTGTCTTTGCTCCCATGGCGTTTTTCGGTGGCTCCACCGGCGTCATCTACCGCCAGTTTTCCGTGACCGTCATCTCCTCCATGCTCCTTTCGCTGTTGGTGGC